>CAXXGR010000007.1:0-821998 GCA_963678775.2 Kapaibacterium sp. (SeqCode)
AATTGAATTCAAAATAATTTTGAAAAATTATATAAAAAAAATACTATGATAAATTATAGAAAGAAATTATTTTATTGATTCTATATCAATTAGACAAAAGAATTAGAAATAAAAATAGACAATTCTTAATTATTTTCTCATTGCCAAAAAAAAAAAAAAAATTCAAAAAAAAAAAATATTCTCCTTAAATATAAGTATTTAGTTACATTTTTTCAAGTTTTGAAATTTAAATTTTTTTAGCTCTATCAAATATGATCAATAAATTTATTTGCTAATAGTTAAAATAAAATTTTGCATATTTTTTAATTTAACTCTATTTACTATATAAAGATCAATAGGAACTTAAGATTAACTTATGTTATTTTTACAAAGAGTTTCAAAAATTATTTTACTACAGAAAAAAAAAAAAATTATTTATCCCAATTACTTTGATCACTTTTCTATATTTCTAAAAATATCATACTCCTTGTTATTTTTAATAATAAGATTCCACATCTTTTTTAACTTTTGAATATTATGGAACAGAATATCTCTAAAAAATTGTATGTTTACTTAGCTAAAGCCAACCTATACGATCATATTAATCATATATAAGCATCCTTGTTATAGCATCTTTCAATGCATCTGAAATATTTCTACCTTATCATTTGATAGAATTTTAATTTATTTTTTAAGATTGTTTTAACTCTTATAAATTTCTACCAAAAAATGGATATATTCCATATAATAATTGATAGCATAACTAAATAAATGATATATCTAGTAATTATCTATTTTGAAAAACGAAAATTAAAACCACTCCTAATGATCAAATATCAGTTTTATTAGTATATTCTTATTTATTTAATATTTCTGGAGACATATATAAAGGAGTTCCACATTATTCTTTTTCAAAATTTTAATTTTGGGAAATATTAATTTATTTTGCACAACTATTAAAAAAGTATGAGTGAATAGAATCTCATAAAGAATTTAAAAATCTTACCCAAAATCTCCAATCTTATAAATTTTTTTAGCATGTTAAACATGGATAAAAATATTGGCTAATTTAAAATCTCTATGAATAATATTTTTTTCATGTAAGCCTTTAAAACCGTTTAGCAATTAAAATAGAATTTCTATTACATCATTTTCTTAAAGTCCATTTGTTTTTTTTAACTCAGCTAAAGAGTAACAAAAAAAGAATACAAAAAAATATTTTTTAATGAATCATTAAAGAAAGTTTAACATTCTAAATCACCATAATTACAAAATTCTTAAATTAGATAACATACAGAATCCTTTTCAAAATATTCAATAAATCCTACAACATTTTCATTTTTATTTATTGATTTTAAGATTTCTACTTCTTAAATTCATATTTTATATTCAAAAGGACTTTTAAAATTTCTTTTATCAGTAATTTTAATTGCTATCTCTTAACTTGTTGATGTATCAATACCTTTATAAACTTTATAAAAAATGCTTAAAAATTATATTGAAAAAAAAATTAAAAAATTTTTTAACCTTCTCCATATTATCCCTTTCCTAAAAAGGATTTAATTATATATTTACCAATTTATTTCTTGCAATACATTTTTTTCTTTTTTTATAAAAAAAAAGTCTAGAAAATTAAAAAATTATTTTAATACTAATGTGTATAGGTATTTTCAAAAATTTACTAAAAATAGTTTAAGTTAATATAAGTTAATATAAAATTTTTTTTGTAAAAATAAAAATATATTAAGTAGACTCAAATATATAATTTATTTACTACTATGAATATTCTATCTTATTATCTCTAAAAATTTTTAGTACAAAAATTTGTTAGATAAATTTGAGATTATTATTGGTTTGTCAATGAATTCTTATAGTATTTTTTTTAGAAAATTTATTTTCTAAATAGAAATTCTTTGTTTTTATTTTTTGTTTAAAATAAAAAAATTAAAATATAAAGATAGCTTTTATTTATAGTAATTATATATGAGTTCATAATCAAATTTCAGCTGTATCAACAACGGTAACTTTTACTTTTGGTTTTCCACTTTAAGTTCTAAAAATGATATTAATTTAACTTAAATAACTATATTTTTTATTTACCCAACTTTTTCAACAGCATCAACAATATCAAATCCTTCTAAAACTCTACCAAAAACAACGTGTTTACCTTTATAAAAAAAACATTTTTTTTTTTTTTTATAAATTAATAAAATGTTTTTACCATCAAGCCATGGTGTTTCTGAAGTGGTAATAAAAAATTATGATCCATTAGTGTTTGGTCCAGCATTAGCCATTGATAAAACATATTTAGCATGTTTAATTTTAAAGTTTTCATCTTTAAATTTAGCACCATAAATAGATTCTCCACCAGTTCCATCAAATCTTGTAAAATCACCACCTAATTAAAATTAAAATAGAAAATAACAACGATAAATATTTTTATTTTATATAAATAAACCTTAGATCATAAAGTTTGGAATAATTCTATGGAAGATTGATCCTTTGAAATGTAAATCAAAGCCACTGGCTGATTTACCATTTTCACCAGTACATAAAGCTCTAAAATTTTCTATGAAATATTTAGAATTAATTACTTTCCTTATAAATAGAGAAAAGAATTACCAGCAGTTTTTGGAACAGTTTTTCCAAATAAACCTAAAATAATATCTCCTTTAACTTCATCACCTATTTTTACAGTAAATTTAACTTTATTTGTAACTTCTTCATCTTTGGCAGGTATAGAAGTGATATAGATAATGCAGCTTAAGACTACAATAAATTTAAGAATTGTTTACATTCTTATATTAATAATTTTTTTTTTTTTTTAACTATGATTTTAAATTTTATTTGTACTTTGAAATTATTATTGTTTAATTAAATAGTTAATTAAATTTTGGATACAAAACCATTTTAACGTGGTAAAATTTTATTTCTTAAATAATTAAAGTTACTAAAAATTTATTAAAGATTTTTTTTCTTAGGCTAATAAAAGTCTTAATAACCTTTAAAAAATATATAGAAGTATTTTTTTTGTCTTGCTTTTTTATCTTTGAAGAAAATAATGTTAATACAGTTTAAAAATATTAGAATAGAATATAAAAGTTAAGTTAAAAAATGAATAAATTAATAAAATTATATATGAAATCTTAAACAAAAAGACAAAATTAAAATAAACTAAAATTATATTAATAAAATTCTAAGTATGAAAAATAATTAATAAAGGAAATTTAACAACATCAGGCAAGTGCTTTGAAAAATCTAATAAAAAAAAAATCATCATATTAATAGTCATCTATATTTTTTTAATGAATTAAAATATACTCTTCTGTAGTAAGTGTCCAATTACTATTTCTGTCCAAATATCTGAATAATGTATATTATTCTTAGTAAGTTAGATATAAATTGCTTCTATAAGAAATACATGAAAAGATTTATTAAAAAATTCAAAGAAATTTTGAAAGAATATACTTTTATAAACCTAAGGAATATTCTTCAAATGAAACAGCTTCTTTACGTTAAGGATCAATATTTTTAATAAGATCAAGTAAGAATTAGTCATAATTTGGAAATTTCTTGGATTCTAATTAAAAAAAGTATAAAAATTTTAATTTCTTATAGAAATAATATACATTCTTTTGTTTTTAACTGTTGGCACGGAAATGCGTTATATGTATCTCAACTTTGGTGAAACATTTGGAGGTACAAATTGGAGTAGAGCTGGCTTCTTAGTTTATGGGTTTGAATACAATTTGAGGTAGTTTTTTTTCAACAATACAATAAAGATTTTGTGTAGAAAAAAAAATATGTGTTATATTTGGCAATTGTAAACCACTACATATTTTGTAGGGAGTGGTTTGTCATGCTGTGATAATATGGTATTTCATTAAAGCTTATAGACTTATAGATACTTTATAATAAATACGCTTTTTGAAAATAAATGTTGCAAAGAAAGATTTATATTTTGTGCTAGGTTGTATAAAGGAGTTAAACTAATGCGAAGATTTTTCGTTTTAATCATGCTGGTTACGCTACTGTTGCCTATAGCGACTTTCGCTCAGGTACATGGTTCCATACAAGGAACTGTTGTAGACGAAGACAGTAAGCCTCTTCCCGGGGTAACAATTAAGTTGCTTGGGACTAAACGAGGTGCTAAGACTAAACCAAACGGCAAGTTTGTCATTAACAATGTTGTTGCTAATAAGTACGATGTGAAAGTTACACACGTGGCTAAAGGTGACCAAATTATCAAAGGTGTCAGAGTTTTGACTGGACAGTCTACACCGCTAAACATCACAATGAAAGATAAAGTAAGTCAGACTGAAGTAGTAGTCGTGACGGCAGACAGAGACATGGTAAAAGTAAATGTTACCGGTTCTCAAAGTGTGGTTACCGGCGACGCAATTGCTAAAGGCTCGGCTGAAAATATGGTAGATGCGGTTGCACAACAAGCCGGTGTAACTAATTCAGGTTCCGGTTATAGTATTCGTAGTGCCCGTCAGGCTGATACTCAAATCCTTGTAGAAGGGATGGACATGAGTAATAAGTTTACAGGCGGTATGGGGCTAGGTGGTTCTAAATACTACCCAATGGTTTCTGCTGCAGCTACTGAATCTGCACAGGTAATGAAAGGTGGTATGGGAGCTGAGTATTCTGGTTTTGGAGCAGTAAATACTTCTATGAAATCAGGTAGAAACGATAAATACGAAGGTTATTTAAGATATAGAACAGATTTGTCATTCCTTAATGGCCGTCAATCTAGTGGTCTTGACCTAGTAAGAGTAGGTAACAACTTCGAATATAACAATGTCGGAGAAGGTCACAAATTGCAAGGTTCAAATGAAGGTAAATATGAATTTGGTATAGGCGGTCCACTGCCAGGCTTAAATGATGTTACTTTCTTTGTATCAGGTTATTACTTTCATGAAGATTACCGTGGCGCAAGCTATGAAATCTATGATCCACTTGGAAACAATATGTCTCAAGTGCCTAATAACCAAACATGGATGAAAAATATTTCCGGTAAATTTACTTATGAGTTAGCCTCAGGTATTAAAATGGTAGTGGGTGGTACTTATGGTATGACCAACTTTGAAACAGCCGGCTATTCTTCTTACTATTTGACAGGCGAAGGCATGTCTACTGATAGTGTTTATAATGGAGTTAACCAAGGCTTTGCTAAGATAAATGTGGCAAACCAAGTTTTATCTAACATTTATGTTAAGTTAAATCATACTTTGTCTGAGACAATGTTTTATGAAGTGAGAGTTTCTCGTTCCTCTAATAGTGATTACCAAGGAAGAAGAGGTTCTTTTGATGATCCAAACTTTATCTCAGGTTTTGATATTTTAGAACCACAAGATAATTTGCAACCTCAGAATGAACTAATGGTAGCAGGTTCTGACTTTGTTGTAGATCAATATACACAAATGAATACAACAAACGGCTTTACTAAAGATGGATATTTGGAAGGTGAAATGCCTATAAGAAATCCACTTACAGGCTACTATGAAGGTCGTCCTTATTCATCAGGTACACAGAATGCTTTTGGTCTACAAAATAGGTTTTATTCTGATGGATCCGTTGGTGGTGGATTTGACTTTAGGGAAGGTAGTTATATGCAGTTAGATGGTAAATTCAGCTGGATATTAAATGAAGCAGATATTGACCAAGAATTTTCTGCCGGTTTTAACTTGAAACTATATGAGTTGCATAGACACTACAACGGTAGTCCTTACAGTGGCGATCCAAGCTATGATCTTTATACTGATAAATGGGGTGGAAATATTTATGCTACTAACGAAGACTACATTTATCAAAAAACAAGTAAACCATTTAAACCAACATCATTTGACTTCTATTTAAGTGATCGTATTAAATACAAAGATGTGACACTTAGTGCAGGTCTTCGTATGGATTATTTTGATGCAAATTCTCAATACCGTTTACCTAATGACTCTTATAACTTCGTTTCTATTGCAAATGAAGAAGGGTTGGGTGACGTTGATTCAAAAATGAAAATATCTCCAAAAATTGGTGTAAACTATAGAATTACAGATCAATCAGTATTTAAAGTAAACTACGGTGTTTATTACTCTTACCCATCACTTCAGTTGCTATATGATGGTTTCAACAA
This sequence comes from Kapaibacterium sp. (SeqCode), assembly GCA_963678775.2. GTDB lineage: Bacteria > Bacteroidota > Ignavibacteria > Kapaibacteriales > UBA2268 > JBFHIJ01. The sequence continues at coordinate 6,113 of CAXXGR010000007.1, forward strand.
AGTAAACCTTCGCGGTAGCTCTATTATTGGTAATCCTGATTTGGATGCTCAAAGAAAGAATGAATATCAAGTAGGTTACGAATCAATTATAACAGAAGATATGATGATTGAACTATCTGCTTATTATAATGACATCTATAATGAAGTTGGAACAGTTTATATTCCTGCAGTTCCAATTCCTTATTACCAATATACAGTTACAGAATATGGTAACTCTCGTGGTATCGAATTAAGTTTGAGACGTCGTATGGTCGATCACTTTAACTTTGAACTTAACTATACCTTAGGCTGGGCTACAGGTACTTCTTCAAGTGCTACTTCAAATGCATCTCTTAATACGGATCCTTTCACAGGTAATCCTATGTTCCCATTAGCAGCTTACTCTACTAGTCGTGATATCAGACATAGAGTCAGTGCTAGTGTTAACTTTAACTGGGGAGATGACGAAGGCCCTGCTATCGCAGGTATCCAACCTTTGCAAAACACAAATATTAACTTGACAGCAAGCTACAGATCAGGTGCTCCTTACACTAAAACAGACCAAACCGGTAATATGCTGTCAAATAGAAACGGTGAACGCTTACCTTCATACTGGAACTTAGATATGCGTTTAACTAAAGCAATCAAAATGAGTGATATTTGGGAAGGTGCAGGTGACACTGAAATCGAATTTTTCCTTGACGTAAATAACTTACTTGATATAACTTCAGCATACTCATTCTATACTGTGACAGGTGACCCTGATGATGATGGACAGCTTTCAAAAGTAAACGTGGGTGACTACAGTACTACTATTTGGTACAAAGAAGCAGATTATGCTAATTCTCAGTCATTTAACTCTTTACAGTATGACTATTATGGCAATAGAATGTATAACGAACAAGCTGATATTGATAATAATGGTCAAGTAAATCAAATAGAAAAATACGAATCATACATCAACTACGTTGAAAAATTGCGTTCTTTCAAAGGTAACTATAAAGCTCCAAGAACAGTTTACCTTGGGGTAAAAGTTAAGTTTTAATTGTAGAACACTACATTTAGAATGTTAATAAATTAAAATAGAGGATACAATGATAATTTCATTCAAAAAAGTTTTATTAAGCATGATTGCTTTGCTTTTACTTGTAGTTCAAACTACAATGAATGCTGACATTCATGAGAAATTTAAAACTGATGAAGACAGTCCTGAAGTGCTTTTAAGAAAAGCAACAGGGGCATTTGATTTGCAGATGAATACTGTAAGTAATATCCAATTTTACACTACAAACTATGGTATTTTTGGTTATAACGTAGCGAACCGTACTGGTGGATCGCACTGGCCTAGAAATTCCCTCAACCAATATATCTATGCCGGTGGTGCTTGGATTGGTGCAAAAGTTCAAGCTGTTGATCAAAGTACAGGGGAGAAAATATTCAACCCTGAAACAGGTGAACCTGAACTATTGAAACTTTGTGAGTTGACTTACAATCCTAGTGATGGTCAGTCATGGATGGTTCCGGGACGAATAAGAGACGTTGCGGGAAGTGAAACTTTTTTAGTTGACAATGATGCAACTGCAGTTGAAAAATACAGAACATATTTTTCAACAGATTTCTTAGGTAATGGTGAGCCAAGAGATGTAACTGATGGAACAAGCTGGCCAATCTGGGACTCCAGTGACGATCCTGATGATACTTTGAAAACAAAAAGATATTTTGGTTACTATATAGAAGATGAATCTCTTAGAAGTGAAAACACTTACCAAAAAGGTCCTGCTTTCATTTCAGGTGAAGATATCTTTGCTACATATAAAGATACTGATTTAAGATATTTTGAAGGTGGATATTCTTCAGCTCAAAAAAAGGGTTATCCTTTCTATATTCAGTACGAACAAATGATTTATTCTTGGGGTTTTGGTGATTACAAAGATTTTGTCTTCATCAAATATGACTTGATATCGTTTAACGAAGATACGTTGAGAGATTGTTGGTTAGCTCCTGTAATGGACGTCGATATTGCTCGTGAACCTAATACAAGTGCTGGTGCTGTGAATGATAGAGTAAGATATTATTCAGAAGACTCTACTCTAAACATGGCGGTACAATGGTCTCAAGCAGATAGAGGCGAAGCCGGTCGTGGTTTTGGTTATTTGGGGTATGACTTCCTGGAGTCACCTGCAGTACAGGGGAAATTTTTACCGGATAGTAGTTTAAACCCGCTAGAAGGTTTCCTTAGAACTGACAAAAGAAAATATACAAATGCGGAACAGTTAGGCTTGCAGACATTTAATAACTGGAACATAGCAGATGACTTGGAAAATGACGTAGAACGTTATGACTTCCTTTCTACTTTTGCTCGTGATGGTGATGAAGGTGCCGGTGACAAACGTTTTATGATGGCTACCGGTCCATTTAATATGAAACCTTATGATACTGCAAGAGTAGTAGTGGGTATCATTATTGCAGATGCTGTAAAGGATCTTGCAGCACCGGATGGTACATTGGAAGATATGGCAACTCTTGTAACTAAAGACAAATTTGCTCAAACTGTATATGATAATAACTTTAGAGCTCCAATGCCTCCAAGACGTGCTAATTTATCAGCAAGAGGCGTAAATAATGGTGTAGTATTATCATGGGATAATTATTCTGAGATGTCTGAAGATAATGAAGAAAATGGTCTTGACTTTATGGGGTACAGACTTTACAGATCTAGAAGAACAGACATCGCAAACTATACAGAACATCAAACTGATACTTCAGGTCCTCTTGGATGGAGACAAATAGCAGAATGGTCTATGCCTACTGCATTCCAAAAATCATATCTTAAAGCAGGTAAACCTGCAGAGGAATATAAAATGCCATTTATTGATTCGCTTATGGTAATTGGACCTGTAGCTAATAGTATATATGGTGAAGTTGATGTATTAGATTCATTCAATATCAGAGTGATGAGAGTCTGCCAAGGCTGTATCATGGAAAGACAAAATTTCTTTAATAGAAAATTTTATGATAATGATGGTAATGAATCTAGATTTGATACTTTAAATCTACCTATGATAGTTGATATTGATACTGCTGAGATTACTACCGGCCCTTGGGGTAAATACTTCTATGGTGTTGCAAATAAAAGCAAATTAGGTGTCAATCTTAATAAATACAGATATGAAGCCGCACAACCTTATGATGGTGGTAATTTAGAGAAAATAAGAGAAAATAGAAAAGAATACCTTGAAAGAGGTTATAGATTTAATCCTCAACAAAATGATTTTCTATTAGATTCAATTCTTATTGGTACTATCGAACTAGAAAGTGCTGTATTAGATTATAATCCAATATATTACATAAGAAAAACAACAAAAATTAATGCAAGTACTTATTTAGGTTTTTCAAACTTTGTAGCGACTCCTGCTGATCAGCGTCCTGCAGACACAAAAGATATTGATACACTTAAATGGACTTACTTTGAAGATGTTGATGCTGAAACAGGTGAAGTTATTTATGTTAAACATAACGTAGATACTATTTTTTACTATAGTACTGCTACAAAGATTAAAGAAGCAGGTTCTGATAAATACGTTATCGACTACGCTTTAATTGATAACTCTGCGCAAGCAATTATGTCTAACGCAGAGCACTTGGACTATGTTAATAAATTGGTTTACCAATATCTAAAAGAAGGGAAAGCTAAAGCGATATTCCCTAATTTTGAAGAAAAAACTACTTATGAAGTTCCTGCAACTGACTCTGTTACTGGGGATATCGCTATTGATCCTGACACAGGTGAAGTGATTTATGATACAATCACAGTGATAGATAGAGTTGATTTTCAACAATCAAAATTAATTCGTGAAGGACTTATACCTGAATACATGGAAAAATTAACTGATGGAAGAACTTTTGTAGATCTTGGTGACAATGGGGATGGTATATTTTACTATGACGAAGACCCAACCAAATCAGAAAGAATGATTAATAACGTGGATTATTACTACAAATTATTATCATTTGACGAAGGTGACTATCAGCAACCAACAGAAATAAAAGAAAATGATGCATCTTTAGCTTTGCCTAATGCCTTGGCTGTTAGACCTAAAGCAGCTGCAATTACTAATGATGTTAAATTTGACATCGAAGTAGTTAACCCGGAAAGAATGGGTGGTGTTTATAATTTTGAATTCTTCCCAATTGATGAGCAAAGAGTTTCTCAATTCTTTGCAGGTCACGTGTTCGAATTAGAATTTAAACCATACTGGTCTTTAGGCTCTTATACTTTCACAGGTCGCGAGGAGCCAGCATATTTTGGTAAATATGTAAGAATGATGACATTAAAAGATACAGTAACTAAGCAAATCTTATATGAAGGTATTACTGAGTTTGAAGAAGATCCAGGTGATTTTGCTTATCTCGGAGCATTTACTGAAAACGGACTTTCTTACGTACTTGCTGATACTTTGATTCAAGATCCTGTTTCTAATAAAGATATCAATTTTGCTGCTCATGATTCCAGAGAAGTAAGAGAAAGATTTGGTTCATGGAGTACCGGTGAAATGGTAGAAGGTTTATACACTCCTTACATAGGTACCGGTTATAGAACTTCTCCAGATGCAGGTGGTGTTATATATGCTTCCGGTATGAAAAAACCGGCTTATGGTGCATTTGGTTTCAAATTTGAATTTGATATCAAACAATATGGTGGTGACTATCGCATGGATACTGTACGTCTTGCAGAAGGTAAAACAGTTGATATGTTGATTCCTCGTTACACTGACACCAAACGCAAAACATTAAATATTGCCGATAAATTAGAAAGTAACGATGACTACTCAAAATCTACTGCCAATACAATTACTACACAAAAAATTGGTAGTATAGCTAACTATAAGTATGCTACAATTCCGACACAAAAAGATCTTTCAAGAATTAATGCAACATATCCTCAGGTTGTAACTACAGACATTATGGCAAGTTATAATAACGGTCCTGGTACTTATGAGTTAGAGTTTACTGGAAAAGAAAAACGACACATCAAAGTATGGTACCAACCATCTAAATCTGAAGATGTAATGAAAGAATTTGATGTAGACGTACTTACTGTAAAAGTTAGAAATGTTACTAAATATGATAGAAGAGACGGTAAAGGTGGCTTTACTGAGGTATCTTATGAGTCCGATATGGAACACATAAATATACCTGCTAAACCATATAATAGTGCTGGATACTCTACATTTGCTCCATATAACAATATAGGTCAGAGTCCTTATTGGATATCTACAGGTTCTGCAAACTACTTATATACAAAAGCTTTCCCTTATCCTGTAAATACAGTTACAGAAGGTATACATCCTGATGAATTATATAATACTTATAATATGTTTGCATCAGGTTGGATTGACGTTAGAGAAACTAAATTGAATGCTTTGCAAAAACCTAAACATTTAGTTTATCGTGTTTTGGATAATGGCGAATTTTATAATGAAGATGGTAAAAAAGAAATATATTCCGGTATACAAGGTGGATTTGCGTTGCCTGCAACTGCTGCAGATGGCACAACTATCGACTTTGTAAACGTAATTTATATTGCTGGTGTTCCGTTCTTCTTTGATGGTGCTAATGCCGGTTCTAATACTTTAGGTGATGGCTGGGATCAAGTAGATATTAAAGAGTTTAACTATGGTGGACAGAACTTCCAAGTAGGAGATAAAATTACATTATCTACTACAGGTGGTGCTTTAGGTTTACCTGCTCCGGGCGCTAAAGTTAGAGTTAAAGTTGGCGGTACTGTTAAATCTCCAGATCAAATGTCTGATGAAGATTTGGATGCAGTTAAAGTAGTTCCTAATCCATACTTTATTTCTCATCAAGGTCAGAAATCTCCTTACGGTGCAGAATTGTACTTTACTAGATTACCAGAAGAATGTACAATCGATATTTACACTGTTACAGGTGAAATAGTTACGCGTATTGAACATAATGAGTTAACTTCTCCTGATTCTGATAAAGTAGCTGTTGATATTTGGGACTTGTTATCTGATAATAACCAGAGAGTTGCTTCTCAAGCATTAGTTGCAGTTATTACTACTCCAAACGGAGCTCAAACTGTTAAAAACTTCTCTGTTGTTGTTGGTAGCTACAGGATTATTACAGACTAATAGTTTTTTGCCCAATCGCTGCCTCTAAGGAGGCAGCGATATTAAGTAAAGAAATAAAATCAAGGATAATAAAATGAAGAAAATACTCACATTAATTTGTTTAGTCGCTCTTTCTGTTCTTACCGTTAAAGAAGCTTATGCTGCAGAAGTTATTCCTGGTGCTGCTTCTTCTGCGGGGCAGATAAATAAAGTAGGTGCTGCAGGCTCTCAGTTCCTCAAGATTCCAATCGGAACAAGAGCGACTGGTATGGCTGGCGCTAATGGTGCCGCTGTAAATGATTTATCTTGTCTTTTTTGGAACCCTGCTGCATTAGTTACCTTAGAAGGTGCAGGTGCTACAGTAGAACACACTACATGGTTTGCAAACTATGGAGTTAGCTTTGCTGCTGCTTCTTTGCCTATAAGCGAACAGTTTGCAGTTGCTGCTTCTATTATCTCTCTTTCAAGTGGAGATATAGAAGAAACTACTATGGATTTCCAAGATGGTACAGGTGGTAACTACTCCGTCCAAGACTTGTCTGCTCAGCTTACTTTTTCAGGTAAGATTACTGACCAGTTTAGCTTTGGTGTAACTGCTAAATATTTAAATAATAAAATTGCTAACCTTTCAAGTGGTGGTTTTGCTTTTGACATCGGTACGCTTTATGATACCGGTATACAAGGTATTAAAATTGGCTTCTCTATTCACAACTTCGGTGGTGATATGAGATATGATGGTCAAAATTTAAGAACTGAAGCTGCTCTTTATAGTAATGAAATTTATCAATCAGAGTTAGATGCTTCTTATTTAAGCTCTACTTATAGCGCGCCGGTTATTTTCCGTGCAGGCTTGTCATCTGAAATATATAATGAAGGTGATAATGCAATTACTGCTGCGTTTGACTTTGTTACTCACTCTGATATTCCTGAACAGTTTGCATTTGGTGCAGAATATGTATGGAAAGAATTTCTATCTCTAAGAGGTGGTTATAATATCGGACATGATAATAATGGTGTAGCTTTTGGTGTTGGTTTGAAATACTTTACAGGTGGCATGACTGCTGACTTTGGTTATTCAATGACTCCGGCTATGGAAATTGATCAATTAGTACACAGAGTAGGTGTTAGTTTGCACTTCGGTAACTAATTTGAATTATTAGTGTATAAGATAAAGCCGTTAGATAATCTATTCTAACGGCTTTTTTTAAAACAATATCAATAAAGGTATAAAATGAGAATCAACTTTGTGTTGTTTTGTCTCTTTGGCTTATTTACTAGTGGATTTGCACAAAAAATTGAAACTGATCATGCAGCTTTTTTTAAGTATGACGGTAGTTTTTTGTGGGAATTCTATTATAGTATTTCAAACAATCAGCTAACTTACCAGCATTCTTCCGGCGATAACTACAATACACAAATGGATTGTAAGCTTCATATCTTATCTGGCTCAGATACAGTAGTAAATGAACAATGGAATATTTCTGACCTAAGAAGTGTTTCTGATTCTACTATTAGAGATTTGATAGGACAAAAGCGTTATAATTTTAATGCCGGAGAATATAAGGTATACTTTTATTATTCTGACGTGTATGGAAAAAATCAAGTAAAACATAAATCATTTTCTTTTGAATTAAAGCCACAAGAAGATAACATAGCTATTGGTGATATCCAGTTGGCGAGAAATATTGTAAAAAGTGACGATATAAATAACTTTACTAAATACAGATATTATATAGTACCAAATCCTGAAGCTGTATTTGCTACAAATCAAGTGGAAATGTATTTGTGCCACAGTTATAAAGTAATATCCCAAGAAAATGACGATACCAAATATTCTTTAAGATATAAATTACTTGACGCAGCAAAGATGCCAGTCCGGAAAGAACTTCAGTATATTGAAATAGAAAATAAATCAAATATTTACTTTACTTATTTTAATACGTCTCTCTCCGGTTTGCCGAGTGGGGTTTATTATGCTGTAGTTGAAATTTATAAAGACCAATATCTATTTGAGTCGAAAGAAAAGAAATTCTTTATGTATAATTATGAAATGCCTCTGGATGCTACTATTATTTTTACTGAAGATCAGATATTTGAGATGAGCGAGTTCGCTACAATGACTGATGAGCAAGTTGACTTAAGCATAAAAATGTCAAAAATTGTAGCAAATGTACCCGAAAAAGAATTATTCGAAAGATTAACGACATTAAAAGGAAAGCAAAGAGCTTTATATCGTTTTTGGAAAATGCGAGATAGAGATACAACTACGCTAACTAATGAAACTCTAATTGAATTTCAAAGACGTGTAAAGTATGCGAATAGGCACTTTTCCTCCAATACAGATTATAATGGCTGGAACACAGATAGGGGATGGGTACTTATTAAATACGGATTTCCTGATGATAAAGACATACATCCATTATCGATGGATAATAATGCATGGGAAGAGTGGCATTATACCAGATATGAAGGTGGAGCTTTATTCTACTTTGTAGAAAGGTTAGGTTATAATGATTACCAATTAGTGCATTCCACTGTAACAGGAGAGGCGTATAATCCGGATTGGTATGATAAATATGTACCAACTGATAATAGAGCTAAATCTACATACGAATTAGAAAACAATAAATAATATGAATAGAATTATTGACTATATCGTTAGCTCTATACTCTATATTTTGTGTTTTATCTCTCAGCATATAACTGACCACTTTAGAATTAATTTAGGAAGACTGATCGGTGATATCCTAAGAGTTATTAGTCAGAAGAGATATGGTATCACTTTAGATAATATTGCCAAATCTTTTCCTGATAAATCTATTTCAGATTGTAAAAATATTGCTGCAAAGTCTTATCAGAATTTAGGAATAACAATGATGGAGCTCATGGCTATTCCTAAAATGTCAGAAGACTATCTAAAACAAAAAGTGGTATATGAAAATATTGAATTGATTAATGAGCTAGGCAAAAAAGGAAATGGTGTAATTTTACTTTCCGGTCATTATGGTAACTGGGAGTTGCTTGCATATACTGCCGGATATTTTACAGGTATTCCTGTAACTATTATTGTCAAACCGCAACGTAATAAAATAGCTGATAGTACTTTAAATACTTATAGAACATATCATAATAACAAAGTAGTTTCAATGTATAAAGCTGCTCGCCCGATTGTATCTGAATTAAGAAAGGGGAATATGGTTGCTTTATTGGCGGATCAAAGTGCTACAAAAGATAAGGATATTTTTGTAGATTTCTTTGGTAGGCCGGCTGCTACTTACGAATCTCCTGCGGCTATGGCTTTGAGGCTTAATGCTCCAATCGTGATTGGGTTCTCCGAAAGACAAAGTGACGGCAAATATAGAGTCAAGCTACAAGAAATACCACACGAAGACTTAAAAGATAGGGAAGACGCTGTACAAATCCTTACAGAAAGGCATGTAAAAGTTTTAGAAAATCAAATCAGGAAAATTCCGGAATTATGGGCTTGGCAACATAAAAGATGGAAACACAAACCCGGAAAGTAATATGACAAAGCTTAATCTAAACAATTACAAGTCCATCGCTGTTATTCAAACAGCATTTTTAGGTGATTTTGTGCTCTCTCTGCCTCTTTTTCAAGTATTGCGCAAAAATACTCAAGAAAGTAAAATCATTTCTGTATGCACACCTATTTCGTCTCAAACTGCTGCTTTGTCTTCTTCTATTGATGTGATATTACCTTATGATAAAAGGGGGCAACATAAAGGATATAGTGGTATTAAATTACTTGCTCAGCAACTCAAAGAGCAAAATGTTGATTTAATCATAGCACCTCACAGGTCATTTCGTACAACTTTGCTTGCCAAGTTGGTTGACGCTAAAATGACAATAGGATTTGATATTAATGCCTTTTCTTTCCTATACAAAAGAACTGTTCCGTATGATAAATTGAAGCATGAAACATTAAGAAATCTATCCTTACTGGCTCCCTTTGATAATATTAATCGCATTTACTCCAATATTGATTTGTCTTTTGATAAAAATGATGAGCAACTTATAGAGCAACTTTTACTTGAAAATGCTACCCAGGCTGAATCTAAAATAGTAGTATTAGCTCCGGGATCAGTATGGGCTACTAAAAAGTGGTGTGTTGAACATTTCGCTAATTTAGCATCGATGATGACTTCAAAAGGTCTAATAGTTTTTGTTATCGGCGCAAAAGAGGATAGCAAGGATGCTGAAGTAATTGTAAATGCTTCGGGGGCGCTTAATTTATGTGGCAAAACCAGCATTTCACAGTCAATATCACTATTGACTCATTCAGATTTACTGATTACTAACGATAGTGCTCCTACTCACTTTGCAGGCATTGTAAAATGTCCGACTATTACTCTCTATGGACCAACAATTCCGGAATTCGGATTTGCTCCTATCGGGAAGTTAGACAGAACCTTATCAGTAGGTGAGATGAATTGCAGACCTTGTGCTATACATGGCTCAAAGGAATGCCCGCTTAAGCATTTTAAATGTATGAAAGAGTTACAACCGGACTACGTTTTCCGGAATGCAATGGAAGTATTGTATCTTCAATAAATTTACCATTTCTGCTTATTTTTTATTTTTTGTATTTTAAGCACTACCTTCTGCCATGATAAAAACCTTAGTCTCATAAATGCTCTTAACTTGACGAATTTTATATTCTCTATCAACCGAGTGGTAGATTTTATCAGTCGATTAGATGAGAATATGCCTGATTTAGAGGCTACTGTCTCTATTTCATCATTTACTATCTTGTCCATTTGCTTTAGAATATTTTCTCTTTCCACATATTCATTAAGCTTATTTTCAGTAAACCAAGGACGTGACATAAATTCGACATATTTATCGTCGTCCTGATCTAATTCAATAATCTTCTCTATAAGAGCTTCGTCGGAACCATAGTCATACCAGTTCAAAATAGCCTCAGGATTGAAATCTAAGCCAACTTTAGGGTTCCCCCAGTAAATTGGTATATTATTTAACATCATAGCTTCAAAAGGCTTTTCTGTAGTGTAGTAATCAGCTTCTTCATTTTCAAAGCAAATGCAGAATTTATATGGTTTCATAAATTCCCATTTATCTTCTACGCGCATACCAAGAGGCTCATCCATGTTATTTAGAAATCTGCCTGCGGAGTCAACTTTTTTGTATTTGCTTAATTTATGAAAGAAGTCATTTCGCTTTTTGCAACTCGGATTTGAAAAAATAAAATTGCAAAATTTAGTTTTCTCTAAGAGTAATTCCTTAGGGGCAGGTTTTTCTAATAGTTTTTCCGGTCTGCTATATTGATAATAATGAGGTAACCTGTATTTACGAGGATTACCATTAGGCATTTCAAAAGAAAAAGAATAGTCGCACTTTTTCATATCTGCAGGCATATTTTCACCTGAGAAAAAGATTCTGATGCAATTATAGTTTATATGATTATTGCCAAAAAGTGAGAAAAACAAAAATTCAGGATTATGCTTATCAAGAGTTACAGAGTATCTCTCTTGTAGCAAATCCATAAAAATATTATTCTCTTTATCAAAATTTTGCCAAAAATCAGTAAACCAAACCCGAATACTCTTCTTCATCACCGACTCTATTTTTTAGACATTGCTATAATCTTGTCAAATTCTTCTCTACTCACCGGCATTACTGATAATCTGGCTTGCTTTATCAAAGCAATATTCTGAAGCTCTTCAGTATCTTTAATTTCTTTTAGATTGATAGGATTCTCTAACTCTTCAAAAGCTTCCAACTCTACAGCTATCCAGCGATCATCATCTGTTGTCGGATCCGGAAAGTGTTCCTTAGTTACTTTTGATATGCCCACTAGGTCTTTGGTAGATATGCTCTCATAAATAAGTACCAAATCGCCTATTTTCATTTCTTTTAAATTATTTCTAGCCTGATAATTTCTGACACCGTCCCAGTCTGTTTTTTTGTCTTTCTTTAAATCTTGCCAAGAGTAAGAGTCAGGGTCAGATTTTACTATCCAATAATTCATAAAGTATCTCCTTTTATTCTTTACCTAAAGCATTTAGAAGAGCTTTTTCAAAAGTCTGTTCGCTATAGTCCAGTTCGTCTCTGATAGAAATTAAAGAAGCAACAGGTTCACCGTTTTTGAATAAGTAAGCTTCCGGAAATTCTTCTATCACAACCTTACTTTTGTATGGAGTGTCTGCATCCACCGAAGTCATAAGATAAATAGTCATATTAGAATCAGGTATATTGCAGTAAGTCATAATCTTTGCTAAGTGAGGCAGGTATGTGGAATTATCCTCGCAGTTACAAAGATAAGAAGTAAACATAACCACGCGATAGATAGAGGGATCGTACTCTTGTTTAATCAAAGTGCATAAAGAGTCTATAGGTTGGTATTCCTGATAGTGATAATCAAACCAAGACAGACCAGGCTCTTTTCGGATGCTAGTGAGCGTGTGCTCTACTCCGTCTTTGATAACAGGAGAGTCGTTGCAAGCCACTAAAAAAGCAAAAAGTAAAAGATAGTATTTATATAATTTCATCTATATGCTCCAATAAAATATGATAATAACAAAAATACAAAAAAATATGGATTTAAGATACTTAGATATAGATTCAACAGTGATATTTCAAAATAAAATTAATCGATAAAGTAATATTATGGCACTAACTTTGCATATATAATGACAAGTGGTCTAATCAAAAATTACATTGGAACTTATAATATATTTTAAAATACGCGTAAAATGGTATTCCAGGTGATATATTATACGTATTGTAAAATATAGACTCATCCATATAGTCTTTATATTAGGGGCAGTTTAATAAGTATTTTTATTGGTGAAAACATGGCAAAACGTGCATTAGGTAAAGCCACGCAAAGAAGCATGGATTTAAGCAAAGATGCTCCTTCTAAAAAAGTTAAGGACGACGAAAATCTTGCTATAAATAAACTTAGAAAGAAGTTGGCTCATAGCGGAACTGTAGACGAAGCTTTTGAAGATAAAGTTATGGAGTTTAACAAAGCTCTTCGCCGAAAAGCCGGTTATGAAATATATGGTGTCTTACACACTATGATGACTGATGATGAAAAGAAAAATCAACGGTCTTTAAGGTCTGATTGAGCAATAGCGTATAAAACTCTTAACTCTGCAAATCCGATATCAAATGATAATTTGGATTTTAAATCCTTTAAACTCAAATTGACTGAGTTTTGACTGAGTTTTTTAAGCTCTTCGAATTTGAAGTCATTTAGAAAAAGATTATGATTTAATTTCTCGCCTGCCAATATCATTTCTTGTAAATTGTATGCAATTTTTCCTTCCGTACTGCGCAATTCTTGAGCTATTGCACTAAGTGACATGCCTTGCTTAGCCATATTCAAAGAAACAATAGATTCCTGAGAGACATTGGGGGAACTATCATCGGCTTTTTTATCAAAAAAGTCCTTTATTTCAGTCAAAAACATTTTACCATAATTATCTGTAAAAAAGAGAGACACACCACTTATCTTGGATAATTCTTCGATGCTTCCCGGTATAAGTTCTGACATTTTTCTTATTGCAACATCTGACAATACGCCACGTGGGACTATTCCCTCTTGTCTGGCTATATCATTTCGAAGGCTCTTGAGCTTGTTTGACAATTCTTTTGCAATATTTTTTGTTATACGCTTCTTTGCAGGTAAATAAGGAGTAGGTTTTCGTCCTATTTCTTTTAAGCCAAGTTCGCTAACAGACAAAACAGGATATTGACCGGAATCAATATCTATATAGCGTTTCATATATGCAGTTTCAATATTTCTTTTTATTTCTTCCACTGCTATGTCTTTGCAAGATCCATAATATTGAGCTTTTTCAAGCTGAAATGAGCTGATTTTGCTTGTTTTATTGCCTTTAAGGAAATCAGTAATCATTGCTTTTCCAAATCTTCCGTCTAACTCTCCAATGCCAAAAAGTATCTGCTTGACGATAAACTTCTCTTTTTCGTTATTGATAAAGACTCTGCTTCCGTTAGATGAAGTGCAGGAAGAGCACTTACCACAAACTTCACTTTGTTGTTCGTTATGGAAATACTCCAGTATAAAGTTCCTTTTACAGTTTAGAGTTTCTGCATATTTTACCATAGTTTCCATTTTTTTGAAGGCGTGATTGCGCCTTTCATTCAGAGCTTTTAAGTCTAGCGGTAATTTATCAATAGGCATACGTTCCATAGTGAGCATCATGCCTCCTGCGAGACCAGCTTCACGAAATCTGATTACTCCTGAAATTTGCAAAGCATTCATAGAGCGTTTAAGCAGTTCGTCATCTATCTCATGCTTATACATCAACTCATGCAAATCTACCTCTTCAGGTTTTAGGAATGCTTCGCTGCTCAAACTACGCAGTAAAGCCTCAAGCACAGTGCGATTGTCGTCATTAGTATTAGAATAATACTCACGAATTCTGTTTTGCGTTTCTGTGAACTGAATTGTGGCTCTGCTGTGTACTGAGTTTTTACGGATGATATTGTTTCTTTCAAATAGAGCAATCACATTATTAACGATAGAGAAGGGAATATTTGCCATGTTCGCTAGAGCTGACGGGCTATGAACGATTGGGTTATTAGTTTTGTAACCGAAATCTACACCGTGAATGTTGTACAGAGCATCATAGACTGACTGTATCTCTCTATTCGTCGGATAATTTGTTTTTACAAAGAAGTTCATCAGCTTAATATCTTCAGGGTCGTAGAGAAGAAAACAATCAGAATTATCACCATCTCTACCGGCTCTACCTGCTTCCTGATAGTAACCTTCCAAAGTTAGAGTCAAATCATGATGAATTACTCTTCTTACATTTGCCTTATCTATACCCATACCGAAGGCATTTGTTGCTACAATAATAGCGTTTTTTTGCTTTATAAATCTATCTTGGACTTGCTGCCTGATGTAATCAGGCATACCTGCATGGTAAGCCTCAGATTTGATACCATAAGCAATTAATTGATTATTTATATTTTCAACTCGTTTTCGAGATGCACAATAGATAACTATGGAGCCATCCTTTGTTTCTTTGACTAAATCAATAATTCTTTCAGCTTTCTTATTGCTAGTGATAGTTTTGTAAGATAGGTTTGGTCGGTCAAATCCCTTTAGGAATCTGTTTACATTTAGCATCTCTAAGATATTGACAATGTCATTCTGCACATCAGGAGTAGCAGTAGCCGTGAGAGCAATAATGGGCAAATTTGGGAATAAAGTTCTTATGTTTGCGATATTTTTATAGGCCGGACGAAAATCATGCCCCCATTCCGAGATACAGTGTGCTTCATCAACTGCAATAAAAGATACCTCCATAGATGCGAGCAAATTTATAAATAACTTGCTTTCAAGTCTTTCAGGAGCGACATAAATCAAAGAATAAGCGCCTGACTCAGCCTTTTGCAGTCTATGGGTTAATTCCTGATAGGCAAGGCTGCTATTAATATAAGTAGCCGAAATTCCTTTACTATTTAAAGTATCTACCTGATCCTTCATCAGTGCAATAAGTGGAGATATAACAATGCAAGTCCCCGGTTTTACAATAGCAGGAAGCTGATAACATATTGACTTGCCTCCACCGGTGGGCATTACTGCAAGAGTATTGTGCCCGTTTAAAATAGACATAATAATCTCTTCCTGACCTTCTCGGAAAGAGTCATAGCCGAAATGTTTTTTAAGATACTTTATAAGAATATTTTCTGCCATAGTATACAGGCCCGTGATTGTCTCATTTCTTAGCAATATAATATATTTTAACTCAAAGACAAGAAATTGTAGAAAAGTTTAAGACTTTAAATATTTTGAATAAGTTTGTAAAATGAGTAAAACATATAGAACTATTTTAGATTTAATTACGTATTACCTTTTATGGATAAAATTTATATAAAAATATAATGAATCAAAGGTAGAGAGATGAAAAAAAATCTTTTGTTATTACTGTTCGTGTTATTGTTTTGGCCAGCAGCAAGTCAAGCAGATGAGAAACCATATATAGAGGTTACGGGAAGTGCAGAGATGGAAATTGCTCCTGATGAGATAATTCTAAAAGTTGGTTTTTCAGAGTATTTTGAAGAAGAATATGAAGAAGGTAAAGAATGGAAGGATTACCAAACAAAAGTTACTATGGACAAGATAGAACCGCTGGTGCTAGCTCAACTGAAGGAATTGGGCATAAATGATAATCAAATAACCTGGAATGATGGTGGCAATCAGTGGCAGCAGAGAGGTAAAAGATTTTTGAAAAGGAAAGAAATACATATTAGTATCAAAGATTTTAAACAGGTTGATGTGCTGATGACTAATTTAAGTGTTAGAGGTTTGGATCAAGTATCAATAGTTGATTTGAAACATAAAAATATGCTGGATTATCGCAAACAGGTAAAAATTGATGCACTAAAAGCAGCAAAAGCAAAAGCAGCATATTTAGTTGAAAGTGTAGGACAAAAAATAGGAGCTGTCTTGGTAATTCAGGAAGTAGAAAATTATTATTCTAATTATAACCAGCTATTCCGTGTACAGTCTAACACAGTCAGAACGGCAACACCAATGGAATCAAATTTTGAGAATTTTAAACAAATCCAAATTAGATACCAAGTTAAAGCAAGATTCGAAATATTATAGGTGATGATATGAAAATGAGAGTAGTATTTTTAAGTGTATTTGTTGCGTTAGTGTTTTCGTCATGTTCCCTTTTCATTAGTGCTGTTGACGGTAACGGTGAAGTGACAGAAACTGAAAGAACTTTGGGAAGTTTTGATGGTATTAATCTGGAAGGCATAGCAAATGTACATCTGACTCAAGGCAGTCAGAGCGTCCGAGTTGTCACAGATGCTAATCTTCAAGATTTTGTAAAACTAACTGTAGACGATGGTGAGCTGAAGATTTTTGAAGAAGAAAATATTTCTCCTACAGAACTTGATATTTACATTTCTAATCCAAACTATCGTGAGTTGGACTTGGATGGCTCAGGAAATATTATGTGCAATACTTCTCTAATTGGTGAAGAATTGGAAGTAGGTATTGACGGCTCAGGTAATATTAATCTTTCTAATATAGAATATGACGCGATTGAAGTTGATTTAGATGGATCAGGCAATATTGATATTGCGGGAGAAGCTGAAGAGGCAGAGATAGAGCTAAACGGTAGTGGAAATATTAATTTGATAAACTGCAATACGGTAAATGCTGAGGTAGAGCTTGATGGCAGCGGAGATGTTTCTTTAAATGTTACGAGCAGAATAGTAGCAGAACTAAACGGCAGTGGCGATATCAGATATAAAGGAAATCCTAAAGAAACTAGGACTGTTAATAATGGTTCCGGAAATATAGTTAGATTGGATTAGACAGATATATATTAAAAGACTCAATAAAACCGCCGGATTAGTTCGGCGATTTTATTTTCAGAGAGATTGTATCAAAAGAATGGGGATGATTGGCAAAGATGTTACTACTTTTTGTTTATCTTTTTATAGCATTATTTGTATCATTTTTATGCTCAATTATGGAAGCAGTGTTACTGTCTACTTCCAAAGCATATTTGATGGTTCACGTCCAAAATAATACTTCATGGGCATCAAAATTTTTAGAATATAAAACGGATATTGACAGACCACTATCAGCAATTCTATCATTAAATACTGTAGCACATACAGTTGGTGCTGCCGGTGTAGGAGCTCAAGCTTCTTTAGTCTTCGGGAATGAATATTTTGGGATTGTCTCTGCTATTTTAACATTACTAATACTGGTAGTTACTGAGATTATTCCTAAAACATTAGGAGCCAGATATTGGGATAAATTAGCTGGAATAGTCTGTAAATTAATAACGATAAGCATAGTTTTAACCTACCCTTTAGTCAAAATATCTTCTTTGATTACGAAAGTGTTTTCGTCAGAAAAGCAAGTGGGAACAACCAGCAGAGAAGAAATTTCAATGCTTGCAAGTATCGGTGCAGAAGAAGGATTGGTAGATTCCAAAGAGCAAAAAGTTATACATAATATTTTAAAATTGAAAACACTCAAGATATCTACAATAATGACACCACGAACGGTGATCGCGGCAGCAAATGAAACGATGACTCTTGAGGAATTTAAAAAGTCAAAATCCCTTCGAGCATTTTCAAGGATTCCTATTTTTAAAGAAGATTTGGATGATATAGAATACTATGTAGTCAAGCAAGATGTCTTTGAGAGTGACGAGTCCGGCAAAACAAGTCTCATTGATTTCCGAAGAAAGATGATAGAAGTACCTGAAACAAACGCGGTATTTGAGTTATGGGAAATATTGCTAAATAAAAAAGAACAAATAGCCCTGGTTATTGACGAATTCGGCGGGGTGGATGGAATAGTAACGATGGAAGACATTATAGAAGCTATATTAGGCTTGGAAATTATTGACGAGAAAGATACAGTAGTTAACATGCAACAGTACGCTCTGGAAAGATGGAAAGCAAAGCAGCATAAATATAAATTTATTGATTAGAGCAGATAGAGGAGCGAATTAATCTACATTTCTGCTCAGTTGCCATTTAATTGTATATAATTTTTTCTAATACAAAGAAGAAAAGAAATAGTATTTATTTTCTGAAGATAGTTTAGAGTTAGTAACATAAAAAAAAGCGTAAACAAGGATATGCTTACGCTTTGGGCTTATTATTCAAATTTATTTTTTATCCGAATGATGAGAAATTACCACCACCACCTTCTCTCTGTCGTTTTTTGATTTGATAATAGCTCTGATTATTAAGATAATCACACCTAAAATCATGATTGTAAATATCAGTTTACCAAAAGAGAAAGTAGGAGGGTAAACTCCGATAGTTCCATCAGGATTATTAACATAGTATGGTCTTGAATAGTAAAAAGCGGGGTGAAAAGGCATGCCCCACATCCAACTTGTTCTGCCATCATATAGCCGGTCATTAAACCACTTCCGTAGCCACCATAATTATTGACAACATAGTTTTGATTCTTGCCAGCAGCATTTTTACCACTATAAGTACTTGTTTTTCTAGGGGCACCATATTTAGAGGTATAAGCTTTCTGATTTGATAATCTATTACCACCAAAACTGGATTGCTTTGTTTTTGGTATACTGGATCGAGTTGTTGATCTTGAATTCTTATTTAAACGGGAGCTTGAACGCTTTTTGCCAAAGCTACTTTTAGACCTTGAGCTTTTACTTTTAAAACTTGAGCTTCGGCTTCTTCCGAAACTGCTTCTGCCGCTCCTGCCGCCTCGTGCTTCTGCATAATCAGGAGATAAAAACACTCCCAGTACAAAAACAATTGTAAGAATACCCAGTATTCTTCGTAATAAATTACTATGTTCCATCTTAAAATATCTCCTCAGTTTCTAAAGTATCGTCATCGTTTCTAAAAGTAATTTCAGCTTTAAAGTCTTCAGTTTCAGGTAAAGAGTTGTTGCTTTTAAGAACTTTCTCCATAAAAGTTTTAGTTTTAGCAGGCTTACGTGTAGATATAGACTAACTATGCCATCAAGTTCTTCATCGTTATGATACACAATGCAAGACTCTATATCACCTTGACTCTCCACTGTCAAAAGCTGAAGTTGCAAATTATCTATGTCTTCTTCAGTAAATGAAGGATCAGTAAAGACAACATTTGTGAGTCTTTCTTCAAAAATATGCTTTGTGTGGATTTCTTTGTCACTGCCTTCGTATTGGATTACAGAGTCAAAAGTACCATCTTCATCTAAATTTAAAAATACTTCTTTGATTCCTTTAACCTGTTGTCCGTTATAATAAACTGCAGTTTGTTCTATTCGTCCGTTTGATTCGACAGAAAAAGTTGGCATTGTAAGCTTCTCCGTGTTAAATAAATACTATAATAAACAATACGTGCAAAATAATTGTTTGTTCTAGTGAAAGCAAAGTGCAAAAGATGTAGAGAAAATACAAATTAAATATCCACTTATTTATTCTGCTACTAGTCTGACATAACTCCTGATTTTTAGAAGCAGAAAAGGAGAATACTTGCATTTTTACAAAGATTATCTTAATAAATTTATATATTTCAAAGTATTTTCTTATTTTAGTACTTAGAGAAAGTGTAGCTATCTACCAAATCTCTAAGCAGCATAAAGTTATAATATTTCACTGAAAAATCGGAGTCGTGATGAAAAAAAGCACGCTGATGGTGCTTTATGCATTGTTTTTGGCGTTTGGTAATTTGTTTGCCCAAACTCCTGCTGACACGGTCGCTGTGGAGAAACCGCTTGACTCTTTGGAGCAGGCTAAAATAGAGCAAATGAAACCAAGATATGGCATTTACGGGCATTACGCTTTAAATATTCATTCTGCAGACTTTCAAGGTCTTCCCGGTTTGCCATCTTGTTGCCCGATTTATGATGGGGGAACATCAACGGGTCTCAATTTAGGTGCATTAGTCGAAATGCCTTTAAATGATGAGTTTATGATTGGTGCTCGCTTAGGCTATGCTGACTATAGCATCTTGATGGAAACAAATGAGCCAATGCAGTTCATTGTCGATGGAAAGCCTGCTATGGGTAGTTATGATCATTATTTAGATACGAAAATCGGAACGTTTGGTGTAGAGCCTTATGTGTCTTATAAGTTAGCTGATAATTTCTATGCTTTGGCTGGTGTGCGAGCTGCTTTGATGACTCGCAAATATTACAATACAAAGCAGACTCTTAATCCGCCAAATGAAACAGGTACAAATATTGATGGTAGCATTATAAATAATGTTTCCTCAGGTGATATTCCTGACGCAACATCTTTACTTTTAGGCATTCAGGTAGGTATCAGTTATGAATTACCGCTGAATAGAGACGGCTGGCTGATGCTATGTCCTGAGTTGATGTTTGATTACAATGTAAATCCATTAGTAAGTGGTCTGGACTGGAATGTTTACTCTATGCATGCCGGAGTTGCTGTTAAATTTAAGCAACCACCACCGCCACCGCCACCGCCTCCACCACCGGTAGCGCCTCCAATACCTAGAATGTTTAACCCTGTTAAACCTCCTGTATTGGTTGCGAATATTTCTGCTGTGGAGATAGATACTAATGGCAGAGAAAGAAAGAATTTCAATATCAAAATAGAAGATTTTATATCTCTAAATATGCGTCCTTTGCTTAACTATGTATTTTTTGCAGATAGCTCTGCCGAGATACCTGCCAGATATACAAGGCTGCAAGCAAAAGACACTGCTAATTTTAACTTAGTAGAGCTTCAAAATTTAGATGCTATGCAGACATACTACAACGTAATGAATATTGTAGGTAAGCGTATGCAGCAGGATGATAAAGCAAAAATTACTCTTGTTGGCTGCAACTCAAATAAAGATGCTGAGAAGAACAATAAAACACTTTCTAAACAGAGAGCCGAATCTGTAAAAGACTATTTGACATCTGTTTGGGGAATTGAAGAAAATAGAATTAGAATTGAAGCTCGTAACTTACCACGTCAGGAAACGATTTCTGATGAGGAAGGTGCAGATGATGAAAACAGAAGAGTCGAAATTCTATCTGATAATCTGCAAATAGTTGAGCCGGTAATTACTGTAGATACAATGAGAGTAATCTCTAAGTCTACTGTCAGATTTTTACCGGATATAAAAGCTGAAGCCGGATTGAAGTCATGGAGACTTGAAGCAGCCAAAGAAGGTGCAACTCTTGTAACTTATGCCGGCAAAGATGAAATACCCGGAAAGATAGACTGGGCTTTATCAAACGAAGACTCTAACGTTCCGCGCAAAGCAGGCTCAGTGGAGGTTACTCTTGTTGCAGAAGACTCTCTGGGGCAAAGAGCTACAGCTAAGAAATACAGAGTGCCTGTCGCACAGCTTACTATAGACAGAAAACGTTTGGAAAGTATCTCTGATAGAGAATTTGAATATTATAGTCTGATATTATTTGACTATGGTAAAACAAATTTGGCATCTGCCCATAGGAAAGTAGTCGATTTTGTAAAAGACAGATTGACTGATGACGCTACGATATATATCAAAGGCTATACTGATAGAATGGGTGAAGAAGATATCAATAAACGTATCTCTACTAAAAGAGCACTGGCAGTTGCTCGTAGGCTTAAAATACCTGAAGCCCAGGTAATAGGTCTTGGCGAGTCCGAGCTACTTTATGATAATAGTCTACCTGAAGGCAGATTCTACTGTAGGACGGTAACGATTACCATAGAAACCCCTGTGAAAAAGGCCGAATAATAAGATTATATAAACTTAGATATAAAAGCTAACTCAGTTATCGATTGGGTTAGCTTTTTTTTACAGAAATCGGATCAATCGGGCTTACTAATTTGGTTGGAAAAAAGTTGCTAAGCTGAGCGATCTTAGCATTTTTAGATTTGGCTCTAAGACTGCTATAAACACAGATTAGTCGTTAGAAAAATCTAAAATTCTTCATAAGCTCCATATTTCTAGGAAGACAATATTAGACAATAGATAATTGAAAAAGGCGTTTAACTCACTTGCCATTCAATAGTTCTAATACATTTCCATATTTTATCTAATGGTATTTTATCTATAACGAATCGATGTAATTCTAAATTATAAAAAAGGTATCAGTTTTTACACGGATACCTTTAAAAGTTTGTGAGATGCAAAATATTGCATATTTACTAATACGTTCTGAAACTTCTATTTTAGAAATTCCATCGAGTCTCCGGGAGCAATTTCCATTGGAGCCATTCCATGTTTGAAAATGCGAGCTTCCTTTTCGCCTAACAGTTGCATATTATCGCCGTCAACTAAAATCGTAGAACCTTCTCTAAGGCCAACTACAAAGATATTTGGATTGAGCATCAAATACTCTTCAAGTCTTTGCTCTCTGGTTTCACCGTGGTGACCTTCAGGATGAGCATCAAGGTAATGAGGATTAATCTGGAAAGGCAATAATTCCAATGCCTGAAAACTTTCCGGTTCGATGATAGGCATATCGTTAGTTGTTCGAATAGTCGGGCAAGCAAGATTGGAACCGGCACTCCACCCCATATAAGGAATACCCTCTTCTACTCTTTTAGGAATAACATCGATTATTCCTGTTTGATAGCATTTATTCAATAGCTGAAAAGTGTTGCCTCCACCGACAACAATAGCTTCGGCATCCAAAATCATATCCATTGGATCTTCAGTTTCATGCACTGATTCTACTTCATACCCCAATGGCTCAAATACATTTTTTACCTTTAGAGTATATTCATCATAAGTAACAGTAACTCCGGCATAAGGCACAAAAGTTATCTTACGAATTCCTGTACTCAAAAATTCTTTTATCTGATTTGTGGCATGCTCTAAATAGCCATAACCATGTGTGGTCGAATTACTAAGCAATAATAGTTTCATAATCACCTTAGAAGATTTTATTAGCCAAATCAATTATTAATGAAGGATAAATCCCAAACAATATAACCCCAAAAGTTGAAATAGCCAAAGCAATTCCTGCCATTCCGGGGCAAACTTTTTCGTGTTCAGTATCACTTTTTCTAAAGTACATGTTCAAGACTAAGCCAATGTAGAAATACATTGAGATAATTGAAGAAATTACGGCAACTATAGTTAACCATAAATAACCTGCGTCCATTGTAGCCATAAAGAGGTAATACTTACCAAAGAAGCCTGCCATAGGTGGAATGCCTGCTAATGAGAACATAAAAAGAGCCATCATAGCTGCTATAACAGGATTTGATTTTCTAAGCCCTACATAATCTTCTAATTCGAGATATTGATTTTTTCTTTCCATTACAGATACTATCAGGAATGCACCCATTTGCATAAAAATATAAGCTGTTGCGTAAAACACTATGCCACTTCGTCCATCAGGGGAATTCGCAACTATGCCCATCAGCAAATAGCCTGCGTGAGCTACAGAAGAGTATGCCAGCATTCTCTTAATATTTTTTTGGGTTAGAGCACTGATGTTACCGATTAACATCGTTGCAGCAGACATAATTGCTATCAAGTCTCTAAATTTATCCAAATTATTAGTCAAGATTTCATTTGCTTTAGTAACCGGAATGATTGCCTGAGCAATAACTATAAAAGCTATCAGACCGGCTGCTTTGCCTGCTGTGCTCATAAAAGCAGTAACTACAGTAGGAGCGCCTTCGTAAACGTCCGGTGCCCATTGATGGAAAGGGAAAGCCGCAACTTTAAATCCCAAACCTACTGTAAGCAAGCCAATACCAAGAGTGAGGTAGAGGCTATGAAAATCACCCATCATCATCTTTTCGGAAATTTGATTTAAGTATAAAGTGCCGGTAGCACCGTATATCATAGCTATACCATAAAGAAGGAAGCCTGAAGCAAATGAACCTAATAAGAAGTATTTAAGAGCTGCTTCCATTGATTTTTCTCTATTTCTGAAAAATCCTGAAAGCACATAAAATGTTATAGTCATTATTTCAATACCGATAAAAATCATAAGCAAATTAGCTGCATGAGATATAAATATCATACCACACATTGCAAAGAGGATTAAAGAGTAAAACTCTTTATAATCTTTATATTCCCTTGCGTTGTACTGCTTGGCGGCAAGTATCGTCAGGATACCGGCTAAAGTAAACAGCATATCAAAATATGCTGCGTAGCCACCAAAATTAATCATACCTTTGGAAATAGAATCTGCGACATCAAAGGCTGCTATGGTTTCAGTAGGAATCGTAAGCGTATATGCTGCAGCGCCAAAAGTTAAAACCAAGCCAAACAATACAAAATTGTATACTGCTGCTTTGTTTTTGCCTGTCATAAAGTCAATAGTTAATGCAATTAACGTAACTATTGCTATCATATAAACCGGGGCTGATAATTGTATTTCTTGAATCATTGTGTAAACTCTGATACTATTCCAAATAACTATTGATTATTAGTAGGAGCTGCTTCAGTTTCTATCTGAGGTAACTCATATCGTACTTTGTTAAACTTGATAAGTTCTAATTTATTGACTAGAGCCTTAGTTGAGGCATCCGAAATTTTCAGGAATGAATTTGGTGCAACACCAATCCATACTATGAATATTAAAGGAGCTACTAACATAGCCCATTCCTTTTTTGACAAATCTTTTAAGTCTTTGTTCTTAGGATTGCTCAATTCGCCAAACATTACTCTTTGGAACATCCAAAGTAAGTATACAGCTGCAAAAATAACACCTGTAGCACTAATAATAGTGTACCATTGTGATTTTAAAAACGGTGAATTAAATGCACCCAGCAAAGTCAGGTATTCGCCCACGAAGCCATTTAAGCCCGGCAGACCAACGGAAGCAAGCATAGCCAAAGCAAAGAACACTGTAAATGCAGGCATCACTCTTGCCAGTCCACCAAACTCGGATATTTCTCTAGTGTGTCGTCTTTCATAAATCATGCCCACCGCAAGGAATAACATTCCTGTGGAAAGACCGTGATTGACCATTTGGATGATACCACCCTGAAGTCCTTCTACGGTCATCGAGAAAATACCTAAGACAACAAATCCCAAGTGAGAAACAGAAGAGTATGCTACCAGCTTTTTTACATCAGTTTGAACCATTGCCACCAAAGCACCGTAAATAATACCTATAACAGCTAATACGGCAATAGTAGGGGCATATTCAAACGAAGCTTGAGGGAATAAGTCCAAATTGAAACGAATCAAACCGTAAGTACCCATTTTCAATAAGACACCTGCCAATATAACTGAGCCCGGAGTAGGAGCCTCAGTGTGTGCATCAGCAAGCCATGTGTGAACAGGGAATAGAGGCACTTTAATACCAAATGACAATGCAAATGCAAGGAACAACCAAGATTGAGTTTCAAGAGGAATCTGAGAAGATACTTCTCTGATTAACTGAAAGTTACTTGTAAAGCCTACTGCATTATGCAAGATTTCTTTACCTACATAATGGCCTAACCACACGATAGCTACAAGCATAAAAAGAGAACCTACTACTGTGAATAGGAAGAACTTAACTGTAGCGTAAAGTCTGTTTTTACCGCCCCATATACCAATAATGAAATACATTGGTATAAGGATAATTTCCCAAAATATGTAGAATAAAAATAAATCTAATGCTACGAAAACACCAGTCATAGCAAACTGTAATATGCTAATCATGATGAAGTACTCTTTATGTCTTTCCTTTATTGCACTAAAGGAAGCTAGTATTGCAATGGGGGTGATAAAAGTAGTCAATAGTAACAATAACATTGACATACCGTCAATCCCAATTCTAAATCCGGCATCTACTGATGGTATCCATGAGTAATCTATTACAAATTGGAAGTTCGGATTTAGATGATCGAAACTACTGTACAAAAAGAGTGAAATTATAAAAGTTAGTATTGATACCCCAAGAGTATAGTACTTTATTGCTTTTACATTTTCCTTATTGAAAAACAGCAAGGAAATTGCAGCAAATAGGGGTAAAAGTAATGTCGCTAAAAATGCTGTCATGTCTTTATCTGAAATTTATTACTAAACTTACTTATTATATCAGTAGCCATGCTAAAATAGCTACAATGCCTGCCATCATCAAAACTGCATAGTTTTGAGCTACACCGCTTTGAATTTTCCTTAAAGAGCCGGAAATCAAATTCATAGATTTGCCGGAACCATTGACGATACCATCTATAATTTTCACATCAAATATCTTCCATAAGAACGAGCGAGATGTATTTACAATAGGATCAATTATGCCCTTAAAGTATATTTCATCTAAGAAGTATTTGTTCCATAGTAAATTGTAAAATCCTTTAAAAGATTTTGCAAGATTATTAGGTGTGGCACTCTCACTAGCATACATTTTTTTAGCCATATTCCAAGCTATAAGAGCAATTATTACCGAAATGGCCATAAAAGCATATTCTATCGCGTGAATCTCATGCCCGTGAGAAATATCCAATATTTCATTTGCCTGAGCAAAAATAGGATGCAGGAAGCCTTCCATTAGGTTCGGGTTATCACTAAAGAAGAAGCCTAATACATACGGGATACCTAAAAATCCGGAAAATGCTGAAAGTATTGCTAATACTACTAAAGGTATAGTCATTGTTTTAGGTGACTCATGCGGATGTACGTGCTTGTGATCAAATCTTTCTTTGCCGTGGAAAGTTAGGTATACCAGACGGAACATATAGAAGGCAGTGAAAAATGCCGCTATCGCTAGAGTAAGCCATAAATAAATATTGCCCTGGCTAAATGCGTACCACAAGATTTCATCTTTTGAGAAGAAACCTGCAAACAGCGGAATACCTGAAATAGCTAAAGTTCCAATCATAAATGTTTTATATGTTGTAGGCATATATTTTGCTAAATCGCCCATTTTCTGTATGTCCTGCTCTTCGTGCATGCCATGAATCACTGAGCCGGAGCCAAGGAATAACAACGCTTTAAAGAACGCGTGAGTCATTACGTGAAAAATAGCTGCACCATAAGCGCCAACACCTAAAGCAGTAAACATAAAGCCTAACTGGCTGACCGTAGAGTAAGCCAATACCTTTTTAATATCATTTTGAACTAAGCCAACAGATGCGGCTAAAATTGCTGTCAAAGCACCCACAACTGCTACCGTTTCCATAGAAATAGGAGCGAGTGAGAAAAGGACAGAGTTCCTTGCTACTAAAAATACACCACCGGTTACCATAGTTGCTGCGTGAATCAGTGCAGAAACCGGAGTAGGGCCTGCCATAGCATCCGGCAACCAAACGGCAAGAGGCAACTGAGCCGACTTACCTGTGCAACCTAAGAAAAGAAGCATTGTTATAGCAGTGATTATACCGGCATCCATGTAAAATGATTTACCGGCAAAGGCAGCTTCGGTAACTTGAGTATACTCCAAAGTACCAAAAGTAGTAAAAATCAGAAACATGGCAATCAAAAAGCCAAAGTCACCAATTCTATTAACTATAAATGCCTTATTTGCAGCTTGCCCTGTCCATTTGATACGGACACCGTCGAATTTCTTATCATACCAAAAACCAATAAGTAGGTAAGAAGAAAGTCCAACACCTTCCCAGCCAAAAAATGTGAGTAAGAAGTTGCTGGCAAGCACCAAATTAAGCATCATAAAGATAAATAGATTCAAATATGCAAAGAAGCGGTAAAAGCTTCTGTCTCCGTGCATATAACCAATAGAATATACATGAATTAGGAACCCAACTCCGGTAATTACCAAAGTAAATAAGATAGACAGTTGGTCTACCTGATAGGATACATTTGCCGAAAAGTTGCCGGCACTAATCCATTCATATACTTTTACGATGACTGCTTCTTCTTGGTGAGAAGAAGAAATATCCATAAAAATTACTAATGCAGTAATAAAAGACAGCCCCACCGCAGCACTGGCAATAGTGCCGATGAGAGCTTCTTTTTTCAGGTATTTCCCGAACAGGCCAATAATGATAAAGCCTATCAGAGGAAATAGAGGTACTAATGTGATTAAATCATGCATAATACTTTGACCAATTCTATTAATTCAATTAATTTCAAAAAGCTAGTATATTTTTATATCTATATTGCTTTGTTTATTTAGACATGAAAAATACTTAAAGAATTCTCTATATCAATAAAATAAAGCATAAGACAAGGCAAATGACGCAAATATGCTTAGTTTATTAGGAAAATAAATAATTTTATTCAATACTCCAATTTCTTATATTTGGAATAGACACTAAGTAATATTTAACGGATGATATGCACTATTTATTAGACAATAATTTTCCACCGGCGATATTTGATATCGAAGAGAATCCTCAGTTTTGGGAAGAAGAAGAGGTAAGTGTCGGTGATGATACAAAGTTAAGTGCCAGAGTGATACTCTTTAATGACGAATGGCACTCATTTGATGAAGTGATAGACCAAATAATCAAAGCAATTAACTGTGGGTATGATAGGGCAGAGGCTATCACGTGGGAAGTACATGCCAAAGGGAAAGCCTGCGTTTACGAAGGTGCAATGAATAAATGCCTGAGAGTCAGCAATATTTTAGAAGAAATATCTTTGCACACTCAAATTGAATGCTAAAAATCTTCTTCATCTTCTGAGTCGTCATCAAAATCACCTTCGGCAAGGTATTCTTCTTCTACATTTTCACCATCTAACTCTTCAAAAATACTTTGATTTTCATCACTGGCTTTTTGTTCTTCTATGTACTCGTCTCTAACTTTTTCCCTTTCATTGTCAGTCAGGAAAGGTTCAAATCCGGGAGCATCTTTTATTATTTCTGACGAAGATTCTAACCCACTGTCTTGGTCAAAGTAATCAAAAGCAATAAGAGTACGTTCTCCGCATTTACACAATACTTCTATAGATTCGAGCTCACCATCTTCATCTCTATTTACTATCACAGATGTTGTCGAATGCCTATTATCTTTGAAATTTGGGTCGTCAGTTATTTCAATTTTCTTTGTATTTTTACTTACAGTTTCAGCTTTGACTATATTAGAATTTAAATCAGAGTGCTTGTTTCCTGTAATTTTAGGTATTTGCAGAAAATCTTTAAATTTCCCCCTTAAGTACATTTCGCGAGCTATTTCATCTTCTTTGTCTAATTTGTAGTTATCTTTGAAAACACTTTTTAATCGGTCATCTTCTGCCAAGCTGAGAGCTTCGAATAAATCAGATTCGCTAAGATTAAACCTCTCAAGTATAGTTTCAGGAGAAATCAGACCCGAAGATTTTAGATCCACAGTAGATGAAAAATTCTTTTGTAGCCTTTGTTGCTCATCATAAGCAATTAGATTTTCTATATCCTCAGCAGAAAGTGGAAGAGCTCTTTTCTTTTCTAAAGAGTCTTTATTTATTATAGCATTTTTATCAAACTCTTCCGCAAAAGGATTTTTTTCATCCACCTCTTCTTCGCGATTAACTACATCACTGCTGTTAAACTCCTCAGGAAACGGATTTTCTTCAGCTTTCGCTTCATCTTCCTGGTTTAAGTCGTTAATCTCAAATTCTTCAAAATTATATTCGTTATTTTGCTTATCGTCCATGATAAAAGCATCCAAAATTACTTAGTCAAATTAAATAAAGAAGCAAGATACTCCGCAATGTCGACTAAAGGAATAATCTCATCAACAGCATCTTTTTTTATTACGCTATTTGGCATACCAGGCACAACGCACGAATCTGGTGATTGGGAAATAACGTATCCTCCGTTTTTATGTAGTTCTGACATAGCATTGGCACCATCGCTACCCATACCTGTCATTATGACAGCAACTGCATTGCCATGATAAACAGTATTTACCGAATCAACAAGTACATTTACGCTTGGCTTAAACAACTCGGTGGAAGGCTCATCGGAAATATTGATTTTTTTCCACCGTGATACTGTCATTATTTTTCCACCGGGAGCAATATAAGCACACCCGGCTTGCAATCTTTCATTATCTTCGGCTTCTTTTACGCAAAGTTTAGATTTTGAATTTAATCTGTCAGCCAAAGTTCTAGTAAAGAAAGGCGGCATGTGCTGAGCTATCACAACAGGAACCGGAAACTCTTTTGGTAACTTGGGTAAAACTTCATGTAGAGCTACAGGGCCACCAGTCGAGATACCAATTACTACAATTTCAATCTTAGAGGCCTTAGGTTTAGTACGCCCGCTTAAATTCTGGGATGTGATATTACCGGTTCGCGTAGATTTAGGCGTAGAAGATTTACCATATTTAGAGGCATATTTACTTTTTAATTTACGTCTCATCAGCATAGATTTAATACCAGGACTGGAGCCAAGCTCTACTATCTTTTCTATGAGTTCATCCTTCAATCCGTGCATTTCTGTAAAAGCTGATCTTTTAGTGATGAAATCCATAGCCCCATTAGACAAAGCCTCAACAGTTGCTTCCGCACCCTCGCTGGTAAGAGTGCTGACCATCAAAATAGGAGTTGGATCTTTTTCCATAATTATTTTTAATGCTTCCAGTCCGGTCATAATAGGCATTTCGATATCCATAGTAATTACATCGGGCTTCAATGCCAAAGCTTTTTCGACTCCATCTTTTCCATTCACAGCCGTATCGATAACTTCTATTTGATCGCCATTAATTATGCGAGTAAGCGTTCGTCTCATAAATAGGGAATCGTCAACTATTAAAACTCTAATTTTTTTCATAAGCGTAAGTGTCAATTGTGTATATAATATAAACCCCCAAATAAAATAATCTTTTATCCGGGGGCATCTAAAAGAACGAAATCAATTATTTAGAAAATTGAACAAACTCATTATTTTGATACAAGCTTTCTACTAACTCAGCAACGTCTATAATCATAATTACAGAACCATCTCCAAGAATAGTAGAACCTGCAATACCTCTAATGTTACCTAAGTATTCACCCAAGGACTTAATTACAATTTCCTGTTGCCCGAGTAATTCGTCTACTACTAAACCAATACGTTTCATGCCTAGCCCGACATTTACCACATATCTGCCGTCAAGCTCTTTCGTAATAGTCTTAGTTTTAAGAGTTTTATCCATTCGAACGATCGGAAGTACTTCTTGTCTGATTCTAATAACTTCCTGCTTATTAACGCTTTTAACAGAACCGGATTCGATTGCCACTACTTCTACTACGCTGCTAAGAGGAAGTGCGTAAGTTTCATCCTGCACTTTTACTAACAAGCCCTGAATAATGGCAAGTGTTAGAGGTAATTTTATAATAAAAGTAGAGCCTTTGTCCAGCTCAGATTCTATATCAATCATACCTTTAAGATTTTGGATGTTAGTACGAACTACGTCCATACCAACGCCACGACCCGATACATTAGAAACTTTTTGAGCAGTAGAAAATCCCGGCATAAAGATTAACTGGTATGCTTCTCTATCAGTCATAACAGCTGCTTGATCTTGAGTAATAACTCCTTTTTCCAAAGCTTTTGCTTTCAGCTTTTCGGGATCCATACCTCTACCATCATCCGATATTTTCAGAACAATATTATTTCCTTCTTGTTCTGCATCTAAAGTAATAGTACCGTAAGGAGTTTTCCCTATTTTACTACGAGTATTTGGATCTTCTACACCATGGTCACAAGAGTTTCTGATCATGTGCACAAGAGGATCGTTTAGCTCTTCTATAATGCCTCTATCTATCTCAGTTTCTTCACCTTTGACCACCAATTTTATTTGTTTTCCAAATTCTTTGGATAAGTCACGCACAATTCTAGGAGCTTTCTGATATAATTTACCTACAGGCACCATACGCATACGCATGACAGCAGCTTGAATTTCTGAAGTAACAAAATCTACAGAAGCAGTAGTTTCTATCAAATCGCGTATATGGTCGGTATGTTCAAACTCCTGTTCCATAATTTCAGTTATTTGAGCAAGTCGATTTCTTCCAAGCACTAACTCACCTGATAAATCCATTAGCTCTTCCACACGCGTAATATCTATACGAATAGTTTCAGTAGTTGATTTTGCACTGACATTTGTAGGCTTTTGTGCGCCATTTCCCAGTGAAGACTTAGGCGGAGAAGATTTAAGCGGTGGAGCAGTCACAGGAGCATTGCTTTTGGTTTTTTCTGCTTTAGTTCCCACCTCTGCTTGCTTTTGAGAATCAGGAGCAACAGATACTTCTTCATGAATTTCTTCAGTAGGGCTATCCTCTTGCTTGTTTTCATAAAAGGTTTGATTTACTTCGGCAAATGCTGCTTGAATCAAATCAATTTCATCATCGCTAAAGTCATCTGTGCCTTGAACAATCTCAGCATTAGTTAAAACAGAATCCAGAGCATTTTCAGTTTTTATTGCTTTTGGAGAGTCTGAACTTTTGACATCAGAAGGAGATTCTTCTTCTTGCTGCTGACTACCGGAACTTAAACTTTCTAACTCTGCAATAGTATTTTGATAATCAACTTTTTCGTTGATACCTTGTTGTAATTGATTCATTAAAAATTGAATCCAATCTTGCACTTCAAGTAGTACATCAGTGATTGCCTGGTTTGCTTTAAGTTCTTCACGCCTAAGTTTATTGAGTAAATCTTCGGCGTGGTGAGTAATATGAGCAATATTATCAAATCCCATAAAAGAAGAAGTCCCTTTTATAGTATGAAAACTTCTAAAAATTCTATTAAGAAGTTCCATATCATCAGGATTATCTTCAATGAGCATAAGATCTTGAGAAAGACTATCAATCAGTTCTTGAGTTTCTACTAAAAAACCTTCGAAAATTTCTTGCATTTCCGAGTCGTTAAACATAGCTTCAGACATACAAATCTCCGATTACTATCGTTGTTACAATTATTTACCACCAAAAAGAGCGTCAATATCATCAGCTGACGCAGGTTCATCGGAATTACCAAAAAGAGCATCAATATCATCTGCCGAAGCAGTCTCCGTGCCGTCATCGCTTGATATATTTTCATCAGGGGAACTAAAAAGAGCATCAATATCATCAGATGAGGCAGGGGAACCACCATCATCTTCAGATCCGCCAAAAAGAGCGTCGATATCATCCTGAGAAGCAGGCGAAGTGTTAGATACTTCCTCTTTTGCTACAGGAGCTTCTTCATTTTTAGGAGCCTCAGTAGCAGAGTCATCTACTTCATTCATTAAATCATCAATGTTGGCATCACCACCAAAAATTGCGTCTACTTGGCCTTGTCTAATGTCTTTGTTCTCAATTGCAGAAACCGCCTCCGGATCAAAAGCAATATCTCTATGCATTTTAGAGACGTTAGTATTATCAACCGGATCTTCAGCATCAATCATATCTTGAATATTAGATTCTTGGAAATTTTTAAGAATCCTACCGAGTTTACCTTGTATAGTTTCAAGTAGATTATTAACTGCTGCAATCTGCTGAGATGTAATATCTTGCACCTGAAGAGACATCATGATAGAACTGGAATCCATAGCAATGCTTTGAGTCAGCTCATTAGTTTCATCAACAATCTTCATAACGCTTTGATTTTTAGATTGTTTAAGGCTATTTATCGTTTTAGCAAGGTGTGGCATAATCTCTTTTAAATTATTTCCGGAATCAATACCTTTGTATATGATTTCCAGAAGTTTTAAATGATTAGCCATCTTTTTGCCGACAATTTCGTTCAGTTTATTTGTATTAGAAGTAATTATATCAGATTTATAAACAAGTCCATCAACAATGTCCATTATTTCAGTAGTAGCCAGCTCAGTAGCTTCAGTTACTTTTGATAATTGCTTAGAAGCATTAGGCATTTTTGACAAATTATCTTGGATGGACACGTTAATATCGTCAAGCAAGGGTTGAATTTCGCTTACAAATAGGAATATTTCTTCTAAAAAAGGTATGACTCTTTGCCCAAGAACAAATAGTGCTCTCAGTTCGTCAGCTTTTTTTAATAAAACTGAGACATCTTTATTATTCATAATCTGTCTCCGATTAGATTTGATTTACTTGTTAAGTTGAGTTAAAATTGTGTCCATTTTTTCTTTTAACACCTGAGGAGTGAAGGGCTTCACAACATAGTTGTTTACTTTCGCCTTCAAAGCTTCAATAATATCCTGCTTTAACCCACGAGTCGTAACCATAAGAATAGGCAAATGCTTAAACTTGTCGTTAGACCTGATAGAAAGCGTCAATTCTAATCCAGTCATATTAGGTATATTCCAGTCAGTAATCACAAAATCAATTGGACCCTCTTCTAATTTTGCCATAGCCTCATGACCATCTCCTGCTTCTACCACTTCAGTGTAACCAAAAGTTTTTAACGCATTGATTACAATTCTGCGCATAGTTGGGGAATCGTCAACAACTAAAAAACGCATCCTTTTTTCCTTCAAAAATTTAATTAAAACTATCAATATCTTTAAAAAGAGAGAAACTTAGCTACTTCGTATTGAATTCTTTTAGTATTAAATGGCTTAATAAGATACGAGTTAGCTCCTGCAGATAGACCGGCATTAATATCTTCATCTTTTGAAAGGGAAGAAAGTATAATTATAGGTAAATCTTTATATTCTGCAGATTCTCTAATTGTTTTTATTAGTTTTAAACCATCTATATTAGGCATATTTAAATCAGTTACCAACATATCTATATGCTCAGTTGGTAATTTTTCAAGTGCATCCATACCATCAACCGCAGGAATGACTTTGTATCCTTTGATTTTCAGTGCCAAAGTGATAAACTTACGAACTGCAGCTGAATCTTCAGCAATTAAAATTGTTTTTGGCATTGTGTTTACTCTAAATTACTTAATCTTTCTTTATAACTGAAATTAAATGATAGTAATGTTTAGTCTTTTTTGTAAGCCATTGCTTTTGGTAAGTGAACCAGTTTGAAGGCTTTGGTAATACCGTGCAATGACTCCGAATAGCCAATGAAAAGGTAGCTGCCCTTATTCAATGCATTGTAAAGATTATTTACAACTTTCTGCTTCGAAGGTATATCAAAATAGATTAAAACGTTACAGCAAAAAACAACGTCGCAATTTGTTACCATTCTTGTCTGATTTGCATCATACAAATTGATATTCATAAATTTTACCATTTGCTTGATATCATCGCTGAGTATGTAATTGTGCCCTTGATTTTTAAAATATTTACTCATATAAAGTGGAGGAATATTTCTTACGGCATATTCTTTAAACACACCTGACCTGGCTTTATCTAATACAGCATTGTTAATATCACTTGCCAATATTTGAAATTTCACTTTTGGAAACATCGGCTGGATTCTTTCTTTTATCAAAATAGCTAAGGTATAAGCTTCTTCCCCGGTGGAGGAGGCTGCGCTCCAAATACGAAACACCGGATTGAATAAGTCTTTTTTAACTTTTAAAATTTCCGGAACTATAAGTTGCTCAAAAGCATCAAACTGCTGGGGAGCTCTAAAGAAATAGGTTTCATTAATAGTTATAGCTTCGAACAAATCG
This sequence comes from Kapaibacterium sp. (SeqCode), assembly GCA_963678775.2. Lineage (GTDB taxonomy): Bacteria > Bacteroidota > Ignavibacteria > Kapaibacteriales > UBA2268 > JBFHIJ01. The sequence continues at coordinate 42,059 of CAXXGR010000007.1, forward strand.
TTCATCTCTACTCTGCCTTGGGGCGAATCAATGAACTTAAGATATTCTTCGAAGGAAGCCATGTTCCTAGCCGCAATCCTTTTGGCTATTCTACCTTCTAACAAATATTTTTTACTTTCTGTAAAATAGATGCCACTGAGTTTATATATTAAGTCCCTCAAGTCGGCAAAAGTAGCATCGCTCATCATAAGCTTTTTCTCCGTTGGTGATGAGAGACTCGGCTTTATCTGTCCCAAAGTAGGTTTTGCCTTGTTTCCAAATTTGAATAGTTGAGAAGCCATAAGTTTAATACTCTCAGGATAAAAAATTATTTTAATTAAATCAATTCTTGTAAGATTTCTTTGGCATAGTTGCCCAGATCACTATCGTCTGAGGCTATTGATTCCAAATCATCTTTCATAGAAATTAAATGCAGTTGGCTTATTAAATCCAGTACCTCTAGCTTGTACTGTTTATTCTCGCCCCGGAGTATGGAACTTAGCTTGCTATCCAGTCTCTCTGAGTCAAACTTTCTTATAAGTTCTATTACAGCTGATATGCCACCTTTAGGGTAAGCTAAGGCTGCATCTAAAACCGCTTTTATTAAGCTGTCTGTGTTTTCTTCTGACAGATCTTGCCAAAATCCTGCCAATAAACCTATAAATTCTACCTCACTTCCTCCAGGATCTTCATCGCTGAAATATGCGTTGAAGAAATCTGTGTGTATGGTTTTATCATCGCTGTTTGCAAGTATCCACAGTATGTGCTGTTGAGTGTCCTGATTATTATGATAAATTTCTTGCAACAAAGCATTAATATCTTCATGCCTGTATGACTCACCCAGTGCTACTAAACCGGCACTTCGGATTTCTATATCTTCGTCATTCAGGGCGTTATGTGCCATATATCTATATTCTAAAGGGAATTCAATTTCTTGCTCTAATCTAAAGGCAATTGCAAAAATTGTCTTTAAAATAATTGGCTGTAATTCTTTGCTTATGTTTGGCAATTCAGATAGTAAATCATGGCAGATAGAAATATCTTCACCACTGTATGCTAAAGCATCTATAGAAGCAAATTTTGTAAATGACTCTTCATCAGATCTGATGATTGATATCAGAAAAGCTTGTGCTTCTTCTCCTCCTATTTTACCTAGTGCGTCAATTACATTAGGACGGAAGTCTTCATTTTTCTGATATAATTCAATTATGGAATGGACAGAGTTAATATTACCAATATTACCTAATGCCTCTACTGCAGATGCTACGCAGTTACTATCTTCATCATTCAATAATGGAATTATATATTCTACTTCTGCATCTCCGGCTGAAAGTCCAATTATGTCACATGCATACTTTCGGACATCTCTGTCAGTATCAGCAAGGTAGGGCAAAAGTGAATTTACAGCAAACTGACCTAAGTTAAGTAAAATATCCCCAGCTAAATTTCGAACTTCTATATTGCTTATTGTTATAAGGTCTGAAATAGCTTCAGCAGCTACATGAGCCATGTCAGAGCAAACATTCATTAATGCTCTGGAGCACATATCTCTTATGCCTCTATCCTCGTCTTTTAATCCAATAGCAAAAGCATTTATTGCTTCTTGTGTGCATTTGCCGTTATCTAATATTTGCTGCCCTGCTTGTAGCCTTTCACCTATGTCTTCAGAGTTTCTGAAGACATTTAACTGAGTAGATAAATCCATAATTAACTCTCTATGTCTTACACTATTATTTAGACGACTTGAGCCGATAAAATTGTTTTAGATTCTTTTGCAAAAAAAAATATTGTTATTTCTTTTATAATAAATAAGGACACGTGTTTATATCCAAATAATTTTTAACTAATATTTTTCCCGGATATATTAATCCCTAATTGCTCTATCCTATACCGGAGTTTAGCTCGAGACACACCCATTAGTTTGGCAGCTTTAATTTGGTTTCCATTTGTAATCTTTAGAGTCTGAACGATCAAATCTCTGATTATATTACCCATTGGAGCACCAAGTTTTGAAATTTTTAAAAAGTGCTGACCTTCAGCCAGTTCTATAGTTTCATGCGATACAGTTTCTACATTGCCACCGATAGGCTTTAAAAAGCTCAACGCCTCTTTTGTGATCAGCTCATTTGTCTCTAAAAGAATAACTCGTTCTATGGCATTCCTTAGCTCTCTTACATTACCTTTCCATGGGTAGGTATTGATAATTGTACCTGCTTCCGGAGCAAAACCTGTTACATTTTTTGCAAATTTCTTGTTAAATTCTTTTACAAAGGCAGTAGCTAATTTGAGTTTGTCATCACCTCGCTCACGCAATGGGGGCAGGGTAATTACTGCTACATTAAGCCTGTAAAACAAATCCTCTCTAAACTTACCTTCTTTTACTAACTCTTCCAAATCTCTATTGGTAGAGGCCACCACGCGTACATCTACTGATATTTCTTTTTGGCCGCCTAATCTGTAAAATCTTCTTTCCTGCAGCACTCTCAATAGTTTTACTTGTAGCTCTAGACTTAACTCTCCAATCTCATCTAAAAGAATAGTACCGTGCTGTGCCTGCTCAAACTTACCTTGCTTTATCTTTTCTGTAGCACCAGTAAATGCGCCTCTTTCGTAACCAAAAAGTTCATTTTCTGCCAACTCGTGCGGAATAGCTCCGCAATTCACTGTAATAAACGGTCCTTTTGATCTAGGCGAATTGTCATGAATAAACCGTGCTACCAACTCTTTACCGGTACCGGATTCGCCTAAAATAAGAGCGGTAGTGTCTTCTGCACCAGCTATGATTGTACACATGTCAAGTGCTTTTTTCATCCCTATGCTTTCGCCTAAAATCTCACTAGGGGAGTCTTGTTTTACTTGCTCGGAAAGAACTTCTACTCTGCGTTTCAAATCATAGTTTTGCAGAGCTCGCTCGACTGATACCTCAAGCTGTTCAAGATCAATAGGTTTGGTAATAAAATCTTCTGCTCCTAATTTCATAGCTCTAACAGCCATTTTTATATCGGAGAATGCAGTCATGATAATGACAGGCATCTGATAGCCCTGCTTTCTAAGTTGCTCCAAAATATCAAGTCCGTTTGCATGCCCTAAAAATATATCCAATAGAACCAAATCTGGCCCTATCGTATGCAATTCATCTTGAGCCTTTTGCGGATCAGTGTATGTCTCTACACGTGAATATTTTGAAGACAAAATATCGCCTAATGTCGAATTTACTAACGGATCGTCTTCTATAACCACTATTGTGTAATTTTGTTTAGCCACGTTATCTTGCCGGGATTAGTTATGAAATTAGTTTTTTGGTACTGGTAATTTGACATAAAAAGTTGTGCCTTCGCCCATTGTACTTTCTACATCTATTATTCCGTTATGCTGGTGCATAATCCTTTGTGTAATAGGTAAACCTAAGCCTGTTCCGTCAGCTTTTCGTGTAAAAAACGGATTGAAAATCTTTTGCAAGTCTTCAGGCGGGATACCCACACCATTGTCGGATATAGCTACTATGGCGAATTCCCCCTCGCCGTGCTTAGTCGCAGGTTCCGTATAAGTTTTAATTTTTATATTTCCTTTAGTCTTGATTGCATCTGCAGCATTAGTCACCAAATTAATAAACACTTGTTGCAACTGTTTATTGTCAGCAGGTACCATAGGTAAATTATTGTCAAAATCTAGCTCCACTTTTATTTCTTTTCTTTTAAGGACAGAAGCTACTAATTCTAACGTAATCGGTATTAGATTATTTAAATTTATTCCTTGTATGTCAGGCATAGCCGGTCTGGAGAAGTTCAGAGTTACTTCTACTATCCGAGATATCCTCTCTACGCCCTGCATGGCAGTTTCTACATACTTATATTCAGGTTCGGTTTTAGCAACATTTCTTTGTAATATTTGTAAGTTCAAATTTACAGCCGCTAATGGATTGCGAATTTCATGAGCAACTCCAGCAGATAGTTGACCCAGTAAAACCAATTTGTCCGCCTGAACTAATTTGTCAGTCAGAGCATGTTGCTCACTTACGTCTCTTGCAATAGCTTGTATAAGTTTCTGACCATTGTAATCTACAAAACGAGCACTAACTTCTACCATTAAAGTTTCACTGTTGCCTGTATCTAAGCTAAGCTCAGAAAGGACTATTGGTGAGCTCGTTTTTTTTAGGAGCTTCAAGATCCTTCTAAACTGTGGAAGAGTAGTGCCTATCAAATCATCTTTGGTCTTGCCAAGTAGAGTAGCGGAGTACTCATTAGCGTCTAAAACGCTCCAAGTTTCAGGCTGTACTATAAAAACTGCATCAGTTGCATTATCAAAAAAAGATTTATACCATGCCAGTTTTTTCTCTAATTTTTCAATCTGTAAGTCTTTATCTGTTTGCATAAGTGCTACTTTTTCTTATTAGTTTCAGTGTTAGTATCAGGACTACTTTCTTTTGTGTCGCTACTATCTTTTTTTAAATCATTAAATGGGTTTTGTATATCTATAAAGCCACTGGGTTTCTCTAAATCCATATCTTTTAGTAAGCTTTTAGGATTATTGAATAACTGTTTGCTTTGCTCTAAAACTTCTTGCTGTTTAGCTTTTATTACATCCTTAGGATCTGTTTTCTTAGGATTTAATACATTCTTATTAGGATCAATATTTTGATCAAAAGAAGGACGTTTTAGGACTTGCTGCCCTTCACCGGCATTTTTGCCCTTTTCTAATTTAAAGTCAGATTTATTCTTCGGAATAAACTTATATTTCAAGTCGTTTTCTTCGCCATTTTCTAAAGCTATTTTGTAGTTAGTGCTAAATAAAATATCCTCAGCATACTTCGAACCCGGATACTTGTTAATTAGTTCCAGATAGTAAATTTTAGCACTGTCCAAATTATCTAAATCTTTCTCATAAGTCCAGCCAATAGAGTATAGGGATTTAGGAGCTAAGGTATGTTTCGGATATTTTTCATACAGCGTTAGGAACTGATCTATAGCAAAGTAATATTCGCCATAAGTTCTCAAATCTGCTCCTGAATTGTAAAGTTCTGCAACAGAATCAATTTCCATGGCTTCAGTAAATCCTAAAAGCTTGCCCGCTTCCGCAGAGTATTCCGTCAAAGGAAATTTATTGACAATTTCTTCGAGAATAGAATCTGCTACATAAGGATCAGATTCTTTGAGAATATGAGCATAATTGAAATAATATTTGGCTGAAATTGTATCTTTTGTAGGGGCAACTTGTACTGCTAATTTATAATAATAAAATGCAGAATCAGGTTCGCCAAGCTTCTCTTGGACACGAGCCAAATCATAAAACGTTGCAGATAATTGTGGCCTTAATGTATCGGGTACAAATTCGTTGTTCTGAACTCTTATAAGTCCGGGTTCTGCTTCTGTTTTAAGTAAGTCCCATATATTTACGTTGTAGTAAATCTCTTCAGCAGCATCAAAGACAGGCCCTCTACTTGTGCGAGCTTTAGCAAAATAGCTGCGTGAAGAATTCCAATCATGTTCGTTAAAATAGTCCATCCCTCTTTCGTAATAGTAGCAATTGAGAGCAGAATTACTTACAAAAGCAGAGTCAGCGTATCTTTCGTACTCAGGTATAGAGTGTTCATCTTTCTGCAGTCGTTTTGACTGCATCCTTTCAATGTATACATAAGGTTTCCATTCTTCCCACTTTCTATCATTGTCCAAGTCATCTAAAATCTCTTCAGCTTCTTCATATTTTTCAAGTCTGTTCAGGCAAGCTGCTTCATAAAGATAGGATTCGAAAGTAGCAAGGTAATCAGGGCTGTAGTCTCTAGCCTTGATGAATTCAGTTTTTGCTCTTTCAAACTTAGCCATTCTATATAGCAAACCTGCCATAGCTACCTGCCATTCCGCTTTATACTTCCCATCATCAGTTTGGATAATAGCCTGTTTGTATGGGCGTAAAGCGGCCTCTAAATCAGCATTATAAAGAGCAAGTTCTGCCTCTAACTTAAATGCCTCTGACAAAATATCATAACGCTGAAGCTGCCAAGCAATATCAACAGTCCTGGAAAGCATTATCTTGCCGGAGTAGAACTTTCTTTGAATCAGCAAGGTTTTAGAAAGCAATAGATGTGCATCCGGTGACCACTCTCCACCAGGATATTTATCAATCAACTCACCGCATTTGATTTCTGCAGGGAGCCACTCACTTTTATAGAAATAAGTTTTTGCCATTAAAAACAAAGTGCCCTCTACATATTTACTTTTAGGGTGCTTTGCTAGTATTTTAGAACCTTTGATAATCACCGAGTCAAGCTTGACTTTAACCGGTTGCAACTTATCTTTGGGAATGATAAATCCTTTCAGAAAGGGAGGTGTGCCTCTGTCTGTATCAATTTTGGAATATATGCTCGGATCTGGGATATAAACGTGAGGAGTAACTCGAGTTTTTTCTTCGAAATAGTCGAACTCGTTTTCACTTTTATGCATGAGTTTTTGGGCATTGTAGTAAGTATTAAAAAAAGTAGTAAAATTGTCGTACTGACGGCAACCAACTAACACTACAAGCGCAAAAACAGAAAGAAGCGTAATGATTTTATATTTTTGGAAAAGCATAAAAATCCCGTTTTATTCATGAATAATAGCCCTTAGCGTAACTATCACTCCACATTACCGCAATATAATAAAAAATGGCTAATATTAGCAACAATTCAATCAGACGGAACGAAATAAGTGATATTTTTAAGCCAAGGATATATACTCTTATATATACACGGGGCGTATTTGCTTAGTTCATACTATGTGAAAATTGAGAATTTTTATCATCAATTAGATTTTTAGTCAAATTATCTAATCTTCTTTTATCAACTCGTATCTTCATTTCAATTTCAAGGATACGATTTTTAAGCTTGATTTTTCTGGAAGTCACCCAAAAAGCATCTTTCAATTTCTCGCTGATTTTAAAAGAATCAGAATTTTTCAAGTCTTCTATTTTTTGCTTTTCCCTTTGGATTTGGATTTCAATCTGGCGAATCTCTGTACGTAGTGCGATTTCTTTTAGCTTGGGAGCGCTTATCTTATTACTGTTTTCTTCGCACAGAGCTGTGTGAAACATTCTTAGTCTGTCCAAGTTCTTTGAGCGATAAGCATCCTGCACATTATTCCAGTATTTCTCAAATAATTGAGAATCTCCATTCGCGTCAGGATGTAGCTTTTTTACGAGCTGTCTGTAGAGTTGCGGGATTTCATAGTTTACATTTACTTCGCAGTTATTCCTGATAGAAGCCTTAACCGAAGAGAATTCCTTTTCTACAACCACGTCGACCATATTTAACGTTCTTTGAGAGATTCTTTCACCTTTGCGTATCTTGCCGTGAAGAATCTCCAGCCTTCTTTCGATTTCTGATTGTAAGCGAGATTTCTTCTTTAATTCCGATTCTAAAGTACCAAATACAGTATCATAGGTAAACATCACAGCTGGTTTTACCTCATGATTAAGTTTAAACCAATCATCTAAAATATTTAGCAACTCTTGTCTGTATTGTTCTTTTTGATTTAAAAGATCGCTTACAACAGAGGAACCCGAATCTTTAAACATTTGCTATATCTCCTTTCTTAACCTTCCATGTTTACTTGAGCTCGTCCAGAGCTTCCAGTGCAAACCTAAGATGCGGTATCACAATCGACCCGCCAATCACCAAAGCTATGTTGCAAGCTTCGTTTATTTCTTCAGGACTTGCACCTACTTCTACACTTTTCTCTAAATGGTATAGTATGCAATCATTGCACCTGAGTACCATAGAGCCTACTAAACCCATCAGTTCTTTATTTTTAGCAGATATGGCGCCTTCTTCGTAGGTCTTAGTATCTAACGCTATAAATCGTTTAAAGGGCAGGAAATCCTGCTCCATTATCTTAGCATTGCCGCTTTCTCTTCTTGCATGGAAATCATCAAACTTTTTCATAAAAATCAAATCTATTTTTGTCTGTAAACTAAAGTTTTCAATAAGTATGCCGATAATAATATGCTTTATATCTTTGATTGTAAAGATAAGTATAAGTAGTAAATATTGTGAGCTTAGTTTTCCACAATATTCTTGCATGCTAAATAGGAAAGCATTGATTTATAAGAGTATTAGAGATGCTACAAGGTTTTGTCGGAGTGAGACTTTAAGGATAAAAAAAAAAGCAAGTATGAGGTATTCCTAAAACTTGCTTTCTGGTAAAGTATCTGAAATAATTGGATAAAATCAGCCTATGTGGCTAAAATTGACATTACATTTGATCTTCATTTTTTGAAACTCTTGCTACCAACATTTCTAAAAGAAGACATATCAATGTTGCAATTACAAAAAATTTCCAAAGCTCGGTGCCCAAACGCACTCTGGTGATTGACTCTTTTGGAGATTTGCCGTAATCAATCATATTCACGGATGATGTACCGGCTATACTGCTAATAAACCTTTCTATAGACTCATCTTCAGCTTCAGTTAGGTCAGACTCTATTGTAGATGGGTTTACTGAGTAAATGCCTACAGGCTTACCATCAGAAGTTTCAATTTTGTAAGACCCCGGTATTTCATTATTACCAAATATGAGTTTATTACCACTAGGAAGCGAGACTTTATAAGTATAAGACTCTATTTTATTAGGATCTATAACTTTGAATTGCTCTTCGCCGGCAAACCTATTTTCAAGAGCTAATGATAACTTATCAGTAGGAGCGATAGTTAATAAATCCGTTTTCTTAGAATTAAGATATAAAATAGAACGATTGACTAAAGCAGGGAATAAACTTGTAATAGGAAAAGTGCCGGACTCTAAAGTAGGAGTCATCGACAAATACAACACTTTACCTTGTGCTATATTGATTTCTGAAAGCAAAGGTTTACCTAAAATACTTACAAGGTTTTTGCCTTGCTTGGAAGTAGTTAATCGGTTAATCTGTGGAGCTTCCAGTATTTTATTGCCGGAAGATGTTTGGAATACACCTTTAAAAAACGGGTGGTTTTGCTCGAATTCGTTGATAGGTACAGATCTATCAATAGTAAAGTTGCTATAATTTCCTAAGAAATAGGCATTGCTATTGACATTCGAACTATCCGGAGCAAATATCAAAGCTGATTTTCCTTCAGAGATATAAGAATTTAATGTGTTGGCAACGCTTGCTGACACAAATGTGCCATTATAAACTATCACATCGTATTTATTAAGATCGATGCTATTGACCTCATCCTGTCTGAAATAGTCCAGATTATATCTGTCGGGAATCACTTCCAGTGCAGCTTTTAGGAAATCCATTGAATTAAATGCAGAAAAAACAGCGACTTTAGGAGATTTTTCAATTATAAAACCAAAATGGTATTTATTATCTGCGTCAAGCTCATCTGTTTCCAATTCTAAAACTGCGTCCACAAATCCTGATTCATTATACACTCCTGAAATAGAAATGGATTTAGTTTCCGAAGAGCTTATGTCAAACGTTCTCTGCGCTGATTTTTTCCCGTTAAAATAAAGATTCAGTATTGAATTTTCTATTTTTTGAGTGCCAAAGTTAGTAACATTGAGATTAATATTTACCGGAGAGCTTTTCTCGAAAATATTTGTCTCTACTTTAACTGAATCAATGCACAGATTTTCAATTTTACTGCCATCAGAAACAGGAATAAAATAGAAAGTAGGTGAGAAGTCTAAGTTCAAAGAATCTGTAAGACTACGTACAAAATTTATATTTTGCATATCACTTACTACATAAACTTCTTTATTTATATTTTTTGACTCTTGCAGTAAAGTTAGAGCATCAAATACGGCTTGTTCAAAATTGACAGGGGCATAAGACAAATCCATATCTCTTATATTAGATTTTAAAGTAGCTCTGTTAGTGCTAAAATTATATCTATTTTTAGTAAGGCTTGAAGATATAGCAGGCATAATTATAGCTTCATCACCCGGCTTTAGGAAATCTATCAGCGCATTAGAATATGATATAGCATTTCTAAAACTATTGCCGGTGCCGGAATTTGCATCCATGCTGTAAGAGTTATCAATGATAATAACAGCGCCTGTTTTTGCAAATGATTCGAAGCCTGATATTGTACCCTCTATTGTAGGACGTGAAAAGGCAAGCACTGCGAAAATAATAGCCAGGGTTCTTAGTATCAGCAGTAAAATTTGCTTGAGCTTAACCCTCTTGATTTTAGTCTTTTTTAGTTCTTTGATAAATTTCAAAGAAGAAAACTCAACCTTCTTTAGTTTTCGGAGGTTGAGTAAATGTAAAAGTATAGGAATTGAGGCACCTATAAGCCCAATTAGTACTAAAGGGTTTAGAAAATTCATATTTCAAGACCTATCATATTCAAATTAGCTAAGCACTACTATTCATCAGTAAAGTAGAACTCAGAAAGATCATCAAATTTAATATTTGTAACAATCCAGCCCATTTCAGGTGACTTATAAAAAGTAAATATCCATCGCATAGGATACTTTTCATGTAACCCTAGAAAGCGCAGTCTAATATACGAAGGAGAAACTGTTTCAGAGCTTACTGCTTCATAAGATTTCAAATTTCCGTATAGTTGCATAGCTCTCTTTGTTTGAGAAATTAGCTGCTTGCGAGCCGCTTTCTTTTCAGCCAAAGGGCTATTGTTTAAAATACCATCAAAAGCTTCGACAATTTTTAGATTTATTACATTAGCAAAGAAATCGTTTGTCTTGTTTGTCAATTCAGTTGGTACGCCTATAAACTGCTGCTGCATAGAAGCAGAGTTTTCGCCTCCTGTTTGAGCAGAAGCATAGCTACCAAATAAACAAATCGAAAGGAACAGGGTAATAATAATTTTCATACATACTCCGGTTAGCTTATTAGCCTTTCAAGTCTACTATTTTTTTTAAGGCACGAATTTCATTAGTTTTCAGGTGTCTATATTCACCCTTGTCCATACCTCTGACGTTTAAAGTCGCAAAATGTTTACGGTGAAGTTGTTTAACCAGATAGCCAAAATGTTCAAAAATTCTTCTGACTTCTCTATTTTTTCCTTCTCGGATAGACAAATGTATAACAGTTCTGTCTTTCGGGTCGAAAAGTAACTCTACCGGGCCGGTAGTGCCGTCTTCTAGTTTTACGCCTTTTACTATTTCTTCGCCATGTTCGGGTAGAAGAGGTTTGTCCAAGACTGCTCTATATACTTTTTCTACTTCGTAAGATGGATGTGTAAGACGATTAGCCAACTCACCGTCATTTGTAAATAGAAGTACTCCGGTAGTGTTTCTGTCAAGTCTTCCCACGGGGTAAACCCTACTGGATGATTTAACAATATCCATTACTGTTTTTCTACCTAAGTCATCACTGGTTGTTGTGATTGCATCTTTTGGTTTATTTAGTAAGATATACACAAATCTTATGATTTCCTTTACCGGATCTCCGTTAACAGTTACAAAATCACTTTTAAGTACTTTTGTGCCTAACTCTTTTACAACTTTTCCGTTTACTTTAACAAGCCCCTGAGCTATCAGTTCGTCAGCTTTACGTCTGGAGCAAGTTCCACTATCTGCCAAGTATTTGTTTAGTCTTACAGGAGCATTAAGATCTTCTTTTGGCTCTCTGATGTCTTTTGGCTTATAATTCTTATTTGTTTTCATTTCCCACCGGTATAAAATATTCTACTTACAAAAATACATATTTATAGACTAACAAAAAACACATATAATGAGAAACGATTGCTATCTAAAAAATAATGAAACAAACGTTCGTTTTTAACGTCAAAGCAAATGAAGTTATTACAAATACAAAATTGCCTTTAGCTTGTAAAAATCCGCAATTATTTGTTATGCGATTTAGTCAAGAGTACTAATGTAACTTACTATTCAGTAGCTTAAATCGACAATTTGTAAAATAATAATTTGAAATGTTAAAACAACAATATATATTTGTACGAACGAACGTTAGATAAAATAATAAGTGAGTGTTATGAATTTTGGATTGATAGCTGCAGGAGAAGGATCTAGACTTAAAGCTGAAGGTTGGAAAAAATCCAAAGGATTGGCTGAACTTAATGGTGAGCCACTTATCAAGAGATTTCTTGATTTGGCTAATGACTTCAAGGCAGAAAAGATTTGCATAATTGTCAATGAAGAGTCTCCGGAGCTACTAGAATATATAAATTCTTACCAAAGCGAATCGCCCATTTTGATTCAAGTAAAATCAACTCCAAGTTCTTTACATAGCTTCTATGAAATCTCACAATTTTCACAAACTGAATCAATTCTACTTTTTACGATTGATACAGTTTTTGACAGGAAAGAGTTTGAAAAGTTTTATCTAAAGATAGAAACTACTCAGCACGACGGAGTGTGGGGAGTTACTAATTATGTGGATGATGAGAAACCACTTTATGTATCCATGGATGAAAGTGGTGTTATCACTGGATTTCATGACGAAGGCGAATATGATTGTGTTACAGGTGGGTTTTACTATATGAAGCCTACTTTGCATAAACATTTAAAAACAGCTGTAGATGGTGGAATGTCCAGGATGAGAAATTTCCAGAGATTTTTAATTGAAATGAATCATAATATTTTGGGCTACAGATTTTCAAAGATTGTAGATGTAGACCATATAAGCGACATCAAAAAAGCTGAAAAGTTTTTACAAGAAATACAAAGATAATTATTCAATAAAGCAGATCGCAAGACATGAGAAATATAATATTTATCATGACGATTTTATTTTTCTTGCAGGGCTTATATTCCGCTGAAAATAAAAAATCAAATACAAAGAAAGGCACATTAATTGTAAAAGTGTCCAACTTGAGAACAAACCAAGGGTATGTGGTTTGTCATCTGTTTGACGACCCAGATGCTTATCCTCTTAAATCCAAAAAAGCATTGATTTTTCAGGATGATTTAGATATCTCAGATAGTACAGCCTCTTTTGTCTTTACCGATTTACCATATGGTGACTATGCATTTACGACTCACCATGACGAAAATGCTAATCACAAGATGGACAAAACTTGGTTAGGATTGCCTGCAGAAGGATGGGCTTGCTCGAAAAATGCTCAGGGTATATTAGGCGTCGGTCCTCCGGGTTTCAAAGAAGCTCACTTTCAGGTAAATAAAGATACCGTTATAGAATATGTTAAAATGAATTACTAAACTTGGGGAAGTAGATTACATGCAACTGGAATTTGCAGCTATTAAAAGAGCAAAGAAATTTTCTCCCAATCATATAGAAAATGATGCTCTTATATTAACTCAGACTGCTGAGGAACTTCACAGACTTGGTGCAAAAGTAAAGTTTTACGATGAAGAAATGCTTTTCGGTAATAGCATTAAAGAAGATTTTATTTTTTCTATGTCAAGAGAAGATGATGTTATAAAAAAATTGAAACAGCTACAGAAGAAAGGAAAAGTTGTTGTCAACTCACCGAAGGCAGTTAAAAACTGTTTCCGTGAAAATGTTACAACTAAGCTATTGGTATATGGTGTCCCTTACCCTGATAGTGTTATCATCAAAACAAATGATTTTGATCCTATAACACTTGCCAAATTTAATGGTCAAAAAGTATGGGTAAAAAGAGACAAACATATCCAACATAGCGAAGATAGAGCCTTAGCTACTTGCGATGCTGAAAGAGACAATATTGTTCGTGAATTTGGCAGACGTGGTATCAAAAAAGCCATAGTGCAAGAGCATTTGATAGGTAATGAAGTTAAGTTTTACGGCGTACGCGGCTCAGAGTTTTTCCATTGGTATTACTCGCATGAGACTTTTCCCGGGCTCAAAATTGACGAACAAAAATTCATCACCTTGGCAAGGCGTGCTGCTGAAACGCTCAAAGTAGATGTTTATGGCGGAGATGCTTTAATATTGCCTGATGGCTCCATTTATATCATTGACTTTAATGACTGGCCTAGCTTCGCTCCTTGCAGAAACGAAGCCGCTGTAGCTATAGCGAAAATGATATACAGAAAAGCCCAGTTTAGGACGCTTACTCCTGATCATTCATTTGTTTCGGAAGAAACGAGCGAAGTAATCGAAATAGAAACCAATTTTAATTGAATAGGATAAAAGATGGCTGAAATGAATGTCGAAGCTACTCTGAAGTCAAAAGACACAGAAGAGACACTGGATATACTTTTTTATAGGCCTTTGGGCTTTATAGTGGCTAAGTTTTGTGAAAAAACCGGTATCACTCCGAATGCAGTTACATGGACCAGTATTGTGCTTGGTGGCATAGCTGGTCATGCGTTTTATTATTCTGATTTGCAGATAAACGTATTGGGGATGTTGCTTTTGATATTTGCAAACCTATTAGATTCTACTGACGGTCAGCTTGCAAGGATGACTAATCAATGCACGCGAATGGGTAGATTTCTTGATGGTTTTGGTGGTAACGTCTGGTTCACCAGCATTTATATCCATATTGGTTTGCGGATGATAAATGAAGGATACGAGCCGTGGATATTCGGTTTTGTAATTGTTACAGGGCTGTTTCACTCGTTTCAGGCGGCTATGGCTGACTATTACCGTAATGCGCATCTATTCTTTATCCAAGGAAAAAATAAATCAGAAGTAGACAGTTCTAAAAAGTTAGAGCAACAATATCAAGCAGCTACGTGGAGTGGTGAGTTCTGGACAAAAGTCTTTTTGTTTATGTATACAAATTATACAAAAGAACAAGAGATTCTATCTAAAAATTTGCAGAAACTCTATAATAAAGTTGCTGAGAAGTATCCGGCAGGGGCACCTGAATGGCTCGTTGCTAACTTTAGAAAAGGCAGTAAGCCTTTGATGAAATATACCAATATTTTAACTACAAATACACGTATGTGGGCATTGTTTTTCTCAATGTTTTTTGGAGAAGTTATATGGTATTTGGTATTTGAAATAACTGTGTTAAATATTTTGCTTATACAAATGGTAATAAGACAAGAAAGATTAAGCAAAAAAATGATACTGGAAATTGAGCAAGCGTGAAAAATCAGAATACATACAAAACTATATTTATGATTATAGGTTTGGGCATATTCTCCTATCTGGTTTATAATTTTGGGATAGACAGAATAATGCAAAACCTGCAGGAAACCGGATGGTGGTTTGCTGCAATAGTAGCTACATGGGGGTTTGTGTATTTATTTAATGCACTTTCCTGGTCTAAGATAGTTAAATCCAAAGAGAACAAAATACCTTTTTCTCAAGTATTTGGATTGACAGTTAGTGGCTTTTCTCTAAACTACATCACACCGTTTGTAGGCTTAGGTGGCGAACCTTATAGAATTATGGCATATAAAGAATATATTGGCACTGAGAAATCAGTTTCCTCTGTGATTATATATACTTTGATGCATATGATAAGCCATGTAGTCTTTTGGGTGTTTAGCATGGCGTGGGTTATTTTATTCTTAGATATGCCATTCCATTATTGGATGATAATGGCAGCTATTTTTGTGATTTTAATTTTGCTGTTATCTATATATATCAAAGCCATGAAGTCAGGGCTTCTTAATACTTTAAAATTGGTGGTCTCTAAACTGCCATTTAAAAAACTGACTTCTGTTATAGAGCAGCATCACGATAAACTAAACGAAGCAGATGCATATATCAGAGACTTTTACAATACAAGGAAGTCTGACTTTTTCACAGTAGTTTTTTATGAGTTTGTTTCCAGAGTGATTAGCTCTATGGAATACTACTTTATTTTGATGGCTGTAGGAGTCCAAATAAGCATATTCGAAGCTATCTTTATCAATGCCGGTATGTCACTTGTGATTAATCTTGTGTTCTTTATACCATTTCAGTTAGGTGCACGAGAAGGAGCATTGGTGTTTGTACATGGTATGCTGGGGATAGATGCTTCTCTTGGTTTATATGCAGGAATAGTAAATAGAGTGAGGGAATTCTTCTGGATATTATTAGGATTAGCCTTTATTCAGATCACAGGCAGAAAAGAAAAATATAAAGAAGAGAGAATTAACGAAATGGTAGAGGCAGATAATGCAAACTAAAGCGATATTATTTGATTTTGGCGGTACGATAGATACGAATGGAGTGCATTGGAGCGAAAAGTTTTGGGATACATACCAAAGGTGTGCAATCCAAATCGAAAAGAAAGATTTTGAAAAGGCTTATGTAAGCACCGAAAAGATGCTCGGTACAGAAAAACGAATAAAAGTGGAAATGAATTTTTTTGAGATTATCAGAGAGAAACTGATAATTCAAATATATTTTCTTATTCAGCAAGGAAATCTGCCACACACTACTAAAGTTGATGACTTAGCAGAATCACTTGCTAAAGATTGCTATGACAGCATTCACAAAGAAGTGCAAAGTGCGGGTAGAATAATGGCAAATCTTAAAAATAGATATACTATAGGCGTGGTTTCTAATTTCTATGGAAATATCGATAAAGTACTCGAAGAGTTTAATCTGCATAATTTATGTTCGGTTATTATAGACTCTACGGTAGTTGGTATTAGAAAACCAGACCCTGATATATATCAGCATGCAATAGAAAAACTTGCATTAAAAAACGAAGAAGTGGCTATCGTTGGTGATTCTTACACTAATGATATAGAGCCCGGCAGAAAACTGGGATGTAAAACTATATGGCTAAAAGGCAGATCTTGGAAAGAGGAAACTCAATCCGAGGCTGCAGATTTTACAATCAATCACTTCAAAGAACTAGAAAATATCTTTCTCTAATTGAGTTTGGGATATCATAAATAATCGTAATATATAGCAAATAGCTAAACTTTTTAATTGAGGTTAGAAATGGGTAAATATCAAGTAAAAGAAGCCAAAGGCAAATTAGGAGTCTTGGTTGTAGGTATGAACGGTGCGGTAGCATCAACTTTTATTACTGGTGTAATGTCTATACGTAAAGGAATAGCAAAACCAATCGGTTCTGTTTCTCAAATGCAAACTATTAGAATTGGCAAAAGAATAGACAATAACTTCCCTCTTATTAAAGATTTTGCTCCTTTAGCAAAACTTGATGACATTGTTTTTGGTGGCTGGGATATCGAAGATAAAAATCTATATCAAGCTACTTCTTCAAATGGAGTGCTTACAGAAAAAGATGTAGACGCTGTAAAAGATGAACTTGAAGCATTGCATTGCATGCCGGCTGTTTTTGAACAAAAATACGTACTGAAACTTCACGGTGATTTCGTTAAAAAAGGCGAAACTAAAGAAGATTTGGCAAATCAGGTAAGAGAAGATATTCGCAAATTCAAAGAAGCCAATGGCGTAGACCGTATGGTAATGGTATGGTGTGGCTCTACTGAAGTGTATATGCAAATTAGCGATGTACATCAAACTGTAGCTGCTTTTGAGCAAGGATTGAAAGATAATCATGCAGGTATTTCTCCTTCCATGATTTATGCTTATGCTGCCTTGAAAGAAAGTGTTCCTTACATTAATGGTGCACCAAACTTGACTGTTGATATGCCTGCAATGATGGAACTTGCTGATTTGAATAAAATGCCAATTTCAGGTAAAGATTTCAAAACAGGTCAAACTCTAATCAAAACAGTTATTTCTCCTATGCTTAAAGCAAGAATGATTGGTCTTAGCGGTTGGTTCTCTACCAATATACTTGGTAATAGAGACGGCGAAGTACTAGATGATCCTGAATCATTCAAAACTAAAGAGCAAAGTAAACTATCTGTTATTGATTCTATTATTCAGCCTGAATTATATCCTGATTTGTACAAAGATTACTATCATAAAGTTAGAATCAACTATTATCCACCTAAAGGTGATAATAAAGAAGGTTGGGATCAAATCGACATCTTTGGTTGGATGGGCTACCCAATGGAATTGAAAATAAACTTCCTTTGCCGTGACTCTATCTTAGCTGCTCCAATTGCTTTAGACTTAGTATTGTTTACTGACCTTGCAATGAGAGCCGGCATGTACGGTATCCAAGAATGGCTGTCTTTCTATCTAAAGAGCCCAATGCACAGACCAAATGTTGTGCCTGAAAACGACCTCTTTATCCAGTTAATCAAACTTAAAAACACTTTAAGATTGATGATGGGCGAAGATGTTGTTACTCACGTAGAAGAAGAAGCAGACGAAATTTAGTTTTAAATTCTGTTGTAACCGGTGGCAAATTAGTCGCCACATATATTTAAGATATACTTCAACCGTAGGGTTAACCCTACGGTTGAAATTAAACTAAATCTCTGTCCTGTTAAAACTCAACTAACATTAAATAAACGATATTTTTTTACTCTTTCTAAGATGAAAATTTACAAATGAAACAAAAAGCGATATCGAATAGTATTATCTATATAGCACTTATTTTAATTTGCCAAGTGTCTGTAACTTTTTCTGAGGAGCTTGATTTACAAACTTTCCTAGAAAAGGCTATTGAGCATAAAGGCATTGAAAATAGATTTCAGTTGCAAAAACAGAAATCTTTAACTACCAAAGAAGAAGTAGAAAGCTTAAAGATTTTACCTGAAGTAACGCTTGAAATGCGCGGAGGCATAGTGCCGGAAGCTAGGGGAGATGTTTTTTATTCTCCTGATGCTGCTACAGACTTAGAGGGCTGGGGACCATTCTTCCAAAGTGAAATAAAATTTGTGCAGCCTTTGTATACCTTTGGTAGATTGAGCAATGCAAGCACTGGTGCTGATTTACTTATCAAATCAGAGACCGCCAAGTACGAACAGGAAAAAGCCGAACTCAAGAATATATTGATTGATTTATATTTCTCTACATCTGCCGCTTATAAAGCAAAAAACATAGCTAATGAGGTAGAAACCGGAATAAATAAGCTGATGGAAGAGATAGAAAAAGAACTTGAAAAAATTGAATCTGAAATAGATGATGGCGACTATCTAGAAGCAAAAAGCTTTAGATATGTAGTCGACGAAATAGTAGAGAATAGCAAAAAAAATAAGAAAGCAGGAATATATGCTGTGAATCTTGCCTCAGGGATTGAGCTTACTGACTCTGCTTTAGTTTCAGATCAGATTCCTGAGTTTGATTTTGGATTAATTCCTTTTCAAAATATATGGGACTATTCTCTGAAGCATAATAAAAAGATGCAACAAATTGCTTATGGTATTCGGGCTATGGATAGTAAGATACAAATAAGTAATTCAGAGAAATACCCGTTGCTTTATCTTGCCGGCGGAGTGATGTATGGAATAGCTCCAAATAGAGATGACCAAAAGAATCCTTTTGTGTATGATCAGTTTAATTATCTCACTGCAGGTGCATTCGTGGGAATGAAATGGAACATGAATATATTTAGACAAGATGTACAGCAGAAAAAAGATGAACTGGCAAAACAAATTTTGGACGAAGAGCAACAGTTGCTGCTTAGTCAAAGCAAAGCAGAGCTATATAATCTATATTTAGACATTCAGAAAGATTATAAACTATTAGAATCTGTAGACAGATCTGAAAAAGATGCCAGAGCTTGGCTAACAATGAGTTATGATAACTGGGAAATGGGGATAGGTGAGCCTGAAAAATTGATCAAGGCTTATAAAACATATTTTCAGTTAAAGGGACAGAGAGTGCAAAAGCATTTAGATGTGCAAAAAGGCCTTACAAAACTATCAAATGAATTAGGAAATATTGAGCTAATAATTAAATGGGTGCAAAATGGAAAAGTTAATCTCTAAAATATCGACAACATTATTGCTATTAGCAGTGATGGCTATTAGTGCCTATGCTGCAGATAGCCCGATGGATGTAGTAAAAAAATCTAATACTAAAGTGGCTGCTATTAATGCTAAAAGCTCAAAGATTGATGACAAATCTCAAAAAGAAATGCTCAATGTTATCAGTTCTGTAACTAACTGGGCTGCGATGAGTGATGCCGTTGTTTCCAGACTAAGAGGAATGGATACTAAACAACAAAAAGAATTTAAAGAAAAATTTGAAGAGCTATTACGAATTAGTTCTGTAAATAAATTAGGTAGATACAGAGCCGACGGTTTTGATTATGTAGAAGAAAAAACTGACGGAGACAAAGCCACTGTAAAAACATTAGCGTTCTACAAAAAAGAAAAAATAGAAATAATCTATGAACTGGAAAAAACAGACGGTAAATGGATGATAGTAAACTACGTAGTTGATGGCGTAGATACAGTAAGAAATTATCAGAAACAGTTTTACAGATTGCTTAAAAAGAAAAGTTTTGAAGGCGTAATAGAAGTAATCGAAAAAAATATTGAAGACTCTAAAAGCGAAAAATAATGAAAAAAGTATATCAAAAATTTATTGACTTTATTATCAAGTGGTCTGTGCAAAAGCCTTGGCTGATGTTGGGGATGATTATTTTGATAACGGTCCCTGCAGCTTATTTGCTAAAAGATATCAAGGTAGATACTAACCTTATTAAGCTATTACCAAAGCATGCTAAAGCTGCTGTGGCTACCAGAGAGCTTGAATCTATGGTAGGGGATGGTGGGCATTTTATAGTACTCTTTGAAGGAAATGATAGAGATAAACTTGTGCAAGCTGTTGAATACACTGCTGCGGAAATGAAGAAAATAGACGCTTTGCAGAATGTTTATTATAAGTGGCCAACTGAGTTTTTACAAAAATACAGATATTCCCTACTTCCTACTGAATATTTGGATAAAATGTATGAACAGCTAATACAATGGGAAGCTAAAGTCAACCCATTTGTTGATAATATGCTTGATGATGAGGACGAAGTGGAGACCCACGGAGACAAAGAAGATAAGCAAGATCTGCAAATACTCATACAGCAATATCAACACATGAGCGAATATCATGAGAGTGCTGATGGTAAAATCTTTGGTATACTTGCACCCACCAGTAAGGGTGTCACTAATATTGGTTCAATTAAGAAAATAAAAGAGCAAATACAAAAAATTACACTTGATGCATCCGAGAAATATGGAGTATGGTCCGGAATTACAGGCAACCATCAGAACAAATTAAATGAGTACGATATTATCATGTATGACTTAAATCAGTCATCAATAATTGCTGGTATTTTGATACTTTTGGTACTTCTGATTAGTTACAGAGCAATTTCTCCGATAATAGTAACTATTTTTCCTTTGTTGATTGGCTTAGTGTGGGCATTTGCTTTAGTTCCACACTTTGTAGGTCCACTAAACCTAATAACTGCGTTCCTATTACTGATACTATTTGGTATGGGGATAGATTATGCTATTCATATAGTTAAGCGTTTTCAGTTAGAATCTAATAATGTATCAGTAGAGCAGGCATTGCGAGAAACTTACCACTCCACAGGAGTTGCGGTTGGACTTTCAGGACTGACTACAGGCTTGTCTTTAAGTATACTAGCATTATCAGATTTTAGAGGCTTTTCAGAGTTTGGTATTATCAGTGCGATGGCTATATTCACAGTCCTATTGGCAATGTATTTAGCTCTTCCTGTTTTTGTTGTGCTATTTTCAAGATTTAAAGGGATGCATAAACAGCCTTTAGTGATGAAAAAAGTTTATATCCCTAAGAAGCTTACAACTATTGCAATGGGAGCACTTACCTTAGTTGCTGTAGTTTACGCTGCATTTAATATGCAATTTGATTATAATTTAGCAAATATGAATTTTGATAATCAAAAGATAGTAAATGTTCAAGAGTTAAAAGAGAAGCAAGGGAAAGTATACTCTAACTCAATGGGTGTGGCAGCTATACTGTTAGCTCCCAATTTGGAAGAAGTAGACAATTTAAAATCTCAACTGTATCAGGCAAAGGAAAAAGACAGTACAAGCCTGATAGGTAGGATTAGATCTATCAGAGACTATTCTCCAAGTGAGGCAGATTATGAAGAAAAACTATTCCTTATTCAAGATATTAAAGAGCAAGTATCAGGTCAGTGGACAGAAAGAATAGAAGACGAATCTCAGAAAGAGATGATAGCTGACTTCCTTTCATGGGATCCACCTATGGAGCCACCTTCAGTGGATGAAATACCTGATATTATAAAAGCTAATTATGTAAGTCGCAATGGGACAGGGCACTATTTGGTAACTGTAAACCCAAGCGAAGAGCGTAAAGATGGTAGAAATGCAATTGCATTTACTGATGATTTGTATAATGTAAAAGTGTCAGGAGATATCAAAGGACCAATAGGGGAGACTATAGTCTTTGCGGAAGTCCTTAGTTTGGTAATCAGTGAAGGCTGGTGGATAGCCATAGCTACTTTATCAGGTGTAATTCTGTTAGTCTTTTTTAATAATAAATCATTCAAAAAGACAGTAGTGGTGTTGATACCTCTTATGGCTGGCATGATGCTCACTTTTGGTCTGTTTTCTCTGTTTGGTTTCAAACTTACTTTCTTTAATATGGTAGTAATACCTGCATTGCTCGGGATGGGCGTAGATGGAGGTATTCACTATGTGCAAAGATGGTTTGAAACGGGAAAACATACTGAAAATACTCAAAAAGAGTTATTTGAGCCACTCTCGTTGGCAATTATAACTACAATGCTTGGTTACTCGGGGATGATGTTTGCAAACCACTCCGGTATTAGTTCAATTGGGAACTTTGCTGTGATTGGGTTAGGGTTAATTTGGTTTGCTACATTAATATTTTTACCCGGTGTTTTAAAAATGTTTGAAAGAAAAAATAAAAATTAGTGGTTGGTGCTATGGGTCGAAAACCTAATACTGAGGTTAAAAAACGGATATTAAATACTGCAATATCGCTTATAGCTGATAGAGGGTATAATGCGGTAGGAGTAAGAGAGATAGCGAAAAATGCAGATGTTTCTATTTCTATGATATCCTATTATTTCAATGGAAAAATTGGAATTTTAAAAGAAATAATGAATCTCTTTTTTGAAAAATATCTACAGATGTTAGAAATGACAGTAGATAATGAACTGTCGCCGAACGACAATCTGCATAATCTTTTTATTAATATATCTAAATTAATTCAGGAATACCATGATATATGTAAAATTGTGTTCTTAGCTATTCCACATGATAACCAAGAGCTACAAGAGTTTAAGATGGAAAAAGTTCCTAGTTTTATTAATCCGTCTTTGAAATTATATAAGTCTTTGGGTTTTGATATAGAAGATAGAGATAGATTAAGCATTGTTGGGCCTACTATTTCTCACATGCTATTTGCTCACTTTTTCAATAAGCCAATAGTAGAGCAAGTATTTGGTAGGAAAATGGATTTTAGCTCAAAAAATATATACACTGAGACAATGGTAGAGCTGTTTCTAAATGGAATGAATGGTGTAATCAAAACTCAAAAAGCAGAAAAACATGTTAAATCTGCAGACGAGTTAGAGCTTAAGTAATTGAAAAATGAATAGACAAAAATAAAAGCTGATAAGTTTGATATTATCAGCTTTTGTCTCAATTATTTAGCGATAGGTAAAGATATTTTGACAGAAGTGTACCTGCCGGGCTCGCTATTAATCTCAAAAGTTCCGTTATGAAGCTCTGTAATGCGTTTGGCAATAGCTATTCCAAGTCCGTTTCCTTGCTGCTCATATACTTTTCTTTCAAATTGTACGTAAGCGCCAAGGTTGTCAATTTGGGCTTTACTCATACCTCTGCCAAAATCACTAAATTCCATGATGTATTTGTTTTTTGAAACAGACGCAATAACTTTAATATCCGAGCCTTTATCAGAAAATTTCAAACAGTTGTCGATTATTTCTTCAATAACTTTCATCAAATACTCTTCGTTAACAGCTACAATAGCTTCGTCTATGTCATATTTAATATCTTCAGTTCTGTCATAAATTGACGCTCTGTACAACACAATTTCTTTAATGAAGAAATCTGATAGATGGAGTCTTTGATTGTGCAAATCATCTAATTCTTGCTTATTGGTAGCAAGTATCTCCAAATTAGCATAGTACAAGTAGTTTTCAAATAGTCGATGCAGTCTTTGGGCTCCGTCATAAATGTTTGACAGCATTTCTTTTGCATCGTCTTTAGTCGTCTTGTCAAAATTATTGTTTAAGAACTCAGATAGCCCCAATATAATATTTAGAGGAGTTCTGATTTCATGTGGAATTGCTCTTCTTATATTAGAGCGTAAATCTTCCATCTTACTATTATAAGCCTGTTCGCTCATCTCACGTTTTTTTAACCTGGCTTCCACAGTGGTAAGCAATTCATCAATGTCATACGGCTTCGTGAGATACTGATCAGCACCCAGATTAATTCCATCTCTAATATCAAATTTTTCTGATTTGGCAGAGAGAAATAAAAACGGTATAAGTGCTGTAGAGGGATCTTTTTGAAGTTCTTTTAAGACATCATAGCCATTAAGAATTGGCATCATAATATCCGAAATAATCAAATCCGGCAGTGTCTCTTGAGCTCGTAGCAAACCGAGTTCGCCATTTTGAGCATCGATTACGTCATAACCGGAGAAAGTAAGAGTGCGTACCAAATCTAATCTGATTTGCTCTTCATCCTCTATGACTAATATTACCTTATTCATCATACACCTATAGATTATTCGGAATTCTAAATGTAAATGTAGAACCTATATTTTTTCTACTTTGTACTTCAATTTTGCCATTTAACTGTTTAATTGATTGTAAAACCACTGCCATTCCCAGGCCAGTGCCGGAAATACTTCCCACATTATCAGCTCTGTAAAATAAATCAAATATGTTTTCCTGCTCATTATCAGGAATGCCAATTCCATAATCTTGTACTGAAATCACAGCAATATCTTTGAATATAGCAGCTTCAATGCTAACTGGTTTGTCTTCATGCGAATATTTGAGTGCATTTGTAATCAAATTTAACAGAATCAATCGCAATAGCTTATCATCAGATTTAAGTCGCTTTTCTTCGGTAGAAATTTTTATATTAACTGTTCTTCCTTTGGCTAAAGTAAGTTTCAAATCGTTTACCAGATTGAAAATGAAGCTCTCAAGATCGATAGGAGATATTCTGGTAGATCTATTACTTTCATCTTTCCCGATATAAATAACATTTTCAATCAAATCAGTCATTATATCTACAGTTTTCATAATCCTTTTGAGATAATCTTTTTTCTCGTCATCAGATAATCGAACAAAGAATTTATCTAATAGTTGAGCAGCAGACTTGATAATAGTAAGTGGAGTCCTAAATTCATGAGAGACCATACTTACAAACTGAGATTTCATTTCGTTTAGCTCTTTTTCTACTGCCAGCATTTTTCGAGCTTCTTTTTCAGCTCTTTCTCTTATTCTTATCTCATCTTTGAGCTTGTGTATCAGTAGTTGCAAATCTTCAGTTCTTTCTTCTACCTTTAACTCTAATATTTCATTAGATTTTTTTAGCTCGTTTTCTCTTTGCTTTCTGTCCGAAATATCTACAAAACTTTCGATAAAGTATTTTTGAGTTCCCAAATTAATAGAAGAAATAGTCCTTAATATTGGTATGGACTTATTTGGAAGTTTAAGCTCTGACTCAAAATTTGTAAAACTATTTCTTGCATCGCCAGAAAAGTGAACAGTAGAAAGAAATCTTTCTCTTTTAGACTCTAAAATTTCTAATTCTGGGAGACCAATCATTGTCTCACCAACAGGATTTATCCTGATAATATTATCTGTATCCGCATCTACTACTATAATACCCGAATGCACAGAGTCAAAAATGGTTCGAAGCTCTCTTCTGCTTTTAGCTAAATCCATAGTCCTTTCGGCTACTTTTTGCTCCAAAATAAGTTTAGAGCGATTTAGATTGATGAACAGCTTTGTGTTTTCAAGTGAGCCTGCAAAAAGACCGGCATGAAGCGAGCAAAGTTTCATCAAATCAATATCAAAACCTGACTCTTCGCATTTAAGTAGTACCAATACGATACCTAATACACCCCAAGAGGCCTTCAGCGGTATGATTAAAGCTGATTTAAATTCATCTTCAACTTTCGGTAGAGACAACAAACTTATTTTTCCGGATTCCAAAACTTGACCGATTGCACCTTTCTCAATTAAACCGGAATAAAATGACTCTACAGACTCTGCGGGTAAATTTGGGAGACTAGTGTTAAGCTCAAATTCAAAGGTATTATCGTTTAGTAAATAAAACGCAGAAACATTTTCATAGCCTAAGTTAGCAAACACACGTAGCCCATCGGAAATAACCATATTGATTCTTTCAGAATATACCCTGTTTTTAACGTATGCTTCAATCTCCTTTAAAAAAGAGGAGCATGCCGGTGACATATAGGTCATATTTTCGTTTTCTTGTCTCAATTATATCTTAAGTAGTAATTTTACAGATTCTTGATATTGCTTTATAATTTCAAGCATATTTTTAGTAAAGTAGTTATCAGGTAATTTTAAAAAATCCCACACATCTTTATTCGGCTTCGGGATTATTTCATCATTATTATCACCTAATTCGAGCATTGTAGCTGCTATATTTGCTACATGTACGCAAGAAACAAGTAAACTTAGCTTTCCTGACACTCTGCCTGTATATAGATTACTAATGACATCTCTTATTGATATAGGTAAACGCCATTTTTCAGCAAGCAGGTCTCCCACTACTGTGTGAGAAATTCCAATAAATTTTAGTTCAGCCTCTCTCAGAGAAACTTTATTTGCAAAAGAATAATTATATGCTTTTGCAAAGTCATCGGGTACATATTTGTATAACAACAGCTTGCCTATATCATGTAAAATCCCGGCAATAAAGTAGTTTTCTAAATCTCTGACTCCAATTGTATTTCCTGCATGCCGAGTTATTATACCAACCGCTATAGAATGTTTCCATAGATTTACAGGGTTAAACGAAGAGGGTGCATCTGATTTGAAAAACATTTGTATAATTGATAAAGCGAGTACTAAGTTTTTGACTTCTTCAAAGCCAATAAAGGTAATAGCTTGGGTAATAGTAGTAATTCTACCTCTAAACCCGTAAATTGAAGAGTTAGCAGCTTTTAAAATCTTAGTAGCAGAAGCTTGATCCTGACTGATGATATTGGCAACATCCGAAGGAGTAGAACGATGATTAGACATCACATCCGATAGTTTAGTATATACTGTCGGCAAAGTGGGGAATTCGTCAATTCTATCAATTATATTTTGAATGTTTTTCAAGTAGCATCTGTATCTTTATTTTTAGCAATAATATTTTGTACATTGAGTATAATTCCAGCACTAAACAAATCTTTTTCAATTTTCTGTTCTGGAATCCATGTCATTCTATCTAATAAGTATTTTGCTGATTTTTCTTTTAGTTCAGGACTTAATTCTACATCAAAGCCTATATCATCTTCATCAGATTGTATATAAACGCTGCTTATATTCCAGGTTTTCAGTATTATCTGATGTTTAGTATTTAACTTAATTCCTGCAGGTAATAGAGTCTGCCCAAAATTATTAATAATAGGCTCTGCTACAATCATGCCTTCTTTAAGCTCATCTATAGAAACTAATGATGCCATTTGCTATCTTAATTCCTTTGAAAGTTCAGCTAAAAAATCTTTGTCTGTAAAATCCATCCTAATCGGGGTAACAGAAACAAAGTTGTTAAATAAGGCATAATCGTCACTTTCTGTATCGGTAGTGTTCTTTTCGTAACTTCCACTAAACCAGTAATAGTCTCTACCAAAAGGATCTTCTCTTTTCTCATAACTATCTTTCCAGATAGCACTGCTTTGAGATGTATATTTTATACCTTGTATCTTATCTTTATCTACTGCAGGTACATTTACATTTAGCAAAGTACCCTTCGGTATTGATATTTTAAGCATTTTTTGTGCCAATTCTAAAGCATACTCTGCTGCAACTGTACAGTCAAATTCTACATCGTGTGAGCCTACAGAAATAGCCATAGACGGTATATTCTGAAGCATTCCCTCTACAGCACCGCCTACAGTACCTGAGTAAAGTACATTGATAGCATTATTTTGCCCATGATTGATACCGGAAATAACTAAATCCGGTTTCCTGTCGCACAATGCATTTATACCAAGTTTCGCACAATCCGCCGGAGTCCCTGTGACAGCGTAACCGACTATATTGTCACTTATCATATACTTTTTAACTCTTAAAGGGTTTTGTATCGTAACAGCACTGCTGACTGCACTCATCTGGCGGTCAGGTGCAACTACTTTTACTTCTCCTAATTTGCTTAAGCTAAGTGCTAATTGCCTGATACCAAGAGAATCTATACCATCATCGTTTGTAATTAAAATCAAAGGTCTTTTATCTGGTGACATTTAAAGTGACCTCACTACGTCATAATAAATAATTACTGCCATAAATAACAACAAGGCTATCATACCTGTTTGCTGTATAGCCATTTTAACTTTTATAGGAACTTCTCTTCTGATAATCGCTTCGATAATAATAAATACCAAGTGACCACCATCCAAAGCAGGGAAAGGAAGTATATTGATTACCGCTAAAGTTGTAGAAAGCATTGCCATAAATAACAAGAAACTTGCTATTCCTTGCTCAGCTTGCTTGCCGGCTTGCTTTGCTATCATAATAGGGCCGCCTACCGACTGTTTTAGCGAAATATTACCTTCGAAGATTTGTCCTATCGAAGAGAAAAAGAGGTCGATATAGTCAATAGTTTTAGTATATCCATACTCGACAGATTCAAACAATCCATAATTACGTATGCTAAACTTACCGGTATAAGCTATTCCTATAGAAATACCAATTTTACCATTTTCATTTGGAGTAACATTTATTGTTTCTATCATGTCACTTCTTTTAACAGCTATATCAACCGGAGTACTTTTATATTTTTGTAATTCGTCCAAAAATTGATTTGTATTGAATATCTCATTACCTGCCAAAGTCATCACAGTATCGTTAGATTTAAAACCTGCTTTTTGTGCAGCACCATCTGAACTTGGCTCGCCCAAAACTACTCGCATACCGTAAGGCGCTATACCCAATTTCTTTTCGCTTGCCATTTCCTGCAAAATAGCAGCACCGTCAGCAGTGATTGAAATGGTCTGACCGTCACGAACTAATTTTATATTTTTCTCTTTGCCTAAATCATCTGTTGTCAGACCTAATACTAATTCTTGCCAAGTTGTTATAGGTTTAGAGTTGATTTCTAGAATTTGATCACTTGTATGCAGGCCTGCTTTTTCTGCGATAGATTGTTCTGCAACATGGCCTATTCTATTTGTTTTATATTCTGCTTCACCATTGAAAAAGGCGATACCACCTACTAAAAGTACAGAAAGCAGAAAGTTCATAATAACACCTGCCGAAATCACAATTGATTTCTGGAATATATTTTTAGATCTGAATTCGTATTCTTTAGGTTCCATACCTTCATAATTTGTATCAAACGATTCGTCTACCATGCCGGCAATCTTAACATAACCGCCGATAGGGAACAGTGCAAGTCTATAATCAGTGTGACCATCTAAATCTATAGCATCAGGATCATCTACATATTCGGTATCAGTTTTGATTTTAATATTTCCGAATGAAAAACCTGAAATTTTATTCCAACCAAAAAGTCTTTGTCCCATCCCTACAGAAAAGACATCAGCACGCATTCCACTTAGGCGTGCAGCAATAAAGTGCCCAAATTCGTGCACCACTACGAGCACACCAAGCACTATTACAAAATAAAAGAGTGTGGATAAAAAAGCCATGTCAATAATCCATTTATTTTAAACTAATTTTTTTACAAATTCTCGTGTTTTGGTGTCAGTTTCAACGACCAATCCAATTTCTCCGTTTAGACGACTGTCTATTTTATTCAATGCCTCATCAATTAAATGAGGTATCTTATCAAAAGATATTTTACCGGTAAGAAAAGCATCAACTGCTATCTCATTAGCTGCATTTACAATAGTAGGAGCATGACCTCCTGCATTTATAGACTCGAAAGCTATCTCTAAACATCTAAATTTATCATATTCAGGTTTCGAGAAGTTAAGAGTTGCTATTTTGCTCAAATCTAATCTTGGGAAATCCGAATGCAACCTTTCAGGATAAAAGAGTGCATGAGAGATTGGAATGCGCATATCTGGCAAGCCTAACTGTGCCTTGAGCGAGCCATCTTTGAACTGCACTAAAGAGTGGACTATACTTTCAGGATGAACCAACACATCTATCTGCTCAAGAGTTATATCAAATAGCCAAAAAGCTTCGATAACCTCAAAGCCTTTGTTCATCATAGTTGCAGAGTCGATAGTAATCTTGCTGCCCATTGCCCAGTTTGGATGATTTAGAGCATCTGCGATGCTCAGCTCCGCAAACTTAGACTTAGGTGTGTTCCTGAATGGTCCACCTGAAGCCGTTAGTATTATTTTTTCAATGTGATTACTATTTTCGCCCACTAAGCATTGAAGAATAGCATTGTGTTCGCTATCAACTGCCATTAGCTTAGCTCCAAATTCTTTTGCAGTTTTAGTGATAATGGAGCCTGCACTAACTAATGTTTCTTTGTTGGCCAGGGCGATAGTCTTGCCTCTTTTAGCGGCTTCCAATGTTGGTAGGACGCCGGCAAAACCTACAAGTGACGAAAGCATTACATCATAGTCGTCTTCGCGTGCTACTTTAGTAAGAGCATCCGGCCCGACGAGTATTTTGCCACTAAAATCAGAAATAGTTCTGAATTTTTGCGCAGCATCTAAGTCAGTAATGATAACCCCTTTGGGTTTAAATTCTTCGCATTGCTGTTTTAATATATTTATATTTCGATTTATGCTTAGGTAATTAATCTCAAACTTATCACCGGATTGGCGTATAACATCTAAAGTTTGAGTTCCTATAGATCCTGAAGCACCCAGGATTGTTATTTTAGTACGCATACTCAATAAAAATCATTAGTAATATCTTTTTGTTGTCTTTCAGAAAAGAATCTAAACTTATCTATAGCCATTTGATCGCTTTGCGTTATTTTAATCTTTACGAAATATTTAATCATAAGTTTGTTCAATGGCGAAATAGTTCCTTCGGTCAAATATTGAGCAATATTAGGATTTACAGTCAGCTGAATCCTAAACTCACGGGAGGATTTTCTAAAGTTTCTAAGCCATCTTTCGATGCTGTTAATAAGAACTGCTTTAGAAGTGACCCGTCCGGTGCCACTGCAGGTAGGGCAAGCTTCAGAAATTTTTTCTGTAATATTTTGATTTATCCTTTGGCGGGTTATTTGTAGCAGACCCAGCTGGGTCAAAGGATAAACTACCGTTTTCGCTCTATCTTTAGCAAGCTCTCTCTTCATTTCTACGTAAAGTTTTCTACGGTTTTGTTCCTGAGCCATATCGATAAAATCTATTATAATCATCCCTGCCATGTCGCGCAAGCGAATCTGACGAGCCATTTCTCTTGCAGCTTCCATATTTGTACGTACAGCATTTCTTTCCTGATCTGATTCTGCAGCACGTCCGGAGTTCACATCCACTACAAACATAGCTTCAGTTTGCTCAATTGCAATGTCACCACCATTAGGAAGGTTTACTTTCCTGCGATAAGTTTTAGCAAGTTCTTTTTCAATACCATAAGCATCAAAAATGGGCCTTGCACCGGAATATATCTCTAATTTATGAAGAGACTTAGGTGAAGACCAATTAAGATAATTATATATTTCTTTGTATAATTTTTTAGAATCGACAACTACTCTTTGCACCTGTGGAGTAAGCAAATCACGAATCACACTGGCAGCAAGTTTCATGTCTTTATACAAAAGTCCGGTTTTTTTTGTTTTTTGAACTTTTTGCTCTATTTCCTGCCATTTTAAAAGCAAGTCTTCCCAGTCTTTTACAAGTTCGACTTCTGATTTACCTTTAGCAGCAGTTCTAATGATACAGCCAAATCCCTTAGGCAATACTCTTCTTGCGAGTTGTCTAAGTCGTCGTCTTTCCTGGTAAGAATGGATTTTTTTAGAAACACCAAGTATATTATCGAAAGGAAGTAAAACCACATACCTGCCTGGCAAAGCTATTTTGGTAGTAACCTTAACGCCTTTATGACCATAAGCTTCTCTGACTACCTGCACTATAACTTCTTGCTTAGGTTCTAAGTTAATCTGAACCTCGCCGGAGCGTTTCGTGCTAAACGTAGCTTTATTTGTAGCTCTGGTGCCAGAAGAGAAGTTAGTTTTCCTTAGAGCCACATCCGAATTGTTATCTAAAGTAGCAGGATAATTCCCATCATTGTCATTTTCATCGTCATCGTCATCCTCTTCTATCATCATAGTTTTTTCAAGAGAATCATCAACGTCAGAGAAATGCAGGAAGCCATCTTGCCTAAGTCCAATATCAATAAATGCAGCATTGATGCCTTGCATTACTTTATTTACTTTGCCAAGGTATACGTTACCTATATATCTTTCTTTTTCCGGGAATTCAATAAAAAATTCAGCGAGCTGTCCGTCTTCTGTTATCGCAACTCTAACTTCGTTTATTGTACTATTTATTATTATCTCTTTTCTCATACCGACACTATATATATGCCTTAATTTATAATCTCAAAGATACCAAATTAAACTGATAATAAATAGTAAAAGGGAGGGGTATATAAAAAAAGGCCAAGCTTACTTTGCACCTCAAGACGAAACTTACCGTTGCTTCCTTCCGGACCTGGCGGGGTTGGGCTTGTCTTAACCGCAAAGGGCTTGACCAAAAACTTTGAGCACAAATATAGGGACTAATTGCAACGAAAGCAAGTGTTTTTTAGAATAAGTTGAAAAAATTGCTCAAAATCCTCATCTGTAATATGATATATTATTGAGAGATTTAGAGTTAGAGTTCGGCTAAAAAGTTTAAAAAAATCTAACAGAAATCTACAAACTAGTAGGTATTCCCTAAAGAGGTTGGAGAAAAGAGTTGATAATATCCAAAATTTTCAGTCTTATTTATGGCTTCCTTCATTGACTAATTATTTCACTATAAGAAGTAAGGAAATGTCAGTATCAACGGGTTATTGGAGAAGAAATCTTCGATATAAGCAAATAATAGGACATTCTCAGCTTTTGTAAAACTTAACATATGGTGGGCAAAGTAGGCTTTTTGAT
Organism: Kapaibacterium sp. (SeqCode); assembly: GCA_963678775.2. GTDB lineage: Bacteria > Bacteroidota > Ignavibacteria > Kapaibacteriales > UBA2268 > JBFHIJ01. The sequence goes on from CAXXGR010000007.1 coordinate 74,926, forward strand.
GTAGTAAAAAGTAAAAATATAAGTCTGCGATATATAAAAAAAGGCCAAGCTTACTTTGCACCTCAAGACGAAACTTACCGTTGCTTCCTTCCGGACCTGGCGGGGTTGGGCTTGTCTTAACCGCAAAGGGCTTGACCAAAAATTTATAGTACAAATATACTGCTTTAAGGTACACAATGCAAGCAAAAATAACATATAAAAAAAATTATTTTTTTTCTTGCATGTAATCAAAAATTCCCGTAAGTTTGTATCACATTAAATGACGCGCCAGTAGCTCAGCTGGATAGAGCAACAGCCTTCTAAGCTGTAGGCCAAAGGTTCGAATCCTTTCTGGCGTACTAATGTAAGAAAATCTTTGATTTTCACCAAATGTAAAAGCTATCACGAATAATCTTCATGGTAGCTTTTTTTTATAGTATTTTTTTTTAGTTCGTTGGCACTTCGTTGTAAATACTTGCTATTAATGTAAATATCACAAAATTAGCAGTTGTATAGAACTCCAATACATTCTATTTATGTATGTTATGCTTTCCTAAATTGCATAAATACTTTCTGTAGTAAATAGTTGAAAGAAACTCCTTCACTCCACATATTACAACTCTATGCTCTTAATTCTAAATATTGCCGGCTGTAAACCAAATATTTCTTAAATTGTTATCTTATATTTACTCATAAATGCTTATAACAATTAGATAGGAGATAAAAGTTGGAGAACAAGTTAAAGACTTATTTTGGTTATTCCGGTACATTTTGGAATGCAAACTTTGTGGAGCTTCTTGAAAGATCCGCCTTTTACGCAATGTTTATTTCTATAACACTGTTCCTCACCGATGTTGTCGGATTTACTGATGTTCAGACCGGAGTTATAGTAGGTATCTTCTCAGCTGGATTATATCTACTCCCAATGTTTACAGGTACTTATTCAGATAAAATTGGTTTTAGAAAAGCTATTATAATGGCTTTTGCTTTGCTTACAGTCGGATACTTTACGCTTGCATTTGTACCAACTAAGGTGACAGTTTTGCTCTCTCTTACAATCCTAATGTTTGGTGGCTCTTTTATTAAATCCATAATTGCAGGAACTGTTGCCAAGTCTTCAACTTCTGAGAATAGAGCCAAAGCATTTTCTATATTTTATATGCTTGTAAATATAGGCTCATTTTTAGGTAAAACTTTTGCATATCCTATTCGACTAGAGTTCGGAGTTCAATGGGTGAATATTTATGCGGGGGGGCTTACCTTCCTGGCTCTTATTATGGTGCTGATGTTTTATAGAAATGTAGATGCTAATGAAGCTAATAAATCAATACAGGAAATACTAAAAGGATTAAAATTAGTTCTTACTCAGAAGAGATTGATTATTCTTATCTTTATTATATCAGGCTTTTGGATGATTCAGCAACAGCTTTATGCGTCAATGCCAAAATACGTGATTAGGCTCATAGGAGAAGATGCAAGTCCTGAATGGATTGCAAATGTGAATCCATTTGTAGTAGTTATAATGGTTTATATTGTAACAGATATGATGAAAAAATTCAAAGCAATAACAGCTATGAGTATAGGCATGCTACTTATGCCTTTGTCTGCATTTACTATGGCTACCGGGCACATATTAGCTGAAGTAACAGGCACCTCCATAAGTATATTAGGCTTCGCGATGCATCCTGTCACAGTTATGATGATAATAGGTATAGTGTTTCAGGGATTAGCTGAAAGTTTTATATCTCCACGCTATTTGGAATATTTTTCACTGCAGGCACCTAAAGGAGAAGAAGGTTTATATATGGGATTTAGCCATCTTGATTCTTTCATCTCTAATCTGTTAGGTTTCATTCTATCTGGTGTGTTATTAGATATGTTCTGTCCTGATCCTAAACTTCCGGAGAATATAGGAGTGCCACACGACGTGCTTTATGCTCATGCCCACTATATATGGTATGTGTTTGCAGGAATTGGACTTTTGTCAGCGGTCTCTCTTCTTATATATGGTAGAGTCTATAGAAATGAAGACGCAAAATAACAATATAAAGTTTTTGAACTTGATACCTAAACTTTTGTAGTATGAGTTGATAGTACATTTATTTAAAAGAGTTAGATTTTATGCATCGATGTATATTCCTTATAGTTATTAGCATGCTTATTTATACTTCTGCTTTGGCAGATAATAAGCATGCAACGCTATCAATATATAATGATTACTTTTCAAAAACTTATGTACATAAAGAAATCTTTGGTGGATTTCTGGAATATTTGAATCATTATATCAACGGTCCCAAAGGAATATATGCTCAGGAGTTTTTAGACAGAGGCATGGATTGGAAAAATTTGAGTTCGAACTTTTCTCGGAAGTGGACCCAAATTGATGTTGCCGAGGATGTAAACTATGGCATAACTGAAGGAGGATATAACCGAAATGGTGAGTTTTATACTTTCATAATTAATAAGTCTCAAAATTTCAAAGGAGCTGCACAGGAAGTTTGCTTAAATGACTCTGTGTCGCACGAATTTTATGTTTATGCCAAAACTCCAACTCATTCTAATTTGACTATAAGACTTTTGATGGATTCCAACCTTGTTTATTCCTACAATTTCGGTAATGTAACGACAGATTGGGAAAAATATAAACTTGAGATACCGCCTATAAATGGAATACATAAAGTCAGCTTCCAAATTGGGAATAATACTGAAGGTGAGTTACATATCGACGAAGCATCTCTTATGCCCACCAACAATATAAAAGGACTGAGACAAGAGTTCTATGATATGCTAAAGTACTGGAACCCGGGAATGCTTCGCTATCCGGGTGGATGTTTTGCAGATAGCCCCGGAGTGTTACTCGAAAGCTGTATTGGAGATTTGGATCAAAGATTGGCACCATTAGTAGTTTGGCCTCCTGTATCACAAAGAATGGAATGGGGAGCCGACGAATTCCTGCGTTTTTGCGAAGAGTTAGATATTGAGCCACACATTACTGTTAATTATGTAAATGGTACAGCTGAAGAAGCTGCTGCCTGGGTGGAATACTGCAATAGCGACACGAATACCTATTGGGGCAATAAACGAGCTGAAAATGGACACCCTGCACCATATAATGTTAAATACTTTGAAATAGGCAATGAGCAATGGGACAATCAGGAACAGTATGCAGAAGACTATATCAAATACTATGACTTAATGAAAGCAGTTGACTCTTCTATCATGATTCTTATAGATGGTAATCATTGGAATGGCAATGCAGACATGGATTATCTTTATACTAAGGTTAAAGATAAAAATGACATATATGGATACCACCCGGCTCTTCGAGGTCAAATAGATATCAAGGATGATGATGTATTGTTCAAATATCTAACAGGAAGTTCCTTTATACATGAGCAAAATGATATATCTCGTATGTTCAATAAATTAAGAGAGTTGAACCTATTTCCGAAAATCAAACTATCTGCCAGTGAATGGTGGTTGGACTATGCTACATGGGAAGACTGGACTATAGATACTAATATTAGAAATGCGTCACTCGAGAGCGGATTAGTTAATGCCGGATATATTAATGCATTCATTCGTAGCGCAGAATGTATAAGTACTGCTGCCCGAACATTTGGGATAGGGTTGAATAGATGTTACATCAAAGAAGATGGGCGAAGATATTTTACAACTTTACCTGCCTTAGAAGCTTTGTCAATGTTAAGAAATCATACCGGAGATTCTCTTATTATATCTAATACTGAGAGCGAAAAATTTGATTTACCTGATTTTTGGTTTTGGGAAGTTCCATTTTTAGATGCACACGTTACTAAAACTAAAGATTCTGTTTTTGTAACTATGCTCAATCGCTATAAGTATGATACTTTAATTGTTAATATAGATATTTTGCCTTTTGCTGATAGTGCAGTTGGAAAACATTACCTGCTTTGGAGTGAAAATGTTTTAGATGCGGTGGATGCTGAAACTAGATTTGAGATGCCATATAAGACTTTTGATTATGTAAATAACAATCAATTTAAATTACTACCTCATTCTTTGAATATCTTTGCTTTTGGAATTGAATCTTGGTACGGAATACAAAATGATAAAATATCTCATGACTTATTTAAGATAAGTAACAATGTTATATCGCAAGATATTGAACTTCGTGTGTGCGATGATGTAGAGTTAGAGTTTGTAGTGTTTGATGTAGTTGGGAATAGAGTCGTATCGGGAGAGGTATTAAATTCAGATGTTTATTACATTAATATGACAAATGTTAGCCAAGGTATATATTTTCTCAATTTACATGTTGAGGATAAAGTCTATACTGAGAAAATTATCAAAGTGAACTAGTCAGGTTTTTTTAGTAAAAACGGTGCATTGGATGTTTCCCCAATACACCGCCAGTTTGCTATCTCTTGTTAAATCTATACACATATCCTATTTGAATTAATATTTGAGGGTCACTAAAGTATTCAGTATAATAAGTATCATCTCCTATGGCAAGACCTAACTCTACAAAGAAACCATGCCAGTTTATATCAGCAGTGATTCCTGCATAAGCATATTCACCCATATGAGTATAACTATTATAATATTCATACGAATAATTTTCTTCTGTAGCAGAAATGCCTGCACATAATCCTAAGTTCACTTCAAAATCAGATTTTTGAACCATGTTAAATAGTAAGTTGCCTTGTAAGCCATATATTGATGACCAATATCCACCCTGCACTCTAAAACCAATGTTATCGGTAGTATATCCGAGCACTAAATTAATACCGGCTGGAATAATAAAGCCTACACCAAAATTTACATGTTCTTTTGTGTATAAAGTATTATTATACCTATTATATAAAGAGTTTGTATTAGCATAATTGGCTTGTCTTGGTTGACCGTAGCGGCTGTAGTCAGATGTTTGATTATCTCTTTCATTTTGTGCAGATTCTGGAGTAATCTTGAATACTTCCTCCTGAGGAATTTCTATAATGATACCATCAGAAGCTTTTATTTTGATTAAATTCGAAGCATTACTAATTATTTCTCCGGTGTAAGTTTTGCCGGAATTTGTATGAATTACTGATTTTGCTTGTCTTCTTTCTATAACTTTATCTTTGTATATAGTAATCAATACGTTGTCCTCAGTTTTAAGAACTATCTCAGAGTCTGATTCACTTACTATCTCGCCGGTATAAACTGAACCGGATTGCAATGTTATTATTGTTTCTGCTTGCAATAAAGTGCTTGTAAATAAAATTAAGAATGCTAAAAATACACATCGTAACATAAAATTACTCCAATTTAAATTCAATATTATTTTGTTAAATATTAGTACGTTCAATTTATATAAAAGTTGAAATCATTGCAAGTTATAATATAAAATTTAAAAGTATAATGTCACGATATGAGAAGTAAAACGTTATACTGGTTAAATGAAAAAAGATAAAAACATAGAAGCAATATTTGCAATCAAAGATAAGCTGTTTCGCATAGCAAACCGTTTGCTTGGGTCTGACTTGGAAGCTGCGGATGCCGTGCAGGATTTATTCCTTAAAATACTTGAAAAAAGGAAGGTATTAGAAGAACATCCTAAGAAAGAAGCATTTGCCGTTTCAACACTAAAGAATCTTTGCATAGATAAGCTCAGAAAAAAAAAGAATTCTTATGCGGATGATTTCATGTTAAATAATGTCTCTTTTTCTGAAAATATAGAACAGAAAATGGATATAAATGTAATAATCAGTAAAGCATTAAGTGAATTGCCGGAGAAACAAAAATTGATTTTTCAGCTTAGAGATATAGAGGGATATGACTACGGAGAAATATCTGAAATAACCGGCTTGACAGTCAGTGCTATCAAAACTAATTTGTCAAGGGCAAGAAAGCTCCTTAGGGACATAATTATAAATAGGTATAAGTATGAGTACAAATGATATAGATAAACTATTGGATAAATTTTTCGATGCAGAAACTACTTTAGAGGAAGAAAAGACTCTTAAATCTTATTTTGAATCCGGTTGCGAAACCAAACACGAAAAATATAAAGCATATTTTGAGTTTGCTCACAAAGAGAGTCTGATAGTTTATACCGAGCGCAAACAGAAGCCTATACTAATGAATAAGTACTTCAAATATGCATCAGTTGCTGCTTTGATTCTTATTTCTGCTACACTGGTTTTTATATATAATGCGAATCAAAAATCTAATGAGCAAATAAGAATTACCGAGAATGCTATCAGATTTGTTTGCTTTCAAGTTAATCAAGCTCAGGAGGAAATGGAACCTTTGAGGTTAGTACATAGTAACTTTACAGAGCTTGAAAAACTAAATGAATTAAAAAATACACAAGATATTTTGTTAAAACAACTAAGGATTATCCAAAATGAAACGACTAATTAACTTAATGCTGTTAACTATGCTCACAGTTACCGCTACTGCTTTTTCAGCAGACAATTTTGTAGATAAAGTGTATAAGCAAGTGCAAAATTCGGAAGGTGTGACTATTGTTAATGTTACTCCTGCCATGCTTGATATGTTCAAGAACAAGGGGGAAGAAGGTGACGAAAAAGATGCTTTGGCTGAGATTATTGCTGAAATAAAGAGTATCAAAATACTTACCATAGACCTAAAAGAATCAGGTTTGCCTAATGCTAAAGTAGAAAAGATAAAGTCAGATATTACTGATAATTATAAAGATTATACTGCCTTAATGGAAGTCAATCAAAAAGGTAAAGCAGTAAAAATTCTATCAAATAAAGCTAAGAAAGATTTTGTGCTGTACGTGCTTGATGATACTGAGTTGGTGATTATCAATATTAACGGATCTGTGGATTTCAATAAACTTATGAAATTAGGTGGACTTATGGGTGGTCAAGTTCCTGAATTGATGCAGCAGATGCAAAACGGAAAAGCAGAAGCAGGCGAAAATAAGTAGACTCATTTACATTTATTATATTTAAACATACAGCCTCTGTGATAGGAGGCTGTATGTTTAAATAGTTGTAATTTATTCTACGATAAACAGTTCTTTCGATTCTATTCCATATTGCGATGTTATTTGAATGAAATATATCCCTGAACTCAAATTATCTATACTGAACCCCAGTTCGTTGTCAGATGAATTTTTAATGCCTGAGTAGATAGTTTTTACATATCTGCCGTTTAAATCTATTAGACCAATCGAATGATCAGTTCCGGCAGGCATCTTGTATAGTAGGGTAGAGTATTCGCCATTTTTTAAAACATTAGGATATAGTTTAGTTTCTGATACTAACTCTGTACTTTCCACAAGTGAGTATACTCCGTTTTTACCTTGAGATAAGGCACTCATGGTATCTATATTTACTTTATTAAAGCCTTTTGGAGCTATAAAATCGAATGCTTGTGATTTTTTGTTATTTAAAAACTGTTTTGTAGTAAAGATCACCTCGTTATCTGAGTTTCGCAATTCAAATTTTAAAGGCATTGTGAAATAGTCTGCTGCATCTGCACTTACTTTAGACTGATTTACACTAACAGAAACTTGTAAACTATCATTAGAATAGTCTTCTGTTTTAAAGCCAACTTCATAATAAGGATGTCCCGGTTTTTCTAACCACTGCTCGAAAAACAGATCCCAATCGACCTGAGGATTTGGATAAAATTCTTTTAGTGCAGTTTTAAACATTTCAGTGCTTACTGACTGGAATTTATATTTATCTAATATAAATCTGAGCACAGCTAAAAAGTTATCTCTACCAATCATTTCGCTCATCATGTGGTAAAACCATCCTGCTTTGTAATAGGCTAATGTATATTGCGAGCCAAAAATTCTATAAGTATCAACTCCATTAATTGGAATATTAAAAAGCTGATCTGAGATATATCTATTCCTATAATTTTTCAGATGTTCCCGGTAATACAATTCATTCCACGTTGAATAAAACAAAGCTTCGCTCCATGTAGCTCCTCCTTCATTTATCCATATATCTTGCCATGAGTTACAAGTAATCAGATCGCCTAACCATTGATGAGCTAATTCATGGACAATCCCATATATGGTTTGCCCGGCTAACCAATTTCGGTGAATAGTAGTAGCTGACTGATGTTCCATACCACCAAAAGCAAAAGGTGCAACCGTTACCTGCGCGTATTTCTCAAATGGGAATGAACCATAAGCTTCTTCGAACAATTTCATAACCTCGGGGAAATTATTGAATGCTTTACGTGCATCAAAAACTCCACCCGTGACTGTGTCTTTAGCCCAAACATAATATTGAAGCTCTATTGATGTATTTTCGTCATTTAGAAGTGTGTATTCGTCTACTAATTTTACATACTTTGATGCATCAGCCACCATTAAATAAGTTGCCATAGGATCTCTTGATTTCCAATGGAAAACAGAGTAATCATCGAACTCTTCTGTATTAACTAATAAACCGTTAGAGACAAACGAAAAGCCGGTAGGCACTTTGCCGGATATCTCAACAAGTGCTTTGTCTGACGGCATATCATTACAAGGGAACCAATACCTAGAGTCAGTCGGTTCGCATGTGGTGTAAGCGATTGTTTCCGGATTATAGTTATAACCTGCAGCAGGATTAGCAGAATATAAGTAGAAACCAACATTATTAGGACTGGAAAATGTATAATGTATAAGCAGATTCAGCTTTGAGTCTGCAACTTTAGGTTCATCTAAAGTAATTACTAACTCTTCATCTGATTTTGCGTAATCTACCCATTTTGTGCCATTTACAAATATTGAATCTATAAATAAAGAACTCTGGGCATCTAATCTTATCCTATCAGAATTCTCCGTGAATGTCAGCTCGATAGTATTTGTCGCAGAAAAGGTATGATTTCCCATATCAGGATTAGTTAACACATTGTACCAGTCTAGGTAGAGTTTGTACTTATCTACCTGATAAGTCTTAGCCGTAGGTTCGGCAAGTATATAGTCTGAATCTTTATGCTTGTGTATGTGGTTGCAGACTTTATTTTCAACCCTTTTACCTTCTATCAGATAATCCGGTAACTGAGAGTAAGAATAGGTAAAAGTAATAAAAATCAAGGCAATAAATGTATAGAGGTGTTTCATTCCTTAACCCTTTTTTATGTAAATGTTATAAAATATATCAATTTTGCAAAATAATCAAAAATCATTAAAAGCTTTAGCCGTTTACTAAATAAAACTTGAAATACGGAATAGTTACATTAATACTCGGTAATAGCTTATGGATACCAATTATAATATTCGAATGAACAATGGATTAGACATTCCTGCTCTAGGTTTAGGGACTTATCTTACTGACCCCGGAGACGAAACTTACAAAGCTGTAAGAGCAGCCTTAGATTTCGAATATAGGCATATTGATACTGCTTCAATATACGAAAATGAATCGGATGTAGGAAGAGCTATAAAAGATAGTGGCGTACCCAGAGAAAAAATATTTGTCACTACAAAGTTATGGAATACCGACCAAGGGTATGATAAAGCCTTACTTGCTTTTGATAAAAGTATGAAAGAACTTGACATAGATTATATAGATTTATTTATGATTCATTGGCCTGTAGCAAAAATGCGTAATGAATCGTGGAAAGCTTTAGAAAAAATTTACAGAGATGGGAAAGTAAAAGCCATTGGCGTAAGTAACTTTATGGTGAAGCATCTTGAAAATTTACTTGAGGACGCTAGTATTGTTCCGGCTGTGAACCAAATTGAATTTACTCCGTATTTATATCAAAAAGAACTATTAGATTATTGTAGAGATAAAGACATCGTTGTTGAGGCTTATTCGCCGTTGACACGCGGATTTAAATTAGAGGACCCAAGATTAGTAGGCTTGGCGATGAAATATGGAAAAACTCCTGCGCAGCTTCTTTTGAGATGGATACTCCAGCACGATATGGTTGCTCTGCCAAAGTCAACCAGAGTGGATAGAATAAAAGAAAATGCTGATATTTATGAGTTTTATATTTCTTCAGGAGATATGAAAATATTGAGTTCGTTTAACGAAGGTTTTAGAGTAGCTTGGAATCCTTCTACTATTCCTTAATTTGGCGTGAAAATTGCTTAAGCCTTTGCAGTAAATGGAGTTATTGTAAATGGCAAAAACTACTGGCATAGGCTCAGGTTCTAAAACAGGATTGGTAAAGAATGTTGGCTATAATTCAACACCAAGCCAATATTATGCTATGCCTAAAAAAAAGGTAAATACACAAATTGCTAAATTACGCACTGGTGAGATTTTACAAGGAAAAATACTTGAAATTATCAACGATAGTCTGGCTAAAGTAGGTCTTCCCATTGGCAATTTCAATGCTGAGCTTCATAGTAAACTCAAAAAAGGCGATAGTCTGTTTTTCCTTGTAAAAGCTTTGGAACCTTCACTTACACTAAAGGTTCACTCTGTATCTTCAGTACAAAACGGTAACAAGATCCCTGTGGAAGAAGCCCTACGGATGCTCGATATACCAGAATCAGAATTAAATATCAAAATTACAGACTGGGTTATAAGACATGAGAGTAAGGTAAATAGGGAGATTGTACTCCTGACTGCCTCTACATTAAAAGAATTACCATTGGATGCTCTCAAGGATAAAAATCCTGAATCTGTGATAAAATTGATTTTTAATCAAATCCATTCGGAAGATAATTTGAATGTTGAATTGTTTGAAAAGCTATATCCGTTATTTAAAAAAATGGATGAGCATGACAAAAATTTTGATGCTTTATTTAATGATATTATCAAAAGTAAAAATATCACTTTATTCAAATCAATTACTCAGATTAGTGATATTAAGAGTTTCAATGGAATAGTCCAACTAAATCAAAATGTCTCGCATAATGACCTATTATCATTCCTGACCTCCCAAGAAGTTTTTTCAAAGCTGTCTGACAATGCTAAAAGTAATGTGTTTGAATATTCTGATTTGGTAAATGCAATAGCTATGTGGAACTCAATGGCAGTGCAAAATAATTTAGCTATGTATTATTTTCTGCCTATGCTTTGGGCGGGTACTTTTTATGCTGCTTTAATTACTATCAAAAAGCAGAGACATAAAAATCGCTTTAAAACCGGAAGAGATGATGCAGAAAGCGAATTACTTGAATTTGATGATAGCTTAAAATTAACAGGAATGCTGGGTAATTTGTTTGATGGTTCGGGTGATATACGAACTTTCCTTTCTAACTTTGCCATGCAGCTTAGGCATCGGCTCTTATCTTTAAACTATGACATGAGTTCTTTCAAGTTTCCTATAGATGGCGAAGAAGAAGAAATGTTAAATAATAAATCCACTAATTCGCCTATAAATTTTACAATAGTGGTATAAATAGAAGATAAAATAATGAGATACATAATACTCTTTTTTTTGATGAGTTTAGCTGCTTATTCTGCAGATATTAATCTCAGTGTTATTGGTTTAGAAAATAGCGAAGGGCAGCTTATTATTTATTTGTATGATAGTGATGATGCCTTCCCAACCAAGCCGGAGCTGGCAGTCAAAACAATGTATCAGAAAATAGATAATAATAAAGCTAATATAAAAATTGAAGGCATAGATAAAGGTAAATATGCTATCGCGGTTGTGCATGACGAAGACAATGACTCTGAGCTTGATAGAAACTTTATTGGTATGCCTTCTGAAGATGTAGCTGCTTCTAACGATGCGAAAGGTTCATTCGGGCCTCCGAGCTTTGAGGATGCAGCATTTTTATTGGGAGAAAAAAATGTTGAACTGATTATAGATTTTAGCAAATAGTCTATCAGTTTTTACGTATTTTTGTCTCTGTTTTTTATTAATACATTTATCTTGTAAAGGTTGCAAAATATGGCAAAATGGCAAATAGATGACTCTGCTGAGCTTTACAACATAAGAGGTTGGGGAGCGAACTACTTTTCTATAAATGACAAAGGTAACGTTTGCGTATCGACCGGTAAGCACAATGCAAAAATTGAATTGAAAGAAATTATCGACGAATTGCAGATTAAGGATGTATCTACACCTGTACTTCTTCGATTTTCTGATATATTAGCAGATAGGATAGAGGTATTTCATAAGTGCTTTCAAAGAGCTGCCGAAGAGTATGCCTATAAAGCAAGTAATTATATTATATATCCTATTAAAGTGAACCAAAACAGACCTGTTTTGGAAGAAATTGTAAAGCATGGTAAACAGTATAATATAGGACTGGAAGCGGGGTCAAAACCAGAATTGCATGCGATATTGCCTAAAACTGATCAACCTGATTCTTTAATTATTTGCAACGGCTACAAAGACGAAGATTATATCGAGCTTGCCTTATTAGCGTTGAAAATGGGTAAGCCTATTTATATTGTAGTTGAAAAGTTGAGAGAATTGAGACTGATAATCAATCTTTCCAAACAACTTAAAGTAGATCCTAATATTGGTATCCGAATAAAACTTGCCAGCTCAGGTAGTGGAAAATGGGAAGCTTCCGGTGGTGACAGATCCAAATTTGGACTTTCATCCGGCGAGCTTTTAGAAGCGATATCTATGCTGGAAGAGGAAAATATGCTTGATCGGTTTAAGCTTATTCATTTCCATATTGGTAGCCAGGTCACCAAAATACGAACTATTAAAAATGCAATAAGAGAAGCGTCTCATTTCTATGTACAGCTCAGAAAAATGGGTGCGGAAATCGAATTTGTTGATATCGGCGGAGGTTTAGGTGTTGACTATGACGGCACTAACACGTCCAACCAAAGTAGTGTAAATTATACGATACAAGAGTATGTAAATGATGCTGTCTTTACTATGGTCGATGCCTCAGATAAGAACGGTGTGCCACATCCAAACTTAATTACAGAATCCGGGCGCTCACTAACAGCGCATCACTCTGTGCTTATTTTTGACGTGCTCGAGCAGACTTCTGTGCCGGGTTGGGATGGTGATTACACAGTTAGCGAAAAAGACCACGAATTAGTTCAGCAGCTTTATGATTTATACGTAAAACTCAATCCTTCGAATATGCTTGAATCATGGCACGATGCAATCCAAATCAGAGAAGAAGCTCTAAATTTATTCTCTTTAGGTCTCTTTAACCTGACCGGGCGTGCGTTGATTGATCGCTTGTATTGGTCTACTGCAAAAGAAGTATACAGAATGAGCCGAGAGCTGAAGCATCCGCCTCAGGAGCTAGGCATGCTTAGTAAACAGCTTGCAGATAAATATTTCTGTAATTTCTCATTATTCCAATCTTTGCCGGACGCTTGGGCTATTGACCAGGTGTTCCCAATAATACCAATTCACAGATTAGATGAAAAACCTGAAAAATCAGCATCTTTGCAGGATATTACGTGTGATTCTGATGGCAAGATAGAGAATTTTATCGGTTATGGTGACTATGCGTATAGTTTACCTGTGCATTCTTTAAACGAAGAGGACCCGTATTATATAGGTGTTTTCTTAGTTGGAGCTTATCAGGAGATACTCGGCGATCTTCACAACCTCTTTGGAGATACTAACGCAGTGCATATTTCGTTTACAAAAGACGGTAGCTATGAAATCAAGCAAATCATTGATGCCGAAACAGTATCGGAAGTGCTTTCTTATGTGCAGTATGATTCCAAAAAATTAGTGAGAGCAATGGAAGCATGGGTAACCAGGTCAGTAAAAGACGGGAAAATATCTGCTATGGAAGGTAAAGAATTTTTATCTATCTATAGATCAGGCTTGTACGGAACTACTTATTTAGAGAGATAAGTTTTTCAAAATATGAGGATAGGCTTTCGATTTTAATACAAATAGATAAGCTATTCCTATAAAGTGATTACACAAAATGGCTAAAAAACAATATAGAATATATGATCCGGGAACCATAAAAATCGGCAAAAAAGTCGATGGGTCTGTTAATGTTCAGAAAGTGCAAAAGACGACTGAAAAGCCTAAGGGGCAGGAAATAGTCAAACATAAATTTGAAGAAACTGATACTCAAAAAGCTAAACGCGAACAAATCATTCGGTCTCAATCTCTTGCGCTTATCAGAAAGAAATATAAAATGGTTTCGGATCAGGATTTGATGCTGGAAAGTCGCTTGCTTCGTTTTAATAAACGTTTGCGGGAGTATCCGGTTAAAAATTTAGTAACAGTAATCAAAGCCCTACTTAAAAATAAGTAGGGCTTTTGCCTATTAATATTTGTGATTCTATATAGTCTGTAAGCCAAAGACCAGGTTGTTTAGTTTTATCAAAATCTATCCAATATTTTGGCTGATAGCATCTATTCATATACCATGAACCATCCTTTTTTCTTTTCTTACTTAGCAACTCTAATGCAGGATGACATCTTGGATCATCAATCAAATTATGTGATTTCATGAGAGCCAGCAGTTCTAAAATATTTACTCTATAGCTAAATGGATAGCTCAATTTGGTTAAATAATCCCTTATAGGCCTACCGTTTGATTGTCTCTGATAAAGATTATGTGTCAAAATATACTCCAAACCATCGTCCAATTTGGAATGAATATTATCATTTTGAGTATTAGTTGCTTTGACATAATCACTTAGAGCGATAGTTGATTTCGCTACTCCTACATAGCAAGGAGTAGTTTTTAAACATCCTCCATATTTATTAGCTCGGCTACCTTTCCAGTTACTTTCTGTTCCTCGTATAAAACTTTGAAAATCAAGAATCCATTTGATACCTATATTTACTTCTTTGGAGTCTGATAGACCTGCTTTTATAAGTACAGAGCATATCATTGCATTGTAGCAAGCCAATATATCGTCGCTTTTCCCTGAAAAAGAAAATCCAGCTCCATTTTCAGCAGCATTCAATAGAAATGATATCCATTTTTTTGATTTTGGTAAATCTAAAGCATAGGGTATTTCCGCCAGCTCTATTAGGCGATTCAATACATTTATCACATCAATTTCAAAATCAGAAACTAACAGATTAATCAATTCGGAATTTTCAAGGAATGGCATAGCTGTTTTAAGGTCATTAACTTCCCCTTTTCTAACAAGCTTTTTGAGTGTAAGAGCAGAATCTATAGACATTACAAACTCTATTTAGAATAGTTTGATAAAATATTATTCGCTTTTATTTTTATCTCATTTATCAGATTTTCAGGCTTTCTTACCGTTAAAATATCCCCCCAGCTCATCACCCATGAAATCAAGTCAGGTGCGATGGGGCAGTACATCTTTATTAAAGTCTTACCACCCGTTACTTCTACTTTTTGTGTAGGGTGAAAAGTCCTGTTTGCAAAGTAATGCTCGTAGCCATTTCTTATTTCAAGTTCACAATGCTGTTTATCGCCGTCAAATACACCAAACCGATCTGTTGTAAATTTCTCAAAATTAAATTCCGGAACTTCATGTGATGAAGACTCAACAGGGGTCATTTCAATTATTCCTTCTAACTTTAGCGACCTATGATCGTTATATTTAGGTGTGCAGTAAGCAACATACAGTGCACCGCGATAAGTAAATATCTTTTCGAGTAATACTATAAAAGTTTTAGGGTCTTTATATGGGACTGACTGATATTTTAGACTTAAATATGTTTTATCGTTGATATAATTAATAACTTGTTTCAAGATAGCATTATGCTGTGAATAGTCAAATTGCCCGACATTTTGATCCCAAAACATACTATCAGAAGAAAGTGGATTCCCCGGAGCAATTTTTTCTAGTTTCTTCATTAAATCAGTAATACTGTCGTAAATGTCAGTACCTCTAAAAGTTTTAAGGTGAGCTTTCAGCAAATAAAAAGATAGAAGTTCATTGCTTGAGAAGTTTAAATCATAAGTTATATGCTTCTTTCGGGTTGGTATATATTCTGTATATTTCCCGTCTTTAGTTGTTTCTATCAGATCAAGGCTTTTCAAAAATTTGAGATAGCGATTAATTGTTCTCTCAGAGATATTATTCATTTCAATATCGCCTGATTCTATGTAGGAGCTTCGAATATCCTCGATGCTCAACCTTCTGTCAGATCTATATGATTCTTTGATTAAATCATAGAGAAATATCACTTTATCAGCATAATCAGGTTTACTCATATTTATCTCTGAAATGGTTATACTTTTCTTTTTCTTATTGTATTTATTTTCTCACGAACCTCTTCCGAATATATAGATTGCGGGAACTCAGTTAATATTTTAATGTATATAGTTTCTGCTTCAGAGTAATTCTTTTGCTCTGCAAGATAATCTGCTTTAAGTAGCATAAATTTATCTAAAACCAGTGAAGTGGTATTAGAAGTGAGATAGCTATCTATCCTTTCTAAGTATTTCTCAGGTTGTACTATCAAAGATATTTCTAATAGTTTCAAGTATGCATTATTTGCTAAAGAGGAGCCTGAGGCAAGCGAATAGGCTTTCTCAAATCTAAGTAGAGCATCCTGTAGTTTCTCCTGAGTTTCAGCTTTTAGTCCCATCGCATATTGCTTTATTGCTTCGGTTTGTTCCTTGTTTTGAGAGATAAGGTGATGTCTTTGCAAGGCATCATTTGCAATATTCGCGTCCGAAAATTTTCCAACTTCTTTATATAATGAATCGGCTTGTTCAAGATTTCCATCGAAAAATTCTAAATCAGCTTCCATATATTTGGCTCTGAGAGCAAAGTCACCGCTGCCTTTGTTAAATATTTTTTGTAGTATAGAGAGGATACTTTTAGCAGAATCAATATCATTATTTTTTATATGAATATTGGCCAAAAGCAAATATGCTTCAGCTGCCTGCGTACTTCTTCCGTAACGCTTGTCAGCAATTAAGTCATTGATACTTTTTTTGGCTTCGCTCAAATTGTTTATTTTATTAGAATAAATTTGAGCAATGCGTAGCATACAGTCAGCAGAAATCGAGGAATTAGTATTAGTTTTGATAATATTTTGATATTCTTGGATTATTTCAAGATACTGCTCTTTAGAAATGTTCTTGTTAGAATTTTCCAATCTGGCATCCAGAGTCCTTACATAATTAAAAAGAGCGGATGAGAAATAGCGATTCTCTTTTGTATTTCCTCTTTTTATAAGTATCTGCAAGGTTTTTATAGCAAGCTCATACTCACCATCGTTTCTTGCAGAAATGGCAAAAGTATAAATTTCTCTCCCGTTGGCATTGCTAAGTTTATCAATCCTCTCAATTAATTCCAAAGCATCATCAGACTTGCCTATTTCTCTTAGATACCAACTATAAATCTGCAAAACATGCAAATCGTTGTTATTTTCATCATATAAATTTTTGAGATATAGATTAATGTAATCTTTGGCTTCTTTATTTTCCATCAGAGCATATATTCTGCCCTGAGCCTGCTCAGGTCTTTTAGTAAGGTAGAGCAGTTTGATTATTTCATCCATTCCGTTTTTATAGTCATTAGTGGCTATATACATTTTGGATAGCTCATCAGCAAACATATTTTTATCAGGAAGCTTACTTCTGCCATCCAGAAGTGTTTGCACAGCATCTTTAAATAGACCAAGTTTGTTTTGTATAGTACTTAGAGTGCTATAAGTAGTCTGCTCTTTAGGGAATTTGGAGAGTCCGGCATTCCAATAGTGCTTCGCAGAGTCCACTTTCCCTTGGCTGTAATATAACTCACCAAGCATCGCATATATCTGAAAATTTTTAGCATATTTTACATGTTGAAGAGATTTATCAAGTAATTCTGCAAATCTGTTTTCCTGATATAAAATAGTTTTTAATCCGTCAAAAGCTCTTTCGGAAGCAGGATTAGCGTCAAAAATCTGCATATATACACGAAGAGCATTTTCAGAATCGCCTCCGTTAAGATAAGAATCTGCCAAACGCAAGCGGTTATTTTCAATATTCTGAGAAAAAGCCATCGAGGAGGCAAAAATCATAAAAGTTATAATTATTTGCAGAGTGTATTTCATAGTTTATTATTTTCGTAAAGTGAGTAATATATATAAGACATAAATATAACATAAAATAACGAGTATTTATAAAATCTAGTTGAAATAGAAATTTGATATTAGTTGACATTTGAAATAAAGACGAGATAAACATAAATGCTGCTATCTCAAGAATTGATTTAACAATAATATTGAATCGAAACTTTGAATCTGTCAACTAAATTAGACCAACTCACATTTTAATCTTATATTAGTTTTTATACTAAAAAACCTTACTGGCATAAAAGAGCATACAATGAAATTTTTCAAGTATTTTGTTATAACGTTTTTTTCTTTTATTGGTTTAATTATAGTAGTAAGCTTATTTCTTCCAAGCCAGATTGATGCCGAACTTACTGCAAATATTAAAATCAAAAAGAAATACTTATTCAACTATCTGTCTGACATTGATAATGTTAATCAGTGGAGTATGTGGGGTGTTTCTAATGATTCCACTCTGACATATAAAACAGAATCTGATGCGCAGACGCAGTTGCCTGTCTATAAATGGACTGCTAAATTACTTGGTGCGGGGTATATTACTTATACTCAAGTGAAACAGGACACTTTAGAGTTTTTAACGAGTGTCTATGAAGATGAGTTTGAAATGTATGGCTTTATTTCTCTAAAGCAAATAGGCAATGAAACTATTCTTTATAGACGGCAAACTATTGATTTGGGCTCGAATCCCGTATATAAAATAGTTGGGTATATAATGCAGGAATATATCTCAAAAGATTTAAAAAGTGAATTGGATAAAATAAAGGAGCTGGCGGAAGCTATGGAACCAATGGAACATACAATCAAAATTTTATATGACAATAGTGCTCAGGGTGACAAATTAAAGTACGGCTGGGGACTTTCATGTGTGATAAATGATACTTTGCTTTTTGACACTGGCGAAGATTTTGAAAAATTACAATATAATATCAAAGAAATGGATATTGATCTATCAAAAATTACAACTTTGATTATCAGTCATGACCATTGGGATCACACTGGTGGACTCAAAGGAATAGTACCGATTTTACCTAATTTGCAGAAAATATACCTGCCACAAAGTTCAAGTAATGTACTAAAATCTATAGCAGAAGATAAAGCTATAATTGGCAAATCCGAGTATGTTAATCTTTCTGAAAATATAATACTCACCAAAAACTTCAAAACCAATTACAAAGGAAGTACTTTATACGAACAGTCTTTATTGCTTAAAACTGAAGATTCTTTTTATACTATTTTAGCCGGATGTGCTCACCCGGGAATAGATGTAATGGTTGCAGAAATAGAGAAAGACTTGGATATAAATATTAAAACTGTAATCGGCGGTTTTCACCTTACAAATGCAAACGATGGAAAGATTATGTCGATTGTCCTATCGCTTAAAGAGTTAGGAGTAACTAAAGTAGGACCAACTCACTGCTCAGGTAAAAATGCAAAAGAGATTTTCAAAAAAGAATTTTCAGGAAATTATATCAATGTTTTTACAGGAAAAGAGGTTGAAATAGATTAGAATGAGTGAAAAAAAGTTTGAATTATCTAATGTTTTTGCCGTAATGCTTAATCATTTTACGCATGACTTTTTTCCTGCTACTATTCCTGTATTAGTGCCTATTCTGTTAGAAAAGTACGAACTCAGTCTCCAAATGGGAGCGCTGTTTATTATCATGATAAGAGTTCCTTCTGTTTTAAATCCTATACTGGGAGCTTATGCAGACAGATTTAAACTTAGGTATATAGTGATTTTTGCACCTATTGTCTCCGCTTTATTTATTAATGCAGTGTATTATTCACCAAATTACTATTTGACCTTATTTTTGCTGCTAATGTCGGGACTTTCCTCGACAATGTATCACATCCCGGCACCTGTGATGATGAAGCACTTTTCCGGTGATAAAATCGGAACCGGTATGAGTCTTTTTATGGTTGGTGGCGAAACTGCCCGATCGGTCGGGCCATTAGTTTTATCTACTATATTGGCATATTACTATCTGGGAGCGGCTTCCGTTTTGCTAATAGTTGTAGCATTACTAACTTTAGTCTTCTGGAAAAAATTCAATAAAGCAACAATCTCCGAAGAATATACTCACAAAAAAGCAAAACAAAACGGAATAAAAGAAGTACTCAAAAGAAACAAAAAATTATATATGGTTCTTGCTGTGATAATTTTTGTAAAAACCTTATTTACTGCTTCACTTAGTGCCTTTCTGCCAACATTTCTTACTTTCAAAGGAGAGGGAATAGCCAAAGCGGGGATAGCTCTTGCAGTATTAGAAATAGCCGGAGCTGCCGGAACTTTTCTTGCAGGCACGTTGTCCGATAAGTTTGGTAGATATTCAGTTTTGAAATTTTCTGTAGTTTTGTCTCCATTGTTTTACTTAGTGTTTTTATTAGCACCGGGAGCTTGGGTTTTAGTATTGTTAGTAATGCTCGGACTTACCGTCTTTGCAGTAAATCCTATAATCATGGCTCTAATACAGGAAAACGAGAAAGACTACCCGGCGGCAGCAAACAGCATCTATATGACACTCAATTTCTCCTTTAGTTTCAGTATCCTATATTTAATTGGGCTAATCGGCGATATATGGAGCTTAGAGACTGCTTATACTATTTGTTCGATAGTTGGCTTTGCATCCATCCCGTTTGCATTTATATTGCCTAAGATAGAGATAAAAAGCTAGTAATAGTATTTACTATTCCATACTTATGATATATGCAGAATGTACTTCGTATCCTATTTCTTGGCAGATTGACACTTCCAGAGTAGTGAAAATAGATATATCACATTGATCCAACAATTCATTTTTCATGCTTCATTAAAAATTTTGCAGATTAGGTCATTTATAAGTATTTTCCTGAGAATATGCTCATTACACTTTATAAGTCAAAACAATATGAAAAAGATTATTTCCTACTTTACTGACTGCTACTTTGCGGATAAAAATAGAAAATTTATAAAAGATATTTTCAATAAAGATGTTGAGTTTGTTTCTTTCATGACCGGAAGGGAAGAGCTTATAAACGGCTTTTTCCCATTTATGTCTATAGACTCTCAATATGCTGAAAATATCAGCAAAAAGGCATATATTTATCGTAAAGAAAAGGAAATAGTATACTGCACCGGTTTGCTAATCGGGCAAAAAGTAAATGAGGAGAGCAGCGAGCTTTACTGCTCACCGATATTAACTCAAAATGCAAACATTCTACAAAACGAATTAGAATATTCTATAGAATTGCAAGCGGACACTCTTTCATTCAACGATATGCTGATAGAAAGCCTTTGTGAAGATGATAATCAAAATATCAAAGATTTTCAGGATTTGCTGACAGGAGAGGAAGTACTTTCCAATAACTCAATTGCTACTATAACTAGGCTCATGGAAGAGAGAATAGCCGGAATAGAAACTTTAGAATTTACAAAATTTCCTGAGTTGTACCCAGAGAAAGAAGTTAAGAAGAAAATTAGAAATGTCAAATCAAAAAAAGAAGATTTCTTCGAGCTAATTCCATGCTCCTTTATTGCTCTGGTCAAGAAGCCAAATGAAGCAAAAGGAGTTGTAGGGGAGCTAAATACTATAGCTGAGCATAATGATTATTCAAATGCTTTGGTTTCTCTATTTAATCCCAAACAAAGCGACACAGGTGAACGAAAATCAAATACCTGCTTTGTGCCTGCTATCTTAAGTAATGCCCAGGAATCAATAATGAGTTCCATCGAAAGGGGAGATCATACTCTTATTATAGGCCCTCCCGGCACAGGTAAGTCATATACAATAGCTGCACTTGCCATGGAACAACTCAGCCGTGGGAAGTCTGTTCTTATCGCTTCTAAGCAGAACCAGGCGGTAGATGTTATTGCTGATAAAATCAATGAGCAACTAAATATGCAGGGCTGTGTGGTGCGTGGAGGTAAGCAAAATTATCTTAAGGAACTGAAAGACTTTCTGAAACGCTTACTAAATAGTATGTATAAAGATGATTCTATTGATGCCAAAACTCTGAGAAGACTTAAAAAGGAAATACTAACTTTAGACGCTACTATCAAAAAAATTGAACATAAATTAGAAAAGCAAAGTCAAAAAGAAATAAAATTAGGGCAATTATACGCCCATGGTGCTCACTCTTTTCTTTCATCCATCCAAAAGTGGTACTTAAATCTGGGTAGCTTTAATCAGAAACCACTCTGGCAGATATATGAAGAATACGACGCTATGCTTAATAAAAAAATAAACAAAATCAGTAAATATGCCGGCGACTATAACACTTTGCGAATCAATACTTCTCTAAAGAAGCACCGGGCAGTATTGAATACTTTTTTGAAAGCAATAAGTAGTAGAACCGGAGGAAAGCAGGAAGACTTATTCAAAACACTTGATTTTTCCGTTTTATTGCAGATATTTCCGGTTTGGCTGGTAAACTTGAGTGATATACATAAAGTGCTGCCTCTGAAAAAAAATCTATTCGAACTCGTAATTATTGATGAAGCCACTCAGTGCGATATAGCCTCTTGCCTACCGACACTGCAAAGAGCTAAAAAAGCAGTTATTGCTGGTGATCCTAATCAGCTAAGACACATATCTTTCCTTTCCAAAGCGAAGCAAGCAGAGTTCCTTGACAAATATGATATGGCGGAAACATCGGAATATGATTACAGGAATACTTCTATTTTAGATTTATATTCTGAAAAGATAGTTAACCATCAGAATGTTGTATTTCTCAACGAGCATTATAGGTCATTACCTGAAATAATCAGCTTTAGCAATAAAGAGTTTTACGACAATAGATTGAAAATCATGACAGAAAAGCCAATTAATTATGGCTTCCACCCTGTGATATTTCAGCATTGTAAAGAAGGCAAGAGAGAAGCTGCCGGCTATAATATGTTAGAATCAGAACTGATTATCAACCAAATAAAAGAACTGGTAAATAATTCCGAAAGTAAAACTCCAAGTATCGGGATTTTGTCTCCATTCAGAAAGCAAGTGGATTATATTTCTGCTGAGATAATGAAAAACTTCTCTTTAGAAATTATCGATAAACACAAAATCTTAGTAGGTACTGCCCATTCTTTTCAGGGTGAAGAGCGAGACATCATGTTTATTTCGCTTTGCGTTGAAGCTTCTTCTCATAGTGCGGCTTTTAGGTTTATTGATAATCCGAATGTGTTTAATGTGGCCATGACACGCGCAAAATCAAAGCAGCACATAGTACATTCTGTTAGTCTTAATGAGTTAAAAGCAGGATCATTACTGCATAAATTCTTCGATTTTTATCTTAATTCCACTCCTAAACGATTAGAAGCAAGGGACGAAATATTTGATAGCTTTGCTACTGAAGTAAGTGATGCCTTAGAAGAAATAAATATTAGCTCGCATATTGCTCTACCTATCGCAGGTCAAACTATGGATATCGTTGCTATAAATGGCAGCCGGAGTTTGGGCATTGATTTAATTGGCTTTCCGGGGGATTTTGCAGAGACCTATCCAATAGAGCGCTATAAAATGTTCAATCGAGCAGGCATGAAAGTGATACCACTCCCATATTCCGGTTGGAGAAACCACCGAGAAGAGTGTATCGGATATATAGTAAAGAGTTTGAGGTGAGGGGAGGTAAAATTTATACTAATTATTTGAATAATATTTATGATTATAATTAATTATATTATTGGATATTATATTTATATTCAATATGTTTAAATTAGAAAATAGATATAATGTTTTTTATAAATATATTCTTAAAGAGTTTTACAAAAGAGAAAAAAAACTAAAGATTCGTCTTAGAACTAGTTGTTCATTGTTAGGAGTTGAATTCGCAGGATCATTTTAGGATAATAGTATGAAAATAAACAAAGTTATATTGCAGAATTTCAGAGGATACAAAGGATATCATGAAATTTCCTTATCTAATTTAAATCTCTTTATTGGTAAAAATGATATAGGAAAATCAACAATACTTGAAGCTTTAGATATCATTCTTGAAGGAGGCTTAATTAAATATGATAAAGATGATATCTGTAAATATAAAGCAGATAATGAAGAAGTTATTCTAGGAATTGAATTTACTAATGTACCCAATAGTATAATTATAGATTCTACTGCTGAGACAACTTTAAATGACGAATTGCTTTTAAATAAAGAAGATCAGCTTTTATACTTACTCAAGGGAAAAAATACAGCTACTTTAACGCCTTATATACGAACACAATTTCCAAAACATACTAAATATAAAAAGATATTTGAGAAGACTTTAGATGATTTGAAAGCTCTTGTGAATGAATTAATTATTGATAAAAAGACTATACAATTTGATGAAAGGAATAAAGCATCTTTAAGAAAGGCAATAAGAAATCATCTTTCAAAAATACCTAAAGGTTTAGAACTAATTCAACAAGATGTAAAAATAGAAAAGGAAGACGGCAAATCTGTATACGAGCAAATAAAAAAATATTTTCCTACTTATGCTTTATTTCAATCTGATAGAAAGAATGAAGATCAAGATAAGGAAGCACAAGATCCTATGAAAACTGCAACCAAAGAGATATTGGGATCTATGCAAGCAGAATTGGAGAAGATCCAGAATGATGTAAAAAAATATGTAGAAGAAGTTGCATCAAAAACGTTAGAAAAGTTGAGTGAAATGAATCCAGAGCTTGCCGAAAACCTAATACCTGAATTTTCAAAAAATCCAGATTGGAGTACTTTATTCAAATATTCTATTACTACAAAGGACTCAATACCTTTGAATAAACGAGGAAGTGGCGTTAAGAGATTAATTCTATTAAACTTCTTCCGTGCTAAGGCAGAAAAAAATCTGAATGATTTATTGAACAAAAAAACTAAATCTACAAACGATATAGTATATGCATTTGAAGAACCTGAAACATCACAGCATCCTGATTATCAAAAACTATTAGTTAATTCTTTTATAGAGCTTTCGCAACAGCAAAATATTCAAATACTATTTACTACCCATAGCCCTGAAGTTGCGAAAATGATAGAACCTGAATATATAAAATTCATTTCCAAGAAAGACAATGAATTATTGATTCAACAAGGAGATGACAAAATATTTGAAGAAATTGCGGAGAATCTTGGAGTATTCCCATCATTAGAACTGGAAAATATTGAACAAGTTAAAATCGCAGTATGTCTTGAAGGAAAGAATGATATTGCCTTCCTTGAAAATATTAATCAGAATATACCTGAACTTAAGGAAATAATTGATTTGTCGGAAAATTCTTGTATTCTTCTACCAATGGGCGGGAGTTCTCTCCAGTATTGGGTAAATAATAACTATTTAGGTAAATTAAATTTATCTCAAGTCCATATTTATGATTCTGATATTGGTTCTGATAAGCCACATAAATATAAATCTTATCTTGAAGAAATTGGAGAAAGATTGAAATCTGTCGGTTTTGAAACTAAGAAGAGGGAAATGGAAAACTATATACATCCAGATTTAATTAAAAACAAATATGGATTAGAAATAGTGGTAGATTCGAGTTGGGATACAGCAGATATACCTCTTAAAATTGTAGAATATAATCATAATAAATCTGAAAGTGATAAAACATGGGAAGAGGCAAAAAAGAAAGAAAATAAGATAAAAGATAAAACTGGGAAAGTTAAGACACAATTGAATGGTGAACTTTCGAAAGAATTAACAAAAGATATGTTAGAAGAATTAGGAGCATGGGATGAAGTTAAAGCATGGTTTGAAAAAATCAAAGAACTAATTGGAAGTTGATTTTGTTATGGCAAATTTTAAAAAATACGATTTTGAGAAGCTTTTCCAGATGGAAGATGGATACGTACTAGACTTTTCTAACGGTTCTTTTGCTACTTTTATCGAAGAATCTATTGGTGTGGATATTTATTCTAATTGGTACGCAGACAAAGGAAATTCAAAAGCTAAAAGGCTTCGAACTCTTTGGAATAAAGAAGACAATGCTAAAGTAGCTAAGCTGCTTACTGATATACTATACCATTTTGTAAAGACAAATTCAGAAGATTATGTCGAGGAACGAAAAGATTTGCTGGAGGCTTGCACTAATGAAATTGCAAAGATGCAGAAGGAAAATGAAATATTTAGCTCTAAATTAAGTAAGCTGAGTTCTGATGAAGATATAAGTTTAAAGGAATTGAAAATATCTCTTTCTTCTGAACTTGACCACCAAAGATACAATGCAGTTCTGGATAGGCTACATACTTTCACAGTCAAATATTTCAGGAATAAAGCAACAGCATTTGGAATTGATATTGATAAAAATAAGCCTTTACATTCTCTTTGTGGTGAAGTGTTCAAAAAAATAAATGTTGAGCAAAGTGAAATGACTGAACGGATACTCAAAAGTTCTATTTCAGTATTTGATAGATTCAATGTAATCAGAAATGAAAATTCCTTTGCTCATGATAATTTTATTTTGGATAATAGAGAAGCTAAATTAATTGTAAATTGGGTTTTCTCAATTCTCGAATTTGTAGAAGATATTCAAATTTTGCCTTCTAATACTATTGATGAAATTGAGGATGATTTTTCTGATGAAGTTCCATTTTAATAGAATTGAGAAATAGAATCTAACCCACATAGGATGTGACACAAACAACCAATCGTGTCACATCCTTTTTCTTTCCCCTCTGCACAAAAACAACCACTCAGTATGCTAATATTAGACAATGGCTAAAAATGTACTACTTTTATGACTAATATTTTTACCTGAATATTTATAGAATTTGCTGTGGATAATCTTGTAAAGCCTTAGATATCATAAGTATATAACTTTTAAATATCACCAACTATCCAATCATCTCCAAACTTGGTATCAATTTTATATCTCTATGTGAGAAGATAGTTCAGGATGGACAATTAACATAGTAGATTTGAAATGAAAAAAAAGAATTTTAGAGACGCTATGAACTTACTTTTTGAGGCAAAGGACGCGCAGATAGAAGTAAGCAATGCAGGACGCAGTGGCTCTTTGACCAAAAGCATCATCTTACTCAATCGCAAAAGGAATTTGAATATTGAGCAAGATGAGCAATTGATAAAGCTTTTGAGTAAGCTCGAGGCAAAAGGAAATGTGCCAAAGCAGCTACACGAGCCAATAGCAGATATTATAGGAAAAATGTTTATTACAAGCAGTCGGGCTTTAACTTAAACTTAATTAGATGCAGGAAGCACTACGATGTTAAAGGAATTATTTACAGCAGCTCTGGGTATGCAAAACCAGCAGACTAAACTTGAAGTAACGGCAAATAACTTAGCAAATGCTAATACTTCAGGCTATAAGCGTTCGGAAGCTTTTGAGCGAAACCTTATAGATGCCAGAGCAAATTTCTATAACACGCCCGGTGATATTGAGCAAAATGACCCGCCAATTGGATCTTATGTCGATTTTTCAGCAGGAAGCTTTAATCAGACAGAGAGCCCCTTGGATGTGTCGATTGAAAATAAAGGATTTTTTGTTTTACAGGACGATGAAGGCAAAAAATTTCTTACACGAGCCGGAAGGTTCAAGTTTTCGGAAGATGGAACTATTACTGCCATGGATGGCAAAACTTTACTGGGCAAGGAAGGCCCCATAAATGTATTTCAAGAGTTCATGGAAGAAGGTACAGCAAACATGGATGTTCGCTCTCTTGAAATTAAGATTAATGAAAAAGGTCAAGTTTTTGCCAATGGTAGGGATGTAGGATCCATTCCGATAGTAAACGTCAAAAACGAAGAGTCTATACAAAGGATTTCAAACTCGGAGTTTATTGCTACAAATTGGTCGGATGTAGAAGAGCTTGACGAAAATAAGTTCACACTTAGACAGGGCTGGTTAGAAGGCTCAAACGTGAATGTCGTCAATGAAATGGTTGAGATGATAGAACTCCAAAGGATGTTCGAAGCAGGAAGCAAAGTCATTAAAACCAACGACGATACACTCTCAAATAGTATTCGCCTTGGCAAATATTATTAATGGATTAAGATAATAGTGTTACATGGAGGTAACTAATGGATAAGACGCTACGCACAGCCTCAACCGGTTTGTCTGCCCAGCAGCGCTATGTGGAGATTATCTCCAATAACCTTGCAAATGTTAATACTACCGGATTTAAAAAGGTGAGACCTGAGTTTCAGGACTTACTATATGAAACACTTCGTCCTGCAGGCAATGTAGCACGCAGTGGAGTTCAGCCTCTAAACGAAGTGCAAATCGGTTCCGGTACGGAGCTTACTGCTACTACCAAACACTTTGGTCAAGGTGTAGTGGAATCTACGAATAATCAGTTAGATATGGCGATAAACGGCAATGGTTTTTTCGTGGTGCAAAAGCCTGATAATAGTTTGGCATATACTCGCGACGGATCATTCAAATTAAATAAAAACGGCGTATTAGTTAATAATCAAGGCTATGCATTAGATCCCGGATTTAGTGTGCCCACTGATGCCATTGAGGTGAGCGTATCTCCTGATGGTGTAGTCAGTTATTTACCGGATAATTCTACTTCCTATAACACACTTGGACAAATTACTTTAGCCAGATTTGTAAACCCGGCAGGACTAAGAGCAGAAGGCAGCAATTTATACCTTGAAACTCCAGCCTCTGGGGATGCAGTCTTTGAAGTGCCAGGCGAAAATAATACCGGTCAAATATTGCAATCTCATTTAGAATCATCAAATGTTGATATAGTAGAAGAGATGGTCAACATGATTACAGCTCAGCGAGCATACGAGCTTAACTCTAAATCAGTACAAACAGCTGATACTATTTTAAATACAGCAGTTAATCTAAAACGATAATGAAAAATATTCTAACATATAGCATGGTACTTTGCCTACTTGCCTATGCAAGCCAAGCGGCTTCAACTTTCAAAGGAGAAAGGTTAGAAGCTGCTGCAAAGAGCTATATAGAATCAAAATTAGATGGCGATTTTGAGATCAAAGCTTTAGGACTTACAGAAGATGTCATCATCGAAAACGATGATATACATGCTGAAATAAAAGCATCATCTAATTTGAAAGGGATAATATCAGTACCTATCGTTTTCAAATCAGGTGAAAAAATAGAAAGAACAATTTCTGTGAAATTAGAAGTAAAAGAATTTGCAATGCTACCTGTTGCGATTAGGCATATGAAGCAGGGCGATGAAATTACTTCCAATGATTTTGAATTGAAGAGAATTGAAGTTAGTGAATTAAAAAAACAGAATTATAATTCAAATGAGCTTATCGGGCGAACCATAGCGTCTAATGTACGCCGAGGCAAGCCTATAGCTCTCAGCGACACCAAAGGACCACTTTTAGTGAAACGCGGCGATATGGTGGAGCTTATTGTTATCTCCGGTGCTGTGAAAATCAGAGCAAATGCTGTCTCCCTTCAGGATGCATCAGCCGGTGATAGTGTTCGGATAAAAAGAGTAGGTGAAAGCAAAGTACTTCAGGGAATCGTTGCCAAGGATGGCAGTGTACTTATTGCTCCACCCGACTACTACAAGGATGTATCATCAATTTCAGGGACGAAATGATTTTTATCCGCAACATATTTATCGCTGCACTTTTAATTAGCATTTGCGGATTATATTCCGCAAATGCTCAATTTATACAAAATAGCCAGCGTTCGCTTTTTTCTGATGTGAAAGCTTTTCAGACAGGTGATGCGGTTATGGTGTATATCATGGAAGATACGCAAGCTGATAACTCCGCAGAAACTAATACAGGCAGGAGTACAGATTTGAGTCTTGGTGTTTCCGGCAATGTGGGCAGCTCCGGTGGTAGTGCAGGAGTTGGAGTTGGTACAGGGAACAAACATTCAGCATCAGGAAGTACAGGAAGAAGTGAAAAAATCAGATCAAAGCTTAGTGCAAGAGTGATTGAAGTGCTGGATAACGGGGACTTAAAAATTCGCGGAACCAGAACAACAAAAATCAACAACGAAGAACAGAAAATCTATATAGAAGGTATTGTCAGACGTGTAGATATTGCTCCTGACAATTCTGTGATGTCATATAATATATTAGACTTGACTTTACGCTTAGAAGGCGAAGGTGAAGTCTCAGAAATTCAAGAACCGGGACTAATAACTAAGTTTTTGAGATTACTATTTTGACAAAAAATATAATACATATTACTCTCATACTCGCAACTCTATGGGTAGTCCTGTTTTTACCCATAGATTTATCTGCAGCGCGTATAAAAGACATAGCTTCGGTAGAGGGTAACTCTATCGTTCAAGTAATAGGTTATGGATTGGTAACCGGTCTAAATCAAACCGGTGATAACCAGCAGACCTCATATACTGTGCAGTCTGTGTCTAATATGCTCAAAAGGTTTGGTCTTACTATCCCGACTAATAACCCCAGAGTGAGGAACGTAGCAGCAGTAATGATAACGGCTAATATCCCTGCCTTCTCAAATCGAGGCGCAAAAATCGATGTAGTTGTATCTTCTATCGGAGATGCGACTTCATTACAGGGCGGGGTATTGCTGATGGCTCCTATTTCTATTGGTGACGGGACTATCGTCGGTATGGCTCAAGGGCCTGTTTCCATAGGTGGTTTTGACTATCGCGCTTTAGGATCTATGGTGAGTAAAAATTCTACTACTACTGGCAGAGTGCCAAACGGTTTGGTGCTTGAAAAGCAGATGGATAGTGAGGTGATTACTGACCAGCAGGTGAATATTAGCCTCAAAGAGCCTGATTTTACTACTGCAATGATTATCGCAAATGCTATTAATAATGCGGTTATAGCAGGCTTAGCTCCGGATGCTGCGAAGGTAGTTGACCCGGGGACAGTACAAGTGCAACTGCCTGATGGACAAGATGTTACAGAATCTATGAGAACCATAGCTGCGATAGAAACTATAAACAATATTCAGTCAGATCCAATAGCAAGAGTAGTAATAAACGAAAGGACTGGCACAGTAGTTGTCGGAGGTAATGTAGAACTTTTACCTGCGACTATTGCGCATGGTGGTTTGGAAATAACTATAGAGAAACAAGTGCTCGTGCCTCAGCCGGCACCTTTTACTATACGACCTCCACAACCGGCAGAAACAGCAGAAATATCTGCTAATGAAGAAGTGAAAAAAGCAATAGCTATCGATGGTGTAGGCGCTAATGTGCAAGATATGTCAAACGCTCTTAATTTACTTGAAGTAAGACCAAGAGACTTAATAGCTATATTCCAGGCACTGAAAGAAGCTGGTGCATTGCAAGGTGAACTAATAATACAATAGCAATAGCAATATGAATATTTCAGATTTAAATAGTGTTTCTAATAACGAATCTCTCTTCAAGTCTAAGTTAGATCAACTTAGTGGTGTGCAAGCACTTTCTGTAAAAAGAGATTTGTCTCTCGAAGAACGAGCTCACTATGAAAAAGCTGCTCGCGGCTTTGAGTCTATGTTTGTAAATATGCTTATAAAGCAGATGAAAAGCTCTATGCTCGAGGAAAAGAAAGAAGAAAACACATTTGGAGCTGATACACTAGGTAGCTATACAGATATGCTCCTTTCTGATGATATTTCTAAAACAGGGAAGGGAATCGGAATAGCTGAAATGATATTCAAACAGATGACCGGAGGTAATGAAATCAGTAACATTACCAGCACTGTAGAAGGGTATTCTGATTTGACGAGACAAAGCTCACTACCGGTATTTGATAAAAGTAAATTGCAAGAAAAAGTTTCTGAAGTAGCGCCTTCAATAAATGCTAATTCATTGACTGATAGAATTGAACAATATATGCCTATAATTCAAGATGCTGCAGAAAAATACGGCATTCCGGAAAACCTGATTAAAAGTGTAATCAGAACAGAATCTGCCGGAAAGCATGATGCCATTTCTCCTGTAGGAGCAAAAGGACTAATGCAGCTAATGGATGGCACAGCAGGTGACATGGGAGTCTCTGATTCCTTAGATCCTGAGCAAAATATAATGGGTGGAACTAAATATCTAAAGTTTTTGATGGATAGATTTGACAACGACACAGAAACAGCCTTAGCTGCCTATAATGCAGGTCCTGGGAATGTAGATAAATATGGTGGAGTACCGCCATTTAATGAAACTCAAAATTATATTAAAAAAGTGCTTAACTATTTAGGCAAATACGACGAAAACCTTAAGTAGGAGTAAAGTATGCTGACACAACTATTTACATATTTAAAATTTGAGCAGCAGTTACTCGAGCAACTGATTACTTTTGCCGAAGAGCAACAAAGGGCATTAGTAAAAATAGATATAGAAAAAGTATTCAGTATATCTGAGTTGCAAAACGAAGCTTTACAGTCACTAAGAAATGCAGAAAACCAAAGAATCAAACTGCTGATGAATTGGCTAAAAGTTTCAAGACCTTCTGCAATGAGACTTAAAATGTCTGACCTTGAGCAATATTTCCAAGGTACAGAACTTAAAGAGATAACTGCAATCAAAGAGTATATGCAGATATTGACTGAAAAATTGAAAAAGTTGAATATGGATAATAGGATTTTATCCAATAGAGCAAAAAGAAGCTTCGCTGAATTTTTGGAAGTGTTCAGGGAGCAAAACAAACATGTATGCAATGTTACAGTCTAAAGGACTAACGAGACCAGTACAAGGAGGTACTATGAGTTCGCCAAAAAGTATTACCAGCACTAACGTATGGCAGATGACTGATTTATTTGTACGTTCAATCAATGAACTCACAAACAGTATACCAACTTCTGAGATTTATGGAGTAAAAGTTAGATTAAACGAATGTGCTAACTCTGTTCCAAAAAGTTTGGAAGAAGGCTTGAAGCAAAGTAAGAGAATAGAAAGAATTCGCTCTCTTATCAAAGCCACAGGCTTTTTAGATGAGTGCAAAGATTATTTGGCTCTTATCAATAAGTTGAAATATTCTGACACGAATAGTTTATTGACAATGGCTGAAGAAATTTCTGAAGTGATTAAACAACATCAGTTTACAGGTATCAATTAAGTTTGAGATGCCAGGACGGCACTAAAACGAAAGGATTTCTATGGGTAGCTTTTCTTCATTAGAGATAGGCAAAAGGGCACTACTTGCTCAAAAGTTTGGGTTGGATGTTACTAGTAATAACATAGCCAACGTAAACACTGTGGGTTATTCTCGCAGGCAAGCACTGATGTCTGAAACTACTCCTGTTAATATCAATGGTCAGTTTTTAGGTACCGGAGTTTTGACAGATAACTTGCGTTCATTTAGAAGTGAGATGCAAGATAGAGAAATTCGTAATAACACCTCCAGAAATTCTGGCTATGCCTTGCAGGAGACATTGCTGACTCGATTAGAATCAATACTCGCTGAGCCTTCAGATAATGGGCTGAGCGAGCTAACAACTTCCTTTCTTAATACCTTTGATGAAATCTCTACAAATCCTCATGATACGGCTCTTAGAGATCACCTTTTGGATGCCGGCAAGCAGCTTACTGATAGATTTAATCTGACGGCTAAACAGCTTGTAGATATGCGTGATGATATTCGTACCAATATTGAATCCGACGTTTCTAATATCAATCATTTACTGAAAGACATTTCAGATTTAAATCGTTCCATAGGTCTAAGTAAAGCTGAAACAAGCATCGAAGCGCAGACCTATGTAGACGAGAGAGAAGTTAAGCTTGAAGCTCTTTCAAAATTTGCCGGTATTAACCTGGGAACAAATGATAATGGCTCAGTGAATGTTTTTATGAATGGAATAAACGTTATCACAGATACTTCTTTTAGCGAATTAAAAGCGCAAGAGGCATTAAATTCTGCTACAGGCGAACGCACAATTACTATGCTTAAAACAGATTTAGATGGTAACTATACGGAAACTTTGAATTTGCAAAATGGAGAGTTAGCTACTAAACTTGATTTATACAATGAAACACTTGATGATAATGACAGTAGTACAGGATACTCTGTTGCTAAAAAATTGGATGTTTTTGCAAATGGTATAGTTCAGCAGGTAAATGCTTTAATGAATGTTGGTTATGGTCTAAATGATACCGGCACCACGCCTCCGGGAAGAAATTTCTTTGGGCCTGTAGTTGGTTCGGCAAAAGCAATTAACATAAAAGTATCTGATGATGTTTGGAACAAACCGGATGATATTCCTTTATCTGATGTCGCCGGAGAAGATGGCAATAACAGCATTGCATTAAAAATTGCTCGTCTGAGCTCAAACGAAAATTTTATAGGTGATAGCACCGCAACAGAATTCTATGCCAGCCTTCTTAATAAGATTGGGAATATGGGCAAAGAAGCTATAAGTGGAAAAAAAACTACCGACTTGGTTGCACAGCAGTTAGACACTCAGAGAGAATCTATTTTGGGAGTCAATTTGGATGAAGAAGCTATTTCTTTAGTCAAATTTCAAAAAGCATTTGAGGCTTCATCTCGTATCGTTAACGTTTCTGATGAGATATTATCAACCATAGTAAATTTAGGAAGATAGAGGGGGATTACAAATGAGAGTGACTACTAATTCTTCGTATATCGGTTTTAGTAATAACATAAGTAGAGTCCAGGAAGAAAAATATCGTGCAGAGATTCAGACTTCTACCGGGCAAAGACTAATTACTATGGCTGATGACCCTGAAGCGATGATTGATATCAAAAAGCTTAGCAATCGAATTTCTGAAAACACCCAATATATAAGTGTCAATGAAAAAGCAATTGGTGAGCTTTATGCGGTAGATGAAGCAATTACTGCAATCTCTGATAATTTAAATTCTATTCGCGATTTGGCTGTAGATGGCTCTAAAACAGGTAACCTTGGTAATTTGCAGACTCTTGGTATTTATATTCGTGGCTTGTTAGACGACATAGTAAAAGAGTCAAATTCTGAATTTAACGGAAACTACTTGTTTTCAGGTAATAAAACTACTCCTGAATCTTTGGACAAAACGCCTACTGCAGAAAACAATATGCCTTATGAAATAGTAGAAGGAGAGCCTTCGGAAGACAATCCATCAGGACTTTCTATTGTATTTAAAGGCAATTTCAAAGCTCGCATGATGAATAAAGACGTGCAAACGCAAGAGCAGGTAAATACTACCTCAGATAAAATGTTTGGTACAGATGGTTCGGAGATGTTTGATTCTATTATTAATCTTTACAATCTATTTTCTTATAATGAAAATGGTGACCTAAGAGAAAAATCGGATACTTTTAACAAGTCAGATATAGGTTTGTTAAGTCAGTACCAGCGAGAAATTGCAGAGTTTAACGAACAAATAATTGACCAGGGCGGGCGAAACGGGTCTAAAATTAATAGAATAGATCAGGGGATGGCTCTATTAAAAGAGGAAAACACAAGGCTGAATGCATTTAAGTCAGAGTCTAATGATACTGATATAGCTGAAGCTACAATCAACCTGAAAAAAAATGAAATTGCTCTCCAATACGCCTTACAAATAGGCGCTAAAATTTCTCAAAATACTTTATTTGATTTTCTCAGATAATACTTATAAATTACCATTATGAAACTTAGCACAATAGTAGGTATTATCGTCGGATTTCTGGCGATATTTGGAGGTTATTTATGGGAAGGTGGAACTTTTGATTCACTTTTCATGTTGCCTGCTATGCTTATTGTGTTTGGTGGAACTCTTGCAGCTGGGACTGCTGCTACATCTTTTGAGCAGATATTTAGAATTCCGATCTTGTTTAAAATTGCTTTCCTGCCTCCACGGTATGACTTAGAAGCAATTATTAATCAAATAGTACTGTTTTCCGGTATAGCGCGCCGTGAAGGTATAATGGCTCTTGAAGATAAGTTGGATCAGGTTAAACACCCGTACCTGAAAAAACTATTTGAAATAAGCATAGATGGTACCGACCCAGATTCTTTGCAGGCTATCGTTGAAAACGAAATGCAATATATCACTGAAAGGCATGAGCAAAACATTGGATTGTTTGTAAAGCTTGGTGGCTATAGCCCTACAATGGGGATTATAGGTACAGTGATGGGACTTATTGCAACTTTAGCTGCAGCCGGAAAGGACGTTACGGAACTTGTTCGGCATATCTCCTCTGCATTTATTGCTACTATGTGGGGTATCCTCATGGCAAACATAGTTTGGTTGCCTGTTGGTGATAAACTTCGTAGAATCCATGAAGATGAGATGTATATTATGCAAGTTATGCTCGAAGGTGTGCATTCTGTACAGCTTGGAGAAACACCATCCATTATCAGGAATAAACTGATTTGTGCCTTCCCGCTTGCCACTCAGCAAAAACTTCTTAAAGGAAATATGGATATGCTTCGTCATCAAATATCTAATAAAGAAGAAGAAAAAACTGATTAATCTATAAAGGAATCTGACATGAAGAAGCTAGTATTAGTGTTGATATTGAGCATTGCTTTTATATCAACTCCACTGGAAGCTGCTTATAAGAATGTTATTTCTGCAGATCCATTTACACTACTTAATTGGGGAAGATTTAATGTTACGTTTGAACATAAAATCAATAACCTTAACTCATTTACTCTGTTTTTAGAATCCTATAATACCAAATATTATGATAATTGGACTGGTTATGGTATTGGTGGTTCGTACAGATGGTATATTTCTCCTTTTAACGATAATAAGAGAAATCTTGAAGGCTTTTCATTTGGTCCTTTAGCGGTGCTGTCATTTTGGGAAAGCAAATACAGTGATAAATACAAATATAATTACTCCGGTCAGAATCTCTCTATCGGGGGGGAAGCTGCATATAAATGGGTGTGGGGTGGTTTTGCATTAGAACCGTCTATTATACTAATGTTAGATGCTTTAACTGTTGATCATAGAGATGATAGGAATCATCTATCATGGAATGTAAAAATTGGTTATGCATGGTAAAACTACCAGCAATAAAAATTTTAAGTATAGCCCTTCAGTACATTGTGTATTTAAGGGCTTTTTTTGGGTGTATGATTTGTTTCATACTAATACATAATTGTATTATCCCAAAAATACCATTTGAAATAATGAAAAAGCTCTAAAGTCATTGCATGGCAAGGGGTTGAAACCCCTTGTTCAATCAGCAATTTCGTAATATTTTCTTACAAAGGAAGTAAGCATACTCCTTGATTCTACGGTCTTTTACAGCACTTTACGACATCTAATGACAAATCTGGGATTATAAAACACATACTTCTTTAGTCTCTGCAATGCAATTCAATATTTTTCGTATTTTTGAAGGAGTTTAAAACTACTTAAGGTGGATAGAATAATATGACTAACAAAACCAAATCAAATAGATTGATAAATGAGAAAAGCCCATATCTTTTGCAGCATGCTTATAATCCTGTGGACTGGTATACATGGGGGCAGGAAGCCTTTGCTGCTGCGAAGGAGCAAAACAAACCTATTTTTCTTTCTATTGGCTATTCTACTTGCCACTGGTGCCACGTGATGGAACATGAGTCGTTTGAGGATGTGGAGATTGCTGAAATGATGAATGAAGCTTTTATTAACATAAAAGTCGATAGGGAAGAGCGTCCCGATATAGATGCAGTTTATATGCAGGTCTGTCAGATGATGACCGGAACAGGTGGGTGGCCTATGACTATAATCATGACTCCGGATCAGAAACCATTTTTTGCCGGCACTTACTTTCCTAAACAATCTGTGATGAACAGAATAGGGATGATGGAGCTTCTTCCTAAAGTTGCTTTAGCTTGGATGGAACAACAGAAGAATATTGAATTAAATGCAGAAGATCTTATAAAAAAAATGGAAAGTATGGATGCACATGAAGGTGTTATTCCACTAAATAAAAAGACTTTAGAGAGAGCTTTTGATGGAATTGATAATCTTTTTGACCCTAAGCATGCAGGATTTGGTATTAAACCGAAATTCCCGGTTCCTCATAACCTTTTATACAGTCTAAGGCATCATAGAAGCACAGAGAACGAAACAGCCCTTAAAATCACTAAAGAATCTCTAAATAGAATGGCGAATGGTGGCATTTACGATCATCTTGGAGGAGGCTTTGCTCGTTATTCTACAGATAGGGAATGGGTGGTGCCGCATTTCGAAAAAATGCTTTACGATCAGGCTATGCTTACTCACGCTTATTTAGAGGCGTATCTTGTAACTAAAGATAAAAACTATAAGAGAATTGTAGAGGAAACTCTAAACTATGTATCAAGAGAGATGACTTCTACAGATGGTGGATTTTACTGTGCTGAAGATGCAGATAGCGAAGGTGTGGAAGGCAAATTCTATATTTGGGAATATGAAGAGATAAATACTCTGCTTGGAGACAAAGCAAAATATTTCTTTGATTTATTTAATATCAAAGAAGAAGGAAACTACGAAGATGCTGCCGGACACATGCCAGAGAATGGCAACATCCTGCACGTTACTGAAAGTTTAAAAGTAGTAGCAGAAAAGTATGAAATAGAAGAAGTAAAATTAGAGCACATTATTTCCGAATGTAAAGCAAGACTATTTGAAGCAAGGGAAAAACGAGTTCGTCCCGGTAAAGATGACAAAATATTGATGGACTGGAATGGTCTAATGATTTCAGCATTTGCCAAAGCCGGATTTATATTGAAAAATTCGGACTATATCTCAACTGCAGAAAAAGCCTATAAATTCATTACGGAAGAGCTACGCACTGAAAAAAGAATGCTTCACAGATATGCTAAAGGTGAAGCTGCTATAGATGCCATGCTTGATGACTACTCATTCTTTACATGGGCAGCTTTAGAGCTTTATACTGCTACATTTAAGCATCAATATATTAAAGATGCTATAGAAATGTCAAATGCGCTAAGCACTCACTTTGAAGACAAAGAGCAAGGTGGTTTTTATAACACTTCTGACTTTGGTGAGCAGCTTATCCATAGAAAAAAAGAATTGTATGATGGGGCTGTTCCATCCGGCAATTCAGTAGCACTGATGAACTTAGTAAGATTGTCTAAATTGACAGGAAACACAGAGTATGACATTACTGCTCAAAGGCTAATAGACTTCTTTTCAACAAAAGTTGATTCATATCCTTCTATATATGCCTTCTTCGAATGTGCATTAGACTATATCTACAATCCTGCTGTAGAAATCGTAATTACTTCAAATGACAAACCTCAGTATAGTGAGTTTGTCGATTCCTTGAGGAATATTTATATGCCTAATGTTGTAATTATATATAAGCAAAACGAGGCTATGGATTTATATGCATCTTACCTCAAAAATATGCCAATAAATAAAGATGAAACTACAGTATATGTATGCAAAAACTATGCTTGCCAAATGCCGGTGAATACTGTGGATGATATGAAAAATCTGCTTGTGATGTCTGAGATGCAAAAAGATTAGATTGAATTTCATAAGTACGAACAAACTATAAAACTCTGTCTGTTTCCTATAAAAAATAGACAGAGTTTTATATAAATTGCCAACTTAAACCCATATTGACATATCACACAATATTAATTTTAATCTGATATTCCAATAGAAGGAATGCTTGTTATTTTACATTTTTCTCTATTCGTTCCCATATTTAATAAATATTATATAACACTAAAATATTGGAAGTATTATATTATATATGTATATTTACAAATAATAGTAACGTAATGTTTATAACCAATTCAAAAAACTTATGCAATATTCATTCAAAATAACTGCTTTGGCGATAACTCTTTTATTGGTAACAATTAGTAATTTAAGATCAGAAGAAAAATATATCATGAAGTCAGGTGATATATATTATGGAGAAGTTATTTCCGAAGATGCCAACGCTTTTAAAATTCGTGAATATGATTCTGATTTTGTGATTCAATTACAAAAGAAACAAATTGAAAAAATTGAACCTCTGTACTTTAATATTATTACTAAAAATGCTTTTGAAATCAAAGGTTATATAGTAGAAAAACAACCGGAATTTATGAAAGTAAAGACTTCTGATGGTGTAATCTTTGAAGTAGCTCGAGCACAAATTCAACAAATGACGTTTATAGAAGACCCTACAGATACTTGGCCTACTAACGAACCAACAATATCTAAACTTTCTACTAATCAAATAGAAAATCAAAACACAGAAGACTTAAAGACTAAACCACAATATAGAGATGAAGCAAAAGTATTATTACCTGAGAAAGAAAAAGAGGTCTTAGGTGATAATTTTGCATTTATTGGTGCTGGTTTGGGAACGCCTGCAGTGATAAATCTAATTGGAGGATATCATCTTGATTTCTGCACGCTTAGGGTACATGGCTCTTTTGGTGGATATTATTCCGGAGCACAGTCAACTGTATTTTTCAATCTGATTGAGCTTTTTTCTAATAAACTTAGCATTAAAGTAGGAGTAAATAGTGGTTTCTGGATAGAGGCAAGAACAGATGAATATCAAGAGTATTATTACCTTACAGATAGGAATGATAAGGTAAGAGATGTCAATACCAGGTACAAAGAATATATTAAAAAGACCGGATATTACTACTATGGCGGATGCGTGAACTTAAGTATTTGGGGATTCTTTATGGAGGTTGGATTTTCTGAAGGAACAGGAATCGGATCAACTGTGCTATTCCAAGGGCAAGTAGGTTTTACTTACAGTTTCGATTTAAAATAGAAAATAACATACCCAAAAGAATATAAGAGATGCCACGATTGTAGTGTCTCTTTTTTTATACTTTGCCTTCGTTGACGAGTTTTGCAAAATGTTCAAATGATCTGTCGTAAGTTTTCTCAGCGTCAGTGGGAAAGAAACAAGCAGGCATTTGTCTTGATTTTAGATGATATGCTACGCAATCACAGCAGATACCTTTTCTGGCACATGGCTCGTAACTGCAATTACAATGTGATAAGTTTTGTGTTTTTTTGCATTCCATAAGTATACTTGAGTGGTAGTAAAATAATACTTAAACTAGCGTGAGCAGTTAACGCAGTATGGATTTTCAGGAATAAATAATATTCTCTCTAAAGGGATTTGCTTGCCGCAATTTTTACATTTGCCAAACTCTTCTGTGCCTACTTTGTTAAGCATAAACTCTAATTTATTAAGCTTATCTTTTGCCTGCTTAAGAGTTTTTTCTGCAACTCCCTGGTTCTGAATTGCTTCCATCCGCGAAAGCCGACCAATAGCACAATCCGGTTCTATCGGCTGCATTATTTCTTCTAACTCAATTATAGATTCCTTAGCGGCCTCTATTTCTGAAAGAATTTTGTCTCTGATATCTTGCATAAATTAAGTCTCTCTTATAGAATGTCAAAAGCTAATGAAAATCTATGCAAAGTAGCGGCACTTCCGTAACGTGCAAAACCATAATCAAAAGTGAAGTTACTGCCTTTTATACCAACCCCTGCCGATATTCCCGAAAGGCCTTTGTCAAAATCGGGAGTGGAATACTGACGAACCTGATTATCGTAACCAAGTCTAACCATTATTATTTTACCCAAATAAAGTTCCCCTGCAATAGCAAAGCTTTTTAGTTTATCAGTAAATTTATCTGTTTCATCAGCCAAGTGATGAAAAGAAGCATTTACAAGCAAAGGAAGACCTTTAAGTCTGTGATTCATACCAATTCTGATATCTAAAGGTAAATCTTCTGACTCATTTCCAAATTTGGAAAGTTGTGTTCCTGCATGCAAAACAGATAAACCAAAGTTAGATCTACCGTCTTTAAGGGCATAAAATATACCAGCATCTAAGGCTACAGCAGAAGAGCTAACCTCTTCCAAATTTGAATAAATAAACTTAGCAGTTACGCCATAGTATAAATTTGAATCTAATATATTCGAATAAGTTCCGGAAAAAGCAAGGTTATTTGCACCAAATGTTGCACCGTTTTTGAAACCGCTTGCATCCGCATAGTCAAACGAGCCGTAATTTGTATAAGCGACTGAGGCTGCCCAGTATGCTGTGTTTTCTTTATCTTCGCTAATTG
Source organism: Kapaibacterium sp. (SeqCode) (assembly GCA_963678775.2). GTDB lineage: Bacteria > Bacteroidota > Ignavibacteria > Kapaibacteriales > UBA2268 > JBFHIJ01. The sequence continues at coordinate 116,617 of CAXXGR010000007.1, forward strand.
GAGAAATAAAGGATACATTACCCGAATTAATATCTGCTGCGTGCTTTAAGAAGGTAACTGCAAATCTGTTTTTCTCTACAGTAGAAATTGTAGCAGGATTAAAATAATGCGCTGTAGGGTCATCTTTCATAGAAACCATACATCCTGCCAAAGCAGCACTTCTTGCACTCATAGATTCTCTCACGAAATTGAAAGGAGTGTATGCCTGCGCATTAGCTTCATAAAAAAACACAGAAGAAACAAAAAGTATGATAAGTATCTTTATTTTAGTCATGATTAGAATCCGAAATAAGTTCAAATATTAGCAATCGCTACTTTCAGTATTGATATTTTCCAGTAAATCAATAAATGATTTAGGAGGTCTCACAGGTCTCATGGTCTTTTGATCCATAAATGAGTGGACTGTATAACCTTTTGATAGTATCGTATCTCCACGATAAATATTATAGTCAAACTTTAAAGTAGCTTTTTTCTCAAAACATAAAATAGCCTCTACATCCAATTCATCGTCATATAGGGCAGGTATGATATAGCGAGCATGACTTTCTACAAGAGGTAGATAAAAACCTTCTTTTTCCAATTCGGAATAACTCAATCCGTGGAAGCGCATTAATTCAGTTCTACCTACTTCAAAAAATGTAAAATAATTACCGTTGTAAACTATCCCCATTTTGTCAGTATCAGCGTATCGTACTCTAATTTTATGTTTGTGTGATAGTTTTATTACACCGTTACTCATCAAAAAGTTCCCTTAATTTCCATTTTTTTTGTTTATTTCTTCAAATAATTCAATCAAACGCTCCATATCCTCAGGAGAGTAGAAATCAAAACTGATAGTTCCGCTCTGTTTGGATTTAGCATGAATTTTTACATCAGTAGCGAAAGATTGCCTTAACCTATTTTCTAAGTCTGCTAAGATTAGTTTAGTCTCCTCACTAATAACAGATTCTTTAGGTTTTGAGGCTTCTTTTTTAGCTTTATTATTGTTCTCTAACTCTTTTACCAAAGCTTCAGTAGCTCTTACAGATAGTTGCTTATCTATCACAACGTGAGCTGCGTCATTCATCTTTTCGCTCGAGCTTAAGCCCAGAAGCGCTCTCGCATGCCCCATAGACAGCTCTTTTATTCTTAGCATTTCCTGTACTTTTTCCGGCAACTTAAGTAGTCTGAGAAAGTTGGTAACAGTAGATCGTTCTTTGCCGACTTTTACTGAAACCTGCTCTTGAGTAAGATTGCATTCGTCAATTAGGCGCTGATAACTATGTGCAATTTCTATTGGATTTAGATTTTCTCTCTGTACGTTTTCTATAATGGCCAACTGCAAAGATTTTGCACCGGTTTCAACATCCAAAACATAAGCCGGTATACTATCCAAGCCGGCAAGCTTAGACGCTCTAAGCCTTCTTTCGCCGGAGACCAATTCATATCCGTGCAATGACTTACGCACCGTAATCGGCTGGATAACTCCATGCTCTAAAATAGAATTTTTTAAATCATTTAAAGCCGATTCGTCAAAATTCTTTCTCGGCTGATAAGGATTAGTAGATATCAGCTTTACATCAATTTTAGCGATACTTCCTGTATCAACAGATCTTGATTTGTCAGCTGCCTGCTGTTGTTTCTGATAGTCAACTTTGGGTATCAGAGCACCTAAGCCCTTTCCTAAAGCCGGTTTTATATTTTTAGACATTTATCTTTGCGGATATGATTATACAATATTAGTTTTAATTTTTCTGCGTTTAAACAGCTTTTTGTTTCTTTCTACTATTTCACCTGCAAGATCTAAATAGTTTTTAGCACCGGTACTTATAGCATCGTACAGGATTACAGGTTTGCCGTGACTCGGAGCTTCTGACAGGCGAACATTTCTATTTATCAAAGTCTTGAATACTTTTTCGTCAAAGTGTTTTCTAACTTCTTCTACAACCTGATTAGAAAGGCGAAGCCTTGCGTCAAACATAGTCAGAAGCACACCTTCTATATCCAAATCAGGATTTAAGTGATAGCGGACGATTGATATTGTATTCAACAGTTGTCCCAAGCCTTCCAAAGCGTAGTACTCGCACTGCACCGGAATAAGCACTGCATTGGCTGCAGATAGAGCATTTAAAGTAAGTAAGCCCAGGGAAGGAGGACAATCTATTATGACAAAGTCATAATCCTCTTTAACTTCAGCTAGTGCACTCTTCAATACCATTTCTCGCTGCTCTTCATTTACCATTTCAATCTCAGCACCAACTAAGTTGATATGAGAAGGTAAAAGACTTAAATTTGGCATTTGCGTTTCTAAAATGCACTCCTGTGCAGGTAATTTATTGACAAGTACTTCATATACCGTTTTATCTAACTCTCTCGAATCAATGCCTACACCATTTGAAGTGTTTGCTTGAGGATCTGTGTCCACAAGTAATACTTTAAATTCCATAGCAGCAAGCGAAGCTGCAAGGTTTATAGAAGACGTAGTCTTGCCGACACCGCCTTTTTGATTCGCAATAGCAATTATTTTTCCCATAAGCTCAAATATTTGATTTATTTAAAATTCTAAGTCTTTATATTTTAGACCATAAAAGAAGAAAGCTGTTAAGACAAGTGAATGGTCTATTCTGCCATCCAATATATAATCTTTTATCTCACTGAGTGGCACTTTGATAACTTCTATATCTTCATGTATATCAAGTTCTTGTTTTTGGATTAGTTCGCAGTCAAACCAAACATAAGAATAACAAAAGTTATTCAAAAAAGCAGGGTTTGGTCTGTTTCTTCCAAGTAAAATAGCTTCTTTGTCAGAACCGAAACCTGTTTCTTCCAGGCATTCTCTTTGCCCGGCAATTCTCGGATCTTCATCTTTTTCTATCAGTCCGCCCGGTATCTCTAATGTAACTTCATTTGTACCGTGCCTATACTGTTTTACGAGTATAACTTTATTATCTTTAGTTATCGGAATAATATTTACCCACTGCGGAGAATCTAAAACAGTAAATTTACCATCTTCACCTGAAACGGGGTTTTCCCTTGTAACTAACTTTGCTTGAAAAATCCTCAAATTAGCCGAAAGCTCTTCTTCCTTAGTTAACCAGCTTTTTATCATTGATTTACAGCAGTGCATAAATTTACAAATTTCACGTATTAATCCGAATATCAAAAATACATAAATTTTAGGATATATGCTTGCCAATCTTGATAACTTGTTAACAAGTTATCAAAATGAGGGATGGTGGGGGAGTAATAATATAAAATTATGTTTGTTGAGCGAGCATAGCGAGTCGAAACATACAATTAGTATCTATTCTACAAATTAACTCAAATTTGAATCTAAATTGATGATTTATATTTTTACCTATCTATTGAATGTAAATATTATGACAATGGCTACTTGTATCGATATTTTCTGTTTTCAAATTTCCTACTCTTCAATTATCTCAAAGGAATTGAAGAAATCTATCATTTCAGAGTTGTCATCTTTGTCTGGGGGCGTAAGTGCACCCATCAAATACAAAATTTTATTATGGAAGAAAACTCTAAAAACCATAATATAGTTTTCTTTTTTCTTGTGTATCTTGATAGATCGACCATACAATTCCTTATCGTAAATATCCTCATAAGCAGGTGGATTATCATCAATAGCTGAATACTGCTTTAAAAAATCATCGTAAAATATTCTCAACTCTACTTTACTTTCTGGAGGATTTTCTAGATAAAATTGTGGTAGTTCGGAGGATATAAGAGAATAATTAATCTTATTATCTGCGCTGCTATATATATTGTATTTTACTGAAATACTATCTACTTGAATTAATTTTTGCTCTGTAGTTACTTGTCCAGGGAAGTCTATTTTGTAGGTTCGCTTAATTGGCTGATTTACTTTTGTACCTCAACTGTAGTATCAGACTTGTCTAGTAGTTTTAAGGAATTGAAAAATTTCTTCATATCCAAGGAATTAGTGTCAATTTCAGAGCTAGTTAAGATTGTTACTTGTATGATGCGTTTGTTGAAATAATATGATTGCGAATAGATGTGATTTTTTGAGTCTTTGAACTTCCACAAATTTTGTATACCGAGAAATCCATCTTTTTCTATTTCTGAAGATTCTATCTCTTCTAGATTAATACCTTCTTTGAAGCCCTTTAATATGCTCTTAAGGAATTCCTCAGTCTGTTTGTTCTTGTAATTGTCATTAATATATTTATCTGAAAATTGATATGTTATAATCTGATATATCAGTATTGGCGTGTCTTCATTATCATCTAAAGTTTGCCAGAGAGAATAAGTTACTTCATAACCATCAAGATTCCGCTTCATTTGGTTAGAAATAGGTTCACTAGGAAAATCAATCGAAAAATTTAGGTCTTCTTGATTCAAAGTATACCATGTTTCTTCAGAAAAAGCTTTGAATATCATTAGAGAAAAGACAAATGCAATGAAAATAATGTTCTTTATCATGTTCTTTGCTTAATTAAATTATAAAATGGAGTGGAGTAAGATAACAAAGATAAGAAGAGTCTTAAATATTGGCAATATAATTGTTGTTTCTGCATATATAAAAAGCAGAACATTTTTCTCTGTTCTGCTTTTCAATGTCAATCTATATATTTTACAATCCCATCTGCAGGAGCTGGATATAATTCCCGTTATCATCATCAAAAATGGCTTCGTAACCGAAATCTCTTTTTGTCGGCTCTAATTTGAACTTTACGCCTTTTGACTTAAGTTCTTCATAAGTTTTCTGTATATCTTCGCAACCGAAAGAAATAACCGGTATTCCAATTTTATAGAGTTCAGATTTATATTTTTGAACAAAGTCTAATCCGCCCGGTTCTGTAGGCTCTAAAAGAATAGTAGTACCATAGGATTCAAGGGGAGACTTGACTATAGCAATGTAGTTTTCAGGTGAAAACATCACTTCTTCAAATCCCAAAACTTCTGTGTAAAATTTGAAAGCTTTTGCAGGATCAGAAACTAAAACGCTGATCATTGCTATTTTCATAGGGTGTTTATTTGCTGCCATTGTGTTCCCTAGTAGAGTTATAAACAAAAAGATAGATATAATAGATTTTATGACAGATTTCCATAAATGGTGGAACGACATAATATATTGATTGTTTTGCATTCAAAGCTCGAATATGGAGACAATCTTATTTTTCTAAGCATTCTATTAGATAATTATATCACACTTACACACTTGCTGCCCTTAATATAAAACCTATATTCTAAATCCTTAGATTCTCTAATGCCTATGCGAGTGGTGTCAACTATTTTGTATTTGTTTTTCTGAATTGGAGCATAAACTCCAAATTCGGATTGTCCTAATACTTTGAGGTTGTCCGCTTTGGTAATTGCATATGCTTGTGCCAACTTGCCTGGACCGCTGCATAGATTTGTAAGTTTAGTGGTTTTTCTCCTTTGTTGCATCCGATCTATACCTGAGATTGGTTCGATAGCTCTAATAAGTACAGCTGCTCCTTTGCCTTCAGATTCTGTTACAAAGTTTAAGCAGTGGTGAATTCCGTAAATAATATATACATATATGATTCCTCCATTTTCGTGCATCGGAGCGTTTCGTGGAGTTTTACCTCGGGCTGAGTGATTCGCCAAATCTCCATGCGGTATGTAGGCTTCAGTTTCCACTATTCTTCCTGCCATAGTCAATCCGTCAGCTTCTATCTTGACAAATATTTTACCTAGCAAATCTCTGGCGATTGTGACTGTATCACCTAAAAAATATTCTTGTGGTAGTAAAGTATATCCTGAAAAATCCATTGCATCAATTCCAAGTTTTATTATTAATGTAAAAATAAAAAAATATAGTCTAAGTCAATGAAAAAAATGCTTTAAGTCGTAGTATGATAATCCAATTTAGTATATTTATATTAGGCTATTAGTAGAATTTCATAAATATGTGGTTTAAGATAAAAATGACGAATATAGATAAAAGAGAATTCCATATAGGGAAAAATAAATTTACAAATCCATTGATGCTTGCTCCCATGGAAGGTGTGACGGATTTGCCATTTAGAATAATGTGCAAGCAGATGGGGGCGGATCTTGTTTTTACTGAGTTTATAGCTTCTGACGCACTTATTCGTGACTCGATGAAATCCAAGCAGAAAATGAATATCGTTGACGAAGAGAGACCTGTGGCTGTTCAAATATTTGGACAACATAAAGACGCCATGATTCATTCAGCCAAAATGATAGAAGATTCCGGTGCAGAAATTGTGGATATTAATTATGGATGCTGGGTAAAGAAAGTTGTGAATAATAATAGCGGTGCTGCTTACCTGAAAGATCCTGAAAGAATGGCTGATATGACAAATGCAGTTGCTGAATCTGTTTCTATTCCCGTTACAGTTAAAACCAGAATAGGTTGGGATCATAATTCCATAGTTATCGAAAAGGTTGCCAAAATGCAGGACGAAGCAGGAGCAAAGCAGCTATCTCTGCACTGTCGCACTAGAGACATGGGCATGGGCGGAAAAGCTGACTGGTCATGGATAGATAAGGTTAAACCTCATATTTCCATACCGTTGATTCTAAATGGGGATGTAAAAACTCCGCAAGATGTGATAGAAGCTTTCACTACTACTCAAGCAGATGGTGTAATGATTGGCAGAGCCGCTGTAGGTTATCCATTTCTATTTAAGCGTGCAAAAGTTCTTATGGAAACAGGTATTGACCCGGGAGAGCCGGCAGTGGAAGAAATGTTTGAGGCATGCATACGTCACCTTGATTTATGTATAGAATATAAAGGTGAAACTCGAGGATTTATGGAATTTAGGAAGCACTACTCGGGTTATCTAAGAGGTTTATTCGGTGCCTCTGCTACAAGGCAGAAGTTAGTTGTTGCCGAAACCTATACGGAAGTACGTCAAATATTAGATGAGTATATGGATTATCTTCGCAAAGAAGACAGGCTTGTTCCATTTGAGCATAAAGAATCACCAAAAATAACATGCAGAAATACTTGATGAAATATGTGTTTTTTATATTAACATCTATTCTTGTTTCATGCTCGCCACAAACTGAAGAGCCAGCTGAACTTGAGTACATTTCAATTAGGATTGAAAAGGAACTCAAGAAAATTAACGCATCTTTAAAGGAATATGCTCAAGAGTATGATGGAAAGCATGATAGTAATAATATAACTGACTTATTGGAAAACATATGTAAGTCTGACTATAACATTCGTGCTGCAAGTTTTGTAGATTGTAATGGTGTTTTGATGTACAGCCTTCCGTCGATGAGTGATGTTTATGGTCTTGATATATCCTATCAGGAACATGTGCAGTACGTACTGAAAAATAAGAAACCTGTTTTAAGCAAGCAGTTTCGAGCAGTGCAAGGATTTAATGCTATTACTATAGATCAGCCTGTCATCAAATCTGACACACTCAATAGTATATTTGCAGTGCTGTTATCTCCTCAGTATATGTTTGATGAAATAATTAAGGATTATCCAAACTTAGACTCCTGTGATGTATGGGTAATTGAAAAAGATGGTACTATTATCTATGATAGCGATATCGAAGAAATAGGGCGAAATATTTACCAAGATCAAGAATATAAGAAATTGAGTCATTTTGATTTGTTAATAGACTCTATTGACAATTTAGAGAAAGGAGTAATTACTTATAGTCCTAAAGAGAGTTGTCGACACAAAGTAGCTTGGGAAACATATTCATATCTTAATATGGAATGGATAATAGTTTTGGAATTTCCTATAGATAAGCCAATTATAAGACGAATACCGTCAGAATTAGGCATAAGGAACTCTGAAGAGTCGCTTATTGAGCTGAGTGAAAATGAATTGTTTCAATCTTTTCTTTGGAATGATGATCAACAAAGCGTCCAAGAGATGATGAAAAACTTTTACGATTATTGTCCCGGCATATTCTCTATTCAATGGATTGACTCAAACGCAGTGAACAGATGTGGTTTTCCTATGCACAATGTCAACTATTTAGGTTATCAAGGAAACACCAAGTCTTTGAATCCTAATATTTTAAATGCAATCTCAAAAAAATCAATACAGGAGTTTGATGAATATATTGCTAATGATTATATCGCAAGCTTTTACACCGTACCTGTCTACTATGAAAATAAGTATTTAGGCTTAATTTACTACAACAAACTTAGTGTTAAATAGAAGAGTAAGAGTCAATATCGATTTTAATAGCAAAATCGTTTTTATTTGTTAGTTTGTCAAATTCTTTCTGAGCTAAAGACAGATAGTAATTTAAATATTTGCCTGCCTGGTCTGTTTGTTTATTATTTTTGATTACAGTTATAAATCTAAACTTATTTCTTATTTTAAAAAGTTGTGCTTCATTTGGCCCCATCACTTCTATGTATTGTGGATTGAGAGGTATAAGGGAAGTGAATTTTAATGCTAATAGTTTAGTTATATCAGCATCGGTTCCACTAAACTCGATAGTAACAAATCTGAAAAAAGGTGGATAATCAGCATCCATTCTTTTTTTGAGCTCTTCTTTGTAAAAATCAATATATTGGCCATTGGTTGTATGGTTAATTGCCGGATAATCAGGATGTGCACTTTGGATTATTACTTTGCCTTTGAGTTTCCCTCCACGTCCGGCTCTGCCTGCTACCTGAGTTAATAATTGGTAGGTTTTTTCAGAACTTCTAAAGTCCGGTATTAGTAGTTGGCTGTCAGCATTGATTATGCCTACTAAAGATACTCTGTCAAAGTCCAAGCCCTTAGCTACCATTTGAGTACCAATCAAAATGTCAGTTTTGCCACTGGCAAAATCAGTCAGCATGGTTCTATGAATACCTTTTTTTTGAGTTGTGTCCAAATCCATACGCTGAATGCCGGGTTCTAATCCGTAATCCTTAAGCAGTATATGTAATTCTTCTTCGATTTTTTGAGTCCCACTTCCTACTTCTTCGATTTTAGTTGATCCACATACATCACAAGCTTTAGGCACGTAGATTGTATGTCCGCAGTAGTGACATCTAAGCTGATTTTTAGTTTTATGATAAGTCAAAGGCAAGTCGCAGTTTTGGCAATATGGTACGTGACCGCAGTCAAAGCATTCTAGCATATTGCTATAACCTCGCCTGTTTTGGAATAAAATAATACCTTCTTTTTTCTTAACTCTACTTATAATTTGCTCGAATAGAAAATCGGAGAAAACACCTGTAACTTTATTATTTTTTCGAGCATTTAGCATATCTACAATTTCGATTTCCGGCAGCTCTGCACCGTCAGCTCTTCTTTTTATTTCCAGTAGCTTATACTTACCTTGTTTGGCATTATAATAGCTTTCTATAGATGGAGTTGCCGAACCTAAAATCAAAGTTGCATTTTCTAATTTGCCCCTAACAGCTGCCATATCGCGTGCATTATAGCGAGGATTTTTACTGTCTTGTTTGTAAGTGTGTTCATGCTCTTCATCTACGATAATCAAACCCAGATTATCAACAGGTGAAAATATTGCAGAGCGAACGCCGAGTATAATTCTGACTTCTTTATTTAATATTTTTCTCCAGGCATCATACCTTTCACCCTTAGATAAACCCGAGTGTGAAACAGCAATATTGTTACCAAAAACCATTGTAAATCTATCAATTAGCTGCGGAGTAAGAGAAATTTCAGGCACTAATATAAGTACATTTCTTCCCAATTGAAGAGTTCTTTCTATTGCTTGAATATATATAAGAGTCTTTCCACTTCCGGTTATTCCATGCAGTAAATAGGGGCTAAAACATTGGCTGTCAATAGCTTTACATATTTCAGACACTACTTTATCTTGCTCATCAGTTAATTTAAGTTTGCTCTCGTCACGCTTTGCAAGAGAGTTCGTGTTATCCAATATAGCTCTATCTATCGCCTCTTCATGCCTTTCTACAAGTTCTTTTTTTATAAGTGCTTGCGCATTTTGGTAATTAGTATCTGTAAATCTTAGAGCTTCTGCCTGTAAAACAGGTTTGCCTTCTGAATGTTTTTCCCAAACGTATTTGAATAACTCAGCCTGCTTTTGGGATCGAATTTTAAGAGAAAGAAAAGCATTTGCAAAGTCATTATTTGACTTAACTCTTAGCGAATGAGGCTTAAGGAAAAAAGCAGTTTTTTCTCCTTTTTCTTGCGATTTGACTGCTTGGCACTCTATAATTCCTTCATTGGTTAAAGATTCCAGCAGATTATGCACTGAGGAGCTACCAATACGATTTGCTAAGCGTTTTGGAGTAGTTTCTTTGCCATTGAGTGTTTTGATGATAGCCAGTAAATCGGCTTTTTTAGAGCCTTTTCTATGAAGTTGAAGTAAAGTTTCCTGACTGACTTCTCGTAACAGATGTATTTTAATCATACTTTCCGGCATTATTCCCTGAGGAATAGCAGATTTAAGTACTTCGCCAAGTGATGACCTATAGTACTGAGCTACCCACTGACACAGTTTTAACAAATTTGCAGAAAAAATGGGTTTAGAATCTAAAACTTCTTCTACAGTTTTTACCTTAAAGTCAGGCTCCGTTTCCATAACTTCAACTACAAATCCTGTATAAGTCTTTCTTCCAAATGGAACATAAACTCTCCTGCCGATAAACTCTTCTGCATCATTATCAACTTCTATTGCATAAGTATAAAGTCTTTCGCCGGGTATAGGAATTGCTATATTATATAATCGTCTCAAACAGATTCACTTTTTAAATAATTTATGCAAAAATACATATTAAATGCTCTACCTTAAAACAAAATTGCAATTTCTATCGTATAGTGAATAGAAAATATATTGTAGATCAATATGCGGAACGGTAAAATGAAAAAAATAGTTTTGGCTTTGATGATTAGCTTGACTATGCTAAATGCGTGCAATGCAGAAATAGAAGAGCAAGCAGGTTATGATAAACAAGACCATGCTCTGATTGCAGAAGCAAAGGTAGATGATAAAACATCTGACTTTTTGACAGAAACAAATAACAAAATAGCTAACTCTCGCAGGAATGCCATAACCGATGCTATAAAAAAATGCAGTCCTGCTATAGTAGGCATTAATGTAACTGAAGTAGTGCAGGTGCAGTATAGGAGAAGTATGCAGCAGGATTTATTAAGTTATTTCTTTGGTAGAAGGGCTACTCCACGTACTAAAAAATACGAAGTCAAAGGGCTTGGTTCAGGATTTATTATTTCTTCAGATGGGTACATTTTAACTAATCACCATGTGGCAGGTAATGCTTCAAAGGTAGTAGTCACTATGACGGACGGCTCTGAGCACGAAGCAAAAATTATAGGGTCAGACATGATAACAGATGTAGCACTCCTTAAAATAGAAGGGAACAATTTCCCTTATCTTGAAATAGGGAGCTCTGATGATTTATTGATAGGTGAGTGGGTGATAGCATTTGGTAATCCCTTTGGCTTATTTGATATAAATTCCAAGCCAACCGTTACAGTAGGTGTTATCTCTAATCAGGGCGTAAGTTTCTTGCACGAAGGTAGAGAAGACACCCGAGTATACAAAGATATGATTCAAACTGATGCAGCTATTAGCTCTGGTAATTCAGGGGGGCCTTTAGTAAACGCACTCGGTCAGGTGATCGGCATGAATACTATGATTTACTCAACTTCTCAAAACCAGAAGGGAGCAGGCAGTATAGGTATAGGATTTTCAATTCCTATTGATAGAGTTAAAAAAATGGTAGAGCAGTTAAAAGCAGGGGATGAGATTAAGAGGAACTTTTATACAGGCATGGATGTAAAAAGAATAGATGAAGTGTTAGCAAAACATTTGGGGATTGCATCTAACGACGGTGTTGTAGTCTATTCGCTGAAAAGAGGTAGCCCTGCAATAAATGCCGGCTTCAAACCCGGCGATGTAATTCAGTCAATCAACGCAAGACCTGTGTTAAGAGAAGAAGATTATTTTATAGAAATTGCGGACGCACAAGTTGGAGACGTTCTAAAATTTGCTATCTTGCGAGATGATAAACCGATGCAAATAAGCTTAGAAATTCAAGAAGACGAATAATGACAGAAGATAAAATAAGTATATTAAAAGCTGACGGATTAGTAAAAAAATATAAAAAACGTACAGTAGTAAAAGGTGTCAGCTTAGAAGTGAAACAAGGTGAAGTAGTAGGCTTGCTTGGACCGAATGGTGCGGGCAAGACTACTACTTTTTATATGATAACCGGAATGATAAAACCCAATAAGGGCAAAATAATTCTGGATGGTATGAATATAACCGATAAAGCTATGTTTAAGCGGTCTCGCCTTGGTATATGTTACCTGCCTCAAGAAGCTTCCATCTTCAGAAAAATGAGCGTCGAAAATAATATTATGGCTATCCTTCAACTTCAGAAAATGAAAAATGCGGAAAGAAAAGATAAGCTTGAAAGCCTTTTAGAAAGTTTCGGCATTACACATATAAGAAAAAGCAAAGGATATATGCTTAGTGGTGGTGAGCGACGCAGATGCGAAATAGCTCGCACATTAGCTGCCAGCCCCAAATTTATTCTTTTAGATGAACCATTTGCCGGGATAGACCCCATTGCTGTAGAAGATATAATGCTGATAGTAAAAAATCTGAAAGAAATGGGAATCGGCGTGCTTATCACAGATCATAATGTGCATGAAACTCTTTCAATCACAGATAAAGCAAACATTTTGATAGACGGTAATATGTACATTTCGGGTACAGCCGAAGAAATATCTCAAAACGAAGAAGTGAAGAAACGATATTTAGGCGAAAAATTCAAATTAGAAAGATATTAACATGCTAAATATTTATTCTATTTAGCCGTATCTTAAGTAGTATCAAGCCTCATCATAATTATTTTAGATAATTTACTATGGTAACTCATGGCAGGACATAATATAGATCAAGAAACTCAAGAGATGCTTCAAAGTTTTGTGTCGGAAGCTCTTGATTCGTTAGATACCAACGAGCCTTTAGTCGAAGAACTTAGAAATGAAGATAATGCAGAATTTGTAAATGCTATCTTTAGGGTATTCCATACTTTAAAAGGCCTGTCAGGCTTCTTTGATATGCAGGTTATTCATAAAGTAACTCATGAAGCAGAGACATTACTGGATTTTATGCGCAAAGACAATCAAGTGCAAGATGAAGACTCTATATCGCTGATTTATTCTTGTTTTGATTTCTTGAGAGCGTTATTAGATAAAGTAAGTGAAGATTTTTCGGATGAAAGTGGTCGAGAAGAATCTGAAGATATAATCTTACTAATTAAAAATGAGATTGAAAAAGTAAAATCAGGTGGGAATGCTGACAAAGAAGAAGTTTCTGAAGACGATTTCTTTAATTTTGATGATTCCGGGCAGCAAGAAGAAAGTCCGCTTGATGCAAATACAGAAGTCGAAGATATTTCAGAAAGTCAGCTTGTAGATCCTGAAGATGAATTCTTTAGTCAATCATCTGAATCTTCAGATGAACAGGATATGGAAAATATTGTAGCAGACGATATGCTCGAACAGTATTTGAAAGATGCATTTGACCTCATAGAATCATGTGAAAATAACTTGATAAAATTAGAGAATGAGCCTGCAAATAAAGAGCTTGCCGGTGAAACATTTGGAGCTATTCATAGTTTAAAAGGTAATTCCGGGTTTATGGGACTTGCCGAGATAGAAGAGATTAGCTCAGAAATGGAAACTATTTTGGATTCGGTTAGAAGTGGTGATCTCGATATAGATGAGACTATAATAACTATTCTACTTTCTAATGTAGAGTCTATCAAAAGTAGATTGAAATCCTTGGCTACAGGTTTGTCTGATAATAATAAGATTCCGGCAGAAACTCAATCAACCGATGACCAATTAGAAGATGAAAATTATCAAGTTGAAGCGATGTCATCGAAAATCGTGGAAGAAGAAAGTATTGCAGAAGTGCAACGACCTGAAGATAAACTTGGTTCCGATAAGTCTGTTGCATCAAAAGCCAAAGAATCCGCTAAATCTACAAATGGAAAAACTGAAGATAAACCCAAAGCGGTATCTTCAAAAATTCCTCGACTTTCAATGCAGAAAAAAGATATCAGAGTAGAAACTTCTAAAATTGATAAGCTTTTTGATTTAGTTGGCGAGCTAATTACTATAGAATCTATGGTCACTAATAACATTGACTTGCAAGGATTAGATTTGCCGAACTTTGCAAAATCTGCAAATATGCTCAACAAAATTACTCGTGAGTTGCAGGAAGTAACTATGTCTGTCAGGATGATGCCATTAGAAGGTTTATTCAATAAAATGAAGCGACTTGTTCGCGATGTTTCTATTAAAATGAATAAAAAAGTTGATTTCTCTATTGCAGGTCAAGAAACTGAAATGGATAAAAATGTTATTGATGAAATAGCTGATCCATTAGTACATATCCTTAGAAATGCTATTGACCATGGTGTAGAATCACCGGAAGATAGATTAGCAAATGGAAAAAATGAAACCGGGAATGTCTCTTTGAAAGCTAAGTATGAAGGAAACGAAATACTTATAGTGATAGAAGATGACGGTGCCGGTATCAATAGAGAAAGAGTCTTGCAAAAGGCTGAAGAGAAAGGTTTGCTTTCTGTTGCTCCTGAAAATATGTCAGACAGAGATGCATTTATGTTAGTGTTCGAACCGGGCTTTTCTACTGCTAAACAGGTGACTGACATTTCCGGTCGCGGAGTGGGGATGGACGTAGTAAAAAAGAATATTGAAAAATTAAGAGGCAGTATTGATGTAGAAAGTAAGCTAGGAGGAGGTTCAAAATTTACATTAAGGATTCCTTTGACACTCGCTATCTTAGACGCGATGCTTATTAGAATCGGCAAATCAATTTTTGCTTTACCTATACTTTCAGTTGTTGAATCATTCAGGACTGAACTCTCAACTATCTCAGAAACAATGGATGGTCTGGAGATGGTTAAAATTAGAGATGAAATTATACCTATAGTCAGATTGCACGAACTTTACAGCAAACAGCCTGATAGTAAAAATATCGACAATGGTGTTTTAATTATAGCAAGCTCCAGAGATAGAACCTTGGCTCTTTTTGCTGATGAAATAGTCGGGCAGCAGCAAGCCGTAATAAAAGGATTTTCCGGCTATATAGGCAAAGTGCCGGGTATTACCGGATGTATGATCTTAGGTGATGGTGGGATTGGCCTCATCATTGATATGGACGGACTTTTTGATATGGCAGAAAATAGAATAGAATTTTCTAATGTAGAACAATACCTGTAAAGAAATTATGACTCAAAAGATAGATTTAGATAATTATCAAGCTTCCGATATGGAAGAAGACACCCTCAAGGATCAATTTTTGTCGTATTCTTTGGGTAAAGAGTTTTACGCAGTGGAAATTGTATATGTGACAGAGATAATTGGTATACAGAATATAACTGAAGTGCCAAATGTTAAAGATCATATCAAAGGTATAATTAACTTGCGTGGAATGATTATTCCTGTAGTAGATATACGTTATCGGTTTGGCATGACGATACTCCCTTATAACGACAGAACTTGTATCATTGTAGTTACTGTAAATAACTCACAAATCGGCTTAATAGTTGATGAAGTTCAAGAAGTTTTGACTATCGCTTCTGATAAAATATTTTCGGCACCTCATACTTATAAGGGGTCTAAGAGTAAGTTTATAGAAGGTGTCACTAAAATAAACGAGAATGTGATTATAATTCTGGATATACAGAAACTTTTATATGATGAAAATGAATTCGTAGAAGAAGTAGCAGAATAATACTATGGAAAATAAATACAAAGATGTTAAAGAGTTCCAATCTACAGGTATAGTAAATATCAGTGATGAAGATTTTGATTCTATTAGAAAGTATGTTTATAATACTATCGGTATTAACATCACTAATGAAAAACGGAATCTGCTCCAAAGCCGCTTACAAAAAATACTAAGAAAGGAATCATTCAATAGCTTCAATGAGTACTATAAACACTTGGTCAATGATACCAGTGGCACAGCACTCAGCGAATTAGCTAATAATATATCGACAAATTACACATATTTCTACAGAGAAAATGAGCATTTTGATTTTTTTATAGATACTGCCCTTAAAGAGATTTTACAAAGGAAAGTAGCTGAAAAAAGCAATGATATTCGTTTGTGGAGTGCCGGATGCTCGTCAGGTGAAGAGCCTTATACAATTATGATGATGATGATGAATAAATTGGGTGATATGTATAAAAAGTTTGATGCAGGGATTTTAGCTACAGACATATCTCTTAATGCCTTAGGAGCTGCCAAAAAAGCTATCTATAACTCGGATAAATTAAAAAGACTTCCTGATGGCTATAGTAAAAAATATTTTAATCAGATAGATACTGATAGCTTTGAAGTAAAAGACTTCTTAAAAAAAGAAGTGACTTTTAGAAGATTCAACTTGATGAATGATATCTTTCCTTTTAAGAAAAAATTTGATGTCATCTTTTGTAGAAATGTAATGATTTATTTTGATAACGATACCCGAGCAAGATTGGTGAGAAAATTTTATGACTTCTTAGAGGATGGCGGATATCTCTTTATCGGACATTCGGAAACAATAAGGAGAGGTATCGTAGATTTGAAACCTATAGGTCCTGCTATGTACAAAAAAGAGAGATAAGATGCCTAAGAAAATTAAAGTTTTAATAATTGATGATTCGGCTTTAGTTAGAGATATTTTAAAAAGAGGGCTCAGTGCTGACCCCCAGATAGAAGTAGTTGGCGCTGCGCAGGATGTATTTGTCGGCAGAGATATGATAGTTAAATTTCGACCTGATGTCCTTACATTAGATGTTGAAATGCCACGTATGGATGGTATTGAATTTCTCAAAAAGCTGATGCCTCAATTCCCATTGCCTGTGGTAATGGTCAGTTCGCTCACTCAAAAAGGCAAAGAGATTACATTACAGGCATTAGATGCTGGAGCCGTTGATTTTGTTTCCAAGCCTGCTTCTAATGTGGCTCGTGGTCTAAATGACATGATGTTAGAACTAAGAACCAAAATTAAAATTGCTTCTACAGCTAACGTTGCTCATTGGAAAAATAAAAAATATGTACCGGCTCAAGCTAAAGTAAAATCTGCAACTCCCACTTATTCATTATCTGAATCTACTGATAAAGTGATAGCTATAGGTGCTTCAACAGGAGGGACAGAAGCAATACGTAAAGTAGTAGAATCTTTACCTGCGACTACTCCCGGCATTGTTGTCGTGCAGCATATGCCAAAAGGTTTTACAGAGACTTTTGCAAAGCGATTAAATGAATTATCATATATGAATGTGAAAGAAGCAGAAGAGGGGGACAAGATCCTTACAGGGCGCATTTTGATTGCTCCCGGAGATTATCATATGGAAGTAGTCAGGTCAGGCGGCTTTTATCACGTAAAACTCAATCAGCAAGAAAAAGTAAGTGGACATAGACCTTCTGTAGATGTTCTTTTTTCATCTGTTGCCAAGTATGTTGGTAAAAACGCCTATGGTGTGATACTTACTGGAATGGGGGGAGATGGAGCTAAAGGTATGAAAGAAATGAAAGATGCTGGTGCTAAAAATATCGGACAAAATGAAGCCAGCTCTGTAGTCTACGGCATGCCAAAAGTTGCTTTTGATTTAGGCGGAGTAGATAAACAATATCATTTAGATGACATACCAAAAGCATTAATCCAATTAATAAGATAGTATATGTCAAAGACTCATCAAAAATATGATCTATCTATTTTAATTGCAGAGGATGACCCAACTGCACTTTTCCTTTTGCAAAGAGTTAGTGAGAAATATCTTAAGCATGTTTATACTGCTGCTAATGGTCAGGAAGCGCTTGATTTGTTTGCTCAGATTAAGCCAGATATTATTTTGACTGACGTAGCTATGCCTATCATGGATGGAATCCGACTGATTAGCAATATCAGAAAAACTAACAAAGATATTCCAATTATTCTGCATACTGCTTTTAGTGATAAAGATACGCTTGTAGCTGCTATAGGGCTTGGAGTTACCAAATACATACAAAAGCCAAATGGCATGGAAGAATTGCCCAAAATTTTAGAAGAAATTGGAACTCAGTTTCAATTAAACAGAGAAATAGAATCTAAAAACCGTAGAATTAATATTCTCTTTAATGCTATCGAGCATAGCTCTTCTATGATAGCTATTTTAGATGAACAAGGTGATTTTGAATATGTTAATCCTATTTTCTTTGAAGAAACTAAGAGAGATGCTGCTGATGTTTTAGGTTATTCGCCAGATAGCGTGTTTGACTTTCAGGAGGAGATACAATTTGAGAAATTATTAAACATTGCTGCTACAGGGACATCTGTTTTTCTGGAAGCTCGAGTAAAAAATATAGAGCCGACAGTTTGGGTAAAGTTTGTTTTGATATCTATCGAAAATGAAGGGGATAGGCTTAATTATGTGATGCTGATTGACAATATCACAGATAGAAAAAAATACGAAAGGCATCTTTTAAAAGCAAAAGAAGATTTGGAAAGAAAGGTAAATGAACGCACGCTTGAATTACTGCATGCAAAAGATTTGGCAGAAGAAGCAAACAAAGCTAAAAGTCTTTTTCTCGCGAAAGTGAGTCATGAGCTACGTACTCCATTAAATGGAGTCATCGGTATCGCCAGTTTACTGGTAGATACTCATTTAGATGAAAAGCAGCATAAGTATCTACAAGTTATCAGAAACTCCTCTTGGTCGCTCTTGAGCATAATCAATGATATCCTAGATTATTCTAAAATGGAATCTACCGGAGTTAAACTATATCCTGTGAAAACTGAATTATTTAACTGCTTTGAGAATGTTTGTAGTCTATTGAAAGTAGAAGCTGAAAAAAAGAATATATCTTTACTTAAAAGTTATAACAATATAAAAAATACTGCCTATATGATTGATTCTAAAAGGATAGAGCAGATTATTACTAATTTGCTCGGTAATGCTATTAAGTTTACTAATCAGGGCAGTGTTACTTTGAAATGTGAAATCTTAGAGTCAAATCCAAATCAAGATGAAATATTAATTTCTGTGATAGATACCGGTATAGGCATTAAGGAAGATTTAAATATTGATCTTTTTGAAAGTTTTACCCAAGCAGAGCATACTATGACTCGTACTTTTGGTGGAACCGGTTTGGGGCTTACTATTAGCAAAGATTTGATTGGGCTTATGAATGGTAAAATCTGGTATCAAAGCAAGTGGCAAGAAGGTACTACTTTTTTTATTCAAATAAAGTTAGATAAGCCACTACTGAATAAAACTGAAACAGAAAATGATGATGAAAGAATAAACTTGAATCAAATGGAAGGTCGCTTGCTTTGTGCGGAAGATAGCATTATTAATGTTGAAGTTTTCAAAGGTATATTTGAAACAACTAGGTTAGATGTTGTATTTGCTTCAAATGGACGGGAAGCTATTGAAATCCTTAAACACAAAGAGATAGATATAGTGCTGATGGATGTGCAAATGCCTGAAATGGATGGTCTCACAGCAACCAAAATTATAAAGAGTAATCCAAATTTTAAGCATATACCAATAATTGGTCTAACAGCTCATGCTGCAAAAGAAAATCAGAACGAATGCTTAGTAGCAGGTATGAACGATGTAGTTATTAAGCCGGTTGAAAAAACGCAACTCCTCGAAAAAATTAATTCGTTTTTACAAATTGGCACTTTGACGTATAATCTTTCTGGACTACTGGATTCAATCAACTATAATAAAACAACTTTGAAGAGATTGATTGGATATTTTGTGACTAATTATAGACAAGAACTAATAGAAATTGATAATGCTCTCAGCAATAATAATTATGACAAGATCTACAGAGTTATACATAAAATGAAGTCCGAAGTTGGTAATTTTGGCGCAAAAAAAATAGTCAGGATTGCTGTTGAAATAGAGCAGTCTATTGGAAATAAAAATTTTAAAAATGTATCTGATAAAATAATTGAATTCAAAGAACATCTTAGTATATTAAATGATGATTTACAAAAATATCTAAAAACATTATGAAAACATTGATTGTTGAAGATGATTATATTACTTCGCAGGTAATGCAAGAAATTATGTTATCCTATGGCGAATGTGATATTGCAGAAAATGGAAGGATTGCGGTTAATCTTTTTTCAAATGCTCTGGAGCAGAAAGAAGCTTATGATTTAGTTTTTCTGGATATAATGATGCCTGAAATGGATGGACAGGACGTGTTGCCGCTGTTACGTCAAATTGAAGATCAATACCAGATTCAAGGCTTAGATGGTGTCAAGATAATTATGTCTACTGCTTTGGATGATTATTTAAATCTCAGCAAGGCTTTTGGTAATCAATGCGAAGGATACATCGTTAAGCCAATCGAAAAAGAAAAGGTCATCAAAGCTCTTCAGACTGCTGGTTTGATTGATTAGATTTTTTATTCTTGATATACCAGTTAATAACTAATCCTACTATTACTAATCCGCCAATTGGTAAGAGGATTTTGCCGTATAGTTTCATATAAGAATATATTTCTTCTAGGTGCTCTCCAAATAATGCACCAAGCGACAGCAGTATACCATTCCATAAAAGTGCACTTACGGCTGATAATAGTATAGTTTTCCAAAAAACTAAATTGCTCATTCCTGCAAAAAATGAGATAATTGCTCTTGTGCCTGAGAGAAATCGATTAGCTATAATGAGACTATAACCATATTTTTGGAACCATTTTTCTACTTTTTTCATTCCGTCTCGAGAAATAAAACTAAACATAGAGCTATTCATAATTTTATTATCTAAGTTCCTACCTAATAAAAACATTATGATAAATCCTAAAACGGAACCTAAAGTAGTAGCTAAAAGCAGTGGTATAAAGCCAACTGTGCCTATTGAAATCAAAGTACCGGTAAATACTATAATCGAGTCGCCGGGAGCAGGTGGGAATAAGTTTTCTACCATGGTGGTTAAAACTGCTATCAATAATATCCAATACCATGGCACTGATGTTAAAATTTCTATTGCTGTTTCAAACATTTTGAATATCTTATGTGTAAGTAATATCCAAAAATACCTAATTTCTTTGGTTTAATCACAAACAAAATATAGGCATGACTAATTTATTTACCGACATACACGATCATCCAAAAATATTTGGTAGTCAGATTAAAACCTTAAGAACTGCATCCGAATATACTATTGAGTTTGTATCCAAAGAATCCGGCTTGAGTAAAGCCTTTATTTCTCAGATAGAAACAGGTAAGCGTAGCATAAATATACATGATTTAAAAAGATTGCTTTCTGTTTATAATTACTCTGTGATGCGTTTTTTCAGTGAGTCTGCTGACGCTGTGGAAGGGAAAAAGTATGACCCTAATTTGAGCCTTCAGTCCTCTGAATATTCTATTTTAATTGATGGCAGCAGAACTAACGGTAAGCATCACCTAATCCTAAAACGACCGGTTAGATCTAAAGATGATTTGGCAATATTGGAACTGTTTCTTCCAGGCGAAGTTGAATACCCAAAAGATTATTTTAGTTATGATTCTACTGTAAGGGGTGTCGTTATTAGTGGAGAGCTACTCATCCATTTTAAAGACGATGAATTGCTCGCCAAAGAAGGTGAAGAGTTCTCTTTTGATGCTAATAAATCACATATATTTAGGAATCATAAAAAGGAGAACCTAAAAGTCCTCCTTGTTATGCAGCATCCATATTTTTAGTCTGTCCAACTCTTCCGTATTTCAGTTCCTGTATCCGGATTGTTTTTAAGTTTTAGATATACATCTACTTCTTCTTGGAGCTCTTCCACATGAGAAATCAAACCGACAATGCGATTTTCTTTTCGCAAGGCTTTTAGTGTGTCGAAGACTATCTGCAGAGACTCTCTGTCCAATGAACCAAAACCTTCGTCTAGAAAGAAAAAGTTCTGTTTAGTTTCTGATTGCGACGGTACACTTTCAGCTAATGAAAGTGCCAGAGATAGAGACGCTTGAAAAGTCTGCCCTCCTGAGAGAGTCTTAACGCTTCTGATGTTCCCTTCATTCATAAAGTCTCTGACCTCAAAGTTGTTGTTTTCATTGAGCTCTAACAGCAGCTGTCTGTTAGTTAGGGGAGCAAAGCGACTATTTGCATTATGACAAAGCTGCTTTAAATAAACTTTAGAAATGTAATTTACGAATCCTCTGCCTTTAAACAGTCCTGATAAAACTTGTATGTTTTCTTTACGCAAACTCAAAGATTTAAGCTCAGTAGTCAAAGTCTCTTTTAGATTTAAACCCTCTGAAATTTTATCTATTTCAGATTGCAGGGAGCCAATCTTCTCTACTATACTTTTTATCTGTGACTTTAGTACTTCTAAGTTCTCACGAAGTTCTTTATGAGTGTCTTTATTATATTCTTTTCCGTCTATTTCTCTCGTTATAGCATCAAACTCATTTTCTAAAATACTTAGTTCTTTTCTAAATTTATCAATTTTATCGGATATAGACTTTTTATCTAAATTTTCTTGTAGAATCGTCTTGATTTCATCCATAGATTTAAATGCAGAGCTTTCAATATTTTGATTGATAGAGGACTGCAAAACAGCAAGCTCTGAATCTACTGCTTTAAGTTGCTCTTGTTTTAGCTTCAAAGTCGTATCCAAGCTAGTATGTTCTTGCTCTAAATCTTTTACTATTATACCGATTTGTTTGAATTCTGCTTCCGTTTGCAGTATATGTTTTTCAATGTCTCTGATTTTTACATCAATTTCTTTATTACTAAAGCTCGAACATTCTACAAAAAAGTCATTTCCTAATGAGCTAAGTAAAGTGTCTCTTTCAGACATCAAGCGCTCTTTTTCAATTTCTGATTTGCTTAGAGTCTGCTTCAAAGCGTCTATATTGTTACTTAAGAGCTCTATCTCAGATTTTAAATTACTAACTTCACTACTGAGTGTGTTATATTTAGAAACTTTTTCTTCGCAACTTGCAATTGACTCAGTTAGTTTAGTTTTTTCTTCTTTGTATAAATCGTCCCAAATGTACTCTTTATTAAAAGCTTCCAATTCAAGGTTGATTTTTTGCATTTCAGTTGTATATTCTTCTCTACTTTCATCAGCAGCTCTAAGAGCCGATTCAATTTTAGCTAGTTGCTTTTTTTGATGGTTTATAATTAAGAACTGAGAATCAATATTATCTAATATTTTAGTTAGTGCTTTAGCTGCAGTTTTTCCCTCTTCGTATTCCTGAATAGCAGGGTGAGAAGTCGAGCCACACACCGGGCAAGGGTCACCTTCTTTCAGATTTTGTGCTTCTAAAGCTATAGCTGTTCTGGCATTTATGGTTACTAACTTTTCTCTTTCTGCATCCTTCTGAGCTTCGAGTTCAGAGCTTACAGATTCTATTTTTGTTATCAATGATTTGATGTCATTTTTAGATATATCAGCAAAATGCTTATTGCCGTCGTAAATATTATCTAGTTCCTTGAACGTGTTATTCTTCTTTTTTGTAGTATTTTCAAGTTTTTCAGTAAAATTGTTGAGATTTCTAACGAGATACAGTTTTCTCTTATGCCAGCTTTCAATTTCTTTTAGTATAGAGAGCTCTTCTTTGATAGTTCTCAAATCTTCTAATTGCAACTCTTTTGCGGCCAAATTCTCCTTTTGGGTTAGATACTTACTGCTTTGTGTTTCCAAATCAGCTTGAGTCTTACTGATGGTATTCTTTTTAGCTACAATCAAGCCGTCTATGTCTTTTATCCTAATGACCGTATTTAGCTTGTCTAACTCATTTAAATAATCAGACTTTTTACCAAATTCTATTTCTAATTTAGAGTATTGCTCTCTGCTTATTGCCAAATCGTCTGCTAATTTTTGCAGTTTAGGTATATTATTTTGTTCAAAACTTGATAAGATATTATATTCAGCTTGAGTTTTAAATAATGATTTAATGTCGTGTTCAAAGAGTTCTTTGCAGCTTAAATATTTATTTAGTTTTAGCTCTAAAGCATCAATTTCATCCTCGTCTTTTCTTTTAGCACTTATTTTATGCGCCAACGATTCCTTTTTGGCAAAAAGTTTTTCAAGATTATCCAAAGCAATGAGCCTTTTTTGTAGAGCTTTGCTTTCCTCTTCAGATTTAGTGAGCTCATCTTTAGTAGTTTTTAAAGATTGTTTTTGTTCTGTTAAGAGTTGCGGTGAAACACTATCCAATTCCACTAACCTGCCGTTCAAATGCTGTATATCTTTATCTACCTTGATATATAACGATTTAACTTTATCAGAAAGATCAAATCTATCTAACCTAAATATTTCTTGCAGCATTTTTGTTCTGTCGGCATCACCCAACTGCAAAAATTCCTGAAACTTGCCTTGCGGAATAATGATTGTTCTTCTAAAATTTTCATAGGACAGTCCAATTATATCTTCAGCTTTTGCAGAATCCAAAGGAATCCAGGCATCATTATCAAATACGTAGCCAATTCGTTTATATGAGCGTACATCAGTGAAAGTCTTTTTGCTTCTTTTTGCAGTGACTACAAATCTGTACTGTGTATTTTCTTTTCCTGATGAGAAAATAAATTCTATAAACAGTTCATCAGATTTAAGATTCATCATATTATAGTTTCGATTATCGCGACTATTAAGTCTTTCTGTGTCTCCATATAGAGCAAAAGTGATAGCTTCTAATATTGTAGATTTACCACTGCCAACACCTCCGAAAATACCAAATATATGATTTTCAGTAAGAGTCGAAAAATCTATAGTTTGTTCCTTCTGGTAGGAATATATACCTTGTAGAGTAAGTTTTATAGGAATCATCTTTATATCTCCTCGCTGATAATCTCTTTGAATAAATCCAGTATCTCCTTATTAGGTTCTTGACCTTTTTGAGACTTGAAAAAATTCTCAAAAAGAGTGGTCATATTGCTAGAAATATCAATATTATCACTATCATGGATTTCATTTTCAGTATCTATAGTTATTTCAGGTATAATGCCAATAATACTCTCATGAGCATCCATTAGCCTTCTTTTGTCTGAACCTGTTAGATATTGGTTGCTAACTATTGTAAGTTCGACCAGTGCATTGGGATTTTCCAGCAACCATGCCACAGCCTCGTCAATGCCTTTGCACTTTTTTCGAAGTAAGGGTTTGCCTGATTTTAATTCAATCTCTTCAATTTTTGCTTCTTGGCCCGGTTCAATATCAACAAGCATAACATATTTTTTTTGGTTTGCCTCGCTAAAACTAAAAGCCAAAGGACTACCGGAATAGTAGATAGGACATGGAACATTATCTATCAATTGCTTTCTATGTAGATGACCGAGAGCTACATAATTCAACTGTTTAGGCATATTGCAAGAGTAAATTGCCTGGACTCCACCAACGTGAAGTATAGGTTTTTCATCTTCAGGTTCTTCCGGCATTTGAGCACCTTTTTTTACAACAAATAAATGGGAGAGAAGTATATTTACTCCTTTTTTATCGCAATAAGAATCAGCCAGTTTTTGCCAGTATGTTTCCAAATAATCCCTAAGTTCTTCTTCGGTGTTATCCGTATCAAAAGCTGTTTTTAGTCTTTGCTCGTTTGCATAAGCAGTTGTAATGATTCTAAGTGGAGTATCATGCTTAGGAAGTTTCAACTCAATAAATCCGTAATCTGTTTTAGTTACTTCTACACCTGAGTCCAGCTGGGTACTAGAAGCAATAAAGTCAGGTTTGCCTGAAAGGAATATGCCACACTCTTTAGCCAAAGGATCAGGGCTTTCAAACCTTTCAGCCGAATCATGGTTGCCTGCTATAGCAATGACGGGTCTTAAACCGTTATTAGTCATTTTCTTGGTAGCTTTATAAAATAGACTAATAGCTTCGGTAGGCGGATTAAAAGTGTCATAAATGTCGCCTGCCACTATAATAGCATCAACATCATGTTTATCAGCAATCTTTTGTATTTCATCTAAGACTATTTTTTGTTCTTCTAATCTCGAAAAGTAATCTAACTTTTTTCCGAGGTGCCAGTCTGAAGTATGTAACAATTTCATTGTATTATATTCTCATTTGATATAAATTGTAATAATCAATATAGCAATTTCAGAAGTTAAAGACAATACTCAGAAAAACGTAAAAATATTTATACGTGTTTCCCGAATAAATCTGCAAAATACTTACTTATTGTTATATTTGTAATGACTAAGTAATGGGCGTTAATGATGCAAGAAAAAAAGAAAGAAGTTGATATTAAAGAAAAAAGAAAGAAGCTGCTGTGGTTTATCGGAAAGTTTCTGATGATAGTAGTAGCTTACTATATGATAGTTCTATTCCTAAGTGAAGAAATATTTTCGCAATACGTCAATGCAACTGCATATCTGAGTTCGCTATTGATTCGGCTGTTTTACGATAGCATAACTGTTACCGGTAATTTTATCGGCTGTGGTACTTCCTACATCAGCTTGTCATTTGGCTGCGAAGGTACAGAGCCATTGATTATATTTTTGGCGGCGATGGTAGCATTCCCAATCAAATATAGAGAGAAATTAGTACCACTGCTGTCAGGTCTGGGTATTTTATATTTTCTAAATCTAATTCGTGTATTAGGTTTATTCATTGTTAATGTAAACTACCCCGAAATTTTTGTAGAAGTTCACGAGATTTACTTCCCAATTCTATTTATAATCTTTGCATTTATTCAATTTTTTATAAGTTTGAAATGGTCACTGAAAATAGCTCAAAAATAGACAAAATATTTGGCAATAAAATCTGGATGCAGTTTGCCGGCAAATCCATTATATTAGTAGTGCTTTATATTCTACTACTTCCTCTATTAGTTAATATTTCAGGCATAGTGCTTGAATCAACGGGGAATTTATATTTTGAACATTTCCAAAATCAAGGCTCGCCACATAAAGTTAAAATAACAAGGATTAATGATAATCAGGATTTCAATGTTACTACTGTGTTTTATGAGCAGAAACTTCCTGATGGAGGAAGTCCGCAAAAGAATTTAGAAATCAACATTCGAAATGAAGTGTTGAATCCACTTGCAGTATTTTTGATTATCTTTTTAGCCTTCCCATTCTCAAACAAATTTAGAATAAAAGCATTCTCAATTTCACTTGCAATAATCCTAGTTTTTATAGCATTTAAACTATTTGCTATGGTCTATGATAACTATAACCTGCCTGAATATACACTGGCTGAGTTGGTATTTTTTCTGGACTCGCCTGTATACATTTTCAATTTAGCCCTTGCATCGCTGGGCACTAGTATTAATTATGCTTTCCCGGCTATATTAGCTCTACTCGCGAACTACTATTGGTTAGAAGATCAGTATATTAGAAAAGTATTGTAATTATAAAATAGCAAAAATAAAAAAAAATATAAACATTAAATTATATTGTAACTATTTTTACTCTTATATGTATATTAGTAAGTATATATGATAAAATTTATAAAAAGAGAGTTGTTTGATGTTTACAAAGCTTATTTATTCAGTTTTAGCGATTATTATATTTGCTAATATCACAAGTGTTGCCTCTGCAGATGAAGTACTTTTACCTGCTATGCAGGAAGCAGAAAGTACTTATTTTATAGAATCTGCTGCATTCAAATCAGAAGCTTTTCATGATTGGATATCCTTTAAAGATGAAATTACAGGTAATATCAGAAAAGCCTTTGGTACTCCAATAAAATATGAAGAGTATGGAGATGCAACAGAAAACAATGTTGAGCTTATTGCTGATAGGTTTTTTTCCGAATACAGCAGTGAAATAGGAATAGATTATTCAAACGTAAGGCTTACTGCAAAGCTATATGCAAATAACAGATGGCATTTGAAATATCGTCAATATTATAACAATATGGAAGTAGTGTTTTCTGATATATCTTTGACTATTTTCGAAAATGGTAATATTATGGCTTTCGGTGCTGAATATTATAATAATATTGATGTGCCAGCAATACCTAAAATATCATATCAGACCGCAGTGCAAAACGCATCTTCCAATATCACTAAAGAAAAAGTAAAAGATATACTTCTATCAAAACCGGAATTAAAAATCCTTCCTTACATAAAAGGTAATAATATTAGCTATAGATTGGTATACGAACACCAGTATGAAACTAATGGACACAAGGAACTATTTACATCATTGGTAGATGCAAATACAGGTAATGTACTATGGCGTTTTAGCAACTTGATGACATCCAAAACAGAATTTCAGGTTAGAGGGCTAATTCAGGAAAAACATCCTACTGATGAGCAAGTCTCAAAGCCATTTAAAGATGCAATAATATATCAGAAAACTTCAATTAAGCATACCAACAAAGAAGGCAAAGTAGATTTTGGAGAAGAGCCTGTCTTTGGAGATTTTGCAACTCTAAAAGGGAAATATGTTACCGTTTATGGGAAAGGTCAGTCTGTAACTAGCGCTGATATCGAATCAAATCTAATAGATGGAGTAATGGAATGGAATGATGATATATCTACTTTCTACGAAAGGAATTTATACTATCATACTAATGTAGTTCATGACTATTTTAAATCAATAGATCCCAATCAAACGT
Organism: Kapaibacterium sp. (SeqCode); assembly: GCA_963678775.2. GTDB lineage: Bacteria > Bacteroidota > Ignavibacteria > Kapaibacteriales > UBA2268 > JBFHIJ01. Next base: position 145,095 of record CAXXGR010000007.1, read on the forward strand.
TTTTAGACTTTCCTGTCGAGGTAAGTCTATATTCCGGATATGGTAGTCCAAATGCAGCTTCCGGAGGAGATTATATTTACTTCATCAATGTAGATAATACAAATTATGCTTTTGCCGGTGGCGGATCCGTTTTATATCATGAGTACGGTCACAGCATGAATAGATTTCAATATATGGAATGTGGTAGCGATTGGGGTATGATAAACTCAGCTTGCAATGAAGCTCTCGCTGATATTACTTCTGCTGCTATTTTAGATGAATCACGAATTGGTCTGGGTACAACTGTAACTAATAGAGCTGATTATATTAGAGATATTAATAATACTAAAAAATATCCTAAGGATATCAATTCAGACTCGCATAAGACTGCTCTCATATTATCAGGAGCCCTTTGGGACTTGTATGAGATGACAGATATGAAGACTTTAAACAATGTAAGTCACTATGCAAAATACGAGATTCCTGATGATAGTAATTTCGGCAACGCCTGTATAGAATGGTTGGTGTCATGTCTAATAGCAGATGATAATGATGGTAATTTAGCAAATGGTACTCCACATTATGATGAGATTATTAGTGCTTTTGACATGCATAATATTGGTATGAATCTATTAATACAAAGCAGTTTTAACCATCAGCCTAAACTGTTTTACTCTAAAGAAGAATCTGCTTATGCTATAGATTTTCGTATTGATATCGAAAGTAAATTGCTTTTTCTTCAAGATAGATTAGAGATTGAGAAAGCAGAAGTTGTCTACTCTCCATGGAAAGGTGGAAGTTCGTCTACAGTGGAAGCTGAAAAAAATTCAGATGGCAGCTATACAGCAGAGATACCGGCTCAGGAAGAAGGAACTATATTGAGATACCAGATAAATATTAAACAGGCAAACATTGACGCCAATATTCAATGTGTATCCGCCGACGCTTACAAAGACTATGACTTATTATTTGTAGGTTATACAACAACATTTGAAGACGATTTTGAGACTGACAAAGGTTGGAAAGTTGGTAGTGATGCTGATAATGCAACCCGTGGCGAGTGGGAAAGAGCAATACCGGAAGAGATTCTATTTTATTCCTATTATATTTTACAACCTGGAAATGACCACTCGGAAGATGGGGAATACTGCTTAGTTACAGATAAAACAGGTGGCATGGAAGATGGTGATTACTACACTTATGCGAGAGGTAAAACTACTGTAGTCTCTCCAAAGATAGATATGAGCGGTGCTTCTAATCCAATCCTTAGATATTTTGACTGGGTTGCTACTTACAACTATTCAGAAGCATCAATTGGATCATTTCTTTATGTGAGTAATAACGATGGTGAATCTTGGAGAATAATCGATATTCTTAATGGGGAAGAATTTCTATGGGATCAGAGATATGTGGAGCTATCCAAGTTTGTCACAGAGTTTACTGATAATATGAGATTTAAGTTTGTTGCTAATGGTTATATAGGTTCAAACTCAAGAGACTACGCAGTTCTTGAAACCCTTGTAGACGATTTTTTGATTATTGATGTTCCTCATAAAATATCAGTGACAGAAAAAACAGAAGTGGTATGTAAGATATATCCAAACCCAGCTGCATCTTTCTTGCATATTACCAACGATACGAAAATCAACAAAGTAGAAGTATATGATATTATGGGAAATAGAGTCTATATGTCAAGTGCTGTAAATTCAAATACCTATTCATGGGACTTGTTTGATATGATGGGAAATAGAGTTGCAAATGGTACGTATTATATAAGAATTTCCGATTTGAAGGGAAGTTATATAGATAAAGCAGTAATCCGTTAGTAGTGTATGAGCAACTGGTTTCTGAAGCTCATTTTATTTGTATTCAAATACTCAGCTGGAATCAGCATTATGCTCTTTTATCGGATTTCTATCAATAAGTAAAATAACTTTTTAATATGTGTTATGAGGTAAATATGTCAAATAGATTTGGCTTGGGAATAATTGTAGCGACGCTACTTCTCTCGGTATTGGGAGTTAGAGCGGCAGATGAGATAAAACTACCGTCTATGACAAGACCAACTGCTACTCATCAAATTTCAATAGACAATCATATGTCTGATGTTTTTTCGGACTGGATATTATTGAAAGATGAAGTAACAGGTAATATAAGCAGTGGTTTTGGTACTCCTGTGAGATTCCCTGAGTTTGGCGCTGTGACTGCTGAAAATGTAGAAGCAATAGGTGACAAGTTTTTCAATCTTTATAGTGCAGATTTTAATATTGATGATACTCAAATTAGATTAGTTGCTAAAAATTATGCAAATAATAGATGGTACTTGAAATATCGTCAGTATTATCAAAACATGGAAGTAATGTTTTCGGACATTTCTGTGACTATTTTTAAAAATGGTAATATCATGTCTGTTGGAGCAGAATATTACAATAATATTGATGTGCCTGCTACTCCAAAAATTAGCTATCAGACAGCAATTAATATGGCCTCTACTGGTATCAGTAAAAAGAAAGCCAAAGATGTGATATTGGCAAAACCAAAACTCAAAATATTGCCATATGTTACAGGTAATAATATTGCATATAAGTTAGTTTACGAGCATCAGTATGAAACTGACGAATATAACGAGCTATTTACATCTTTCGTAGATGCCGTTTCCGGGGAGGTATTATGGCGTTATACTAATATGATGCATTCAACTAAGGAAATTACTGTTAAAGGTCAAATTAAAGAAAGATATGCAGATGATGACTTTACGTCAAAGCCTTTCCCTCATATGTCAGTTTCTACCGGTAACCAAAACTTATATACAGATAATGACGGTAAAGTAACTAATATTGATGGTAACAGCGCTACTCTCCAACTGAGCGGCAAATTTGCAAAGGTTTATTCTGTTGGAGAAACGATAGACAAAGAGACTGTCAACTTGAGCACTGAACAAAATACATTTGAATGGAATGACAGCAATAGTGAATTTTACTCACGAAGTATGTATTACCATGCTAACGTAGTGTATGATTATTTTAAAGTTATAGAACCAGGGCAAGTCTTTATGGATTTTCCGGTTGAAATTTATATTGAGGGAGGCACCGATGGACCAAATGCAATGTCTGGTGGTTCAGATATATATTTTATCAATACGGATAATTCGACTGCTGAAATGGCTGGTTCCGGTAGTGTGCTTTATCATGAATATGGTCATAGCATGAATTATTTCCATTACTACTATAGCGGTTCCGGAAATGGCATGATAAATTCTGCCTGCAATGAAGCCTTAGCTGATATTACCTCTTGTGCTATACTTGATGATCCCAAAGTAGGGAAAGGAGTATTTACACAAGACAGAGAAAAGTATATAAGAAATGTTGATAATAATAATATCTATCCTGATGATTTAGATAATGACCCTCATTATTCGGGGCAGATACTTGCTGGTGCACTTTGGGATTTATATAAACTTACAGATATTGAAACCCTAAATCGTGTTTCTCATTTTGCAAAATATGACACTCCTGACGATGCAAATGACGGCAACTCCTTTTCAGAATGGTTTATAGCTTGCCTGCTTGCAGACGATGACGATGGAAACATGGCTAATGGCACACCTCATATACAACAAATAATCGAAGCTTTTGATAAGCATAAAATTGGAATTAGCTATTTAGTTAATTCGTCGTTTACACATAATCCACAGCAATATTACGAAAAAAGTGATCCTGTTTATGATATAAACTTTTCTGTGATTGCAGGTACTAATATCTCATTTTTATCTGATTATGTCAAAATAGAAAAAGCAGAATTAGTCTGGTCAGACTGGAAGGGTGGAGAACCTCATACAGTAGAAGCAATATTGCAAGAAGATGGAACCTTTAAAGCTGAAATTCCTAAGCAAGACTATGGGTCAGTTTTAAGATATTACATCAATGTAAAATTGACCGGATATGAGGAATCATTACGTTGTGTTTCCAATCAAGCTTATAATGACTACGACTTGTTATTTGTTGGGTATAAAGAAATTTACTTTGATGATTTTGAAACTGATTTGGGATGGATTGTTGGAGATGATGCAGATGATGCTACACAAGGGATATGGGAAATAGCCAAACCGATAGGAACTAACTATTATGGTTATATCTTCCAGCCTGAAGAGGATCATACACCAAATGGAGAGTACTGTTTAATTACTGATAATCTTGGTGGCTCTTTTCAAGTGATGATGGACTCTTATGCAAATGGTATCACGAGCGTAATATCACCACAAATTGATTTATCTACAGCTGTAAAACCTATTCTGGAATATTATAAATGGATGATGGCATCAAGTTTTAATACTTCTCAATCTACCACAATAGATGGTGCTATATATTTGAGTAATGATGATGGAAGTACTTGGGTTAAAATAGATCAGATTAAAGATGAAACACTAACGGAATGGTCAAAACGCTATGTTGGTTTGAGTGATTATATGACTTCATTTACAGATAAAATGCGTTTTAAGATAGTAGCTGAAGGTGTGAATCAACAAACAAGTATGCAAGTATTAGAGATTTTAATAGATGATTTTAGAATCTTAGACTTGTCTCCAGGCAGTTCGATTGCAGAACACTATACTAATAGTGATATAAAAGTATTTCCAAATCCTGTTTCAAGCTTTGTAAATCTAAATAGTAATGATTTGATTGACAGAGTTGATATAGTAGATATATACGGTAATACAGTCTTCTCTAACAGCGATATCAATGCTTTGAACTATAGATGGAATAGAAAAAATACTGATGGACTAAGCGTCAATCCTGGGGCGTATTTCATAAAGATTTTCCATAATAATATGGTCTCAGTTGAGAAGATTATGGTTGACTAAATTTATAATCTTATACACTTATAGAGAAAAAATAAAGCAAGAGTTTGAAGCTAGTTATTACTAACAGCAAACTCTTGCTTTTTTATATACCATGTGGAATGTTAAGTATATAAGAAATAGCAAAGTAATTAGATACTAGTTTTGATACCACAAAATACAGTAATTGGTCTGGTTGGACCATATATATATCCTGCATCTCGCCCAATGCCTTTGTCAAAATCTTCCTGGAAGCTATTCAAAATATTTTGAACACCTGTAAAGATTTTTACATTATTTTCGTGACTAATTTCAAAAGATACTTGCGCGTTAAGCTCCAAAAATGCCGGTGTTTCCTTTAGCTGATCATATTGATTTTTTAATCCATCTGTACCAACTCCTCCTGCATAGTGTGCCACCTGCATAGGGCCTGTTAGTATTCCGGATAAGTTCAATTCAAGTTCGTGCAGAGGAGCCCAATTAAATGAAAAATATCCGTACCAATCAGGTGAGCGTAGCATATCATTCGTTGTTTTTGATTGTCCAGGAAGTACTTCTCCTTCATTCCATGTTTCAGGGCTGTCGTACTGACTAGATTGCAAAGTAAGTCCGGTTTTTAAGTCAGTTTCTTGATTAAACTGCATCTGTAGCTCAAAAGTCATGCCTTGAACTAAAGCACCATCGCCATTTCTTTTCTCTTCAATCATCACCTCACTTTCTTCGTTAGATACCGCTACATTGACAAAAACATCATCAAGATGAGTTCTGAAATATTCCAAAGAAATAGAAGTAGGGATAGAGGCTAGCTCAAAAGTGTAATCACTGGAGGCACCCCAGCTCATGGAGTATTCTGGTTTTAAGTCAGGTGAATTTATATGAATAAGTGCTTCGCCTGAAACTTGAGTGATATGTAAGTCTTCGTCAAATGCCTGAGGTGATCTGAAACCGGTAGAGAAAGTTGCTCTTAGATTCCAGTCTTCTTTGAGCTTATACATGATATTTGCTCTTGGACTAATTACCATGTCATTGATAAAATTATGTTTATCAAATCGGGAGCCAAAAAGAAATGTAAAATTGTCAGTTATAGCCCAATCGTCTTGAATATAGAATCCATGATCTCTCGCAAACTGATCGATAGTTCTATCATAAGCCGGAGCTTTATCTAAAATGTCATCATAAGTCAGTTCATAACCGAGAGTCCAAATGTGGCTACCCGCAAGCATTAATGTATGAGTATATTGTACACCACCTATATATGTTTCATTGTCCGTTGTGCCATAAGCATCTACAAACTCATCAGCATTCATCTCAGATTTCGCACCATAAAAGCTATTACGTGTAGTTTGCTGGAATGATGTATAGATAGAAATCTTATTAGAAGTGCCTTCGAAGAATTTATCATAAGTTATTCCACCCGAAATAGTATTATGGCGTGCACTTTCAGTAATGTTTGCTCTGTGTGGTGGTAAGTCAAACTGGTCACCACCACGCCTATCATCTTTGATAGCATGAAATTCAACAGAAAACTTACTTAAATGATCAGGTTTGTAAAATAATCGGCTTCCAAAAGTATTCATTGATAGCTCCGGTATCTCCGAAAAACCATCACCGTTAGCATCCCAGTGAGTTCTATCTCTGTAAAGACCAAAAACGAAAAGTCCCAAGTCCTGATTATCATTAATAACAGATGCATTCATCTGAGCGACAAAATCAGGAATGTTGCCGTTGGTAAATGATTGAGTCAGGGTTGCATTCATTGTATTTTCGACAGGGTCTTTTGTTATGATATTTACTACGCCACCTACAGCCGAACCGCCATAAAGAGCTGATCCACCTCCGCGTACAACTTCTACTCTTTCTATCATATTTGCCGGGATTTGCTCTAAGCCATAGACCCCGTTTAAAGCAGAAAATACAGGACGACTGTCTATCAAAATCTGAGAATATCTACCTTCCAGACCATTTAATTTAATCTCTGCAAAACCACAATTTTGGCACATGTTTTCAACTCTTAGACCGGGTTGAAACTTGATACCATCATGGATATTAGTTGACTGAGTGCTCTCAAATATTTTAGAATCCAATACAGATACTTTTACCGGTACGTCCTGATAGATTTTATCAGTTCTGGTGGCTGTGACTACAACTCCACCTGTACGAACTGCTTTGTCTTTCATAGTGAACTCTACATGCACCTCATCCGCTAAAGCATCATTAACTATTACTTCCTGCTCCAAGGCTTCCTTACCCACTGATGTGATTTGTAGAACATGATGGCCATAAGGTACATTTTTAAGATAAAACTCACCTTTAGTATTTACCTTGCAGCCCAGAGTGGTATTTTTAATCATAACTGTAGCGCCAATTGCCGGTTTTCCTTCTTCATTATTGACGGTGCCATGTATCAAGTACATTTTGTTTCTTAAAGCTGCAGAAGCATTATTAGCAGCAGCTTTGGTAGTCAAATTTTTAGTATTAGCTAAACTTACAAAAGTGAACATAAAAATAGAACATACGATAGTTACCAAGCTACGTATTGACATAGTTTTAATCCTTTAAATAATATAAATAACATCAAATATAAGTGCATCATAGAAATGCACATTTACGATAGACAGTAATACCTACATAGTTACTATGCTAATAGGAATTATTGAATGTATTACTGCTCTACAAAAACTACAATTAGCTTGTAGATGTAGTAATTTGGAGGATTTGATTATTATTGATTATAAGGCAGGAGGCGCCCTTAAATGAAAATACAGGTAAAAATCAGGAGTTTGATATTGTGATTTACAATGGCTATAATACTTCAATATAACAGGGAATAATATAGACAAAATTGTAAATATAATAGATAAAATAAAGAATGGATGAGACAGTTTGTCAAACCTGAGGAATTCTTCTTGGCTGTGATTATGATTAGCTAAAGGACTATTGTTGTGGTCTGCTTTGTCTGCCAAAGAAAAATGCGAATGGTAAATAATCTGCCCACTCAGAGTTTTATGGTAGTGACCATTTACTGAGAAGTTGATAAATACCAAAAGTATATTGATACTTAAAAGAATAGCTAATATTTTCTTTGATAGAGAAATGACAGTTTTACCTTTAATCATGTTTAGTATTGCCTAAATCAAAATATCAAAATTTATCTTCTTAAAAAAGTAGTCTTTTCTAAATGCGTATCAAGGATATTATAAACACTGTCCAAGCTCGAAATATCCAGCTGGTTTTATGAATTATGCTTATATGCGTTCATACAATAGTAAAATAGCTATCATTATAAAGTCCCTTGAAATGGTGAATTATAGAAATATTGCCATAAAGGAATTTATGATTTTATCATATATCATAGATAATGCGGTTTTGTTTAAATAGAGATTAAAAGAATAAAATAATATGCGATGTTTTAGATAAGATATAAAAAGCGGTATTCGAGATGCATATATTGAGAGGATAATGAATAACAAAGTAAATATTTAGTATAATGTACTTTTGTTTTCTATTTTAATAATACTTTTTATCCCTAAAAGGAAGCCGCTTCTAATAGAGACGTATTTTTTATCATTTTGCCCTGTAAGTTGCCTCTAAAAGTGATTTCTGCGCTTGTATGGTAGGCTTTTTCTTGATTAGAGCTAAAATAGATAGTAACTTTGCCTGGTTTACCTGATTCATCATATTGTGGTATTTCAATATCTTCTGCAATATGACAATGAAAAACGCCGTCTTCATCGTTAAATTTAATATCTTGTACAAAAATAGATTCGTTAGAGTAGTTGTAAATCAACAAGTCTTGTGATACGCTATCTTGAAGACCTACTGAGCCAAAGCTCACATCTTTGCAAAATACCTCAGGCACAAGTGCCTGCACTATTAGCTTAGGACTTGTCAAACTATTTGTTTCTAAAGTATCAGTAAATTCGCCAAGTAGGTGAGAAGAAAACCTAACATGAAACAGCTGAATAGATCCGGGAGTGTCCTTGCTGTCTATTATCATTGGCAACTCTAAATTTTCAAAATAGAATTTAGTATCCTTCCCGAAATTAAATGAAGTAAGTTTATATAGAGACGAATTTAGATTTGTCATTTGAAATGGCATTTTAATTACATCAAATCTGTTTACAAACCCATAATTTAAAACAGTCGGGCTCACCATCAAGAGAGAGTTGCTTTTTGCATTATCTATATACTCTTCTCTATTTGCAGGCACCTCTAATGGGGAGCTGCATGATAGCAAAGCTATAAGCGATAGAGATAATATGGTTGATTTTAACTTCATTTATAGTCCAAAAGAGAAACCTAATGACAAACCTAATCTGGAAGAAGAATAACTTCTATCCTGGAAGTGATAAACCAAATAAGAACCTTCTAAAGCCAGTACGAAATGCATTTTGTCAGAAATAGGTAGCTTTGCTCCTACTGAAGATTTAAATAGAGGACCAATTTGAGTGCCACCTATCATAAATCTGTAATAAGGGTGCAAAGGTGCATAAAAATCAACTTTTGCAAAGTCGTGATTATAAGTAATACCACCCCAAAATGCCATCCAGTTTTGCTCATATCTTTTTACTAGTTCATCTTCTTTAAAGAAGTAACGTTGGTAGTAATTTTCTTGGCCAAATTCAATACCAAGAGAGTTATATTCGTTGTATTTATAGAACAAACCTACAGTAACGTTATTTATAATTGGTTCCGTTTCAACAGGTATATCCAAATTAGGATAGGATTTGCCCTGATTATATTTCATTTCTAAAGAGAATTTATTTAGTATTTCCATGCGTTTAGTCTGTATCGGAGTATTCTTATTATATTGATGTGGAGTCATAGGCAACTCGAATTTATCAAGCGGCGTCATGTGAATATAGTCAGAATAATTAATATCAGCATATTCAACATCAGTTATCTGATTTGAGGCAAAATCTTGAGGAATAAGATTGTAATCTACGTTTATATTGTCTTCTGCTACATTTGTAGAAGTGTAGTTTGAGCGTTGTTGTTTAGGTTTATCTTTTTTCGTATTTAGATTAAGAATATTATCGTTTGACTGTTGAGTATTATTTACAAAAGAACTTACCACAGGGATTGTTGCCGAATGTAATTCCTGTGATGATTTTTCTACTGGTTTATCTGCAAGCATTTCCGGGTTGCCTATTTCCTGTGAGGAAGTTAACATAAGCATGTAGGTAATGAAGGCAGCCACAAATGCAGCCATGCCTGATTGAAATAATCTATTATTAAAGAAGCTCGCACCCGCAACCTTCTTCATTGAATTATCAAGCATATTTTGGTCAAGACCTAAACGAGCATCCAAACTGCTTTTTAGGGCAGGAGGGGGCATTATGATACTGCTCTTCGTCATCTCTTTTACTGAGACCATCGTTCTGAGTTCATCTTGGAGCTCAGTGTCCGACGCCATCTCGTAAAAGAGAGATTGAACATCATTTTGCGGCAACTCTCCGTCCAAAAAAGCAGATAACTTTTGGGACGATGATAGATATTCTTTGTCAAACATTATTTTCACCTTTTTGTATATCATTAATATAAGGAGCCATGATCTCTTTTAGTTTCTGTCTGGCTCGGTATATTCTGATTCTCACTGTCGAAACACTTATATTTAGTTCTGAAGCTATCTCTTTATAGCTCATATTCATATATTCTTTTAGAATGAAAGGCTCTTTAAATTCAAATGCCAAAGCATCTATGCTTATTTGGAGCAAATCCATCAATTCTTTTTGGGCATAAGATTTGTCATAAACAGGGAATTGATAATTATCCAAATCAAGATTTTGATTGTGTTTTTTTGCTTTTTCGTTTAAGCAAAGATTTCTGGTAATAGTTATAATAAAACCGGCGAAGTTCACCATAGATTTATTCTTTTGAGCACTTTCATAAACTCTGGCAAATGCTTCCTGAAAAATATCTTGTGCTACATCTTCATTTTGCATCACTTTTAGACAGTATGAGTAAATATTAGATGCATAACGAGTATATATCTCGTCAAACGCACCTTTCCCACTACCGTCTGTGTTTGATAACATCCCGTAGAGTATCTCATCCGTAATATTTTTCAAGTTATCAGGCATCTACCCTCATACGCTTTTATATATAAACAGATTAAGCGACAATTTGTCACAGGTAGTAGTGAATATTTATCAAAAAAAGCATAATTTAGCTTAAATAGCATAAAAAATAAGCTCAAGTAGAGAAAAGAGTTGAATATTTATCTCAATTATACTATAATCTGATATTTTCTATGTAAATTATCTTGCCTTTTTAAATATACTTCAAATATTTGTAAGGGCATATCTAATATTTCACTACTAAAAAAAAAGTAAGTCATGTGGCTACCAATCAATTACGACGAACCACTTTTCAGACCACCATCTGAAGCAAACTCTTTGATTATACAGTTAACCAAAGGATGCTCGCATAACAAATGTGCATTTTGTGAAATGTACACATCAAAAGAGTTTTCAATTAAAAGCGATGACCAAATTAAAGAACAAATTGATATAGCTTACAAATATTTAGGCGAAACTGTCAGGAAAGTATTTCTTGCAGATGCAAATGCACTCGTTATAGGTTTTGATAAGCTAAAAGAAACAATAGAATATCTAAGAAGTAAATTCCCAAAAATTCGTAGAATATCAGCTTATGCTCTTCCATCAGATTTATCAAGAATCGGACTCGACAAGCTTAAAATGCTCAATGAATATGGACTTGATATCGTTTATGTTGGGATTGAGTCAGGAAATGACAAAGTGCTCCGCATGATTAATAAATCTGAGTCATTGGAAAGTACCAAAGATGGTATTTCACTCGCACATCAGGCAGGAATCAAAACATCTGTTATGATAATTAACGGACTGGGTGGTAGAGCTTTGTCAAATGAGCATGCTATCGACTCGGCAAGACTTATTTCCGAGTTGCAGCCATTTTATTTATCTTCACTTGTGTTGAGTTTCCCGTTTGGACTAGATCACTTTAAAAGCAGAATTAGTCAGCCATTTGAGATGCCAAATCAAATAGAGTTATTCAAAGAGTTATATCTATTTATTGATAATTTAGAACTAAAAAGTACAATCTTCAGAAGTGATCACGCTTCTAACTACTTGCCACTGAAAGGAGTACTTGGAAAAGATAAAGTTTCGATATTAACAAAACTGAAATCCGCTATAGAAATGCCTAATCAATCAAATTTAAGGGCGGAGTGGGCGAGAGGTCTCTAAGGTCAATAAATAAAAAAGCCGATGAAGTTGCTCATCGGCTTTTTGACTAAAAATAGTAAATTTGATTATAAGAGAAGTAAGACTAACACTTGAGCCATTAGCACTCTTAAAAACATTACCAAAGGGTATACCGTTGCATAAGCTGTAGACTGAGCCTGCACCGGAGCTAACGAGTTAGCAAATTCCAATGCTGGAGGATCTGTCATAGAGCCTGCAAGTAATCCACTTATAGACAAGTAGTTCATCTTCATCATTCTTGCAACAATACCCACTATTATTAACGGGAAAAATGTGATAGCAGCACCGTAAAGCATCCACATATAACCTCCGTTAATGAGGGTTTCTACGAAGTACTTACCTGAAGAAAGACCTACGCAAGAAAGAAATAGAATAATGCCTAATTCCCTAATAAATAAATTAGAGCTTGGAGTCATGTAAAAGTCAAGTTTACCAATTTTTCCCTTATGTCCCAAGAGCAAAGCAATAAGCAAAGGGCCGCCTGCCAGTCCTAATTTAGCAGGAGCTGGAAGTCCGGGCAATGCAATTGGAATAGAACCAATAATGATACCAACAAAAATACCTATCAAAATCGGGATAATGTTAGGATGCGATAAATCCTTTACAGAATTACCTAATTCTTTCGCTACATCAGATAATGCCTCTCTTTGGCCGACAATTCTAACAGTGTCACCAAATTCAATTGTGTCTTCTTTAGAAGCAAGGTGCTCCGTGCCGGCTCTAAAAATACGAGTGATATTAACAGGGTAGCGTTTATAAACACCTATTTCTTCGATGGTTTTACCTGCAATTTTTTTATTAGTAACCATAACATGTTTTATGCCCAATGGTCCCGATACTTCAATTTTCTCACGTTGAATTACGCTACCTACCTGTAGCTCTAAGTTAGAAACATGATCTAAATCACACGCACCATATAGTTCGTCACCTTCCAAAATGATTACATCATCCGTTGGTGCTATAAAGTCATCCTTACGTTTGATCCTTGAAATTGCAAGTTCTTTATCGACAATGCTATTAATAAAAGCCAAAGGTTTATTGAATAAATTCTGATTTGTAACCTTTACTTTAACAGCTTTTATTTTTCCGGTAGACTGAGAAGTTTCGTCTCTATATCTTTGTATTTCATCATCTACTTTTACTTTAAAAATAAATCTAATCAGTAGTATAGTGATGATAATACCAAAAATACCAAACGGATACGCAACTGCGTAGCCCATACCAATCATGTGAGGGTCTACTCCTGCCATCTGTTCTGTTATAACCTGCTGGGCAGCACCCAGGCTTGGAGTGTTGGTAACAGCACCACACATTATGCCGACAATAACCTGGATAGGTACGTCAAAGGCAAAATGTATGAATAAAGCAATACCAAATCCCAAAAAAACAATAGAAGCAGCAAGCAAATTAGCAGTTAGACCTTGATTTTTGATAGAACTCATAAAGCGAGGACCTACTTCAAGCCCTATTGAGTATACAAAAAGAATAAGCCCAAACTCTTTTACAAAGTGCAAAAGATGTGAGTCTAACTCGGCTCCTAAATGTCCTGCTAATAAACCCGAAAACAATACGCCGGCAATACCCATTTTAATATTAAAAATTTTGATTTTGCCAAGCAACACGCCGGCGATGCCGACTAAACTAAGAAATACTAAGGCAGACGCTGTGCCTGTAGTGGTAAATAAAGATAAAATCTCAGACATTGTGATTTGTATGGTGTATTAGTGTATAATATAGTAATTACATAATTTCGAATATTAATGCTTAGTGCTTGTAACTATATATAATGTAATGATTAAGATGTGCGTCAAAAAGGATATCTATACTCATCCCGCACGTAATGTATTGGATTCATAATTAGATCTTTGGAACGCGAAAGTCTAATGCAAATTATTAATATAGAGACAGGTCTCCCGGCTTTTCTACTTCTTTAATGCCTTACTACAAGCTTTGAGCAGTGTAAGGACTTATTTGCTAAGAAGTTTGAAATAGAATATACGGTTGCGCGTCAGCTCGTGCTTCTCACACGATTCCCTATTAAATTCTCACGAATATCTCTTTTTCTATTTGTACATCAAGTGCGAATTCAAATATAGTACATCGTTACAAATATTAAAAAATATAATAGTTAATTATCAGAGCTTCGCCAATTACAGAATTTGCAGTATAAATATGATAGCTGTTAACTAAATTTTAGCCTCTGCTTTACTAATCTCAAATAATATAGACTCAACTATTTTGTAAAAGTAATTTATGCGAGACAAAGAGGTAAGTTAGTATAAGCTAAAACATAAGTAAAAATTATTTTTTAGATATTTGTTAAAAAGGTATATTACTAATATTCTTATTAAGCAATATAGCTAAGAGGTAATGTGATGAGAGCTATTTTAATTGCGGTTGTCATGATTTTTACTATTTGGATTATATATATCCTCAGTAAAGACACCCCAAATTCAAATCTTTTAGTACTAAAGGAAAAGATTGAGAAAGAAGAGCCTATGGTTGTTGACCATTCCAAATTTGAAATATTGAAGAAAGATTTTGCTGCCGGAAGTGATGTCACTGAAGCTTGTATGACTTGCCATACTGAGCGTCATAAAGAAGTAATGCACTCTTCGCATTGGAATTGGACTAGGGAAGAGTACATAGAAGGCAGAGGTATTGTAAAAATTGGTAAAAAGAATGTAATCAATAACTTTTGCATAGGTATATCAGGTAACGAAAAACTATGTAATACTTGTCATGCAGGCTACGGTTGGGCTGATTCCACTTTCGATTTCAATGAACCGAAAAATGTAGATTGCTTAGCTTGCCATGATAACTCCGGTAAATATAAGAAAGGAAAAAATATGGCAGGTCTTCCTGATCCTAGTGTAGATCTTTCTTATGTTGCTCGCCACGTAGGAATCCCTAAAATGGAAAATTGCGGTGCATGCCACTTTGTTAGTGGCGGTGGTAATAACGTAAAACATGGTGACTTAGAAGCAGCTCTTTACTCGACTACCAAAGATGTAGATGTACACATGGGGCTTGACGGTGCAGATATGGAATGCGTAGAGTGCCACACTGCCGAAAACCATAAACTAAAAGGTAAACTTTATAGCGTATCATCTATGAATAAAGATAGAATGGAGTGCGAAGCTTGCCATACAGCTACTCCTCACAGCCAGGAGATAATAAACGAACATACTGTCAAAGTGGCTTGTCAAACTTGTCATATTCCTATTTATGCTAAAGTTAATGCTACTAAGATGCAGTGGGATTGGTCAAAAGCATTTACCAAATCAAAAGATCCTAACTATCACGAATCAGATTCTTTGGGAAATCATACTCATCTAAGTAAAAAAGGTGAATTTGTATGGGAAAGAAATGTAGAACCGGAATATAGATGGTTTAACGGCACTGCTGACCATTACCTTTTAGGCGATAAAATAGAAGAAGTTCCGGTGCAGATCAATACTCTAAACGGAAGTTATGCAGATCAAGATTCAAAAATCATACCTGTTAAGATTCATAGAACTAATCAGATATATGATACTGAATATAAACAACTGATTCAGCCTAAACTATTTGATACGGAAGCCGGCAAAGGTGCTTTGTGGGTTGATGGTGAGTTTGGGCCAATAGAAAAAGTTTGGGATAATGCTGCAAGAGTAGGTATGGAAAATATTGGATTGCCTTATTCAGGTAAATACGGATTTATACAAACTGAAATGTACTGGCCTATAAATCACATGGTCTCTCCGAAAGAGAATAGTTTGCAATGTCAGGATTGTCATACAAGAAAAGATAGCAGACTTGAGGGCTTAACTGATTTTTATATGCCGGGCAGAGACTATAACAAAGCAGTAGAATATTTCGGTATTTTTATGCTGATAGGAACTTTGCTTGCTACAATTTTACATGGTATTATCAGAATATATGTGACTGTCAAAAATAAAGGGAAAGGTGAATAATATGAAGAAAGTTTATATCTACGATACCTTCAATAGGATTTGGCACTGGGCTCAGGCAGCACTGATAATGTTTTTGATGATTACAGGATTTGAAATTCACGGTTCTTATAACTTCTTTGGTTACGAAACAGCTGTCCAATGGCACAATATCACTGCTATAGCTTTTATAGTGCTTATTGTGCTTGCTATATTCTGGCACTTTACCAGTGGCACTTGGAGACAGTATATACCGACTACCAAGCAATTACTAAATCAAATTAAATACTATACTACAGATATATTCCAAAACAAACCTCACCCGGTGAAAAGAACTGTATTGAGTAAACTCAATCCTTTGCAGAAACTGGTATATCTGGGTTTCAAAATTATGATTATCCCGGTGATGGTTACTACTGGTCTGATGTATATGTATTATAGATATCCTATGAACGGACAAGTGCAAAGCTTAGATCTAACTTCGCTTGAACCAATAGCAGTAATTCATACCCTTGGTGCTTTTCTATTAGTTCAGTTCTTAGTTGCCCACTTATATCTTATAACTACAGGGCACACGATTAGCTCTAATCTGACTGCAATGATTACAGGGTATGAAGAATTAGAATCAGAAGATGAAAATAAAGAAGAACCCGAAAAGGAGCTTAGCCATGAAAAATAGTAATTATTTTATGAATCCATATTTTGCAGGCTTCCTTTTAGGATTAGTCCTGATAGCTTCTTTCTATCTGACAGGAAGAGGTCTGGGAGCCAGTGGTGCTGTCAAAAGTGTCGTGGTTACAGTTGTGGAAGAAGTCGCTCCGGCGCATGCTGCCGAGGGTGAATACTATCAAAAATATGAAAAATCACATCCCGATTCGCCTCTTAAAGACTGGCTTTTGTTTTTAGCTGTGGGCGTGGTTATTGGTGGTTTTGTTTCCGGTAGTCGCTCAGAAAGAATTGGCTTTAAGTTTGAAAAAGGTAAGAATACTACTAATGCTGTCAGAGCAATAGCGGCAGTCGCAGGTGGTGCCTTGTTTGGTTTTGGGGCTCAGTTGGGCAGAGGCTGTACCAGCGGTGCGGCTCTATCAGGCATGTCCGTATTATCTACGTCCGGATTTGTGACTATGATGGCAATATTTGGCTCAGGCTACGTATTTGCGTACTTCTTTAGAAAACTTTGGATTTAACACTAATTAGAAGAGAAAAACAATGGGACCATTAGTATCATTTGGAGTAATCGGTCAGGAGTTTAATTACATTATAGCTCTTCTGATTGGTTTAGCCTTTGGCTACGTTTTGGAACAGGCAGGATTTTCTACATCCAGAAAGCTTGTTGGTGTGTTTTACGGATATGACTTTGTAGTGCTTAGAGTGTTCTTTACTGCTGCTGCTACGGCTCTTGTAGGTTTGATATTCTTAGACTATTTGGGTCTTATCGATATGTCTTATCTATATATAAACCCTACTTTTTTGCAACCGGCTATTGCCGGAGGTGTCATAATGGGATTTGGATTTATCTTAGGGGGCTTTTGTCCCGGAACTTCTCTGGTTGCAGCAGCTACTGGTAAAATTGATGCGATGCTGTTTATCGGCGGCAGTTTAGTCGGTATCTTTATATTTGGTGAAGTGTATCCAAATATCATGGATTTCTATTATTCTACTGACTTGGGATCTATATTTGTTTACGATTCATTAGGTATGTCTAGGGGAGTCTTTGCTGCGGGATTAGCTGTTGTTGCTATCTTAGCATTTATATTTACTACTAAAATAGAAGAAAAAGTTAAATATGGATATAAACCACAGCATCCAAAATATAAGATGGCAATTCCTGCTATTGGTTTAGGTTTTGCAGTGGCAATTATCATTATTTTCTTGCCTGAAAAGAGAGAAGGCATCGAAGCAATGTCTCAATCTGAATTAAGCAAGGAGCTTGACGGAAGTGTAGCTTATGTTGCACCCGAAGAGATAGCTTTTGATATATATAATAAAATAGATAAATATCTGCCTATTGACCTTAGAAGCGAAAAAGAGTATAAACAGTTTTGCATAACAGGTGCAAGCAGACTTACGCTGAAGGACATTTCATTAGTACAGGGTAAAGCTCTACTGCAGCACCCGACTAAAACTCCCGTGTTTTATGCGAATGATGAAGTGCTTGCTCAGAAAGCTTATCTATTAGCTAAAGAAGAAGGAATAAAGAATGTTTACGTCTTGCAAGGCGGCATTAATAAATATAGACAAATGTTTTATAGCGGAGCAGCTGTAAAAAATGCTTCCTTTGTGGGGGCTAATTCTGATGATTTTAGTATCAGAATGACTAACTACTTGAAATCTGACACCACACTTACCAAACCTCAAGAGAAACAAAAGGTGGAAGTTAAAGTAGTTAAAGTAAAAGGCGGCTGCTAACATCACATCTATTCGTGGGGCATGTACTGGTGCTCCACGAATATACTTTTCTCCTCTGCTGATAATCTTATCTTCAAATTAGAATATCTTTGAAACATATTTGCTGAACAATCGTTAGACTTTATGTAAAAATGATTATCTTTGTAATTAGCATTATGCAATGAATGGAGAAAATATGCGATTAACCGGAGTTTTTGGGCTATTAGTTCTTTTGGCTTTGGCGTTTGTAAATGTAAACGCTCAGGATGCAGAACTTGATGATTTCTCTTTTGATACTGAAGAAATACAAACTGAAAAACCTGTCTATTTTGCAATTGGTGGGGGATATGCAGCGAACTTTATTTTTAACGATCCTGCACCTATAAATAATATATTTGCAACAGGCAATGCTGTTACGGGGTTTGAATTTTCCGAATTTACTAATACTGTAGTAATGCACGGTGCTACTGCTATACTAAGCACTTATTACGTCCCTAATACCAGAGTCGGGTTCTTCTCACTTGGTGGGAATCAGTCTCAGTCTTATCAGCAGGTTTTAGAAAATGAAGGCACCTACGACATGGACTTAAAATACAGCCAAAGCATTTTGGGTGGCAGTATTGATTACGGATTTATCCTTACTAAGTCTTTGGTAGTTTTGCCGGGGTTAGGTTTTGGGCATGGCAGCATGTCGCTGGAAGCTACTAAAACAAATGCCAACTATGCGTGGGACGATTTTGTAAATCCAAATGATGAAAACTTTATCAAAAGAGCTGAAGCAGGCTACTGGTTTATACAGCCACAGCTTAATATAGAATATGCAGTTACAGGAGTTTTGGCTTTCAGAGTTAACGCCAACTACATACTGCCTTTTGCACAGAAAGACTGGAAGTATAATAATAATAAAGAAGTTGCGAATACACTTGATAATATTGAAACCAAAGGCTTTTCGGTGCAAGTAGGAATAATGGTAGGTTTATTTAATTATTAGAAAAATTCTTAAAAAAAACTTGACATTATCCAAAAAATCACATATATTTGTACTCTCTTTTAGAGACAGCTGAGATAAAATATCTCGCTCGGGGCCTGTAGCTCAGCTGGTTAGAGCTGCGGACTCATAATCCGTCGGTCGGGGGTTCAAGTCCCTCCGGGCCCACTTCAAGAAAGAGCTAATTGTTTAGTAAGAAAAACAGTTAGCTCTTTTTTGCGTTTAGTTTATATGCTATTTGTTCTTTTATTCTATCTAATAATTGTACAGATACATAAAATGTATTATTATGATTAATATAAAAGCAAAAATAGAAACAATATCAGTAAAGAAAATTTATGAGTAATTTATCAAACCTAATTAAACCATCTCAATTATTTGTTTGCATTATTGTGGTGAACTTTTTTATCTCAGCCATACTTATAGTTTTTTTCCTGATATTACTTTTAGTAAAAAAATTATCGGAAGTACTAATTCATCGCTTCTTATCTGCATATTTTATTTCATTTTAACTAGGTTTAACAAGTTCAAAATAATAAGTCAAAAATTCAGATTATTGGATTCTAAATATTACAATGGTTTGTTATTGTTAGTTATTATCTCTTATTTCTTTCTTGCTGTTCTATATATTGGTATGACGGAACAGACAAAAGAATACATTAACTTTGGCTTTTTTATATTGATTCCAATATATATGGGTGCTATTTTTCACATTATAAATATGCTGTCAAAAACTTTAAACTCTGATGAAAAAATGGATGCTTTATTCCTTCCTATAAAACAGAAAAAATGATTTTCCTACCCCTTCATCCTAAACTTCTCGCCAACATAAGTCCTCATAGGATTGCCCCTTTCCAAATCCCAGTGATTTAGCCATCTGTCACGCTCTGCATCCAATTGCTTCTTGTCGTCAATGTTTTTGTGTATGTCAAACAGTCGGGAGAGGGCAAGGCTTATATTTCTAAGCTGAGAGTGTTCCTCACTGTTATGAAAACAAGATTACGTTTGATTTTGAGACTCGTAGAGATACCAGAGACATTATTCAACCAACAAATACAGTCGTTTTATCTCATGTACAATAAGCTGACTATAAATAATTCCTTCTATTTGGCTCTATTCTCCATAAATAAGATGATATTCTTCATCAGTATTTTCATTATTATTCTTTAGTAGATATAATTCTTAAATTATTTGAAGTATTCATTTTTATAGCTAACTCAAACAGTAATTTGTATCTTTCTTTATTCGTCATATTCAAAAAATCAGATGATAATAAAGAATAGTATCCCCTTTTCTTAAATATTGAGTTTGTTATCAGATTACTTCCTCCAAAAGCAACAGGCTCCACAGAAGCAGATGTATTCTGTTCAGCTTGATTTGAATTACGAACAGCATCTTCATATTCTAAATATAGATTCTCATCTTTCCCAAGATAAAGAGATTTTATAAATTCATGCTTTTCATACTCCATGTTTACTGTCTCTAGCTTCAGTGTCTTATTTGGTTTTTTAGTAATAACTAACGTAAAAACTACAACCCTATAATTATTACCTGAAACAATCAAAAAATTAAAACCTATGCCCTTATCTTTGACTTTAGCCGGATAATGTTTCATCAGATAAACCTGATCAGAATTATCAAGAGTATTACTTCTTAGACTACAACTTAATATTCCAACTAAAATTACAATTATTACTTTTCTAAATCTCATTATCCTTCCCTCTAAAAATTGAACTGTTTTTATTATAAAATTTGACCCGCTCCATTACAACTGTGCATTTATAATATCTTACACTCTAAAACTTTTTCCGTTGAGAAAAATATGTTAGTGATGTAAAATTATTTCTACAATGACTGATGCGACTACATCATCATGGAATATATCGACCCATTTATGACAGTTTTTGTTCTATGTCATAATCGTAGATGTTCTCACGTATCTTGCCACTTCAACGGGAATACCAAGATACAGTCTTCTTTGTAAGCCCAAGTTGTTTCTAAGCAAGTTAGGATAGTATAAGCATATATACTCAATCAAATACATCTTTTTCAATTGGTACTTTGGATGAGTATTGGAATATTTTGGAACGTATATGAAACAATTTGAAAATTTAGAGGAACAATCTGAAACAAATTATTGGAGTTTAGGACTGTATCAAAATGACTTTTCTGTTGAAAACTGGAAGATGTGGATATTTTATAAATTAAAAACCAAGAGATAACAGAATGAGCTAAATCAAAAATTGATTTTTTCAAATGAAACTTGCGATGGCTCTAATAAGGAAAACAATTGATACAAACTATAGATAAAATATTAAAAGTGACTGCAATTCGATTGGTATTTATATAAATAAATGATTTTATTAGGCTTATAAAGTAATTGTAGAGGTGGCGGGACTATATTTACTGTATTCTAATTTTACATAAATAGACATACAAACGCTAATAATCAGTGATATACTCGTTTTTAAAGCTATTTTCAAATATATTGTAAATCAATAAAAACATATCAAATACACTAAAAGTGTCCGTAATGTGTCCGTAATTTTGCACATTAGAATTAGCAGTTGAAAACAAGCTACGGAATACAGAGAATGACTTCAAATTTTTACATAGATGATGATAAAAGAAATAGCAATAAAGAATGTAGAGTCTTACTTTTTGTCAGGGAAAAAGGTACGACTATCAAAATTGATACTGGCTTGAGACTTGAAGTTAAATATTGGGACAGAAAGAAGCAGAAAGTAAAACGAAATTTTATTGGTAGCCCTGAGCAAAACAGATTTCTAGCAAAATTCAAAGATGCTCAGATGCAAAAATTCTTAGATCTAAAAACTAAACATCCTAATTTGGATTTTAAATCTATTAAACAACTATTTCTTCAAAGTAAAGAACAAGAGAAACAAAGTGATTTGTTAGTGGTATTTGAGCAATTTATAAAATCTAGAAAATCCACCTTAAGTGTAGGCACTTTCAAGAAATATAATACTCTTTTATCTCATTTGAAGAAATTTAGTAAAACAAAAAAAATCAAGCTGAATTTCGAGACGCTTGACTATAATGTTTTTGACAAACTCCAAAACTATTTTATCAGTCTTGGGCACAGTAACAACACTGTCTTTAAGCATATACAAAACTTTAAAACCTTCTTGAACTGGGCAGTTGAGAGAGAATACACCGAGAATTTGAAATTTCAAAGATATAAACAGGTTCAACAGTCCCGACCTGAAAACATTGCCTTGACAAAAGAAGATCTAGTAAAAATTATTACATGTGAAGGACTCTCCCCTAAGCTTCAGAAAACTAGAGACCTTTTCTTGTTTATGGTATATACAGGTCAAAGATACTCGGATGCTGCTAAGTTTGACTACAACGACGTAAAAAATGGAGTATGGACTTTCATACAGCAAAAGACAAAATCTAAAATGAACATACCTCTTTCAGATTCTGCATTGAATATTATTAAGAAGTACAACTATACGCTGCCTATGATTAGCAATCAAAAGCTAAATAACAACCTTAAGCTACTGGGTGAATTAGCTGGACTAAATGACATCGTTACAATAACAAAATATTCGGGAACAAAAGCAATAGAAGAAACATACCCAAAATTTATGTTCCTGACAACTCATGTTGCCAGACGTACTTTTGTATCGCTTGCCTCTTATCACGGTGTAAACCAACAAGTAGTAAAAGCAATGACAGGTCACAGAGCCGACAGAATGATAGACCAATATTTCAGAAAAGACGACAAGCAAACTTTAGACGCTATCAATGATATTTTCAATAATTAGATAGCTATATTCTAAGCCTTAGAGCAGATAATAACCTCCCCAAAGCCTTTATACGAGCCTGTTTTAGGCGATTTGGGGGAGGGATTCTCTGCATTAGTTAAATATACACTCCACTTTTAACTGATTTTGCTCTTTTTACCTTATTACTTCGTTGTTAATATCAGAACTATTATGTATATTATGTTTTTATAATTATCTGAATTTTAGCAATGCTAGACAAAAAGAACTTATCGGAAACTGATGTTAGAACTAAATACATCACCCCGGCTATTATTAAGGCCGGTTGGAGCAATGAACAATTTCTTGAAGAAGTCTCTATCACTAATGGTAAAATTATTGTTAGCGGAAAACTTCACAAAAGGCTCGTAAATTTAAAAGCCGATTATGTTCTTTATTATAAAAGTAATATCCCAATTGCTGTTATTGAAGCTAAAAAATCTTATAAAACGACTCCTGCCACTGGAATGCAGCAAGCTCTTAATTATGGAAAATATCTCGAAGTACCATTTATATTCAGTACTAATGGTGAAGGATTCCTTTTTCATGATAATACTGCACAGTCAGAAGATGTTGAAAAATACCTCAAAATGGACGAATTCCCTTCACCTGAAGAGCTTTGGATCAAATATCTTAAATACAAAAACTTAGAAAGTCCCGATACACGAAAAATTGTTTCTCAGGAGTACCACATTGAAGTTGGAGGGCGTGTCCCAAGATATTATCAACAAATTGCTATTAACAGAACACTTGAAGCTATTGCAAAAGGTCAAAATAGAATTTTATTAGTAATGGCTACAGGAACAGGTAAAACTTATACTGCTTTCCAAATTATACACAGGCTTTGGAAAGTTGGTGCTAAAAAAAGAATATTATTCCTCGCTGACAGAACGGCTCTGATTGATCAAACGATGAGAGGCGATTTTAAGCATTTTAAAGATAAAATGACATTTATCAGGCATCGGGAAATTGATACTAGTTATGAAATATATATGGCTCTATATCAAGGTCTTTCAGGTGCAGATGACTCTGCAAACGCTTATAAAGAGTTCAGTCCTAATTTCTTTGATTTGATTGTAATAGATGAGTGCCACAGAGGCAGTGCTAAGGAAGACAGTGCTTGGCGGGAAATCTTGAATTATTTCAAAAGTGCTACTCACATTGGTCTTACTGCCACTCCTAAAGAAACTAATGAAGTTTCTAATATTGAATATTTTGGTGAACCATTATATACATATTCTCTAAAACAAGGAATTGATGATGGTTTCCTTGCTCCTTACAGTGTTTTGCGTATGAATATTAACATTGATGTCTTAGGGTGGAGACCTGAAAAGGGTAAAAAAGATATTGACGGGGATGAAGTTCCGGATAGAGAGTATAACAGAACTGATTATGATAGAAACTTGGTTATTGAAGAAAGAACACAGCTGGTTGCTGAAAAAATCACTGAATTTCTAAAAGGGTTTGACAGGTTTGCAAAAACTATTGTATTTTGTGCTGATATTGATCATGCAGAACGCATGCGCATGGCTCTGACTAATTGTAATCCTGATCTGGTAAAAGAAGATTACCGATATGTTATGAGAATTACCGGTGATAATCAAGAAGGGAAAATGGAACTTGATAACTTTATCAATCCTGAAGAAAAATATCCTGTTATTGCTACTACATCAGAACTTATGACAACAGGTGTTGATGCTCAGACTTGCAAATTAATCGTACTCGATGCTGAAATTAAGTCTATGACTAAATTCAAACAGATTATTGGCCGTGGCACTCGAATAAATGAAGAATACGGCAAGTATTATTTTACTATTTTGGATTTCAGAAACGCTACTAAACTTTTTGCAGATAAAGATTTTGATGGAGATCCTATCAGAGTCAAAGAAGTATCTCAAGATGAGGATATTTCTGATTTTGCTCAGGAAACTTCAAGCTTTGAAGAATCTCAAAATATTGATGACACTTCAGGAAACGAACTTGAAGCTCCAATTGAAATAAGCTATCCTACTCCTGAAGTAATAGATTGTCCAGCAGCTGAACCAAAACCTAAGATCTATGTTAATGGTATTGATGTTTCTATTCTTGCTGAGCGTGAGTTGCGTTTCGACAGAAATGGTAAACTTATTACTAAAAGTTTGAAAGATTATACTAAAGAACTTATTACCGGTGAGTTTGCTTCTTTGGATGACTTTATAAGAAAATGGAGCGATACTGATAAAAAAGAAATTCTTATCGCTGAATTAGAAGAGCAAGGAATTCCTATTGATGCTCTGAGAGATTCTGTAAAAGAGCAGGTTGACTTGTTTGATCTGATTTGCCATGTAGCTTTTGACCAGCCGCCTCTCACTCGCAAGGAAAGAGCTAATAATGTCAAAAAGCGTAATGTATTTGCTAAATATAGTGAAAAGGCTCGTAAAGTTTTAGAAGCTTTGCTGGATAAATATGCTGATGATGGCATTGTCAATATCGAAAATATGGATGTACTCAAGTTAAAACCAATTAGTGAATTCGGATCTGTCATTGAGATTGTTAATGATATTTTTGGCAGCAAATCTGATTACCTGAGTGCTATCAAAGAGTTAGAATCGGAATTATATAAAACAGGGGCATAATGACAAACATTAAAGGCATTTTGGATAGTATCCGTAATATTATGTGGCAGGACACAGGACTAAATGGTGATGCTCAGAGAATTGAGCAATTAGGATGGATGCTGTTTTTTAAAATATTTTCTGATAAAGATTTAGAACTTGATTTACTTCATGAAGATTATGAAAGTCCTATTCCAACTAAATTTCACTGGAAGAACTGGGCTAAAGATAATGAAGGTATTACTGGCGATGAGCTATTGCAGTTTATTGACCAGGAACTCTTTCCTGCTTTGCGCAATTTGGAAATTACTACTTCTCAAAGCCTTAAAAATCAGAGAGCTGCTCTTATCAAGGAAGTATTTGAAGGTAATAATAACTATATGAAAAGCGGCATTAATCTGCGCAAAATAATCAATATACTTAATGAGCTTGACTTCAATATTGCTAAAGAGCGTCATGCTTTTGGTGACATCTACGAGACTATTCTTAAAGATCTGCAGAGCGCCGGCAAAAGCGGTGAGTTTTATACTCCAAGGGCGATCACTCGTTTTATTACGGAAATGATAGATCCTAAAATTGGAGAGAAAGTTTTAGATCCAAGTTGCGGCACAGGTGGCTATCTTACTGCTGCTATTCAAAATATGATTGACCAAGACCCGAATGCAAGCGAACTGCAAATAATTCAAGACAATATTGAAGGCTGGGAATATAAGCCGCTGCCATATCTGCTTGCTACTACTAATCTAATTCTTCATGATATTCAAATCCCAACAATCAAATTTAGAGATTCTTTAGATGAACCTCTTACTTCTTACTCCAGGAAAAATAGAGTAGATGTTATCTTAGCTAATCCGCCTTTTGGTGGGATAGTTGCAAATGGGAATGAGTCCAATTTTCCGGCAAAGTTTAAAACTAAAGAAAGTGCTGATTTATTCCTTATACTAATGATTCACTTACTGAAAGAAAACGGCAGAGCCGGCATCGTTTTGCCTGATGGATCTCTGACCGGAGACGGAGTGAAGCAAAGAGTAAGAGAAGAATTGCTTGAAAAATGCAATCTGCATACTATTATCAGATTGCCTAACTCTGTATTCCAACCCTACGCTACTGTTGCTACTAATCTTCTCTTTTTTACAAAAGGTGAGCCTACTAAAGAGATTTGGTACTATGAGCATAAACTGCCGGAAGGTCAGAAAAGCTACAGTAAAACTAAGCCTATTCAGCTAAGTGAATTTGAGCCTATCAAAAAGTGGTGGAATGATCGTGAAGAATCAGATGTTTGCTGGAAATTAGATTTTCAGACAAGAAAAGTAGATGCAAAAAAAGCTGCTTCGCCTTACAGAGAAAAAGCCGATAGCATCGCTGATGAAATTTCTAAAATTAAAAGCGAAATTGCTAATACAAAAAGAAAGCTCAAAAGCAAAAAGGACGATGCAGAGCTAAAAGCAAAACAGACTAAGCTCACTAAGCAACTAAAAACAAAAGAGGCA
This sequence comes from Kapaibacterium sp. (SeqCode), assembly GCA_963678775.2. Classification (GTDB taxonomy): domain Bacteria; phylum Bacteroidota; class Ignavibacteria; order Kapaibacteriales; family UBA2268; genus JBFHIJ01. The sequence goes on from CAXXGR010000007.1 coordinate 172,341, forward strand.
GAACATAAAGAGCAAACTCTTGCTGCTGATAATATCTACTTTGCCGCATTTGATTTAGATATTAAAAACCCTAACAAAGTGGAAGAAACAATAGAGCACAGCAGCGAAGAGCTGATGGAAATGCTGGAAAAATCATTCGCAAAAAGCCATGATTTGTTAAATCAACTTAAGGCTGCTGTGAAATGAGTTGGAATTTAGTCAAAATGAACATCTTCCTCAAAGAAAGGCAGGGTAGATATAAACCTTATGATAAAGAAATTTCAGATTTACAACGTATAGACAAAATAGATTTTTCTGGAAATATTTATTTATCTGAGAAGCCTTCGAAAACTAATATGATACTAGTGAAACCTGGCGATTTAGTTATATCTGGAATTAATGTTGAAAAAGGTGCTATGTCAGTTTATATTGGAGATAAAGATGTTATAGCCACAATACATTACTCATCCTACATATACAATGCGGACAAGATAGATATAAATTTTTTAAAGCATTTTCTAAAGAGTCCAAAATTTAAAGAAGCATTGAAAAATCAAGTGCCGGGTGGAATAAAAACAGAATTAAAACCTAAACATATTTTACCATTAGAAGTTTATATTCCAACTTCTCTTGACGAACAAAAACAAATTGTAAATTACCTTGATATTCAATTTAGAAGATTTAATAGACTTACTAAAGAACTCACACACCAATTAGAACTAGTAAAGCAGCTACGCCAATCTTTTTTAAGAGAGGCAATGCAGGGCAAGCTAGTGCCGCAAGATGCGGGTGAAGAAGCTGCCTCCGCACTATTGGAAAGAATAAAAACTGAAAAAGCAGAGCTTATCAAACAAAAGAAAATAAAGAAACAAAAGCCCTTAGCTCCTATTTCTGATGAAGAAATCCCCTTTGAAATTCCTGAAAATTGGGTTTGGTGTAGATTGGGTGAGATGATAGATATTAAAAGACCACTTACATATGGTATTGTGAAAATGGGAAACCCTCCAAAAAATAACGGTGTTTATGCATTACGATCAAGTGATATTAAATATAGATATATTGATTTATCAAAAGTTAGAAAAGTAAAATCTGAAATTTCAAATCAATATACTAGAACAATTCTTCAAGGAAATGAAATTTTACTTAATGTTCGCGGTACTTTAGGTGGTTGTGCAATAACAAATAGTACTTTATGTGGATTTAATATTGCAAGAGAAATTGCGATGATAGCTCTTCATAATCAGAATTTGAATAATTTTGTTTTTAATGTATTAACTTCTCCATTTTTTAGAGACGAGGTTAATAAAAATCTAAGAGGAATTGCATATAAAGGATTAAATCTTAATCTGTTAAATAGTTTTCTTATCCCTCTTCCCCCACTATCAGAGCAAAAACGAATAGTAGAAAAAATGGACGGGCTCATGAAATACTGCGACCAACTTGAAGAAAGCATAAAGGCGAGCCAAAAGCAGAACGAGCAATTACTTCAGCAGGTACTTAGGGAAGCTTTAGAGCCAGGAGACGCCTAATTCATAGTAATAATTAATATTTTACCTCTCACACCTCCTCTAAAAAAAGAGGTGTGAGAGTAAGTTTGCTATAACTCAGTAGTAGTAATTGTTATCTTACTTTTGCAGAAATTTTCCAGCTCCTCCCAACTCACCCATGCAAGCTGCTTAGGCAAGTTAAGCTTAGTTTCTTTATCTAACGCTCTATGAGGTAAGTCCAGCTGTAAAAGCTCTCCGTCTGCCTTATATTCAGTCATTTTAAAGCCGTAGAGGCGAGTTCTAGGATTGTCGATAAAGAACTGTGGAGTTACTAGCATAAATAAGCTTTTGTATTCAGAATCATCCAACATACAGTCTATATTCCTTGCTATTTGATTGCGTGCCATATCATAACTAACATCATAAGAAATATCAGATAAATATTTTGCTTCAATAAACACCCTAAATTTAGTTTTGGGATTGAATATATAAGCATCTACATGAGTAGCACCTTCTAAATTTTCCCTAAACTCGCTACTATCTTTTTTCTTCGCTCTCTCGAAAATATAAGGAACTAAGTGCCTATTTTTTATATTCTTAGAAAGATATTCTCTGTAAATCTTTGGTGAAGAAATTTGTTTTTCGAGAATCAGAGTTACTTTTTCTTCTTCAGATTCGCCTTCTATCAAAGCATCATCCCAAGTTTTAAAGCCTATACCTTCAGGAGGATAAATTCCAAAAGCATGCTCTAACATCTGCTTAACGAGTTCCAGTTTATTTGGACTTTCAAACATACCAACAAAAGCACGAGCAGTAAAGAACCGCTCATCTTTCTCAGCTTGACGCATTTTTGTAATTTTATCCGAATACTTTACAGGTTCTTTGCAATAATCTTTATAATTGTCTATACTTTTTTGAAAGTAAGCTAGCTGAGCATCTCTGTTTTTGTTAATTGCTTCAGCGTTATTTTGTAGTTCCTTCTCTGAAACCACACTTCTATCAAAATATTTTCCTAAATCCTGTTCGGAAAAAGGCAACAATTCATTGTGCATTTTAGTCATAATACTTTTCCTTTTCATTCTGTATTTATGTTTAAATATACTAAGTTTTAAGACACAATGTGTCATAAGAATTTTGAAAAGTGCTAATATTTTCTAAAATATTTCTATTTACAACTGACAATGATATAAAAAACGATAAAATTGAATCTAACAACGCCTTATTCTGTCCTCCAAAAATTATATTTCGGTATATACTTTTAGAAATAATTTCATGTTTACACTAACAGCAGAACTAAAGGTACAGAAGTTAACTGCTCATATAGAGCGTATGATATCTTTTAATATATTCAATAGATAAATATATATTAGGATTATAACAACATATTGAATACAGTATTGAAATTAATTCAATAAATAAATTTGTAAATAAATATATCTAATTATATTTGTAATGAATATAAAAATATCATTACAGGTTCGGGATTATATACATAATATCATGTGTATATATTGTTTGTAATATTGTCTTAATATACATAGAGCAATGTTTCTTATATACAAAGACAACAATAAATAATGAGATTACTAATAGGAGTAATATGAAGTTATAAAATAAGAGTTAAGCTCAAAATTAAACACAGCTACGCACAAAAGCTGCAATTGGTTTGCATATCTTACTGGGCAGTAATTTTTGCAATTGCACATAATTAGTAATTTCAATTTTTAGAGTTTTAAATGAAAATAATACATTCAATCATTTGGCTTTTTATTTTGGGTAATGTTAGCTTATTTGCTGATTATCCAACTGAAGAAGTAGACTATAATGCTTCTATAAGAGATGTAACTACTGATATTAGAACTTTAGGCAACCCGGTAGGTAGTTTAGAAGGTCAAAATTCAGTTGGTGCGGATGGTAGTTTTAATTATAGTATCCCTATTTTTACAATTCCAGGCACAAATGGAATGCAACCGGATCTTAAAATTTCTTATAACAGTAATCAGCATGATGGAATTCTGGGACTTGGTTGGAATCTTTCAGGTTCTTCTTCTATTTCAAGAATAGGTAAAGACAAATATCATGATGGAGAAATTAGTCCTGTTAAATTTAATGCTGAAGACAATTTCGTTTTAAACGGGCAAAGAATGGTTCAAGTAGAAACAGAAGAAATAGAATTTGATGATAGGACTGTTAACGCACGCATCTTTGCTCTTGAAAAAGACAACACTATTAGGATATATGAACGTTTCTTCAAATATGATACCGAAGTATTTGAATACTTTGAAGTGCACACTAAAGAAGGTATGATTATAGAATATGGTGGTTCTCTGACAGCAAATGCTCACATGTATTTTGAAAATACGTCTGAAGAGGAACCTATTCCACTCACAAGGCAATACTTCAAATCAAAAATTATAGATATAAATGGTAATTATATAAAATATAATTACGATAACAATAGAAATGAATACTGGTTAAAGAGTATTCGCTATACTGGAAATGAACAAGTACCAAGCATTCCATATGCTCAAATTAGATTCGAATATGGACTCCGAAAAGATCCTAAAACTAGTTTCTTTAATGGTATTGAAATCCCTTCAACTCTACTACTTACAGATATTTGTGTAGAATACACTAAAGGTGAAGATCAACTTGCTAGAAAATATCATATTGATTATCAGTGTAAACACTTTTCGCAGATTAAACAAATCACAGAATTTGGAAAAGATGAAGAACACCATTACAACCCTACAGTATTCAAATATTCTGATCATGATAAAAATTATATTCAAAATCAATCACCTGAATACTATGTAGGGAATGATGAAGTACCGAGTTCTATGTTACACACAATGGTTCCGATATTTAATGAAGAAAATGTAGTATTTTATTACGGGGACTTTAATAATGATGGTGTAAAAGACAGAATGGTTGTTGAACATGATTATGACATAGGAAGTTCAGGTAATGATCGAGCTAGATGGTTTCTACAGACAGGATATTTTTATGATCCTCCTAGTGGAACTAGACAACTCAAATTTAGACATACAGCAAATGTATTTCAATTTGAATCTTATGATATTTGCGATTTGAGTTGGTTTTTACAGAGAGAGAACGTAATCGTTGCAGATTTAAATAAAGATGGCTATGATGATTTAATAATCCCATATTTGTATAGTGCTTCACCTGCCTTAGATATTTCAGGACTGTCATTTGCTCAACGACACCAATCACTTCATATTGAAGTAAGGTTAAATGATCATACTAATCATTTTAGTAATCCCATTGCCAATGTAAACCATTATCATTATATTTTGAAACAAGATAGAATAGCTCCTCCTTACAGGCATGTACGGATAAACGAAGTATTATATCCTGGTGATTACGATGGAGATGGATATTTAGAATTGATGCTTAAGACATCACAAATGGATGTTGCAGGTAATGTGCTACAAGGTGGTGGCTCTGGAATTCTTAATTATTATGATCTGATAGATGAAAATGGAAATTTTGAGACTGATGATTTAGCCTTAGATCAGTTATGGGAAAATATTCTAATCGTAGATGACGAACAGTTCCAGCTAATTCCTGCTGACTTTAATCAAAATGGAACTACTGATATTTTAGTAATAAATAATGACGGAGGAAAAGAAGAGCAAATTTATGAATTAGGAATAGACGCTCAAGGAAAACATAAACTTAATCAAATCTATAACTTAGGAACAATGATTCCAAACGAAACAAAGCGATGCTTTAGCGGAGATTTTAATGCTGATGGTAAAATTGATTTATTGTATCGTAATCATGATGACAGTAAATGGTGTACTAGACTTTGGACTGGAAAAGAATTTACTGACACTATTCATATACCACATATGAGAGGAGATCATTATGACAGATGTGATAATGTAGCTAATTTATATGTGGCAGACTTTGATGGAGATGGAACTTCGGATATATGGGCGAATTTACTTTTTCATTATTATGATGTCTATGATGCAATTTATGGAGGACATAACACTGTTGAAGGATATCAATTTGATTCAAGGCAACAGTTTGATTTAGTAAAAAACAATACTAGTGCAACCCATTATGATAATCACTCTATAAAAGATGAGACTGAGATAATATTGTTTCAAGGATGTAAATATAATCTCAATTCTACAGATAATTATATTGTGACAAATAGAATAACCTATGAAAAAGAAATCTATAGCGAAGATGAAAGTATTGTTTGCCCATATTTTATATTGCCCGAAAGACTTGCTGTTGATGGAAGAGACGGTAATTCTTACAATGCTTACCAAGCTAGTGCACTTAACAATGACTTCAATGCCGATGGTAACGGAGATTTAAAACATTATAACGGCAATAATTATTATTTGAGACTTAAATCGAATATAGGTAAAAGTAAACTTAACTTCGTTTATGATGGTTATAACAATGCGACTAAAATACAATATGATTTATTATCGAATGAGTTTCTTCTATATGGTGGATCTGACGCAGCATATCATACTGAATCCGTAGAAACAGGGGACTTTCAAAACCTTAAAGGTGGATTTTATTTAGTTGCGGCTCTGAATTTTTATAAATCAGATGATTTAGATATCTCCTATCAAACTAATCAATATAAATATTATGATGGCGTGATGCATAAAGAAGGATTAGGGTTTTTAGGTTTCAAAAAGATAGAAAAAATATTTCCAGATCCAATTTTAGGGACACAGAAAATTACGGAAATATATGAGCTTGATAAAACGCTTGTTGAAATGGAACAAAAAGAAGTAACTTCTCACAAAGATGAGACCCTATTAAGCCACGAAAGTTTTACTTATAATACTGTAAACTTGGATAATGACCGACATATAAAGCAATTGGAAAGCTCTACACGAATTGATAAAGTTAACGATTTGCAAAAGTACACATGGAGTATGTACGACAATTATAATAATTTACTTTATGAAATTACTAAGGTTGGTGCAGAAGGTGGAACCCCTGAAAAAATTGTAGAAAAAGATATTTCGTATGTTTTAGAAAGCGAACATCCTGATAATTTATGGTGTAGGTCACTGCCTGAAATCATTACGACTACATCATCCCATTCAGATGATAAAGTTAATCCTGAATTTGAGTCGCAAGTGAAATATTATTACAGTTCAGGCGGTATGATAGATTCAATTGTAAATAATAATCAGAATGTTTCGAATAGAGTTACAACAGAGATGACTTATGATAGTTTCGGGAATGTTATCGCTTCAAAGAAAGCTGCATATAATGATGAAGATAGCTACGATGTTACTATATCATATCTCTATGATCCTGAAACACATCGATTTATTGAAGAAGAAACAAATGCTCTTAATCAAACGACAGTTAATGAGTATGACCCACTCTATGGCTCTTTATTAACTAAAACTGACATTTATGGAAGTTCTATATATAATTCTTATGATGATATGGGTTTTAAATATAGAACAGCAGATGATTTGGGCAATATAACCCTGAATTCAATTAGTTGGGCGACTCTTGAAGAAAGAAGTTTATCAATTAAAGAAAATGACTTATCAATATATTATATTTCAGAGTCCAAATCATATAATGACTATGACTTTGACAAAGTTGCTGGTGAAGTTCAAAACCCACTTACCTCTAAAGTATATTTTACTTCTGATGGATCAGAGGTCAGGATTTCAACTAAGGCTTATAATAGTGCCAACAAATACAAAACAATCCTTGTTGATAAACTGTATTATGTGAATGGCAAACCAGAAATGGTATCTCATCCTTATTACGAAGATGATGTTGAAACTGATGTGCTTTGGAATGTCTATACATATGACCCTTTTACTGAAAAAGTAGAAACTGCCACAACCACAGATTTTGTTAATACTGCAAATGACATAGTAATAACGACAACGTATGAGCCAAGAAAACAGATTGTGACAGATGCAAGAGATAGAGAAACAACTAGAGAAACTAATGCTTCCGGAGATTTAAAGATAAGTATTGATCAGGCAGGAAATGAAGTTGAATATTTTTATCACAATAATCTTAAAGTTGAAAAAATCATAACAGTGGGATTAGAAACTGCAGGTGCACATGAACTTATAATAGAATATGATGTACTCGGTAGAAAACAAAGCTTAAATGATCCTGATTATGGAGTTAGTACATATACTTACAATGCATTAGGCGATATTCTTCAAGAGATTAATCCAAACGGAAAAATAATTAACATTTATGACGACTACGGTAGAATTTATAGTGCCGAGTACTATGATGCATCGCCAACTTCAAAATTATATCAACGGATAATAACAACATATAATGATGTTGAATTTGATATAGATGATCCAAATACTTATGGCTGGGGAGAAATAAAAAATATTAAAGAAGATCTCTCAAATCAAGAACTTATATTTAACTACGATTACTTAGGACGAGTAATCTGTCAAACTGAGACTATCGATCTTTTGTCAATTAATAAAAAAACAATATATAATAAATTTAGTGGAAGAATTGATTCAATCATCCATCCAAATAACGATACAATTGTATATTTGTATGATGGTAGAAACACTCTTAATGAGAAGAGGATTATACATGAAGATTTTACTGAAGATTTGCCTTTATGGAAATTAGTAAATATGGATGAAGCAGGAAATATAACAAGATTTGAAAGACAAGGGAAATTTGTAGATACTATGTATTTTGACAAATACGGTTATAAAAAATACATCAAATCCGAATTTAATAATCAATCCAATCTTGTTACTTTACAGGAACACAAATATAATTATGATATAGTGCGTAACACAATGGATACAAGAGAAGTCGTTGGGAAATATTTTGAAACATTCAACTATGGTGCACCATATTCACAAGATTATAAGTTAGATAGACTCACCAGTTATTCTTTAGAAGATTATAATGCTGGAAAGACGAACACAATCACAATGGAATATCTTGATGATGGTAGTATTGAAAAAAAAGATGGAGTAGGTAATTACAGATATAGCGACGATAACATTACTCCAACTCAAAACCAACCTCATGCTATTAAAAGTTTAACCGATAGTGATGAGGAGTTTTACCATCAAACAACCACTTATACTCCTTTTAACAGTATTTTGACTATTGAAATGTGTAATAAATTCGGTGAGTTCTTATATGGAATTGATGGCCAAAGAAGGAGATATATTTATTACGAAGATGGAGTTGAAAAATATAGGAAATACTATTTTGACAACTATGAAATAATCAGATATGCTAATAATAGTGAAACAAAGACTGTACTCTATGAGTCAGGAAATGTCATTATTAAATCTGATCAAGTTAGTAATTTTTCTAAGTTTGCAATTAATTTAAATCATCAAGGTTCATTGACTCAAATAGTTGACGAAAGTGGAACTATTACCCATGAATATGATTACGACCCATGGGGAAGAATACGTAATGTAACTGATGAGTATAAGTTTTATTCAAATTACATAGTTCCTGAAGGATTTGAATTGTTTGGAAGAGGCTTTACAGGTCATGAGCATATGTTTGAGTTTGGACTAATAAACATGAATGGTCGTGTTTATGACCCAGTTTTAGGACAATTCATTCAACCGGACAACTATGTTCAATTCCCTGAGATGGCAGGTTCTTTTAATAGGTATTCATACGCTTTGAATAATCCACTGATGTATACTGATCCTAGTGGAGAAAGTTTAATAGGTATTAGTACGTATGCGTTAGCTATGGGCCTTACTTATGCACTGTATGGTATAGGAAGGGAATATTACTATTCAGGTGTTGACGCTGGAAATAGAGCATTTCTTTTGTCTGGAACTGGGTATCTTCTTTCATTTGGGGTGAGTGCAATAGCAGGGGAATTTTTTGGTGAAGGTTTGAGTTCTTTAAGTAAGGGACTTATAATATGTGGCTCTTCTGTTGTTTCTGATGCTATCCAAGCTAAGGTAGCAGGGCAAGCGTATACACTAACTAGTTTGGGTTTTTCGCTTGGACATGGTTTAATGAATTGGGGAATAGCAGCTTCAGTAGATGCTAAAAATGCTAATCCTCAACAGGAATTGAGGCAAAAATTAACTTGCAGATTTTACACACCTATATCCGAAGTAGCTAATCAACTTGCACCTAATGGTGTAGAAATATTATTGAATTATACAGTAAAAAACAATGGAATTTATACTGGCTTTGATTTTGTTCAATCTATATTACACTCTTCTGAAAATGTATCTTCAAACATATCAGGAGTCTTAAAGAATGACTATGCAGAAAGTGGCACATGGCCATTTTATAATCCAAGTAAAACTTTGTTGGGACATAAGTATGTTCCTATGATAGAACCTAATACATACACTTTTTATGATAAACCTCGTGTTAATTCAAAGTATATAAATACGACTATCCCATATAAATTTGAAGCCATCGTTTCATTAGTAGGATTTACAAAAGAAGGTTCTTTAGACATCATAGAATCATGGACTTGGGGATATGAAATAGTTCCATATTCATTAGTTGAATATTCATTAGGCGATTTTAGCTCAGGTTGGAAATACAAATTATATGATTTAAAACCTTGGAGCCCTGAAGCGTCTTCATCAACAAAGCTCGCAAATTTCCATTATGGGACAATTAAGGGATATAATGTTCCATTAGGACTACCTTGTTTCAAAAACTATATACAACCAAAGAGCAATATATATGAAAACTTCTAGATCCAATATTAGAACGAATTTATGGTTTATATCGATTATACTTTTGATATCGTCATATACTGCTTTCTGCATGAATATAAATGTAGATAAAATATTTACAAAGACTGTTTCAAAACAAGATTTAATGTTAGAATCTGTTAGCATTGGATTAGAGAATTTGGAATCTTATAGCAATGGATTTACAGGTAATTATTTATCAATTGACTTAAATACTAAAGAAATGAAAGGCTCTTATATTTGTAGCAATATCTTTTTGAAAGACGGCTGTTCGTCTAACCATTTATTGCCTGAATTTCCATCTTTCAATTTACATCTTAATGACATATATATTATCAATAGGGACTTGAATATGATTAGTTCAGTAATTCTCAAATATACTGACAGATCAAATAACTCCATAATAAGGGGATTTATTATTCCGAGAGGTAAAAATAATAAACATCTTAGTGATTCAGATAGTTTCCACATAAGCCTCTCTGAAGAAGATATATTTGAATTATTAAGTGTTTTGGAAGGAAAAATCCAAACAAATACTTATAACAAAATTGCATTATTTTTTACAACGTTTTTAGAAGAAGCAAAAAAGCTAAGCTAAAGGACACAACCAAATGAAAAATAAACACAAAAAAATAGTAATAATGCTGCTTTTAGCAGTTTTACAAACCACGAGTTTGTTTGCAGGCAATACAATCACGTTCGGCTACGACGCTGCCGGAAACAGGAATCAGGTAAATTCTCCTATTTCTTGCTTAGAGCTGGACTGCCCTTGTCCGGATAATACCGACGGGTGGTTAATATTCGAGGCAATTCCTCAAGAACCGCCAAGTACTGATTGTGACATAACTGCTCATCTGAATATTCCTGAAGAATATTCAGATTGTTACTCCTTCTTTGAGGTTGTAGCTTGGGGATATGAGTCTTTCACAACTCAGAAACAATTGCTGTCATCATTAGATAACAATATGATTTCTGATTTGCAGATGTCAATGCCTTCGCCAAGAAAGCAATATGCTCAGGTTTTTCTTTATAGACATATATCCGATCAAAATCCTTGCATTATTGAATCGGAAGTTGAATGTATTCCTGACTGCTGTGGCTTAATTCATCTTGATTTTATCAAGCAAGAGCCACAAGGTAGCCAGTGCTGTTGGACTTTCTATGTCAACGGCTATGATGAAGACGCTTGTGATACTGATTTTCAATTAAAAATTGAAACTGTGGTAGAAGAAGGTGAAACTCCGCAAGAAATTGTCAATATTCCTGCTATCCAAGGCTTCGGTGATTTTTGTATAGAAAACACCGAAACAGAAGTAAGAATGATTATCTTAGATGAAGGCACGGAATGTAGAAACGAGATAGTTAAACTTGAATGTGATAAATGCCCTTGCCCTCCTCAGTACGAAATGGATGGATGGTTACATTTAACTATAGATCAAGATGGTAGCCAATGTTCGCCAACACAATGCGAAGTTTCGGCTGTCTTTGATATTCCGGAATTATATAAAGATTGTTATAATTTCTATGAAATTGAATATGTAATGAGAGATATAGGGGCCTCTCCTTTTGATTTTGAAGATCCAATGCTTGCTCCTGGTGTAATCCCTGCAGATGGAGTAGTAACGAACTTACCTACTTGCATAGACCCAGGTAAGTCGATTATATTGAAAGTCAGACTCTACAATGCAGTAGGAGATGCTGATTATTGCGAGTTCGTAGTTATGGAGCAAGCATGCCCATTGTTTGTAGTAGAAGACAGAGAACCATGTACTCCTGATAACTTTAGCGATGGCTGGGAGAAGTCTATGACTATTCTTGTTAATGTTAATGGATGTTGGTACCAAGTAAGCTTCAAATACAGACTAACAAGTGATGGACATCAGGATATTCAATTTATCTCGTCACATCCAGCTAATCCTAACTGTACTGCCGAAAAATCAGAAGTGTTTAATGCCGCTTTAGACCCTGCTATTAAAGCGATACTAAATACAAATTCAGACTATAAACCTCAAAATGGCGGATGTTATGACTCATGGAGAGTTATAGAAGCTACTTGCTGGTCGAAATGGGAGGCTATCTATTTCTTAGGCGAAACTACTCATAATACAGTTATTGATGTACCTTGCGAATCTGACTGTTGTACTCAACAAATCAGAGTATGCAAATATAATGGTGTAATTAGTACTCAAGTAATTGGATATGCCGATAATAATAATACAGACTGTAGTACTGCCTTATTGCCTGATGATGCTAGATTTATTTTGCCTTATGACGCTATAATAAATATACTTGAGCCATGTTCTCCAAACGATTGCAATATGTTCCAAGGACATGAATCCAACACAGACAGGCCAACCGGTACTGAAGTAGATTATGATGCGTTAAAAGATGAAGCAATAAAGGCTGAAGGTGGATATCAGATGAAGGAAATGCTTTCTAATTTTGCTGAACTTCAAATGATATACCAAATATATCAGAAACAAAATACTTTGGCAATTAAAATTGCTCAAGCAAAAGAACAGACCGTTGAATTCAAAATTTACAATTCAATTGGTCAAGAATTGAAATCAATCTCTCTTAATTTATCGGGTTATAATCAGGAATTTGAAATTGATATTAGTAATCTGATTTCCGGTTCTTATTTCTTTAGTATTATATCCGGTACAAACAAGCTGAATTCAGGTAAATTCATTATTGTCAAGTAAATATAATTTACTATTTTATTGCAGGAGAGTATCTCATAAACTCTCCTGCTTTGTTATTACTATTAGGAACGTTTTATGAAATATCTCATATACTTATTACTATGTTTTTCATCGTTTTATGTTTGTAATGCTGAAAAACAATGGGTAAAAAAACATTACAACAATCAGGATGATATTAAAGCTTTAAAGGTTATTGACTCCACTAAAATTATTGCTATAGTGTTGAACGTTGGATCATCAAAAATATACAAATCTTACGATGCTGGAAATTCTTGGACTAATACCTATAGCCATTATTACCCGGCACATAATGATTCAGTAGCAATGATTTCAATTGGTTCTTGCATTTTAGATTCATTACACTATTATATCTGCATGTTCCCTCAACCGGTATTAGATATTACAACGGATGGAGGTCAAACGTTCTCAAGAGTAGAGTTTGGTACAATTTCTTCGGATAAAAATAATAGTTGTTTAGATTTGTCGATGTACAACAGTATGAAGGGTTATTTAATTACTGTTTACAATATTATAGTTACAAATGATGGCTGGAAAACATTTACAATTTATGATAAGCCTATTGAATATCGCGCTACAAGCAATCCTTCATTTTTTATTGATTCTACAAAAATTGCTACTATAAGAGTTCGGGGAGGTTCTAATCAATTTCTTGAATTTAATTTAGAAACTGGTGAATGGAAAGATTACAATGCTGAATTACAGCCAAAAGAAGGAGAGCTCCCTTTTACGATAGTTGGTGTTGATTTTATTACTGATTCTCTAGGATATGCAGCAGGTATGCAACTAGTGAATGATACAACTAAAAATATTCATTATGGATTAATCTGGAAAACAATGGATAGGGGTAGAACTTGGGAAATTATCTATAGAGAATTAGAGAATCCTAGATTTGGTTTAGCACAAATTCATTTTACTGATAGCTTAAGAGCTATAGCAGGAGGAAATGGAGCAAAATATATGCTTACAGAAGATGGTGGCAAAACTTGGGAATATGTAATATTTTATGATTATTTATATGCGATGACCCAATATTGTGTTTACTGTGGAGACTATCCTATTGCTTGGTTTTTTTCAGGCGGTGCTTTTCGCTACGAAGAAGTGACCGGCATAACGGAAGGTATATTTAAAGAAATAAGTATAAAGCCACTTCAAACCAATAGCGAGTATTATTTAGAAATTGAAGATCCCAAATCGAGAGAGTACGAGATAATATTCTCAGATGCAAACGGGAAACAAATTGCAACACCGCAAATAGTAAATACAGCAATATCAAATTCTTCAAACTCAATAGACTTAACTAGATTAAGTTCAGGGACATATTTCTATATGATAACCTGCAATAACTCACTAATCTCTACCGGGAAGTTTGTAAATGTGAGGTAATATGATGGTGTTTGATACCTATTGTTAATTTTGCATTTCATTGTAAGGATGTGATTCTTAAATTCACTTTTTGAATCACATCTTTTGTTTTATGATAAAACTAGCTCACAAAAACCTTACTAAAACTCTCTCTATAGCCTTATCCATGCTTGGATTGACATAAATATCAAAGCTACGTCTATTCCTATGACCGGATATTTTCATTACTTCTTTCGGTAGCATTCCTGCTTTTAATGCAAGAGTAATCATAGTTCGACGGGCAGTATGGCAAGATACAAGTTTATATGTTGGAATTACAAGTATGCTCATATCAACAAATCCCGAATATAAGACTCTTTACATTAGGGATATAAATTTACTTGAGATTTGGGGGAGTAGTTGTTTCTAAGCATATAAGGGTGTAGTTCTGGAGTAGTAGCACAGATTTGAACACTTTAGAACAGATATGATACACGATGCGAACAATTTTGAACAGTCAGTTTACAGATTTTGACATTATTTTACAGTTTTTGGCAGTCATGAACTGTAAAAAAGTGGAAATTTTTGGAGGGAAAGAACAAAACTTTCGACACAGCATTCCGGTATCTTATTTTTTCGGATGCTTTTGAAGTAAAAGCAGCATTTCTTTCTACTCATTAGCTAAAATACACTAATGTTATTTTGACAGTTTAGACAGACTTTTGCATCATTGCTATCCGTTAAGGACATTGTATATAAATCATTAGATTGGCGTGGGTCAATTTTGCTGACAAAAACAGGTCAGTTTTTAGAGAGAAAGAACATCTTCAATTTGGTAAGATATTGAAATTTACATACACATAAGTATTTTTAAAGGTATCCGAAAATCAATTTGTAAAGAGAGCAAAATTGAAAAAGTGTCCGTATTTTGTCCGTAATTTTATTTTCAATTTTATAACTTGTTTATTTTAACGGGCTTAGAGATTTTAAAGTGGAGGTGGCGGGACTCGAACCCGCGTCCGAAGAGCTTCAATCATAGCTTCTACATGCATAGTCTTCCTATATTTATTTGCATAAAGATTTACCGGAAAACAGGTTTATTTATGCTATCCCTAATTTAATCTCACGCAGAACCTTAAGGAGTAATTCTAACGCCAGCCTATCAAAAGTCGACACCCGGCACAGAATGAATAGGCACATTCCATGACAGATGGGCTACATGTTATTTACGCAGCCAATGCATAATTATCGTTTGCATTTATTATAGTTACCGGTTGTATTTACGAGCGTCACCGGTGGAGCTCGACATGCCACCAATAATCTCCATCACCTCGTCGAAGCCAGGTCACCCCCATCAAAGAACGACTTGTAATATAAGTAATATTTACTTAATATGCAAGATAAGTTATGTTATAACATAGAATTCAATATATAAAAAACAAGACTCACTTTAAATAATGAGCCTTGTCTTGTATATTTCGATTATCAAATAAGTTTGTTTATGCCCAGTGGCATAAGTACAACTCAGCAGGATCTTCCATTAATCCATGCTCAGGCAATATTCTAATCGTGTAACCTTGCATTCCTGTCTCGTCGCAAGAGAAAGTACCTTCGTACAGGTGGAAATTGTTCTCAGATCGGATAAGTTTCAAGTAAGATATATTAGTGTTTACTAAGTCACCTTGATGGTTTACACCACCATGATAAATCTGTACTATCACATCTTTTGGATCTAAATTTCCCAATGAAATGGTGGCAGAAACTAACATTTCTTTTCCAACAAATGTTTGTTTCGTATGCTCTGTCATTGCTGTGTCAATTACTTCTACATCTTTCCAGCCGGATCTCAACTTTTCTTTCCATTCTTTTAACTGAATCGCATTTGATGCTTCATTTTCAGTCAGTTTTTGGAATCTATCTAAAGCTGGAATATAGAAGTGAGTAGCATAGTCCTTAACCATTCTATGTGTAGAGAATCTACCTGCTATTGTTTTAATAGCATTTTTCATAAGACCTGCCCATTTTTCAGGAACTCTGCTTAGGCTTCGATCGTAAAATACAGGTTTTATCGTGTTTTCTAATAAATTATATATAATATCAGATTCCATTATTGACGTTTCTTCGTTGTTTTCTCGCTCTTCTCTATCGCCAATCGCAAATCCGTTCTTACCATTATAAGCTTCATCCCACCAGCCGTCTAAAATAGAGAGATTAAGTGTGCCGTTTAGCGCTGCTTTCATGCCGCTTGTGCCACTTGCTTCCATAGGTCTAATCGGGTTATTTAGCCATACGTCTGCACCTTTGACTAATAATCTGGCTATAACCATGTCATAATCTTCCAAAAAGACTACATGTTTCTCTAACTTATAGTCTCTTATTTTTTGGATAATAGACTGTATAACTTCTTTACCTGCTGTATCGTGCGGATGAGCTTTACCGGCTAGTATAATTTGAACAGGCTGTTCAGGATCTTTTAAAATAGCTGAAAGTCTTTTCATGTCCCGAAATAGTAAAGCTGCTCTTTTATACGTAGCAAATCTTCTTGCAAATCCAATAGTAAGAGCATCAGGATTTAAGAACTCATTAATCCTATTTCTTTGATTAGGTAATAAGAATGCTCTTTGTTTTGTTTTCAAATATTCTCTGGTAAAGAGCACTAACCTTACACGCCTTCGTTGTTTTTCTCTCCAAATCTCTTCTCCCGGAATATTGTCTACCTGATCCCAAATAGCTTGATTATCTGTTTCAGATCTCCAACTAAATGGCAGATATCTGTCATACAGCTCTTCAAATTCTCTGGCAATCCATGTAAGAGTATGTATACCATTGGTAATGCCTCTGATTGGCACTTCCTCAGTAGGGAAACATTTCCATATCTGATGCCACATTTCTCTGGAAACAGCTCCGTGAAGCTGACTTACTCCATTATGGAAGGAAGTCATCCGCAAACCAAGTACTGTCATGGAGAAACTTTCATTTGGATTATAGCCTTGCATCTGACCTATGCCTAAGAATTCTTCCCAGCTTAGCCCCAATGACTCGCCATATTTTTTCATATAGCTACCCATTCTGTCCAAATGGAATGCTTCATTTCCGGCGGGTACAGGAGTGTGAGTCGTAAAGACAGAGCTGCCTTTAGTTATTTGCTTCGCTGTGTGGAAATCCATCCCATATTTTTTCATAAACATAGAAGTTCTTTCTAATAGTGCGAAAGCAGCATGGCCTTCATTTATATGGATCACTTCAGGATTTATACCAATAGCAGCTAAAGCTCGCATACCACCGATGCCTAAGAGTACTTCCTGCTGGATTCTTGTATCTCTTGTGCCACCATAAAGTTGATTGGTAATTTCTCTGTACTCTTCAATTCCATTAAGTTCGATATTTGTATCTAACATAAAAAGAGTTACATTACCTGCATCAAGACACCATATCTGGGCAAATGCCTTTCCATTTGGCAAATCTACATCTATTATAATAGGCTCATTGTTATCATGTTTCATTAATTCCAAAGGTAAGGAATAGAAATCATTATAATTATAGAGCTCATTTTGCCATCCATTTTGAGTTAAATGTTGGCGGAAATAGCCCTGTTGGTATAACAGACCAACTCCCACGAGTGGCAAACCAAGATCACTGGCAGACTTTAAGTGGTCACCAGCCAATACTCCTAAACCACCTGAGTAATTTGGGAAACTTTCATTAATCCCATATTCTGGGCTGAAATAGGCTATTTTACCTTTTCTATAATTTTCTTGTTTGTGGAACCATTTTTTGCCGGAGATATAGTTCTGAAATTCTACATAAACACTATCCAAATAGCGTACAAAATCATCTTGCTCGGCAAGCGCCTTCAGCTGATCTTGTTTTAGTCGGTTGATTAGCATTACAGGATTATGGTGTACATCTTTCCAAATTTGACGGTCGATTCTTTGGAAAAGCTCTCTGGCATCTGAATTCCAGCACCACCAATAGTTATAAGCTAATTCTTTTAGTTTTGCAATTTTTTCAGGCAACTTTGCTGTAACAACAAAACTATGAACTGGTTTCATCAAAATTCTCCGGTAGTTATTTAGACAATTTTTGTATCTTTCGTTACGATTGATACAATAAAGCAGTATTGAAATGGAAACTCAAATCTATAACTCCAAAAGAAACAAAAAAGAAGCTATTTTACAAGCTGTAAAATATTTAAAAAATAAAGAAGCTATAGTGTTCCCCACCGAAACCGTCTATGGTATCGGAGCATGTATTTTTGACGTGAGAGCTGTTGAAAAAGTGTTTCAAATTAAAAACAGAGCATTGGACAAACCGATGGCGGCTCATATTTCATCTATAGAGCAGGTATCGCTACTTTCTGACGATATACCGGACTTGTTTTATGCTCTTGCTGAGCGCTATCTACCCGGGCCATTATCACTAATTATACCCAAAAATGAAGTTATTTCTGATGTAGTAACTGCCGGGTTTAAAACCATTGGTATTCGATTTCCATCGAATCAAATATGCAAAGAAATAATTGATACTTTTGGGGTACCTTTGGCAGCGACTTCTGCTAATATTTCCGGGGGAAATTCTCCACAATCGGCTAATGATGCGCTTACTGATTTACAGGGATTAGTCCCATGCTTAATAGACGATGGTATTACTCAATACAAGCAAGATTCCACCGTCCTAGATATTACAGGCGATTCTCCAAGATTACTACGGCAAGGGGCAATCAGCAAAATTGAACTGGAATCGTTTTTGAAGTGTAGACTTTAACATGTTAAATAAGATATATTTTGGATTATTTCAGTAGGTTTTTTCGTTTTTTTATCATATATTTAATGACTATTTATAATATATGACTTCAAAGGATGAAAGAAGTAGAACTTACGGTTATGAACAGAGCCGGGCTGCACACAAGGCCTGCTGCATCTTTAGTCAAACTATCAGCCAAATTTAAAAGTGACTTACAGCTTGTAAGGGATGGATTCCCAATTAATGTTAAGAGCATTATTGGTGTTATGACGCTTGCTGCTGAGCAAGGGTGCAAACTAATCCTTAGAGCTGATGGTAATGACGAAGATGATGCTATAAATGAAATATCCAAATTCTTTGAAACAGGGTTTGGCGAACTATAATTGGTAAACAAAGTGGCAGAAGAACTAAGCTTAAAAGCTCCTGCGGTACAGCGGTACAGCTTACGCAATGCAATGCAAAAGATATATAAAGGCATTCCTTCCTCTTCAGGTATTATGATAGGTAGGGCAGTTATTTTACAGCCCGAAAGTCTTATTATTCCTGAACACACTCTAAAACCCGATCAAATTGAAAATGAAGTTTCTCGATTCCGTTTGGCTGTCGAGTCTTATAAAAATGATTTGAATAAAGTAGTAGATAATGTAAGGGCTGATGAAGCTAATTTATCTGCTATTATTGAGTCTAATGTTTTAATGCTCGAAGATCCGTCACTTACTATGCCAATCGAAAATAGTATAAAAGAAGGATTTCCCGCTGAGAGTTCTATTGTTTCCGCCATAGATAAACTTAAATCTTTTTTTAAAACCACAAAAGATGAAATACTCCGTGAGCGAATTTTTGAATTAGATAATATTAAAAGAGGATTGCTTGCTACTCTGAGGCATCAGTGCATATATTATGCTATTGCTAAAGATGCTGTTGTTATTGCAAAATCTCTTTCACCTACTGATATTATTAATTTCAAAGATGCAGGCGTTAAAGCCATCGTTACCGAGATAGGAGGCATAGCGTCACACTCTTCTATACTTGCCAGAAGTTTTGAACTGCCGGAAGTAATTGGGGTGCAAAATGTCACCGACTCAATTGCCGAAGGTGACACTGTTATTGTTGACGGTTATACCGGGCAGGTAATCGTAAATCCTACTGCCAGAGTCTTAGAATCTTTTCAACAAAAAAAATCTGCTGAAGAGGAGCATAAAAGAGAATTAGGTGAAATAATTAATCTTAATACTGAGACTTTAGACGGCAAAACATGTAAAATTTATGCAAATGTAGATTTACTTGAGGAAGCTCGCTCTGCTTTTATTTGGGGTGCTGAGGGTATTGGCCTGTTCCGCTCAGAATCTTTAATCGTTAGTCTTGGCTACTTTCCTAATGAAAAAGAGCAATATGATTTTTATAAGCAATTAGCTGACACTGCATATCCTAAACATATTACCTTACGTGCCTTTGATGTTGGCTCTGACAAATGGGCGGAGGGACTCCCTACAAGAGAAAATAATCCTGCTCTTGGCTATAGAGGTATAAGATTTTTGCTTTCTCGAAAAGATATTTTTAAAACACAAATACGTTCTATCTTGCGCGCATCTACAAATAAAAATATTAGATTTATGATTCCTATGATTGCATCAGTGCAGGAACTGAAATATTCACTTAAGCTTATTGATGAAGTTAAAGCTGAGCTTGACATAAATGAGATTACTTATGACTCAAAAATGCCTATTGGAGTTATGATTGAGACTCCTGCCGCTGTGATATTAGCTGACGATTTGGCGAAATATTCTGATTTTTTCAGCATAGGTACTAATGATTTGACTCAATATACTGTGGCTGCAGACAGAACTAATGACTTGGTTTCCAATGTATTTGATACGTTTAATCCGGCTGTTATCAGATTAATCAAAATGGCGATTGATGCTGCTAAGAAAAACAATATTCCTGTAGGATTATGTGGAGAGTTTGCCGGTCATGCAGCTTCCACAGCACTACTCATAGGTTTGGGGATGGATGAATTATCTATTGCACCACCAATTTTACTCGAGACTAAAAACAGAATCAGAAATATTAAGTATTCAGATGCTGTCGCGCTCGCAGACTTGATTCTAAAATGCTCTACAAGCACAGAAGTAAATGACAAATTAGATCAAGCAAATATGGAATAATTACTTTTCTTCTTTTATTGCTTCGTCTTTTATTACATCTACTTTTTCCGGCTTTTCTTCTTTGGGTTTCCAAATAGTTTCCGAATTGATAGCTGACATTGATCTGCCAATGTTGTTGTTTTTTAGTATATACTCGATAGCGTCGCATGCTTTATTTATCATCAGACTAAGCGATTCGCTCTCTTCTTTCCTAAATACTGACAGAACATAATCTACCATCCCGCCGGGACCAAAGTCTTTGCCAATGCCACATCTCAAACGTAAAAAGTTAGTTGCCTGCATCTCTTCAATAATAGATAAAATACCGTTATGACCGCCGTCACTACCATCTTTTTTGAGGTGGACTTTGCCAACCTTAAAGTTATATTCGTCTACTATCACTATTACGTTCTGCACATTCACAGAATATTTGTTAGCTAGCTTCCTTACCGCTTCACCAGAGTTATTCATATAAGTAGTTGGTTTTACAATCCCTACCAATTTGCCGGCATACTTAAACTCGGCAAAATTATAAATAGAAGAAACAGGTGCAAGCTGTAGATTCCTTCTTTTTGCAAACTCGTCTGCCACAAGCCAACCGATATTATGCCTTGTATTGTGATATCTTTCGCCGGGATTGCCTAATCCCACAATAAGCCAATTCATATATTACTTTGATTTTGTTTCTGATTTACCAATACAAAAATAAGCATTTTGCCGATATTGCGGATAATAATTGCAACGTATTATAGTGAATTAATGGATATTCGCTTTTTATCCCACAAACTTATCCCTAAATCCTTTGATAAAATCTATAAGCTTATTTTTGCCTTTGTCGCCTAATACAATATATCTGTCGTAATTCGGATTAGAAACTGCCGGAATATCTTTGTCTAAATCAGGACTAAAAGCTTTAGATTCAGATTTTTCAGAACTTCTTAGGTTATGCTTAGGGTAGAGGCATAGCCCCTGATTTACTAGAGAGTTTAGTTGCCAGATAGCATCCCAGTTGTTAGATTTGCCAAACACATCTGATTTGATTAGTTCTGTAGCTTTTGCGGCAAGTGCATCATCTTTAAATAGCAAAGTCAAAAATTCTCGCAGTCCCTTGTCCTTTGCATTTCTGCCTTTGGGTTCGAATAGCTCCCATGATCGTTTCCAAGTTGCCCAAATATTTAAATTGCAGAAATAAGAAAAGAAGTAATCATCTAATTCAAAATTTAATTTATCATTAGCTATAAAAGCAGAAATAGACATAATCTCTCTGTTGTGTTCGTATTTTTGGAGAGCAACATCAGCAAATTCGATAAACTCTTTAGAGGCTTTGTACTTATCATTGATGATAATGCCATATTCGTTTGAGCGAAAGAACCATTCCATAACAATGTTCATCATTTCATTGTAATGTAAGTGCTTATGTTTTATTCGAGTGGTAAGCATGGCTCCCCAGTCAAAATCGTGAACCATCTGCCTAATTGCTTTGCATTTAGTATAGTCAGTTTTGCTGCCAATGCGTGGCCCATTAGCGAAGAAAATAATATTTTCGACTTCGAGCTCACGGCATATATCTATATTATGTTTCAAATTATCCGGGTTGTTGGTAGCTATTAAAAGTACAGGGGTTTCTATCACAATCTTACATCATATTGTTCTTATTCCAATCCTGCAATTTATCTGAAATATTCATCTTAAACAATTGCATTTATTGCTTGAATGCAGATATATTTTTGCGATAAGATATAGAATATAAAATTTATAGAGGAGTTTCTACTGATTTAATGGTGCTAAGTAACACTAAATATATCATTTCCTAAGGTGCTCACAAGCATTGTATCTTAAATATGAGCTAAACTTTCTATATACACAAAACATTCAGTAGTGTCTCTATAGTAGGTTTTCACTTAGTTATTTACAACAGCGTATATTAAATACAGAATAATACAGAATAATACAGAATAATACAGAATAATACAGAATAATACAGAATAATACAGAATAATACAGAATAATACAGAATAATACAGAATAATACATTGGTATGTAAATGCAATAAGATTGTGTTATCTGATAAAATAATGTCAAAATATAAAAATAAAGTTTTGTCAATATTAAAATAAATCATATATTAGAAATGTAATCAGTACTGTAATGTATATGCTATTATAGGTGTTGTAATATAAGCGTCAGAAAATTTTATTAGTCGTAGAATATTCTATAACTCCAAATCCTGCTAATGAGAATATGACTGTAAAAATTGATAATATTGATAACAAAACTTTCAATATCATAATAGCAGATTTATTAGGAAATATTGTGTTTGAAGTGGAACAATCAGTTAATGAATCAAATTACAATATATCTAATCTTGTAACAGGCACCTATACTGTAACGCTATATTCAGAGAATACAAAAGTTACATCAATTAAACTAACTGTTGTAAAATAATATTTTATTTATGAAAATCAGGTAGAGAAATATTTCTCTACCTTGTTTTTTTTAGGGGAATAATATGAAAAAAATACTACTACTATTTTGCTTTTTAGTCTTTATTAGCTCTTTATATTCCGGGGAATGGATTTTTACAAAGAAAAGCGATACAAATTGGACAGAGTATCAAATACATGTTTCTGCTTTGGATTCTGCAAATTTTCTAATCGCACGCTCTACAAGCGGATGGTTACAGAACAGGTATATTGAAAAAACCACCGATTATGGTCAAACTTGGGATACTATATTTTTTAAAGAAGATGAAATTGCAGATAATGCGAGTAATCAATTATATGATGTGTATTATAAAAATACAGATTCAATTTTTGCATTAGAAGGGTATGGTGAGTACTGGAAGACGACCAATGGAGGCACAAGCTGGGAGCATGGTTGGGTGGGAGATTCCGCAAATACAAATATTTCAAATGAGATAGTTATACATAATAACATTTTATATACCGGCGGTCGCAGAGAAGATATGATTGTTTTTTCTACGGATTTTGGAGACACTTGGAAAAAGATCAGCATTGAACATTTAATAGATTTATCAGATAGTAAATATGTTAATAGGTATTTTTCAGCTCCAATATTTTTTGAAGATGCAATGTATTGTTACTTGAACTTGTATAAAGAATCAGCGTATATAGATATGCAATTTATTTCAGAATTTAGGCTTTTTAAAACTACAGATGAAGGTAAAAGTTGGAGTGAAGTTTGTTATGTGGATGAAAATGCCTGTACTTCAGCTGCACAAGATAAGAATGATAATATTTACTTTTTAAATAATTATTATGTGACGAAAGATACGGTTTATAAACAAGGAGATGATACTCCTTATTTCAGAAGTGCAACGTATTCCTATATACTTAAGTATGATACAAAAACAAATACATTAGACACTATATGGGACACTCCTCGAGGTGAATATCCTGCTGTTAGAGGTAAATTGTGTATAACAGAAAGCAATACTTTCCATATGATGTTTGTCAATAATATTTTTAGATCTGAAGATGAAGGTCAGACTTGGTATATGGAAAAATTGAGGGATTCTAAGGGGGAAATGGATCCTGCTGTAATTACAGACTTTCATGACTTAGTAATGGCAGATGAAAATCACGGAATGATTGGAAAAACTAATACTTATATAATGTATGATATCACAACCTCCGTCACCGAACCTTTACAAAATGTGAGTGAAATGCAGGCTAACCCTAACCCGATATACTCAGGAGCGAGTTTAACACTCAGCTACGAAGTATTAAAACCGGGCGAATATTCTTATACTATTACTAACATGGCAGGGCGCGAGTTTAACATATCTATTCCTTCGGAGCAGCTTACTAAAGGTCAGCAAAATATAAGCATAGAGTTACCTAATGCTCTTACTGCCGGCTCCTACTTCCTAAACATAAAGCACAACGGCGAAGTTACCGCAATGAAAAAGATTGTTGTGGTTAAATAACTAAGAAATATAAATATAGATATATATAGCCCTTGGCTTCTCCCCGAGGGCTACGTTTAATAGTCATACAAGGAGAAAAAAATATGAAAAAAATACTACTACTATTTTGCTTTTTAGTCTTTATTAGCTCTTTATATTCCGGGGAATGGATTTTTACAAAGAAAAGCGATACAAATTGGACAGAGTATCAAATACATGTTTCTGCTTTGGATTCTGCAAATATCAAGGTTTATTTTTTTTAGTAAGTTGTTTTATATCGTTTGCTAACTCATTTAAATTAAGTTCCTGATCAAGTATCTTCTGTTTTTCTTTATATTTTGTATATTCTTTATCTGATTTATTCAATGCCATATCATGACTGATTTGTTCTGCATGCTGTAACAGCTCTCTTCCATTCAGCTGTAAAATAACATCCAGTCTTTTTATCCAATCATCCATATACATTGGTATGTGTTGCTGAGCCATTGTTTCGGCAAAAGCAAGATATTGTTCCACCAGTAAGCCAAGTAGTTTTATCTCATCTTCATTCAGGTAGTTCTTTGCTATGCTGACATCTTTTTTCCTGATTTTGTCAGTATTTTTTTTGTCAAATGACTGCATGCCCATCAAAGGTAGTTCTGCATCAGATCTTTTGTATACCAATTCTGCTGCCGTGTTTTCACTTATAGCCCAGAGTAGTTTATTCTGAACGATCTTAAAAAATTCTACTGTCTTTTCGTCTTTTGGGTCGTAGTCAATGCTTGTTGAATAAATATCCTTAATTTTCTGATAGAAGAATCGCTCCGACAAACGTATTTCGCGTATCCTGTTTTGCAGTTCGTTGAAATAATTCATAGAATTGCCGGATTTGAAACGGTCATCATTCAGAGCAAACCCTTTTACAATATACTCTTTTAACCGCTGTGTTGCCCAGATTCGGAGTTTTGTACCTTGCCGAGACTTAACCCTATAACCAACCGAAATTATCACATCAAGATTATAATATTTTGTAGAATAGAGTTTGCCGTCGGAGGCAGTTGTCCGGAAATTCCGGATAACTGAATCTTCAATCAATTCACCCTCTCTGAAAATATTTATGATATGCTCAGAAATAGTGCTTTTATCCTTCCCAAAGAGCTGAGCCATCAACTTTTGAGAGAGCCACACAGTTTCATCTTCAAGGCGGACATCAATTTTTATCTCGTCATTATCTGTGCTATAAATAAGTATTTCGCTATTATTTTGTCTTATTTCTTCCATTTATATTACTCTATTCTTGCCTGCCATAATTTGGATTATGGGAATTTTGTGGCGTTTCATTTAGTGGTGATAAGTATCAAAATCAAACAAAGAACTCATATTCATCAACTGTTGGCTTCTAACATGAATAAAATCATGCAAATCATTTCTATTCATTATTTTGGATATTGGCTGATACAGCCAATCAGGTTTTTTACATCCATATTTTATTAAGAAGTCTTGTAGGAACTCTAAGTCTAATCTCGTTAATCCATTTTTATATTTCAATCCTAAAAGTTTTTTTAATAATGGATCATTAAAAGCAACTATCATATCTTCTTGAGAAAATGCTGGAATATTTTTCAAGGCAAGATACGTCAATACTATAGTCCTAATGGAATAAAGGAGTATATTAACAGTAATTCTATTGTTTTTGATGTCTTTGGATAAAAGTAGCCAACCGATGTCAGAAGCAATTTTCCTTTCTTCAGAGTAATCATTTTTAAGCTTAAACGATTTTATAATATTTCTGTATTCATTATTGCTGTCAAACATTATCTTGCCCTCTTTTACTAAATGCCATACAAAAAGAGAGCCTTCTTTAGTCATTTGTTCAAGCTGGCATTTGGAATAAATATTAATTATAAAATTCTCAAATGACTTTCTTGTTGTTTCTTTATCAAGGGTTAATGCCAATAAGTCAACATCACTATTCTCATTATTATCACCTCTTGCACAACTTCCGAATAATACTAATGAATTCATGTCAACCTACTTAAAAATATTTTTTGTTATAATTGCAATTAATATACCAATCCACAACACACCAAGAAATGATTGGATTATTGATGTTACTATACCATATTCCGATTGTGGTGTATATATTCCTGACATTGATGTCATTGATAGATATGAGTAATAAACAACATCTAAAAATTTTGGATTACAAATTAATTCTGTTCCCTTATTAATTTCCAAACTTTCCCATTTGCAAAAATTATGGATATTTACCAAAATAAAAAAAATGATACTTGATCCCATAAAATAGGATGGTTTATAACCATATCCCATTGTATAATGATAAATATAATTTTTCAAGAATTTATACAGATACTCCAACCGCTTGATTTTGTTTCTCTTAAGATCAAATTTAAATTGCTTCCTTTGCCATTTTTTAAAATAATAATCAGCAAATTCTGCAAATTCTTTTTGAGACATTTTTTCAGAATTCTTATATAATCCTTGAAACAGAGTTACGGCAAAATTTGAATAAGCAGTATTACGAATACAATATTTAAAGTCTTTAGGGTCAATATAACAGGAATCTATTGTCATCTTCCAAACATTACAATCTATAAATTTGCAATTGAAAAATTTACAGTTCATAAATTTTGTACCAATCAATAATACTCTCTCAAAAGTACAATCATGAAATTCAATTCTCTGGAAAGTATTCCGAGACAAATCCATATGATTCATGACTTTGTTTTTTAATTTATTCTTCTTCCCAGAAATTGTAATATCTGTAATTGTTTGAGCATTCATCTTCAAATTATATGTAGAATCTGAATTTTCAAATTTTGAAACAAACTCCTCGACACTACTTATAAGTGTTATTGTTTCTGAACTATCTAGTTTAAAAAAAGCTACATATGGAGACTTTTTTTTCATTATTTATCACCCCTCCACTTTAGTCATTTTGGATAATAGTAGTTATTGTAGACTATTCAACCTGCTTTTAATATCAGATTGCGCTAAAACTTTCTAGCAGAAATACTTCTGATTTAGTGCAACCCTCATTAATTGCTTTTACCAAGTTACTAAAATATTAAGATAAACAACAAAAAAAAACCTTTACTTTCATTATACAAGTAAAATTACAATTATAATACATCCGTGTTTAAGACAGCTATACACGCAAAAAAAAGAGCTCTCTTTAAAAGAAAGCTCCTCTTTGTATATATTGAGACTGATTAAGTCTTAGTATTTTGTAGTAACTGATTTACCTTGCATAAATAATGCTAAGTAGTCACGGCTACCTGCTTTAGAGTCTGTACCAGACATGTTGAAACCACCGAAAGGCTGAACGTCAACCAATGCACCTGTGATTTTTCTGTTTAAGTACATGTTACCAACGTGAAGTTCACGTTTAGCTCTTTGCAATTTAGCAACGTTGTTAGAGATAACACCACCAGTTAAACCGTAGATAGTGTTGTTAGCAATTCTCAATGCATCATCATAATCTTCAGATTTAATTACTGCTAATACAGGTCCAAAGATTTCTTCCAAAGAGATTTTTGCTTCAGGATCAACGTCAGTAAATACAGTAGGTTTGATAAAGTAACCATTACCTTCAGCTTTTTCGCCACCGGTAAGTAATGTACAGTTAGCTTTACCCCATTCGATGTATTCCATGATAGATTTTTCAGCAGAAGCACTGATTACAGGGCCCATGCGGAAGTTTTCAGCAGGGTCACCGATTTGAATTTTTTCAACTTCAGCTTTTACTCTTGCGTTGAATTCATCATAGATAGCTTTGTCAACTACTACTCTAGAGCAAGCTGAACATTTTTGACCTTGGAAACCAAAAGCAGAAGTAACAGTTGCATCAACTGCTAAGTCCATATCAGCTTCAGAGTCAACGATAAGAGTATCTTTACCACCCATTTCAGCGATAATGCGTTTGATCCAGATTTGACCCGGAGATGGTTTAGCAGCCAATTCATTAATTCTTAAACCAACTTCCATTGAGCCAGTGAAAGAGATAAAACGAGTTTTTGGATGTTGTACCATATAGTCACCAGCTTCAGCACCAGAAGCAACGAAGTAGTTTAATACGCCTTTAGGAAGGCCGGCTTCGTGCATAATGTCAGCAAACAACCAAGCCATCATTGGAGTTTCAGAAGAAGGTTTCAATACTACAGTGTTACCTGCTGCAATTGCTGCAGATGAGATACCAAGCATAATGGCAAATGGGAAGTTCCAAGGTGGAATACAAAGACCAACACCTAATGGAACGTAGAAGTAATTGTTATCTTCGCCAGGGTAAGTAGTAACTTCTTGGCGCTGAGCATAACGAATAGCTTCGCGACCGTAAAATTCTAAGAAGTCGATACCTTCGCAAGTATCAGCATCAGCTTCTAAATAGCTTTTACCAGCTTCAAGGATCATCCAAGCGTTAATTTCTAATCTTCTTCTTTTGATTACAGCTGCAGCTTTGAAAAGATACTGAGCTCTTTCGTAAGCATCTACATATTTCCATGATTCAAAAGCTTCAGCTGCAGATTGAATTGCAGTTTCAGCATCTTTTTGACCACCCTTTTGAAAAGTACCGATTAATTCATCAGTATTTGCAGGGTTATAAGATTTTGTTTTTTTGTCAGTAAAAACTTTTTCGCCATTGACAATGTTAGCAT
Organism: Kapaibacterium sp. (SeqCode); assembly: GCA_963678775.2. GTDB lineage: Bacteria > Bacteroidota > Ignavibacteria > Kapaibacteriales > UBA2268 > JBFHIJ01. Next base: position 202,070 of record CAXXGR010000007.1, read on the forward strand.
ATTCTTTACCGAATTCTGCTTTAGCTTTGGCAATAGCTTCTTTTTGTGCTTTAAAAACTTCAGGATTGTTAAAATCCAAATAAGTCATATTCGCAAATTTTTCCATTAACAAGGCTCCGGATTTTGTGTTATAAAATATATGTGTTTAAATTGAAATGATTTGCAAAATTGAATTACAAAAATACAAAAGAGCGTGGATTTAAAAAATCATATTAATCCACATAGTGTTGATTATTAATTGTGCATAATAACGGAACTCAGTTTAAGCAAAATCTTGAAATAAAACAAGTTACAAAATCTTTAATTGTTGTTTAACAGTGCAAAATAAAGACCTGTATTTGCGATTCATATAGAGATAAAATTTATACGCTTTAAACCAACTTTAGTTCTGTTTTGCTTGTAATTCTGCAATTAAGTTAGAAAAATCGTCTTCTTCTATAGTATATGTTTCGTTGCAGTAGTGGCAATTTAACTCATTATCTCCAACTTTTTGCATATCCTGAATTTCTTCCAGACCTAAAGTTTTCAATTTACTAAGGAAATTTTCTTTACTGCACCTGCAAAAGAAATCTATCTGAGAGCTTTTAACTAGTTCGAATTCAAAAGGCAAAACCTCTTTCAACATATCGAGAGGAGTCATGCTCTTATCAAAATATTCGGCCAGTGATGATACATTGATAAGTGCATCATATATCTTCTGATTATCTTCTTCGTTTGCGCCAGGCATGGCTTGCACTAAAATGCCACCTGAATGTATAATCCAGCCGTTTTCGTCAAAAGTTACATCTAAAATCACAGCAGTAGGAATCTGCTCAGACTGATGATAATAGTACGATAAGTCCGAAGCTATATCGCCACCCTGCAAAGGAATCAGTCCTTGCACAGGTTCGTTACTATTATATACATATCTGGTTACTTTGAAAAGACCTAAGCCCAGTGCATCGGAAATGCTTTCTATTTTCCTTTCTCCGGCATCTTTTGCTAAGTTAACAAAACCTCTCACTTCACCTACTTGAATTGCTTCTGCAATCACATGACTAACCGGTCCATTTCCCTCAGCCTCCACAATTATTCTTTCGTCTCCCTTCATAAACATTGCAAGAGAAGAAGCAGCTGTCATAGACCTTGCTAATAAAAAGGCAGCAATGTAAGGCAAATTATGACGCTTTTGGGCTGTAAGTGCAGAGATTGAATTTTTAATACCAACTGCTCTGAACTTTCCATCTTTTGATAAAACTCTTACAGCTCTATCTCTTTCTCTGTATAGCTTTTCTAATTGCGCTTTGTCCATTTTACTTTCCAATCTTTAAGGTTTTACTAAGCTTCAAATATACAAATTTTTTTGTTTCTAAGTTATTAGCTTTGTAAGTTAAACCTTTATATAGTTCGTGTATTAAAGTTGATAGATAGTAAAACATTTATTCGGAGTAATAATATGTCTAAATTTGAAAAAGGTCTGATGATTCTTGGAGTTTTACTAATTACTTTTTTAACAGTAGTAACTGCCAAAGAGGCAATATCTGATACTGATAAGATGCAGACTAAGATTATATTTAAAGAGCTAAAAGCAAGTCTCAAAGATTTATATAAGGTTAGTACCTTACGCTATATGCAGGAAATGAAAAATAATTTTGACAACTCACTTCCTAAAGAAGACTTAGCCGAGCTTAATGATTTGCGGTTTCGTGTAACTGAGCTTAAAAAATTGAAAAAAGCTGAGAGAAAAGCTTTTGTTGAGCAAGTCAAAATGTATAATAAAGCCGGAATCGAATTCAGCAGAGAAGAATTGAAATCCAGATATTCTAAATATTCTGTAGAATATAACAAAGTTCATAAGCAAATATCAGATTTTTCAAGCAAATATAAAGATAGGCTTATGGGTATTTATAATCAATATGATGACGATTTTTCCCATGTAAGGAGTAAACGTGATAAAATTATTCAAAGATGGGAATCTATGTATGCAAAAGAATTATCTATGGTAGACGAAAATGAAATAACTAAAAGATATTCCAAGTTAGAAAGAAAGACAAATCCATTTATGAGCGATATTGATAACACCGAACTGACAAAGTTGTTTCTTCTATGGGATGGATTTTCAAAAGCTGGTTATTGAAATATAAAAATAAAATAGAGATAAAATAAAAAGGAGGCAAGTAACTGTCTCCTTTTTATTTGCATCTGCTATATACTGAAAATTATTTCTTCAATATCACTTCGTCTATCATTTCATTCTTCTTATCGAAAGCTCTTAGAATAAACTGCTTTGAAGTTGCTTCGACTATGCCATAGTGATGAGCTCTTACAGATTTTACGACGTACGGTTTCTTTTTAGGTCTATATAGGGGAGCGCCTCCACCAGCCATTATGAAATGGTGTATTCCATTAACCAAATTATGCTGATAAAAATGGCAATGTCCGGCAAAAATCACATCGACTCCATATTTTTCAAAAAGCTCAGTAGTAAGTCTTTTCATATTTTTATTTTCTCCATGAGCCCCGGCACAATAAGCAGGTATATGAAAAGCTACAACTTTCCATTTCTTTTTAGAAGTTTTCAAATCAGCTTCTGCGAACTTATATTGAGCAGAGTATTTTGATAGGGAGGTCTCTGTGCTCATCACTAAAACGTGCACATCGCCGGCATCAAATGAGTAATAAGGTAAATTATCAGTACCATCAGAAGGTGATTGAGTAAAGGCTTTGGTGTTCTGCTTCCAGTCTTCATGATTGCCGACTGCATTATAGAATGGCACTTTAGCTGCTAATTCAAGCTGCTCTTTAATAAGAAACTCTTTTTTATAGAAGCTATAACCAGGTTTGTAGCACAAATCACCTAGATAAATAGAAAAATCAGGTCTTTTTTCTAATATATTTTTTGCAAATATTGCTGGTACATTATTAGGATTTGATCTTGTGTCTCCAAGAATAGCAAACTTAACAGTATCGTCCGCATTGCGTGAGAGGGTTATAAAATCGCTCTTATAAGATTCGCTATTATCTTGATAAACATTATAATTATATTGTGTATGTACTGATAAATTATTCAGTTTTATTCTATGAACATAAGTCTTAGGCATTGTGTCGGTTTCAACAATAAAAGTTGTCTTTTCTGTTAAAGTCTTACCGCTCGGATCTGTGTAATCTACGCTGACAGGATCTTTAGTATCGCATTCCGCCATTATAATAATACTTTTGAAAGTGCCTGCCTGTAGATAAGGTTTTGTTATAATCTTAGAAAATAGATTACTCGTTGATAAACAGAACAAAAGCAATAACGCACTATATTTCATATCAAACTCCTTTGGATTCTAATTTTATAGATTATTTGCAATATACTTGTATTTTTGTCAAGTACAATAAAAAATATCTAACAGTTATGTATGCAAAGAGATAAGGAAATAAATTATAGAAAATCTCGAAAAATATTGAAGTAAAAGAAAAAAACATTAGGATAATGCACCAATGTGCATTATATTGGAGTAAGAAAATATGGCACGAACAGAAAAAAATAGAATAGTAGGAGAGCCGCCACTTTTTAACGCTTTTAAACCGATAGGCGTGAAAGGTCCGGATCTAACAAAAGTTTATCTGACTTTAGATGAATATGAAGCAGTGCGTTTGGCTGATGAAATAGGACTGTCGCATGCCGAAGCAGCTGACGAAATGGAAATATCACGCTCTACATTTACCAGATTAATTGATAGAGCAAGAAAGAAAATAGCTGATTTTATTATATACGGTAAAATGCTAATGATAGAAGGTGGCAATGTCCATTTCCGAAAAAATATACTCAGATGCATGGATTGTGGTCAAATGTTCAAAACTAATTTTGATGGTGACTTGACTGCTTGCCCTGCATGTGAATCAAATAAGCTAATGAATTTTGCCGGTGGTTTTGGCCATGGCAAATGCTGTAAAAACAAAGATTAAGGGAGGCAATCATGCCGAATAGAAATAGTATGGGCCCAGAAGGCGAAGGGCCTAACACAGGAAGAGGTCTGGGCAGATGCAAAGGCGACTCTAATACAGAACAAAATGACAATACTTCATCTCAAATGGGAAGAGGTATGGGGCGTAGGGGCTCCGGTAATGGTATGGGTAAAGGAAGAAGAAATCAGGAAGGAAAGTCCTTTTCTCAGAGAATCCAAGCCCTAGAAAATATGGTATTTAAAAAAGACTAGTGATATTTTGGAAGAAAGCAAGTTCTTGTTCTTTACTCTAATAAGTAAATCATGCATAAATCTCTCCTTGCTTTCTTCCTTTTTGTATTTAAAATTAATTTCAAAAAGGATTTTCTTTATGAGTAAAACAATGAAATTTGCAGTGCCTACTGAAGGTGGAAAGCTATGTGCCCATTTTGGCCATTGCGAAAAATTTGCAGTAATTGAAACTAATGATGGCAAAGTAACAAACGAAACAATGGTAGAGCCGCCGGTACATCAACCGGGCGTTTATCCAAAATTCCTGGCTGAGCAGGGTGTGCATGTTATAATTGCAGGTGGAATGGGGCAGAAAGCCCAAGATTTATTTGCACAAAATAATATTCAGGTTTGCATGGGTGTTATGAATGGTTCTCCTAAAACATTAGTAGAGTCATACATGCAAGATAGCCTTCAAACCGGTCAAAATCTATGTGATCACTAATCCATTTTAATACTATGAAAATCGCAATAGCCAGTGGCAAAGGTGGTACAGGCAAAACTACATTATCAACTAATTTGGCTACATATATAGCCAAAAACAAACAAGTAATACTTGCAGATTTAGATGTGGAAGAGCCAAACTCTTCCATTTTTCTTATCTCAGACTTGCCTCAGCATCAAGAAAATATAAATAAAATGATACCTGAATGGGATGGAGATGCTTGCATTCATTGCAATAAATGCAAAGATAACTGCAACTTTAATGCTATTATTCAACTTGGTTCGGAAATATTAGTTCTTCCTGAACTATGCCATAGCTGTTATGCTTGCTCTGAGCTTTGCCCGGCAGATGCTTTACCTATGAAACCTATTCAATTAGGAGTATTAAGTCATTACAGCAAAAGTAATTTAGAGTTTATTGAAAGTAGGCTGGACTTAGGACAGGAACAAGCAGTACCACTGATAAATCAAACTTTAGAATATGTAGATAATAATTCTAGTGGCAAGGAGATTATTATATTTGATTCTCCTCCCGGCACTTCATGCCCAATGATAGAAGTAGTTAAAAATTCAGATTATATTATTTTAGTTACAGAACCAACTCCTTTTGGATTGAATGATTTACAGTTAGCAGTTGAAACAGTTAAGTTGTTAAAAAAACCTTGCTCTGTGGTTGTTAATCGAGCCGGTGGTGAGTTCAAAGGAATTGATTCGTACTGCGAAGAAGAGAATATACAAATAATATCAAAAATACCCGAAGATAGAACTATAGCAAAGCTTTACTCCGAGGGGAATCTGCTGATTGATAAGCATGAAAATTTTACTCGGGAAATAAGAAATATCTATAATTTCATTTTGAAGCAGGAAGGGAGTCTGAGTAAATGAAAGAATTAGTTGTTATATCGGGCAAAGGTGGCACTGGTAAAACTTCAATAACTGCTTCTTTAGCCTATTTAGCTGGCTTAGATGCAATTGTTGCTGATTGTGATGTAGATGCAGCAGATATGCATTTATTGCTAAATCCAACTTGCTCAAATACTGAAGACTTTTATAGTGGTGAAGTTGCTACTATCGATAATGATATGTGCATAGAGTGCGGAAAGTGTAAAGATATATGCAGGTTTGACGCAATTGTTGTTTCAGATTTCAAATATTCTATTGATCCAATTTCATGCGAAGGTTGTGGATACTGTAGCAAAATATGCCCCGTAGAAGCCATAACTAATCATGAAAGATTAGTAGGGCAGATGTATGTATCAGATGTTCGAACAGGAACTAAAATGGTGCATGCCAAACTTGGAATAGGTGCAGATAACTCAGGAAAGTTAGTAGCTTACGTGAAAAAGAAATCAAAAGAAATAGCTAAGTTATTAAAAAAGGAGTATGTTATAGTAGATGGATCTCCCGGTGTTGGCTGTCCTGTTATTTCTTCTTTATCTGGCGCAGACTTAGTTCTATTTGTAACAGAGCCATCCAAATCAGGCTTTCATGATTTGAAGAGAGTAATAGAATTAGTAGAAAAATTTAAACTCCAGTCAGTGTGCATAATTAATAAGTTTGATTTGAATTTGGAAATCACTGAAGAAATAGTTGCATATTTGGAGCAAAGGCAGATAGATTTAGTAGCTAAACTACCTTATAATATGATTGTTTCGCAGATGCTGTCGCAAGGTAAAATATTAGTAGAAACTGATAATCATATTTCCAAGGAAATAATGAGTGCTTGGAAATCAATAATTGAAAAAATGGAGAAATAAAATGAAAATTGCTTTTACTTCTACAGGCAAAGAAATGAGCTCTAAAATTGACGCTCGTTTTGGCAGAACGGATTATATTTTAGTATTAGATGATAGTACTAAAAACATTGATATTATTGATAACACAGCTATTGCTAATGAAGCCCACGGTGCGGGTCCAAAAACAGCTCAAAAGATATTTGAAGTAAAAGCCGATGTTATAATTACAGGTAATGGCCCGGGTGGAAATGCTTTAACTGTATTGAAAAAATCTGCTACAAAGATTTATATCGGAGCAGGTGATATGTCCGTTGAAGAAGCATACCAAAAATACCTGGAAAATAAATTAAGTGAAATGTAGGAATAATATTGCCTTGTAAATAGTATTTTTATAACATCTGTGTTGTGTTATTAATAAAAACAAATATATCTTATGAAAACATATTTGGACTGCTTCCCTTGCATAATGCAACAAGCACTTAAAACTGCAAGGTTAGCCACTCAGGATGAGTTGCAAATCAAAGAAATAATCGACAAAACAGGTGACATGTTCAAAGATATGGACATGACACTTCCTCCTCCTCAGTTAAGTACAGGGATGTATCATTGTATTTCGGATGTAACCGGAATAAAAGACCCATACTTTTCAAAAAAATTGTCTCACATAGAAGAGGCAAACAAAATGTATGATGAAATGAAAGTCTTGGTGTCAAATGCCGAAGATTCGCTTATGACTGCTATTCGTCTCTCCATAGCCGGGAATGTGCTTGATTTAGGTGTAAATTTAGAAATAGATTTAGTTGAAGATATTAAAAAGATATTGAATCAAAGTTTTGCTATATGTGATTTTCAAGAGTTCAAATCAGACTTAGATGCTGCAAAGAGAATTCTATATTTAGGCGATAACTGTGGGGAAACAGTATTTGATAAGATACTTATAGAATCTATTGAAAAACCAATTACTTACGTAGTAAGAGAGTCGCCAATAATTAATGATGCTACTATAAAAGAAGCACGCCTTTCCGGCTTGCACGAGGTAGCCACTTTAATTTCTTCGGGATGCTCGGCACCGGGAACTATAATTGATATGTGCAGTGAAGAGTTCCTTGATATCTACTATGATGCAGACTTAATTATAAGCAAAGGCCAAGGCAACTTTGAAGGTTTATCCGATAGAAATGAAAATATATATTTTCTTCTAAAGGCAAAATGCAAAGTAATAGCCAATCATCTTAAGGTAGAGCTTGGAGATATAGTTTTAAAATCAGTACAAAAAAGGGGCTAAATGTTAAAATTAGCCCCATTAGTTTGCACTTTATATAGTAATAGATATCGTTTTATGGAACCCAATTCCTACGATTGATGCCCTGTAATTGCCGGCATCAAGAAAATCTAAGTTTATATAAATATTATTTTGTATTTGTATAAGTTCATTCATAACTAAATTTCCATTTTCGTCAATAATCTGCAAGGCTATTTCACCTTTAAAATCATTATTAGCGATTAATATCTGATGTGAATTTACTTGAGCTATACTACAGCAACAGTTGAAGTCAGAGTGGTCTTCTTGTATCAGTTTTTTAGATTCTACGTATGTATATTTTGTTTGTAGATCAATATCTGCAACTCTGTTTATATTGTCTGTACTCTTATTTTTTTTCTTGCCCTTGATTATATCTACATCGTAATTAGTTTTAGGAAGAACTTTAGAAAGTCTCTTCTTTACTTCTTTCTCACTTATATGATCGGGAAGTTTGTGGATAAGTAAATCTTGCGCAATTGCTTCACTAAAAGTGGAAATTGCAATAAAGGCAGCGATTAAGAGAGTTTTGCGTAACATGATAAACCTCATATTAGTTTTGTGAAAGAACATTTAGCAGCACAAATTTTATTAGTCAGCACTAATAATATACTAATACGGTATGGTTTTAAACAATGTTTCAAAAAAAAAGAGAAATATAAAAATATATCTCTCTTTTATAGGTAAAATTATATATGGAAGTTTCTACTGTTCAAGTTGCTCAATTATGTTATCGTCTATCTCCATGTTTGAGAATAGATTTTGAACATCTTCGTAATCTTCTAAATGATCAATAAATTTGATAACTTTTTCAGCTGTCTTTAATTCAGTTACTTTTGCCATATCCTTAGGGATGTATTCTAGTTTAGCTTCTGTGATTTCTAAGCCATCAACACTATCAAAATATTTATTAGCAGTTGAAAAGTTTTCCATTGCTGCAACTATTCGACTTGATTCTTCGCCATACTCCAAATCGTCAGCTCCAGCTTCTAAAACGTGTTCCAAAAGCTCATCTTCAGTTCTATTGTCAGTATTGATAGTGATAACACCCTTTCGTTCAAAGTTCCATGCTACAGAACCTGATTCACCTAAGTTACCGCCTAATTTCCCCATAATGCTACGAAGCTCAGCAACTGTTCTATTGCGATTATCAGTTACTGTTTCAATTATAACGGCAACACCACTTGGAGCATAGCCTTCATAGGTAATTTCTTCGTAAGTCACACCTTCGATTTCACCCGTACCTTTTTTGATAGCACGTGTAATATTTTCGTTAGGCATGTTCTGAGATCTACCATTTAAGATAGCCAATCTCAAACGAGGATTTGCATCAGGATCGCCGCCACCCTCTCTTGCAGAGATTGTAATTTCTTTAGCTATACGAGTAAAAATTTTACCTTTTTTAGCGTCCTGTCTGCCTTTTCTGTGCTTTATGTTAGCCCACTTACTATGTCCAGCCATTGTGATTCACACTTTAAATATATTTAACATATAGAATTTATTTTCAAAACTGGTTTTAGTGCAAGCATAAATATAATAAAACTACGGATAATAATAAAGCATTAAGATGCAAGCTCGTTGTAGTCTATATATTTGCCATTCTTTTTTATCAAATTTATCAATTCAGCAAAATAACTTTTATTAGAAAGTGCAGAGGCGTTACCTAAGATAATTAGATTTTTGCAAGCCCTTGTAATTGCTACATTAAGCTTTCTGTCAACTACTTTTTGTTTGATTATTGCTTCGGCTACTGCATTATCAGTTTGGTTCGGAGAGTTAATCGCATAAGAAAGTATAATAGTGTCGCGCTCAGAGCCTTGATATCTCTCCACAGTATCTACGGTAACTAATGGCAGTAAGTCATTACTAATCAATGAGATAATTTCTGCACACTGCATTCTGAAAGGAGAGATTACTCCTACTGATTTATCATTAAAATCAATCCCTTCAATTTCCTGAATTATTTGGATTATATCTGAGGCAATTTTTGATTCTGTCTTATTTCGTTTGCTTAGGTTTTCTCTTGGAGTATTGATAAATACAACTCTTTTTTCTGCCAACAGTTGAGAAAGGTTAGAGCTATGCTCGGAAAAAATATTTAATTCGTTATATTGCCATGTTGGTTCTTCTAAGCACTTAAGTTTATCATCATAAATAAGCTTATTTGCAAAGTACATAATGTCGTTGTGCATTCTGCCTTGTCTATTTAGCAAGCCCACTACACCGCTTAGTTGTTTTGTATGAGCTAATCTAACGAGTCTTTCAAACAAGGATTCTGAAAACGAAGTAAATCCTATATCAATCAATTCTTTATCAACTATACTTAAAGTTGTTTTGCTCTGAGAAACTACTGCTGGTAATTGCTTTTCATCACCAATCATAATGAATCGCTCAACTTTAGAAATAATGCCAACTAACTGTGGTTCCAATATTTGTGCAGCTTCGTCAATTATCGCAATATCAAATTCGTGTATTTCAAATATTTCCGGATTTGAATTCAAAGAAGAAACTGTAGATAGAAACACTCTACTTGTTTTAACAATTTTCTGCAATTCTCTTAAACGCATTTTGTCAGCCATGTTAGCAATGATATTATCTTCGTGCACTGATGATTCTTTACTTCCAAGCCGTATAAATTCAAAGTCAGGATTAATTCGTTTAAGTGCATGTCCAATCTCGTCGACTGCCCGATTTGTATAAGCAATCAGTAAAATGCGTTGCTCGGTATTTTCAAATAAGTATTTCACCAAAAAGCGTAGCATATAGGAGGTTTTTCCGGTGCCGGGAGGACCTTGTATTAAATAGTAGTCTTTTGCGCTTACAGCCTCGCCAATTAGCTTGTTTTGATATTCACTAAGTTCTGCGTAATCCACAGTAATATTATTTTGTTCAGGAGCAGAGATCCCAAAGAATAAATCTCTTTTATGCTTGTCTGCATTAAGCAAGGCATAAACCTGTTTAAACAGGTTTTTGGTATTTGTATCTAAATGATCATGCTCTATAGCCCAAAGATTGCAGTGTGTAAAGTAATCAGTCTTAAACAGCTTGTTTCTAATGCTTATTGTAAGTTTTTCGGAATTAATTGCTTTCAGTGTCCCTTTGATTATCTGCCCGGAAAGAGGATTTATCTTTGTTTCTTCAGTCTGAGGATATAATATAATCATATCGCCTTTGCGGAACGGCTGTGATTTCGTAAAATCTTCACTTCGATAAAAATGAAGATGAAGTTTGTCAAAATCAGAATTGTCAATATCAAGTTTTAAATTACTTATAATTGAAAGGCTTGCGACTTTTTCTTCAAAAGAGTCTTTCCATAATGAAGAAAATCCTTTTCTATGCTTAAACTCATCAGATCCTGTTTTTTCAAAGAATAGTTCGTTTAGGATAAACGAAACTGCAGTGTGAAAATAATCTCTTTCGTGAGTTTCCAAACCTAAATAAAATGACGAAAATGATTTCAATTGACCTAATAAATAGGGTGGATAGTCCCCGAAATCCTTGGAGTTAAGTAGTTGGAATACTGAATATTGTTTCTGAATTAATGAGTACTCAATGGATACAGCCCAGTTTCTATTTTTTATAATGTCCTGCTTTTTTTGGATAGCGTTAGGAGCATCTCTAAGGGGGTATTCAACGGCAGATGAATATAAAATTTGTGAGTTACCAGTTCTATCTTTAAATGTAGAATCTAAAAGCATATTGTAGCAGGTAATCTGTGCAAAATGATTGTGCCAAATTCCTGCTCTTACAGATTTTGTTTCATCTATCTTAAATGCAATGTCAGTAGTAGGAGCTGATCCTGATTTTAATTCGATGATATTTTTACGATGAATGTCATTATCATATTCCAAAAGTACATCTAAACGTCCCTGTAGACCAAAAATAGGACTCATAAAAGAGGGTTCTACAAGGAAATTGTCATATTCTAACACTTCAATAGTTCTTTGTAAAGCATTGAAATGATTAGCACTAATGGTTCTTATCTGATTAATGGCTTCAGGATGCTTTGCAGCAAGCGCAAACAACTGCAGAGGTTTGTATTTCATTGAGTTAACAAGTAGCTCGTCAAAATCTGTATCTTTATCATAAAGCAACTCATCAAGCATTGAGTTTATTATATTTCCAATCAGCAGAGGTAAACCTGTATGATGCGGAATAAACTTTTTTAAAAAATACAAAAGGATGTTTGCACCTTTTTGCTGGAAACATTCAGATAAATCTGTTACATCAAACAAATAATCAGGCATAAGGACGATTATTGTTTGAGAGGAGCATCCATAAAGTTGATTTTCTTCGTCTCTAAGTTCGCAGTCAAGTATATTAAGTTCAACACCTTTCCACACCTGATTATATAAATCCTTCCAGTTGTCAGATAATCTAATAGTAATGTGCTCAGTGTTATCTATCTCTAACTTGAGGGCAGGAAATGAAGTGTTTTCTTTTCCAATAACTACTCCACGCAGAGAATAGAAGTCTTTTTGCTCTCTTTTGCTTTTTAAAAAAGAGTAATCTAAATCCACAGACACGGGAAATAGTCCAGTTAGAAAATCAGGAGTGTCTGTGTGTGATAATACTTTCAGTGTGTTTATGCATATCTGCAGAGATGCAAGGTAGTTATCTTCAGAGCAGTAAAGATTTGAATTCTTTTTTAATTCGGAAGCAAGATATCTAACTTTACCGATATGTTTTCTATGTTCTTCAGTGAAGTTGTATTTATCAAAAATATATACAGTTCTGGAAAAGAACGAAGAGAAGAAACGGTTTTCATTTTCAGTAAGTTTTGCAAAAATCTCTTTAATTACTGAAAAAACAAAAAGAAACCTCTCCTTTGCAGAAAGGTCTCTCATGCTTACTAATTCACGTAGTCTATCGTAAAAGTAATCGTAATTGATGTTATTTTGCATGTTTCGACGGTCTGATATCTTTTACAGTTAACTGTGGAGATTTCTGACCGTTAAAATTATTAGCTTCCAGATTATAAACCATGTCAAACGGTCTGCCCCCGGCTATAATATCAATTTTTGATGCCAAATTGATACCGATAGCATCAATCACAAAATTATTTTGAAATGCTCTAAAACGTACATTATTGCTACCTACTATTTTTACTCCGTTAACAGATTTAACATTTTGGGAATAAAAAATCGGCTTATAATTCGCAAAACCATAAGGAGCAAACTTGCTTAAAGTCCTAAGAAACTTAGGAGATAATTCGTTTAACATCAGCTCAGAGTCTATCTCAATTTCAGGTATTAACATCTCGCGAGTAATATGAGTCGCCGCAATTTTATTAATCGCTTTGCGAAACTCCGGTATGTTTTCTACAGCAATCGAAAGCCCTGCCGCATGCTTGTGTCCACCAAACTCGATAAGCATATGTTCGCACTGTTTCAAGGCAGTATGAATATCGAAATCATTTATACTTCTTGCAGAGCCTTTAGCAGCACCGTCGATAGTGGTCAGTAGCACTGTAGGCAAGTGGTATTTATCTACCAGGCGCGAAGCCACAATACCAATAACACCAGCATGCCAACTGTCCCCATGAAGCACCAAAGATCTCGTAGAAGGATCTTCTAATATCTTATCTGCAATAGGTAATGTTTCGTCAAAAGTCTTTTGATCAAAATATCTTCTTTTTCTATTTTCGTCTTCAAGTTGCTGAGCAATCCTGAAAGCCGCATTTTCATCTTGTTGAGACATCATCTCAACAGAGCGTCTTGCATCTCCTAACCTGCCTGCTGCGTTTATAAGCGGAGCAATGGCATAAACTATATTAGATGCAGTAATATTCCCTAAACGCAACCCCGTACAGTAAACTAACCCTTTAATTCCCGGTCTTGGGTGCAAGTTAAGTTGCTCCAATCCATAGTATACTAAAGTTCTATTTTCGCCGATAAGAGGTACCATGTCAGCTGCAGAAGCAAGTGCTACAAAGTCCAAATATTGCAAAGCTCTATCGGGCTCGCCGATAAACTGAGCAATAGCCTGAACAAATTTGAAAGCAACGCCGCAAGCAGCTAAATGTTTAAAAGGATAATTACAGCCCGGTTTGATAGGGTCTAATATAGCAGTTACATCAGGAAGATAATCGCCGGGTTCGTGGTGGTCGCAGATAATGATTTCCATGCCTTCTGATTTGGCATAGCCGAGGGGTTCAAATGATGTGATACCGACATCTACCGTAATCAGCAGCGTCGCCCCAAAATCTCTACCTAAGTCCACACTCTTATGCGAAAGCCCGTACCCGTCATCAAATCTGTCGGGTATGTAATAGTCCACCGTTCCGCCTATTTCTTGCAGAAACTGGCAGACCATAGAAGTACTTGAAGTACCATCCACGTCATAATCGCCGTGAATCCAAATTTTTTCACCCGAATTGACTGCTTGCAATACTCTATCAACAGCCAAATCCATCCCGTCCATAAGGAAAGGATCGTGTAAGTCTTCCAACTTGGGTTCAAAGAATGCCTGAGCTTCTTTCTCATTTTTTATGCCTCTTGAGGCTAAAACTGAAGAAAGACTCTTGGGTATCTTTAATAATCTTGCTAAATTTGGGATATGATCTTCATTACCTTCTTGCTTCTTGAATGTCCAACGGTAATTCAACTAGAATCCTGTGTTATTTTCTAATTAGAAGCAACTTACGAATTTTGTTTACCTTTTCAAACATATTTGTGTAAATTATTTTCCACACTTTGTGTAATTTAAAGAGAATATAATAATAGCGTAATAAAAACAATGAAAAAAAGAAATAAAAACAAAGACTCAAAACAAGCTCCGATAAGGAAAAATTCTGCACCTAAACGTATACTTGTTCGTGAATCAGGGAAGTTGCCTGATGGTGTTGTAAATGCTAGAGTTATAGCTGCACAAGGTCGTATATTTTATGCACTTACAGAAGAGGGAGAGAAATACGAATGTCTGCCGGCAGGGAAGATTATTTCGCCAAATCAGAGACAAACAATAATTGCTGTAGGCGACAAAGTTAAAATTTTGCCTGACCAAAACTATGATGAAAACTCTGATCTCCCCGGTGCAACAATTATGCAAGTGGAGTTAAGGAAGTCTATGCTTTCAAGAGTTGCTATCCATGGCGCTCATACAGAACATGTTATTGCCTCAAATATTGATAATCTTGTCATATTAGCGCCTCTTGTCTCGCCTGATTTGAACAGAAGACTTATAGACAGGTATCTCGTCGCAGCAGAAGTTGGAAAAATAAGACCAATTATAGCAGTAAATAAAATTGACCTTGTAGAAGGTATAGAAATTGATGAAATAATGTTGCCCTACAAAGAATTAGGTATTACAATTCTGTATATGTCAGCTCTTCATGGAGAAGGAATTTTACAGTTAAAAGAGTATTTGAAGGATAAAACTTCGGTCTTTTCTGGTCAGTCAGGTGCTGGAAAATCTACATTAGTTAATAGCCTTATTTGTGAGGAATTGCAAGTAGTTAACGAAATTAGTGACAAGAGTAATAAAGGTCGTCATACTACAAGTTTTGTTGCAGAATTCAATTTGCCATTTGGAGGTAAAGTTGTAGATACCCCGGGTATCAGGGAGTTTGCACTTGCCGGAGTAGATAAGCAAAATCTTCCACTATATTTTCACGAATTTGACGATTATATGCTCGATTGTAAATATAAGCCATGCTCACACACTCACGAACCAAATTGTGCTGTAGCTGCTGCGGTAGAAGAAGGTATGATTGATTTTGAGAGGTATGAAAGTTATGTATTTCTGCATGAATCAATAGAAAAGTAAAGTATTCTTATAAGAAGTTAGGATATGAAATATGATATAGTTTACTTGGATTATAGAGGAACTAATTGCTTGTAATAAAAAATCAATATGCAAAAAGTAATAATGGACAGTTCCCCGATGTATTTCGTGATAGCATAAAGTCCTGGAATCAAAATATTTGCACTTAGAAAAAGGGCTTTGCGCTAAAGTTTATAAGAATTCAGGATTTCCGGAGCTTTCTATTTAGAAGAGTTTAGTTAAACAATATTGACTCTGTAAAATACAACATAGATTTTTTAAATGGATCACATTTGGATGCTGAATTTAGTAAGTATAGGTTTTGTAGCTTACAATAACTGGAGAAGACTGTAAATAATTTTAACATTTATATTGGTGTCTACTTAGATTATATTCTATGGCTAATACAGTTAGATAATCAGATTCGAATTTTTACAAAACTAAAAGAGTGTGTTGTTCAATTAGTATTTAAGGCTAATTTAGAATTATTTATTTTACTATTGAAAATAAAACTAATCCTATTTCTGTTTTCCTCTTTAGCAAATATAGCAAATGAAGATTATTATTGATTATGACAAAGAATTTCAGACGTTTTAGATAAGCTGATTAGTATTTATTTCCTCGATTAAATAGTTTGCTGAGATATTAATATTAGACTGTCCTTCATTAGTCTTGGATTTATAAATATATTCAGATTTCTATTTTTTCTCAATACTCAACAAATAGTTACTTACCGATGCGTAGAAAAATATCA
Source organism: Kapaibacterium sp. (SeqCode) (assembly GCA_963678775.2). GTDB lineage: Bacteria > Bacteroidota > Ignavibacteria > Kapaibacteriales > UBA2268 > JBFHIJ01. The sequence goes on from CAXXGR010000007.1 coordinate 218,270, forward strand.
CTTCGTCTCCGTCTTTACACAGTTCGAAAAGCTCCCTTGTGACTAGATATCTGGTATTATCTATAATTAGTTCATAGCGAGCAAATTCATTCATAGCCTTATTCGCATCACCAGACTTATATTTAACCTGACCACTCCCTGCTTCATAATCCGTCATAGCATTCTTTCGCTGAATCAATTTTGTTTTAGCTATTTTCACATTGTTACTTATATCTTCATAATACTTTCTATTCAACGACTGGCTGAGAAGAAATGATATAAGTATAAAAGCACTAATTATTAGTAGGTCAATTTGAAAATTGAAGTCATTTGTAGTTGTATTAAACTCAAATTCGTAAATCATTAGACTTATGGTTATTCCGATAATACCAAACAGACTGGTAACGATATAAATCATTCTGCACTGATATTTTAAATCATCTATGTCCTGAGTATTTAAGTTGTGTTTCATCTTATTCCTATAATATGATTGCTTATCAACACATTTGCACCGATTAATTCCTCTCATCTTAGGATTTAAAATAGCACAATCTTAGTCAATATGATAATATTTTATATTTAGACTAAAGAGTTTGACAAGCGTAAAAAATTAGTAGTAAGGTATAATAATATTGAAGCAAAATAAAAAAAATGCAATATAAATGCAATTTATCAGTATTATCTCTTATATTGTGTCAGGAATTGTAAATAAATCTTTAGATTCAGCGACTTTGGATAGTTTTAGAAATTTGAACTAATTATTTTAGTAATATTGAGAGGTTCCAGAATGCATATATTTACAAAATATGCAATATATAGATATCTTTTATTCTCTATTGTTGCAATGTTTTTTGTCAGTTGCGGTGATGACGAAAATGATAATCCCATTACACCCTCCAAGAAAATATTAGATATAGCAACTCAAGAAGCACTTCACTTCATGATGGATACAATGACTACCAATCGTGGTATACCAGGTGCCATTGTAATGGTTCAGAAGTCCGGCTACGAGCCTTGGTTTACATCTGTAGGTTATCGAGAAACTACCACCAAAGACACATTATTACCTACTCATAGCTTCCTTGTGGGAAGCATATCTAAGACCTTTGTTGGTGCAGTTATTCTGCAACTTATCCAAGAAAAGAAGATTGGTTTAGATGACAAATTAGTTGATTATCTCGATGTTATTACTTTGAATGATCAGTATGACACAACTAATTTTAAATTTTCTGAAATTACTATTAGACAGCTTCTAAGTCATACCAGTGGTATGGGAAACTATTTAAATGAATACTTTGTGCCTTGGGCTTTTGAAAATAGATCAAGTTCAATTTCCCAAGAAGCACTTATAGATTCTCTAAATTCAGATGGCTTGTATTTCGCACCCGGTACTAGCGTGCAATACTCTAACTCTGCCTATATTACACTTGGATTACTTGCTGAAAAAGTAACCGGTAAAAATATTGAAGATCTTGTGATAGATAGATATATCGAACCTATGGGACTGACTCATTCGTACTTTCCTAGTTCACTTTCCGAAACTTCTGCTTGGCTAGACCATCAAACCCATGGATATGCTATATATTTAGATGGAAATACACACGATGTGACTGATTTTGATCCTTCCTACATATGGGCAGCTGGAGCAGTTGTGTCTAATGCAGAAGACTTACTCGTACACCTAAAAGAAATGCTGACTGGAAGCAAAATGCTAAATGCTGAAATACAGCAGGAAAGATTAAAGTTTGTAGAAACTGAAATGCACGGTTACGGCAAAGCCGGTTTTGGACTTGCTATTGCCGAAATAGGTGATTTGTACAGAGGTCATTCAGGTGGTTGGATTGGTTATAATACCAATATCTATTATAGAAAAGATCAAGATGCATATATCATTACGTTTGTTAATAGATATTCCGGCGGTGAAAATCCTGCTTGGGATTTATTCTTGTATGTAAATGGAATAGTATTTCCTAATTCTCCGGTTCAGAAAATAGTCCCAAGCATAGAAACACAGGGACTTCAATATTCAATAGATCCTGACAATTCTAACTTTTTTATAAAAAAATAAGCAGAGGTAATTCCAATGACGCAAGTAGAAAACTTGGCTCAAAATAAAATCGCCGGCGCCAGTATTATTGTAAATAAGTACATCTGGTGGGCTGCAGGTGGTGGTGCTATTCCAGTTCCTGTAATTGACATTGCTGCCGTTAGTGCTGTGCAGTTGAAAATGATTAAAACTCTATCAGAACACTATGAGATAGAGTTCAAACATGATTGGGGTAAATCATTTATTGCATCTCTTCTAGGTGGCATTGCTGCTGATCAGCTTACTAGAAGTAGCATTACAAGCTGGGTAAAATCAATTCCGGTTATTGGCATCGTTGCTAATTTATCTATGCCTATTTATTCCGGCGCATTAACATATGCAGTTGGTAAAGTATTTATTCAACATTTCGAATCAGGTGGAACATTTTTGGATTTTGATCCGGAAAAAGTAAAAGCCTACTTTGCTGAAATGTTTAAAGAAGGTACGGAAAAAGGTGCTACTGCTACTGCTACAAAAAAAGCATAAGGCTTGATTACTAATCCGAAAGCAAGTTAGTTAGTTTAGCTTGCTTTCGGATTTATTTATTTTAAGTAAATCGGGGGTAGGATGAAAAACTTAGTGGATTTATTAAATTCTGTGAGAGAATCCGACAAAGGTATAACCTTTCTCAAAATAAATGGTGAAGAGTCTTTTTATTCCTATAGATTGCTTTATAAATCCGCCTTAAATAGATTGCAGCAGTTCAGAAATCAAGGAATTAGTGTTGGTGATGAAATAGTTTTTCAAATATCTTCTGATATAATTTTTATCGAATCTCTTTGGGCTTCTATTATAGGTGGTCTTACAGTAATTCCACTTACTTTAGCCGATAGTAGCAGTTCGGAGCAGAAATTAAAAAATATACTGGACTTATTGGAACATCCAAAACTCATAAGCGACTCAGATACTATAATTCAAAATTATAATGCTTTAGATTTAAAAGGTACAGTTAAAGAATCCTCTCACTTAAGACCAATATCAGCAATTAATCCTCTTTTGATTCAATTTTCATCCGGTTCGACAGGCTTACCTAAAGGAGTCATTGTGTCGCATGAAAATTTAATTGCAAATCTTGATTCTATGCGCTCATCACTTCAATTTAGAGAAGAAGAAATATTCCTGTCGTGGGCTCCACTTACCCATAGTTCCGGTATGATCTTAGCTCACTTCAATGCTGTACGTGGTAATTATAATCAAGTTCAAATGAATCGAGATGTATTTATCTCAAATCCATTGGAATGGATGGTGGCTGCTTCGAAGCATAAGGCCACCTTTATATTCTCACCGAATTTTGGGTATAAATATTTACTATCTGCTATGAATGAAGATGTCGATTATGACTGGGATTTAAGCTCAGTTAGATATATCATGAATGGTTCAGAACAAATTGCCGCAGATACTGCTCTCGAATTTATATCAAAACTAAAAAAATATAGACTCAATTCTAATGCAATGACTACTATCTACGGACTTGCAGAGGCAACTCTTGCTGTAAGTTGTGACTCAGTAGCTAAGGATTTAGAATATTTGGATATAGAACGTAGTTCTATTAATCCGGGTAAAGGTGTAATAATAAAGGAATATAGCGATGCAGACACCATTAAAGTCGTTTCTCAGGGCAAAGCCGTTGCAAATTCTGAAATAAGGATTCATCATGGCGCTAATTTAGACGAAGGGTATGTTGGTGAAATTCAGGTAAAGAGTGATTCAGTAGTAAGCTCTTATTACAAAAATCCGGAAGCAAGTGATGCACTCTTAACTGAAGATGGCTGGCTCAAAACTGGGGACCTCGGATTTTTAAGTGAAAGTAAGCTATTCGTTTGCGGCAGGCAAAAAGAGCTAATAATTATCAATGGCATAAATTATTATCCTAATGACATAGAAAGTCAAATATCCCAAATTTCTAAAATACCACATAATCATATTATCATCTCTTCCAAAATAAATACTAAAACAGATGCTGAAGAAATTGTATGTGGCATTGCATCTACTGAAACTGTAAATTTCGATAACTTACGCAAAAAGTTTCTTCTCAATTATGGAATAAATATTGCTCATTTTAAGCAACTACAGCACATCCCAACAACTTCAAATGGTAAAAAGCAGAGAATACAATTTGGCAGTGACTTTGAGATGATTGAGAAGAGAGCTGAAGATATTAACAATATTAGAAAACTTGATAAATGGGAAATTAAAGATTGTATAGTAAGAATTGCTAAGACTTTTACTGACGGAACATTTGATACCGCTAAAAACTTTGCATTCCAAGGTTTTAATTCGATTAAGACAGTAGAATTTGTTGCTGAACTATCAAGAGAATTAAATATTATTCTGGATGCGTTTGAAATATTTAATAATCCAAATGCGGACTTACTTTCCGATTTTATAAACAATAAAATATCAAATCCTCCAAACCAAAAAACTGATATTGATAGTATAGATTACACAGATGTTGCCATAATAGGTATCGATTGCAGATTTCCTTTTGCCAGTAATGCCGATGAGTTTTACGATAATTTGATTACTCATAAAGACTGCATTACAGAAATACCAAAAAGTAGATGGAAAGTAGCTGAGATAAAATCTGACAAAATACAGGATATTCCTAATTTTGGAGGTTTTCTTTCAGATATTGACTTATTTGATAATGAGTTTTTCAACATATTACCTATCGAAGCAAAGTCACTTGACCCACAGCAAAGATTATTACTTGAAACAACAATACATGCACTGGAAGATGCTAATATCAAAATTGATGATATTAAAGGTACAAACTGCGGTGTATATTTAGGTATTGCAAATAGCGATTATGCAACAGTGGAAGCCAAATCTAATGATTTAAAGAATATAACTCCTTATAGTTTCACTGGATTTACACCCAGTACTGCAGCAGGTCGCATATCTTACTTTTTAGATTTGCATGGCCCAAATTTGGCTATTGACACTGCTTGTTCCTCATCTTTGGCTGCACTGCATTACGCTGCAAGAGACATCGCTAATCAAGAATGTGGAGTTGCTATTGTTTCAGGTGTAAATCTAATATTAAGCCCTGAAATGAACGTAGGCTTACATGAAATGGGGGTACTTGCAGAAGATGGCAGGTGTAAAACATTTGATTATAAAGCAAATGGATACGTTAGGTCTGAAGGATGTGCTACTTTGATAGTAAAAAGCCTAAAAAGGGCTGAGGCTGACGCTGATAAGATTTATGGTGTTATTAAAGGTTCAGCACTTTCACACGATGGTGCCAGTAATGGACTTACTGCTCCAAATGGTAAAGCTCAGATAAACGTAATGCAAAAGTCATTAGATATTGCCAATATGCAGGCCGAAGATATATGCTATTTTGAAGCTCATGGCACTGGTACTGTCGTCGGTGATTTGCAAGAGCTAAATTCTATACAGATTGTATGTGGCACGGTCAAACCATATCATAGAGTAGGCTCAGTAAAATCAAATATAGGTCATACTGAAGCCACAGCAGGCCTTGCAGGTGTAGTTAAATTATTAAAATCTTACGAAAATGGGACATTACCAGCCAATTTACATTTTTCTAAACTACCTGTCAATGCAGATTTAGAATTTACAAACTCAAACGTATTATCAAAGAATACAGATTTAGATGTTTTACTGAAGCATAGCCCCAATTCAATATTTAGAGCATCTATAAATTCTTTCGGATATAGTGGTACCAATGTAAATCTTATACTTGAAAAATATAAGCAACAAGAAGCTTTGCCTAAAGTGATTCATACTTCAAATGCGTTAAGAGTCTTACCACTAAGTGCAATAACAGAGGCATCTCTTGATGAAATGATATTTGCGTATTCAAACTTGCTCCAAACAGAATCTGTTCATATCGATGATTTGATTGCAAATATTGAAGATAAACGTACCGGCTATAATTTTAGAGCAGGTATCGTATCTAATAATGCTCAGTTAGCAGAAAAAGCAAAAAATCCTAAGCTAAGCCAAAATAAAGTAAATATTCTAAGAAGTAGCCGGAAAGTAGAAAGTAAAGGTATTGTATTTACATACCCTGGTGGTGGTGCTCAACGCCTAAAAATGGGGCAGGAACTTATGCTGAAAGAGCCGGTTTTTGCCAAAGCAATGCAGGAGTGTGACACACTACTGAAAAAGCATATACATACTTCAATTATCGATATTATTGATAGCGATTATGAGAAGTTAGGCAAATTAGAATATGCACAACCGGCATTATTTGCTATTGAATATTCATTGAGTCAGATGTTTATAAGTTTTGGTATTACACCCTCGGCACTTATAGGTCATAGCACAGGTGAGTATGCTGCTGCTTGTATTGCAGGTATCATTTCTCTTACAGATGCTACAAAAATGATAGCAATCAGAGCAAATTTGATGGATAATATCGCTACAAAAGGGAAAATGGTAGCTGTTTACACAAATGCTAAAGCGGTCGAAAGATATATCGATAATTATAGAGATTTTGTAAGTATAGCTACAATCAACTCAACTGAAAATACTGTTATATCAGGTGTTTCAGAATATGTGGATGTAATAATCAAGGCTTTTGAATCTGACAATATAGAATATAAAGAACTAAAAATTTCCCAAGCTTCACATTCTCCTGTAATGGTGGAAATAATAGAAGAATATTATGATGTAATCAAGGATATCGAGTTTAAAGAATCTAAAATAGACTATTATGATAATATAGAAGGTAAAAAGTTAGAAAAAGGTAGAATCTTAGATGCAACTTACTGGTGTGATCACATTTTGAAATGTGTCAATTTTGCTAAAACTATGCGTAGTGTGAGACGAGATGCCTACCATGTATTTCTTGAGCTTGGACCTTCTCCGGTTCTGACCGGAGTTGGTTTGCAGGATTATCCCTATGATTTATTTATTTCTGCTTTTGAAAAAGATTTTACCGAACATGAGCAGATTCAGCGGGTGCTTGCCTCTCTATATGTCAATGGAGCAAATATAAAATTCTCTTCTATTTATAACATAAAAGAATATAATAATATAAGCTTACCAAAGTACAAGTTTTCTAAAAAGCGTTTCTGGCAAGATCCTAACCTGGGACTATATCGGGAGCAGTCTAAAGTTATACAGGCAACATCACCTATACCGGAGCTAGATACAATGATAGAAGCTAAAAACTACAAAAATGAACTTCTTGATATCGTTTCTGAAAAAACAGGATTGGAAATTGAGCAAATTGACATTGACTATAGTTTCTTCCGGTTAGGTATGGATTCTCTTACCCTTGTAAAACTCAGACAAGAGATAGATAAACGATACTCACTTTCCATATCTATGTCTGACTTAATTAAAACTTATAATAATATAGCAAAACTAGCAGAATATATCGATAACAACCTAATCAAAGAAGAAATCAATAAAACTGAAAAATTGCAATATGAAAAGCCATCTGCTGTACAAACTCAAAATATGCCAACAAACGAAGTGGTGTTGAACTCTAACGGAAATGTTGAGTCTATTATCAATCAGCAAATGCAGATAATGCAGCAGCAATTGAATTTATTACAGCAATCTATGCACGTAAATAATGACCAAGTATCTCCTGCAAAAACCGTGAAAATTAAAGCAAAACCTGTAAATTTTCGTTCTCTGAAATTAGATAGTGATGGACTGAGTTATCAACAAGAGCAGTTTGTAAGTAAGCTCATAGAGCGTTATAATCAGAAAACACGTCGTTCTATGGAGTATGCGCAGCAATATAGAAAATCTCTTTGCGATTGGATAAACACTCTTTCTTTTAGATATAGTCTAAAAAAAATGAGTTATCCTTTTGTGTCTGCTAAGTCTCAAGGTGCTTATGTATGGGATTTGGACGGAAATAAATACATAGATTTGGCTAACGGCTACGGGGTACATTTCTTCGGGCATAGACCTAAATTTATAGAAGAAGCAATACTTAGACAGATAGAAAAAGGTTTCGAGCTAGGCCCGCAATCGGCAATGGTAGGAGAGACAGCTGAACTCCTTGCTCGTCTTAGCAACAACGAAAGAGTTACTTTCTGCAATACCGGATCTGAAGCAATAATGGTTGCTATTCGAGTTGCCAGGGCTAAAACCGGCAGAGATGAGATTATTATTTTTGGAGGTTCCTATCATGGAACATTTGACGGAGTTCTGGCAGTGCCAGACGACGCAGGAAATTCCCATCCAGTTTCTATCGGCGTTCCTGAAGGTATGATTGAAAATGTAAAAGTTCTGGACTATGGCTCTGAAGAAGCTTTGAGGTATATTAGAGAACATGGCACTAATATAGCTGCCGTAATTTGCGAACCGGTTCAAAGTCGTAAACCTCATCTACAACCCAAAGAGTTTTTGAAAAAACTGAGAAGCATAACTACAGAGAGTTCCACTACTTTAATATTTGATGAGGTAGTAAATGGATTTAGAATCTCTGCAGGTGGCGCTCAGGAATTTTATGGTATCAAAGCGGACTTAGTCACTTATGGTAAAGTGATTGGCGGAGGTATGCCTTTAGGTGTACTTGCCGGCAAAGCCGAATTCTTAGATTATATAGATGGTGGAGAATGGAATTTTGAGGATAAGTCAAGACCTGAAAACGATATCATATTCTTTGGTGGTACTTTTTGTAAACATCCTCTGACAATTGCTGCTTGCAATGCGGTTTTGAAAAAAATCGAAGCGGAAGGCGAGAGTATGTATCTTCGCTTAAATACTCTCACAGAGTCTTTCGTAAAACGTGCTAATAGCCTATTTGCAGAGTTACGAGTACCTCTGACTTGTTCACATTTTTCATCCCAGTTTAGAATAGATGGATTAAATGAGTATAGTTTGTTATTAAAACCTATAGAGCTTGATATATTCTTTTATTTGATGATATATAAGGGTGTTTATTTCTGGGAAAGAAAGGTTAACTTTTTCTCGACAGAAACTTCTGAAGAAGACGTTGACTCTATACTTATTGCAATGAAGGAAGCTTTACTTGAAATGATAGAAAATGGCTTTTTCCCTGATGCCAGTAGAATTCTATCTCCCGTAAAAATACAAGAAGCCTCTACAGGTCAGAGAAGAATGTATTTGTTGAGTCAGTATGAAGGCGGCGAAATTGCCTATCACATTACGCTCCCTTTTACTGTCAAAGGTGACCTTAATTATAAAAAACTGGAAGAGGCTTTCAATAAAATTATAGCAAGACATGAAATATTAAGAACAAGTTATTATTTGAAAGACTCCAATATAGTCGGTGAGGTTGATGATAAATACGACTTCAGTTTAACTCATTTTAAAATAGAAAAAGATATACAATCAAGTATTCATAACTTTATACAGCCATTTGACTTATCACAATTGCCTCTTTTCAGAGTCGGCTTAGTAAATATTGATAAAGGCACAAATCTGATGGTTTTAGATGCCCATCATATTATATTTGATGGTATCTCTATTGCCGTATTAGTTGATGAACTTTGTAAATTTTATAGAGGAGTTGAGTTAGAATATCAACCGACTCAGTTTAATAAATTTCTATTTTCAGAAAAAATGTATTTCAATAGTTCACATTTCCATACCGATAGAGATTACTGGTTAAAAAATCTTGCCAATTTGCCTTCTGCTCCTGAACTGCCTTATGACTATTCACGTTCGGCGAAGACTACTTTTGAAGGTGGTCAGCTACATTTTCAGATTAATGAAGATTTAACAGAGAAGTTAACTGGATTTGCAAAATCCAAAGGTATTACATTAAATACTGTTCTTCTAAGTATTTATGCAGTAATGATCAACAAACTAAGCGGTTCGCAAGATTTTGTTATTGGTTGCCCGACTTCAGTGCGTTCTATTGATGCAAGCCTTGATACTACGATAGGATTGCTTGCTAACACTGTTCCTCATAGAGTTAATCTTCAAAATGTTTCAAGTTTTGAAGAATTCGCTAAAAATCAGGCTGTTCTTACAGCTGATAATTATGAGCATACTCATTATCCTATAGAAAAAGTGATTGAAGATTTGGCTTTAGAAACTCATGGTAACCGCCATCCACTATTTGATACTCTATTTATTTATGAGGCTGCGGATAACAGGCTGTTTAGTATACCTGATTTGAAATTTGAGCGCTTTAAATATGAAAAGCACACCACAATGTCTGATCTTGTATTTGAAGCAATAAAGGAAGAGGGAGTTATAAATTGCAGCATTGAGTTTGATAAAAACCTATTTGAAAAAGCAACTATCGAGAGATTTAGCGTCTACTTCAACAATATTTTATCTCAAATCTTAAATAGTAAAGATTTTATACTAAAAGATATAGATATTATGCCTACAGCAGAATATGAGCTTCTCAAATTAGGTACGATGGATTACGAACATGAGATAAGTCATAAGAAACTTATTGAAATTTATAGAAATCAGATAGAAAAAAATTATCATAAAAAAGCTATAATCACATCCGACAATTCTTTTACATATAGAGAATTAGATATATTATCTGATACTATTGCGTATTATATTCAACATTCAATTTCTCTAAAAGATACCAAAGTTGCAATCCTTTTAGACAGAAGTGAAAATTTAGTGGCTTCTATGCTTGCATGCTATAAGCTAGGTTTACCATATATCCCGTTAGATAAAAGCACTCCTAAGGAACGAAATAACTACATTTTAGTTGATAGCCAAGCTGATTTATTGATTACTGAAAATGATCAGACAATTTCAATTTCCCAGCTTTTACTTGATAATATTGACTTATCCAGAGAAAAAAAACCAAACTATGCAGAAGATTGTAATTCTTTAGCGTATATCACTTATACATCAGGCTCTACAGGAAGACCAAAGGGCGTAATTATCAGGCAAGAGAACATTGTTGCTTTTGTGGAGAATTTTGATAAAGTATTTGGATTTGCATCAAATGAGAAGATATTAGCTTTGACTACTGTTTCTTTTGACATTTCCAATCTTGAAATAATTTGCTCTCTTCTTTATGGAATGACAGTAGTGATGGCTTCAGAAGCGGAAATCAATAATCTGAATTTACTACAAAATTTGTGTAGAGTAAACGATATAGAAAATATTCAACTTACTCCAAGTCGCTGTTATTTGCTACTTCAGGAGCTTGGAATAGATTTTCTTAAAAGTTTTAAAACCATATTAGTTGGTGGAGAGGCAATGCCGATTTCCTTATATAGGGAGTTAACGGCTTTTGAAAATACGAAAGTTATTAATGTTTATGGTCCTACTGAAACAACAATATGGTCTAGCTCAAAGCAGATAAATAATCACAATCTAAATATCGGCAGGGCTCTGGTAGGTGAGCGTATTTATATTCTTGACAAAGATAACAACCTATTACCGGTAGGTATGAAAGGTGAAATTTGCATTGCGGGTTCCGGCGTAGGAAATGGATATTTTAATAGACCAGAGTTGAATTCTGATAGATTTATCAAAACACATTTCTGTGATGATATTATTTATAAAACAGGTGATGTTGGTCGAATCAACAATCAGAATGAAATAGAAATATTTGGTAGAGACGATAATCAGATTAAAATACGTGGTTATCGAGTAGAATTAGAAGAGATTGAAAGTATTGCTTCTTCTGTAGAAGGTGTCAAATCTTCTGTTTGTACTATTGATAATACAGAAACAACTGTTTTAAACCTGTTTTATATAGGTACGGTATCTGATAAGGAGTTAAGGAATATTCTTATAGAAAAACTTCCTTCTTATATGATTCCTACATATATCAATAGAGTTGAGCAGTTTCCGCATACACCAAATGGCAAAATTGACAGGATTGCTTTGAAGATGGTCAGGAAAGAAGTAGAAATTAAAGATGTTCCTAATATATTGAGTACTAAAGAGTTTAAGTTTGTTGAAATACTGAAAAAAGTATTAGGAGTTTTGGGAGAAGTTTCCTTAGAATCAGACTATTTTGAAATAGGAGGCGATTCAATAAAAGCCATCAAACTCATCTCAGCATTATATAGAGCAGGAATAGAAACTGATTTCAAAACTCTATTTACTTCCGCTAACTTAAAAGAGATTATTTACAAATCTAAGTACTTAGACACAAGAGTGAGTATCGAGGCTGATTATAGCCAAAACGAGTTGATAGATCTGCTTCCAATGCAGGAAGGAATGATTTTTGAATCGATGGGTAAAGATAAATCAGTATATCATGAGCAGCTTTCCTTTAAGCTTAGAGGGGATTTGAATTTATCTAAATATCAGACCGCATGGCAGCGTGTGTTTTCTCATTTTGATATATTTAGATCTGAAATAGATACTGATGAGAACTATTCCTTTAAACGTAGAATAAAAGAATCACCAAAAGGTAAAATATTAGTATCTGAAAATAAAGATATTGAGTCTTTAAAAAGAATTGATTTAGAGAAAAATTTTGATATAGAAAGTATAGCATTATATAGACTTTATATAAATATTAGTAGTGATAATACTACTGATGTAATATTCAGTTATCATCATAGTATTTTAGATGGTTGGTCGCTAACTGTGATATTTGATTTGGTTAGAAATATCTATCTGAATCCTGAATATAATTTATCTAAAATTGCAGACTCCTATACTAATATTTCTAAAATGATTGGTAAACAACTAACTACATATTCTGTGAAAGAAGTTGTAAATACTCTGCTTAAGCCTACAACTTTTCAAGCAACACCATTATGTGTAGTAAGAGTTGACCGCGATAATATAAAAGATTCAATCTCCACCCAATCTATTGAAATATCAGCAACTATACTTGATAAGCTAAAATGGTATGCTGCGAAACAAAAAGTAAGTCTGCAGAGTCTTTTACTTGCAGTATGGAGTCAACAGCTCTGCAAATTAAATCATACAAAATCTGCAGGTTTTGCACTTAGCGTATCAGGTAGACATTATCAATATAGCAATATCGAGCAAGCTGTTGGCTTGCTTATGAATACTCTCCCTATTAGTGTTGGTAGTGAAAATAATATCAGCTCTATGGCATCTTCGTTGCAGTCTAAACTTGCTTCACTGTTAGATTATCAACATGCGTCACTTGCAGAAATTATCACTGAAATGGGAAGGCATGACTTGTTTGACCATATCATAGTTATTGAAAACTATACACCTACGAATCTTTCTGTGTCCGAAGAAATCCAAATAGAAAATATAGATTTCTATGAAAATACAAATACTCCTGCAGTTGTATATTTTAGTGTAGACAAAGAACTTACTGTTGTTATCAAATACCAGTCAATTTATGAATCTGATCGAATTATAGACTTTCTTGATAGCTTTCAGAAAGAGTTGGAATATATTGTTTATAGCCCTGAAGTTAAAAGTTTACCAAAAAAAGAAGAAGGCTCTAAGATTATTAGTCTTTTTGAAAAAATACTCGAAGTAAATAATATTAGCCTAAATAGCAATTTCTTTGAAAACGGCGGGCATAGTCTAAAACTTATTAGACTTATTACTTCGGTATATAAAGAATTTAATTATAGATTGGAAGTCGAGGATATATATATAAATCCTACACCTTACCAGTTGGCGAAATTAATAGAAAATAGAGAGTCAGATGGTTCTGAGTTAGTTAGAGAAATAGATCATCTGCCTTATCAAGATAAATATGACTTGTCTTATGCCCAAAAACGTCTCTGGTTATTTGCTGAGCGTTACCCTGAAATAACCTCCTATAATGTCTTTGGGAATTTAATTATTCAAGGTGATTTGAACCTTCCGGTTTTCGAAGCTACTATAAATGCAGTGTTAGAATTACATCCTATATTTAGAATAAAAATTGAAAATATTACCGGTGAACCTACTCAAATTGTAATGTCTAATCAGTTTAAACTGAGAGTACATGAGTTTAACACAAAAGCTGAAGAAGAAAATTATATCCAAGAGTTCTCTCAAGCTAAAATGTCTCTTGCTGATGGAAATCTTTTTAGAGTAGAATTAATCAAAATTGAAGATGCTAAGTACATTTTTCTGTTTAATGCCCATCATATAGTTTTTGACGGATGGTCAAATCATATCCTACTGCATCAAATCACTACTCTATATACTGCAATAAAGAATGGCAATAAACCACAGCAAGAGTCTGATATAATCAACTATTTTGACTATGCAAAATGGCATAATAAAGCTGTAAGTGAAGGCAGGTTTGATACTGAAATGAAATATTGGCAGCAGGAGCTAAGTAAAATAGAAACAAAATCAGTACTTAAAGGTGATTTGTCTGCTCAAATTAATCTTCCTGCTAAAAGCAACTATAAGGAATTAAAATTACATGACTTGATTATATCTCGCAGATACTCTAAATTTACCATTTTATCAGCTGCTGTTTCGTTAATAATTTCCGCCGTTGAAAATTCTGATAAAGTAATAATTGGTATTCCTGTTTCAGGAAGATTCCCGGAAATCGAACTTTCTAACGTGATGGGGTACTTTATCAATACACTACCTCTAATTATAGACGTTGACAAAGAAATGACTATAGAAGACTATTTAGATTTAATCACTGTAAAAATAAGTCTTATAAACTCCAATCAGTCATATCCGCTTGAATTATTGGAAGAGATAAATGGCAAAGAGGATTTTGCATTGAATAAGCTTTTCAATGTAATCGTAAACAGTTTTGATAGCAATTTGAATAAACTGGAGTTAGAAGGAGCAGATGTATTCGACTATCCGCTAAAAGCTAATCAAAGTAAATATGATATGCAGTTTTATTTTGAAGAAAAGAATGAAGTAAAGCTTTTAATTGAATATAGTACAGATGTATACAGCTATCAGTTTGTAGAGAAGTTGAGCCAGAACTTAGAAACAACTTTAAATATGATGCAAGTATCTGGGATTAAAATCAAGAATATTCTTGAATCGTTGTCTGAGACAAGTATTTACAATGAAGACAAATTTTTATCTGATATTGATAACATAGACGAGGACTTTTAATATGTGCGGAATTGCAGGGATATTTGATCCTAAATTAAAGAATTCCTTTTCGGTAACAACCCTTCGATCTATGGCAGATAAAATAGTACATCGGGGCCCTGATGATGATGGTTATTTCGCAGACAGAATTTGTGGTCTTGCCTTTAGAAGGCTCTCTATAGTCGATTTGTCGGATGCAGGTAATCAACCGTTTTATAACGAAGATAAATCTATTGTTTCAGTAACTAATGGTGAAATTTACAATTACCAAGAGCTACGAAAAGATTTACTTGCAAAAGGACATACTCTTAATTCTAACTGCGACACAGAAATAATTAATCATTTATACGAAGAGTATGGAGATTATTTTGTAGAGAAATTAGATGGTCAATTTGCCGTTGCACTATATGATAAAAATCAAGAATCACTGTTACTGGCTCGTGATTTTGTTGGAGTAGCACCATTGTTTTGGACCAATCAAAATGGAACTATATCATTTGCTTCTGAAATAAAAGCTATGTTCGCTTTGCCTTATATCAGGAAAGAAATAGACCTGACTGCTCTTGATTCTATGTTTACATTCCCGTCTATAGTTTCTCCCAGAACTATGTTTAAAGAGATAAACGCTGTTAAACCGGGGCATTTCATTAAATTTGATAAGACTGATATTAAAGAGTTGAAATATTACGACTTAGATTATCCACACGAAAAGGATTTGGACACAAAAGCTTCTCTTGAAGAACATATAGAAAATATTGATTATCTGCTTGGTAAGGCTGTTAAAAAACGCTTACAAGCGGATGTTCCGGTTGGTTGCTACATTAGTGGAGGATTGGACTCTTCTATTATATCATCACTTACTCGCAATGAGTTAGAAAATAGAGACTTAAGTTCGTATTCTATTCTTTTCAATGATTCTAAAATAGATGAGAGATCCTATCAGAGACTTATGTCTGAACATGTGAAATCCAATCATCATGAAATTGAATTTGACTGGCAAAGCATCAGTAAATATCTCGAAAGAGCTATTTATCATGCAGAAACGCCATTGAAAGAAACTTATAATACCTGTTCGCTTGCTCTTTCAGAAAAAGTGAATCAGACAGGATTAAAAGTTATACTTACAGGTGAAGGGGCAGACGAAATATTTGCAGGTTATGTCGGTTATCGCTTGGATATGGAACGACCTGATGAAGAGATGGAACCTGAAATTATTGAAGATCAAGCTATAAGGCAAGATTTATGGGGTGATGCGGGTTTTATATATGAAAGGAGTTTTGTAGAGCTCAATGAGCTTAAAAATGCGTTATATCATAAAGATATTGCCTCTAATCTAAGCAGTTTTAACGCTTCCAATGTTTCTCCGGTTGACAAAAACTATTTACACGGTAGACACATAAACCATAAACGCTCTTACTTGGATTTCAAGTTAAGAATTTCAGACCACTTAGTTGCTGACCATGGCGATCGTGTTACATTTGCTCATTCAATCGAAGGACGCTATCCTTTCTTAGATAAAGATTTGCTGAACTATACAAAAGCAATACATCCTAAATATTTGATACAAAATGGTGTTGAGAAGTTTATTCTAAAAAAATATGCTCAAAGGTTTGTACCTGAGTCAATTACAAATCGTGAAAAATTTGCGTTTGTAGCACCGGGAAGTCAATATTTACTGCAAAATAACTATGAATTTGTATCTGACTATTTATCTTATGACAATATTAAAAAAACGGGCTTTTTTAATCCTGATACGATAGAACGACTGAAAAAAATGTATATGAACCCAAAGTTCTCTATTAATCAGACCTTTGAAAACGACCTTCTTATGATTGTCTTAACCTTTAATATTCTAATAGACCAATTCAAAATCTAAGGGGAAAAGTATGAGATATATTTTATACATGCTTGTAATATCAATGACTTATGTCGTTAGTGTAAAGGCTGAAGATATAGCTAAACCTAATTCCACATCTTGGTGGCTAAAAAGTCCTCTTGATCATCCTGAATTGCTTGATAAAACTCTATATCACGTTGAAGGATCTTATTCTTTTACAAATATGACTGGAAATATCGAGGGAGATATTCATAAAGTTAAACTTCTGAATTTTCTACGATATGACTACTTTACAATGCACTTCAATTTTGTGATAGACAAATATAACATCACCACTTTTGAAGATAATTCAGGAAAATCTGAATCAGAAAATAAAGTAAGTTCCGACTTGCAAATAGCTGAATTTGCTTTGGATTATGATCTTTCTAAACACTTCAATATTGAAACTGGAGTGATTTGGGAAAAAGATATGAAACAGTCAGTATTAGATCGGTGGTCATATTATGCAGGCTTTGGATTTAATCATCATTTTCTGAATAATCATTTCCTAGATTTTACAATAGCAGGTGGCATGGTGGAACTCGATTACGGTTTGCCGAGAGAGATTTTAGATATGTTTGATGTCCAGAAAGATCCGGATGCTTATCTTTTTTTCTTGCAAAGCTATTCTTGGGCTATCACAAAAAACATAATGTTTAAAGAGAAATTTCATTATTTCCCAAATATTACTGAATCAAAAAGATTTAGATATTCTTTAGATGTAGCTTTGCTGTTTTCTGTATGGGATTTTCTTTCAATAATGATTGAACATAACAGAAGGTTTGATAACGATGCTAAAAACATTTACACTTTTACTACTGATACAAAAACTCTAGTTGGTATTCAACTGCAATATTAGTAACTGAGGCAAAAAATGAACAAAAAACTTTATTATACCGTATTTGACCAAGTAGCAATGCAATATCCTAATAATATTGCTATAGAACAGTTTGATAAAACAATCACTTACAAAGAACTCAAAGCAAAGTCAAATGCTATAGCTAAACATATTTCTGCTCTTGGTCTACCGAAGTCAAGTGTAATTGCAGTTTCTATTCCGGCATCTATAAATTATGTGGTAACTGTTCTGGGAATCATGAAGTCCGGCCACGTATTTATGCCTCTGGATATGCATCATCCAAAAGAAAGACTGAAAAAAATCGTAGGAATTGCTAAACCGAAACTACAAATATGTTCTTTGGAAGAATTATCTGTTAGATTGGTAAGTAAAGTGATTAATGTAAATGATATTCAAGATGCTACTGAGCCGTTTGCCTATCCCGAAATGAGAGGTGACGAACCTTGCTACGTTATTTCTACATCCGGTTCGACAGGAGAGCCAAAGTCAATACTTGGTATGCATAAAAGCTTTTCTCATTATATGCACTGGGAAAGTAAAGAGTTTGAGCTAGAAGAAAATGCTCGCATCCCATTGATTGCTCCTACAACATTTGATGTAAGTCTGAGAGATATTTTTGTTCCTCTTATGAATGGTGCTACTCTTGTATTACCACCTTCAGAAATTAAAAAAGATATGAATAAACTATATAAGTGGTTGGAAAATAATAAAATAACCCTGATTCATATAGTGCCGTCGCTTTTCAGAATGATTACTAAAGTGGCTGAGAAAGATAAGCTATACCGTCTTGAAAATTTGAAATATATTCTCCTTGCCGGCGAACCACTATACGGTAGAGATATTAGTGCATGGAGGTCTGTGTTTGGCAATACAACTGAATTAGTAAATCTCTATGGCCCTTCAGAAACAACTTTAGCCAAGATGTTTAATAGTCTTGGAGGCAAACATTTTGAAGATAATCGAATCATTCCCTTAGGGCAGCCAATTAGTAATACTGCAGTACTAATACTAAACAGAGGAAAGCTATGTGAAGTCGGCGAGCAAGGTGAAATTCATATTAAAACACCATTTCGTTCCAAAGGTTATATTGGCAATGATGAACTAAATAGACAAGTATTTATACAGAACCCTCTGAAAGAAGAGGAGGACATTCTATATAAAACAGGAGATATTGGTAAATATTTACCGGATAGATCTATTGAATTTATTGGCAGAATGGATAGGCAGATAAAAATATCCGGCAACAGAGTAGAACTGAACGAAATCGAATCTGCTTTCCAAGATATTGAGCAGATAGAAGATGTAATAATCATGCCGCAGAAAGATACTGAAAAAAACATTAGACTATGTGCTTATTATACTCTTAAATATGATATTTCTCAAGATACACTAAAATCTAAACTAATTGAAAAGCTTACTGATTATATGATTCCATCATATTTTGTTAGGCTAGAAGAATTTCCTCTCAATTTTAATGGTAAGATAGACAAAAAAGCATTGCCAAAACCGGAAGATATACTTTATGAAAATGTAGAATATGTCGCACCCAAGTCACAGATAGAAACTAATCTTGTAAAAATATGGCAAGAATTATTTGAAATATCTAAAATAGGAATAAACAATAAATTTTCTGAGTATGGTGGCAATTCTATGCTTGCAATAAAGCTGATTGCCAAAATTTATCAAACCTTTGGTGTTTCAATCAGCATAAAAGAACTTTTTGAAGATGGTTCAATTAAGTCAATAGCTAAGAAATTATCCGCAAGCAAAACAAATTCTGTAAATATCTCCAAGACAGAAGTAAAAGAGTATTACAATTTATCATTTCAACAAGAACGTCTTTGGGTGCTTTCTCAAATAGAAGAAGCAAACGCTTCATATAATATTACTTCTGCATACAGAGTGAACGGTAATTTTGATGTATTAATTTTTGAAAATGCAATCAATTATGTTCTGAATCAGCATGATGTGTTTAAAACTTCATTTCATATATTAGATGGAAAACCCGTCGCAAAGTTAGAAAACTCTATAAACTTTAAAATAGAAGAAAGCGAGCTTAATTTAGCAGATTTGCAGTCCGAACTTGCTAAAGAGTCATCTAGAATATTTGATATGGCTCAAGCAAATTTGTTTCGCTGTAAAGTATATAACATAGCTTCAGATGACTATATTTTGTTCTTCAATATTCACCATATCATATCGGATGGTAATTCATTACGTCTGCTGGTAAAAGAAATAAATAAAGCTTATAAGTTATTGATAAACAATAATAATATGATTGATAATGAAATAGATATATCTTATTTAGATTATGCAGCTTGGCAGCATGATTATTTAAATTCTGAGAGTGCAGAAAAGCAAAAATCATATTTTATCGGTAAACTGGAAGGTGAAATCCCTGTTCTTACTTTACCCACAGATTTTAAAAGGAAAAAAGTAAAATCTTATAGAGGAAGTAACATTACGGTGCCTCTAAAAATCAATGATTCTATGGCTCTGAAAAATATCTCAAACGATTTATCAGTATCAAAGTTTACTGTGTTTGTATCTGCTATGAATATTATCTTTAGAAAACTGGCGGGAATAGATGAAATAGTTACAGGTACAGTTGCTAAAAACAGGACTATTGCTCAGCTTGAGAATGTACAAGGGTATTTTTCAAACACTCTTCCAATCAAAATTACAATTGACAATACAGCTACAATAAAAGAATATATTAAGCAGGTAGCAAACGAAATATATGAAACATTAGATCAGCAAATCTTTCCTTTCGATAAGATTATTCCTGAATTAGATATAGAAAGAGATTTCTCAAGAAATCCTGTTTTTGATGTAATGCTACTTTATCGCGAAGACATTCAAGAAGATTTGGAACTGCCCGGTGCACGTATTGAAGAAATAAATGTCCCTGAAATATATAGCAGAATGGAGCTTGCCTTCGAATTGATAGAGTCAGAAGACGATTTTCAATTAGGCATTAGCTATAATTCTGATTTATATTCTAAACAACAAGTTGTAGAGTACTGTAATTTCTTTTCTGAAGTATTGAATCAAATTTCAGTATATAATCGTGGAGTTAGAGAAATATCTATATTATCTCAGGTAGATATAGAAAAAATAATATCAAAAAATTACACAAAATCTGCTTTTGAAGATGAGCTCAATTTATATCATTTAGTCCTAAATGCGGCACTAAAACACGGGCTTGAAGTTGCACTTTCTGTAGATAATAAAAATTACACATACAATACGTTGCTTACTGATGTACAGCGTATAGCTGCATATTTCTATAAAGAAGGTATAAGTGAAGAGGATGTAGTTGCTATTAGGTCTGCTAGGAACTACAAGCGAGTCGCGACTGCGTTGGCATTATGGAAACTTGGGGCTACCTATTTGCCGATTATTGATTCTTTGCCACAGGTTAGAATTGATTACATCGTAAAGGACAGTGACGCCAAATATTATGATGAAGAACAAATCGATTTTACTAACTTGGTAATCTGTGAAACACCAACTTCAACTGCCACGATCAATCCTGCCTATGTAATTTATACATCCGGCACAACCGGAAAGCCAAAAGGGGTCAAGGTATCACATTCAAGTTTTGTTAATCAGCTAATTCATCAGCAAGAAATTCTTAGTGTTACCAAATCATCTTGCTTGTTGCAGTTCCACTCACACTCGTTTGATGGTGCTATGGTTGAGCAATTTTTGCCACTTATCGCAGGTTCAAAATCTGTAATAGCCAATAGCGATAGCATTGAAGATATTAATAAGTTTTATCAGTTACTTGATTCAGAACAAGTAACTCATATTATACTTCCTCCATCTTACCTTAACTTGTTGGATATAGGGGAATTGCAACACATAAAAGTTATTGCTTCAGCCGGTGATATTCCAAATCCAAAAGTAGTTGCATCAGTGCTTGAGGCTGGAGTAGATTATTTTAATCTATATGGTCCTACTGAAACTTCATGCACAACATCAATCTATAAAGTAAATAAATTTAGAGAAGAGATACCTCTAGGTAATCCTGTTTATAACACTTATATGTTTATTGTCGATGAAGATATCCATGTGCTACCAAGCAGAGCAATTGGTGAAATTTGTATTGCCGGAGCAGCTTTAAGTCTCGGTTATATAAATAGACCTGATGACTCTTCTTTTACTGTACTGAATACTTTTAACAATATGCCGATTTACCGCACTGGTGACTACGCAAAGGTTGATTCCTCTGGTAATATGATTTACTTAGGCCGAAAGGATAAAAGAATAAAAGTAAGAGGCTATAGAGTTGATCCTAATGAAATTAAATTTGAAGTACTGAAACTTAAATCAGTATTAGATGTAGAAGTCCTCCATGATAAACAACAATTAAGAGCTTTTGTAAAATCAAGTAATATTGCTGAAACAAGATTATCTCAAGACAGCTTAAGAAATGTATTGCCTGAATATTCAATTCCCGAATTCTTTTATGTCCATGATATTCCCAAAAATTCAAATAATAAGACAGATGTTAATCTTCTTTTGGAACAAGCTGAGTCAGTAAAATCTGTTGAAGTAGAGAACAATCTGACCTCTATTCAACTGAGATTGAAAGCAATTATTCTGGAGATATTATCTATCGACGACATTGCTATTGATGATAACTTTTTTAAACTTGGTGGGCATAGCTTGCTCGCTATAGGATTTATTAGTAAAGTCAATCAGGAATTTGAAACAGATATCAAACTAAAAGATTTTTTCGAGAATCCTACTTTGCGAAGTATAGATAAAATATTGCTATCCTCAAAAGGAAAAGTTTACTACAATTTATCAAAAGCACCTGTAGGCGATTTATATACACTTAGCTCGCAACAGAAAAGAATCTATTCGGTTGTAAAGTTAGGAGGAAATAAGGCATATAATGCTCCGGTAGCAATTCATTTCAGCAATTTGGATATAGCCTTATTTAACAAAGCTCTTAATAAAGTTATTCATAAACACCCAATTCTCAGGGCACACATTATTGAGCAATACAGTGAGCCAATGTTCAGGATTATTACTGATTTTAAATACGATGCAGAATTTTTACAAATTGAAAATCTTAAAGACAAATTAGCTTTAAAGCAAGTGGTTGATAAAATTTCTACAAAGTATATTGAAGTTTCCGATCTGCCATTATTTAATCTTACTTTCATAAGTGATACGACTGAAGACTGTATTTTGGTATTGAATATACATCACATTATAGCTGATGGTATTTCACTTAATATCTTTATATCAGACTTGAATCAATTTTATAATGGTATGAAAAGAAATGATATACGATTAGGCGAATCTATCGAAACTACTTATGATTATTTCGATTATGTACACAACCAAAAAAACGTATATACCTCTGTCAAAATTCAAGAAGCTAAAAAATACTGGAAGAAAAAACTGAAAGGTGAGTTGTCTGTTATGGACTTGCCAATAAAAACTGTTCGCCCACAAGTGCAAACATACAACGGTGCGATATTGCACTCCAAGATTAGCAGCGTTTTATTCCAAAAAATTGAAGCTATTGCAAGGGACAGAGGTGTTAGTAATTTCACTGCTTTTGTTTCAGTTTTAAAGATACTTTTTAGACGATATACTTCTCAAAATGATATTATCATAGGGACTGCAGTTTCAGGCAGAGAGTTTCGCGAATTCGAGAATGCAATAGGTCTTTTTTCAAATATTATTCCATTAAGAGATAATATAGAAAAATACGATACTTTCGCTGATATACTAAAAAAAGTAAATAATACAATTAATGAGAGTTTTGAATATCAGTCTTACCCATTTGAAAATATAATAGAAGATTTATCTTTAGAGAGAGATATGAGCAGAGGTGCCATTTTTGATTTTGCAGTGACTTATGGTTATAAAGATGAAGCAGAATTTGCTCTGGAAGGTGTAACTGTCAAAAACATACCTGCACAAGGTAATCATAGCAAATTTGATATACTTTTCTCATTTATAGAAAATGAGGATGCATTAGATTTAGAACTGACTTACAACACTGATTTATATGATTCTGCACTGATTTCTCTCATCCCAAAGCATATCGAAAGCATTTTAGAAGAAGTTGTTAGTTCGCCTAATAGAGAAGTTGACATGATAAACATTCTCAGTGAACCAGAACTGCAGCAATTAGAACACTTTAATAATACCAACTGTAAATACTCTGATAATATTTCAATATCAGAATATTTTGATACTGTTGCTAAGAAGTATCCGAATCGTACTGCGCTAACTTTAAAAGATAAATCAATAAGTTATTCTGAATTGCAAAATACATCTAATCTAATAGCATTTAAGTTATTGAAAAATTACAAACTTAAATCAAGTTCAAAAATAGCTGTATACGTTAAACGAGATTTAAATTTCATACCAATTATGCTTGGAGTGATGAAATCAGGGGCAGTTTATGTGCCGATAGATGAGCAAACTCCAATGTCAAGGCTAAACAAAATCGTGTTAAATTGTAATGCAGAGTTGCTTATTACAGACAGAAAAATTGAATCAGCAATTAAATCTATTCAAAAAGAAGAGTTGTTAGAATCTGATATCGCGGTGTTGGAATTGAAAAAGTTAAATCCTAAAAATGCTGCATATATTATCTATTCTTCTGGTACCACCGGCGAACCCAAGGGTATAGTGGCAACTCATTCTAATTTGATAAATACAATAGAAGATCAGATAAAAGCTTTTGATATTGATGAACACTCAAAAGTAATGCAGTTCTACTCTATAGCTTTTGATGCCTCGATGCTTGAGGTATTTCTTGGATTATTTGCAGGAGCGGAGCTTGTAATTACGACAAACGAGATTATTTCAGATAAGCTTGCAATTGAAAACTATTTGCAAGATAACTCTGTTTCTTTTGCATTTTTTCCACCATCTTATCTAAAAATACTAGACAAAGAGAAATTGCAAAAAATAAAAACATTAGTGACCGGAATGGAACCTCCAATCAAAGGAGATGCTTTACATTTTGCATCAAAAGCAAATTATTTCAACATTTATGGCCCTACGGAAACTACTGTGATTTGCTCTTATCACAAAGTTAATCCATACGCTAACTATGAAACTGCGATTCCGATTGGAAAGGCGATGAGAAATTATTCTATGTATATCATGAATAATGAAATGCAAGCCCAACCCATAGGTTTTACGGGTGAAATATGTATAGAAGGAGAAGGATTAGCTCTTGGTTATCTAAATGATGTTGAACTTACAGCTTCAAAATTCAAAACTAATCCATTAACCGGTAACCGTATATTCTGTTCAGGTGATATTGGTAAAATGTTGCCAAATGGGGAAATAGTATACCTCTCAAGAAAAGACAATCAGGTAAAAATTAGAGGGTATAGAATAGAAACCGGAGAGATTAAATCTAATCTGGATAAAATCACAGGAATAAACGAATCATATTTAAGTGTTAAAGAAGAAAATGGCAATAAAGAATTAGTTGCTTATGTTGTTTCTGACAGGCTTACTGAGAAAGAAATAAGATTTGAAATGAAATCTTTTCTACCGCAATATATGATACCAAAATATATCAAACTAATTGATGAAATGCCACTTACCGCAAATGGTAAAATAGATAAAAATGCCTTACCGTCAGAATTCTCTGATGATGTCAATGATGTTGTTGATATAACTGTTCTTAACGATGAAGAGTTAATCGTACTGCAAGTTTGGCAAAGCGTTTTAGGTAAAGAGAATATAGACATTGATAAAAATTTCTTTGAGTTAGGTGGAGACTCTATTAAAGCTATTCAGATATGCTCGACACTTTCACAAAGAGGCTATTTAGCGAATGTAAGAGACGTATTTGCCAACAATACGATAACTGAGTTGGCATCCGCCATGAAAGCTAAACAGCAGGCTTTAAAGAAAGAAACAGAAGCAGGTAAATATCCTTTAAGTCCAATTCAGAAATGGTTTGTTGAGCAAAATGGAGAAATATACTCCCATTTCAATCAGGCTCAATGTTTTGAATTTACTCAATTTATCGATGCTGAATTACTAAATAAAGCTGTGGATTTAGTCCTGTCCCGTCATTCTGCTTTCCGTACTCGATATAGAAAGTACGAAGGTATTTATCTGCAAGAGCTAATGAATTCAATGACTGACTATCATCACTATGAGGTGATGCAACAGAGATTTGATGGAGTAAGTGCCAAAGATTTATCAAGAAGAATGAATGAAGAAATCAATCCTGAAGAAGGTAAGATGATTCTATTTAGACTTATACAAGATGGAGACAAGTCCTTTCTTTTAGCGGTGGCTCATCATTTCATTATAGATGGTATTTCATGGAGAATACTTATAGGTGAGATAGAATCTACCTATATTTCCCTTAACAAAGGCGAAAAATTGATACTTCCGGACACTACTGATAGTTTCCAAAATTGGTCTAAGTATATAGATATTAAATTCAGTAAAGAATTATATAATATAGAATATTGGTATAGTGTTACAGTTGATGAATTAACTATTGATTGGCTAAATAAGGAAAGTCAATTTAATTCAGCTTCTTTTGAATTAAGTAGCGAGGTCACTCGCGTGTTACTTGAAGAAACTCACAGAGCTTTCAATACAAAAATAAATGACGTATTGTTAACCTCTGTGCAACGTGCATTTGCCAAAGTATTTTCCGAAAATAAGCAAATCGATATTATGCTTGAAAGCCACGGTAGAGAGCATGAATTTACTGACTTAGATATTTCGGAAACTGTTGGCTGGTTTACTACTTTCTATCCTATTTCGCTTAAAGTGAAGGATGATTTAAAAGACTCTATTGTAGAAGTGAAAGATACTCTCAGAGCTGTTCCTAATAACGGATTTGACTATATAGCTCTGAAATATACCTCAGGGAAGTTTTCAAAAATTCTAGAACCTAAGATAAGTTTCAACTACCTGGGCGTGTTTGGAGATGATAAAGCACAGAGCCTTATGAAGCTCATAGATGTAGACTTGTCGCCTGTAATGAGCGAAAGTATAAGTTTCAATCAGGACTTTGTTATAAATGCTGTAGTTGAAAATCAGAAATTTAAGTTATTCCTTGATTCCAAATATGGAAAGGATATAGCAGTAACATTAGTCAAAACCATTGAATCTGAATTAGTTGAAATTATAGATTTTCTTTCAAATTACTTAGATCAGGAAATTACCAAATCAGATATTGATTTTGACGGCTTCGAAAATGATGATCTTAGCGACTTTTTAAATACACTTTAGGAAAAAATATAGCCATGAATGCAAATAATAAAGAAATAAATAAGACAAAACCAAAATTATGGCTTTTGAATATCTCGGATAAAGAAACAGGTATAGAGCGTTTGTTTGATGAGAAGCTAAAAAGAGAATTTAAAGATAGCTATGAAATGGTGAATACTGCAAATCAAATTATTAAAAGAAAGAATGATTTAGTGGTGGAACTGCATAGTACTAATAATGGACTCTTTTTTGCAACAGCTATTAAGTTTTATAAGTTTCAAGAGCATAGTAGCGGCTTACTATGGCAGTCTATAGGAGAATCCAGTATTGCTATTTATAAAGACAACAAATATTTTGATATCGCCAGGCAATACTACAAAATTATGAAACGTAGCTTGGAAAACTATATTTAGGTCTGAAAATGCTTAAAAAAGAGAATATACAAAATATTATACCAATGTCTCCTTTGCAAGAGGCGATGTACTTTCGTAAAGTAATGGATAAGCATTCTTCTGCGTATTTCAATCAAATTTCCTTTGCTTTGACAGGGGATTTTGCTATTGAAATATTTAGTAAATCATGGGAAATGATTTTTGAAAGACATGACATTCTGCGAACTGCTTTTGTGCATGAAAATGCACCTCGTCCCTTGCAGATAGTTTTAAAAAACAGGAAACCTGAAATAACTTATCATGATGCATTTGAAATAGAACATTTTAAGGCTATTAAAAAAAATGATTTAGAGCGTGGCTTTGATTTTAAAAACGAGCCTCTCATGCGCTTTTCTGTATGGAAAGCAAAGGAGAGAAAGGTTAAAGTCCTTTGGAGCTTTCACCATATAATAATGGATGGCTGGTGTAATAGTATTTTATTCTCAGAGTTTGAACAGTTATATAAGATATTTAAAGAAAATCGACGATCATCGTTACCTGTAGTTCCATCTTACTCAAAATATATCAAATGGATAGAGTCATTAGATAAGAAAGAATCGGAAAGCTATTGGCAGCATTACTTACATGATTTTGATGAGGCTAGTCTTGTTGCTACGCAAAATACCAGGAAAGATTATAATCTCAAAAAATACGTATTCTCGTTGAATTTAAGGCAAAGTAAGTTATTGACAGATTTTGCAAAACAAATAGGTGTGACTCTTGTTAATCTCATAAAAGCGATTTGGAGCATAATCCCTGCTAAACTTAATGATTCGTCTAAATCTTGCTTCGCATATACAATTTCAGGTAGAGATTACCCTATTGAAGAGATTGAAAAAATTGTAGGGCTATTTATTAATACCCTGCCGCAATTTGTCGATCTGGATAAATCTGAAACAATAGTTGAGCTTGCCAAAGCAATTCAAAGAGATGATGTGAAGAACAAAGAATATGGTTTTATTTCCGGTGCTGATTTATCTGTTGCTTGTGGAAAAGAGATTCTTTATGATCATATCCTAATCTTTGAAAATTACCCAATCGATAATTCCAAGAGTTCAATATTTGAATATAGTGAGTTTGAAGATTTTGAACAGACAGATTTTCCGCTTGCTATTTATGTGGGATTGGGCGAAGAAATAACATTTACTATGAAATATGATACTAATTCTATAAGTGCTTATAAAATAAATATATTAGAAAATTCAGTTCTCAATATTTCACATCAAATAATTACTGACTCAAAAATACGTATAGACAAAATCAAACTACTAAATGATAAGCAAGAGCTGGAAATAATTGCGAACTCATTAGGAATACAATCTGAACAAAACAGGCACAAAGATTTAGCTCACATATTCAAAGAGCAAGTTGAACTTCTGCCTAATAAAGAAATTCTGGTTACTAAAACTAAAATCTATACTTATAAAGAGCTTGACAGGCTTTCAAACTATGTTGCAAATCGTCTAAATTCTTCAGATACTGATATTGTCGGTGTATTTCTGGATAGGTCAGTGTATATTATAATTTCAATTCTGGGTATTCTTAAGGCAGGTAAAGCATTTTTACCTCTTTCCACCGAGCATCCGGCAGAAAGAAATAATTATATTATTCAGGATAGCGGTATAGACACTATCATAAGTGACGGAGATTCACATTTTGGTATCGAAAATAATATAAGTTATTTGGATATATATGAAGAGGATTTAGAAAATGTAACTGATAGTAAACAACTCGCTTATCTAATATATACTTCAGGAACTACAGGCAAGCCAAAGGGAGTTCTGTTAACGCAGGAAAACCTTTTAAGCTTCACTCAAAACTTGAGATATACTTTTGGTATCACTGAAGACGATAGTTTATTGGCGATAACGACTCACACATTCGATATTTCTATTCTGGAAATGATAAGTACTCTTTTGACTGGAGTGAAGGTATATTTTGGTGATAAAGAGGAAGTACTTAATCCGGTTAGAATATCTGAAATAGTTAATGCACATAAAATAAACACACTTCAAATAACCCCTTCGCATTTGTTAGGTCTTATTGATGTTGTTGGTGTAGAGTTCCTAAAATCAATAAAAACATTGTTGGTGGGTGGAGAAGAATTCCCATTTTCACTAATGAAAAGACTTGATATCCTCGACAAGACAAATGTTTTTAATGTTTACGGCCCTACAGAGACTTGTATTTGGTCTTCTGCCAAATTGTTGCAAGGTGAAATGAGTATTGGTCGGCCATTATTGGGTGAAAGTATTTTTATACTTGATAAAAATAACCAAATTATGCCCCCAGGTTATATTGGGGAACTATGTATTGCTGGTTTAGGTGTAGGGATGGGGTATCATAATCGTCCTGAGTTATCCGCACAAAAATTTATAAAACTCGATACTTTCCCTGAGAAACTGATATACAAAACCGGAGACTATGCTTATTATAATGAGGATGGTGAGATAAAGTTTGCCGGAAGAAAAGATTATCAACTAAAAGTGCGTGGTTTTAGAATAGAAGAGCAGGAAATAGTAAAAGTCGCCTTAGAGTTGCCGGAAATAAAAGAGTGCGTTATATCTAAAAGCAATAATGATAGCTTAATAGCCTATCTGATTGTAAATAAAAATGTTACAAGTGATTATGTGAAGCGTTATGTAAGTAGATTTCTGCCTGAGTATATGATTCCTGATACATATATTTTTCTTGATAAATTTCCTTTGAATTCTAACGGTAAGATTGATAGAAAAGCTCTGCCTGAACCAAATTCTATAAAAATAGACAATGCTCAATTTAATGATACTGAAATGCTTATTGCAAAACTATGGAAAGAAATATTAGGGCACGAAGAGTTCGCTGTAACTTCAAAATTCTTTTCAGTAGGCGGACATAGTTTGAAAGCTATGAGGTTAGTTGCTTTATTTAATAAGGCATATTCCAAAAATTTAGAAATAACTGAATTTATGAAAAACCCTACTATTGGTTTCATGTCTTCGTATATCGGTGCTGATAATAAAGAAAATATTTCTATTAAACAACTTGAAAAGTCAGAGCATTACTTACCTTCTTCTAATCAGAGACGACTCTGGACAATTCAAAAACACACTGGTATTTCTTCTGATTACAATATGCCTTCAGCATTCAAAATTACCGGGAACCTTGATTTAGTTAAGTTAGAGCAAGCTTTCAATACTTTGATTAGAAAATATGATATTCTAAGAAGCAGATTTATTGAAAAAGACGGCATTCCATTCCTTGAAGTTAGTCCTAAATTAGAATATAAAATCCTTGAAAATAAAGTACTTGATATGCAATCGAGTATAGAGAAAATTGAACGGCTTGCAATTAAAGAACTGCGTTTAGATAAGCTACCTCTATTTGACGTAAAACTTTTTAGACTTTCCTCAGAAATCGGGATTTTATTTTTTAATATACATCATTCTATTTCTGATGGTTGGTCGCAGGATATTCTTTTTAGAGAGTGGATCGAAATCTATAATGGATCAGCAGTAAAACCAGTTGAATATCAATATCAGGATTTAATAGCCGACATGGCTTCTAAATCTGAAAGCATGAGGAACAAAGAATATTGGTTACACAGACTCTCCGGTTTTGAAAAAGTTGATTCTAATCTTGTCAATTTCGAAGCAGCAAATTCACGGGATTCAGTTTTCAGAATGGATTTATCCCAAATAGATAATATAGAAATAGAGGAATTCTGTAAAGAGAATGCCATTTCGCATTATTCCTATTTTCTTGGTCTCGTTTGTTTGTTGATGTCACGATATTCAGATTCAAGTGATATCTGCATTGCAACAGTCTCCGCAGGCAGAGATAATTTAATATTGCAAGAAGCACCCGGTTACTTCACGAACACAATGATATTTAGAAGTAAAATTCAAAAATCTGATAACGGAAAAGAATATTTCACAAAATTACAAAATAGACTATATAATGATTTAGAACATCAGACTTATCCTTATGATAAAGTATTGAAAATACTTGCAAAGGAATCAAAACTGAATATAAATGAGTTGATTGATTCTATATTTATTTATCAGGAAAATGAGGATATTTCAAATAGCTTTAATGGTACTACTATTGAGCAAGTAGAAATAAGCGTTCCACTGCAGCGTTTTGGCTTAGCAATTCATATCATAAGGAAAACAGATGATTTCTCTTGTGAAATAATCTACAAGGGCAACAAATATTCCGAAAGTATGGTCGCAAGGATGTGTTATCACTTACAGCAACTGAGTCGGGAACTATTAGACCGAAGTTCTGCCCCGTGTATTGATTTAGATATTTTAAGCTCTTTTGAAGAACAACTTTATCGGAATTTCAACGAACATACTGTAGATTTTAATCTGCCGGATAATTGCTACAACTTGATTGAAGAAAAGGCAAAACTTATCCCGAATTTTTCTGCTTTAAAATCAGGAGAACTAAACTTTACCTACCAGAACATAATTAAAGCCGCTGAGGATTTAGCACAAAGTTGGCAGAAAAAACATGATATTCAAAATGGTGATGTAATTGCTTACTATGATGAAAAATCATCTGAAATGCTATTAGTTCTACTTGCAGCATGGAAGCTAAACTGCAGCTATTTACCATTGGATGCAACTTTGCCTCAAGAAAGAATAACATACATACTGGATGACAGTAATGCAAAGTATATTTCCAGCAGCAGGCTTAATTTGGATAGGAATTTAGCATACGACTCAACAAATATTCAAATAACCAATATAGCCTATATTATATACACCTCTGGTACAACCGGTAGACCCAAGGGTGTAGCCGTAAACCATAAAAGCTTATCTAATACTATTATGAATCAAATTGAACAATTTGAAATAAGCAAGGGAGACT
The DNA here is from genome assembly GCA_963678775.2 of Kapaibacterium sp. (SeqCode). GTDB lineage: Bacteria > Bacteroidota > Ignavibacteria > Kapaibacteriales > UBA2268 > JBFHIJ01. The sequence continues at coordinate 250,492 of CAXXGR010000007.1, forward strand.
CTGTGCTTCAATTTGCTTCAATTTCATTCGATGCTTCAATTTCGGAAATATGCCAAGCTCTATTTTCAGGTGCTGAATTAGTAGTACCTGAAACAGATAAGATTAAAAATCCGGATAAGCTCGCAGATTTAATAAATAAATATCAGATTACTGTAGCTACTATTCCACCGTCTATGCTTGGCTTTCTGAAAGGTATGAAAATTAATAGTCTGAAAACGATAATAAGTGCCGGTGAGCAAGCTGTTAAAACTGATATGGCATATTTCTCAAATTTTGTAAATGTTTATAATGCTTACGGTCCTACTGAAACTGCAATCTGTTCAACGATATACAAAGTAAATGATACAGACATCCACTTACCGCAAGTGCCTATTGGCAAGCCTATTGCTAATACACAAGCATTAATCCTTGATTCTAATATGAATCTTGTACCTGTATCATGTATCGGTGATTTATACTTAAACGCACCTGAAACTCAACATTGTTATTTAAATAGTGAAAAACTCAACCGACAGGCATTTTATAAGATTGGCTCAGAGCTGTTTTATAAATCAGGAGATAAAGTATTTTGTACTGAGACCGGAGATTTGGTATTTGTAGGTAGGAGTGATGAGCAAGCAAAAGTTCGAGGCTATCGCATAGAGCCCGAAGAAATATCTAAAGCTATAATAGCTGTGAGTGGAGTAACTAATGCTTTTGTGCTAATTAAAGGAAAATACCTGCAAAAACAGATTATAGCTTATGTAGTTGGTGAGGCAAATGAAGCCAAAATTCGAGAGAAATTACTACAAAAACTACCTATGTATATGATACCTTCGCTTTTTATATTTTTGGATAGATTACCTTTAAATAATAATGGTAAAATCGACAAACCAGCGCTTCAGCGAATAAGCCTTGATAATGATTCTTTGAATGAAAATATATCTAATCAACAGCAAAGAGTTCTATCTATTATATCAGATGTCATCGGCAATTATAAAATTGATATCGATGATAATTTCTTTCAAGTTGGTGGTAATTCTTTATTGGTAATAATATTAAGACAGAAGTTAGAAGCCGAGTTCTCAAAGGCAATTAGTATATCAGACATCTACCGCTTGCAGACTTGTCGAAATATTGTTGCGTATTTAGACGAAGATGTAAAACCTGAATCATTAGTTATGAAGTTTGAAAATGGAACTGATAACTTGATTTTTGCTTTCCCATCAATCTATGGATATGCGTCAGAGTATGAATCATTATCAAAATACTTACGTGGGCACAAATTAGTTGCTTTCGATTTTTATTCTGAAATTACTCTAAACTTACAAAAGATAGTAAGTCAGATAAAAGAAAATGTGTCAGGGAAAAGATTTTCTCTTATGGGATATTCAGTAGGCGGAGCAATGGCTTATTTAGTCGCGGAACAGCTTTTTGCTGTCGGTTTAAACCCTGAACTAATAATATTGTTAGATTCTCATATGTTTAATAGAAACAATTACCTTGTTAGTAATGAAAATATTGATATATTAGGTAAATATATCAAGAATTCTGGCGAATTAAACGGGAAAATGCAGCACAAAGTTCAGCAATATCTTGATTTATTATCGAAACATGATTATAATAAAAAGATATCTTCTAAAATAGTACAACTTAATTCTAATGATATTTATGAAAATGACAGAAGGTTTGCATGGCAGGATATAACGGCAGAGAAAGTTGAAGTCTATCAAGGATTAGGTCTACACAGTCAAATGCTAAAAGAGCCTTATGCTTTTGAGAATGCAGTAATTATAAATGGGATTTTATCTAACAAATACAACAAATAATATGCAAAAAGAAAACAAATATACTTTACTTGATTTTGTAAAAAGAGAATCTAAGAAATCACATAAAAATATCATCGGAGTTGCTGCTATATCAGGTATTGCAAATGCCTTAGTGCTAGGAATTATTAATAGTGCCAGTAAGGTAGCTCAGCACGAAGAAGTTAGTTTTCAATATTTAGTATTGTTTGTGCTATGTCTCACCCTTTTTATAATTACTGAGAGATATATTCTCAAGAACGGATCTATAATTATGGAGAATATAGTAGATAGCATAAGAAAAAGATTAGCTGACAAAATACGTAAGGCAGATTTGCAGAGTTTGGAGCAAATAGGTGCTGCTCAGATTTATAATCGACTCACTAATGAAACTACTGCGATTTCTCAATCTGCCGGGCTAATAGTCGCAACGATGCAGTCGGTTGTTATGCTTGTTTTCGTAGTATTATATATGGCATATTTATCAGTCACAGCATTTATTTTAATAGTTGTACTTCTTATAGCCGGTATTGGTGTTTATTTACGAAATGAAAAGATACTAAAGAAAGAACTCCGGCAAACTAATCAAACAGAGATACATTTTTTTGATACGTTAACATCTATCTTAGCCGGCATAAAAGAAATAAAATTTAACTCAAACAGAAGTGATGAAATATATGCATCTGCTGATAATATTTCTACGAGATTAAGAAATTTGAAGATTAGTTCAAGTATTAAATATGCTCAGAATTACATATTTTCACAGTCATTTTTCTTTGTTTCCATAGCGGTGATTGTTTTTATTTTGCCTCGATTGGAACTCTCAGATGCTGATGTTATTACCCAGTCGACAGCTGCGATTTTATTTATGATAGGGCCTGTGTCGAACATAGCAGCCGTAATACCGGTACTTAATCAAGTTAGTCAGTCAATAAATCATATTTATGAATTGGAAGAGCAAATCGATCAAATACAGGATATAGTTGATGCAGACAGTGATAATACTCTATTTTATAATTTTGAAAAAATATCTATTGAAAATCTTGAATTCGCTTTCAATAATGGAAATGGTAGCTCTAAATTTTCTATTGGCCCAATCAATTTAGATATTAATCGGGGGGAGAAAATATTTATTGTTGGTGGTAACGGAAGTGGTAAGACTACTTTACTAAAAAACATGACTAAACTATACCAGCCTGATTCAGGGAAAATTGCAATAGATGGCAAAGACTTACAAGATGATGATATTTGCAGTTACCGAGAATTATTTTCCGGTATTTTTGCTGAATTTCATCTTTTTAAGAAGCTATTTGGTTTAGGAAATATTGATAAAGAAAAAGTAAATGAGCTTTTGAAACTATTGGAAATTGACAAAAAAACAGGATATGAGGACAATGCTTTCACTAATCTGGAGTTATCTACAGGTCAAAGGAAGCGTCTGGCATTAGTTGTTACTATGCTAGAAGATAAACCAATTTGCATATTTGACGAGTGGGCTGCCGATCAGGATCCTATTTTCAGACAGTTTTTCTATGAAACTTTGCTTGATAAGCTGATTAGCCAAGGTAAAACAGTAATAGCTGTCAGCCATGACGACAGATATTTTGCTTATGCTGACAAGGTAATAAAAATGGAATACGGAAAAATTATTGAAGTTCTTGATAATACTAAATTGAAGAGTTAGAGATGAAGGATAAGAAAACATTTTCATACAAAATGACCTATAACTATAGGAAGCTGAAGTATAACATTCACCGACTGTGGTTTCTTCACAAGTTTAAGCTTTCTATTATTTTGATTGTCTTTGCATTGTTAGTTACATATTTTTATCAAAATATATTTGTGTCTATTGGATCAGGTGAACAGGGGGTTCTATGGTATAGGATTTCCGGTACCAATATGGAACAAATCTATGATGAGGGCTTGCATTTTGTTTTCCCATGGGATAAGATGTATATCTATAATGTAAGGGTGCAGGCAGTTAATGACACGATGTCTATTTTGACTTCACAAGGACTAAATGTAAAATTTAATATCACTTACAGATTCTATCCTGACAAGCTAGAGTTGCCTAAGCTTCATAAAATATTAGGGCCTAAATATAATGAGAGCTACGTCCAACCTGAAATAAAAGCTGCGGCTATGTCTATACTTGGAAACTATACTCCCGAAAAGCTCTATACTATGTCTACTCAGGTTATTCAGGCAACTATCAAACAGTACGTATTAAAAGAACTGTATGATCAGGATATTGTACTTGAAGACTTCTTAATAAATAAAATAGAATTACCTATCAAAATTTCTAATGCCATAGAAGATAAATTATCTAAAGAGCAACTCCTCTTAGAATTTGACTACAGGATCGGAATTGCAGAAAAGGAAAGAATCAGAAAGGAAATAGAAGCTGAAGGCATTAACAAATTTGAAAGTATTTCAGGAGTCTCTATGCTTAAATGGAGAGGTTTAGATGTAACTGAAAAGCTGACTACTTCGCCTAATTCTAAAGTTATCATTGTAGGTACAAGCGATAAAGATTTACCAGTAATCCTCAATTCGGAGTCTAAGTAGAGTGTTGAAATATTTGAATATAATTTTTATAATGTCATTATTGCAGCTGTTTCTGATTTCATCTGTAAAATCTGAGCAGATAATATTGCACATAGATCAAGAGTTAGGTGCAAACTATGCTGGATTTATTGTTGCAGATTCGTTAGGATACTATGCTGAATATGGGATAGAAATTGAATTTTGCGACTATGAAGAAGGTAATGAATGTTTGAGAGATTCAGTTATAACTCTGTCAGTGATGAATCTTCAGAAAGCTATAGAATATACTGATAAAGGTGCAGGCATTGTAAATATTTGTCAGATTAATCAAACTTCGTCTTTAGCATTTATTTCTCTTAAACATAAAAATATTGATAGTCTGCATAATCTTTCTAACCGAAGTATTGCAGTTATAAGAGGTATGTATAATAATACTTCCACTTTGAATAAACTACTTCAAATAGAGGCAAATATACTTGAAACTCATGCCACAAAAGAACTAATGATTTATGATGGAGTGGATGCTATCTTAGGTAGTATGGAAAGAGAATATGTAGATTTATACTTTGCCGGTTTTGATCCCGAAGAATTAAATGTTATAAGATTAAATGAGTTGGGTCTGGATATAGTAGAGGAAGGTATTTATGTTTCTGATAGTTTGCTTAAAACAAAATCTGAATTGCTCAGAAAGTTTGTGAAAGCCTCCGTTCAAGGTTGGATTTATACTAAAAATAATATAAACCAAACGGCAGAAATGATTGCAGAGTATCTAAAAAAGCATAGGATGAGAGCTAATTATGAAATTTTGGATGAAGAGCTTAAGCATATTTTATCTAATATTTTTCCAACGAACAAGAAGCATAAAGCATTTAGCTTAGATAAGAAAGATTTTGACAAAGTTGTTGAAATACTGCTGAAGTCCAAGATTATCAGTCAAAATATAAATTTCAATAAATTTTATAAACCACAAATATTAGAAGATGAGTAAAATAAATAAAAATAAAATCATCTTTAGTCTCGTTACTGTATTTATAATTCTTGTAAGTTTTCTTTTTGAATTATTTTATTTTGCCGACTATAGAGAAGAACAAAGAGCTTACGATTATATAGAAAAGTTAACTAAAAATACAAATCATAAGCTTAAGAAAATGGTAAGTGCCATGACTTCTATAGGTGAGGATTTTAAGTTTATCCTTGAGACCGGTAATTTAGATACAATTGCGATCCAGGAACTACTTATTTCTTTAGTCAAATATAATAAAGATGTGCATGGTAGCATTATTGCATACGATAGATTTGAATTTGACAAACAGATAGAGTTCTTTGCTCCTTATTATCATAAAGATAGACTAGGCAATATTGAACATTTTGATTTGCATGAAAATGGTGAAGAATATATTTTTAAACACTATTTCCATATTCCAAAAATACTTAAACAAGCTGTTTGGTTGGAACCTGAGATGGATTATGCCAATACAGGTTCTATATTGTCCCGATTTTGTGTGCCTTTTTCCAGAAAAGATGAGTATGATGTCAACAGACTTCGTGGTGTACTGGTAATAGAATTAGATTTGGATTGGCTTCATAAAAAAATATTAGAAGATATTCCAAGTAAAAACTCTAAAATAGTCTTGCTATCACAGATGGGCAATTTTATTTCTCATCCAAACGGAGAATTTATTATTCACGAAAGTATATTTACCTTAGCCAAAAAATATAAAATGCCTAAGCTTAGGGAATTGGGTAAAAGGATTATCCATGGCGAGACAGATATTTTAAAAGGTTTTATTGATGAAAGTGGTAAAGAATACTACTTGAGTTTTACTCCCGTTCCTGACAGTAACTGGTATTTACTGGTTGCTATTCCTATTGATGAAATGGAAATTTTAACAAATTAGTATTTATTGTAAATTAAGGATGACTATGGAACAGAAAACTGAACAAAAAGAACAGACTCAAGAAGCTCAAGATACTAAGCAGTTCAGTGAAAAACTGCCAGGTGCTACTTCTATTCTGAATAAGTATATTTGGTGGTCGATGGGAGCAGGACTCTTGCCTGTGCCAATGCTAGATATGGCTGTACTAACTGCGGCACAGTTAAAAATGTTGCACGATATCTCTAAGCATTACGAGATAGAGTTTAGTGAAAATATTGGAAAATCTATTGTGGCAACGCTTGTTGGTACTGTTACAGTAGATTATGCGGCAAAAAGTACAATGAACTCATGGCTAAAAACCATTCCTGTAATTGGGATTATTGGACATCTTTCCGTTCCTGTTTATTCAGGTGCGATGAGCTATGCCATTGGTAAAATCTTTATTCAGCATTTTGAATCAGGTGGAACTTTTCTGGATTTTGATCCTGACAAAGTAAAAGAATACTTTGCTAAATTATTTAGGCAAGGTAAAAATATCGCATCAAATTTGGCTGAAAGCAAAGAATAGTGTAAAAAAATATAGTCCGGCCGTTTGAAAGGATAATTCAGCGGTTGGACTGATATTTTAGTTGCATTCTTAAATTATCTTTGATATTAAAATTTAGCAGGAGTAATTAATGATAGTCTTAATTTGGATTTTTCTTAGTGCTGTAGTCGCTGTGTTGGGTAGAAAAACCCGCTTAGGTTTTTGGGGCAATCTAATTCTGGGTTTGTTTCTAAGTCCTCTCGTGTCTCTAATTATAGTTTTTATGACTTCAAAAGTGACAGGTAACATATCTATCGAAGAGTTTAAAGAAGATGGCGACAATAATAATAAGAAGAAGAAATTTGATTTCTCACGTCCTGTAAGCGAAGAAGATATTATGGAAGGATTTGAAGGTATGGACTCAAAAAAGTAGATAGGGGTATACTTTTTAAAATATAATCTTTTTCTAAATGAGCTAAATGGCAACTATAATTTGCATCAATAGGTAGTTGTAATATTTGATATTTAGAATGAGTAAAACTATCTAAATGTGACATATTATCAGTTAATCCAGTGGATTCGGCTTTTAAAATTGCTTCCTTTTGTGTCCAAATGTTATAAAATTTGGTAATATCATTACCTGATATTTCTAATTCCTTTTGCTCATTACTAGACAAATAGGGGAGAAATGAGTCTATTTCTATTTCTTTGATTTCTTCAATATCAATCCCTACTAATGACTTCGATATAGCTAATATCACTGCCTGACCGGAGTGAGATATTGAAAAATACTTCTCATCTTTCAGATAAGGTTTGCCGTATTCAGAGTATAGAAGCCAATCTCCCACACTTTTCCCAAATGCCACATCCAGCAATGTTCTGCTGATAAAAGAGCGTACCCGGTCTTCTTTAAATTTATATTTAAGTATTCTTTTTAGCGAACTTTGTGATATGTGATTGTACAGTTTATCTTCGCTGTAATCATCAAAATTCTTAATTATATGATATAAGACATTTGTCATCAGTGGCTAAGAATAATGTCAAAAATAGTATTTATATGCTGGTAAATAAAGAAATGGTCTCCTTGGAAATTGACATAATTAGGTTTGTCTGTAAAGTATAAATCCCATTCATTTAATATGTCTATATTAGTATTTTTATCTGAGTTACCATAAAGAATAGTAGTATTGGTATTTATTTTTTCGATTGGAATATTGAATTTTGCAGTATCTATCAAAGAAAAGTCAGCTCTTAGAATAGGTAGAAAAAACTCCAGCAATTCAATATTTTCTAGTACTTCTTTAGGCGTGCCACCCATATTCTTTATCATTTGTTTAAAGTCTGAGTTAGAAAGCAAATGTCTATTAGCAATTTCCGCATTAATATGTGGCGGATTTTTCCCACTCAAGACTAATTTGGCAGGTAATTTATTACCTCGGTTCACTAATGACTTCATAACTAAAAAAGCAAGAACAGCACCAAGGCTATGTCCAAAGAAATAATATTTCTCGTAATTATGAGTATGTGCTACAATCTGTTGATAAAAATCATCAACTAATAGATGTATATCTGAAATCAAATCCTCAGAAATTCTTTTGCCACGCCCAGGAGCTTCCAACGCTAAAATATCAATGCCATGCGGGGTAGATTCTTCGAAAGCCCGATAGCTGTAAAAAGATGCACCGGCAAAAGGAAAAAATATAATCAGTTGTTTATTCATATCTATCCTGCTTATAAAGTATGTAAGATAGAGATATTTGGCTAAGTTTTATTGTACTAAATGTATTCAAAACATACTAAGACCAATATTATATTTAGACTTATTATTGTATGCAGACAAGCTTCAAATATGATTAAATAAGTTGCACAAACCTAAATTGATACTTTTGAAATGAACTAATTTCATAAATTGCATTTGTTCATTTCTAAAAATTTCAAAAGGCATCAGTTTATGCAAAAGTCGTTTAAGGAGGTACTTAACATACCTTCTTTTTTTGATTTTAAGTCAAATTTAGGTTCAGGCATTACAGTAGGCTTGGTAAATATACCTTTGTCATTAGCTTTAGGGATAGCCTGCGGTGCTACCCCATTGCAAGGAATAATAACAGCTATTTGGGCAGGGATATTTTCATCTTTGCTGGGCGGATCTAAGTTTAATATATTAGGCCCAACAGGTGCCTTGTCGGGTTTACTGATGGGTTTTGCCGTACTAAATGGTGCAGAAACTCTACCTTTCATGGCAATTGCAGTGGGGCTGAGTATATTTATATGTTACTTATTCAAGTGGTATAAATATATAATTTTTATACCGGTTAGTGCTATTCAGGGTTTTACATTAGGTGTTGCAGTTCTGTTAGTACTTTCGCAATTCGATTTTATTTTAGGTACTGTATTTATTGAAAATGCAGATAAACTCAGTAAAATCAGCCAAGCATTTACTAGTAATATTTCAATCTCTCTACCATCGCTGGTTGTTTTTAGCATTTCACTTCTTTTCTTGCTGACAGCGAAGAAATTTATACCTAAAATACCTGCTGCTATTCTTATTTCAGGTATAGGCATTTTAGTAGCGTATTTATCAGAGATTGGCATTTTGAACTTAAAGATTTTAAGTTTGAATAATATTTACTCTGATTTCGAAGGAAATATATTTCAAAATATACTTCCACATTTCGGACATTTGAAGATAAATAAAGAGTTTTTTACTGCAGTAGCAGCTGTTAGTGTTGTAGCTATTTTAGAAACGCTTATTTCGGCAAGAATTGCCACAGAAATGACCGGAGTAAAATTCAATCGCAAAAAGGAAATGATAGGACTGTCTATGGCAAATATTTTTTCCGGACTTATGGGAGGTATTCCTGCCACCGCAGCTTTAGCGAGAACTGCTCTTAATATAAAAAGTGGAGCTTCCCATTACGTGTCTGCTTTTATCAGTTCTATATGTGTTATATTAGTATCATTATTTTTATTTGACTATTTTAGATTTATGCCTTTAGCAGTTATTGGTGCAATTTTGACCAATGTAGCTATTAACATGATAGAATTTGAGCATATAAAAGGTATGTTTAGATTAGATAAGGTTTCTTTTATCTTGCTTTTTGTTGTCGCAATTTTGACTGTTATAGAAGACCCAATCGTAGGTATACTCGTAGGATCTATAATATCTCTATTGCGCTTTGTGTCAACAATATCTAAAAGTCATGCAGAGATTACTGTAGTCTCTTACTCGCCCGAAATAAACTCATTTAGGACTAATATCTTAAATTATCTGGCAGGAGAGCAAAAAGGGGATATCCTTTGCTATAGATTTGCAGGAGAGCTGACTTATATCACTGCACCGGTTCACCTTGATTATATAAGTAACATCAAAGGCAAAAAAACAGTCATTCTCTCATTTAGGAATTTATATTTCATGGATATCGAAGGCTTGCAAAATCTAAATGAAATCATTAGCACATTAGAGAAAAACGGTCATGAAGTAGCCGTATCATCGATTAGTGAAACGCTTCTGCCTTCCTTTGAGAGAAATGCAAAATTCAAGCAATTAGATACGATAGGGTTAGTCTTCGAAAGCGCAACCAGAGCCGTAAACTACTTTAAAGGCGAACAAATTCTAGTAGAGAGCAATCTTCTCAATAGACCAATTTCTAAATGATAAGAGATTTGTATATGAGTAGGATTTATATATCATTTTGATAATACAAGACTAAGGTCAAGCAAAAAATATTACTTGACCTTAGCGACTTCAAAATACTAAAAAGCACTAAGAATACTCTTCAATTGAAGTCAGAGAGGTATTCAATTACTTTTGGGTATCGATTAAATTGCCGGAATAACTCAAATTTTGCGACTGCACTAAGTTTATAAGATTATTCAAATCATCTTCAGTAGCTGTGCCACTCTTAAATTTTGTTGCAAATTCCTGCATATAATCAGGTAATGTAGAATTTCCTCCAGCTTCTTTTGGAGGCCTTCCTCCTTGAGGTTTTTCCGGTGGTTTAAAACCGGCTTCATCCATTAGGTTTTTTAGATCTTCACCGGGTTTAATTCCGGCGGCTTCTAATTCTGAACGAAGGCTGTCCATGTCTTCTTTAGTCACATTTTCCGGATCATAATTGGCTATGATTTCAGAAAATTGATCCTTTTGCTCATCAGTCATTTGATAGTTTACTCTTTCCATTTGAGGCATTTGAGAAAAACTGTTTGTACTGATACTGTTAATCATAACGTTTCCTCCATGAAACTTTAAATGAATAATCTTAACAGATAAATTATCTGCCAATTATTAGACAAATAGAATTTTAGAAGGTTTAAAAAAAAATTGGAAACAACAAATTCCATTGATTGAAGTACAAAAATCAAAATAATGATTTGGTATTCTGATTCGATGAGTACCGGCTGCCAATAATTATCTAAATAAAAGAACCGATACTCTTTGCAGAATATCGGCTTTGTGCTTGCTTGTAAATCAGGAGGTCTAGTCTTCTATATCTTCATTGGAGGTGCCGTCCCAAAGTAATAATCTTTCAGGGTTAGGCATTATATTGCGATCTTTCTTATAGTCCTTTCTGCCATCTCTCATGCCGCCTCTTCTGCCATCTCTCATGCCATGGCCTTTGTTTCCTCTTCCTCTTCCGTTGCTGTAAGTTCCTTTACGATTATCTCTAAAATCTTCTCTCATTTGATTTCTTAATTCTTGTTTTTTTTCTTGGATAGTTCTAAGCTCAGTTTCAAAATTCTCGTGTACTGCTGCAAGTGTTTTTTCGTATTTATCAGCAATAGGTTTCATTTCGTCGAGTAGTTTTTTCATCTCTTCTCTGTGTGTCTTAGCTGAAGCTCTGTGTGCTTTTCTTTCATTACAGAAACAGCTATCTTTGTTATTTTTTACCATATCTCTAAATTTATCGCGCTCTGCTCTGTGCTCATTTCTGAGTTTAGTTGCCTTTGTTCTGATTTCGTTAAGTTTTGCAAGATCCTCTTTTGAAATGGATTGATCAAATTTATCTTTCATTTTGCGAAGAATAGGGTCAACTTCATTTTGTCTGAATTCCTGCATTTTTTCGCGTTGTTCTTTTCTGAATTCTTGCCTCTGTTCGCGGCGATCCATATCCTCGTCTTGTGCCTGAATTACTACTAATCCTGATAAAATGATTACGGTTAGTATTGCTAATGTTTTTACTGATTTAAGCATGTTAGTGCTCCTAAGTAATTTGGTGAAATGTTTATCTTGTTTCTATAGCTTAGACATTGTGGCAAAGAAAAGGTTTAAAGAGTAGTGGAAATAAATTGAAGATGTCAATATATTGGTGACCAAAAAAAAGTGGAGATGTTACAGTTTACATCTCCACAAGCATCTTAATATAATTATAACAAGTATGTCTACTTTTTCTTAAGTTCCAATTGCTTAGCTGTTTTTTTGCTAATATCTATCATATCTTTGTAATATTGTTGATCGTTGATTAGATCATCGGTCATAATATAAGCATCAATAATTCTGTCTAATTTATAACCCGACTTATTATAATTGATTTGGCTAAGGCATAAGTTCCAGCCTTCAAGCCAAAGTTCCAAGTCATCTCTTTGTCTGTTAGTACCGTCAAACCTGATAAGAATGTCTATATCAGAATTCGGACCTGCAGTCTCGTTAAATACTGTACCAAAAAGATACAGTCCTTTTACTCCAAAGCGTTTTGCATCTATACTTTCAGCCAAAGCGTCTACCATCCTAAGTCTCCATTGCAATGGTTCTTTGACTTCATCAGAGCCGATAGCGCCAATTTCTTGTTCGTCATAAGCAATTGGTGATTTTGGATCTGCTATCATTGCCAAAGCTCTCTCTTCATCAGCATTCATGAAAATTCTTAAAATCATGCCGTTAGTAGCTTCGCGTACATTGATAACTCTAAGAGAATCAGCTATATGTTCAAATTCCGGCAAAAATCTAGTTAAAGTATTCTCCGAATTAAGTAAGAAGTCTTCGTTGAACACTACTTCTTTATCGTCCGGATATAAAGGTAAATATCTAATAGATGCTTCTACCAAATCCTGAAAGAAGTGAGTTCCAAAAGACAAATCCGGTACATAATTACCTTTTTTTCTGGCTATTTCGATAAGAACAGCAGTATTATTTATATCAGAGTAACCAACTGACACACCAAGTCGCATGTCATCTCGAGTTCCCCATCTACCCGGACCCATCAATATAAAAGTCTTCTTAGGCAGTAACTTATTAAGTTTACCAACTGCTTTACCTACATCTTTTAGCTCGCTTAATTTAGAATATTGGCTGTAGGCATCAGGGTCTACATAGACAATATATGCAATATCCGGCACTTTGCCATTAGAAACAAATTTATGAGCAGAAAATATTTTTTTACTCTGTGGTACATTATTAGGAATGCGAGTTGATTTGGCTTCATAAGATGAAGATTGAGGTCTTGCTTGTAGTAAGTATAAGTTATTACCATCGCAGGCAAACTCAATATCAACAGGAGTTTCCATGTGTTTATTTAGTATCTTAAGTATAGAATATAAAGTTTTTATATACTCAGAATTTGAAATTAAATTTTCAAATGTAGCTACGATTTCATCTTTTTTCGTATTTATCCCCAAGCCCACAGGAGTTTTAATATTTTCTGCCTCATGTATAGAAAATACTTGATTTAGCATCGGATAGTTATTGCCAACCTGTTTTATTATATGATCGATTGAAACAGTTTCAAATGTGTTTGTTTCTAAATTAATCACATCCATTGATTTGGGTGCATAACCTAACACATCCTGATATGTCTGGTGCAATCTCAAATTAGACTGTCCCGGAGCTACTAATACAGGATGGTCGTCAGGAATTCTATCTACCGCTCTTGTGCCCAGCCCGGGAACCATTCGTATTAGTCCATCTTCTCTTTTAATGCGAGGAGACCAACGGAATTCGTTATTGCTAAAAGCAACGCCTGCAAAAGCAGGGAAGAAGTATTTATCAAATTTTTGACCTACTACTTCTTGTATCATAATTCCCATTTCTTCATTAAAGTCAAGCAAACCCCTTTCAGCTCTGTAGCCAATAGGATCCGGACTAAAGATAGAAGCATATACTTCAGCAATGGCGTCCATCAGAGCATCCATTTTTTCTTTCTTAGTGCCCTGATTTGCCAAAAATAAAGATTTATATTTTCCGGCAAATGCTGTGCCCATTCTATCTTCAAGCAAACTGGAAGAACGCACAATTATTGGATTATCGCCAAAATCATCTAACGCACGAGAAAGTCCATTAATAATAACGGATGGGAATTGAGAATTTTTAAAAGCTTGGATAATATGCGGGTATTCGTGTCTTATTTGATCACTGTCTCTGTATTTCTGCTCTATGACATCTTCAAAGTTATTATAATATATAAAACTCATAAACGAATCAGAGGTAATATACCAAGTTTTAGGAGTTTTTAATGCGTCAAAATATTTTTTAAAATCATCTGAGGCTTCCAAAATACGAGTAGCTAAAAACAATCCCGATGCTTTACCACCAATCTTACCGTAAGAGTCATTGGGGTATACCATATTACTAAGCAAATTGTTGAAATCTTCTATAGTTCCGTAATTTTTAGCAACGTTAATAAACTCAAGCTGATCAGAAAGAAATCTTCTTATCAGCGAGACTCTAATGCCTTTGGTAATTGAAGACTCTTTTTCTTCAGATTTAGGGATAACGTGATTATATCTTCTAATGGCATCTGCAATGTCATTATGAGTAGTAGAAAGGGAAGCTAAGGCTTTTACAAGGAAGTGAGATTTTTCTTCATTCATCCATTTTTGAATTAATGCAAGTATCTCATTTTCGTGCATATTAATCTTCGCAATTTTAAAGATTTTTTTACCAAGTATATAAGAGTTTTCTAAAACCTGTTTCTTCGAAGGTCTGTTTACTTCCGTTGAGTTTTGTTCGTCTTCGTCCAAAGTGCCAAGTTTGGTAAAAAGATCGTGAGTTTCGGGAATACCTTTGAAGTAGAGATGGTTTATCATCTTACGGGCTATAATAGAAAACAGATTTTGATCTGTTTTTTTAAGCATATCAAGTATAACTTCCCACTCCGGTTTAGGCTGAGTCAAGCTATGTTGCTGAGCCTGAAGTTCGCTAAATACTACCTTGAGGCGCTTGTAGAGTATGTAGTGACCAAGTCTGTCGGATATAGTATCAATCAGTTTTCTTTCTTCTTTTAGGAAAGGGCCTTCATCGGCTTCGGGTAACTCTACAAGGTAAAACAACTCAATCAGACCTACAATTTCGTCTTGAATAATAATATCTGATTTCAAAACCCATGGAGATGCTTTAAAATTTTCAGTTGTATATTCAACATTATTTATAGTAATTCGCACGTCAGCATAGTAAGGATATTTACATCCCAAAGGTACAGCTTTGATTACTTCTATGATTACTGTTTTATCTGCTTCATTGTAATGCGAAGTAAGTATTTCTTCTATTTTATATAAGCAGTTAAGCTCTTTTGCTCTTTCTTCCAACGCCCTAACAAATAAGTCCATCTATTTACCTTATCCAAAATTAATAACAACACTCAGTAGCCTAAATAGCAAAAAGAAAAATGAAATACAAATATATAATAAAGATTGCTCTAAATAATAGAAAATAAGAAAAAAACAAATGATTACAATTCTCAAAAACTAGGCAAAATATTCTTTGTTTTTCTTTTTCTTTTTGTAAATTGTAGTCGTTCAACAGAGGAAAATATTTATTGCTTCTTCTGTTTACTAAATAAAAAAACTATAATTTTGTATCCTTAATATTAAACTGAGGAAGATATGGCTGGAAGCTCTTTCAATCCGTTCCAAATGGCTCAGCAACAATTTGATGCTGTAGCAGAACAGTTAGGTTTAGATCAAGCAACTCGTGATCTTTTGCGTAACCCAGATAGAGAATTTCATTTTAACATTCCAATCCGTATGGATGATGGTAGCTACAAAGTATTTCGTGGCTTCCGTTGCCAGCACAGTGATGCTCGTGGTCCTGCAAAAGGCGGTATTCGTTTCCACCCGCAAGAAACTATCGACACAGTTCGCGCTTTGTCTATGTGGATGACTTGGAAAACTGCAGTTGTTGACATTCCACTTGGCGGTGGTAAAGGTGGCGTTATATGCGATCCTCACCATTTATCTTTAAGAGAACAAGAAGCTATCTGCCGCGGTTGGGTTCGCCAGGTTGCTAAAAATGTTGGTCCTGTACAGGACGTTCCTGCTCCTGATGTAATGACTAATGGTCAACACATGCTTTGGATGCTTGATGAATATGAAAGAATCACTGGTCAAAAACAACCAGGTTTCATTACTGGTAAACCATTAGGCATGGGCGGCTCTTTAGGCCGTACTGAAGCAACTGGTTACGGTGCAGTTTACACTCTTAGAGAAGCTTTGATTGAAAAAGGCATAGATATCAAAAATACTACTGCTTCTTTCCAAGGTTTTGGTAACGTATCTCAATATGCTATCAGATTGTACCAAGAATTAGGTGGTAAAGCAATTTGCGTATCTAGCTGGAACAACCAGGATCAAAAAGCTTATTCTTTCATCAACCACAATGGTATCGATGTAGACAAATTGTTAGAAATCACTAACAAATTTGGTGAAATCGACACTGATAAAGTTAAAGATCTTGGCTACACTGTTACTGAAGGTGGCGCATGGATCGAACAAGAAGTTGATATCTTAGTTCCTGCAGCTTTGGAAAACCAAGTTAATGCTGAAACTATCAAAAAAATCAATGACAAAGTTAAATTTATCCTTGAAGGTGCTAACGGCCCTACTACTCCTGAAGCTGATGAAGTTATCAAAGCTAAAGGTATCTGGATGATCCCTGACTTCTTGGCTAATGCCGGTGGTGTAACTTGCTCTTACTTCGAACAAGTACAATGTAACATGAACTACTTCTGGACTAAAGAAGAAGTTCTTGAAAAATTAGACAAAAAAATGACTGACGCTTATCATGCAGTTTCTGATTTAGCACAATCAAGAAACGTTTACATGAGAGATGCTGCTTACATGATCTCTGTTTCTAGAGTTGCTGAAGCTTGCAAAATGCGTGGTTGGGTATAATCTGTAATTAGATAATACTAAAATCATATAAAAAAGGCCGATCTTAATGATCGGCTTTTTTTATATTTCTAATTACATAAATCAATCTTTCTTCTTTTTTTTCTTCAGTTTTTTGCACTTGCTATTACACTTTCCTTCACACAATGTACCCTTGCATTTAAGCTTATCCAAATTTTTACTCTTTTTTCCCATTTTTCTTTCTTAGTTTTATTGAAACTATGATGATGACGTTTAATTGGATTGGAATATTGATATGATAAAAGAAAATAAAGCTATAATCTTTGGCTTGGGAGCTGTCCTAGCTTGGTCTACGGTAGCGACTGCATTTAAATTAGCGTTGGAATATGCCAATCCTTTAAATCTAGTATTTTATTCAGCACTTTTTTCTACAATTATATTATTTCTTGCAAATTTCAACAGAATCAATAGTTATAATATTTCAGATATAAAATCAAATCTAAAAAAATCTCTCTTACCGGGTCTTATAAACCCATTTATTTATTATATAGTACTTTTTACATCTTACGATATGCTTCCGGCTGCTCATGCACAAATTATCAACTACTCATGGGGTGTAATACTTGCAGTTATGTCTGCATTTGTTTTGAAAAAGAAGCTGAGTATCATTTCCCTTGTAGGTATTTTAATTAGTTTCATTGGTACCGGCGTTGTGATTTTTGGAAGCAGTTCAGCTGTAGGCGAAAAGAATATTATAGGATATATATTTGCATTTGCAAGTGCTTTTATTTGGGCGATATACTGGATTATTAATATGAAAGACAAAAGGGATGCTTCCGAAAAGTTATTTTGGAACTTTTTTGTATCTCTTGCATTTTTGTTGACGTACTCCATAATAGACGCTGATATGCTTGTTTTCAGCTCGGAGGTAATATTATATTCTGCATATATTGGTACATTTGAGATGGGCTTAACTTTTATATTATGGGGAAAAGCCTTATATTACTCAAATGATACTGCGAAAATAAGTAATTTAATTTATTTATCCCCTTTTCTGTCACTTATATTAATAAATGCAGTGTTAAATGAGGCGATAGAAATGTCTGCAGTTATGGGGCTTTTGCTTATTGTGGTTGGATTAATTATTAATTTTTCTCAAAAAAAAGTTTAGGAGAGATGCTATGAGTGCAAAGAATGGGGACACAGTAAAAGTACATTACACAGGCAAATTGTCATCAGGTGAAGTTTTTGATTCTTCCGAAGGTAGAGATCCAATTCAATTTGCTATCGGTGGTGGTCAAGTGATACCTGGTTTCGAACAAGGCATCGAAGGTATGCAAATAGGCGATAAAAAAACAGTTGAAATCCCAGTAGACCAAGCATACGGTGAGTATAGAGATGAACTTATATTCCCTATAGGAAAAGATAAACTTCCAGCTGAAATCAACCCTGAAGTTGGTATGCAATTGACTATGAATAACCCTCAAGGTCAAGTATTTCCTGTAACTGTAAAAGAAATTACAGATGATACTATCATGCTAGATGCTAACCACAAATTAGCCGGCAAAGACCTTATCTTTGATTTAGAATTAGTAGAAATCGTATAAGATATAGGTTTTACAAAAAATTTGAAAAGGGACTTCCACTTAGTTTTGGAAGTCCCTTTTCCGTTCGTTAGATATATTATCATATTTCGATCCGATTACTATCTCCCTTGATAAGGTACACCCTTTGTCATCCACTCGGGAGCCGGAGTGCCTAATAGATAATGGTCAAAAAATTCTTTCATCTTGATAGCGTAATCTAATTTATTATGGTACTTTCTAGGATGATGTGGTTCGTTCCTATATTCTAAGAATATACAGTTTTTATTCAACCTTCTATAAGCCATATATAACTCTATTCCTTGTTCCCAAGGCACTGCTTCGTCAATATCACCGAACATAAACAGAAAAGGCGTGTTTGCTTTAGGTGCTTGCATAACTGGCGAGTTCCTTAGATAGCTATCAAGCGAGTCCCATAGCGTACCACCAATTCTACTTTGTTGCTTTTCATACTGGAACTGACGAGTTAAACCAGAACCCAAACGAATACCGCTGTAAGCACTTGTCATATTTGCAACAGGAGCGCCTGCACATGCTGCAGCAAACATATCTGTAGCAGTTATCATAAATGCAGTTTCATAACCACCCCATGAGTGTCCCTGAATTGCTATTTTTTTAGCATCAGCTATACCCATGTCTATCAAATGCTGAGCACCACGAGTTAAGGCGTCCGTTGCATCCATTCCGGGGTTACCGGCTACATACTTGATATCCGGTAAAAGCACTACATATCCATCGTTCAAGTATACTTGGAAGCAAGGTCTATGATTAATTTGAGGCAGAGTGAAATTATACATTCTGTCTGAAAAAGTTTCGTAGAAGTAAATTAAAACAGGGTAACGTTTAGAAGGATCAAAGTTTTCAGGTTTAAGTATAATTCCCTGCAAATCTTCTCCTCTGCCGTTTTTCCATTCTGTAAGCTCAGCATTGCCCCATTTGTATTCAGATAATTCAGGGTTTACATTGCTTGTTTTTTGAGGCATTTCCATGTTAAAATTTGTGAGCCACAAATCAGGAAACTCCTCATAGCTTTCACGTGAAATTACAACTCTGTCTGCGTGCTCTGCTTTTGCAATAATTCTGTATCTTTTGTTCTCTTTCAATAACTGAGTGATTTCACTATTTGTAAATTTCATAGTGTATATAGCTTGAAATTTTTGTTTATAGTGGAATCCTTCCAAGAGCAGAGAGTCTTCGTAAGTATAATATTTTCGTTTGCCAAGCAGATTTTTAATTCTGAAGCGTAGCGTGTCAGCTCTTCCTTTTCCATTAGTGATATTAGAATAGTTAGAAGGCATAAGCGTACTAAATTTCCAAATGTCGTATTTATCATATATCATTACAGCATCATCGTTTTCAAACCATCCGGCAATGCCGTAAGGTTGAGGCGATTCAGGTTTATCATTGTCTTCATCATAAAACTTAACGTCTATTTTGTTAGTAAGATTGCTCGCCGTTTGTTTTATAGTATTATATAAATACCAGTCCCCACTGTCGTAATAAGCTATATATTTACCATTAGGAGATAGAGTGCCGGATGTAATATTTTTAGTTGATATTTTATATTTTTTACCTGTCATCAGCTCAACAGCATAAATATCCTGGTACCAGCCGTCCCAAGTAATCAATTTGTTGTAAGGCTTAGGATTATAGGCAATAGCGTAATTTGGATTTTCTGTAAACTGCACTTCGGGTAGAGTTGTATCAGCAAGTTGAACATATTTATTTGGAGTAAGGAAATAACATGTCATATATGTTCTGTTTTTTTCTTCTTTCCATTCCTTTTTTTGGTTTGGAATAATTTTAGGATCGTTCCAATGCCAAACATCAAGTTCCGTATGAGCTAAGATAGTATCTATATTTTGATAATTTTTAATATCATATTTGATTTCTTCTTCATCTTCAAGTTTTTCCCATTTAGGTTTTAAACCGAAGAAGAGTCTTTCGCCGTCTTTGGTCCATTTCAAATCATTCTTCTCAGGTAAATACCATGAACCATTTTCATGAGCTTGGTTATATATGGGATATGTATCATTTTTAACAGCATCCCAGATATACATTTCAGAGTATTTTACTTCACCTTCATCATCCAATGGAGATTGCATAAATGCTAAAACATTATATACTTTATTCCAAGCGAGATTAGAAAACTTATTGTCTTTTTCTATTTTTACTGCAGAAATTGGGGCATATTCTTCTTTTAAATTCCTGTAATATAAGCCATCATTCTTGCTGTCAGTTGAAGATACTGAGTAAAATAAGTATGTAGAGTTACTATCTAAAGCATAATCAATAACGTCATCCATCTTAATTTCTGTTCCAGAAGTAAGATGCCTTAATATAAAAGGTCTACCTGTTTTTTTCTTTTTTAAATCTTTATGTTTAACAGGGTCTTCGTCTTTTATATAAATAATCCATCTGCTATCTTCAGTGAACTCATATTTGGCAACTTCAGAAATGTCGGTAGAAACTCCGGATTCCAAATTTAGAAGCACTAAATCATTTTTAGGCTTGTCTTTATCCTTACCGGTATTAATCCTTTCCAAAATGTCTGGTCTTTTCTTTACCGCTGCCCATTTTGTATCATTGGAGAACAGGGTAGAGGTACCTCTATCTACGAAATGCTCGTCTTCGTTTAAAGTAGATTTTATATATGCAGTAGTATTCCCTCTATCAGGATATGTACAGTAAGAAATCCATTTTCCATTATCAGAAATTTTTTGTAACGTTATACCTTGAAATCTCATTACATCTGAAAATGCAAATTCTCTTTCACCACTAAATAGTGCTAATGAAGAGATAATAAGCACAGATAGTAGTAAAAGAATATAAATTTTTCTCTTCATGACATTCACTCATATTTACACAAATTAACTAAGACTTGTAAGTTATCATTTTTTTTTAAGTTAGAGAAATATTTGCAGTCTTCTAATATAATAATTATTGATGATTTAGCTTGCCCAGTATGATTTAGTATGTTACCGTATCTGTCGGCTATAGCAAGCTAACTGAAAACGGAATGTTTTAACAAAAAGCTATCATCAATAGTTAAAATTATGCCTTACGAATGTAGTTCTATATTGATAGTAAACTTATAATATTATGCTACAAGATTCTTTTCCCATCCAATTTTTAGAATTTATAAGAATATGATTCAAGATTATCAATAATTCACTTACAATAGATGTGTAAAATGTGTATATTATAATGCTAGGATAAGTATACTAGTGTCTTATTATTACCATGCTATATTGCTATTAATCAATACAAGACTGACAATAATAAGCGATATAATTTATTACTTTAGACTATGGATGCTATGCAGATGCCAATTTTACTTCTACAAAATCCTGATATTTTTCCAAATGATGATGTTCTTAGCAAACAACTTCAGAATAGATTCCAAATTTTAAAAGATATAAGAAAAGCAGGTACAGAAGTCTGTAGTGATATTACTTTTGAGTGGAATTTCTATAAAGACGGTAAAGCATGGCTATGCAAGGCAATACTAAAGAAAAAAACAATATTTTGGATATCTGTATGGGATGATTGCTTCAAAGTTACTTTTTACTTTTCAGGAAAGAAAAAAGAAGCTTTCTTGGAATCAGAGATTAATGAGATATACAAAGAAATTCTTAAATCGGCGAAACCAGCCGGAAAAATTTGCCCTCTTACATTAGAATTTAAAGAGACGCAGGATATGATAGATTTTGCTGCGATCGTAGCACTTAAAATAAAGCTAAAATAAATATTATGAATAAAAACAGAGATGGCTATGAATAGTATTGTACTTCATGAGGTAGGTCTTAGAGATGGTTTGCAAATGGAAAAGCAAGTTATTACTACGAAACAAAAAATTGAATGGACTGAAAGATTAATCAAATCCGGAATTGAAATAATTCAACTTGGCTCCTTTGTGCATCCGGTTAAAGTCCCTCAAATGGCAGATACAGATGAACTTTTCAGGTATTTTTCACAAAAAGAAAATCATCCGGAAAATGTCATTTTTTCTGGTCTTGTATTAAATGAAAAAGGAATGCAGCGTGGTTTGGACTGCGGAGTAGATATGTTCTGCCTTGGAGTATCAGCTAGTGATACTCATAGCAAAAAAAACACTGGGATGTCGTCAATAGAAGCTCAGGATAGAATAATTGCTATGGCTAGAGAAATCACTAAAGAAGGTAAGAAAGTGCAGGCCTCTGTGCAATCTGCTTTTGGTTGCGGGTTTGAAGGTAAAATTGATGAGCTAAAAGTACTTGAAATAATAAAACGATATGTTAGCAGCGGTATCAAATACATAAGTTTAGCTGACACTGCCGGGCACGCTAACCCTGCACAAGTGCAAAGACTCTTTAGTGCAATTCGTGACATAGCTCCTGATGTAGAGATAGCTTGCCATTTCCACAATACTTATGGCTTAGGTATTATTAACTGTAAGGCTGCTTATGATAGCGGAGTAAAATATTTTGAAACTGCATTCGGTGGCATTGGCGGATGTCCGTTTACAAAAGTTGCTGCAGGAAATGTCTGCACTGAAGATTTTGTAAACTATTTACAAAGAATGGGCTACCGAAAAGATATTAAAAATGATGTACTTATTGATCTTGCAAAAGATATGTCTAAGGTCTTAGATAAGGTACTTCCGGGATATGTATATAAAACCGGTAGTTTATCTTATTAGTATTGTGATATAGGGAGATAATATGAAAAAGCTTTTAGAAGGGATTAGAGTGCTTGATTTAACTAATGTACTCTCAGGTCCATTTGCTTCTTTACATCTTGCATGGCTGGGTGCAGAAGTAATTAAAATTGAAAATCCAAATGGGGGAGACCTCGCCAGAAAATTAGGTTGTGTGCCCGAATACAATCAGAAACTGATGGGAACTAGTTTCCTTGCTCAAAATGCAAACAAAAAATCCCTGACCCTTAATCTAAAAGAAGAAAAGGGCAAAGAGATATTTAAAAAATTAGCCGAATCAGCTGATGTAGTAGTCGAAAACTTTCGTCCCGGTGTGATGGACAGGCTTGGTGTGGGATATGAAGTGATAAAAGAAATAAATCCGAAGATTATTTATTTAGCTATTTCAGGTTACGGGCAGACAGGTCCGGATGCTAAGAAACCTGCTTACGACCAGATTATTCAGGGACTTTCAGGTGTGATGTCTATAAATGGTAACAAGGACTTAAATCCGCTAAGAGCAGGCTTTCCGCTTTGCGACACTGTGGGTGGTTTAAATGGTGCATTTGCTATTATGTCAGCTCTATTTTATAGAGAAAGACATGGCATAGGTCAGTTTATAGATATATCACTGCTTGATTCGATTATGCCATTAATGGGCTGGGTAGCAGCTAACTTACTAATAGGAGATCAGCAACCTACATTGCTGGGAAATGATAATTTTACCGCAGCTCCTTCTGGGATGTTTGTTACAAAAGATGGTTACATTAACATTGCTGCAAACAAGCAGGAACAGTGGCAAGCAGTTACAGAAGTTCTTGGTGTGCCTGAGTTGAAAGAAGATACAAGATTCAAGGAAAGGGATACAAGGAAAGCAAATCGAAATGAGCTGACTCCTATACTGGAAGGAAAACTCAAAGAAAAAAATACTGAAGAATGGGTTACACTTTTGAATAAAGCAGGAGTGCCGTCAGGAGCTATTTTAAGTTTAGAAGATGCACTTCAGCAGCCTCAGGCAAATCATAGAAATACTTTTACAAATGTGCGTGTGGACGAATTGGATAGAAGCGTAAAATTATTCAATATGACTGCTAAATTTAGTGAAACTCCGGGTGTCGTTGAAACTCCGCCACCGACTCTATCTCAACACACCAATGAGATATTAGAAAGTGTTGGCTATACTGCAGCCGATCTAAAGGACTTAAAAGAAAGCGGAGTTATTTAGATAATATTACATAAAATCATCCTATTCTAAAAGTGTTTTATCATCTATCGAATAGGATAAGTCTATAAAAATAAATTCAAGAAAGAATCAGGTTTAACTTTGGAAATGGGCTTTCCAGAGATATTATAGGGAGTAAACCAATGGGAAAAACAGTAGTAGAAAAAATACTGGCGAAGCAAACCGGTATTGGAAATCTTAAAATCGGAGATGTTGTAGAGCCTAAAGTAGGATTGGCAATGTCTCATGAAAATGGTTCCTTGGTAGTTAATCAGTTTTATGAAATTTATAAAGAATTAGAGAAACCTGCTCGTGTGTGGGATCCAAGCAAAATTGCTTTAATCTTTGATCACAGAGTTCCTGCAGAAAGTAAAAAAACTGCTAGCAATCAGGCTAAAATCAGAGCTTTTGTGAAAGAGCAAAATATAGATAAATTTCATGATATTCGCGGTGACGAAGGTGGAATCTGCCACCAAATTCTGCCCGAAAATGGATATGTACATCCCGGAGAAGTTGTAGTTGGCACAGATAGCCACACTACTACTCACGGTGCATTAGGTGCATTTGCATTTGGCATTGGTGCTACGGAAATGGCTGCAGTTTGGGCATTAGGTAAAATTCTAAATGTGGAAGTACCTAGCACTATCAAAGTAATTGTGACCGGTGAGCTTAAGCCTTATGTGTATGCAAAAGATATAATACTTAATCTAATTGGTAAAATATCTGCAGAGGGTGGTAATTTTAGAGTTCTTGAATTTCATGGTGATACTATCCGAAATATGAGTACTTCCGGCCGACTGACTATCAGCAATATGAGTGTCGAGGCCGGAGCAACTGCCGGAATAATTCCTCCTGACGCTGAAACAGTAAGATACTTAAGAGAAGAGGCCGGTTATACCGGAGAGATAG
This sequence comes from Kapaibacterium sp. (SeqCode), assembly GCA_963678775.2. Taxonomy (GTDB): domain Bacteria; phylum Bacteroidota; class Ignavibacteria; order Kapaibacteriales; family UBA2268; genus JBFHIJ01. Next base: position 275,698 of record CAXXGR010000007.1, read on the forward strand.
ATATGGTTGCACCAGACGAAGATGCAGTGTACGAAAGAATAGTAGAAATTGATGCTTCCTCATTAGAGCCTCAAATAGCTGCTCCTCACACCGTAGATAACGTAAAAGACATCAGTGAACTTATAGGAATAGAAGTGCAGCAAGCTGTAGTTGGTTCTTGTACAAATGGTAGAATCGAAGATATTAAAGATGCAGCTGACATAGTCAGAGGTAAGAAGGTGTCAAGAGATACAAGGCTTCTTGTATTCCCTGCATCATATAAAATATATAATGAAGCATTAGAAAAAGGCTACATTACTGATATTGTAAAAGCAGGCGGAGTAGTTATGAACCCTGGCTGCGGACCTTGCTTAGGTGTTCATCAAGGTGCATTAGGCGACGGAGAGCGAGCAATCGCAACAACTAATCGTAACTTTCAGGGGCGCATGGGTAATCCGAACTCTGAAGTATACTTAAGCTCTGCCGCTGTAGCTGCGGCAAGTGCATTAACCGGAGTTATTACTAATCCGCAAAAAGGAGGTTTCTAATGTCTCAAGTTGTTTATAAATTCGCAGATGATATCTCAACGGATATTATTTATCCGGGTAGATATATGGCTACAGTATTGCCGACAGAAACTCCTGAATATGCTTTTGCAGATATTCCTGAGCTTAATACTATGCTCAATACAGACTCAAAAGAAAAGCAGATGATAGTAGTAGGTGGTAAAAACTTTGGCTGTGGGTCTTCCCGTGAGCAAGCCGCATCCACTTTGAAAGGGCACGAGCTAATAATAGTTGCTAAAGACTTTGCACGTATATTTATCCAAAATGCAATCAACCTTGGCTTAAGAACAGTCATCTGTCCCAACATAGAGGCAGAAGTTGACCATGATTTGGAAGTAGCAGACACAAAAGTTATCAATAGAACAACGGGAAAAGAATTTGATATCATTCCTTTGCCTCCTGCTAGGCAGGCAATAGTAGATGCCGGGGGATTGATACCATATACCCGAAAAAAACTCATAGAACAAGCTTAAAATACAAAAAAAGGCATTAGAGACGTGCCAACATGTGCGCCTCTAATGCTTTCGTTTTATAATATATTATCTATATTTTCAACCGGCCTGGCTATTACAGCCTGTTCGCCATTTACTACTATTGGTCTTTCTATTAGGCGAGGGTAATCTACCATAGCACGTATTATTTCATCATCAGACAAATCTTTACCTTTAAAGTTTTCTTTCCAGTCTTTTTCTTTTAGGCGGACTAGTTCTATAGGTTTGATATTTAATTTATTGATTACTGCTTTAAGTGAGTCATAATCAAAATTATCATCTAAATATTTTATAGTTTCAAATTCAACAGATTTTTCCTCAAGGTATTTCAAACCTTCTCTGCTTTTTGAACATCTGGGATTATGATATAACTTAATCATAAAAATATCTCCTTTTATTAAGTTTTTCAACAGTCAAGTAATCGAAAGAATAATCCAATTATTGCATTACCTTGCATTGAGACAAAGAATTAATTGGTATCCAAAATAAAAGGCACTTATATTAGTTTACTAAAATAAAAGAACACGGAAATATAAATGCTAGACATACATACATATATGGATAGACCTTTTCTTATAAGTAGAGACTCTGTGCTTACCTATAGATTGTTCCATAAAAATGTAAATAGACTTGCCGGTAAATTTAAAGAAATTGGAATAAAAGAAGGTGATATTGTAGCCTATTTTAACAAAAATTCCTATATGTTCCCGATTGTTTTCTTTGCATTGGGCAAAATAGGTGCAACTCTCTTGCCTATTAATATTCGTTTTCCTGCCTTGCAAGTTATTGAGCTGCTGGATGAGCTTGAGGTAGAGCACATAATAGTGTCGAATTTATATATTGACGAATCTTTCGAGCGACTAAAAAAGATAATCCTTGAAGATATGATAGATATTCACGCAACTTATCATGATGAAGATGAAACTCCATTTCTTTTAGAAGAGCATTTGAATCAAGATGCCAGCATAATATTTACTTCAGGCAGTACCGGAAAACCAAAAGCGGCTTTGCATTCTTATGCAAATCATTACTATAGTGCTATGGGCTCAAATGAGAATATTAAACTAAAGAAGAATAACCGCTGGCTTGCCATACTGCCAACTTACCACGTTGGTGGTATTTCTGTATTTTTCAGAGTGTACTTAGCGGGTGCAACTATCGTGATACCCGACACTAATCTTAGCATAATTGAGAATATTTCCAGAAATAAAGTCTCACATGTTTCTATGGTCTCCACTCAGATTTATAGGATGTTAGATGATGATGACGCTATAGAAGCTTTAAAAAAGCTTAAAGCTATACTTTTAGGTGGTAGTGCTATGCCTGCGGGGCTGGTTACTAAGTGTCATAATTTAGGATTGAATATTCATGTTTCTTATGGAAGCACTGAAATGAGTTCTCAAATTTCTACTACTAACCCTAATGCAGATTTAACGGAATTACTGACAAGCGGAAAAGTTCTGAAACATAGGAAATTAAAGATTTCTGATGAAGGAGAGATATTAGTAAAAGGGAAGACACTATTTAAAGGTTATTTGCAGAAGGGCAAGATATTTAGCAGACAGGACATGGATGCTTGGTATCATACCGGAGATCTTGGGAAACTAGATAAAAACGGAATGCTGACTGTATATGGCAGACAAGATAATATGTTTATATCAGGTGGTGAAAATATTCAACCGGAAGAGATCGAAAAAGAACTCTGCAAGATAGATAACATTATAGATGCAGTGGTTGTAGGAATAGAAGATAGAGAATTTGGGATGAGACCAGTAGCTTTTGTAAAAACTGAAAATAATGAAGAGATTAATCACGAAGAGATAAATAAAGAACTTTCTAAAAGTATTGCAAGGTATAAAATACCTGTTAAATACCATAAATTCCCCGAAAATATGTCCGAAATCAGCCTAAAAGTTGACAGGCAATATTTTCGAGGAATTGCTGAAAAAACATCATCCTTTGATATGATCCAAAGCATTGCGGAGATTATCAGGAAGTAATACTCCTTCTCTACTCGCATTACCTAAACATATATGACTTGTCCTTGCAATTACTGCAAGTGTGTCTTTAGTATAAACTTGGTATTCGAGTTTATACTTAAAGTCATTTCGCTCAACACAAAATATTCTTATAGAAATATTATCTCCTGCACGAAGCGGAGCCTTGTATGAGGCTTCGGTGTGCAGTATAGGCAAAATTACTCCTTCGCTATCAAGTATAGAGCTAATAGGGAAGTCTGCTGCTTCTAAAAATATTTCATAAGCACGATGAATGATATTGAATATCTTAGCATAAAACATGACACCAGCAGCGTCAGTATCTTCAAAAAAAATCTTAGTTCTGTGTTCAAACATTATATCACCTTTACTCCGATTAGTGTAATATCGTCAAATTGTTGGGTACCAATTGCAAATTGCTGAACATCTTCGACTATAATATTGAGCATTTCGTTTACCGGAAACTTCCGAATATCTTTAAGCAAACTTTCCAACCTCTCCTCTCCATACTCCGCATTTTGAGTATCTAAAGCTTCTGTAATACCATCAGTAAACAAGCATATAACAGAGTCTTTATGAAGTTTTACAACAGCTTGCTCATATTCAAAAGGTTCATCCATAAATCCTAAAATCAAACCACCCGCTTTAAGATGTTCTATCTGCATATCCGAATGTAAGATGACAGGGGGGTTATGTCCTGCGTTTATATACTCAAATGTCTGATACTCAGAGTCCAAAATGCCGACAAAAAAAGTAACAAATTTGTCAGATGAAGTATTTAAAAATACTATTTTGTTAAGTCTTTGTACTATCTCTTTTAAAGGAAGTCCAAGAGGTGCTATCACCCGCAAAGCCGCTTGGACGTTGGCCATTAATAATGCTGCCGGCATACCTTTGCCGGAAACATCTGCGATAGCTACCAAAGTCTTTTTATCACTCAGTTTAATAAAATCAAAATAGTCTCCGCCTACGTGTCTTGACGGTAAACTGATACCGTGTATTTCAAAATTATTTACACTCGGTACATTTTTTGGTAATAAATTTTTCTGTATATCTAAGGCTAAGTTTAATTCATTCTCTAATTTTTTCTTTTCGATTTCCTCTTTGAATAACCTTTCTGATTCAAGAGTAGAAATAGATGTATTCCCCAAAGCTTCTATAAACTGAATATTTTCGTCAGTAAAATTACTACCATTCATCTTTTTACCAATGATGAGTAGTGCTTTAGGATGACCTTGCACAAACATAGGAGCAATAACTTTTATACCATGTTTTTGGCAGTATTCGTTAAAATTTTCACCATAGTTTGAACTATCACAGATAACCGGCTCTTTAATGCGGGTCATTCTATTCAAAACAGACACATCTTCTAACTGATCAAATCTATTGATATAAGCATCTTCTATCTTGTTATTTTCTATCTGAAATATGGCGAAACGATTTACCATGAGCTGCCCCATCAAATGGAAAGACAGCATTTTGATTATTTCTTTTTTTGATAGTAGATTGCTAAAGTCTCTAGACATTTCAAATAAAGTCGTTAGCAGCTGATTCCTTTGCTCTATTGTTATCTTTTCCTGAATAAGAGATGCCTGATGCTCTGCATTTTGTAGTGCATTTGCAGATATAGTGCATACAAGCCTTGCATATTTTTCTTCCTCAGATGATAGATTGTTGCCGGTGAGTCTATCTCCCAAACAGATAAAAGCAAAAAGCTTCTCTCTATATTCTATCGGAAAAACGAATCGAATATTTTGCAATGCTAATTGTTCTCTGAGGACTGAGTAGTCACCTGAGCATTTTGATAAATCAAATTCAAAAAAGTTAGGCGAAAACTTACCCTTACTTAAAAATAAGCTCAAGCCATTTTTTTTTGGTATTAAAACTCCTGCTCTCAGTACTTTTAGCTTACCCATTAGAGAGAGCAAAGTAGAGTTTAAAATAAATTCTCTATCATGTGTTTCATTAAGTCTTGCGCTCAACTCTAACAGAGATTCCAGATTGATAATAATATTATGCTGCATATTTTATATAGTCTTATACTAATCATTTAAAGGGTAAATATAGTCAATATTACGATCAAAATCCATAACAGTTATTATTCGAAGCGATTTAGTATCTAATATATGAACTTGGTTGAAGTTTTCTGAAATTAGAGGTAAAATATACTCTCCGGTAAAGCTATTATGTATCATCTCAGAATATGTAACACTGTTTAGTATGGCGATGTTGTTCTTAAATTTTAGATTATATCGGAAAATACCTTCATTCGTTGTAATTAGTACAAAAGATAAATCCGTAATTCCCATATTTATTGGAATTTGATTTTCTGCTACGAGGTTATTATGACCAATGGAAATGCCTTGCAGTAATTCCATGTTGTCTCTTTTATATAATAATAGACGAGCTGCAGATTTCTCAGAATTATCATACTTGCCGGAACCTGCAGTCACAACTGTAAATATATCGTCTATAGTATAATAGTCAATTAATACAGGTGCTGCTTCAGTATTTTTGCTTGAGATTAGTTCGTCTGTGCGAGTGTCATACTTATCTATTTTATTTTCAAGTGGGTTGCAAACATAAAGCTCATGACCATAATATGTCATACCAAAAGCAGAATTACTTGATTCGATTAGTTTTACAAATGTATTATTGCTAATATCAATCACCGCAATTTTTCCGCTTAGACCTGAAGAAAAGTAAGCCGTACTTGAATTAGGGAATATCATTTGTGAGTTATTATCAAATTCAGCAGGAATGTCTAATTTAGTTTCTATACTACGAGAACTATTGTTTAAGACATAGCATAATCCATTTCGCGTTAATATGTATGAATATTTGAGAAATGATTGTATGCAAACTACAGTGTCAGTAGGTGGGATTTCCGTAAAATCATGCAAACTAATATCTGTAAATGAGTTATCATTATAATTGTATATGCTCAAAGCGGAGTTGCTGTTTTTCATATACGATATAATTCTTTTCGACAGGTGGAGCCGGAATTATATTATCGTCAACTGTACAAGAGTAAAAAGTGAATGCAAACAAAAATATCAGTAGATGTTTCATATCAATAAAACCGTAATTTAATGTGTCAAATAGTTTGTACTTATATATAATAATTAAACGGTAAAAAGTTACACAAATATTTGCAAAATATCACAAAATATCAAAAAAAAAAATGATATTTGCTACCAAGCTGATTTATATATTGCATTTGATGGAGTGTCTTGCAGCTTATTCTTGGTTTGAACTTCTACAATAACTGTCCTGCAGTAAAATCTTCTCTCAGCTCTTTTCTGTAATAGTTTCTTGCTATACAAATCATTACCGGTTCTATCAGGGTGCCCGGTAGCAGTTGCTTCAGAATTTACTTTAATCTTATTTGTTGTTACACCAATTATCTGCTCAATTTATGCTGACAAGGTGCTATAATCTTAAGTCCATTCATTATTATCTCTATGTAAAAATTTTATTATATATAATTAGCTAATTCTAATTTACACTAAATATCATTTAAAAAAAAGTATCTGGTAAAAAAATACGAAAGAAGAGGCACTCCAAATCAGACTAATAGTTTGTAACGTCGAACAAAAAAAGTATATTGGTGTATTATCTTTTACTTTCGAGACTAATTCAGTATTTTTGCAGCATTGATAATATAGCGATATTGATATGAAAGAGAAAATTACGATATATCCTTACGAACCTCAATATAGGGAAGAATGGGAAGCATTTGTTGAAAGTTCTAACAACGGAACAATGTTTCACCTGCAGCAATTTTTAGATTATCACCAAACCGGGAAGTTTCAGTTTGACTGCCTTATGTTTCGTAGAGGGAGTAAACTTATTGCAGTTCTCCCAGGCGGTTTGAAGCAAAATGGTACTGTTTACTGGTCGCCCGTCGGGGCAAGTTATGGTTCCATTGTAACTCAGGATATATCATTTGAAGAGTCATTAGAAATAGTTGATACCTTCATGGAATATTGTAGAGAAACAGGTATCAAAGAAGCATTTCTCATTCCTCCACCGATAGTTTATACAAAAAATTATTCTCAGCATTTAGAATATGCAATGCTTTATCGTAAATTTGATTTCGAATTGCATTACATTTCACATGCTATTGATTTAAAGCATGGGGATGACTTCCTACAGCATTTTGATAAAACTGCCCGTAAGACTTGCAGAAAGATATTGAGAGAAGGAAAGATTAGAATAGAAGAAAGTGATGACTACGAAACGTTTAATAAAATCTTACTCTCTAATAAAGCACGACATGATATAAAACCTACACATACTTTAGAAGACATGATAGTAATTAAGAACACGATGCCTGATAAAGTCAGACTTAATATAGTATATTACGATGACAAACCAATCGCAGGGTCATGGCTCTTCTTAGCTAACAGTAAAGTGGTTCTTTGCTTTTATAATATGCTATACTATGAATACGAGCACATGAAGCCCGTCTATTTAATTATGTATGAAACTATACGCTGGGCTATAGAAAATGGCTATGAATGGGTAGATATAGGAGTTTCACAAGATACAAAGGCTGAAGATCCAATGACTCCTTCTATTAACTTGATAAACTTTAAAGAAAGATTTGATTCCAGAGGAATACTTCGAAGCACTTATCATTTTGATTTTACAAAAGACTAACCGCAAAATGCAGAATAAATAAGAAAAGGGGTTGATTTTAAATATATCAACCCCTTCGCTATTTCTTTAAGAATAAAAGGATTATTAAATCATTCCTAATTCTTTACCAACTTTTTTGAAAGCATTGATTGCATGATTCAAATGTTCGTCTGTGTGAGCAGCAGAAATTTGAACTCTGATTCTATCTTTACCTCTAGGAACTACAGGGAAAGAGAATGCAGTTACATAAACGCCTTCTTCTAACATTCTATCTGCAAATTTAACAGCTAATTCTGAGCAGTTGTCATATTTACCAAACATAATCGGACAAATAGCATGCTCTCCTGGAATGATATCAAAACCGGCTTCAGTCATTTCTTTACGGAAACGTTTTGTATTTGCTTCTAATTTATCTCTCAATTCAGTAGATTCGGATAGAATATCAAGACATTTGATAGTAGCACCAACTACAGCAGGCGCTAAAGTATTAGAGAATAGATACGGACGAGCTTTATTACGCATCCAATCAATAATCTCTTGTTTTGCAGCAATACAACCACCGGATGCCCCGCCTAAAGCTTTACCAAAAGTAGTAGTGATGATGTCTACTCTTTCCATTACATCATGATGCTCGTGAGTACCACGACCTTTTTTGCCCATAAAGCCGGAAGAGTGAGAATCATCAACCATAACAAGTGCGTCATATTTTTCAGCTAAATCGCAGATAGCAGGAAGATTAGCAATGTCGCCATCCATAGAGAAAACACCGTCTGTAGCAATAACTTTAAATCTGCAGCCCTGCTTCGTCAGCTTCTTTCAAGCAACGTTCCAAACCTTTCAAAGTTTTGCCTGTAGATGGATCTAATTCTTCTTTATCAGAGAAGTTTCCATGGTTAAAAATCCATCTTTTCGCTTTAGCCAAACGAATACCGTCAATAATCGAAGCATGGTTTAGAGCATCAGTAATGATTGCATCTTCAGGTCCGAAAAGTGGTTCGAAAACAGCACCATTAGCATCAAAAGCAGAGCAAAACAAAATAGAATCTTCCATACCTAAGAAGTCAGCTACTTTTTTCTCTAATACTTTATGGTCGTCTTGCGTACCGCAAATAAAACGAACAGAAGAAAGACCAAAACCGCGTTTGTCGATTTCATCATGAGCAGCTTTGATAAGCTCTGGGTGAGAAGACAAACCTAAATAGTTATTTGCGCAAAAGTTAAGAACTTTTTTGTCATTTACTAAAATCTCAGGGCCTTGGGGGCTCTCGATTATTCTCTCATGTTTATATAACTTTTGTTCTTCCAAGCTCTTTAATTCGCCTGCAAGAAAGTCTTTCATTTTAGTGTACATAACAACTCCAATTATATAATCTAATTATCTAAAATTGAATCGTACTAAAATAAGAAAAAAAATGGAAATCAGTCGTTTAAAACGGTAAAATATTATAACATTAATGTGATAGTTCTGATTGTACTAATTTGATGTTTCTGATTCAAAATCAAGTTTAAGTGAGTCTATTTGGGACTCAATACTTAGTGAATCTATGTTAGGCGTAGAAGTAGTGTCAGGAAAGAAAAATCCTTTGATAATGTCTTTGGCAATAGGTGCTGCCACAGTAGATCCATATCCGGCATTTTCTACCATGCAGGCAACTGCTATTTTAGGGTTATCCTTAGGCGCAAAACAGATAAACCATGAGTGGTCTTTTCCATGCGGGTTTTGAGCTGTTCCGGTCTTGCCGCATATATCCAATCCGGGGATTTGAACATTTGTAGCAGTTCCACCAGGCTTATTTACTACATCGAACATGCCTTCGTGAATCAGATTAAATATCTTTGCATCTATAGGTAGCTTAGTTTCTGTATAGTTAATAGGTTCATTCTTTTGGGTTTCAGGGTCATATATATGGCTTACATTATGAGGTTGTATTATAGTACCACCATTCGCAAGAGCTGCAGTATAAACCGCTACCTGCAAAGGAGTAGTCGAAATTTCACCCTGGCCTATGCCCCAGTTTAGAACTATACCTTTAGGGATATATTTGAGTCTTTTCATCAGCTGATCTCTAGAAGGAAAAGAGCCTGAAGATTCATAAGGTACGTCTATATTTGTCTTGTCTCCAAATCCAAAAAGCTTGCCATATTCATATATCTTATCAAGCCCAAGTTTTAGCCCCACATGGTAAAAGAATGTATTACACGAACCTTGAATAGCTTGCTGAGCATTTACAGTACCATGCACGTGCGTACATCCAAAATGCCTATCTCCAAAATACATACCACCACTACAAGTAAAAGTTGTATGCTCGTCTATAACTCCTTCTTGCATAGCAGCAGCAAGCATTAACATTTTCCAAGTAGAACCGGGAGCATAAGCAGACTGAAATGCACGAGGTAACAAAGGCTTACCATCATTGTTTCTCAGTGAGTCATATAATTTAGCAGGTATCCTGCCTGAAAAATCTCTGGGATCGAAGTCCGGTTTGCTAGCCATGACTATAATCTCACCAGTGTTTGGATCAATGGCAACAACAGCGCCACGTTTACCATCTAAAAGCTTTTCTGCCATTACTTGCAAGTCAATATCAATGGTTAATTGCAAATCTTTACCATTTGTAGCAGGTATATCATTTTTACCATTTTCAAAACTAGCCACAGGGCGCCCCCTTTTATCGACCGCTACAAACTTATAACCACTTCTGCCTTTTAAGAAGTTCTCATAAGAAGATTCAAGTCCGGCTTTACCTATCATGTCTCCGGGACGAAGATATGGTTTTCGCCGTAAGTTAGCTTGCGAAACTTCACCTGTATAGCCAAGTAAGTGTGCCATATTGCAGTCAAATTCATAGAGTCGTTTCGATTCTACAGCTACATCTATTCCGGGTAAAAAATCATTATATTCCTCGATTCTCGAAACTATTTCAAAAGATGCATCTCTATGTATTTTAATAGGTTCGAACTTTGAAAAGGTAGAAAATTTATCTAAAGTCTTTTGAATAGAAATTGAATCTGTTTCTAACAAAGAACATAATAAAGGCATAGCAATTGGATCAAACTCTTTAGGTGTTAGCGTAATAGAAAAAGCAGCTTCATTATGGACTATCAGCTTCCCATTTCTATCATACATATTTCCTCTGAATGGCTCAACATTTACTTTTTTTATGGCCTGAGCTTCTGACTCAACCATATATTCGCTTCCTTCCAGCAACTGCAATTGAGCCAATCTCACAATAAAGATAAAAGCAACTACATATAGTAATAGCTTAAAGACGTTTTTACGTCCGTTAGACCCAAAAAATGGGTTTTCACCCATGGAGCGTTTTATTGGCATTGCATAATTTTCTTTAGAATCAACAAACGAGTCTGCAAAATAAGGAAAAAGAATTGAAATATTAAATATTAGGTTCTGATTTTGTGTGATACTTTTCCGCCAGTGAAGTTAAAGCTAAACCAAACGCGACTACAAACAGACCATCTCTGTATGTAAACTGGCTGGAAGTAGTGTTTACTATGAACAGAGTTAGCATTATGACAAAGCCGGCAAGAGCTAGCCGCTTAAAAAATGGATTTGTAATTTGCTTAGTTAACTCATAGGCTTTTAATAGCGTAAGTAGCATTACTGTTAAATATGCTAAAGTCAGAGGAGCTCCAATTCGATAGAAGAAATAAATGTATCCATTGTGGATGATATTAGTTCTCTTTGTCCTCTCTGGGATGGGATCATAAAAATGAAACTCTGCAGAGAGTCCATTGCCGGACAGCATATTATATGGCACTGTATGATCTAAAGCCACTTCGTACTCTGCCAATCGGGAGAGGAGGGAGTAATCTTTCATTCCTTTCGTAGAAGAAAAAAATCGTTTTTCAACAAAAGTAAAGAATAGTTTTGCATTGTCTTGGAAAAAGATTAAAGCTGTAGCACTAGTAACAAGTAAAATAATAAGTGCATAAACTGAAAACATAATTTTTTTTCTATAAGGTAGAAAAAGGAACACAAAGAATAATAATAATATTTCTACTGCCCAAAATGTCCTAGAGAATGTAATAATCAAAGCTGTAAAGCAAATGGCAGAAAAACCCATCAAATATGCTTTTACTTTAAGAGGGTAATCGCCAAAGCTAAATAAAATTGCTACTGCTATGCTAACTGTCAATATTGTCTGATTTTCCCTTACAGAAGTACCTAATTGATATGCATACATGACATCATCAGAAGTTAAAATTTTATAATAAGTATAAAACTGTCCAAAACTAACTGCAAGAACAGAAAAAGAAAATATAAAAAGTAGTACGCTCAATATCTTTTTTATCTTCAAACTCTTCTTTCAATGGGAAATAGTAGAGCGTTATCAGCAGTAAAATATACTCTCTCAACCAATTAAACAGGTCTACGTCATTAAAAAATGCAACTATAGCATTACCTAACAGAGCTACAAAGAAAAATATCAATAACCAGTCCTTCAAGGAACTTGTTACTTTCTTGTTATGTACAAATACTGTCCAAAAAAAACCAAATAGCTAATCCAAATACCAGATATACACCAACAAACACATCTAAGACCGAAACACCTTTACTATTAGAGAGGAAGAATACTGAACTAAAAAGTGCAACTGAATACAACCAAAATTTCTTGTTGTAAAACATGATTGTCAGAAAAGCAATGCCTAATGTAGCAGGGACAATAAGAAGTTGTTGCTCCAGCAATAATGCCAAAACGATCCCTAACAATGATATAGTCAAAGTTAAGAAACCATAAGTAAATGGTATTTTGTTTATTTTGTAAGTCTTATTAGTCATTCGTATTGGTTTCACTATCTATACTTTGTTGATATTTTTCCTTTAATTCCTTATAGGAGTTAAAAAAGACAACAAATAACATAGCTAAGACAAAGCCTCCAAAAGTAGAACCTGCCACTATAACGGAGCGCTTAGGTTTTGATTTCTTCTGTGGTGCAATTGCTTCATCTAATACATATAGATTTTTTTGGTTTTTATTGATGTCAAGTCTTGTTTCTTCATACATAGGCATAAGGAATGCTTTTACTTTAGTAAAAGTTTCGTATTCGGCATAAAGTTTTAAATAATTGATACCAACTTCCGCTGCATCATTAAGAGCAAAATTCCCGGCGAATCCCGGCTCGGTTTCTATTTCATCCAGTTTTTGAAGTGACTTGTTGTATAAGTCCTTAATAAGTTTTGTTTTGGAATAATCTTCGCCGTAGTTATCTCTAAGGAACTGGTATTGAATTTCGTATTGTATAGCTTGCGCTTTAAACTCTGCTAAGGAAGAACTAACAGCTTTCGCTTGATCCATAGGACTTAAAACTTGTTTTGATTTTGAATAAATTTGAAGTTTAGTGCCAATATCCTGCAGAGTAGAGTCTGTAGCTGCCACTCTTTTCTCTAAGTATTTGAGATTATCAGAGGTCTCAGTTTTACTGAGTTTAATAGCGAAGTTATTTGCAATTTCCACATAGTCATTTGCCATTTCTGCGCATCTGTTTTTATCTTTATCAGTAACGCTAATCAGATAATTTCCTTCTTTTTCGTAGGTAACGTCTACATTAGATAGGAACTCAGCTCTGACGTCGTCCATCAAAGTATCAGGAATGTCATAGCTAGAGGGCAAGTCATATTTTTTAATCATTGAGTCTATGACTGTTCTCGATTCCAACACGACAATAAATGTATAACTTTCTCCTGATTTGCCACCTAATTTGGATAAACCAAAATCTTTTAAAGCTGACGTAACACTACCCATTAGCCCGGAGGTACCGGATGCATCTTTGGGTGGTACTACATTTACTTTTGCCGTGTACCATGGTGGAAGTAAAAGAGCAACAATAATTGAAGTTATTGCACATAACGCAGTAAAAGAAATAATAAAAATTTTATGTTTAAACAGTAAAAAAAGTAGCTTTAGATTGCTGTAGGTATTGTTTTCCATAGTCTAAGTCTTTCTTTGTAAGTTTGAATAATACGCAATATATAAAATCTTTTGAAGTAATCCATACTACAAGATATTGGCCTATTTGTTCAAAAATTTTACAATCATTTTATCGTACAAATAACCTGTAAAAGGAATAAGTGTAGAAATCATGTATATCTGATAACGAGTTTCTAAATTTACTATGCCGAAAAGTAAAGTATAATACAAGAAAAATAGTATGAATAGCAAAGCTATCGGCTTATTGTCTTTAAAGCATCTAAATAAACCGTAAAGTCCTGCAGGAATTGTGATGATAATAAAAAACAAATAAGGTATGCTTTTGGCACGAGGTGTATAAATATCAACAGACCACAGGAATAACATTCTTTTCAAAGACAGTATAGCATATTCCTTAGGGTTGTTGAATATGAAAGATTGTGCTTCTTCTTTGAAAATGCTGTCAGCCGCTATTTCAAAATATGCATTATACTCAAGAGAGTCTAACTTGTCAATCAAATGCGGAGAGTGATCTTTATTTAGCCATATAGATTCATGGTTTTTTCCATACGCACCACCGGTAGCCTTATCGTTATTTCCACGCCATATTTCATGCCAGGGGTGAGAAACTATCGGTACAAATTTGCCAAAAAGTTGTGTGTTCCTATACATCCACGGAGAAATTGCAATAAGTATTAAAAACACTGAAATACCATAATGCAAGACTACAGTAGTCAATTTATGTTTTTTTAAAAATATAACTATAGCTGATGTTACAAAAAGCAATACATTTCCTAAAATAAGGAATTCACTTCTTGTTAGTATCTGCAAGCTGATTAACAGAGAGGATATTACTAAGAGCTTAATGTCTGGCTTATTTATATATAAAACCAAACTAAATAGTATTGCTAAAGCCAGCATCTGATATAGCGGAGATCCACTGAAAGTAACACAACCAAAGGCGTTTGGTAAAAAAAGAAGCGCCATAATTCCTGATATTTTTGCAGCTCTCTCTCTAAAAAATTGCTGTGCTATTTTATAAACTAATATTACAGTTACGGAGCTGAAAATTGCATTTAACAACATCAGAAGAAAGTACCCTTTGGCATTATCCCCGAAAATTTCCATTCCAATATAAAGAATATAGGGGTTAACCGGAGGAATAAAAGCACCTTCGAACTCTGGTGGCACAGCATGCTCAGCCAGTCTTTCTACAGAGTTAGAAGGATAGGGCCAATGCATTGCAAAGCCATTATCATTCAGCAGGTTTCGGGCTATTTTACCATGTTCATACATCTCGGGATTTTCAAAATCACCTACTGCAAAAATAAAGGCAAGTCTAATTATTAGAGCCCCGATGAACAGAGCATAAGCAAATTTTTTACTATCTAACTGCATAAGATTAACGTTCTATGTGAAACTGAAACATAAGCTTGTAAGATAAGAAAAAAGAAATTATAAATATAAAAAACTTAGATTCTTTTCCCCATTTTACTATATTACTACGATTTTAAACAAATATTTCATATAATCGTATACTTTGTAAGAATAATATTTATATTTACTAGGGTAAGAATTATGACCTATAAGATGCTGAAACTATTTTTTCTCTTGTTGATTGTTTCTCCAATGCTACTCGCTGACGATTTGATGGAAATCGCAAACGGAGAACTGACAAGAAATTTCATTACATTACAGAAACAGGAAGTACCTCCATATTTCATTTCATACTCCATCACTGAAACGATTAGTAATTCTCTTACTGCTTCATTTGGAAGAATTGAAAATAAATCTATTAATAATGTTAATAGAATTTTAGATATAGATTTAAGAGTAGGAGACTATCAGTTTGATAATACTCATATCATCCGTGGGAATCCGTTTAATTTTGGTTCCGGAGCAGGATCTGCAGTGTTGCCTCTAACAAATGATAAAAACGCATTAACAAATGCTATGTGGTTTTCTACTGATAATCTTTATAAAAAAGCTACTGAGAGATATGAAAAAGCTCTTACCAATAAAGCTGTGAAAGTAGCCGAAGAAGATTCAAGTGCAGATTTTTCTGAAGAAACAAAAGTTATTGACATCCAACCGCTACAGACGCTAGAGTTTGACGCTTCCAAATGGGAGAAATTTGCTACAAATCTATCAGCTATATTTTCATCTGAACCATTAATCTATAACGCTACTGTGTCAGTTAGAACTGAATTAAAACATAAATATTTTGTAAGTAGTGAGGGCACTAAACTGAGATGGTCTGAAAAAGGGGCAAGAGTCATGGTTAGCGCTAAAACAAAAGCAGATGACGGTATGTCGCTGCCATTGTACGAAAGTTATTTTGCATTTAATCCGAATGACTTGCCTAGCGAAAAAGAAATAGCTACAGATATTAAAAAAATGATAAATCTGCTTGTTGCTTTAAGAGATGCTCCTATGGCTACTACTTATACAGGGCCGGCTATCCTGTCAGGAGAAGCATCAGGAGTGTTCTTCCATGAAATATTTGGGCATAGAGTAGAGGGGCATCGCGAGAAAGATCCTAACTCATCCCAAACGTTCAAGCAATCTATTGGCGAAGAAATATTACCGTCATTTATTGATGTAGTATTTGACCCTACTAAAAAAGAGCTTCAAGGAAAAGAAATATCCGGTTATTATCCTTATGACGATGAGGGCGTGAAAGCTCAAAGAGTAGAAACTGTAAAAAATGGTAAGTTTTCTCACTTTCTTATGTCAAGATCTCCAATAGAAAACTTTTCTCACTCAAATGGCCATGGCAGAAAGCAGCAAGGGTATAATGCAGTATCCAGACAGTCTAACCTGATTGTAACAGCTCATAAGACTGAATCAAAAGAAGAGCTAAAAGAACAATTACGTAAACTAAGCAAAGAGCAAGGTAAAGAATATGGCTTGTACTTTGAAACTGTGTCCGGTGGCTTCACTTTTACGAACAGAACTATTCCAAATGCGTTTAATGTCACTCCATTGGTTGTATATAAAATATATGTTGATGGAAGGCCTGATGAGTTAGTCAGAGGTGTAGATTTAATAGGTACTCCTCTTACTACGTTTGCTAATATTGTGGCTTCGGCTGATGATTTGGGTGTGTTTAATGGCATTTGTGGAGCAGAATCCGGTGGCGTGCCGGTTTCTGCGTGTTCGCCTTCATTATTAGTTTCGACTATTGAAGTGCAAAAAAAGAAAAAATCACAAGCTAAACCGCCATTGCTTCCTTCACCTGTAAAAGCAACGATTAATCCTTAAAAAGGTGAGAATATGATATATACTGAAATACAAAAATTTGACTCTAAATGGCTAAAAGCCTTATTGATTATTGGCTTTTTTGTACCTATGCTTTTTTTGCTATATGGCAGTTACAAGCAGCTCATCGAAGGTGTGCCGTTTGGAGATAATCCTGCCAGCGATTTGGGATTAATCATTACTTTGGTGATGATGCTTGTTTTAGCGGTTGTTATATATTTTGTTTTTTTCAGGTCACAGATGATTATAGAAATGGATGAAACAAAAATATCTGTCAAATTTTTTCCGCTAATATGGACTGAAAGAACATATAAAAAAGAAGATATTGAATCATATTCCGTAGAAAAATATAATTCGTTGCTAAGATACGGAGGTTGGGGCTTAAGATACCGTAGCAGAAAGGAACTGGCTATTAATACTTCCGGCAACGAAGGGATATTATTAGTCCTTCGTAGCGGTAAAAAAGTTATGCTTGGGTCAAAAAATACTGAGCAGTTCGCTGAAGCATTAAATAAAATGTTAAACAATTAATTCGGTCATAAGAATGAATAAAATTATATTATTATTATTGATTTGCCTACCTTTTGTAGCAAAAGCCAATGATAACCAACAAATCCTAAAAGCGATGCATGATGAAATCACTCGCTCTATGGATGAGTTAAAATTAGACAATTTGGAAAAACCATACTACATAGAGTATTCCTTAAATATTATGGATTCTTATACTGTCAAGTCAGAGTTAGGTGCAATAAATGAAGACTCTCATACTAAATTTGCTCGATTGACAGTTGGTGTGCGAGTGGGGGATTACACATTTGATAACTCAAACTTCTTTGACATAGGGCTTAGTTTCTTTGGGTCGAGCGATGATGAAGAAAGATATAAATCAAGAAAAATACCTTTTGACTTGGACTACCAATCTCTAAGAAGAGAGCTTTGGCTTGCAACAGATGCTGCGTACAAACAGTCTGCTGAGTTGCTATCCAAAAAAGAAGCTACTATCAAAAATAGAATGAGGAAAGATACAACTCATGATTTTATTAAAGTTGATCCAAAGAAGTCATATGAAATAGAGCCATATCCAAACTTCGATAATAAGTATTTTAAAAAAGTAGCAGAAACGCTTTCCGGTATTTTTAAAAATTCCCCAAGTGTCCAGATTTCCGGTTGCAACGTTGAGTTTCAACCTCAAACAATTTACTATGTTAATTCCGAAGGTATGGAATATATCAAAACTAAATTCTTTACCGGATTAGAAGTATTAGCAGCAACGCAAGCTGAAGACGGTATGCCTTTAGCAGATTTTCACACAGCTTATGCTAAGTATCCTAAAGATTTACCATCTTTAGATTCCTTGAAAAAAGCTGTGAATATCGTACGTGATAACATAGTAGCCATGGTTAAAGCTGATGCTTTGGAAGAAACCTATGCAGGTCCTGTAATCTTTGCTGATCAGGCAGCTTCAGAAATATTTGCGCAAGTATTTGCCCCAAATCTCGTAGCTCAAAGAGATGCTCTAACAGAGGGTGGAGTTCAAACTTCTGACAGATACGGTGCGTTTCAAAGAAAAATAGGAGGTAGAGTGCTCCCTGAATTTATGTCTATGGATGCTTTTCCGACTAAAGAAGAATATGACGGAGTAAAACTATTAGGTAACTACAAAGTAGACGACGATGGCATAGCTCCTTCAGATGTCAACTTAGTAAAAGAGGGTTACCTGAAAAACCTACTATCATCGAGAGTGCCTACAAGAAGAGTAAGAGAATCTAACGGCCATAAGAGAGGTGGCGCTCCTATGTTCAGCAATTTAGTAGTTACTGCCAATGAAAATGAGCTATCTTATAAGAAACTAAAAGAACGCATGATGAAGCTCTGCAAGGACAGAGAACTACCTTACGGCTTAGTTATCAAAAAGCTTATGAATCAAAATCTAATGTATACATCATTTTATAGAATGACTAAAGGCGCAATTAGCTTCCCTAGATCTCAAGATCAAATAATAGCGCTCGAAGCATATAAAGTCTTTCCTGATGGTAGAGAAGAGAGAGTACGTGGTACACTTGCAAAAGGATTTACTGTTCAGTCATTTAAAGATATTATCAACGTTAGCGATGAGTCTTATGTTTATAGTCTCTTAGCACCTTCCGTAGTTTCTTCGTTTATGAGTGGTGGGGACAGATTTGTTGCGGCTTCTATTGCAACACCGGACTTGCTGTTTGAAGATGGTGAGATTAGAATAATTGAAGATGACTTCAACAAACTACCATTTGTAGAGTCTCCAATAAGTAGCAAATAAACTAGCAATAGATAGGATTCTAAATAAAGGTATGCAGAAATGTGTACCTTTTTTTGTACGGTCTTACAAAAAATAAAATTGCATTTGTAATAGATTGTCCCATCTATATCATAAACCTTTAAAAGTAAACAACTTTTATCAATTAAAATCGTAATTTTTGATATATAAACATTTTAATCACTATAGACTTAAGCAATATGAAAATAACAATGTACCTGTTTATCGCAATATTTATGAGTATGAGCTCTTTTTCTCAAGATATATCTGGCACTTGGACCGGCGAATTAGCTGTGCAAGGAACAAAATTGAAACTTAACTTTAACATTGATAAAGACGGTAGTACGCATAAAGCAACTATGGATAGCCCAAGCCAAGGAGCTTATGGAATTCCTGCCAGTAATGTTACATTTACAAATCCGGAGTTGGAAATTGAAATTGTGTCTGCAGGAATTTCTTACAAAGGAAAACTAATAGATGATTCAAATATAGATGGTATATTTATTCAGGGAGGCAGGGAATTTGACTTGGATCTTACCAGAAGCAAGGAAAAAGCAACCGGACCAATAAGACCACAAGAACCTAAAAAACCATACTCATATAATAGTACAGATGTTAGTTTTATAAATGTTGAAGATAATGTGACACTTAAAGGTACATTGACTTCACCTAAGAGTGGTTCTAATTTCCCGGCAGTAATTTTGGTTAGTGGTAGCGGAGCACAAAACCGCGATGAAGAACTAATGGGGCACAAACCATTTTTAGTTTTATCAGATTACTTAACCAGAAATGGCATTGCTGTGTTGCGCTATGACGATAGAGGAACAGCCGAATCGGGTGGAGATTATAGCTTAGCAACTACACATGATTTCGCAAAAGATGCTAACGCAGCAGTCGAATTTCTACGCACAAGAGATGATATAAATCATTCTAAAATAGGAATTATCGGACACAGTGAAGGCGGGGCAATTGCTCCAATGCTTGCTTCTAAAGATGCTGGAATAGCATATATAATTCTTATGGCAGGCCCTATATTAGACGGCAAAGATCTTATGTTACTTCAGAAATATAAAATCGAGTCACAAATGGGAGCTCCAAAAAGTGTATTAGATAATAATAATAAAATATTTTCAGATGCCTATGATATTCTTGTAAATAAAAATCTTAATGGCGAGGTGCTCAAGGATTCTTTATTCAATCATTTTCAAAGAGAATACGCAGGTGCTTTGCCTAAAAACAATATAGATGAACTTGTCAACCAGTTAACAAAAATTTGGTGGAGAGCTTTTATTTCTCTTAAACCTGCAGAATATCTAAGAGAAGTAAAATGCCCGACCTTGGCTATCTTTGGAGAGAAAGACCTACAAGTTCCTTCCAAAGAGAATATTGAAAAGTTAGAGACGTTAGCGAGTAAAAACTCAAACATGAAAGTAGAAATTAAAGAATTTGAAGACCTAAATCATCTATTCCAAGAGTGTACTACTGGTATGCCAAATGAATATGCACAGATAGAGCAAACAATGTCTCCAAAAGTATTGGAATTTATCAAATCTTGGATATTAAAAAGGTAAGGATAAAGTCAAAAATATATTTTCATTGTTCACATGAATTTTTGTTTTGAATAACTATAGATATCCATTTTATAAAATCCCCAATACGAAAGTAAGCTCTTATTGTGGATTCTTCTGAAAAAAGTTGATAAAAGAATTTTAGTAAATCATATTGTATCAATAATTTACACCGTCTTCTTATATCTCAATATCGCACTTACATTAAATATCACTGCGAAGATTCCCATCATTTTAAAATGGAAGCTTATGTTTTCTAATCCTGCTCCTTTTAGCATTACCATCCGTATTACTTCTATGAAATATCGAATAGGATTTAGGTATGTGAGATACTGCACTAACTTCGGCATATTTTCTACCGGAGTGAACAGTCCGGAAAGTAATATGAAAATTACCATCACAAACCAGGAAAGAAACATTGCCTGCTGCTGAGTCGTTGTAAATGTTGATATAAATAGACCTATTCCCAAAAATACAATCATATATGCCGTTGCAAATAAAAATATCAATCCAATACTACCTAATATCGGGATGTTATAAACTAATTTTGAGACAACTAAACCAAGAGCCAGTTCAAATAATGCAATCACTAAAAACGGCAAAAGCTTTCCGATAATAAACTCATGCTTTTTAATTGGAGTCACATTTATCTGTTCAATTGTTCCTATTTCTTTTTCTTTGACTATGTTCATTGAAGAAAGAAATGTTCCTATCATCGTCACCAATAGAACCAAAATACCGGGCACCATAAAAGTGTCATATTTCAGATCTTCGTTATACCAGTTAGAATATTCAACATTTATCTTTTTCAAGTCCTGTGGCTGCAAACTGTTGCTAGCAAGTGCCATTTCCTGAGCTACTTCTACATTGTAATCATTCAGTATATTCATAGCATAATTCATTGCCAGACCGGCTTTAGTTCCGTCAATTGCATTAGTAACTACTTTTGTTTTTGCATGCTTTTCACGTACTAAATCATATTCAAAATTATTTGGAATTTCGATATATAAATCGGCTTCTGAGGCTTGAATTGCAGCATCAGCGTCATGCTCACTTAAACATACCTGCTCTAAAACAAAATATGGAGAAGCTTCGAATTTATTAATTATCTGCCTTGAAACTGAAGACATATCTTTATCAACTATATACAGCTTGAGATTTTTAATATCAAAAGTAGCGGCGTTTGCAAGCACCAAGAGCTGAATTATCGGCATCACAAATATGATAGGAAGCATAGCTTTATTTCTGAAAACCTGCTTGAATTCTTTTTCCAATAGAAATTTGACATTCCTCATTTATAGCCTCACTTTGAAATTTTTGACACTAAGCAGTATAAAGCCAAGAGTAAAACCTACTAAAATCAATGTTTCCTGCCACAAAATCTCCAACCCGGCACCTTTCAGCATTATATCTTTAACGATGATTATAAACCATCTGGAAGGATTTATTGATGCTACAACCTGCAATAGAATAGGCATATTTTCTACAGGAAATATAAAACCTGAAAGAAGTATTGTTGGCAGCATCAGACCTACAAGACTTACCATAAGTGCCACCTGCTGAGTCTTAGCTTTTGTTGAAATAAATATACCAAGCGATAGTGCCATCATTACAAATAAAGCGCATTCCGCCAGTAAAAGAGGCAAACTTCCGACAATAGGAACACCAAAAATAAATTTACCCATTACTAAAATCAAAATTGCATCTATATAAGATATTATCAAATATGGAATAACCTTAGATATAATTATGATAATTGGCTTCATTGGTGATGCCAGAAGCAATTCCATTGATCCGTATTCTTTTTCACGTGTCAGAGATATGGACGTCATCATTGCTGATACAAGCATTAGAATCACTGTTATAAGCCCCGGCACAAACAAATACACACCCTTCAGACTTTTGTTATATCGCATTTCTACTTCATTTTCTATAACAAAATCCGGCATAAATCCTTTATTCAGCTCGTTTGCAAAAATTCGGATTATAGAGCTTGTGTAGTTGATCAAAGTTGTTCCTGTGTTAGGGTCAGTTGCATCAGAAACGAGATGAATATTTGCTTCTCCTTCTTTATTCAGTTTCTCCGCAAAGTTTGGTTCTATAATAATTACCTGCTTTACCTGCCCGGTTTTGAATGCATCTTCTATTTCAGAATCTTTATTTATATAAGAATGAAGCTTATAGTAGTTTGTGGAGAGTATTTTGTTTATTAGTTTTTGTGACTGAAAATCTTTGGATTTATCATATATAGAGATATTTGCATCATTGATTTCATTAGTAATAGCAAATCCAAATAGCAAAATTTGAATTATAGGCATTCCGAATAAGATCAATAATGTCTTTTTATCTCTAAAAATATGGTAAAATTCTTTTTTAGTGAAGACAAGTAGTTTTTTCATTATTTAGCTCTTGCAATTTTGAGAAAAACTTCGTCCATATTATCTGTTTCATATCGTTGTTTTAAGCCCGCCGGACTGTCTAATGCGTCGATTCTGCCATCTACCATCATTGAGATTCTATCGCAATATTCTGCTTCATCCATGTAGTGAGTGGTAACAAACACCGTCACTCCTGAATGTGCTGTTTCATAGATCATTTCCCAAAACTGCCGTCTTGTAATAGGATCAACACCGCCTGTAGGCTCATCTAAAAAGACTATATCCGGAGAGTGAATAACTGCAATTGAAAATGCAATTTTTTGCTTCCAGCCTAGAGGAAGCTCGCCTACTAAAGTATTTCTAAGCTCCTGCAAACCAAATCTATTTATAAGCTCGTCTGCTTTCTGTTTGATTTGTTTATTGCTTAATCCATATATACCTGCAAAAAATCTGATATTTTCATATAAAGTCAAATCCTCATATAAGGAGAATTTCTGAGACATATAACCTATTCTTTTTTTGATGCTTTCAGACTGCGTAAAAACATCAAACCCTGCCACGCTTGCTTTGCCGGAAGTAGGAGAAAGCAAGCCTGTAAGCATTTTCATAGCAGTTGTTTTACCCGCTCCGTTTGCACCCAAAAAACCAAATATCTCACCTTTTTTCACATTAAAAGTAATTGCATTCACAGCCGTAAAACTTCCAAAAGTTTTAGTCAGGTTTTCGGCTTCTATTACATAATTATTTTCCATCTTCCTTCACCATCAGCTCTATGAATGAATCTTCAATGCTCGGTTTTATCTTTTCAATACGAAATGACTTTTTACATTTTACTTTGAGATAATCACTTAAATGTTCAAGATCTAGTCTCTCTTTTGGAGAAAAGTGACAAGTTTCACCAAATGGATATGCTGAATGTGTATTTTCATATTCTCTAAGGTGAGTGATCAGCAAATGCATATTCCCTGCTTTAATAGAATATAGCTCTCTTTGGAACTGATTTTCTACTTCATGTGGTGTCGCCACACTTAAAATTTTTCCATCCTGAATTAGTGCAATTCTGTCGCATCTGTTTGCTTCATCCATATAAGGAGTAGAAACAAATATTGTAATTCCGTGCTTCTTCAGATCTTTCAGCATATCCCAAAATTCTTTCCTTGAAACAGGGTCAACACCAGTTGTTGGTTCATCTAAGAAGAGAACTTCAGGCTTATGAATAAGCGCACAAGACAAAGCAAGTTTCTGCTTCATACCACCTGATAATTGTCCTGCCTGCCTGTCTTTAAATGGCTCAATCTGTGAGTATATAGGAGCAATTAAATGATAATTTTTTTCAATAGTAGTTTCAAATATTCCAGCAAAAAGATTGAGATTCTCTTCTATCGTCAGATCTGTATACAAAGCAAATTTACCCGGCATATAGCCAATTAACTGTCTTACTTTTTTATATTCTTTCACTACATCATGTCCCATAACATAAGCTTCGCCTTCATCCGGCAGCATCAGAGAGGTTAATATTCTTATAAGCGTAGTCTTCCCTGCTCCGTCAGGACCAATAAGACCGAATATTTCGCCTTCATTTACCTCAAGATTAACAGGTTTAAGTGCATGGATATCTTCATAAGATTTTTCTATGCCTTTAACTAGAATGCTTGACATAGCTACTCATCTCCGTTTTCAAAATGAATTTCGCCCGGCATACCAATCTTTATAGAACCGTCATTTTTCACATTAACTTTCACAGCATAAACAAGATTAACTCGTTCCTCTTTAGTCTGCACAATCTTTGGAGTAAATTCAGCTTTATCTGCTATCCAGGAAATTGTACCTTCAAAGTGTTTCAGCTCTTCACCATTATCAATTGCCACAGATACTTTCTGTCCAATTTTAATATTCGCCAAACCTGTCTCACTTACATAAACACGTAAGATCATTTCACTTAAATCTGCTAATTTGCATAAAGGCTTACCCGGAACAGCATATTCTCCTAATTCGATATATTTCTTAAGAATAGTGCCATCTACAGGTGATTCAATTTTTGATCTCGTTATCATATCTT
Source organism: Kapaibacterium sp. (SeqCode) (assembly GCA_963678775.2). Lineage (GTDB taxonomy): Bacteria > Bacteroidota > Ignavibacteria > Kapaibacteriales > UBA2268 > JBFHIJ01. The sequence continues at coordinate 300,861 of CAXXGR010000007.1, forward strand.
CTACTTGTTTAATGCTTACAGCCAATGGTTGTTTCTCACTAAGTATTCCTCTATTAGCAGTAGAAATAGAAGATTTTGTAGCAGCTATTTTTTTATCGATTACTTCCAGTTCGCCGTTGATGTCGTCAAGTTGTTTAGTTGTTGCTGCAGAATCTTTGAGAAGTTTTTCAACTCTGTTTTTTTCTCTGAGTACATTTGATCTTTGTTCTTCGAGTACATCAATTTGTACTTGCAAATTTTGAGTTTTTGCATCAATAGCAACACCTGAAGCAAGAAGTTGTTCTTTTTTGAGATGTAATTGCACAGTATCAATAACAGCGATTAATTGATTTTGTCTGACATCGTCGCCTTCTTCTATGCTCAGGTTTGTAATTTTGCCATTTGTTTCCGCAGATATAATTATCTCTGTAGCTTCAAAATTGCCGTAAGCATCTGCTTTTTCTTCATGTCTGTTGCACGCAGCAGCAAATAAAGCTATCAAAATCAAGAAATAGTATTTCATATCACACCTATATTATTTATTGCCTGTTTTAATTAGGAGGTTGCTTATTGCCATCTGCTCTTGCAAATGATGGACTGAGCGATTAATCTTTGAATTAGTAAGCTTTGTGACTTCAGATAAATACTCTGCAAAAGTTATAGTGCCATTCATAAACTGAGAAAATGACATATTCACAACTTCAGTCTGCATTTCGATTATTTTTTCATCTTTGCCTATCAGCTTTTTGTACTTATCTATATTCTGTTTTTCTGTATCTACTATGTTATTCAAGCTTCTTTGAAGTTCGAATTTTTCATTAGTATTGATTTCTTTATTGAGATCTATGACTTCTTTGGATTTGCTTGATTTAAACCAATCGAAAGGCTGCCATTTCAGATTTATTCCTGCCATATAATATGATTGTGCACCTTCTTCAAACACATTCATCGGGTTTGGATTCCCGTATCCCAGTTTTGCAAAAGCTGCAATCTTAGGCATAAGCGTGCTGCTTAAAGATTCTTTACCGGATTCCAGTAATTCATTTTTATAGTCTAAAGCTTTTAGTTCTGATCTATTTAATTCAGTTTTTAGGTTAGCAGTGTTATAGTTAGGAATAGCTAGAGTACCGCTCATTATTTGTGGTAATTCAGAATAGTTTGCCAAAGTGGATTTGACATTAGTTAAATCTGAAATAATTGAGCTTTTTTGGATTTCCAGATTTTCTATTTCAATTTTAAGTGACAGCAAGTTCTTTTTCAGAGCAACTCCATTTTTAAACATAGAGTTAAGTTGCTTTTCTCTTTCTTTCAAAAAGTCTATATTTTCCTGAATAAGCTCAGCATTTTGCTGAAGAAGAAGTGCCGAAAAATATAAAGAGTTTACATTTTCTTTAAGTTTTTGAGTTGTTATTTCAACGGAGTTTTGCTTAAGGCTAGTTTCTATTTTTTTACTATTTACTGCAGAGGTAACACTTCCTCCATCCCAAATCAACTGCTGCACTTGCGCAGTTAGCTGGTAATTCTCTTTAGGAATTTCTCTGATCGAAATATTAGGCAACTTAATTGGAAGCGACATTACGTCACTCTGGTAACTTGCACTAGCTTCTAAAGAAAGCTGCGGATAATAGTTTGAATATAAGTTATACTCCTCCAACTCTTTTTTCTGAGTCAGGAGAACAGTGTTGTTTTGTTGCTTATTTTTACTGATAGCTGCATTTATGCACTCATCAAGAGTAATTTCAGTAGCTCTAAGATTGCTATGCTGTATCAGTGCACCCAAAATAAAAAATACGGTGAAAAGTATATATTTCATTTATTTTACCTATTTAGTATTTCTAAGACTGTTCATAATAAACTCCGGGATTAGTTTTTTTCTATCTTCAAGGAATTGAGTATATTCATTATCATCATACCCAAAGTTGTATTGCATTATAGGTCTTGCAGCAAACGGGAAAATACATAAAGACATAATATTGGCAATTAAATGTTGCAGTTTAATAGGTTTAATGTTTCCGGATTCTATTTCTTTATCCAAATCTGCTTGAAGCTTTTGTATTTTTTCATGCATAAGATTTTTATTGAATAGATTAAATATATATTCCGGATTTTGATGAAGCTCATTAATGATAAAGTTCGGGAATTGAGGATTTTGTTGAAGCATAGAAATATATTGAATACAAAATTGAGAGATCTTTTCCTCTAAGCCTAAATCTGTGTTTAGCAATTCAGCTATTTTACCTAAAGTGGTTGACAATATAGAATTAAATATTTTTTCGAACAAGAGCTGTTTGCTCCTGAAATAGTAATGCAAAGAAGCCTTATTGATGCCAGCTTCGTCTGCAATCTCCTGCATCCTGGCACCGGCAAATCCTTTTTTTGTAAAGACTTTCATTGCTGCATGTATTATTTTTTCTTCTGTTACAGTCTCTTGACTCATCTCTTTACCTATATTTTATGTACAATTTTATTTTAAATATTAGAAACTTAAAAAAAGCTGATTGGTATAAATGGATTTAATGTTATAAAAATACAATGCTGATTGCATTCTTTAGCCATTTTATGCAAATATTTAATATTAGTTTCTATCAAAATAGAGTATAAAGTGCTCCCTTTTATTAAGCTTTGCTCAATTGTTTTGAGACAGAAGGAATATAAATTTTCCAAGCACTCAAAGCGTTTAAGCAAATACTCTTCATCTACTCTTAATTCAACAGCAATGTCTTCTAATTGGCATTGCATAAAACCTTTATAGCCTATTGTTTTAAGAGTAGCTGTGACAATGTTGTAATCAATATTTTCCATATTACCGTATAGTATAATCAAACAGATTGAATAAATAGTTTAACCGTTTGGTCAAACTTAAAAATATATTCGATAGTTTCCAAATTGTTTTAAAAAAAAAGCAGAGATTTTATTAGCCAAATCTCTGCTTTCATCAAAATATCTATATATCAACCAGGTTTAAAGTTTTTTATAGAGTAGCCATCCACCGCTAAATATGAAGCAACTTATAAGTGCCATTATGCCCCATTCAGGCAAAGTAGGAACAACTCCAACATGCACTGCTTCTGAATAAAATGTTCCGTTTGCAGTTGTTATATATGCTTTTGTGTAATATCCAGGGCCAATTGATAGGTTTGTTGCGTTTAGTGTAAATGATGTATTGCCACCAGTGCCAGCGGATTCTATACCTACATTTGAAGATAGCGTAGGAGTTTGTGAAGTGCTCCAAACAATTCCTTTTGCTGTAATGGTAGTAGCAATTTGATTATCTATGCTGCAATCAAAACTATATTCTGTATCGCTGATCTTAATTACTTGATCAACTGCTATACCCAAATCTAAAGTAGTAAATGATACTTCATTACCATAGCTTGTACCGGCACTATTAGTAGCATACGCTCTTACATAATAAAGAGTCCCCGCTTCTAGATTAGTCAAGTCAGATATAAATACCCCAATACCTGTTCCATTATCTGTATGACCGGCTTCATTGCTTGTAAGAGTAGGAGTTGCGGTTTTGCTCCAAACAATACCTCTTTGTGTCACAGCAGCACCTCCATTATCTGTAATCTCACCACCGGAAGCTGCAGTGCCTTCAGTAATGCCTGATACAGCGGTACTTGTTAGAGTAGGAGCAGATACAGCAACTCCGGTACCACTTATTGAAAATGAATATGGATTTTCGTCCGCATCATCATTTGCGATAGAAACAGTTGCATTGCGAATGACTGCAACACTGGGATCAAACTGGATAGTAAAAGTGCTTGTGCCTCCATCAGCTGCAACCGGTGAGTTTGGCTGAGAAGTTACTGTAAAGTCAGCAGCATCTGCACCGCCAATGACAACTTTTGGAGTACCTGATAAAGTTAGATCACCATTCCCGGAGTTAGAAATAGTAAAAGTACGATTAAGAGTACCACCTATAGTTGGAGTTGATCCAAAATCAGTATGGTCACCGGTAGATGGAGTTGCGTCATTATTGGCAATAGAAGAACCATTCCCCGTAATGTCTATTTCAGGGGCTACAGTACCGGTACCTTGTATGTCAAAGTTATATGGATTTTCATCACTGTCATCATTTGCAATACTAATCGTTGCTGATCTGACACCCTCTGCACTAGGGTCAAAAGTTACCTGAAATGTAGTAGTTCCGCTTAGTGCAGTTACCGGCGTAGTTGGCAGCGATGTAACAGTAAAATCAACTGCATTTGCACCGCTTATACTAACTAAAGGAGTACCAGACAGTGCTAAATCTTTAGGTCCGGTATTTGCAATAGTGAATGTTCGAACTACAGAGCCTCCTGCAATATTTACAGAGCCGAAATCTGTATGATCTGCTACGTCCGGGCTAGCGTCTCCATCCGCAATAGAAACTGTATTACCCTGAACATCCATCTCAGGCACTACAGCAAAAGTGAAGTCATCTATTCGGAGAAAGAAAACTCCTCCGGTTGTTGTAAATTTTATTTCATCAATGGCTAAATTATTGTGAGTGCCGGGAATTTCATAGTATTCAAAGCCTTTTGCTGGTGGCGCTTCACTTGTACTTGTTGTGGTTGCAGTCAAGTTAGTACCTACTTGTGCGCCACTACTAAAAAGTTGGATTGTTACATTACCTATTACTTTCACAGGATCTCCTGTAAAAATGTATAGACTTTTTGCATAAAATTTACCACCGCCACTCATTGTTAAACTTCCTACATATCCCGGATTGAATGGAAAAACAGCATCATTACTCAATGTATAGTCGCTATTGTTATAGCAAAACCCATCATCTCTAAATACTGCTAAAGTACCAGTTGTGCTAAAAGAATAAGCACCTTCCGTGAAAGTAGTAGGAACTACGCCATCTGCTTCAAAATCTTCAGTTAACTCCTGTGCAGTTCCAGTATCGAATAGAAAAATGCAAAGTATCAAATAAGTGATAAAAAGCTTCATAACAAACACCTTTATTTGTAAAATAATTAATATGCAATAATAGTAAAAATATTTAATTTTACAAATAGTATTTATTTGGTAAGATAGTCCTATTATTATAAACTTTAAAAAACTCGATTCAAAACACCGAAATTTACGTATTGGAAAAATGTAAATAATGGTATCCAATTACGGTAATACCCTTAGTAGCTACGTATAGGTAGAAATGAGTATTTTTAAAAGGATTCAAGACTATTATTCTATTATACAGCCTATTTTAACTGTTATTTCCTCCCTATATGTCGCAAATTATCCTTAAATTTGAATAATAGAAATGAAAGGAGAGAGGAATATGTTTATATCGTTTGAAGGAATTGACGGATGTGGCAAGTCCACTCAGCTCAAAAACGTTGCTGATTACCTGACCGAACTTGGTATGAAAGTAATGACAATCCGAGAACCGGGCGGAAATAGGCTGTCTGAGTCTATCAGAGAGATACTACTTGATAAAACTTATAAACTTTCTCCTGTTACAGAACTTTTACTTTTTGAAGCTGCCAGAGCTCACTTAGTAGAAACTGTAATTATGCCTGCTATACAAGAGGGTTTTATCGTATTGTCCGATCGTTTCTATGACTCAACAACTGCCTATCAGGGATTTGGACGTGGTTTGGATATGGATGATGTAATTCATTGCAACGCGATTGCCACTGAAGGACTCAAACCGGATATAACTTTTTACTTAGATGTGTCATTAGAAGTAGCAGCGAAGCGATCAGGTTCTCGTGAGAAAGATAGGATAGAGCTGGCAGGTAATTCATTTTACGAGAGAGTCCGTATAGGATTTCAGGAACTTGCTAAAATGGAACCACAAAGAATCATACAGATAGATGCAACGCACTCACGTGAAGAAACATTCGACACAATAATAAAAATCCTAAGAGAAAAGGGTACTATAGCTTAGTGAAATATTTTGATTTCAGAGCTTACATTTTTACAAATATTACTCCTCACTTAATCGTCTCAGAGTTCTTGATTGAAACTATTGTTGATTAGTACAATTGTTATAACGAGGATAAGATGATCAATAAACTGATTACCGCGGTACTGCCTTTGATGCCAAAATCTTTGGTGCATGTCTTTGCCAAAAAGTATATTGCAGGCGAACAGTTAACGGATGCTATTAATACGACCAGAAGCTTTGAGACTTTGGGCGGAAAGACCACTATCGACGTATTGGGCGAATTTGTAACTAATAAAGATGCTGCAAATCACGAAAAAGATATGTGCTTAGATGTTATCGATGCGATAGACAAACACAAACTTCCTACTTATCTTTCTATTAAGCCTACTTCAGTGGGACTAGGTATAGATTATAATTTTGGATTTGAGAATATAAAAGAGCTTGTTACAAAAGCGAAATCATTAGGCATTTTTGTAAGACTCGATATGGAAAACTCACCATACACAGATGATACTTTAAAAGCCTATAAGCAACTTAGAGGTGAGGGATTTGATAACGTAGGGTTTGTTATTCAGGCTTATATGAAACGCTCTTACGATGACTTAAATAACCTTAAAGACTACAAGCCAAACGTTAGGCTGTGCAAAGGCATTTACAATGAAGCACCAGAAATAGCTTATAAAGATTTCCATGAAATCAGAGAGAATTACAAAAAATTATTTCATTTTATGACAGATAATGATTTCTTTATCGGCATTGCAACTCACGACGAATTTTTAATAGATTTTGCTGAGGCTGAAATCAAAAAACGTGGAATGACTGACAAAAATTATGAATTCCAAATGCTTCTTGGCGTAAAAGAAAATAGAAGAAATGAGTTGCTTGCTAATGGTCATAATGTTAGAATTTACGTTCCATTTGGAGAAGATTGGTATGGATATTCAATCCGAAGACTCAAAGAAAATCCGAAAATGGCAGGGCATATCGCCAAATCCATTTTCACATTCAATGGTTAAACTATTACTTACATTACTGACTTTTTCTATAGTGATGGCATGTCAGCGACCTGACCAGCCCCCAACAGATAAGCCTATAGATGCTAAGGCAGGCGAGGAGGTAATAGAGAAGGAAGTAGCTTTTGATGATGATGACATTTGCGTAGCTACGTTTAATATTGCTTGGCTGGGCGATGGTAAAAGAGATAGAATAGATAGGGAAGAAGTTGATTACAAGAATGTAGCAGATGTTATTTCTCAAATAGAGGCGGATGTTATAGCTTTGCAGGAGATAGAAAATGATGTTGCTATCAAGCGAGTTTTAAAGTATCTACCTCAGTATGATTATTTCATAGATAACAATGCCGGTGCTCAAAATGTAGGACTTATTTACAACAGAGAACTTGAAGTAGAAATATTAGATGTGTACGAACCTGTAACAACCGGCAATAAAAGACTTCGACCAGGACTGTGGGCGAGGATTAAAAAAGGTAATTTCGATTTTTATGCTATGGTTGTACATTTTAAATCAACTTCAAGATATGACAAAGGTGAAGAAGGTAAAAGGCGAAGTAGAGGCATAAGACGTAAACAAGCAGAGGTAATAAACCACTGGGCGGACTCACTGCTTACTAATGGAAGTGAGCAAGATATTATTATATTAGGTGACTTTAACGACTCACCTGTTAAAAAGAGATATAATACTTTAAACAAGATAAATTCTAAAAACTTAGAATTTGTTACTTCAGATTTATATAGTTGTAAATTTGAGAAGTTAAAAGGAATAGATCATTTACTGGTTTCGACTAGTGCAAAAGAAAGACTTTTAGCAAAATCTATTGGAGTTTATAATCTACATAAAGCTTATAAAAAAAATATAGCAAAAAATATTTCCGACCATTGCCCCGTATTTGCAAGGTTTGACATAAAAAAAACAGATAATGATTGATAATTGGAAAATATTTGCTTTATATATTCTATTTTTTTGTTAATTTCACAATATTGGATTTCGTAGAAAAAGAAGGTTACTCATGAAAGGTAAAGGTAGAATCATAAAAGAAGTAAAAGAGAACTATGTACTCTTAAAACTTGAAGGTTCTTTTAATAGTTACGAGCATGATGAAGAGATTAGAGAGATGTTTAGAGAAGTGGCAAAAAGTCAACCTGCTAATGTGATAGTTGATTTTAAAGAAGTATTTTACTTCAACTCTACTGCCATTAGAGGACTACTCTCAGGAAATGCTTTTGTAAACAGAGCGGAAGGTAGGATTATCTTTTGCAATCTGAGTGATTACATAGCAAATATATTTAAAATTACTAACCTGCATCTTACGTTTAAAATATTAGATTCGGTTGAGGATGCAGAAGAAGAACTGAAAAATCCATCAGATGATTTATAATATAAAAAGCTACCGACAAGGTAGCTTTTTTGGTAAATCCCCCAAACCCCTTTGTCAAGGGGGCTTAAAGAGAAATATTGTATGATTTAGATGCTGTCATATTTATCTTTGAGTCTTGGAGCATTAAATTATTCAAATTCCCAAACCCCCTTTGTCAAGGGGGCTTAAAGAGAAATATTATAATGTGTTTTGTCTTGAAATGATAATATAGTTGGAGTGATAAATGTCGCTGATGCTATATTTTTTGTGCTTTGCCATCAGGATTAATCATTGGATAGTCCGGCACTACTGCACCTTTTTTGATTCGTTTTAATTTGTTTTTACCTAAGGTTTTGCGCAGTGTAGATAGTCTTTCATAAAAGAGAATTCCATTCAAATGGTCAATTTCATGTTGCATGCATCTGGCAAGAAATCCGTCAACCTCAACCACTGTTTCTTTCATTTCTAAATCGTAGTATTTAACTTTGATTTTTGCAGGACGAACGACTTTTTCAAAATATTCAGGAATGCTTAAGCAACCTTCGTAATCATCATCAGTTTCTTCTGATGAGTCGATGATTTCAGGATTTATCATGGTAATCTGTTCGCTTAGAGCTTCTGCATCTCCTACCCCTAAATCAATGACTACAACTGCTCTTTTGTCTCCAACCTGATTTGCTGCAAGCCCAACGCCATTGCTGATATTGTAAAGCGTTTCGTACATATCATCTACCAATTGCCTGACCGAATCGTCAGTAACTTCAACTTTAGAAGCTTTATTTTTGAGCACAGGATGGAAGCTATTGTATATTGGTAATACTGCCATAATTATCTATAATTTGTTTCACAAGTACCTTTTAGAAAACGGACTGTTTTAGTCTTTATTTCAAATATAAAGTTTTCCACGTAAGCATAAAAATTAAATAAAATTACTGAATTATATGTAAATTTGCTACTCAAAGCAGCATAAAGTCAATTTAAGAAATTTTTGTATAAGAGTAACTATTGTTATGAAGATTTCTATCATAGGAGCCGGAAGAAGCGGTCTTGCAGCAGCGAAACTAGCTCACTCCAAAGGGTACGATGTATTCGTATCTGAAAGTAAAACTAAAGAACACTACGCAGAAGCTGCCAATGAGTTTGATGATTTAGGTATCAATTACGAATTTGGCACTAATACTCAGGAAAAAATACTAAATGCTGACAGGTTAATCCTTTCACCGGGGGTGCCTCCGACTGTAGATTTTATAATCGAAGCGGAGAAAAAGGGAATGGATATAATAAGCGAACTGGAATTTGCCTGGGAATTTACAAATCACAAAATAATTGCTATAACGGGTACCAATGGCAAAACAACAACTACTGCCTTGACAGGACATATCTTTAAGTCTGCCGGAGTAGATGTACATGTTTGTGGCAATATCGGTACTCCACTTTCGAGTGCTATTCCGCTTCTAAAAAAAGATTCGGTTATCGTGCTTGAGCTTAGCAGTTATCAGTTAGACAGAACCAAAAAATTTCGTCCTGATGTAGCTGTTATTTTAAATCTAACGCCTGATCATCTAAGTTATCATGGTAGCTTAGATAACTATAGAAAGGCAAAATACAAAATTACAGCAAATCAAACAGATGAGGATTCTCTAATAATAAATGGCGATGACGATGCACTTATTGCATCTGAAATTGACACAAAAGCCAACTTATTATTCTTTTCAGTGTCACCTTTAAATCGGGGGATTTATTTGCAAGGCGACACTATAAAATACCAAATCTCAAAGCAGCATAAAACGGAGGAGCTAATGACAGTTGGAAAACTATCTTTACCGGGTATTCACAATACATATAATTCTATGGCGGCAGCCTTAGCGGCGCGTGTTTTAGAAATTAGAAATGAAAATATCAGAGATAGCTTGATGAGTTTTCAAGGTGTGGAGCACAGATTGGAATTTGTGAAAAGCGTTATGGGAGTTGATTATATCAATGACTCTAAAGCTACCAACATCAATGCTACATGGTATGCTCTTTCTAGTTATGACAAACCAATAGTCTGGATTGCCGGAGGTAGAGGTGATAATAACGACTACTCACAACTCGATTCGCTTGTAGATAAGAATGTTAAATGCATAATTGCTATTGGCGAAGAAGCTGATGATGTTTTTAATCATTTCTGTTTAAAGACTAAAGTTGATAGAGCAAGTAGCTTAGAAGAAGCAGTGAAAATTGCTTCGGAATTAGCTGATTATGGAGAAATCGTTCTGTTTACACCTGCATGTAAATCTTTTGATATGTTTGCTAACTTTGAGCATCGCGGTCAGGTATTTAAATCTGCTGTTTGTTCGTTATAATGGTTGGTACTAAATTGCATTTCGTACTAAATTAGCAATTTTACATATTTAACATTTGTACAGAGTAGCTGAGCGAATAATATTAACAAGAAAGAAGATTAGACTTATAGACCTATAATATTACTTATATATCCTATAATTCCTGAGGGGGGAAGAATAGATGGATAATTTGCAAAATAAAGGACATATCGACTGGTTTGTCCTTTTGCCTATTGCTGCATTGATGCTTTTCAGTAGCTCATTTGTATATTCAGCGAGTGCAGTAAAGTCTGCTATAGATTTTGGTGCATCCGATACTTTACTATGGAAACATATATTACGTATCGGTTTAGGAATATTTTTCATGATTAGCTTTGCTAAAATAGATTATCATATTTGGGATAGATTAGCAAAACCTATAATCTATATTGCTATAGCATTACTTGCATGGGTGCTTATAGGTGGTAAAACATATAATGGAGCTACCAGATGGCTTGATTTTGGTTTGTTTAACATACAACCTTCCGAGTTTGCTAAATTTGCTTTGGTGATTAATCTCGCGGCACTATTAAAATTTAAACAGCCTGTTATAAAAGATTTGGAAAAAGGATTCTTACCTCTACTATTTTGGGTGGTCGCCGTTTGCGGATTAATCGCATTGCAACCTAACTTTTCGACAATGATGGTAATATTTATTATCTCATTTATGATGCTGTTTATCGGAAATACTAATATTTTACATATTTTGAGTACAGGAACAATCGGACTGATTCTAGCCGCATTTTATGCAATATCAGCTGATTATCGTATGCAGAGAATATTATCTTTCTTTGGAATGAATGATGCATCTGCTGCTGCACAAAATGAAAACTACCAGCTTGATCAGGCTTTGATTGCTCTCGGAAATGGCGGTCTTACAGGTTTAGGCCCCGGTCAAAACAGACAAAGCAATTTCCTACCTGAACCCTATGGTGATTTTATCTTCTCAATTATAGGAGAAGAATATGGGTTTATCGGGTTGTTAATTATTTTATTAGTGTTTGTCTGGATATTTTGGAGAGGTTTCAAAATTGCTAAAAACGCACCTGATGATTTCGGATATTTTTTAGCAGCAGGTATTGTGCTGACTTTTGGTGTTTATGTTTTTGTAAATGCCGGAGTAAACACTGGTTTACTGCCAACTACAGGGGTTCCGATGCCATTTCTTAGTTATGGTGGTACGGCAGTACTTTTCAATGCCGCTGCAATAGGAATTTTACTAAACGTCTCTGCTCAATCAAATGTTTATCTTAAAAAGAAGTAAAATATGAATCAATTAGACCCAACCATAAAAACCATTTGGCGAATTAATATTTTAGGGCGCTATTTGTTTTATTCGATAGCATTATTTTTATTAGAGTGGCTTCTGATAGAACCAAATATAGTTTGGAAAATACCACTTGGTAGCATAAGTGCATTCGTGTTTACATTTGGGTTGACTTGGGCGATATTTATGCCTATATATCGTTATAAATATTGGAAATTTTCAATAGAAGATAACGAGATAAGAATAAAATATGGCGTATTTACAAGAGTAACCACTACTGCGCCTTTTGTTAGGATTCAGCACATTGATGTTCAGCAAAGTGTACTGGAAAGGATGAATGGTCTCTCAAGGCTGATTATTTATACTGCCGGCTCACGAGGAGCGGATATTTTGATTCCTGGTCTGCCAATCGAGTATGCAGAAGATATGAGAGATAGTTTGAAAGATCTAATTAGCACGGAAGAGTTCTAATGAAACGACTTCATCCCAATACAATCATATATAGGATTATCGTGGCATCCCCGCAGTATCTTCTACCGGCTTATCTAATATATAATAATCAAAGTAGGTATGAAGACAAGCTGTTTTTCTTCTTAGGGCTGTTTGCTTTATTATTCATATTGCCTGTAGCAATTTTGAATTATGTGTTTTATAAATATCAAATCAGCGAAACCGAAGTCTTAATAAAGTCAGGTATTTTTGCTAAAAAGCAAAGAGTTATACCACTATCAAAAATTCAGAATATTAATATAGAACAAAACTTTCTGCAAAAGATTTTACGAATTTCGCAGTTAAAGCTGGAAACCGCCGGAGATGCGACTTCTGAAGCAGCTTTGCAATATATTTCCTACAAAGAAGCTGAAAATATTCAAGAGTTTATTCAAGCTAAAAAAGAAAAACTTGACAAAGAAGACATAACTGAAAATAACTCAGAAAATTGCAATTCAGTTCCACTATCAGAGCAAGAAAAAGGTCGTGATGAAATATTTAGGCTGACTTCCAAAGAGCTATTACGTTTTGGTATGCTTAGATTTAGGCCTGTAGTTTTGTTATTTATGTCGTGGATGTATTCCTTTGCACAGCCATTTATATATTCAAGCGATATGACTGAATTTGACCATCTTGCAGATTATTTATCATCTCTTCAAAGTTTTGAATTAGTGCTGTATTTATCTGCATTTGTTATAGTAATTATCGTAACTTCATGGTTGGCGGATATAGTTTTGACTTTTAATAAGTACTACAAATTCAACCTAAGAAAAGCCAAAGGTAAATTACATAGTTCCTATGGATTTACAAGTACGAAAAAGGCAACAATACCTCTCAAACGCTTGCAATCTCTCACGCTTAAAACAAACATTATCAAGAAAATGTTTAACTTTTATTCTTTAGAAATACAAACTGCAGGATTTGGAGAGAATAACTTAAAACCGGAAGCAGTAATACCTTTCTCAAAAAAGGATAAAATATTAGCTTTGATACGAGATGTTTTTGATTTTAGAATGCCTGAAAAGCTACAAAGCATTTCACCTTTGAGTGTTAGAAGAGCCTTTTTCAAATTAGCATTATTCTGGTCAGTCTTGCTTTCACTTTTCACTTACTTTTTAAGCTATTACATATTGATTGGAGCCATGGTTTATCCATTGCTATATTTATTTGCCTATCTCAGATATATCAATCGTGGCTATATCATAGCAGGAGATAAATTAGCTGTAAAACAAGGCGTATGGTTTAAGAGATTCACAGTTATTCCTATACGAAAAATTCAGACATTCAGAATCCATCAGACAATATTCCAACGTAGGTTAGGGCTTGCAACCATTAATGTAGACACTGCAGCATCAGGTATTACTGGTGATATATCAATAATTGATATAGATTTGAGAGATGCAGCAAGACTCAACAATGGAATAAAAAAGAAGTTTTTTGAAACTTTGTAAATCTCTTTATAGTATTGTGTATAATAAAAGATTTTTATAGTTTAAGCGTTTGAATATCTTACTTTCTACAATATAGGATAAAAAATATTATGGCTTGGTTTCTTAGAACTAAACAGAATATAGACAATCAAAAATCTAAAGAAATGCCTAATGGCTTATGGACGAAATGCCCTTCTTGTAAAGAAGTCATATATAAAGATCAATTAGAAGAAGAACTCTACACCTGCTTTAAATGTGGTCATCATTTTAGAATAGGTAGCAATGATTATATAGATATAATATTTGACAAGGATTCATTTGTAGAAACAAATACAGATATTAAATCTGCAGATCCATTAGAATTTACGGATACGAAACCTTACCCTCAGAGAATAGAAGAAGGCGATAAAAAAACAGGTCTAAATGATTCCGTTACTTCAGGATATGGTACTGTGGATGGTAGACAGCTTTCTGCTGCTTTTATGAACTTCAATTATATTGGCGGTTCGCTTGGTTCTGTAGCCGGCGAAAAGATTTACAGGGCTGCTAAGTACTCTTTGGATAATAGAGTGCCTTTATTAGTCTTGTCTGCTTCCGGTGGTGCTCGGATGCAGGAAGCTGCATACTCACTAATGCAAATGGCAAAAACAAGCGCCATATTAGGAGAGCTAGCGGAAAATAAGATTCCTTACATTTCTTTTTTAACTGATCCTACTACCGGTGGAGTTAGTGCCTCTTATGCAATGCTCGGCGATGTAAATATTGCAGAACCCGGAGCGCTTATCGGTTTTGCCGGACCAAGGGTTATAGAGCAGACTATTCGCAAGAAATTGCCACAAGGCTTCCAAAGGGCAGAATTTTTATTAGAGCATGGATTTTTAGATATGATTGTCAAAAGGCATGACCTAAAGACTAAAATTTCTGAATTAATCAAGTGGTATGGGTTTTAAAATGATTAGGCTTATTATTTTTCTGTTTCTCTTTATGTTTACAACGGGATTGCAATCACAGGGAGTCATACCAAAAGAGAAAGATGACCAATATAAATATAATCAGCTTTTTTTAGGAATTGGCTATCCGTTTATTGTAAATTCTAATGATTTTATTGAAGACTTCCAAGACTATTTGGGAGCTACAGAAAATACATTTTCTGCCAATACACTTTTGCAGTTTCAGTTTAAACTCAAGCCTATTTATAATATTAGAATTGGTTTAGATGTTTCTTATTACAGATTGACACTGAATGATACATATTCTCTTGAAGCATTGCTTGCTAATGCCAAATATCAAAGAGACTTTAGTCAGGAGGTAGATGTTAGTAATATTCCCATATTTTTGACCTTTGATTATGTTCCTTATCCAATGCCATATAAATCATACCTTGGACTTGGTTTCGGTATTTGTTATAGCTCATTAACCTGGATGGAGTCCTTTTCAAGTGCATATAGGTTTGACCATTATAAACCCGGAGAGCATATCAATGAAGACAATATATTACCTTGCTTAAAATTGTATACCGGGGTGGAGCTAAGTTTCGACGAAACATTAGATTATTCTTTTTTAGGTTCTTTATGTTTCGAGTTGTCTTATATATTTTATTCAGGATCTGTGAAATTTTTTGAAAATACTTCGCAACAAAATTATTCTTTGCCCGTTGATTTAAATAGGGATTACAAGTTGTTCCCGAGTTCACTAAATTTATCTATGCTTGTATCATTTAATATGAGCGAGAAATTTTTCATCAGAAATAAGGACAGAGACTAAACGAGCAAAAGTTGCGTAGGCGGATATTATATATCCATAAAAATCTAAAATATTTTTCAAAATTTATTACGGACGAGGTGGCTATGCAAACAAACGTAACATTCAGACATTTTAACGGGCAACATCCAAAATTACATCAGGCTGCTCTTGATACAGTCAAAAATTTTGAAAAGTATCATGACGGCATTCTTTCAGCGAATATAGATTTCATAAATGAGCACGACAAAGTTGTTCAATTTACGTTAAATCTTGAGGGTGATACGATTGTAGCCAAAGAAGAGAGTGATGATTTTAATAAGAGTTTGAATTTAGCTTCTGATAAAGTTAAAAGACAAATACGGAAATGGAAAACAAAGCATTCCCATAAATAAATATTTTTCTTTATTTTAAGAAGGTCGGCGATGCCGACCTTTTTTTTCATATATAGAGATATGTTATGGATCAGCTAAAAAATCTACAACCACTTACTCCAAACGAAATAAAAGTAGATACTTTGCTTGGATCTCCCTGCGATTTTGTCCACCTAAATGAGCCTGTGGGCTTAGATAATCTAATTTACGACAAGAATCTTTATAGGCCTCAATTAGCACTTTCAGGTTATGTCGGCCTCTTTACTTATAAAAGAATACAGATATTTGGTAATACTGAAATGTATTATTTAGAGGATATGACTCTTGAAGAAAGAATCAAATCTTTCAATGTTATTTGTAAATTCCCCATACCGTGCATTATTATTACAAACAATAATAAAATTGACAAAGAGCTTTTAGATATAGCTACAAACAATAATATTGCTGTATTTCGTACTGCTTATGATACTACTAAGACGTCTTACTTGCTTTCGGAGTACTTGGATGATCAATTTGCATTGCAAGTAGTTCTGCATGGCTCTTTAGTTGATGTTTATGGAGTAGGTATTCTATTCGTAGGTCGGAGTGGAATAGGTAAAAGTGAAATAGCTCTTGATTTGATAGAAAGAGGTCACCGATTAGTGGCAGATGATATAGTAATGCTGACCAAAAAGAGGGGTAGCATTCTTATGGGTACAGGCACTTCTCTTGTGCAGCACTTTATGGAATTTCGCGGATTGGGGATGATCGATATTCGACAAATATTTGGCATTAGATCTATACGATTTCAGAAACGTTTAGAAATATTAGTAGAGCTCGAAGATTATACGAGTGCCAGCGACTATACCAGAACCGGATTAGAGGCAGATTCTATAAATATTTTGGGAATTGACCTTGAAACTATTAAATTACCAATATTCCCAGGTAAGAATATTACAGTGATTGCAGAAGTGATTGCATTAAACTATTTACTCAGAACTTATGGCTATAACTCTGCAAATGTATTTTCTGATAGATTATCCGAGACGATTCGTCAAAAATCAACAATGGGTAGGGGATTTCACGATCAGCGAATTATAAATTATTTCCAAGGAGATAGGGAATAGCATTGAGTTAATTTTTCTGTTATACTCTAATGAAGTAAAATTATTAAGACTTTCGCATAGTGAAATATGGTTTAAAAATGCGAAGTAATAATAAAAATTACATAATTCCTGCCTCTTAGTATGGATATTTGTTTAATTTAGTAGAAAATAGAGAATTACAATAAATATAATTTAATAAAGGTGCTTTGATTATGCTAAAACGATTTGGCTTATTGATGTATTTAACAGCATTTATTGTCTTATTTAATACTTCTTTGTCTCAAGACAATAGTAAGAATATTGACTTTAAAGCGGTAACTAATGCTAAAGAATTAAAAGCCGGTGATATCTTTAATGTTAGAGTAAGCTTTGACATTGTTGACCATTGGTATACTTACAGTCTTAAAATGCAGATAAACAGCGAAGGTATCGGTCCATCTCAGACAGAAATTACAGTTAAAAATACTGACCTATTTGAGTTAGATCCTGAAGCTATCATTGCACAGAAACCTGTAGTCAAGATGGACGAAGGGTTTGAAATGGAAATTGAAGTTTATAAACATAAAGCAGAATTCATTTTGCCAATTAAGGCTAAAAAAGATTTGACTTTAGAATCCGGCAAAGAATTAGTTTTAGTTTATTTGCAGCAGTGTGATACAGTAAGATGTCTTCCACCTACCGAATTTGAAGTTCCTATCGAATATACAGATAAGGAAGTATCAACTGTTTTACCGGTAGAAAAAGTAGAGAATAAAGTAGAACCAAAATCAGATGATAAAATATTTGTTACTGATGCGACTACTGAAATAGAAGAAGTAAAGAAAAAAGGCGTTATGTCATTCCTGTGGTTTGCAATGGGAGCCGGCGCTTTAGCTCTTTTGACTCCTTGCGTATTTCCTATGATTCCAATTACTGTGTCGTTCTTTACTAAAAGAGCTGAACAACATAAAGGTAAAGGCGTGCGAGATGCTACTCTTTATGCAATTGGTATAATGGCTACATTTACTGCATTGGGAATGATTCTGGCTCTTATATACGGTGCCTCGGGGATTAGTAATTTTGCGACAAATGGCTGGGTGAATATGTTTATCGCAGCTTTATTTATCGTGTTTGCTTTTAACCTATTTGGTGCTTTTGAAATTCAAATGCCTACAGGTTTGATGAATAAATTGAATACTAAGAGCCAAGGTTCAGGAATTCTTAGTGTATTATTAATGGGGCTAACCTTCTCTCTGACTTCATTTACGTGCACTGTACCTTTTGTAGGAACAACTCTTGTTTCGACTGCAAATGGAGAATGGTTTTATCCGATTCTTGGGATGTTAGCATTTTCCGGTGTTTTTGCTGCTCCATTTTTCTTATTAGCTTTATTCCCGACATTTATGCAGAAAATGCCTAAAGCAGGCGGATGGATGAATAACGTTAAAGTTGTAATGGGCTTTTTGGAAATAGCAGCTGCAATCAAATTTGTTTCAAATGCAGACTTAGTATGGAATTGGGGGATTATGCCTCCTGTTATTTTCCTTGCAATATGGATTGCGTGTGCGATCATGATTGTATTATACATTTTAGGTAAATTTAAATTAGCACATGACGCTCCTTTAAATGGAGTTGGTCCTATGAGAATAACATTTGCTACGATTTTCCTAACCATTACTATCTTCTTGTTTTCAGGACTCAATGGTGGTTCATTGGGAGAGTTGGATGCGTTCATTCCGCCTCCGAATTACTCAGAAATGATGGGAGATGATTCCGGAAATTCTAATATCCCGAACTCAGTTGATTCTAAAGCACCTATAGGTGGTAGTGAAAAAGAAATGAAAGACAGAGCTATGCAAGGGTGGCTTAAAAACTATCAAGAAGGCTTAGATTTAGCTAAAAAAGAGAATAAGATACTATTTGTAGATTTTACTGGCTTTACCTGTACCAATTGCCGTTGGATGGAGACTAAGATGTTTCCTAAACCAGCTGTAATGGAAAAAATGGAACAAATGGTCAGAGTAAAACTATTTACAGATCGTAAAAAAGAGCCGTATATTTCTAATCAAAAGATGCAACAAGAAAGATTTGGTTCTATCGAGCTTCCGTTATATGTGCTCTTAACACCTGATGGTGAGTTTATCGCTTCCAATAGTTTTACAAGAGATCAAGCTCAATTCTTAGAATTTTTAGATAAGGGATTAAATGCAGTAGAATAGCATTTAGTAAAATATCGAATATAGACCTCTTCAGATTTATATTTGAAGAGGTTTTTTTTATTCTATATTAAATATTATATTATATTATATATGATTATTAATCAATTCATATAAATGGAAATTGGGATGAAAATGATACAAATAATTACATTTGTGATACTAATGTCAAGCTGTTCCGGAATTTTTGGGACAGAGAAATTTGAGATGAATAAAAATCTTGAAAAAGATGCTGTATATATTTCTGAAGTAATAGCTATTACAGAGCAATATTCCGATGGAGAATTATTATTAAATGACACTATGATATCCAAAGCCTATGTCCAAGTATTAGAAAAGACAAATGATTATTATATTCTAGAATCTAAAGAAGAAATGGATAAATCATACGTATTTGCTACTATGATGAAATTAAACGATATAGTCTATAAAACAAAGATTGACAAACAAGGACATTTGATAGATGTCATTAATGATAATGAAGTATATGAAGCTTTATACAAATCTATTACAAGCCCAATTAAGATGTTTGCAAATATGATTGAAGATTCTGAAGAAAAGAAAAAACAGTTAGCTAAAATGGATTCCATATTTAGAATAGGTTTCTCAAAAGATAGACTTCTTTCTATTGTGGAAGTTGGATATAAGCGTTCTGATTATACTGAATTCATTGGAAAGTCGATAGGAGAGAGGTTTACTTATGACACAGAATTTTTGGTACAAATGATTGGGATGGTTAAGAGCAAACGAGAATTTATAATTAATAAGACTCCTGAAGGCAAATTTCATATCGTGGTAACTGATACTCTAGATTCTGAAGATTATAGTAAAAAAGCAAATGCACTTTCTGAGTTAGATGGAAAAGGTAGGAAAGTTGTAGCTGATGATGCTGATGTACTAATTGTGGTGAATAATTCGATGATTGTGAATCCGGAAAATGGCATTATAGAGTCACAAACTTTTGACATGATTGTTGATATGAAAACTGAAGACTATACTTCAAAAAAAGTAGAGAAATTTGTGATAACAAGTCTTGGAAAGAAGAATTAAGAGAAAATGTTTATGGAAATCTTATATTTTCTGTTTCTAATACTAATTCATAGTGATCTTCAAGCTGAGCCTTGTGAGTGCAATAAGCTTACAAGACTTTCTGTGGTTAAGCTTGATCAAATGGAAGTTGTAATTTGCGGCGATAAATATTCAGATAATGAAACAGATGATGGATTTATCATTTCTCCAGTTGTAATAGAGTGTTCACAGGATTCAGTGCTTTTTGATGATTCATTACAAGAGATTTTTCCTTATAAATATGAATACTCAAAAGATACTCTAAAACTGACTTTTTTGACTTTGATTCTTGAAGGGGATTCTTGGGATTATAAATTTGTACCGGATTTTCGTTATTCTTTTTTTAGCCAAAAGAAAAAAATACAGCAGATTGAGACTAATATCTTTCAATGTCCTGAATTATCCGCCAAACAGAAGAAGGATATAGATAGTCTTCTAAGTTTTTTAGAGAGCTCAAAGGGTGAAGAATTATCTCATTACCCGGGAGATGAAAAGTCTCTTTATATGTTGGATATGGCTGCATTAAACAATTATAAAAATACTTTTGATCTATTATCAAAAATTGAAGAACTCTTTCTTTTTGATGGTGCATTGAAAGAGACACTGGGTGAGTTGAAATATTCTTATAAATAACTTTATTCTATTACAAAATATTTATATTCGGAAAAATCAGTAGACAATTAGCGGAGTAAAAAAGCATTTTACTTATTGATTTTAAACAAAATTATGTATATTAGCAGACCATTTTAGTCCTATCTTTACTAAAACTTTCCATATTATAAAAACTTCATTTGTAGAGCCGAAAATATTGACTATTTTTGCAAATAGGATTACAATAGTCCTATTTAGATAATCGTCGAATGACTTAAACGAAAACAACGGCATAATAGGCAAATATTTATGTTCAAACTCTCAAAGAAAGTTGAATACGCAATCTTGGCTGTGCAGTATATGGCTATGAATTCTAAAGGTATTGTCTCGGCAAAAGAAATAGCCGAGCACCTTAATATATCTTTTGAGTTTCTGTCTAAAGCCCTTCAAAAGCTTATGAAAAACGGCATTATTGAATCCAAACAAGGAATCAAAGGCGGGTATGTACTTAGCAGGCCAGCGGAATTGATTTCCCTTGCTGATATTATTAATGCACAAAGTAATGAAATTAGAGTTGTTGATTGTTTGACTGATGATAGCGACTGCGTGTGCGTACGTGAAGAGGATTGTACTCTTCGCTCACCTATGCAAAACATTCAACTAAGAATAAATTCCATTTTAAAATCAACCAGCTTAGCTGATATTTGTAGTAGCAAAAAGCCTCTGATAGATGCAAATGAGATATTAAATTATAAATTCGAAGGTAATAGTGATGAATAAAGAGCAAGTAGAACAAAAGTTCCTTGAGGATCTTGCCCAAAGTGACTATAAGTATGGTTTTACTACCAATATAGAACAGGAATTCGCTCCCAAAGGTTTGGATGAGGACACAGTAAGATTCATTTCTGCAAAGAAAAACGAACCTGAGTTTATGCTTGAGTATAGATTAAAAGCGTTCAGGCATTGGCTAACTATGAAAGAACCTGATTGGGCAAAACTTAGCTATCCTCCAATTGATTATCAGGATATATACTACTATGCTGCTCCTAAAAAGAATGAAGGACCTAAAAGTTTAGACGAAGTTGACCCTGAAATTTTGGATACTTATGCGAAATTAGGTATTCCGCTTAATGAACAAAAAAAATTACAAGGTATTGCTGTAGACGCTGTTATGGATAGTGTCTCTGTAGCAACTACTTTCAAAGATACACTGTCAAAACATGGTATCATATTTATGCCAATCAGTGAAGCTCTGCAGGAACATCCTGAATTAGTAAAAAAATACTTAGGCAGCGTAGTTCCTTATACGGATAACTACTTTGCTGCTTTAAATGCTGCTGTCTTTAGTGATGGCTCATTTGTATATATTCCAAAGGGCGTAAGATCTCCTATGGAGCTTTCTACATATTTCCGAATTAACGCCTCTTCTACCGGTCAGTTTGAAAGGACTTTGATAGTTGCAGAGGAAGGCAGTTATGTGTCTTATCTCGAGGGCTGTACTGCTCCTATGAGAGATGAAAATCAGCTGCATGCTGCCGTAGTAGAACTGGTTGCGGAAGAGAAAGCTGAAATTAAATATTCAACAGTCCAAAACTGGTACCCAGGAGATAAAGAAGGAAAAGGCGGCATATATAACTTTGTTACTAAACGAGGTATTTGTGCAGGATATAAATCTAAAATATCATGGACTCAGGTAGAAACTGGTTCATCGATCACTTGGAAATATCCAAGTTGCATTCTGAAAGGTGAAGAGTCTATAGGGGAGTTTTACTCGGTAGCTATGACTAATAACAAACAGGTCGCTGACACAGGCAGTAAAATGATTCATATAGGTAAAAACTCTAAAAGTCGTATCGTCTCAAAAGGTATATCTGCAGGTAAGTCGGAAAATAGTTATCGCGGTTTGGTAAAAGTAGGCAAGAAGGCAGATTCCGCAAGAAACTTCTCACAATGTGACTCTCTGCTAATTGGTGACAAATGCGGTGCTCACACATTCCCTTATTTGGAAATTAGTAATAAATCGGCAGTGGTTGAACACGAAGCAACAACTTCCAAAATATCCGAAGATGTAATCTTCTATCTCAACCAAAGAGGGATTAATAATGAAGATGCAGTAGCTCTGATTGTAAATGGTTATGCAAAAGAAGTATTAAATAAATTGCCTATGGAATTTGCAGTCGAAGCTCAAAAACTTCTTGCTATCAGTCTAGAAGGCAGTGTAGGTTAATCTTTAGACTAGTGAACTGGAATCAAAATAAATAATATAATAAAATAGAAATAGGATTTTAGGATATGTCACTCTTAAAAATAGAAAATCTTAAAGCAAAAATTGAAGGCAATGAAATCTTGCACGGTTTGAATTTAGAAATTAAGCCAGGTGAAATTCATGCAATTATGGGGCCTAATGGTTCTGGTAAAAGTACTCTTGCTTCTGTGCTAGCAGGTAAAGAAGAGTATGAAGTAACGGATGGTAAAATATCTTTTGACGGTAAAGACTTGTTTGAAATGTCTCCTGAAGAAAGAGCAAGGGAAGGTATGTTTTTAGCTTTCCAATATCCTGTAGAAATTCCGGGAGTTTCTAATGCAAACTTTATGAAAACTGCAGTCAATGAAATAAGAAAACATAGAGGTCAGGATGCTTTAGATGCTATGGACTTCCTTCAGCTAATGAAAGAAAAAGCTAAATATGTAGAGTTAGACTCTCAGTTTCTTACTCGTTCTGTGAATCATGGTTTTTCAGGTGGTGAAAAGAAAAGAAACGAAATATTTCAAATGGCTATGTTAGATCCAAAACTTGCTGTTTTAGATGAAACAGACTCCGGTTTGGATATTGATGCACTAAGAATTGTAGCTTCAGGAGTAAACAAACTTAAAAATGAAAACAATTCTTTTGTAGTTATCACTCACTACCAAAGATTATTAGATTATATAGTACCTGACTATGTTCACGTGTTATACAATGGTCGTATCGTTAAATCAGGCACTAAAGAATTAGCCTTAGAATTGGAAGAAAAAGGATACGATTGGATTAAAGAACTTGTTGACTAATTAAATCAGGTAAAAAGAATGTCAAAAACTGAATTTTTAAACAAAATTGCCTCTGAGTTCAATACTTTGTCTTCTCATCTGAACGGACAAAAAGACTCTGACTCTTTTGGTAAAAGAACAGAAGCTATAGCGGCTTTTAAAGAAGCCGGACTTCCAACTTTAAAACATGAACATTGGAAATACACAAAGCTTTCTTTTTTGCACCAGTTTGATTTTGACTTTGCCCTTGGCGGCAATGTCAGCAAAGAAGAAGTGGAAGCTAAAGTACCTAAATTTGATGCCTATAAGTTGGTTTTTGTAAATGGAATTTACAATGCAAGCTTATCAGATGATGTCAAAGTAAAAGGAATGACAATAGATAATCTTTCAAAAGTACTGGCAAATAAAGAAGTTTCAGCTTTATACTCACAAGTAGCGGATTATAAAAAGAATCCATTTCTTGCGTTAAATACTGCGATGTCTTTCGAAGGTGCTTATGTTAAAGTAGATAAAAATACCGTAATAGACAAACCTTTGCATATCGTAATTATAAACGACAGTAAAGAAAAATCTTCAAAAGCATATTTTAGGAATATGATTGAAGTTGGTGAAAATGCTTCTGTTAAACTAATAGAAACAAATCATACAATTGGAGATAATGCTGCTCTGACTAATGTGGTATCTGAAATATTCCTTGCTCAAAATGCAAAGTCCGAATATCACAAATTGCAGTTAGATGTGGATAATTCTTATTATCTGGGCACAATACAGGCTTATCAGGAAAGAGATTCGCATTTCAAAAGTTCTTCGATTAGTTTGTCCGGTAAGTTCGTTAGAAATAATTTGGAGAGTGTACTTAATGGTAAAGGTTGCTTGACAGATATGGACGGATTCTATTACGCAGAGAAAGACAATCTGGTAGATAATCATACATTTATTGACCATGCGAATCCACATTGTGACAGTAATGAGTTTTACAAAGGCATAATGAATGACAAAGGTACTGCAGTATTTAATGGTAAAATTTTAGTACGCCAAGATGCCCAGCAGACTAATGCCTATCAGTCAAATAAAAATATTTTACTATCAGATGATGCAACAATCAATACTAAGCCTGAACTTGAAATTTATGCAGATGATGTAAAATGCAGTCATGGTGCTACTTGTGGATATTTGGACGAAGAGTCCTTATTCTATTTGAAAGCTCGTGGTATTGGTGAAATAGAAGCAAAAACTCTACTTCTAAATGCGTTTGCAGGTGAAGTATTCGAACGAATAGGAATTGAAGACTTGAGAAACTATGCAATCGAATTAGCATTTAGCAGACTTCATTTTTAGTTTGCTTAGAATAATAGCTATTCATTTATAGTGTTTTCAAAATACAGGATATGCAAGGATTAGGATAATGTCAACTTTTGATGTAAACAAAGTGCGAGCTGATTTCCCGACTTTGACTCAAAAAGTCAGAGGCAAGGATTTAGTTTATCTGGATAATGCAGCAACATCGCATAAGCCTGCGTGCGTTATTGATGCTGTTAGTGAGTTCTATAGAAACTATAACAGCAACATTCACAGAGGCGTACACAAGCTTAGCCAGATTGCTACAGATAAATACGAAAAAGCTCGCAAAATCATAAAAGATTTTATCAATGCTGATTCTACTGAAGAAATAATCTTTACCAAAGGAACAACTGATTCAATGAATTTGTTTGCTAATTCTTTTGGGAAAGCGTATTTAAAAGCAGACGATGAAATAATAATTTCTCACATGGAACACCATTCGAATATAGTGCCATGGCAGATTCTTTGTGAAGATAGAGGGTGTAAGCTAAAAGTTGCTCCTATCAATGACAAAGGTGAGATAATTTGGGAAGAATTTGAAAAACTAATCACTGATAAGACTAAACTTATCTCTGTTGTGCATATATCAAATTCACTTGGTACTGTAAATCCAATCAAAAAGATAATAGATGCAGGACATGCCCGCGGCATACCTGTCATGATAGATGGTGCTCAGTCTATTCATCATGTTGAAATAGATGTGAAAGAGCTTGATTGCGATTTCTTTGCTTTTTCAGGACATAAGATATATGGTCCTACGGGTATCGGTGTGTTCTACGGTAAAAAGAAATATCTAAATGAAATGCCGCCATATCAAGGTGGAGGAGATATGATTTTATCGGTTAGCTTCGAAAAGACAATTTATAACGAATTGCCATACAAATTTGAAGCAGGTACTCCTAATATCGCTGGAGCTATTGGTCTTGGTGAAGCTATAAGATATGTTTCTGAACTGGGAATTCGTAATATTGCAAAATATGAAAAAGAGCTTTTAGATTACGCTACAGAGCAAGTATCTGCTATACCCGGAGTGAAGATTATCGGAACTGCAGACCAGAAAGCAAGCGTACTCTCTTTCGTCATGGAAGCAGCACATCCTCATGATGTAGGTACTATGATGGATATGGATGGAGTAGCTATCAGATCAGGGCATCACTGCACAGAACCGGTAATGAGAAGATTTGAAGTGCCGGCTACTTCAAGAGCATCTTTTTCTTTTTACAATACTAAGGAAGAGATAGACGTTTTAGTAAAATCGATTGCAAAGATAATCGATATGTTTAGTTAGAAAAGGCATAAATCATGAATGAATTACAAGAGTTATATCAACAGGTTATCTTAGATCATAATAAAAATCCTAGAAATTTCGGGATATTGGATACTTGCACTCACACTGCTGAAGGTCACAATCCTCTTTGCGGAGATCATATAGATCTTTTTGTAGAGATGAAAGGGGACGTTATAGAAGATGTAAAATTCAAAGGTGCCGGCTGTGCTATTTCTAAAGCATCAGCTTCAATAATGACTACTTTACTCAAAGGCAAAACAGTTGCTCAAGCTAAACAGATGTTTACTGAGTTCCATGAGTTAGTTACATCTGACCCCGAATCGGATCCTGATGTGGTAAATCTTGGAAAACTTGCAGTTTTCTGCGGAGTCAGAGAGTTTCCTGCAAGGGTGAAATGTGCAAGCTTAGCTTGGCATACGTTAATGAATGCACTGGAAGAAAAAGAAAAAGCTGCTAAAACGGAGGAATAAAAATGGCTATATCTCCACAAGAATTAGAAAAAAAAGTTATAGAAGAAATTAAAGATATATTTGATCCGGAAATACCGGTAAATATCTATGATTTAGGTCTTATTTATGATATTAGCGTAACTGCTCAAAACGAGGTAGTAGTACTTATGACTCTTACTTCTCCTAACTGCCCGGTGGCTGAGGGATTGCCCACCGATGTGCAGGAAAGGATAAAGGAAATACCTGAGGTAACGAATGCAAAGGTCCTGCTGACTTTTGATCCGCCTTGGACAAAAGACCTCTTGAGCGATGCCGCAAAGTTAGAACTCGGATTGTTATAATAATTTACTGATGCAATGGGAATTAAATTTCATAAACTGAAGGTAAGTAAAGTTATCAGAGAAACAGATGAAGCTGTAGCTTTGTCATTTGATATTCCGGAAAGCCTAAAAGATACATTCGAATATAAACACGGTCAGTTTTTGACCCTTAAATTCGATGTTAATGGTAAAGAGGAGAGACGAGCTTACTCTATTTGTAGTAGCCCGGTAGTCGACGAAGGTGTCACTGTAGCAGTTAAGAAAATTGCTAATGGTAACGTTTCTAAATATATTACTGAGCAAATTAAGTCGGGTGACGAAGTCGAAGTGATGAAGCCTATGGGCAGATTTACTATTGATTTGCATCCTGATAATCAAAAGCTATATATGCACGTAGGTGGCGGTAGTGGGATAACGCCTCTTATGTCGATTATTAAAACAACATTGGCGATTGAGCCAAAGAGTAGAGTTGCTCTCTTATATGCTAATAAAAATCAAAATACTATAATCTTTGAAAAAGAATTTAAACTTTTGAAGGATAAATATGGCGACAGATTTCAATTAGATTATATTTATAGCAAACCTATAAATGGCTGGCAAGGACTAAAAGGACGCATTACTAAGGAGATTGTCAAAGGATTCTTAGAAAATAACGATGAACCTGACATCACCAAAGAGTTCTTTATGTGTGGACCTTCCGGGATGATGGAAACTGTAGAAAGCACCTTGAAAGAAGCAGGTGTGGTAGATAAAAATATTCATAAAGAATCATTTAATACTACACCGCCCAAAAAGCAGGAAGAAGAGGTAAAAGCTCGCAAAGTAAAAATAAGAATTTATGGCGAAGAGCACGAAATTATAGTCGAACCTAAAGAAACTATTATCATGGCATCCATGCGAGAGGGGCAAGATCCTCCATATAGTTGCCAGATAGGCGCGTGCTCTACTTGTAGAGCAAAAGTTCTCTCAGGAAAAGTTAAAATGGATGAAAACGAAGGTCTGACGGATCAAGAGGTGGCTGATGGGTACGTCCTGTCTTGCACTGCTCATCCGCTTACAGATGATGTATATGTAGATTTCGATGTTTAATCTAAAATAAATAGGGAAACGCAATGAGCGATACAATCCAACAAATGGAAGTCAGAATTCCTACAGATGTAATAGGTTCTGAAACTGCAGATGATATTATCATCACTCAGATAGCTATTGAAAAAGTAGTAGCTGTAAAAAATGAAAATAATATTGGCGATGAAATGCGCCTTAGAATAGGTGCTCAAAGTGGTGGTTGCTCTGGTATGCAATATGTTATGGGCTTTGACGATAAAACAAACGAAGGTGATAAAGTTATCGAATTAGATTCAATTAGTGTAATTGTTGATAACAAAAGTCTATTTTACTTGATGGGAGTTACTTTGGATTACAAAGAAACAGAACAAGGAAGTGGATTTGTTTTCAATAATCCTAATAACGTACACTCTTGTGGCTGCGGTGGCGGTGGTCATCAGCACTAAAATATAAGAAAAGCCGTAAGAGATTAATTCACTTACGGCTTTTTTTAAAATAAATCTCTCTAATATTAAAATCTAATCTACATCTTCCCAGGGCAAATTTACCTTGATTGCCATAGCTTTGGGAAGTGAGCCAATGATAGCTGGATCTAATGTTCTATTTAAAAACAGGGATATACCCGGCTGTTTATTGACGGGAGCTTCAGCCCAACTCACATAGACACCTATATGTTGGAAAGCTTGGATAGCTAATTCCGCTTTATTTGTCTTCAGCTGAGCACCTATCTTACCATAACCAACACTTAAAAATTTAGTATTTTTTCCTGTACCGGTCCAAATAACAAAAACTCCCTCTGAGCCTTGAATAAATTCGTGATTAAGATCAAGCTTAAATAGATTGCACCATTGGTTTCCTTTGCATTTAAACCATTCTAAAGTCATATATTTATCCTTTAATAAATTATTTGTTAACTAAGTAAGATAAGCCGCATATTGCTGCAGTTTCTGCTCTTAGCCTTCTACTACCCAATTTCCATTTTGTAGAATCATGCTCTATTAAAAGAGATAATTCATCATTTGAAAAGCCGCCTTCGGGGCCTGCTAATAGTATAATTTCCATATTATCTGAGAAACTATCTGTGTTAGGTTCAGTGCCATCTTCGTCCAATAAGACTAAATGGTAATTGCTTCTTAAAGTTAATAACTGATTCAGTTTAATATTATTGTGAATTTGAGGCAAAAAAGCTCTTTTGCACTGTTTTATTGCAGCAATTGCTTTTGCTTCAAGCCTTTCCTCAGTCAATTTAAGTCTTTCACTATAGTCTGCATCAATTATATATATATTTGATGCTCCCAACTCTATGGCTTTTTCAATAGCAAATTCCATCCTATCTCTATTGGAAAGTCTTCCAATTGCCAAGGAAAATTTAAGTTTTGACTCGCCTCGTCCTTCGAAGAACTCGATAGGAGAAAGCTCAAAAGTATTCTTATCATGCCGTGTGACGCTACACATGGCCATAAGACCGGTTCCATTTGTAACAAGTATTTGCTCATCCGGATTAAGCCTAAGTGCTTTTATATGCTTACATTCTTCAAAAGGAGGAATGAAAGCAGGCGTTTTATTTTCAAGTAGCTTATAATAAATGCATTCCATAAACATTAATACTATCGGTTATTCAAAGGAATTTATTATTTTTGATTATCAGTATAATCAGGTTATTTATTATGGTTGCAAAGCAAACACTATTCCAAAAATTAGTAAACGAAAAAAGCGCTCAAGCGTACGAAGATAAATCAGGCTTAAAATACTCTTGGCAGGTTAGGTTCTTGATTTTAGTTACTACAGTTATAGTTTGTAGTTTCTTCTTCGTGTTTCACTTTGAGCAAGATGTCAATACTAATAATCAGATATCAGGTGTAATTGGGTCTACATGGTCTGAACAAAGTATTATAGCAGAGTATTCTTTTCCAATCTACAAACCTGCTATAGAATATCAAAATGAAATCAATCGATCTATTAAGTCAGTCCCTTCAGTTTTTATTTTTGATGTTAATTCATATAAAATAGCTAAGGACCATCTGGCTCTGATTTATGACCTTTTAGAATCTTATGATGAAGAAAGCTCTAAGGAATTGACAACTCCATACTTGACTGAAAGCAATATACAATCTTTTACCAAATTGAAAAAAAAGCAAAGACTTAGCTTTTTGGCAAAATCAAAATCAGTACTCAATAGTTATATCGATAATATTTACCAAAATGGGTTTGTAGATATAGCTGTTTCAGGTATTAAAACTGATTTTGTGATTTTGCAAACTGATGATAATCTAAGAAAAAATATTAAAACTTTGCTTCTTCTCGACAATTCTACACTTAGCGACAAATATGAAAAAAATGTACTTGTAAGATTTGATGAAAAAATGCACGAGCTTTTGAAGCAAATTGTCGCAGAAAATTTGAGGCCAAACCTTCTATACTCTGCTGATTTGACAAATATCGAAAAAGCTGCAGCCAAAAATTCGGTGGCTCGGACTATTGGCGTTGTAAAAAAAGGAGAAGTTATAATTAATAAAAACGATGTGATCACTGATGATCATATTTTCAAGCTCAATTCGTATTATTTGTCAGAAAATATGAAAAGTGAATCCAGAATAAGCCTTACTAATGTACTTGGCTCTATCGGGCACTTTTTTACAATTTATACTATTCTGCTTTTTTATCTGTTTTATATACGCAAAAAAATATTTTATGATAATGTCCAGTTAGCAATTATTAGCGTTATTTTAATTTTATCATCTCTGCTTGCATGGGTGTCTATGGAAGTGCCGAGTTCCTTTCCCTTAGAGTACTTGATAGTGGTGCCGGCTTTTTCAATGCTGGCGGCCATTGTATTTGACTCCAGAACGGGTTTTTATGTTACTGTAACTATTGCACTGCTTGTGGCAGGCATAAGAGGTACCGATTATATTACTGGACTTAGTTTGATGTTTGCCGGCACTCTGGCAGCCTACACCGTAAAAGATATTCAAAATCGAACTCAAATGTTTCAGTCGATATTCTTTATTTTCTTAGGTTTTTTAGTGCCGATTACTGCCTTTAATCTGGAAAGATCCATGGATATGGATATTATGATTAAGCAGCTTATCTTAGCATCTGTAAATTCGGCAATTTCACCTCTGATTACATTCGGTATGTTGATTATGACTGAAAGAATCTCAAATATTGCTACTGATTTGAGAATACAAGAATTTGACTCCTTAAACCATCCTCTTTTGAAAAAAATGAGTGATATAGCCCCGGGCACATACCAGCATACTTTATCTGTGGCTACTTTGTCAGAGAGATGCGCGGATGCAATAGGAGCCAACCCGCTTCTGACTAAAGTTGGTACATATTATCATGACATAGGTAAAATGTCTAAAGCTGAGTATTTTACCGAAAACCAGATGGATATTGGTAATAAGCATGATATGCTTGCTCCGAAGAAAAGTGCTCAAGCAATTAAAGATCACGTTTCAGAAGGTATCATCCTTGCTCGTCAGTACAAATTACCAAAAAGGTTAATTGATTTTATCCCTATGCATCATGGTACTACTTTGATTAAACACTTTTATGCAAAAGCTGTAGAGATTGCTACTGAAGGGGAACCTGTAGATCAAAGAGATTTTCGTTATCCCGGTCCTAAACCTGCGACTAAAGAATCTGCAATACTTATGATTTGCGACAGTGCAGAAGCTATGTCTAGGATTCAAGTGAAAGATCATTCGGAACTTGAAAAAATGATTAGTAATAACATAAAAGACAGGCTGCTGGATGGCCAGTTTGACGAATGCGAAATAACAATGAAGGACTTGGATATAATTAAAGAAACTATTCTAAAAGATCTTATTTCCAGAGGTCACCAAAGAGTAAAATATAAAGAAATACCTAAGACTGATGAAAATGCAAAAGAAACATAAAATTGACTTGTCCAAATCATTCAAAAGATTAATCAAACAATATATAGAATATGTAACTTTAGAAAAGGGACTTTCGGATAATACGAAAGTCTCTTATGCTAATGATCTTAACAATCTTGCCCAATTCCTCGCTACTATGGAATTAGAAAAATTTGAAGATGTTGTAAAAGAAGATTTAATCGCTTTTTTATATTATATATCAGACTTAGGGCTATCTAATACTACCCGTGCAAGATATCTATCTACTTTTAGAAACTTCTTTAAATATCTTGTATCTGAAGGCATCATTCCTACTGATATAAGTGAAACAGTAGATATGCCAAAGCAGAAAAGGAAAATACCTGACACTCTTAGCTATCCTGAAATAAATGCCATAATTAATGCCCCGGATGCAGAAACTATAGGTGGGCTTAGGGACAGAGCTATGCTGGAGCTACTTTATGCTTGTGGCCTTAGGGTTTCTGAGTTACTTACTATACAAAGGAAAGATATCTTTAGCGATATGGAAATTATAAGGGTGATTGGAAAAGGTTCTAAAGAGAGATTTATTCCAATTGGTAAATCAGCATTAAAGTGGATAGAGCTTTACTTAATCAAAGCTCGTCCGGGAATATCTAATATACATTCGGAAGATGCTTTATTTCTTAATTTAAGAGGCAAGCCTATGTCGAGAATGGGGTTCTGGAAATTGCTAAAAAAATATGCGGATGAATCAGGTATTTTGAAAAATGTGCATCCACATACCTTTAGACATTCCTTTGCTACTCATCTGTTAGAAGGTGGAGCTGATTTAAGAGCTGTGCAGGAAATGCTTGGCCACTCTGACATTTCTACAACTCAAATTTATACCCACATAGATAGAGAGTACCTCAAAGAAGTGCATAAAACATTCCACCCCAGAAGTTAACTTATAACTTCCAGTCTAATTGCAAATATAATCGTTTGTCTATTGGGCTAAATGTCTCATCCCAGCCGGAACTCAACGTTTTCTCATCAGGTTTTTCAAGATAAGTAAACCTTGCTGACAGTGTAAAAGAGTTGAGATTATAAGCAATAAACGTAGAAACTCTATAGCCCTTCAAATATAGTGCAAGGATGTTAGAATATCCCGGGATAGCATATTCATAAAACCATATCGCACTGTCGTAATCATCAGTATCAAATTCAGTGAAAGATAGCCCAAGGTATAGCCCAAAATCAGTATCCAATTTTGTAGAGATGTAATACCCAAAACCCGAAGATGTATTTTCAGGAATATGCAGAGCTGAATATTGCAGACCTGCTTTTAACCTTAGATTGCAAGAATTAAGTTTATACTCTCCTTTATATTGCAGTTTGTATTTTAGCTTTATTGCATCATAAAACTCTTTATACTCTCTACTGCCAAGCTTGCCATAATCTGTTTTCTTTTCACGTTTAAATTGGAACTCCAGATAGTTTTTGCTGAGGAGTAAGTATTCCAACTTACCGAGATATTCATATCCTTTGACTTGACTTGGCACATAGTATGTCGAATCCTGCGAGGAAAAAATATCTAAATAAGCAGAAATTATGGTTTTATAAAATCTAATTGTTTTAATTCCCACATAAATGCCTTTTTCGTTGGAAGGGTATGAAAACTCACCAAAGGAATTTCCAAAAGGAGACCTGAAGTCTTTAGAGTAATTCCTTAAATTAATTGCAAATTGAGCGATAGAAGATTTACCTATTGCACCAAAAATTAAAGCTGTATTGTTATTTGCATCTGCTGCAAATTCGGAACTAAATTTTAGATTATCCCACTTCCCGGCATCTAAGGAAAGTGATTTGAGCATTCCATATTTTCCATAGAATGCTGAAGAACTACCGGATAGTAAGGGGAGAGAATAATCAATATAAAGAGCAGTACCTGCCAACTTTAAATAATTTAAATCTAACTCAAAACCACCACCTGAAAGTGTTTCTTTAAATGCATCCTTTTTCTCTAATTCGGTGTCAGATCTGTAGTAGCCTGATTGATAGATAGATGATATATACTCGTTCCCTTCATCATTTGTCTTGATATTTCCGGATTTTGCTTGGTTTGAGTAAAAAATATCTAAAGAGAGGTCAATACCTAATAATTTGGATAGCATGTTTGTTTTTGCAGAAATGCCACGCATTCTACGAGATTCTAAAGTAGAAGTAAAAGGTCGATGCGAATAACTATAACTGTAAATTCCTGATATTACTTCAGTACTCTTTCTGGGAGCAAATCCCGAAGCTAATATCAAACCGCTTCCTCTCTTTAAATAGTAATCGCCTGCTATAATCCGGTAAGAATCATCTTCGTATGATGCATGTAAAGAGTAATAGTCAAAAGTGAGATTTTCACCGGCATCTTTATCAGTTACTATACCAATACTCACTTCACTGGAGTCAAAAATATATGAATTGTGGATTTTTTGATAAAAGTCTAATTTACTGCCTTCGTATTTAGTTTTACCCTTATTCTCTTCGGGTTCGAAACCTCTGATTTGCATTAATTTATTCTTGTATCTGCCTCTGTATGAGGCGTTTATGATAGTTTTATCTATTTTTTTTATTTCCAATTTGACACACAGGAAAAGAAGTTCAATTTCATATTCTTTGAAGCGTCCTGTGCTAAGTAAATATTCTTTTGTAAATTTGCTCTCTTTGATAATGTCTTTTAATAGATCTTTCTGAAATTGATTGATAAAAATGAGTTTATCTATTTCCTCAAGATTCGAGACATCAATGTATATAGGGGTGTCTACCAGCTCTTCGATTTCACTAATATGCTCACTGATATCAGAATTATCGTCATATTGCTCTAATAGCTCTTCCAAACTTGGTTCGGATGCAATGACTAATATTGGTAGCATAAAGAATAGAAAAATAGATTTAAACATTATCATACCTTTACATATATAATATATATAAAATAAATATATCATAAGAAATATGCAAGAATATATAATTGATGCACATAATGTAATCCATACTAACGTGCTGTTTCGTAATCAAATTTCACAGGGGATAGATGCGGCAAGGTTAGCTTTTTTAACTGCTGTTGAATCTTATTCTTCAGACTATCCAAGTTATACCTTTACAGTGGTTTTCGATGGTAGAAACGCCGGAGTTGGGTCTGCGTACCATCAGGTAAAAGTTCAGTATTCAAATAATAAAACAGCAGATGAACTAATAAAAAAAAGAATTAGGAAACTTTCCGGCAATAAAAATGTAATAATAGTAAGTAGCGACACCGAAATACACAACTATGCCCGCGTAAATGCGATGAAAGTGGAAGGTTCTACTCAATTTGCACAAAAAATATTATCAGGGAAACGTAAAAATACCGGTGGTACAAAAGGCAAAAAGAGATATATGCCAGACACTAAAAATGAAAAACCAACTTCAGTATCTAAAAGAGAGATTGAAGAAATGAAAAAGCTTTTTGGTCTAAGCTAATTTTTATATTTTTGATATAGATTGAATTAATATATTGGATTACCTATGAAAACTATTTTTCTTCTGATTGTTGCAGCTCTATTCCTGCCTAATATGCTTTCTGCCGGCGAAATAGAAGCGCGAGTATCCGTTAATATGGAACTTCTTACTCAGGAACAACAAATCAATGTTAGTTCGATGCAGGGAGACGTGGAAAGCTATCTTAATGCTACTCAGTATACAGATATAGACTGGGAGGGACCTTCGATTCCGGTAGATGTGTCTATCTTTTTAACAGGCGGAAGCAACTATAAATACTCTGCTCGCGTTTTTATCTCTGCTAAAAGATATATATATGGATCTGAAGGAGCAACTGTTACTGCCAATTTTATCGACGATAAATGGAGTTTTGAGTATTCACGCAATGCAGTTTTTTCCTATGATCCAAATAGATTTCACGAATTTTCTTCTCTATTAGATTACTATATGCTTTTAATCATTGGTATCGATGCTGACACTTATGAAGATGGTTCAGGTTATCCTATCTATGAAAAAGCAAAAAACATAGTTAGATTAGGAAATGCTGCCAATGGTAACGGTTATGAAACATACTCTCAACCGGGTGACTATACAAGATATAACCTCGTAAGTGAGCTTACTGACCCTACCTATGATACATTTAAAACACTTGTATTTGAATACTATGTGGATGGTCTTGATCAGATGGCTGTAGATAAAGACGAAGCACTCGGTGTTATTGCTGAGATAATCGGAGATATGGCTGAGTTCAAAAAGAAAAAATTAGTAAGATCAAGCATGTATGTATCGCTTTGGTTTGCAACTAAGTTTAACGAACTTGCAACTCTATTCAAAGGATATTCAGACGAAAATGTTTTTAATGATTTGATATATTTAGACCCTACGAATGGTTCTGTTTATTTAGAAGCACAAGAAAGCAATTAAAGAAATAGCATATCTCAAATTGTATTTTTTAAAACCCCTTTGCTAAAGTATAGAAACTCTGGCGTAGGGGTTTTTGATTTAATATGTCCAAATCTTTTTATATCCTTGTAAATCTCCTGCATCTATGCTAAATTGTTTGCTTTATCAATAATTTAATATTTAAATGATACGCCATTACTATACATTACTAAGACTTGCTAAAAGCTTTCAAAATCTAATAGGCTTCCGTGTGACGGAATGTTTTACCCAGGAAAAAGACACAGTCACAATAGAACTGAGCGATGGTAGCAATACTGAAACTCTACATTTCTCTGCAGATCCGAAATTTTGCAGTATATATCTGAGATATAACTTTAGTCGTGCCGGCAAAAACACAACTGATTTGATGCCTGAGCTATTAGGAGATTACTTACAGGATATCACTGTTAAAGATAATGACCGAGTGCTTATTTTTGAATTTGTATCAATAACACTTTATGTGATGCTCTATGGAGGTTCGGAAAGTAATTTGGTTCTTACTTCAAAACAAAATGATACAATTATAGATGCACTAAACAGAAGAAAAGCTCCAATAGGAGAGAAGCTAATACCAAAGCAGGCGAATAACAAAAACTATCGCCAATTTGCAGATGATTCGAAGCTGCGAGATGTATTTGCAAAGTCAAGCCTTCTACTTGGTAAAGACTATGCAGAAGAGTTTATGTTTCGGAATAATATCGACATAAACTCTATCAAATCACATTTTAAAGAAAGTGAGCTGCAAAGTCTAATTAGCCAAGCAAATGCTTTTAAAGAAGAGCTATTGAGCTCAGAAGAGTATTATCTTTATAGACGTGAAAACGATAGTATAATATTTAGCATGATAGAGCTTAGCAAGTATCCGGTTGCTGAAAAGCAGTCTGATAATATACATAAAGCAATACAAATGCGACTCAGTTACGAACACAAAGAAGATACTTATGCTAAAGACTATAAAGACGCAGAAAAAAGATTAGACTCAAAAGTTCTTAAATTAAGGCGGAATATTGGGTTTGCTTCTGACTTTTCTAAAACTGAAGAAAAAATTGAAAAATACACCTTATGGGGCGAAGTGCTTTTATCACAGCCAAACGCAAAAGACAGACCCGGAAAATCTATAATTTTGAATGATTGGTCAGGCAATGAAGTAAAAATACCATTAGATGATAAGTTTGATATGATGCAAAATGCTCATATATTTTATGAAAAAGCAAAAAAAGCAAAACAGGAGCTAGCAGTACGTAAGCTAAGGATACCGAAACTACAAGAAGAACTTAATATACTCAATGAAATAAAAAAAGAAATTGAAAGCGTTGATAATATAAAGGATTTGAATAAATTTGTAAATCGACATCAAAAGATTTTAGGAATCAAAAAACAAGGAAATAAGACTTTGGACGCTTCTGATAAGTATAAAACATTTGATTTAGGTGATGGATTTACTCTTTTTGTAGGTAAAAATGCTGCTAATAATGACGAACTGACTATGCGATTTGCTAAAGCTAATGATTTATGGTTTCATGTGAGAGGCATTAGTGGTTCGCATGCTGTGATAAGGATTGAAAAAGGTCAAAAACCAGGGAAGCACATTATAGAAAAAGCTGCTTCAATCACAGCCTATTACTCTAAAATGAGAAATGCTGGACTTACACCTGTAGCATATACAGAAAAGAAATACGTGAGAAAGCCAAAAGGTGCTAACCCGGGGCAGGTACTTATAAGCAAAGAAAAAGTAGTGCAGGTGGTACCGGGATTACCTGAAGGATATACTGAATAAAGGAGCTTAAGATGAAGAGAATTATAATATTGTTTATGCTGATATTTGTTACTGTGGCTTATGCTGCCAATCTGACAAGTAGTCTTAAAATAGAAAAAAATAGTAATTTGAAATACTACATTGTAAATGATTCTAAACATTTACTTAGAGCCGGCAATGGCAAGTTGGATAAGTATGACACTATAGCTTCGTCCGAAAGCTTTTATGCTGATTTATTGTATTTTAAAAACGACGGAGACAGACTATTTGCTCTGGTTGCCCTATCGAATGTAATTACTTACGAAAAAGATCCCGGAAGAGGAATGGAAATCAAATCTAAAAATGACATTGAAGATTTGAACGATATCGGTGGTGAAATGTCATTTAGCAGTAGAGGCTTAGATGCTAAAGTAGAATCATTGGATAATATTAACTCACTTTCTTATCTATTGTTGCCTGACATTATGAATCAACTAAAGAATCTTGCATTCCCTTTGCCATCTGATGGAGCTAATGTAGGGGAGGAGTGGTCTGCAGATAAAATTCATACTCAAAAGTATGAATTTGCTACTTTAGAATCGATGCACCAGATAAATTACAAGCTGATAGCTTTCAAAGATTATAAGGGGCATTACTGTGCAGAAGTTGACTTTGTAACTAAAAAAAATACTTATAACTCAGCAAATAACATCACTGCCTTTAAAAGTAAAATTATGGGCAAAGCTATGATTGAAGCTAAAACCGGAATTGTAGTTAATCTTCAAATTTCTAATGACTTCAACCTAATTGCTGAAGACAATGGAATGAGCTATCAAACTGAAACCTCTTCATTTACGGAGTATGCATTGAGGTCAAAAGAATAACTGAGTCGTAACGATTTTAAATCCTGATATAGTATAACAATACTACCTATATTCCGGATTTGGCATTAGCAGTCATGGTTCATGACAAATCCGGATTTAATATCTTTTGTATCAATTGGTCCATAATCATATATCCATCTCTTGTTTTTCCAACAAATTCCTATAAAACAAAGCAAATAGCTAAGTCATAAAGATGTTATCAAGATACTATTTTGATCCAATACTTATCGGATAAGCTTGAAAAGATATGTAAAGTGATTAACCATGTCCGGATTTTAATGTATAAGAAGCCACAGTTGTAAAGCGCTTTCTGCAATTACTTATTTCTTTTTAGCAGTGATCGCTAATCCTACGGATATCTTTCTGGAATAATCAGGTCGGGAGCTACGCATTACATTTTGATTATTTATGAGCATGATACTCGATCCGCCTCCATCCAAATTCATTGCCTGATAGCAGCCTAATTTTTTCATAATGCGAGCAAGTTCTTTCAAATTTGCACCGTTAGTACGTTTTTTGCGATTCCCTTGCTCAATAGTTACAAAGTATACTTTTGATTTATCTTTGGTATAACCAATTGCAGTACGAGGTAGTCTGTGATTAATAAAACGCCTGCCCTTTGAGCCTTCGGCTCTTGCTTCGTGCGAGTCTTTTCCGTTTCTGACAAGCCTAGGTGTACCGGAAACAGAATTAGTAAATGCAGTTTCCTGCATTAGATTAGTTCTGTACATTATTTGGATAGTATCGTTAGCAACAGGGATTCTGAAATTAGGAGTGTCTGTTCCGTATGATATAATGCACCCATTTAAAGGCATTTCTGCTGAACCTTCAGTGACAGCTTTAACGAGACATTTAACAGGTGCGTTGACTTTGGGTACGTTTATATATTCTACAATGATTTTGCGCATACTATATTCCGTCATCGAAGCTTGCTTCTCGGAAATTAGATTATCGCGAAACTCATCATAGTCAAAACTTTCCTCTGTAGAATCACCTATAGATGTATCAAACTCATTATCTTTTGCAGCCTTCTCATAAGCTGTGCTTATTACGGAAGACTTGATGTAGGGAATATGATCGCCTCCATATTGATTATATATCACTATGCCGGTGGAATCTTTTCTGCGGTTCGTGTATGCAATCTCAAGAGTATCGTGTCCGTA
The DNA here is from genome assembly GCA_963678775.2 of Kapaibacterium sp. (SeqCode). GTDB lineage: Bacteria > Bacteroidota > Ignavibacteria > Kapaibacteriales > UBA2268 > JBFHIJ01. The sequence goes on from CAXXGR010000007.1 coordinate 341,284, forward strand.
GATTATAGAACCTGAAATATCAAAAGTATCTATATTAGGGGAGTTGTATTCATCAAAAAATATACTGCTCCACTGCTTATGGCGATGCATTTGTAAAACCTCGCCGTCAATTATAGTTGGGCCTATAGGGAAATTGGAATAAGATCGCCAGAAGTTTGCATTTATTGCACCTAGAACTTCATAATTATCTTTTTCATACGATTTTACTATGTCATGTAACTTGTCAAGTTCTGCATTGTTACTTTTAGCTTTTAAAACTCTTATAGAATTCTCAGGAATTATTCGATTAAGTTCAAGTATATGCACCGAGTGCTTTCTACTTCCTATGGATTTAATAATTTTATTAGAATAAATAACACCCAAATTGAGAATAGAATCACTTACTATCTCATCTTTTGCCTGGATGATAGAGATGTTGCAAAGGATTATCAATATAAGCGTAAATGCCAGATTTCTTTTCATATATAATATTAAGTAGTGTTAATAGTCTTCTTTAGATATATTAGAATTGCAAAATATCAATAATGATATACATTAACAAAATAAAAAGGAGAAGATATGGATTTCAAAAATATAATATTCAAAACAGATGGCAATGTTGCTACTATTACTCTCAATAGGCCTAAAAAACTAAATGCCCTCAATTTTGAGTTGTTGAAAGAGTTAGAAACAGCTTTGAAGCAGATATATCTTGACAAAGAAATCAAAGTATTAGTTATCACAGGGGAAGGCGAAAAAGCATTTGCTGCCGGTGCTGACATTGCTGAGCTGCATGAGAACAATAAAGAGACAGGGACTATGTTTTCCGAATTTGGTTCTTATGTCTTCAAATTGATTGAACAATTAGAAATACCTACTATTGCTGCTATTAATGGATTTGCACTTGGTGGTGGGTGCGAGCTAGCGTTGGCTTGCGACATCAGATTTGCATCAGACAATGCAAAACTTGGGCAGCCCGAAGTAAATCTTGGTATTATTCCCGGATATGGTGGCACCCAACGCCTTACTCATTTGGTCGGCAAGGCAAAATCTTTAGAGCTGATACTTACCGGCGATATAATAGATGCAGAAGAGGCAGCAAACATTGGTTTAGTTAATTCTGTTTATTCTTCCGAAAATTTACTGGTTCAGACGCTGTCATTTGCTAAAAAAATTATTTCTAAAAGCAGACCGGTAATTGCTGCAGCAAGGAGAGCTGTAAATGCAGCAAGCAGCCTAAGTAAGATGGAAGGCTTACGCTTTGAATCCGAATTATTTGGAGAGCTTTGCGAAACAGAAGATTTTATAGAGGGAACAAAGGCATTTATTGAAAAAAGGAAACCTGAGTTTAAAGACAGGTAAAACTAAGCTATAAATATATAGTTCAAATAATCAGTAAGTGTCAATACTATAAATAAATAAAAGTGAATAAGAACGCGGTTTGATTCGCAAAATCTTATTCACTTTTAGTGTCTCAGCTATTGTATATAATAATATTGTAATTATTATAAGTCTTAGTCAAAGTAATAATTAAAACCTATAGAAACCGCAAAAATGTTCATTGAATGAGTTCCGGGCATAGCGTGCCAGTCTTCTTTCATTGTGTCTGCTAATAATATTTCTCTTTCACTTCCTACTAAGTATTCTACTCCTAAGTCAACACCGAAGCTACCGAATTTATAACCTGTACCAATTGTAAAGGCATTAAACGAAATGCTCGGGAACATAATAGTCAAAGTATTGTCCGGAGATGGAGCAGGATCATTGTAATAACCAACTCTTAAAGCCAATTTATCAGTAGCCATATACTCAGCACCTACACGAATCTGTAAGCAGTCTTCCCATTTAAGATGCATAGTATCTAACTGATTATTCCAGTCAATATAAGTCGTTTCTAAGTATTCTGCAGATTCAGACCATTGACTCCATTGACCGTCTAAGGTAATTGTTAAATCTTTCATAGGCTTGACTGCTATACCACCGGCAATCCACATAGGAGTTGTTAAATCTCTGTCGAAAGAAGATTCGCCAGGCAACTGCAATAACGCCATTGTTGGATTTTCTGCATCACCTGATAAAGAAATTTTTGCAGGAGAGCGGAAGGTAAGCCCCATGCTTAATTCTTCCATAGGTTTATACAGAATACCAGCAGTGAAACCTACTCCGATGCCTGAAGACGATTCATTGTACTGCGTATCCATTATCTTGTCTATATCTTTACCCGGTACCGGAGTGCCACTACTCATATCAATTAGATCTAAAGGACGATCCATATCAAGCATACCGTATTTGATATTAATTGCAGCACCTACATATAGTTTGTCTGTTATTTTATAGGAGATAGCCGGAGCGAAATTGATATTTCTCACATAGTTATACCATTCAAAAGCAGTACCAGTTGCACCACTATAGGCTTTTAAATCTTCGCCTTCCCATTCTACTCCAAGACCGGAAGAGACATAAGCACCAAATCCTAAAGTCATTTTACCGTCCATTAAAGGTAGATATCCTGTCAAATTAGGGCTGATATAATGATTCGTTTTAGCAGTAGCATCAATTTTGTAAGTATCAAATTTGTACTCACTTTTTGGAATTACATCCATTGCAAAAAAGCTTACCATTGGTTTGTCGAAATTACTCATTCCGGCAGGATTCCAGTATATAGTCATAGGCCCGTCAGCAAGTCCTACCATAGCACCACCCATGCCTAAAGCTCTTGCTCCCGGACTATTAAGCGAAATGCCATTTGAATATGCACTTTGAAAAGAAATGCAACAAAGTAAAACGAGAAATAAGAAGTACTTGTTCATCAAGTGTTTCCTTTAGTATAAAAGAATAGATATTTTATTATTATCATAGTTATGAATCACGGTTCAGTATTAAATTACCAAAAAAAATTGGCATCTCCAATTAGAACATAGTTTAATAGCAAAAATAGATTCTTTATTGATGCAAATGAGATACGATTATGTTGGAAAAGGATTTTATATACTACTTAAAATATAATATGGTGAAGTTAATAGTAAAGCTTAAGAGGCAATAATAGATAATTTTGGTATCTATGAAGAACATTCTCGGGTAAATTATATAATATCAATTTTTATTTGTCTATTTATTGAGTATTTTTGTAAATTCCTGAGGCTAATTATTAACTAAGTACTGCAATTCCAATGAGTATTACCTATAAAGCAGCCGGTGTCGATATTGCAGCCGGTGATGAAACAGTAAAAAGAATTAAACCTCTTGTAAAATCAACTTTCAACGACAAAGTATTGGCTGAAATCGGTCTGTTTGGCGGATTTTACGATGCAAAATTTGATGATTTAGAGCATCCTATTTTGGTTTCTAGTGTCGATGGTGTCGGCACGAAACTAAAAGTTGCTTTCATGTCTGACAAACACGACACAGTTGGGCAATGCCTTGTTAATCACTGTGTTGATGATATATTATGCTGCGGAGCAAAGCCTCTGTTTTTTATGGATTATTTTGCTACTGGTCAGTTAAATCCTGATGTTGCAGAAAAAGTAATAAGTGGTTTTGTAGATGGATGTAAGCTAAACGGATGTGCTCTAATCGGTGGAGAAACTGCCGAAATGCCTTCTATATACTCAGATGGCGAATACGATATGTCCGGAACTATAGTGGGTATCGTAGATAAGAAGAAAATCATTAACGGTTCTCGAATAAAAGCGGGAGACGTAATGATAGGTTTGAAATCTACCGGATTGCATACAAACGGATACTCTCTTGCTCGTGCCGTGCTTTTAGGCAAGTATAAATTGGACGAATATGTAGAGTCACTTGCTTGTACAGTAGGTGAGAGCTTACTGGCAGTGCACCGTTCATATCTTGCTACGGTTTATCCGATGCTTGAAAAAGAATTGATTAGCGGTATATCTCATATAACAGGTGGCGGTATTGTTGGAAATACGTCCAGAATTATGCCTGAAAACACTGCAATGGAAATCGACTGGAACTCTTGGGAAAGGCTACCAATATTTGATTTAATTCAAAAAACAGGAAATATCGACGAAGAGGAAATGCGTCATGTATTTAATCTTGGTATCGGTATGATTCTAATCGTTAACAAAGATAAAGTTGATAAAGTCATGGAAATGGCAAAAGAAGAGTCACCTGTAGTTATGGGTAGAATAGTAGAAGCGTAGAAACAAAAGAGAATATAAATTTGAGCTGTATGACTTTGAGTTATACAGCTTTTTTTTAAATTTGCAAAATGAAACTAAAATATTTTACGTGTGTAAATATAAAAAGTCAATAAATAGAAAGTCCAAATGAAAAATATAATACGTATACTTTCAATACTCTTATTAGTTTCAGCTTGCTCAAATAATAGCAGTCCCTTAGAACCTAAAGCAATGACAAAAGTACCTGCTTCAGCGGTTCAGTCAAAGTTGCTCATTAAGATGGATAGTGTGCGTGCCTTAAGTCAACTAGATACTGTAGAGCAAATAGACATAATTTCTAATCAATGCTATCAGCATTCTCTTTATATGCTGGAAATGGGAGAGCTATCCCATGACAATTTTAAGGAAGATAGGATGGCAGTCATTAAAACAGAACTAGCTTATGATTTAGCGTATGAAAACGTTGGTTTTTACTATGGAACTGACGATCCATCAGAAAATATTTTTAAAGATTGGATGAATGATACTGATATTAAATCTAATATACTGAAAAGTTGGGACAAAATGGGTATGGCAGTAGTTACTGATTCACTTGGTAACTATTATACAACTCAAATATTTATAACTCTTCGATAAATCCTTACATCTACCATAAAAACTTACGAATAATCTACTTGTTAAATATTAGTCTCGCCTAAATTCATGTTTTGGAAGATAGAAGCATGACAATTTAGTAAGTGCTTGAAAAATAAATACCTTTCGCATTGCATAGTAGTATTTTTACTTTGCTTTGCTAAAAATATTTTTGTAATTTGATATTGCTTTTACAAAGTCATAGCTATGAAATAGCTTTTGTAAAAGACAATTTGTAAGAAATACATATTTTTTAGATTAACATAAAAGCCGAGGTAGTAATGGCTAAATTATTTGGTGAAGTAATAATAGACATCGAAAGATGTAAGGGCTGCGAACTTTGTATAGATGCATGTCCTGAAAATACTCTTGCCCTCGCAGAAACAATCAACCAGAAAGGATACCGATACGCAGTTAACGTTAATAAAAACTGCACTGGTTGCACAAGTTGCGCATTGATTTGTCCGGATTCAGTTATTACTGTTTACAGAAAAACAAAAAAGAATTAATATTTTAAATAATTAAGTTAATAAGGATGGATACGCCATGGGTGAAATCAAACTTATGAAAGGGAATGAGGCACTCGCAGAGGCTATGATTAGAGCCGGTTGTGATGCCTATTTTGGATACCCTATCACTCCTCAATCTGAAGTTTTAGAATATCTAGCTAACGAAGCTAATGCAAGAACAGGAATGGTTGTGCTGCAAGCTGAATCAGAAGTAGCAGCTATAAATATGATATATGGTGCTGCAGGAACAGGTAAAAGAGTAATGACTACTTCTTCTTCTCCGGGTATGTCTCTAATGATGGAAGGTATTTCTTATATAGCAGGTGCAGAACTTCCATGTGTTTTAAGTAATATTAACCGTGGTGGTCCCGGTTTGGGTACTATCCAACCTTCGCAAGCTGATTATTTCCAAGCTGTTAAAGGTGGTGGACATGGCGATTACAAACTTATTGTATTGGCTCCTTCCAGCGTTCAGGAAATGGTAGATTTCGTAAGAGAAGGCTTTGATTTAGCTGAAAAATATCGTAACCCTGTTATGATTCTTGCTGATGGTGCTATTGGTCAGATGATGGAAAAAGTTGAACTATTCGATCAAATGGACAGAAAAACTGAATTCCCGGATTGGGCTCATACTGGCAAACCTAAAGACAGTGACAGAAGATATATTACTTCTCTTCACATCGAATCTGAAAAGATGGAACAGGTTAACCTACACCTACAACGTAAGTATAAAAAAATACAAGAAAACGAAGTTCGCTACGAAACAATGAATTTGGAAGATGCGGATTATGTATTTACAGGCTTCGGTCTAGGCGCTCGTATCTGTATGAAAGCAATGGAATTAGGTAGAGAAAAAGGCTATAAAATTGGTCTTATCAGACCTATCACTTTATTCCCATTCCCTACAGATATTTATGCTGAAGTAGCTCCAAAAGTAAAAGGTATTTTTGATGTAGAAATGAACTATGGCCAAATGGTTGAAGATGTTAGACTTTCTGTAAACGGAAAAACTGATGTTAAGTTCTTCGGTCGCGCTGGTGGTATGATTCCTTCTCCTGAAGAAATCTTAGAAAACTTCGAAAAAATGTTTATTGAAGGAGGCAAATAATGGCTGAAAATACAATGAATGTGGCTGAAGGTTTCACTTCTGAAGAAATCTGCCAAAAAGAAAACATGGTTTGGAATAAACCTGATACCCTTACTGATACGCCTCTTCACTACTGCCCTGGTTGCGGTCATGGTACTATACACAAAGTGCTAATGGAAGTTGTAAAAGAAATGGGCTTGCAAAATGACACTATCGGAGTAGCTCCGGTTGGTTGTTCTGTTTTTGCTTATCACTATATGAATGTAGATATGTCTGAAGCTGCTCACGGCAGAGCTTGTGCTGCTGCTACTGGTATCAAACGTGTTTTTCCTGAAAAATTCGTGTTTACTTACCAAGGTGATGGTGACTTAGCTGCTATTGGTACAGCTGAAACTGTTCATGCTGCTAATAGAGGTGAAAAAATCCTTACTATATTCGTGAATAACGGTATTTATGGTATGACTAGTGGTCAGATGGCTCCTACTACACTTCCTGGTATGGTATCATCAACGTCTCCATTTGGTAGAGATGTAGAAACAATGGGCTATCCTTTGAAAATATCTGAAATGATAGCTGTTCTGCCTGGCGTAACTTATGTTACTCGTCAGTCTGTACACACACCGGCTAATGTAAGAAAACTTAAAAAAGCTATTAAAAAAGCTATCCAATACCAACAAGAAGGACGCGGTTATTGTATGGTTGAAGTGGTTTCTAACTGTCCATCTAACTGGAAAATGACTCCATTACAATCAAACAAATTCGTTGCTGAAAAAATGATTCCTTATTATCCGCTTGGCGATATTAAAGTACCGGAGGACAAATAATATGACTCAAGAAGCTATTTTTGCAGGATTTGGTGGACAAGGCGTACTCTCTATGGGTATGATTCTTGCTTATGCCGGCATGATTGAAAACAAAGAAGTTTGTTGGATGCCTTCTTACGGTCCGGAAATGCGTGGTGGTACTGCTAATGCTACTACTATCGTTTCTGATAAAAAAGTAAGCTCTCCGTACATTTCTATGTTTGACTCTGTTGTTGCTTTAAATCAACCTTCTGTTGATAAATTTGAAAGCAGAATCAAAGTAGGCGGCAATATGTTTTATGATAGCACTAACATTCTTAAAGCTCCTACACGTACAGATATTAATATCTATGCTATCCCGGGATCTGATGAAGCTGTTAAATTGAAAAATATCAAAGTATTGAATATGATTATGCTTGGCGCATTTATCAAAGGTACTAAGGCTGTCGCAGATGAAACTATCTTCGAAGCTTTGAAACAAGTACTTCCTGAACGCCACCATAAACTTATTCCTTTGAATAAACAAGCTTTTGAAGTTGGCGCAAGCTTTGTAAAATAGGAAAATATCAAATTGATATAAAAAATTAAGCTGTCTTATGGGCAGCTTTTTTTTTTAGCTAATAATAAATACGAACTTGCTTTTGCTTGTAAAGAAGTTCGACAAAAGTAGATACAAAAAAAGAGTTACCGTTTAAAGATTTAGGGCAACTCTTTTAAGAAAATATTTGTATTGTAATTTAATACTACATTTTGCCATTTCTTTTCAACACATCTCTGGCAATGATGAATTTTTGAATTTCATTAGTACCTTCAAATATTTTGTTGATTCTAGAATCTCTATAGAATCTTTCGATTGGCATTTCACGAGAGAATCCCATACCGCCGTGTACCTGCATAGCCAAATCAACGCAAGTATGAAGACCTTCGGAACATACTAATTTAACCATTGCGGACTCTCTTGAAAGCATCGTGCCTGCGTCATATTTATGAGCAGTTCTATAGATAAGAGATTCGCAGATATAAATCTGAGTAGCCATTTCAGCAAGCATAGCTTGTACAGCCTGGAAATTAGCGATAGGTTCGTTAAATTGTTTTCTTTCTTTAGCATACTTAACTGAAAGCTCAAGCATTTCTTTCATACCGCCCAAGCAAGCAGCACCAAGACCTAAACGGCCGGCATCTAAAGTTTTCATAGCTATTAGGAAGCCGCGACCATCCTGTCCTAATCTGTTTGCGTCAGGTATAACTACGTTGTCAAAAGTTAAAGAAGAAGTTTTACTACCTTTAATACCCATTTTTTTCTCAGGGGCGCCGGCAGTAAAGCCTTCAGTACCTTTTTCTACAACAAAAGCAGTAATACCGCGATTAGTTCTGGCATAAACAGCAAAAATATCAGCGAAAGGACCATTAGTAATCCAAAGTTTTTCGCCATTAATTATCCAGTTATCGCCATTTTTTCAGCTTTAGTTCTCAAGTTAAATGCATCCGATCCTGCGCCCTGCTCAGTTAAAGCAAAAGCCGCAATTTTTTCGCCGGAAGCTAATTGAGGGATATATTTTTGTCTTTGTTCTTCGTTTCCGCCATTAAATATTGAATTCGTACCGATAGATACGTGAGCGCCGATAAACGTAGCTGTAGAAAGACAAGCTCTACCTATTTCTTCTTGTATCAAGCAGTATCCTACTTCTCCAAAACCACTTCCGCCGTATTCCATAGGGAATGCAGCACCAAGGATACCCAATTCGCCTATTTTAGCAATAATTTCTTGAGGAATAGCTTCTTCTTCGTCAATTTGAGAAGCGATAGGTTTAAGTTCATTAGTTGCGAAATCACGCACCATATCCCTGAGCATTTGCTGCTCTTCGGTAAGTTTAAAATCCATTTTTCTCCCTTTACATATATAGAGTAATTAAAAGCTAAATCATGTCAAATATCTGACCTGTAAGATAGTGATTATTATCTAATGAAAGCAAGGAAAAAGTGCCGGGAATTTTAGGATTATCAAAATTTCCGAAAATAGCATTGACAGAAATACGGTAATCGTACAGTTCGATGGATAATTGCTTTACGTACTCAATCAGTGCTGCATAAGAAGCAACTAAAACGCCGTTATTGGAGCGATTATCTATATTTTCAATCATCGCGACTATTTTTGAGCCCGGAACTAACATTCCTGCATTAAAAAGATCTTGAACCCAATAAATAAAGCCATGAGCCATAGTGTCAAAAGTAGCTTCAACTTTCCTTTTGGAAACTTGTCTGCTTTGGATATCATCTATGATCGGACCTATAGTTGGGTATTTCAAAGTATAGACAAAAACCTCGGGTTTGAGAGTGTCTCCCAAATATCTCTGCATATTTGAAATAACTAAATGTCTATTATCAGGTTCGGTTGCATTTAAATTGAATAATTTGAAATCAGTTTGATTTTTTTGAAGCTCAGATTTTAAATCTTTTACTTTATCATTGATATTTTCTAAATCGAAGTGAACTCCAAATAAACCATAACCGCATTCTGCTAAGCGGAATGCGGCCATTTTACCAAAATCACCTGTAATGCCCGATATAAGGGCATATTTATCAGCGAGTGCCATATTAACTTTCTATAAAGTTCAAAATATTTTCACCACCATCTACATGGATAACATCGCCTGTAATCCAGTAGAATTTTTCGTCAACAAGCAAAGAAACTGCTTTAGCAACGTCTTGTGGTACTGTGTTTCTATGAAATGGATTATGATCTTTAGCTTGCGCAAGCATTTTTTCAAATCCCGGAATTTTTGCAGCTGCAGGAGTATCTGTAAGACCGGCGTGGATAGAGTTTGCAGTTATTTTATAAGGCGCAAGCTCAACAGCAATCTGACGGATATATGATTCTAAAGCAGCTTTAGCAGCAGAAACTGCTCCATAGTATTGCATAGCGCGAGTAGAACCAATCGAAGTCATTGCAAAAATTCTGGAGTTTTCTGCTAAAAGCTTATCTTTAAATAAGTCTTGAGTCCAATATAAAAGGCTGTTTGCCATTACGTCTAAAGTCATTTCGATTTGCTTTTTAGTAAGCATTTCTGTATGATCTTCACTAAAAAACTTTTTGATAGCACCAAAAGCAAGAGAGTGTATGAGTACTCTAAGTTCGTGGTTCTCATCAGCCTCTTGGCGCTCTTTTATAAAATCAATAACTTCTTTGCGTTTAGCATCATCAGCTGCATTTAAATTAAAAAAAACAGCCTCTCCACCCAATGTTTCAAGTACGGTTCTGAACTCTTCAGCTTTGTTTTTATTAGACCCCATGTCCATGTGTACACCGTAGATATTATATCCACTTTTTGCCAACTCTAAAGCGCATTCTTTACCAAAGCCACTTGATACACCTAATACAAGTGCCCATAACTTTCTACTTGCAATATTTTTAGCCATCGGAAACCCGAAAAATTGAAACAATTATTTGAATTAATAGACGAAATTATCCTAATAAGCATCTAAAGTTTGGGCAGAAATAGTTTACATTACTGCTCATTTAATTTTGAAAATGTTTTCCATAACATTAACAAATATAAGCAATTTAGACAATACAAAAAACAATAATGCCTAATTGTTTGATTGATAAGAAGATACATTCTATTAGTGAATCGAAATTCTCTATTCTGTATTATGAGATATTGTAAAAAAAAGAGCTAATTAATTTGAATTCTCAAATCAAGCAGCCCTTCGTTCTTAAAATATTTATATTCTACATACTGAAAGTCGCACCTATATTCAAATAGGCAACGCCGTATCCAAGCTCTGCATATAAACCGAAGTATTTAGATATATAATATCTTGCACCTAAATGAAGTGAGCCTGTCAGACTACTTCCTGCTGCTGAGTATCCAAAAATATCGTCATCGGGTCCATCAATAGAAGATGAGACTATGTTGTACCCAATCATCAAGCCACCGTAACAGTCCCAGAGATTATTACCATAAAAATGATAACTGCCTCTAGCACCAACAATAATGTGAGTATAAGACCACTTCCAACTAAAGTAGCTCTCTGAGCTCTGAGCAAAACCAACATATCCACCCAAACTCACATTTGGGAGATTAAATAAATTAGAGCCAACTTCATAAGAAGCTGAAATAGGCGGTAAATCTAGATTACCTACTAAGGTAGAACCTAAACCAATACCGATGTTTAGATTTTTTTCTCCGACTCTGTAATAAGTTTGAGTCTTTTGTGCTTCTGCAGTATAGCTTAATGCCATAATAAAAGCTAATGCAATCAAAAAGTGTTTCATACCCACCTCTACAATTAAAAAAAGTACAACTGTTTTTGTATTCTATAGTGCATAACAAAATATAATATCTGTATTTCCTAAGTATTAAGGATAAATCCCTAAATTTGAATTGTGTCCTTGATATATACCAACTTAGTGACAATAATATTTGGATTGTTTCTTCAATAAATTATTGGCTTTGAAATATAAAGCATACATCGAACTTAATAACGAATAATATTATATTATATTATAGTAAATTACATGCTGTACTAATATAGATAATGCTTAGCATCCCAAAAAAATAAAAATATTGTTTCCCATAATCAACATATAAATTTCACTTCGTAAATGTCTTATCTATTCTTTAAAAAAACGATTATATTAGTAAAATAACTGCTTACCAAAGCAACATTTCTATAATAGAATACAAAGGATTGATATGTCTAAAAATAGAGAAGTTCCATTACCCGCAGATCCCAAAAACTACATTGATAGATTTACTGCTTTTGTGGATATTGTAAAAATATTACGCAAAGACTGCCCATGGGACAGTGCTCAAACAAATGAGTCTATAGCCCACTTGATGATAGAAGAAGCTTATGAAACAATTGATGCTATACATCAGAAAGATGATAATGAGTTCGCAGGCGAGCTTGGTGATGTATTGTTGCATATTGTTATGCATGCTATAATGGCTGAAGAAAGAGGAGCATTTAATTTGAATGATGTTATTACTAAAATTAGCAATAAAATGGTGCATCGCCATCCTCATGTTTTTGCAGATGTTGATGTAGAGTCAACAGATGATGTGATGAAAAACTGGGAACAACTAAAGAAACAAGAAGGTAAAAAGTCTGCTCTTGATGGAGTTCCACTTGCACTGCCGGCACTGCTCAGAGCAGAACGCATACAGCATAAAGCCTCCAGAGTTGGATTCGATTGGGATGATAAAAAAAATGTATGGGAAAAAGTAGAAGAAGAGCTTGCCGAACTTAAAGAAGAGCTGCATAATGGGCAAGACAAGGAAAGAGTAAGAGAAGAATTTGGCGATTTTGTATTCTCTCTTGTAAATGCTGCAAGATTTGCTGATATAGTTCCGGAAGAAGCGCTCCAAAAAACGAATAATAAATTTACCAAACGCTTTCAGTATGTTGAAAAAAAAGCCAAAGAGATGGGCAAAGAGCTTAAAGATATGACTTTGGGTGAAATGGACGAGCTTTGGAATGAAGCAAAGAAAAAAAACAATATGTAACTCATGAGAGATAATTATGATGGACAAATTTTATCAGGCTGCTTTAGATGAAGCAAAAAAAGGATTTGAAGAGGGAGGAATCCCTATTGGGTCTGTTATAGTACATAATGGTGAAATCATAGGCCGTGGTCATAATAGAAGAGTGCAACAGGGGAGTGCTATTTTGCATGGCGAAATGGATGCCTTAGAAAATGCAGGCAGACTTAAGGCTAAAATCTATAAAGAATCCGTCCTTTATACCACACTTTCTCCGTGCCCCATGTGTTCCGGTGCAATATTGCTCTACGGTATTCCCAAAGTAGTAATAGGAGAAAATGTAAGCTTCATGGGAGAAGAAGAACATTTAAAATCCAAAGGTGTAGAAGTGGAAGTGCTCGACGATGAAGAGAGCAAAAATCTAATGAAGAGATTTATGGAAGAAAAACCTGAGCTTTGGAATGAAGATATAGGCGTTTAAATATGTTTGAGGTATCATTGATTTTTTCAGTAGTCATATTTGCGGTATTTGCATTAGTATTATTTTACTTTGCATTAGTTTCTTATAGAGAGAAAAAGAAACGAGCTGTGCTTGTATCTGTATTGTTAGCTACTTCTATTTTGCTTTTGATACCATTTTCAATGTATATCAGTAATGGATTAGCATTTATTTTGTCAGTAGTGATGAGTGCGTCAGTGTTGGTATATTTTATTCCTTTGGGTAGACCATCTGATCTGAAAATAATTGAATCAAGAGAGCAATTTGATGAAAGAGATGGGATGTTCTCTCGGGAAGAGTTTGACAAAGGAACTGAAAAACATAAACAGTACTACAAACTACGACCTAATAATCTGCAGATTGATGAAAAAATTAGAAACAAACCGGAACTTATGTCGCCCGGAGCCAAATATTATGACCCAATAAAATCTGAATATATTTCAGCTCTTTTTCAAATCCAACATAATAATTGTTATCAGGTAGATACTCCAACGAATACTTACAAAGTAGAAAAATCACCTACTGAGTTTACTAATATTCTAAAAGAGAAAACGTTACACCTTGGAGCTTGTGAAGTCGGTACTACTGAGATAAATCCAAGATGGATTTATTCACATAGAGGACGAGGTCCGGGAGAGTGGGGAGAAGAAGTAAATCTTACTCATAAATATGCTATAGTATATTCAGTTGAGATGGACTACTTTAAAGTAAACGAAGCTCCAAATATAGGTATTACTGAAGAAACCGCTATTCGATACATGGATACTCAAAAAATATCCATAGCACTTGCTCAATTTATTAAAAATATGGGGTATGATGCAAAAGCTCATATTCCCGGTTCTAACTATGAAGTAATACTACCGGCGCTAGCACAGGATGCAGGACTTGGCGAACTCGGTAGAGCCGGTTATCTAATCTCACCTATTTATGGCGCTCGAATTAGATTAGGGGTGGTAACTACTGATATGCCTCTTCTTCAAGATAGCAAGATTTGCTTCAGCGTACAGGATTTCTGCGAAATATGTAAGAAATGTGCTACAAATTGCCCTTCGGGAGCAATTCCTACATCTGAAAAAACGTTGGTCAGAGGCGTAGAAAAATGGCAGATGAATCCTGAAAGATGTATGCTTTACTGGAGGCATATAGGAACGGACTGCGGATTGTGCATGAAGGTATGCCCATTTTCACACCCTAACTCAATCTTACATAATATGGTAAGACAAGGCATACAAAAATCAACACTTGCGAGAAAAATATCATTAACAGCAGACGATTTTTTCTACGGGAAAACAGAAAATATCGACGATTGCACGCAAATATAACAACGTATTGGTTACATAAGTATAATTTAGCTTGATACACTTAACATATTATTTTATATTGCTATGAAGTGTTTTAATATATAAAATAGATTATATTAATAAATATAATGGAGTTTGTTATGAAGTTTAGATTTTTACTTATTTTAGTTGCTATTATATCAGTTCCGGTGATAATCTGGGCACAGGGAAATTTTAGCACCAGCTTACATAGCACAAGAGAGGGCAAAGCTACTGCCTACAATAAAGAAAATGGTGGTATGGAGTTGCTTACAGGTATAGAGTTAGATCAGCTTCCTTGTAAAAGCTGCCATGCTGAAAATTATCCGGATGGAACTCCTGTGGATAATAATGCTTACAAACATTCTTGCCGTGACTGTCATAACACTGCAGATAATAATTCTGTATCTGAAGGAACATGCTTGTCTTGTCACAGTCGAAAAATAGCTGAAACCAATATGTATCCAAATCATGAAAACCCACATACAGAGCACGGTATGAAGTGCTGGAGCTGCCACCAACCTTCGGAATTACATGGTGATGATGGCGTTCAATATGCATCTATGTTAGCAGAAGGTGCTATAAAAGCAAAATGTACCAACTGCCACTCAGTAAACAATCTACCTTCGAACACAGCACACAGTATACATGGCAAATCGGATAAATTTGAATGCCAGGCATGCCACGTGAAAGCTGTAGTGCAGTGCCAAAATTGTCATATAGAATCTGTAATAGAAGGTCACATAAAAAGAGCTAACACCCAAACCAAAGATTTCCAAATGCTTGTGAAACGTAGAGGCAAATACACTTCAGGATCTTTTATGACTCATGTGTATGATGGAAAAACTAATGTCATAATTGCACCTCTAACCGGACATCTTATTGACAAAGATGGTAAATCCTGTGGTGACTGCCACTTTAACAAAGGTGGAACAAACAAAGCTATCAAATCTTATAATGAAACCGGCGAAATCAAAATGCTGTCATATAATGAAGCATCTCACAAATTAGAGAATATGACAGGTGTGATTCCTCTTCCTTTGGATTGGGATAAAACGTTAAAATTTGATTTTGCAGACTACGAGGGAGACCCAACTACTTCAACAGACCAAACGCAATGGACATTTCTTACTAACAGAATAGACAATGCGCATTTGTTTTATGCAGAACCATTGACAGCTGATGAAATGACAAAACTCGGCTTCACAAGAGAACCAAACAGCGTACCCGAGTATCAGAATAGTGTATTTAGTTTATATCAAAACTATCCGAACCCGGTTACCAATAATACTCAAATCAAGTTTAGACTTAATAAACGGGCGCAAGTCAGTCTAAATATTTATGACATGGAAGGCAAACTGATAAAATCGCTAATCAATAACGAGATGAACCCGAATGAATATGCTCCAAGTATTGATATGAGTGGCTTGCCACAAGGTACATATATTTATAAACTACAAGCAGATGAATACTCAAAAACACTCAAGATGGTAGTTAAGAGATAATTTGCAAAATACATAGATTTAAGCAAGGCTAACTTTTTACAAAGTTGGCCTTTTTTATTACAGAGAAATAGCTTAAATTGAATTATAAATATATAATAGTATAAAACTGAGAGATACTCTATGAAAAAATATCTATCACTTTTGCTTATGGCTTTCGCTATTTTTGCTTGCTCCGATGATAATAGCAATTCTCCGGTTACTCCTAAAAATAATAGTAGTAGTTTTTTCCCGACTTCTGATGGAAGTTATTGGATTTATGATGTTATCGTTGATTCTCCACAGTCAGAAGTAACTCAGGATTCTGTTTATCTTTCCGGACCTATAACTGTCTTAGACAGAAGCGGATATGTGTTTACTACAAAAAATTCTGCAACCGAAGAGACAAATGATGTGTATTATAGTGTAGAAGGTTCTAAAATATACGCATTTAGCAATTTTATAGCTTCTGCAAGTTTTGATGGACTCCCTACAGAAGAATTTTTTGAAGATCAGTGGCTAATGGCGGTCGATTCGTCTGATTCGGATTGGAGAATTATCAAAACAGAAAAAGAAGTTAGAACTATTAATTACGGAGGTCAGGATTTAGAAGTCGAAGTAGAAGTGTCTGCCGATGGAGAAAGAGCTCAAGATACCGTCTTTACAATAAATAATGAGACTCATTACTGCCAGAAATATACACTGAGCATGAATGTTAGTATGACTCTCAAACTAATGCCGATTGCTTTTGATGTAGACATTTTACAAGATATGTACTTAGTTAATGGTATTGGTAAAGTGATGCAGATACAAAGAAGTATAGAAATGGAAATACCGGGTATTGGCACTCAAAACATGCCTTCAATGATGACAAAACTTATAAGATATAATATTAAATAGGAGAAACACTATGACAAAAACAAAATTTCTAACGATAATGCTATTCCTAACCGGAATGATATTAATAAATTCATGCGGTGAAGATAACGCAGATGATAATCCAATTACTCCGCCTGACGTAAGCGAAACTTTCTTTAAAGCCACAGTTGGTGATACTTGGACCTACGAAGGGTATGATATACCAAACGCTACCGGAGAAATAGATACAGATTCAAGATATGAATATACTGTTACTGTTACAGGTCAGGAAAAAGTTTTAAACGAAGATTCTTATATCTATAAATACGAAGGTGATGGTGCCGACCATTCTAAACACTTTATACCTGACGGCAAAGTACTGAAAGGTTTGGTTTCTGACGTAATGCCTGCTGAGTTACCTTTTGATCTCCCAATTGAAGATGCCTGGGTTACTATTGCTGATTTAACTAAAAATGAATGGCAAGTTTATACTATGGACTTTGTAGATTTACCTGTAAGCTTCGGTTCTATAAATGCTCTAATATCCGGTAAGCTTACTATTATGGGTGAACTTAAAGAAGAATCGACATTTTCTATTGAAAATACTGACTATAAAGCTCGTAAAATAGATATCAAATTCCACATAACAGGAACCGGCACAATCAATGGATTTCCTATACCGGGTGGAGTTGATGCAGAAATGTTAGGACATTTCTACTATGGAGAAGGAAGTGGTTTACTTAAAATAGAATACCCTTCACAAAATATTGCTCTTAGTGCTGCTTCATATCCTCTTGATGGTTATATAGAAAATTGCATCAAGCTGAATGTAAAATAAAAATATTCAACTACAAGTTAGATAACAAGAGACTGCATGCTATGTGGTCTCTTTTTTTATGCAAAGTTTAGAATCAGAATCACCTAAATCCTAATACAATAATTAAATATCATATTCTTTATTATGAAAGAGAGCGATGTGTAATTTTTGAACAATATTTTACATATTGCTGCGTGGCAATTTAAATTGAAATATTATTGTATAATTATGGGTTTCCTGTTATGACAAAAGTAATTACCTTACTTATGATTTTGGCCATTTCTTTGCCTGCTTTTGCTCAAAAAGTAACAAACACAGATTTGTATGAAGGCTGGAAAATTTATGGTATGTCTCAAATCATACCTTACGTAGATGGTCGTGATTTCAACAACGACACTTACATGATGAGTTTTGCTACTATGAAAACTCGCTTAGGCGTGGAAAAATGGCTTAATAAGTACGTTGGTTTTACTATGGAGATGCAAGACTCCCGTGTGTGGGGACAAGAACCTGGTTTAACTTCTGACAACAGTAGTCTTGAAATGATTCAAGGTTATGTAACTTTCAATAACATATTCAACGTACCATTAAGTGCACAAGTTGGTAGATTCCAAATGAATTACGGAACAGGCAGATTTATCTCCAACAGTTTCTGGAACTATCATGAAAGAGCTTTTGATGGTGTTCGTTTTGGATATAAAGCTGATAACTGGAACGTTGATCTATTTAGATTAAACGAAAGAAGAATGGGTGCAAATACTGGTCAAATGCTTGCTGCTGTTCCTTCTAACTGGCCAACTGATTCAGTGGCTAACTTCGATGCTGCGTGCATCACAGGTCTATATTTCAGATTCAATTTATCAGATAAATCTGATTTGGATCTAACATTTTTCTCAGAGGATGATGCTGCAGATATAACAGTTCCAGGAGACAATGACGGCGAATCTAAAGTTCAATCTAAGATGGAAAGAATAACAACAGCACTTAGCTACTTCGGTAATTACGGGAACTTATCTACTACTATAGAAGGTGCTTACCAATTTGGTAATATCGATGGTAAAGATATTGCTGCTTATTTAGCTGCTTTAGAAATTGCATATAATTTCAAACCTCTACAAATCAAAGGTGGTATGGAAATGCATTCAGGAACAGCTTACGACGAAACTGAAAAAGTAAATGCCTACCAGAATAGACTTGGTGCTAAACATAAATTCATGGGCATGATGGATTACTTTGTAAATAAAAGTCCGTATAACAACGCTGGTGTAAATGATATTTACTTAGGGATGGTTTATGGTGGTAAAAAATCTGATTGGGTCTTTAGCTTAACAGGACATATGTTTACTACAAATGCAAAAACAGCATCCGATGAATCTGCATACGGTCAAGAAATTGATGCTACAGTTAGATATAATATTACAAAAGGTGCATTCTTTGAATTCGGAACAGGCTTCTTTATGCAAGGTGAATACATGAAA
This sequence comes from Kapaibacterium sp. (SeqCode), assembly GCA_963678775.2. GTDB lineage: Bacteria > Bacteroidota > Ignavibacteria > Kapaibacteriales > UBA2268 > JBFHIJ01. The sequence continues at coordinate 360,378 of CAXXGR010000007.1, forward strand.
CAGGCATATTCTTATGATGTAGATGATATTGTTAATTACCGTGAAGATATTGGCGCGATGATGTATTTACGTACAGTAGTCAAACTATAATATAAGGCGAAGTACGAATAAAAGTTAATAGAGAGAGGTTGTTTCGCTACAGCCTCTTTTTTTTATATAAGAATTCATTGATTGAATTGTACCTAACTTTAAAACTATTCATATCTTATGTGTTGAAATTTTGGCTATTTGTACTTACCTTACATTGTTCGATTCTATACACTATCTCCAAAGGCTGGGTTATGGATTTTATACCTCGCGTACAAGGCCAGATTGTCTTTACCAACGAAGCAAAATGCCATGATTGTTATAGATGCATAAGACACTGTCCTGTTAAAGCAATTAGAATGTACGATGGACAAGCTTATGTGGATAATGATATGTGTATTTCTTGTGGTACTTGCATTCGTGAATGCCCGCAGCATGCTAAAACATATCGCAGAGATACAGAAAAAGTCAAAAAGTTCCTTTCGGATTATAATAAAGTAGCTGTTTCTATTGCACCATCCTATGCAGCATATTACCAACCATGGCAAAGAAAAAGACTTGTAGCGGCATTGCGTTCTATGCGTTTTTTTCATATTGCCGAAACCGCTATCGGTGCGTACTATGTAGCCAAAAAAACTAAAGAATATATAGAAGTCAATAAAGGGAAAGCACACATTGGGTCTGCTTGCCCTGCTGTAGTTTCATATATCGAGAAATACGAACCTAAATTAGTTGAAAATATTATACCTGTTATCTCTCCGATGGCGGCTCATGCTAAACACTTAAAAGCTAAATTAGGAGATGACGTAAAAATAGTATTTGTAGGGCCATGTGTTGCTAAAAAAGCTGAAGCACAGAGAAACGAATATGATAATTTAGTGGATGTGGTTCTTACGTTTGATGAGTTAAACGAATGGTTCGAAGAAGAAAAAATTGATTTGAAGACATTTGAAGAAAGTGAATTTGATGAATTACCTCAAGGTGATGCTCGTCTATTTCCATTAATGGGTGGCAGCAGTCGCACAGGTGAGATGGATACTGATATTCTTTCTGCTGAAATTATTTCAGTTTCTGGTTATGACGAAATAGAAGAATCATTGGACATGGCTAAACATACTTCCGGCACTGTCGTAATCGAACCTCTATTTTGCTCACAAGGCTGCATAAACGGTCCAGGAGTAGAACATCATGAAAATGTATTCGAACGTAAAAAAAGAGTGCTAAACTACGCTAAAAATAGAATTACGTATGATTCTACATCTCAAGCCGAAGATTTATATGAGTCTTTAGCTTTATGTTCATCATTTAGCACGGAAAGACCGGTTGTTGTACCGAAATTTAGCGAAGATGAGATTAATACAGTACTTGAAAAAACAGGTAAAACTAAAGAAGAAGACCATCTCAATTGTGGATCATGCGGATATGATACTTGTCGCGAAAAAGCTATAGCTGTGCTCATGGGAATGGCAGAACTTAATATGTGTTTGCCTTATGTAAGGAAAATCGCCGAACAACGAACTGATAGGATAATTGAAACTTCTCCAAATGGTATAGTCATTTTGGATTTGCGTCTAAATATTATTCATACAAATAACGCATTTAGAAAGTTTTTTCAAGCTACTCACTCTGTAAATGGTAAACATATTTCTTATCTTATGGATCCGGAACCTTTCCAAAAAGTAGCATCGGGCGACTCTGATAAGTTAGAAGTAACAGTAAAGCACGAAAGATATAGCATAACTTGTCATCAGATAATATACAAACTGAAAGAAGAAAAGCAATACGTCGGTATTTTTGTAAATATTACTAACAGCTTGGCTGATAAAGTCCAACTAAATTCACTGAAACGCAAAACTATACTGCAAGCTCAAGAGTTATTTGACCATCAGGTAACTATGGCGCAAAATATTGCTAAGTTGTTGGGAGAAAGCACTGCCAGAGGTGAAGAGCTGGTAGAACATTTGCTAAAATTGGCAGAAGATGAGGAAAAAGTTGAAAATAAAAAAGATGATAAGTGGTTATGGGATACTTACATATCGAAATAGAAGCAGTTCAAAACTCAAAGCATCCTGATAAACCATGTGGTGATGTTGTCCATTGGGAAAGGCGCAATGAGAATACTTATATCATAGTCAGTGACGGGCTTGGTCATGGTATAAAAGCTAACATTGCAGCCACTATGTGTGTGGCTCGCTTGAAAGAACTCATGGCAACTGATTTTTCACTCAGAAGAGCTTTTACAAGCTTAGTAAAAACTATGAATCATGCTGCGAAAAACGGTCTGCCTTATGCCGTTTTTACTGTAGCGAGGATTATGAAAGATGGTGGCACCACTGTGCTAACTTATGATATGCCTGCACCTATATTTATGACACCTTCGTACTCCAACGTCTTACCTCAAAGGACATATACGGTAGAAAATGCTGTAATTGGCGAATCTAACTGCTTTATGAAGCCTAGAGAAGCTTTAGTTATTGTCAGTGATGGAATAACTCAGGCAGGGCTTGGCAGAGGTCTCAGGATGGGGTGGGAATCTGCCGGGCTAAACAGATATATCAACGAGCGACTTAACGAAAGAATGCATTACATGGAGCTTCCTGCATCTATTAATCAAAAAGCGCATGAGCTATGCAAAGGGCACTATGATGATGATACGACTTCACTTGTTGCATGGGGAAGAGACGGAACTACTGTAAATATTTTATCTGGTCCACCTTCCAATAAAATGCTTGATCATGATTGTATTCATAAGTTTATAGAGTTAGACGGCACAAAAATAGTCTGCGGGGCTTCTACTGCAAAAATTGTTGCACAAGTGACAGGAAAGTCAATAGAATTAGAGGGAGATTTACATGATGAGCTTACGCCTCCAATTAGTAAAATTGACGGTATAGATTTGGTAACTGAGGGTGCAATTACTCTAAATCAGGTTTATAATATCTGGGATGAAGATAGGGTGCTTATGGATGATAATAACTCTGCAGTTAAGTTATTAGATGCAATCCAGTTCGCTGACAAAATTCGTTTTATGGTAGGTACTTCACAAAATCCGGCTACAAAAGATATAAAATTCAAGCAACAAGGCCTACTGACAAGAATGAAAATTATACCACTCATAGCAAACAAGTGCAAAGCAGATGGTAAACAGGTTCTAATGCAGTATTATTAATTTAGATATTCACTCTTCTGTATACCATAAACCCAGATTTGTCATTAGATGTCGTAAAGTGCTGTAAAAGACCGTAGAATCAAGGAGTATGCTTACTTCCTTTGTAAGAAAATATTACGAAATTGCTGATTGAACAAGGGGTTTCAACCCCTTGCCATGCAATGACTTTAGAGCTTTTTCATTATTTCAAATGACATTTTTAGGATAAAGAAAGAGATACCTAAAATATTACGCTGCACCTACATTATATAAATAGGGCGGAGAGTATATTTATTACGCTCCGCCTAATTGATTTTTTATTTTATAGTAAAAATATTTTTGCTATAATTTAGCTGCGACTGCATTTGCCATATCCATAGTAGAAGCATCGCCACCCATATCGTAAGTGCGAACTTTTCCTTCTTCGACTACATCTGCAACTGCTTTTTCTAATCTTTCAGCCATTTCCTCTTCTCCGAGCCAATCTAACATCATTTTGCCAGATAGGAATGTAGCAATAGGATTAGCTTTGTATTTGCCTGCATATTTTGGTGCAGAACCGTGAGTAGGTTCAAACACTGCAAGATTTTTACCAATGTTGCCGGAGCAAGCGAAACCAAGTCCGCCTACCATCTGAGCACATAAGTCACTTATGATATCTCCATAAAGATTAGGAGCTACAAGTACATCGTATCTTTCTGGGTTTTTTAATAGCCACATAGTCATCGCATCTATGTTTCCTTCATCCATTTCAACAGTTGGGTAGTTTTTAGCTACTTCTTTTGCTGTTTCTAAGAATAGACCGTCAGAAGCACGAACAACGTTAGATTTGTGAACTACTGTTACTTTCTTTCTTCCAAATTTCTTTGCAAATTCGAAAGCTTCTGTAATAATCTTACGTGAACCTTCTCTTGTATTTATTTTAGTAGAGATTGCATATTCATCTTCTTTCAAGTGAGCAAAACGTTCGAAATTAGGACTTAATTCACTCAAGGTATCAGCAAGTTTTTTAGGAACAGTGTTAAATTCTACACCTGCATATAAATCTTCAGTATTTTCTCTGAAAACAACTATATCAATAAAATCTTTAAAATTCAATGGATTGCCTTTATATGCTTTTGTTGGCCTCAAGCAGTTGTATAAGTCAAACATTTGACGCATTCTAACGATAGGAGAGCGGTATATCAAACCTTTACCTTTTAACTCCGGTACTAACTCTTCTTCTGCAGCTTTTACAGGTTTAGACGTGATCGCACCAAACATAGCAGCATCAACGTTTTTTAATAAATCTATAGTTCTTTCAGGTAAAGAGTCGCCTTCTGTTTTCCAAAATTCCCAACCAATGTCGCCATGGATATATTCAGCTTCAAATCCAAGCTTATCAAATACAACCTTAGCTGCTTCTAAGACATCAACGCCAATACCGTCACCCGGTAGCCAGGCAATTTTGTAAGTTTTTTTCTGAGACATGTGTGTTTTCCTTCCTTTTAACTAGCAAATGTGTTACTGAAATAAGTTTAGTAAATGAATATGGTAATATATGGATTATTAGCAATTATATAAAATTATTTTGCGTGAAATTTGTAATTGTTTATTTGAATAGTTTATATTTGTAAGTGTATGATTTAAAAGGTATTATAGTTGAAATATGTCTGATGTGCATAACTGAGCAAAAATTAAATTTTTGATATTGTATATAAAAATAGTGTTTTATTGCCTGAGAGTAATATTTCTGTGACTTTTGAAAATTAGTTCAACTATATCGAATCATATTCGTACATTTAGTATAGCTCTGGTACAATTATTGATTACATTACTAATTGAAAGAAATAAAAATATTTGAATTTGAAAAATGAGAATAGTATATAAAATATTAAAATACTTGTTATATCTGATACTTGCAGTGTTTCTACTGGTATTAGCTGTATTTAAAATTCCTGTAATTAGGCATCAAGTGCTTGACTATGCTTTGGAATCAGTTAACTCCGGGTTGCAAGGGACATTATATGTTGATGATATAGATTTAGTAAATCTGAGCGGTATTAAGCTTATTCATGCGTCACTAATAGCTGGTTGTGATACCGTAGCTTATGTGCCTGAGGCATATATTAAACTAAATGCTTTTCCAATGATAGATAATGTTATCTCCGTGCAGAGTATAGAGTTGAATTATCCTGTAATCAAGATTATAAGAAGTAAAGATTCTACTATGAATATAGAGCATATTGCTTATCCATCTGTAGATACAACAACCGATGCCGGCAATACCAATTTGAAAATACTAACAGACAGAATTAGAATAAAAAATGGCAGATTTGAGCTAATAGATTCTCTTTTATTGACTGATAATCGTAATCAAATAAATTATTCGGATATGATATTTGATGATTTGAATATGGATGTCAAAGCTAGTGCTGATTTGTTAAACAATACATTTAAGTTATCCGTAGACAATCTCAGTGGGAGAGAGAGAAACTCAGGGCTAGACTTAACTAAATTTACAGGCGATTTGAATCTGTCTCCCGATGGCATATTGGCTGAAAACGTTACAATCAAGATAGATAATCAAAAGGTATATTGTTCGGTTGCTATGGAAGATTATAATGTCTTTGGCGATGCAATACTCGATAAAGCAAATTTTGATATTAAAGTAAAAAGTGAAAATTTTCAACCAATCATAGCAAATAAGTTTGTAGAAATGCCTTTAGATTTTAAGGGTGTGCAAGACGTACAGCTCAAAGCACATGGCACGCTGAATGATTTTAATATAGATGAATTAAAATATTCGTCTTCACCTGAATCTATAAATCTAACAGGTGTACTGAAAAACCTATTAAATCCTGAAGATTTTGCTTTCGATTTAAAAGTAAAAAACTCTACCCTCACGTATCAGTCAATTTCTAAAAAAATTATAGGTATTCCCTGGGAGAATATACCTAACATCGGAAAAGCTAATATTAAATTTCTCAATTCTAAAGGTAATTTGGATACTGTTTCTGCTCAAGTTTCTATGCAAAGCGATGCTGGATTTTTAGAAGGCGACTTAGGAGTAAAGTTAGCAGACCGCTTGTCATTTAGTGCTGACATAGATTTCAAAAAATTGAATTTAGCCAGATTTATAAACTCCAAAGAGCTCAAGTCAGATTTCACAGGAAGATGTGACATAAAAGGTTCGGGTACTGAGCTTCAGAATATGCAGTTATATATTAACTTAGATGCTACAAAAGGTCAAGTAGCAGATGTTAAATTTGAAAAAATCAAGTTAGATATGCTTACTTCCGGTAGAGGGAATTTTTCTATAGAGACATTAAATGTATTATTCCCTAATGACTCTCTTTCAGTAGATTTTGAACCGGGGCAAAAATCAAAAATTGATATTAAAGGTATGGTATCTTTCAAGAGTATAGATGACACCGAATATGATATTGATGTAAATATAGTCAAGCTAAATTTGGCTAAGATGCTCAGCAATCCAACAATGCCTTCAGTTTTGTCATGCGATATGAAATTAGAAGGAGAAAACTTTGAAATTAACCGTATAAAAGCTAAAATAGATGCAAATATTTATGCACTATTGCTATCTGATAAATACCTGATGCCTTTTGATATAATTTTAGAAAATTCGTATGATGAAAATCATAGGTTTTTGAACCTCGAATCTGATTTTTTAGATTTAAAACTTGATGGACAGTTTAATTATACTAATCTTATTGATGCACTTAGTGACCAATCAAGTTATCTTTCTGATTTTATTCAGAGTAAAATCAATACTATGTTGCCTGATTCTGCTATGAATTATACTATCGAAGATACAACTCTTTATACAAAAAAAGCAGCTTTTAAAGACCAAAATATTTCTTTGACTGCAAGGATAAAAAATACCAGCATAATTAGAAGTATTGTGGAGGATATAGATTTGGACATGGTAGCTAATATTGATTTTGCTTATATAGCCTCCGGAGATGTGAGTAACTTCAAACTTAAAAAATGTGAAATTCCATATCTAAGATTTTCGACAGAAGATACATATCTCAAAACAGATTCCCTGATGTTCGTCGGAGGTCTGACCATCGCTTTGCAGGATTCGTTACCACAATTTTCTACAATAGAATTTTCGCTGCAAAACGATGAGAGTATGTTCTACAATGATTTGAAAATTGATAGTATTTTTACAATTTGGAACTTTGATGGCCAAAGATTTGACTACTCAGCAAAAGCTCAAATGGATAATGACTTTAAAGTTTCTTTAACCGGTGATATAGTTCTGAAAGATCCGGGCTTAGATTTAACTATGTCGCATCTGAACTTTGCATATTTGGATAAGTTTATATGGAACAACAGAGATAATATTATAGTTGATTTTACTGGGAAAGGTTTAAATATAGAGAAGTTTGCTATACAAAGAGACACTTTTGAAAGTGTGAAACTATCAGGCATGGTAGATAGAGAAAATATAGAAAATCTTAAAATTGGACTATATAACTTAAATCTACACCATATTTTGCCATTTGTTCCAAATGAGTCACGAGAGTATGTAGAAGAATTATATGGGAATTTAGATAGTTTAAGTTTAACTGTCTCGGGCAAAATAGAAGATCCCGAAGCTAAGATGAATTTTAATATCAATGATATTGTGCTAAATGATAATAAAGTAGGTTACTATTACGGTAATTTAGCAGTAAAGGATAACAATCTAATCGGTTTTACAAGACTGGAATCAAACGAAAATGGTAAAATTATCAAGCGTCTTTATGCAGATGTATTTAATTTTCCTATTAATATCTCTCAAGATTCAGCACTTTATAAGTCCAAAATAAATGTAATGGTCAGAGCTGAGCAAATCCCTTTGGTATTGGCAGATCCATTTATTCCAAACGTCAGTAATGTTAAGGGAGAAGCAGATGCATATTTGGAAATATTAGGTGATGATATGTCAAGCATTTCTTGGAAAGGGTATGTTGATTTACTTAAATCTCAACTAAGGCTCGACGCTACTAATATGCTTTATAACGCTACAGGTAAAATAAATATAAACAAAGATACAATAAATCTTACAAAGATTAATTTATCTAATGTTAGTGGAGAAAAATATAAAGGGACTGCGCAGGCACAAGGCATTGTTACTCTCAAAGATTTTACGCCTGATTACCTGGATATCACTGTAAAAGCAAATAAGTTCCAGGTAATGAATAATGCGACTGTGAGAAGTATGCCTGATTTATATGGCGATTTTGTAATAACTACCGACCAAAGGCCAATCAGATTTTGGGGCACACTTCTGGAACCTAATTTAGAGGGAGATATCAATGTTGTATATGCTTCCTTAAAAATGCCTGATATGAGCACTGGTAAGTTACAATATTCCAGATTGAACTATAAAATCAACAATGATGAAACAATGACTATAGCTATTGACAATCCTACACTAGAAATGCCTGATAAGATAAATCAAGGCTTTAAAGCCAGCGAAGATATTGCTGAATTAATGAATTACGATCTAAAGATAAAAATACTTGATAAGCTAAGTGTCCAGATGGATATGGGATTCCTCGGGCAGCTTTCGGCAGATGTAGCGATAAAAGATAAAAACTTACCATTGATTTATAAGAAATACAGAAATCAGCAGGATGCACAGTTGATAGGTTCATTGCAGTTGCTTGAATCGTCCGTGTTAAATTTTGCGAAAATGTTTAATACCTATGGAGAAATTACATTTCCATCCGGTGACTTGCAAAATCCTACTTTGGATTTAGTCGCTGAGTACACAGGCATTATATACGAAAAACCTGTGCAGAAAAATTATACCGTAAAAATATTTGTAACAGGTACGAAGGAGCTGCCAAAAACTCGTTTTGTCTATACAATCAATGGGCAAGAAGCAACAGGAGATCCCAAAAAAATAGAAGAAGATGCTCTTTATCTATTAGTATTCGGGCGCTTAAAAGGTGCTGAAAGCACAGGCGGTGGAGCTTCAGACGTTGATAATTTAAAAGCACTACTTTCAGGTCAGGCATCAAAATATCTAACTGATATACTCATGAAAACAGGTTTGGTAAGTAGTGTAGACATTGAAGTAAATTCAGATGAGTTCAGCGAATCTAAAATGAAATTTTCCGGTGAAATGTTAGGTCTCAATTATCAATTAGGATCTACAGTAGGTAATATGGGCGATAATCAGATAATTATTAATATACCTTTCTTTAAGCTGTTTGATAGTAGCATACTACCTAATATATCAGGTCAGGTTTCTATTTCTCAGTCAAGCGGTGAGAGAAACCAACTTCAGGAAAGGAAAAAATTTGAGTTTAAATTGAGATTTGGTGGAAGCAAGTAGTAAAAAATAGCTATAAAATGGTATATCTTAATCTATTTTAAATATTTATTTGTATATTACGTAGTTCTTTATATATTTTGTTGATTCTGGAATACAAAACTGGGGAGGCACAATGAGTGATATTAAAAATGATGCCCAAAAAGTAAGCAGTGTTGTGATGAGTGATGAGCTTCTACAACTTGTTAGCTTTAACATTGGTGAAGAAGAATTTGGAGTTGATATTCTTAAGGTACAGGAAATCAACCGCATGGTAGATATAACCAGAGTTCCTAACGCTCCGGATTATGTAGAAGGTGTTATCAATCTGAGAGGTAAAGTTATACCTATTATTGATTTGAGACATCGACTCAATATGACTCAAAAGGAAGTGGACAAGGACACAAGAATTATTGTTGTAGAGTTAGAAAACAAAATCATTGGTTTTATTGTCGATGCAGTAAATGAAGTGCTTAGAATCAACAAAAGTATTACCGAAGCACCTCCTGCTATGATTGCAGGTATTGATGCAGAATATATCACTTCAATCGGAAAGCTCGAAGATAGATTATTGATACTTCTGGATTTAGAAAGAATTTTAACTACAGAAGAAAAAGAAGTATTAACCGAATTAGAAATATAAGAAAATGGGTTGTTTGAGATGTCAGGCAACCTTTTTTGCATTTCAGGTTACCAAACAGTTATTATCATTGTTTTACATGCTATATTTCAATATCTTTGGAAATAACAATCAATGGGATATAAGATATGGATTTTTCGAGCGGTACTTTTATTCAATTAAGCTACAAACATAAGAGCAAATTATTTGACCATTATGATCAGTATTTTTTCTTTCTAAATAAATACAGAATTTATGTTGGAGACTTCTCTGAAGTTATTGCTTATTGTATGTTACCTGATAGCTTCCATTTTCTTATTGAAATATTAGACTCTAATCAAGATCCTTCATTTCAACTAAAAAAACTACAAAACAAGATATTTGCACGTTATAGAAAAGAAATAATTCTGGATAATATTGAAATTACTAAGCTAAACTCAGAGCAAGAAATAGAAAATAAAATCTATGAAATTCACTTTATGCCTGTCAAACTTGGATTTATAGATACTCCGGATGACTGGGAGTTTTCCAGCTATCAGGAATATATTGATTTGAGACAGGGGACTTTGCCTCGCACAGAGGAATTAAAGTCAAAATATTCTGATATCAAAGAAATCAGATACAATACCGAAAGTCTAATTGATGACTTTGATATGTTATACAAATAAGCCTGCTATATGGATATTGTATATATTATAGTAACTTCTTTGGCTTTGGTTTTTTTTGCATACCAACTGTATGTTAGAATTAAAAAAGTTGAATTTAAGACTTATAAACATCTCAAAGACCTATTCCGTCGCTACTTTTCGATGGCATTTATCGGTGCGGTCTTGTCTCTTATTATCATACCTAATCTTGCAATTAATCAATATCTTGGACTTCATGAAGAGTTTACTCATAATGTAGTGCTCCAAAACTTCTCATCAGAGACTCAATATTACATTTTTAAGCAAAAGCTTGACACTACGGGATTTTGGCGACTTTCTCCAAATATTTCTATTTTAAGTCATAGATATATTGTTAGTTTAGATTCCGGTGAAATACGGGAACTATTCATAGGTAATTATTCTATACCAATCACACAGACCATAATTGAAAACATTTCAGATACTTCTCAAACAGATTCTACTGTCTTAGCAGCTGCATTTTTAAATACAGGTGCAAAGCTGTTTTGTAAACAGAGTGATATGAAACCGAACTTTACAAAACAGAAAGTAGATTATGCTTCAATTTTGATTGAGATTTATATTATTTTTACAGCTATGCTTGGTGCTTTACTTTTTGCACTGAAAGGCAAAAAACTCTGGCAAAAGATTATTATTAATCTTTCTGTTTTTTTAATGTTGGCTATGTCATCATGGCTTTTAATCGATAAAGTAAGAATACTATTATATTATTATTTTGGAGTTTTGATATGAATTCGAAAAAAACTAAAATAGTTTGTACGATTGGTCCTGCCACGTCTGATTTAGATATGCTGGTTCGACTGATTGAGTCAGGCATGGATTCTGCAAGACTGAACTTCTCTCATGGTTCTCACGAACAACATATCCAAACTATCAAAAATATTCGCGAAGCTACTAAAATAACAGGTAAAGAAATTGCTATTATTCAAGATTTGCAAGGCCCTAAAATTAGAGTTGCGGAAATAGAAGGTGGATCTTGTATATTGGAAGATGGCGCTAAGTTTATAATAACAGCGGATGACATTAAAGAAGGTAATTCTGAAAGGGTTGCGACTACTTTTCCTGATATTGTAAAAGATGTGCAAGTAGGCAAACCCTTGCTGCTTGACGATGGATATATTACCTTGATGATAGAAGAAATATCAGGAAGCGATATTATTACAAAAGTTATCAAGGGTGGTGTACTAAAAAGCAGAAAAGGTATTATAGCCCCCGGGAGTTGTATATCTGCTCCTTCTCTTAGTGATAAGGATTTGGAGGATTTGAAATTTGGTTTGGATAACGGCATTGATTTAGTTGCTATTTCTTTCGTTAGGTCCGAAAAAGATGTTTATGACTTAAGAACAGCAATGAAGATTTTTAGACGCCAAGTGCCTGTAATTGCAAAAATTGAAAGAGCAGAAGCCTATGACTCAATTGAAGCTATTATAACAGAAGCTGATGGTATAATGGTAGCTCGTGGTGATTTAGGTTTAGAAATGCCTGCTGAGGAGGTACCGGCAATCCAGAAAGACATAATAGCAAAATGTAATTTTCATGGTAAACCGGTTATTACTGCTACTCAGATGTTAGAATCAATGATTGAAAATCCAAGACCAACCAGAGCTGAAGCGAGCGATGTAGCAAATGCAGTTTTAGATGGGACAGACTGCGTTATGCTAAGTGGTGAGACCAGTGTGGGCAGGTATCCTTTAGATGCCGTGGAATATATGAGCAAAATAATCAAAAGTATGGAAAGGACTCAGCCTTCCGGCTCTTTAAGATATTTAAGACCTGAAGCTGTAATGGATAATATTGCAGATGCTCTTGGCAAAGCAGCGTGCGTTATAGCTGACCAGATAGAAGCTGCAGCGATAATTCCATTTACAAATTCTGCTTATACAGCCAGAAATATTGCTAAATACAGACCGGATATACCGATTATCTCACTTACTAATAATATTGAAACATTACGTTTCTTATGTATAGTTCGAGGTATTAAACCTATTTTAGTTGAAGAGTTTAAAGACAAAGAAAATATTTTCCGGGATTTAGGAAATTATGTAAAGAATTTTAAGCATATCAAAACCGGAGATACTGTCGTATTTGTAGCAGGTTTAGCTCCATATAAAGATATGCCTGATAATACATTGAAAGTCTTTCAGGTATAACATATATAAATGTTAGCTCCCGAACATTGTTTGGGAGCTAATTAAATATATTTAAACCATTTTAGCAATAGCTTCTGCAATTCTAAGAGCTTCAGCAGCATCTCTCGCATTTACCGCAATAGGCTTACCTTCACTGATAGCTTCCACAAATGCTTTTTGTTCTTCGACAATAGCATTAAGCTGTGGTACAACCGGCTTTTCAAATACAATATTTTTGTTTTTTAAGCCTGCTTCGATTGTTCCAAGCATAGTGGCTAAGGTACCTTCTTTAGGAGTATCAGTATCGTCTAAAATGCGGTAAACATCTACATCCGGCTTGCCAAAATCTATAGAGAAATAAGCGTCTTTACCGAATACTCTCATTTTTCTCATAGGGCTGGCAGAAATCCTGGAAGCAGTTAAATTAGCAACGCAACCATTTTCAAATTTTATTCTTGCATTAGCAATGTCAGTAGTATCGGTAAGTACAGCTACGCCGTTTGCGTCAATACTTGTTACTACAGATTTTGCCATAGAAAGCATAATATCTATATCATGAATCATAAGGTCATGAATAACCGAAACATCAATTGCTCTTGGCCTGAATTGGCTTAATCTGTGAGCTTCCATGAAAAGGGGAGAAACATTATAATCTTTAAGAGCAGCCAGAGCCGGATTAAATCTTTCCACATGTCCAACCTGGATTAATACTTTCTTACTTTCAGCCAATTCGATTAGCTTAGTGGCTTCCTCGTTAGTAGCAGTTATTGGCTTTTCGATGAAGCAATGTTTTCCAGCTTTGATAGCCTTACATGCAATTTCGAAGTGAAGAGAAGTAGGTGCAGCAATAGTAACTGCATCAACAGCATCAATAGCTTCTTCTACGCTGGCAAAAGCGGTGCAGCTATGCTCGGCTGCTAATTCTTTAACTCTTTCCTGATTTACATCGAAGATACCTTCAAGTTTAGCACCTTCTATGTTTTTCCATAATTTAGTATGTATAGAGCCTAGATGCCCTGTACCTATCACAGCAATTTTAATTTCTTTCATATCTAACTCAATTTATAAATATTCAATCAAGCAAAGTTAAAAAAGAAAGACTAAGATATAAAATTTATTTGTAGGGTAGATAAATAGATTCGTTGAAATTACTTAAGAATTTCTGACTATAGAACAAAAATCTAACAAGGATTGGAATGATTGGATATGCTTATCTTCTCCAGATCTCTTTATAAGTTGTTCTAAATAATAATGATCTTTAGTTGTACCAGGTAATTTTTTGGAGTATGAAAGATTTTTTTCCTTCATTATACTCTTAAGATAAGCTTCATGACATTTTGCGTGATTGGAATATTTGCCAAATGGAGGGCAATTTTCCGGATCTTTTTGGCTTACATCATAATGATTAATAAATTGCAGCAAGTCATGATTTTGAGGATTGTAAGTAAATACTCTTTTATTACCTAATAACCAGCTTTCAATGCAATGGTGCTGAACAATAATCTCAAATTTGCAGTTTATTTTTAACTTCTCCGACTTGATATATTCTAATACCTCTTGTTTTCGACTTGCAATAGTTTCTTCTTCTGAATCAAGAATAAGAACTAAATAGTCAAATTTGCCAATTTTATTTACATCAAAAATTGAATTTTTTAAATGATAAAAAGTGCAGGGTAGCCAAGCCCACTTATGAGGTAATAATTGTTATTAGAAACCTTGCCCGGATTTTGAATTTTATTATAGTTAGGTAAAAGATACTCAAACCAAGATGGATATATTTTGGGTTCAGTACGTTTACCTTCAACTAAAAAATATAGATTCATTAGCTTTCTATACCATTTTGATATTCTTCAAAATTTATAAGCTGTAGAAATGCATCATGATGTGAAGACTCAATATTTAATTCACTTGCATCCTGAGTATTTATTTGTCCGGCTTTCCTAGTCACAATCTTCCAGTATTCAGGAGAAATATTGTTAATAATATAAGGGTGATGGCTAGTGACTATAAATTGCATTTCAGCAGAATTGTTTTCAAGCAAATCTTCTGTCAATTCATCTATACAGTTTATTCCTAAGCTATTTTCAAACTCATCGATTAGAATTACTGTTCCTCTGGCAGAAAGATATATTTCTGCAATTTGCATTAGAGTTCTAAACATACCGGAAGAAATTTGATTTTGACTAATCCATTTTTGAACTCCAGTTTCTTTTATTTGAATAAAAGGAACCTTGTTAAAGATATTGTCAGAATCTCTCAGAGCTACAAATTTCAAATCTTCAATTTGTGGAAATACTTCAATAAGTCTCTGCTTTATCGTTTCAAAAACAGAAGACTTTTTAGTAAAAAAATAATGTAACTTGACATATACAGGAATATTTGAGTGTTTAACATCTTCTAAGCTTGATAAAGATTCACAAGCATCATATACTTTATTTGGATATATTCTTATGGCTGAAGAGTTTGAACCAGAGTGATCACTATAGAGAATTTTAGTAAAAGCAACAAAAATATCAGATATATCTTTTTCTTCTTTAAGCAAACTGATAATACTTTCTTCAGAAGGGAGTTTAACTGTTTCTATGTCGTTAAATATTATTTTGGAATTGCTTCTTTCAATAATCTGAACATTATTCTTATAAACCTTTTCATATTCGATGTTATAATTTTGTTCGGAATCGGAAGGCAAAACATTCAAATCTTGATCTTCTATGTTTTCAGTACAAAAAGCACCTTCCCACAGAAAAGTATTATCTTCTACAGTTGAGAACTCAATTTTCCATTCAAAACCATTTATAGATTTTCCCTGAGCTATATTTTTAATATCCAAAATTGATTTAATAATTTGAGTTTTGCCTGCTCCGGAAATTCCTACAAGTAAATTCAAATCTTTAAAATCAATTCGATTGATTTTTAAATCTCTAAATTTATTATATGTTTCTATGTAGTTGATTCTCATAATATTCTTTTCAAAAATTGAGTAAGTTATCGATTTTATAGTATATAGACTGCTTTAGAAGAATGTTATTTGCAAAATACTACAATGTAAGCGAAAAACAAAAAAATAGGGTAAATCTCAAAATTTACCCTAACAACTTAACAATTATAAGTGTGGTCTATTATTTCTTTTCGCAGCTTACCATCCAGCCAATGCCGAATTTATCTGTAAACATTCCGAAGTAAGATCCCCAAAAAGTGTCGCCCAATGGCATCATTATCTGTCCACCTTCAGAGAGTTCACTGAATATTCTATCTGTCTCTTCTTTGGTTTCTGCATCTATCGAAATGTGGAAATTTGTACCTGCCACATGGTGTTCTTCCCATTTGCTGCCCAAATCACATCCCATTAAAAAATGTCCTTCACTCAATTTGAGAGATACATGTAATACTTTTTCAGCGTCTTGAGGTTCGATTTTGTGTTCGTCATTTGGTGGCATGTCTTTATAACGACTGAAATAGTCGAATTCACCTCCAAATACAGATTTATAGAAATTGAACACTTCTTCGCAATTGCCTTTGAAATTCAGATAAACATTAGCTTTAGCCATGATACTACTCCAATATATAATAATAAAAACTATTAAACAATGTTCGAAAACTTATAACAGGAACGCCTTCTATGTAATATTAGTCTATAGAAATACAATTCTGTTGTTTTCATTTTTTAGATATTTCAAGATATGCATTGAAGTACGACAACTGTTTGTCATACTTAAAATGATAGTAAATCTTTTTATGTATCTGACTGATATTAGTATATTTAACTAATTAAAAAATGTCATAGAAAATAAATATTACTCCTAAAACTCACTATATAGAGAGTCTTCAGGCTTACTCAAAAATAAAATAAAAAAAGTTTGCATCCTTATGGCAACATGTGACTCATACTTACGTAACCCGAATTGTTATCTTATAAATTAACGAAAACCTTTTCTTATGAAAGAAGATGCAAAGCAGCGGTATTTTATGGAACTCTTTGAGCCATGCAGGGAAAAGCTTAACCGCTTTGCTTACGCTCTGGCAAAAGACAGACAAGATGCAAACGATATAGTACAGGAAACTATATTGAAGGCTTATGGTGCTTTAGATTCTTTAAAGAATCCTCAAGCTTTCACTAGTTTTCTATTTACTATAGCCTCTCGTCTCCATAAAAGGACAGGCTGGAGACAAAGACTATTTACACATTTTAATGTCGCTGATGATGACTCACAACCTGAGATAGATAATCTACAGGCTATTGAGTCAGAACCCGGGATTAGTCACGATGTTGAGTTGCTGTATGAAGCTTTAGCTAAACTCCCACATAAGCAAAAGGAAGCAGTTGTTTTGTTTGAAATATCCGGGTTATCTATTAAAGAAATTTGTGAGATTCAGGGCGGATCTTTACCGGGCGTTAAATCCCGTATCCAAAGGGGCCGTAAGGCATTAGCAGAATTGCTCGGAGTTCGAGAGAGCCTCAGCGACAACGCAATCGAAGATGTGGGCTCACGGCCAATTAGGCAATCAAGAGTAACTTATGCAAGGGTGAGCCATGACTAAACAAACAAACAACAAACCGCAATCCCTTGATGATTATTTCGCAAGGGCAAAAGAAACAAAACCAGGGATGAGCTCAAAGCAAGCATCCGACTTGATCGCTGCAGCTCCGGCTACTAAATTATCTTGGTTTGCTTACATTAAGCCTCTGGCTAATAAGATAAACAGTATTTTGCTTGTTTCTGCTCTATTGATAATTACATATTTTTCTGTAGACTTTGATTATGAACAAGATGCAGAAGTTTCAGATAAATCAAGTGCTATAGCAAAAGATGTAAAACTATCAAATGTCGCCGTTGAAAAGAATATATTTTCTAATCAGAAAGACAATGCAGGCAAGCAAAAGCATTTAGCACTATCTGAATCTATCAAAGATACAATAGTGGATAAACAGTTCAAGAATACTGTACATACTAAAAACACAGTTAAAGAGAAAAATACAGTAAAATCAGATAGTTCGGTAGAACAAGTGATTGTTCTAGATAATCTGATTGCAGGAAATATGTTGATTTTGCCTAGTCAAAATATAACAGTTATGCACGAATACACTATTAATCAAACCATAAAGTATTATCCGGTTGATTTACCATCGGCTAAAACAGAAGAGAAGGAAGAAGAAGATATTCAGACAATGCAAACTTTAGCGGGAAATAATCCAAGGAATGCTTATTATTTCCAAGCGGATTCCAGATTTACCAAAACAAGTATAGATAGAGCTTTATTTGTCGGTGGTAAGATTGCATGGATGCCTTCTGATTGTATGTCTTTTGGTCTAATGGGGTATGGTATGACTGATAAGCCGATTATAAATATCATTGAAGAAAATAGCCCTGTCGACGCTTATTTATATGCAGGATATGGTGGTATTTTTATGGAATACTACTTTATGCCAACAGAAATTATACATTTCTACTTAGGTACTGCTTTTGGTTTGGGTGGTGTACATGCAACACCTGTATTAAATAGTACAGCTGCGTCAACTAACATTAATAACTCTATATTTTGGTTAGTAGAGCCAAATATGGGGGTGGAGTTGAATATTTCTTCATTTCTGAAGATTGGGGTTGATGTTTCTTACAGATATTCAGAACTAAGTGCAAAAGACAAATATTTTGCTCAAAGCTCTGATCTCACAGATTTCAATATTAGTGGTTTTGCCACGGGAATTTATTTTAAACTTGGTCTTTATTAGAGAGAGTTAGGAATCTAAAATGAAAAATATAATATTAATACTAGTTTTTTTATTGCCGCTAAACATGTTGGCACAAAACACAGATGGTGATGGATATGATTACGGTGATAGCAATAAAAGTGAAATGAGTACTCTTTTTGGTGGTACTGGAAAATTGGAACATGGCGGTTATGGTGGTCCTGCAATCAAAGTAGGTAACATTGAAGGCGCTACTGCAGTAATGCTCGGTGCAAAAGGCGGATGGGTAATTAATCATACATTTACGCTTGGTATAGCAGGATATGGCTTAGTAAATGCACCAACTGAGAAATATATAAATGTAGAGAACGAAGAAGTAGAAGCAGCCATTAGATTTGGATATGGAGGGTTTTTCCTTGAATATATTCACAACCCTAATAATATAGTGCATTTTACAGGTACACTTATGTTAGGCTGGGGTGGTATGGGATTTGACGAAGGTGGAGACCTTTATAGTGCCTCGTGGAACGAAAATAATCAGGGTGACAATGATAAATATGATCATGATCCATGGGTTGCATTTTTTATAGTAGAGCCTTCAGTAGGCGTAGAGCTAAATATTACAAGTTTCTTTAAATTAGGAGCAGAAGCTTCATACAGATTTAGTAATCAAATGGGTTCTGGTAACAATTTTCAAGGAAATAACGTTATCGAAGATTATAAAGTAGATGGATTTTCAGGAAGTATCGTATTTAAATTTGGTGTATTTTAAGTACCGAAAACAGCTATCTGAATATATAAAAAATCAACCTAGCTTTGAGCATGGTTGATTTTTTATATATAGGAATATCACTGAAAGAGCAACTTAGTCTAACATAGTAAAAGTTCTGATAAAATCAGCTGCTTCCTGAAGAGTATTAAATATTTTATCAGCCTCAGGGCAGTCTTCTTTGGAGTAATCCCCAACCAGGATAGTATTTAGATTGGCTCTTTTACCGGCTATAGCATCTTTAGTGCTATCGCCAATCATCCAAGAATTTTCTACATCAACATCCCACTTTTCAAACGCTCTATAAAGCATTCCCGGATTAGGTTTTCTGTCATAGCTTTGATCTGCTTCAAGCTGCGGGCAGAAATAAATGTCATTAAATTGATATCCGGCCTTTTCTTTAAGTCCTTGCTGCATATAGTCGTGCACTTTATTCAACTCAGCTTCAGTCATAACATTTTTGCCGATACCTTGCTGATTAGTAACTAATATAGCTAAATATCCAATAGTTTTAATATGCCTGAAAATTTCAAAGATCTCTGGGTTGAACTCAAATTCTTCGACGTGTTTAACATAATCGTCTACAATTCGTTTATTGATTATCCCATCACGATCGAAAAAAATAGTTCGCCTTTTCATTGCATCACCACTCTAATTTAAGACTTCATCTATTATGTTATCCACGGATTGGAATATATGTTCCCAAGCGTGGGTTTCGATAATCAAATTACGACCGTTTTTTGAAATATCTTGTGCAAATTCTTTGTCTGACAATAATTTAACAGCATACTCAGCTAGCTTATCAGGATTATCTCCCAGTAATAAATGAGTTCCATGCTCACCGTGAATACCTTGATTCCCGGTAGGAGTAGTAACTACAGGGCAACCGCAAGCCATAGCTTCAAGCAGCTTGTTTTGAATACCGGATCCACCCTCGTGAGGGTGAAGAAATAGCTCTGCACCTTGCAAGTAAGGTACCATATCCGGAACATCAGGGTGAATTTTAATATATCTATTGCTCGCAAGGTTACTAATAGAAGGTGGTGGTGTTGCTCCAACTAAATGTAACTCAGCATTAGGAACTTTATCTCTAATCTTTGGTAAAATATCATTAACAATCTTTAAAATCATAAGCTGATTTGCCCATACATCGAGTTTCCCTGCAAACAGTATGCCTTTACGCTCTGTATTTTCTGCCGGAACAAATTTGCTAACATCTGTTCCATTTGAAAGTAATCTGTATTTATTATTAGGATTCTGGTTGGTCATAGCTGCAATATCTTCTTGAGTAACCAAAGTGGTTACATCAAAATGCTTGACTATTTCCGGCTCGTAATTTATTAATTTACGATATTCCCACCATCTGACTGCGCGCTGTTTTAAGTTATTAGTAGTTTCGTAAGATCTTTGTTGATAAAGAGTTCTGCAATCTTCTGCCATTAGTATTTTAGGAAAAGATTTATCTTTAATATACTCTGCAGTTCTCATAAAAAATGCAAATCCTAAATCAAAATTACGCTTTTCGCATAACTCATCTACTACCTTTTGGTAGTCATTTTGATAGTAATAAGCTATTTCTAAAGGATATTTTTTATAAAGAGTAGAAAGTGCTTTTCCACCTGCTTTAATAGGATTGAGAGGAATTACGTGTAAATCTACGCCTAGCTTTTCCACTTCTCGTATGAAGCTTTGTGGAGCTTTATCGCCCTGAAAAAACGATACAAGTGTAACCTTGTGTTTAGAGGCCAGATATTTAATAATGTTGTGAGGTTTTAGTCTATCGCCTCCAATTACCGGATAAGGGAACCTAGGTAATAGGAACAAAATATTTAGTTTTTTTTCGTCTTTTTGCATACCGATTAATCAAATTGTAAATAATTTGGCTCTCTAATTTACTAAAAAAAAGAGAGCCAACGTAAAACAAGTTTAATATATTGGGACATAAGGAGATGCTTAGCCAAACAATGCATCTATATCATCTTGAGACATATCAGAATCGTCCACTGGCGCATCAGGAGAAAAAGTGGAGTCATCAGTTTGAGTCGAATTCCCAAACAAAGCATCAATATCATCCAAATCCATACTTTCCTGTTCTTCTTCTTTCAAGTCGTCATCAGTCACATTTCCGGATTCAACTTTAGAAATCAAGTCGTCTACATCATTCTGCCTGTTTTCTTTAGCTGTGATAGCATTAACTGCATCGGGATCAAAAGCTATATCTCTGTGAAGATGAGATACATTTTTGCCATCTTCGACAGAATTATCACCTGAGGCAAGCAAAGAGCTAAGCTCAGAAGTTTTAAACCTTTGGAGTATAGTGCCGAGAGTATTCTGTATGGTACCGAGAAGGTGATTAACTGCAGCAATCTGCTGAGAAGTGATATCCTGAACTTGTAGAGACATCATAATATTAGTCGAATCCATATTGATAGCATCTATATATCCGAGCAGTTCATCATATTTAGTTTGGACTTCATCATTATATATTTGATTTGCTCTAACTAAGCCTTCTTCTATATCAACTAATAGCTCAGTATTATCAGACAGAGCAGGCTTTATTTTTTCAAATAAATTAATAAAATAGTCTCTTTCTGATTTGCGTATATCCGTAAATCCAACTAAAATCTTTTGAGCGTGATCAAGTTTTTCAAAGAAAGTATCAATAACATTCATGATTTCTGTTGTAGCATTTTCTGTAGCAGCAGTAACTTGTGTAAGTTTCTGTGTAGCATTCGGCATCTTTTTTAGATTATCTGCTATTGCAATGTTTATTGATTCTAAAGCTGGTTTAATATCACGTACAAAACTGACCATTTCTTCCAAAAAAGGAATTATTTGGTAATCGTCTATTTTTTTTAACATTGCACTCAAATCAATTTGTTTCATGTATCTCTCCGGATGTACCTAATGCTGACTATTTTAGATAGAACAAATATATAAATTATTCTTCAGATATTATATACTTATCTATAAACTTATTATCAATAACTTGTAAAAAACGTGAAGGTTGACTTAGCACCGAGCCTGTCTCTCTGTCAAAAATATTCATAGGGTAAGTTATGCATAACGTATCTTTTGCTCTTGTGCAAGCCACATAAAATAGCCTGCGTTCCTCTTCTATAGAGTCGATAGAACTGATACTTCTTGCAGAAGGAAATCGTCCCTCCAACGCCCAGATAAGAAAAACTACTTTCCATTCCAGACCCTTTGCAGAGTGAATTGTGGAGAGTGTAAGTAACTCGTCTTCTTTGTCTGTAGGAGCAATATCGTCTATTTTATCTGTCGGAGGATCTATCGCCATGTCATTAAGAAAAGAAGCTAACGACTTATATGTGCCGGCTATTGAAATAAATGTTTCCAAATCTTGCCAACGTTTTCGCCAATCATCATGTTTTTCAATCAGAATCGGCTTATAGTATTTAGAAAATCGCATTGCTTTGTCGCTTAATGAGCTCTTTGAGTAAATTTCCTCAGATAGAATCTTAAATAATTTCTGAATGCTTTGCTTTACCTTTATTTTAGATAAAGACGAATCTTTTTCTAAAGATATTTCATTAGAAGTTATTAAATCTACAATTTTTGAAGCAGTTACCGGGCCGACTCCAGAGTGAAGCAGTAATAGTCTTGTCCAGGAAATAGCATCGTTCGGATTGTATAATACTTTAAAAAATGCAAGAAGGTCTTTGATATGAGCAGTTTCTGCAAATTTAATACCTCCAAATTTCTGATAGGGTATATTGGATTTACTCAACGATATTTCCAAATCAAAGGAATGATAAGAAGAGCGAAAGAGTACAGCTATATCGTCTAACTCTATGCCTTGCTCTCTAAATTCTAATATCTGCTGTGCTATGAAATCAGACTGTTCTCTTTCATCATTAGCAGCTACCACCATAGGTAAATCGCCTTCTATCTTATCCGAATAAAGTTCCTTTTCGTATTTAAAAGCAGCAGATTTGATTATTTCATTACTCAAATCCAAAATAGGAGTAGTGCTACGGTAGTTTTGCTCTATCTTATAGATTTTACATTCATCAAATGATTTTGGAAAAAAAAGGATATTTTGGTAATCTGCACCTCTAAACGCATAAATACTTTGTGCATCGTCTCCCACCGCCATTATATTTTGCTTAGTTCCTGCAAGCTGAAGTACTATTTCATGTTGCAATCGATTAGTATCTTGGTACTCATCTACCATAATATATCTGTATCTGTCATTAAGGCGTTTTCTAATGTCAGGTCTGGATTTCATTAAATTAAGTAGATGTACAAGTAAATCATCGTAATCCATGAGTTGATGTTGTGCTTTATACTCTCTATATTGAATTGAAATAAGGTTTATTTCTTCAGCCAAATCTTCATAACCCGGATAGTCATTTTCTATGACTTTGTCTATCTTTTCACGGGTATTAACTGACATGGATATTATTTTATGTATTGTAGATTTAGTAGGAAATCGTCTTTTAGTTTTATCAAATTTGAAATTACTACGTAAAATATTAATAACATCTTCGGAATCGCCGGAGTCTAACACACTAAAATTATTGCGAAAATTAATAGCTTCAGCATATTTCCGTAGAGTTTGTAAAGCAAAAGAGTGGAACGTGCCGCCAGAAACCTCGTCACACCGACCATCTAAAATACCCGAGGCTCTGCGTAGCATCTCAGATGCCGCCTTTCTTGTAAAGGTAAGAAGTAAAATAGATTCCGGTGGATTTTTATCCTCAATCAGCCTAGCTAACCTAAAGACTAAGGTTCTTGTTTTGCCTGTGCCGGCACCTGCAATAACCAATGCAGCACCTTGGTCATGCATGACTGCTTCGTATTGTGCTATATTCAGTTCTTCGCTATAAGCTATTTTATAGCCATATTGATTTATGGTTGAGTCACTGCGTTTTTTTAGTATTAGTTTTTTCAATTATACACTATATATTGTGTTAAACAGTTTCCAATAATACAAAAAATACAGATTTGAAACAACGATTATGATAATACGTATTTACATTTTTAAACTTTTAGGAACTTGTACATATGAAAAGATTTAGTATACTTATTTTGGTTCTAGCCGCAATTTTGTCTGTGAAGACTTATTCGCAAGATTTGTTTTACGCAGAAGATGCTTATGACCAGGCTATAGCTGCTGCAGCTTCTGAAACTCTTACGTCTCCACAGCTTGTTTTGTGTATGTCTTTGGAATTGGAAGATGGCGGCATTGGAATGCCTATGGAGTTTGATTGGGAAACAGGCAAAGCTACAGTGTGGATATATTACTTTATAGAAAAAGATAATCCTGATTTGTATACAGGTGTTGTTGCTTTGAGTATACCGATTATAGGTATTACAGTAATGGAGCAAGATGTCAGTGATTGGATTGAAGATATAACCTCTTTTTCATCAGTGAACACCACTCTGCAGAAATCTCAATTAAGTTCAAAAAAAATGGCTGAAGTGTTTACTGCAGATTCTGAATTTAGCGCAGAATTAGAAATGTATGATGGAAATGCTGATATATTTATTAGTCTATTCAACAATACTAATTTACCCGGACTTGAACCTAATAAAGCATATTGGGGAGTAGTTTTTGATCCTGATTTATCTGATAAAATGTGTTCTATGGAGTTAGAATCAGAAGACGTAATTTGCACTACTATTACTGGAGTGGAAGAAGAAGCAGCTGAAAATAACATCAGCATAGAATTGAATAATAATCCTGTTGATGAAGTATTATCTTTTGATTATGCGACTTACGGTAAGTATACTGTTTCAGTAATTGATATGCTTGGTAATACCGTGAAAACAGGCCAGTTCCTTGGTCAGGATGCAGATTTGGATGTTTCAGGTATTCAGGCCGGAGCCTATTTCCTACAAGTAAAACAAGCAAATACTATTCAAACTAAGAAGTTTATAAAACGCTAAACAAAAGTAAAAAGTCCATAGCTGCAATCTAATCATAGCTATGGACTTTTTCTTCTATATAATATTTTGCTGTAAAATCTAATCAAATTTATTTTACTATAATCTTTTCTGATTTGACCATGCCGTTATCATTTGATAGCTGCAAAAAGTAAAATCCTGTAGATAGTTTGCTTAAATTAAGTGAATTCTGACCAATTGAAATATTGCCTTCCATAACTATTTCGCCATAATAATTGCTGATAATATATTCAGTTGCATAAACTGTATTATCTATAATGATATGACTGGTAGCCGGATTGGGAGATACTGAAAAAGAATTATATTCTTGTTCTTCAACTGAAGTATAGGTAACGCATTCTGTTTCTTCAGTAACTACATCTAACACACAAATATCCGCATCACGATTTTCTTTAATAAACCAAAAGCCCCAGTAAAGAGTTTGATCCAATTCTTCTACAGGTCCATTATAATAATATCCCATATAGCCTTCGGCGTAATTCTCTTTAAGATTATTTAGTTTTGCCATGAAATCTGGATTTTGTGAGAAATACTGATTTAGTTCTTCGGACCCCATCATATTATCAGTAGTTATAGTTGCTTCTGTGTTTGCCATTGCATCTATATCTAAGTATTCAGTCAAATCTAAGTCAAAAGCATTATAACCGCCTGCCAAAGGAGAATTAAGCACTCCTATATTAATTGTTTTTGTATCTTTTCTAAAACTGTATACCCAGTAATTCGCTTTTCCGGTTTCTAAATTGAACGCAGATTTCATAACAATAGGAGTGCCGCCATAATCTAAATTTAGACTAC
The DNA here is from genome assembly GCA_963678775.2 of Kapaibacterium sp. (SeqCode). Taxonomy (GTDB): domain Bacteria; phylum Bacteroidota; class Ignavibacteria; order Kapaibacteriales; family UBA2268; genus JBFHIJ01. The sequence continues at coordinate 386,481 of CAXXGR010000007.1, forward strand.
CAAGGAAATGACCTATTATGAACAATTCAGGATTATCACCTAAAGCATTTGCTGCTTCATCTAAAGCATAAGAGTAACCTTCACCCGAAGTAAGTGGTACAAACATTTGAGAAAAAGCTGAAATTGTAGAAAAAATAAATACAATAATTAATGTAGATATGTACTTCATCGTAACTCCTAAAAATATTAGCAATAAAAATACAATATAATAATTAATTTAACATTTTCAGCAAGATATTTTTACAAATTGAGCTGTTAATAGAGAATGTTTTCTCGAATAGTATATTCAAAATATATTTTTTTATATTTGAGTTATAGGAAGTCTGAACTCAACACACATCACACACACTAGGGAAACACACCCACAGGGTTCAGACTTTCAGGAAGTTTTGGGGGAGGGAAGACTTCCCTTAAAAACATCACTTCTTTTTTTTCTTAATCAGCCCTGTGTTGATTCTATTTCTGACTTGTTTCAATTAAATTCCGCTAATAGTGATTATTATTTTCATCACTAATCTCCAAACCAGGTGAATTTTCCGTCAAACATATTCCAAATTCCTTTTTCTTTCTTGAAATAGAGTTCGCTGATAGCACAATGTGTCTTTGTATACATGACTGCAGTATTTAAATCTTTATCGAAAGTCATAACAACCCGGGTTGGCGCACCTAGCTCCCATTCCGGACTTGAGTTTTTGGTATTAATGGCAGTTTTATGTCGTAAAAAATGCTCTCTTAATCTTGATTTTCCTGCAGGAATTGTTATTGAAAGACAACCGTCTTCAGTATATGAAAGAAACTCTTTACCAAGAAAGTCAGATAAAAAAGATTCTAAACTATCATTTAGATATATAACTTTAGCATTCTCGAGTTCCAGTTTAGGTCTGAAATCTTCAATTGTGAAATTTGAAATATCAGGGTTTGAAGGCCAGGCAAAGTAATTCATTTGTTTTTTACTTGAGTCATATTGTTCTTTAAACTCTATATTTTGGACTAAAGTAATTTCTAATTCTTTTTCTAAAGTAAAGTATATAGCTTTAAGTAAAGAGTCTTGTTTTTGAGATGTTTTGATTTTTGCTCCATAAGAGCCGTCATCCCATTCATCAGAATAGTAAGGATAAAAGTATTTAGAAATTATATTATAGGCTTCCTGTTCGTAGTTTGGCTTTAAACGAATGATAGAATCAGGAATCGGATTTCGTCTGATTCTTACAAGCTCTAAGTATTGCTCCAATGCTTCTGCATTGTCTTCTTTGTAAGCCGTGAGTATTAAATCGCAGTTGTATGTAAAATCTGCCTTTGCTTTTTGAAGTAACGTTGAATCAAATCGATGCGTGTCAGATATGAATTTAAAAGTTGAGAGCATAAGCTCAAAATGAGGAATATTTTTATTTAAATCACCATCCCATAAAGATTTAAGCAAGAAAAAATATATAAAATTCGAATCTTCAGCGACATTATAAGCTTCGTATTCATCTATATAAATTTGGTTTATCAATTGGTGATCATAGACGTTATCATGAGTATATTGGTCATCTATAGAATCATTTCTGATAGCTTTGAAATTTGTGTTTGCTGAGAGTTGCTCAGGTATAGCTACATCTTCATTATTTAAATTGAAAAAATTATATACCGAATCCAGTTTATAGTATTTCTTATCAAAAAAATAGATCTTGATATTAGATATTGAAGGTTTTCTAGTGTAAAAATGAGCAATCACGTAGTTTTCTTTTTTTTCAACACATTCAAATTGCCAATCAGGATGGAAAGAGGTTTGATATAATTCCAGACTTTTTAGATATGATTCAGAGTCATTTTGTTCAATATCAGGAATCCCAATATACTTAGTATCAACAGAATACTCAAAATTATTAAATCTAATAGTATCAGTTACTGTGGGCAACTGATCAAAATATTTGTCTTCAGCTTTACAATAGCTTAGTAAGAGCACGATTAAAGTAGGGAGTAGGACTATATATTTCATCTTCTATTTCTCATTTGTTTCAAGTAATTTCCAGTAGCCGCGCGTTCCGCCAATATAAAGTAAGAAGCATAATACTAAATATCTCATTCTACACCTCCGGCTTCTCCAAACAGAAACTTCCATTTATTGTCAACTTTTTTTACAACGAAACTTCCAAAGAAATATCCTTTTCTATAATGTATTATAGCAATATTTAGACTGGAGTTAATTGTAATTCTCATTATAGGTGGTGATGCAATATGCCACCCCTGACTCCAATGTTTTGGCATAACATGCAAAACAGAATTTAGGAAGTTTTCTCTTATCAAGCTCAAACCTGCTGCTGATACCGGATTCATTAATCCACCTGTGCCTAAGGGAGTCATGTCAGACTTCAAAAAATCTTCTAAAAAGTATCTAAAAAAACTGGTTAGATATACAAAATGAGCACCAGATATATTAATATAAGGTCTGAAATTTTTTAGTGTAAAATATGTAATAGTATTTCCAACATTCATTTTTTTATAAACTGTATCATATAATTTATCTTTACTCGGTCTTCCCAGGTCTATATTATCAACAATTGTAACATCGATCTCGCCTTGTATTAAATAATAGCTAGTATCAATTCTTTTTGATCGACTTAAAGACTTTTCTATAAAAGGTAAAAATCTTGGATTCCGAGGATGATAAAAATCCCTATAGATTTTATAAATTTCTTGTTCCCATTCTGGTTTTAGATCTAGCTCTGACTTAGAGATTGGCAATTCTAAGAGACTTCGAATATCTAGATACTTTTTAAACGCATCTATGTCGTATTCTTTATAAGCTTTGTAAAAAAGATGCTCATAGTGTTTTAGCTTACTCTTTAAGGAGTCATATCTACTATAATCAAAAGAATAATTATCCTGAATAAATCTAAAAGAATCACATATCATTTGAAAATTCTTAAAGTTATTTTTTAATTGCTTCAATTCTTTAACTCTAAGTACAAAAAATATCAGAAAATTTGGATCTTCTTTTATCATATAAGCTTGGTACTTCTTCAAATTTGGATGAGGATTTTCAACATAGTAATCATAGTGATTATCTGTTCTTTTACTTACATAATAATCTTCTACATTTTTACAGTATTCTCCATAATATTTTTTCCCTGCATCATGTTTTTCTTTTTCTTCTTTAGCTTCTTTATCGATTTCTTTTTGTATTCTTTTTTTGATTTTTTCAGGTATTTTATTCAAAGGTAAAGGATAATCAATACTTTGTATTTTGATTGGTAGATTATTTTTGATATTCAGGTCTTTGAAAAACTCTTTTCCACTTATACCTTCAAAAGTAATTGAATCATTCAAATTCTGTATATCTATTATAGAATCAATATTGTACTTCCTTTTGTCAAAAAAATGTATTTGTATATCACAGTTCTCTTGATTTTCAGAAAAAAAGTAAGCAAACGTAAGTAGGCTGTCAAATTTATAAACACATTCAAAACGCCAATTTGGACGGAATGCTTTTAAAAAAAGTTCATAAGGATATAAACGTTTTAATTTCTTATCTAGAAACTTAGTATCAACAGAATACTCAAAATTATTAAATCTGATAGTATCCGTTACTGTAGGCAGCTGATCAAAATATTTGTCTTCAGCATTGCACACGCTTAGTAAGAGTACAATTAGTGTAGGGAGTAGGACTATATATTTCATCTTCTATTTCTCATTTGTTTCAAGTAATTTCCAGTAGCCGCGCGTGCCGCCAATTCGTTCCAGTATACCTTTGTTTTTTAAGGAATTAATATGTTTCATAACTGCAGAATTGTTAATATTTAAATTATTAGCAATCTTTCTAACTGTAATATTAGAATTGAGTTCTATTAATTTTATAATTTCTATTTGATTGTCAGACAGAGGGATTGTACCACCTATTGTACCACCTATTGTACCACCTATTGTACCACCTATTGTACCACCTATTGTACCACCTACGTTATAATCTGATTTGTACAATGTAATAAGAATTCCACCATCCATTTCTTCTATACTAGGTTCCGGTAAGCCTGCTAGTCTGCAAGAGTTGAATATTTTGATGAATCCACGTCCCCAAGCATCTATATAACCTGCTTTGAAGCATACATTCGCAATTAAAGGATTTCTTGGTTTCGAGCTATGAGTTCGTTTCAAAGTATCAATACTAAAATTATCAGGTAATCCGCCATCATTCCAAATAGTAATTTTTGTATTATAAACTCTTATTTGGACTGGAGCACCCATATAATTTCTGTGAATTAAGGCATTTAGTATTATTTCTCGCAATGCTTCTATAGGATATTCTCCCTTTTCAGTTCGGATTATATTTCTAAATTCAATTTCTCTAATCAGATATTTGTACCCCAAGATACTCATTGTTTCATAAAGTAATGTGATCAGATTACCTTCTATCTCATCTTGAAATCGTAAATCAGTATCATCAGTAATAAATCTTCCTATTTTTACTTTCAAATTTGGAAATAATTTATAAGAATCTTGTCCGAACAAAACAAGAGCACTTCTTTTCAAATAATTGTTTTCAACAAGTCCTAGTTTATCTAAAATTTCTAAATAACTTAAATTGTCTACTGAAAAAATTCTATCACTTTCTTTCGCATCGCTTAGAAATTTGTCAATAGTATGTGTATTTATATCTGCTATTGAATAGCTATCTTCAGTTATACTATCCCATGTTTTACCGGCTTTTTTTAGAAGAAAATCATTCAGAGAGTTACCTGTTAATTCTATAGTTGTACTTCCAGTTCTATAGTAATATCGTCCACGTAGTGATACCGGAACTGAATAGGGGGAAATAGTTATTGATATATAATTTTGATTATTATCTTCAGAAAGAGCAATATCACAAATTATTCCCATTGTATTGCGAATCTTATTTGGAATATCTTCTAATAGTTTAGTATATCCTGGAACTCCAATGGTATTACCATCATTGTTTTTTCCAACTATAAGCGAACCACCTTTAGCGTTAGCAAAACCGCATATAGTTTTTAGATAATCATCATGCCATTTAGATTTATACTCGATATTAAAATTTTCCATATCTCAATCTTATCAAATAATATCAGCAATATTTCCTTGCAATTTACAAAAAAAGCACAAAAATATAAATATTTACTATGGAAAACTTAATAATAGAATCTATATAGGAAGTCTGAACTCAACACACATCACACACACTTTGGGAAACACACTTTTGCTAAGTTCAGACTTGCAGGAGGGAATTTTTGAAACACGTCGGGTCACTCTGAAAGATTATGGGCTTTTTTCAAAGCAACCCTGGCGTTTGGGTTTATGTTATAGGGAGAAAAATCTTATTTAATAGCTTTTTCTATCGCTTCAACAGCCATTTCATAAGTGCAATGAGTAATTTTGTTATTACCTACTGTTACACTTGGACCGTGCTCGCAACTTTCCATACAGAAGTTAGCATGTAAATTTACTTTTTCTGCTATTCCTTTTTCTTCTACGAAGGACATCAGATTGCGTAAAAGCTTTTGAGAACCTTTGATGAAGCAGTTAGTACCGATACAAACGCCGATTTCTAAAGTATCAGAGTTAGGATCATTTAGTAAGGCTAATTGCTCATCTGCAATTCTCTTTCTATTGTGATAGTGAGTATGAAGTAAATCGTGAGCTGTTTTGCCGCCGATTTCACCGATGCGTGTTTCATATAACTCATGGATGTAAGGATTGTCTTGTGCTTTTCTTACTTTCAACATTTTGTCGGAGTTATAGATACCTGCAGCTCTGCTTTCTTTTACTTCGTTGTCGTAGCACACAGGCTGACCTGCACCACCGATGCAACCACCCGGACAAGACATCACTTCGATAAAGTCATAATGCTTTTTACCGGCTTTCATTTCAGCTAAAACTTCTTTAACATTAGCAAGGCCATTTACGATAGCTATATGAACATCTTCGCCATTTAAGTTAACGCATACTTCCTTTACGCCTTTCATGCCACGTGCTTCATGGAAGTATACAGATTCTAACTGAACGCCTTTGATTTTTTCATAAAGATATCTCAAAACAGCTTCGCTCACACCGCCAGTGTTACCAAAGATAACGCCTGCACCTGATTTAAAGCCAAATGGCATATCTAATGGTTCAGGATCCAAATCTTTGAAGTTTATACCTGCTTGTTTAATCATAGAAGCAAGCTCTTGAGTAGTGATTACGTGATCTACATCAGCTACATCTTCCGTTGTAAACTCAGGTCTTTTTGCTTCGAATTTTTTAGCAGTACAAGGCATGATTGAAACAACAATCAAGTCTTCTCTTGTAGTATTAAATTCTTTAGGAAGCAAATCTTTTGCAACTGAACCAAACATCTGTTGCGGAGATTTACAAGTAGAAAGATTAGCTAAATGTTCAGGGTAATATTGTTCAACGTATTTAACCCAGCCCGGGCAGCAAGAAGTCATAAGCGGCATATTTTCGCCTGAGTTCTTTCTTTTTACAAATTCGTTAGCTTCTTCAATTACTGTTAAGTCAGCAGTAAAGGAAGTATCATATACCTGATCAAAACCAAGAAGTCTTAAAGCTGCTGCAATCTGACCGGTAAGCACGTCGCCTGATTCCAAACCAAACATTTCGCCAATTGCAACCCTAACTGCAGGTGCAATCTGAGCGACAACTTTTTTCTTAGGATTGTCAATTTCAGCCCAAACTTCTTCCATTTCAGATCTTGGAGTAATAGACCCTGTCGGGCAAACTCTAGCACACTGGCCGCAATCAACACACTCAACCATTGCTAAATCTTTTCCAAAAGCAGGAGTAACTTGGATAAATGAGCCCCTGTGAGCAAAGTCTATAGCACCGATACCTTGGATTTCAGAACAAGCACGAACACAGTCACCACAAAGAATACATTTATTCGGGTCGCGGACTAATGCTTTAGAAGAATAATCTATAGGCAATATCTTTTCAGTCTTTTTGAATCTAATTTTATCTACACCTAATTTATATGATAAATCCTGCAATTTACAGTTAGCATTTTTTTGGCAAGAAGTACAATCTCTATCATGATTAGCAAGTAAAAGCTCTAAAATGATTTTTCTCATTTCTCTAAGTTCAGATGTATGAGTTTTTACTTTCATGCCTTCTTCAGGTTTAGTAGAGCAGGAAGTGATTAGACCACGCCCTTCTATGTCTACCATACATAATCTACAAGCACCATAAACGCTAAGCTCAGAGTGATAGCAGAAAGTAGGAATTTCAATATTCGCTTTACGTACAACTTCAAGCAGATTTTTTTCGCTGTCAAATGCAACTTCTCTGCCGTTTACAAATAAAGTTTTCATTTTTTATACTCCGACAATAGCGTTGAACTTACAAACTTGTTTACAAGATCCGCATTTGATACAAACTTCAGCATCAAGTACGTGAGTTGATTTCCTTTCACCTGTGATTGCATTCACCGGGCATGCTTTGATACAAACGCCGCAGCCTTTACAGCTTTCAGCCAATATTTCAGGTTCTACTAAAGCTTCGCACTCTTTAGCAGGGCATAATTTATCTTGTACGTGAGCCAAATATTCATGGCGGAAGTGTTTCAAAGTAGAAAGTACCGGATTTGGAGCAGTTTTACCCAAACCACATAAAGAACCTTTCTGCACAGCTTTAGCAAGAGTTTCAAGCAAGTCCAATGTATCCATTGTTGCCCTACCTTCAACTATATCTTCCAAAAGTGCAAGCATTTGTTTTGTACCTTCACGGCATGGAACACATTTACCGCAAGATTCGTTTTGAGTAAATTCCATGAAGTATTTTGCGATACGAACCATACAAGTGTTTTCATTCATTACTACAAGCCCGCCGGAGCCGACCATAGCGCCAATACTTTTTAGCGATTCGAAATCAAGAGGTAAATCTAAGTGATCCTGAGTAAGACATCCACCGGAAGGACCGCCAATCTGCACAGCTTTAAATTGCTTATCAGAGGCTTTGCCCAAGCTGTCTAACACGCCACCACCAATGTTATACACGATCTCTCTTAGAGTAGTACCAAAAGGCACTTCTATAAGACCTGTGTTTGCAACGTGACCGGTCAAGGCAAATGTTTTAGTACCCGGAGAAGTTTCAGTTCCTAACGCTTTGTAGAAGTCACTGCCGTTTCTCATGATAAGAGGAACAGAAGCAAGAGTTTCTACGTTATTAATAACAGTTGGTTTACCGTTTAAGCCTGACTCTGCAGGGAACGGAGGTTTTGGCATCGGCATGCCGCGAAGCCCTTCCACAGAAGAAATTAGAGCAGTTTCTTCACCGCAAACAAATGCGCCAGCACCTTCCATAACTTCAATGTGAAATCTTGCACCTGTGCCAAAAATATCGTCACCTAAAATGCCTAATGCTTCGGCATCCTTTACAGCTTGACGTACTCTTTTCACTGCAAATGGGTATTCTGTACGAACGTATACATATCCTTCATCTGCTCCGATAGCTCTTGCAGCGATCATCATGCCTTCAATAACAGAGTGAGGATTACCTTCCATCACAGATCTGTCCATAAATGCACCCGGATCGCCTTCGTCACCGTTACAGATTACATATTTTTTGGGTCCCGGTTGAACTAAAGTAAGCTGCCATTTTTTTCCTGTAGGGAAGCCACCACCACCACGACCTCTAAGGCCTGAATCTAATATTGATTGGCAGATTTCAGCAGGTTCCATTTCAGAGAATGCTTTATATGCAGCAATGTAACCGTTATGATTTATATACTCATCGATGCTTGCAGGGTCAATCATACCACATTCTTTCAAAGTCAAACGCTGTTGACGGTTATAGAAAGGTATTTCTTGAGTTCCTTTACATTTTTCTTTAGTAGCAGGATGTTTGAAAAGCAACCTATCAATGATTTCATCATTTTTGATAGACTTCTCAACTATTTCTTCGATGTCTTTAACTTTAACTTTTAAGTAATGTATGTCAGCAGGCTCAATAGTTACAAGAGGGCCCATCTGGCAAAAACCTTGGCAACCGCTTTCAGAGACATACATTTTTTCTTTTTCGTCAGTTTCAAATCTAATATCAACAGATAAATCTAAGCCCTGAGCTACAATCTGTTTTTTTAATTCATCATAGATATTTTTGGAACCGTTAGCAACGCAACCTGTGCCGGCGCAAACGATAATTCTTTTTTTGACTAATTTTTGTTTTTCTTCGTAATTAGCTTTTATCTGTTTTAGTTTATCCAAGTGCTGGTTCATTTGCTTCCTCCTTAGTTAAAATTTCATCGATAACTTTAAGGCATTTAGTAGTAGTCATCTGAGAGTAGACCTCTTCATTGACAACAACTACCGGAGCTAAACCGCATGCACCAAGGCAAGACACAGTTTCCAAAGTGAAAAGCATATCATCAGTGGTATGTTTTTCTTCGGAAAGTTCTAGCTTACTACGCATTGCTTTAATCAAAGGTTGAGAACCGATAACGTGGCAGGCTGTGCCATCGCATACTTTAATAACATATTTTCCCTTTGGCTCTAAGGCAAAGTGAGAATAAAAAGTAGCAACACCATATACTCTCGCTGGAGAAATATCTAATGAAGTTGCAACAAAAGTCAGTACATCTTCAGGTAGATAACGGTACTCTTCTTGTACCTCCTGAAGTATAGGGATTAGTTTGCTGCTTTTATACTCGTATTTTTCGAGAATATTGCAAACCTTGTCAAATTTTCTCATCATTTCTGATGAAGAATGACCCGTATTCGCCATGTTAAATCTCCGCTATAACAAATCTATATGTGTAATTTATGAGAAGCCAATTTTCTACTAAGCACCGCTAAGCTCTGAGAAAACTGAATATTTTCTACTACGATATTATCAGGCACCTTTAGCGATACCGGAGCAAAGTTCCAGATAGCAATGATTCCGCTACTAATCATTAAATCTGCAACCTCCTGAGCTGCCTGAGCAGGAGTAGTGATAACTCCTATGTGCACGTGCATCCTGTTGGCAAGGTTTTCAAGCTTGCTCATTGGTAGCACTTCTATGTCAAAAAACTTCTTACCAATCTTCTCTTCAGAATTATCAAAAGCTGCTATAAAATTGAGACCATAATCTCTAAAAGCCTTATAGGATAATATCGCCTGACCTAATACGCCTGCGCCCACTAAAAAAGCGTCATCGTAGTTCTCCCAATTCAGAAATGACTCTATAGCCTTAATAAGCAAATTGATGTCATAACCGGTTTTGGGTTTACCTACTATATCAGTGTATTGAATATCTTTTCTCACCTGAGTAGGGTCAAACTTCATTTCCTGAGCTATTCTAGAACTGGAAACTTCTTTTATTCCTTCATCCCTCAGTCGTTTTAGCAAATGCCAATACTGAGGTAATCTCCTAAGAGCAGGTTCTGGTATCATTTTGATGACTTCGTTTTTCATAACACCTACCTTATTGAGAAATTTATATCGATAAAATTATATCGGTATATATTTCTCGATTCAATATAATTCTTATAACGTATAAAGAAAAAAGATTTTTTATCATATTTGGCGAATACGGTTTGGACTTTTCCCCAATCGTTATAAGTATATGGGTTTATAATAAGTTACAATAATTAAAACAAGATTTTTTAAATATTAAAAGATAATATCTAAGAGAGTAGCTGCTTGGTCTGTTATGTACATAAAAACGTCATAAATAAGCAATGCAAAACTCAGGAAGTATAATAGATAAATATTTCTCGATTTAACAATGCCACAAAATAGTGATTATTCTGATACTTGACTTAATCTAAAAATATAATAATAAAAATTTTATAAAGAATCTAAGGTCTTGATATATAAAGGGAAGGTGATATTGTTCAAAAATATTGGGGCATAATAAGAATTCAAAATCTTAGTTCAATTTATAAATATACCCTTAGACATTAACCTGTAATCGACAAAAAGATACAAGATACCTACTAACAATGTATTGGATATTACAATATGATATATATGAATCATTTAAAGAGAAAAATCTGCAAAAAACACACAACAAAGCAACACATAGATTACAGAAAGAAAAAAGATTTATAAACATCACTTTATATTAACAAATAAAACATATATTATATAGTAAAAAAACATAGGAATGTTCAGAATGGAAACTGCAAATATTAAAACTGCTTTTAGCTATGAATCAGACCTAGAAATGTTATTGCATATTTTAGAGTCTCCATTGCATAATAAATTAATTTGGGCTTCCAATATAGCTTTTAGAGTTGTGCATGAATTGATGCTTGAGTCGTTAGATGCGGAATACGCAATTTCTACACTGCAAGTGACTAACACGAGTGGTTATATAGTAATAGACAATAACTGGAAAGCTTGGAATATTAAAAAGCTTGGAGAATACAAATATTTAACTTCACTGGAGTTTAGTGAGCCTGATTACAATTCGATTCCGGATGAAATCAGAAAGGCATTTGAGTCAGGAGAGTATTGTAAAATCAAAACTTTAGAAAAAAATATAATAATATGCTTCCAAAATGCTTTTGCTAGAGTATCAGATAATCACATCTGGCAAAATCGACGTAAAGACTGCAGAGCTTTGGTTTTGGATAGTGAAGAGTTAGAGGCATTAGATCTGATCTGTACTATTTTTCACCAGCATAGCCAAATGTTTAATATATATGTCTCTGAGACGGATATATCGTTTGCACTGGAAAGCATGACAGCTATCATCAGAAAACTTATTTTTAAAACAAACACAATCGCATATAAATTAGATGTAAGACAAAGAGATTATATAGATGTTATAATTGGAGAGATAGCAGCCAACGCATTTTAGCATAAATGGATTATCTTTTTAAATGTGCTCAATTTATTATAAATTGCCTTTACGTAATATATCGTATAAAGAGGCTTTTATGAAATTGTGGATTTACTTCTTTTTGTTATTAACAATACCACTATTTTCCGGACCTACTACAGTTATTGTTTCGCTCGACGGATTTAGATATGACTATATGAATCAAGTAGATACTCCTGTTTTAGATTCCCTTACACATGCAGGAGTAAGGGCCATATCTTTTCAACCTGTGTTCCCAACGAAGACTTTTCCCTCTCATATATCAATGGCTACCGGGCTATATCCTGAGTCGCATGGAATAATTGATAATAATTTTGAAAATTTGATTACAGGTGAATATTACACTATAAATGATAATAGCTCCAAAATGGTTGCTAAATGGTATCGAGGAGAGTTTATATGGGAAACTTTAGCAAGATATGGATATGGGACTGCTGCATACTTATGGCCGGGATCTGAAAACTATACCCCTTGGAAAAGACCTACCTTTTCGATTGCATGGGCAGATTCTCTAAATTATTCTGATAGACTGAAAAAATTTGATTTTTGGTTAAACCAAATGCACGAAGATAGAGTTCCTGAGTTATTTATGCTATATTTTGATGATACTGATATTATCGGCCATAAATATGGGACTGATTCAGATGAGATAAAAACTACGATAGCTAAAATGGATAGTGTAGTAGGGGAGATATGCAAGATAATTGATGCTTCTGATAATAAAGAAAATACAAATCTGATTATTTTTTCTGATCACGGCATGATAAATATTTCTCAGGAACATGGGATAGATATTTCTACCTTCAAAGCTGATGGAGTATTAATCCAAAATAGTAGAACTTTTTGCCGATTATCTTTTAAAGATAAGTCACAAATTGGAGATTATTATAGAAGATTGAAAAATATCAACAATATAAAAGTTTATAAAAAATCAGATATACCACAGTACTTACATTTCTCAAATGATCCCAATATTGGTGATATCGTTTTAATAGCTGAGCCCGGATATTATTTAAATCATGAAGACAATGACATTGCTGATAATTACAAAGCACTTCATGGTTATGATTCTCAGTATATAGATATGCAAGGCATCTTTATTGCCTCTGGTTTTCAGTTTAAAGTGAACACAAAAACAAGCACAATAATGGCAGTAGATTTATATGCATTATTATGCAGACTGTACGAAGTTGAAGACTATAAAAATACTGAAAGTGATTTAGATAGAATTAGTTTCATATTGAAGTAGAAAAGCAATTTTTGAAATTTAATTTACCAATTGCTAAAATTCCTATATTTTTGTTTTTTGCCATAAATACTAAAATCGTTGCAATGCCCCAAAACTACAAAAATCTAATTGTACTTTCTTCACCCAGCGGCGGTGGAAAAACTACAGTCTCAAGACATCTTAGGTCGCTATATAGTAATTTAGAGTTCTCAATTTCTGCTACAACCAGAGCAAAGAGACCTAACGAAACTTATGGAGTTGATTATTATTATCTCACTCGCGAGGAGTTTGAGGCCAAAATAAAAGCTGATGAGTTAGCGGAATATGAAGAGATATTTGGAAATTACTACGGCACTCTAAAATCTGAAATTGATAAAAAGTTAGAAGCAGGATATCTACTTCTGTTTGATATTGATGTTAAAGGTGCTTTTGCACTTAAAAAGTCTTATCCTAGCAATACTCTACTAATATTTCTTTCGCCAATAAATGAAGAGGTTTTGGAAAAACGCTTAAGAGGGCGTTCTACCGAAACAGAGGAGCAGATACAGGTTAGACTTGCCAGAGCTAAAATGGAAATAGAGCAGAGGAATGCTTTTGATTATGTTATTATAAATGACACACTCGAACAAACGTTCAAAGAAATAGAAGAAATAGCAGCTAAGCATTTAGAAAAGTAATGTTTTTAATGACATGAGTTTGATGTCATTTAGTTGAACCTATGAACTAAATACAAATTATACTTAGAATAATTTGAAGTATTGGATAAAAGCCTTATATTGCCAATAAGGAATATATGTTTTTATAAAAGTTTAGGTTTGAAAAATGATAGAAATTAAAGCAGAGTATTGTCCTCAGAATCACCCTTGTCCGGTAGTAAATGTATGTCCGGTAAATGCCATTTCTCAATCTGGGATGGGAGCGCCGACAATTGATGAAGACAAATGTACAGACTGTGGAATGTGTACAGGATTTTGCAGAACATTCTCTAAAAATTAAGCACTATATTCTTTAAAATGTACAATCTGACCTTAGAGATATTTGATATCTTGAAGCAGGCTTACAGATAAGGATATATAAATATCTATTAATCTATTTCTGAATTTGCAGTTAAATACACAATAAGTTGGGACTAATAGTAATTCTATCAGTCCCAATTTAGTATAAAGCTATTATATTTAAAGTAATTAGACTAAATCGTCATTTCCTAACTCATCTAAGCCCAAATCTTCTAGGTCATCATTTTCAAATGTTTCAAGTGCTTCTTCGAGAGTGTCGTAAAACTCAAATAATTCATCAATTCTTGTCATACTCAACAGTGACATAACAAAATCCTGCACACCTACCAACAGAACCGGAATAGCATGCTCTTTAAGTTGTCTGTGAGCCAGTAATAATGCACCGAGGCCTGAACTGTCTATAGCCTGTACAGGAGTAAGGTCTAAAATTAGAGCTTCTATATCAGGCTGAGCCAGTATTAACAGTTTTGCTTTAAATTCTGTAGATACTTTGCTTTCAACAGTAGTATTTTTTAGGGAGAAAATTACTATATTATCCCTATTGTCAATTGTAAATCGCATATTGTTTTTTTTAATAGTTTATAATGATTACTTATTTGCAAATATTATGGATTTGAATTTATCAAAAAAAAATGCCATTAGCAAGATTCTTGTTATAAGACTATCTTCTATGGGCGACGTAGTATTAACTACTCCTTTTATAAGAGTACTTAGAAACAACTTTCCCAATGCAAAAATAGATTTTTTATTGAATATAGCATTCAGTGAAATATACAAATTTAATCCTAATATTGATAATCTTATCTTATATAATCGTAAATTATCAAAAAGCGAAATCAAAAAGGAAAGAGGTATTTATCTTAAAGAGAATCAGATTGATAAATATGATATTATATTTGATCTTCAGAATAATAGGCGAAGTAAAGCATGGAGTGAAGGCATATCAGATAAAATCGAAAGAGTGGCAAAAAACAGATTGCACAAATTGTCTTTAGTTTATCTGAAAAAACCAAGACTTAAATCAGATTTCCATATTGTAAATAATTATGTAAAAACTGCCTCTCAATTAGGCGTGCAAACCGATAATAAAGGTTGCGAAATATATACATCTTCTGATAATAAAACATATATTCCAAATACAAAGCATCTTATTGCATTTGCTCCTGCAGCTCAGCACTTCACCAAGCAGTGGTTACCGGAAAGATTTATAGAACTTTCAGATATGCTTGCTGATAAATACCAAATTGTACTTTTGGGTGGTACTTCAGATATAGATATTTGTTCTTTTATTGCAAAGCGGACTCATGCAGATGTGTTTGACTTCTCCGGTTCAAATTCTATAATCAAAACATATCAAATTGCTAAGCAGTGTTCCGCTCTTGTTACCAATGACACAGGAGTAATGCATATAGCTTCTGCAGCTCAAATACCTATTGTAGCCATTTTTGGCAGTACTGTTCCTGCTTTGGGATTCACACCATATAAAGTTAAGCATAGTATAGTTGAAGTAAACAACTTGAGTTGCCGCCCATGCACACATATAGGCAAAAAAAAATGCCCCAAAGGGCATTTCCGGTGCATGACCGATATTGACTCTACATCAGTTTATCATAGACTATTAGAAATTTTATAATTCAATGACAGTAACTCCGGCTCCACCTTCGACTAAATCACCTGAACGGAAAGAAGTAATAGAATGGTGATAACTTAGCATTTCATGGATTTGCTCTCGCAGTGCACCAGTACCTTTTCCGTGAACAATAGTTAGCTGTGGTATAGAAGACATAAGAGCATCTGAAATAGCTTCATCCACTTTTCTAACAGCCATTTCTGCTCGCATTCCTCTCACATCAATTTGAGAAGGAGCGTCAAAACGGAAGTTATTTGTGAAATCAGAAGATTTTTTTTCAGGTTTAAGTTTCGCAATAGCAGATAACTGTTTATAAGGTAGACGGAACTTCAAACCATTTATCTCAACCAGAGCAATTTTATCTTTGTTATTAGCTTCTAACACAATCCCTTCGTTTCCGGATTCAGTTTCTACAAAACTACCCGGCTTTAAAGTAACTAAAGTTGTAGATGTACTTTCTTCATTAGTCTGCAGCCTGTCAACTTGTTTTTCCAGAGTGTCTTTTTTCTGTTGAAAAGTTGATTTAATATCCTTAATTGCTTTTTTCTCTTCTTTGATATCTTTGATTGTGTTTTCAATCAAAGAGTTAGCATTTTTGACTATATCAAGAGCTTCCTGTTTTGCCTTCTTGATAATTACATCACGCTTGGCATTTATATCATCCATTTTAGTAGAGAATTTTTCCTTCTTCTCTTTTGCTTGAATCTTAATTTTTTCAGCTTCAGCCTTTGCCTTTATAGCTTCAGTTCTGAATTTAGATAGCACCGAAATACTTTCTTCCAGTTCTTTCTGCTTAGTACCTAAGTATTTTTTAGCTCTTTTGATTACGAGGTCAGAAAGACCTATATTCTTTGCCAAAAAGAACGCATAGCTATTACCTGGTATACCGGATAAAAACTTATAAGTTGGTTGCAACTTCTCTTCGTTAAATTCCAAAGAAGCATTTTCAATTTCTTCTTTATTTAAAGCATAAGTCTTAAGAGAAGATTGGTGAGTAGTTGCTATAAAGAACATATTAAGCTCAATAAAAGTATCTAAGATACCGGAAGCAAGCGCGCCGCCTTCTTGAGGGTCTGTGCCGGAACCTATCTCGTCAATTAGAGCTAAAGCTGAAGAGTCAGAGTTAGAAAGTATTTCACGCATCTGATACATCTGCGAGCTAAAAGTACTCAAATCATTTTCTATAGATTGGTGATCACCTATAGAAGTATATATATGTCTAAAATCAGTAGAACACATGCCTAGAGGGAAAATGCCAGACAGTGCCATAGATATATTCAAACCTATGCTTTTAAGAGCTACAGTTTTACCACCCGCATTGGGTCCTGAAATAAGGAATCCTCTTTTTTGCTCAGTAAATTCAATACTCAAAGGAATTACATTCTTAGCGCCCTTACTTACTACAAGTAGCGGATGTTTTATTTTATGCAATTTTATATATCTTTCATCAGATATATCAGGTTTTATCCCTCCGAAATCAAGTGCAAACTTAGCTCTTGCCAAAATAGAATCATAATGTGAAATTATTTCTGTCGTACGCATTATAGTTAGAGCATCTGTGCTTATTTCTTTAGTCAGATTTTGGAGAATTTTATATATTTCTCTTTGCTCTTCATTTAGAAGTAAGTTGAGTTCATTATTCATCTCTATTATTTCAGACGGCTCTAAAAAAACGGTAGATCCAGTTTGCGAAACTCCATGAATAATGCCTGGAAGTTGCCTTTTTACCTGTGCTTTGATGGGCAGGACGTATCTACCTTCCCTCATGGTAACAAAGTCTTCCTGTACCATATCATCTTCAGAGACTCTTTTTAGTATCTTTTGCAGTCTTGAGCGTAATCTGTTTGATTTCTCATTGATGCTTTTTCTGATGTGAGCAAGCTCACGGGTAGCGTTATCTCTGATTTCGCCACTGTCGTCTATACACTCCATTATATGCTTTTCTAATAGCTTATCAGCAAAAAGCTCTTGAGATATTGCATGCAGTTTCTGATATTTATCTTGCCTATAATCAAAATATGACTTAACAAGACGAGAAGACCTAATGATGTCATATACATTTAGCACTTCCGTAGAAGAAAGAACAGCGTTTTCTATTAGAGATTTTTGCAATAGCTCTCTTATGTCGCTGATGCTTTCAAAAGGAATAGAATCGTCAGAAACGTGGAGATTAATCATCTCTTCTATATAATCGTGTTCTTCTCTTAGATAAAGTTTGTCCTCAGAAGGCTCAAGAGATAATATTATTTCTTTGCCTTGATCAGAAAATGTATATTTTCCGATAATATCTAAGAGTCTAGGGAATTCTAATTCTTTTAAAGATAAATTTGATAGTTCTTTTTCAGTCAGTTTTTTTGCTTGACTCATTACATGGAACTCAGTAAATTTTGAACAATAGATTTTACTTTATTTCCATCTGCTTTACCGGCAAGTTCTTTCATAGAAAGTCCCATAACCTTACCCATATCAGAAGGCCCGTTAGCAGATACCTTTGTGATTATGCCCTTAATTATATCGGCAATCTCTTCATCGCTTAATTGCTTTGGCAAAAACTCTTGAATAATAGCCAATTCTAACTTTTCTTTATCAGCCAGTTCTGATCTTCCGGCTTGAGTATACATATCCATAGCATCTTTTCTTTTTTTAGCTGCGGAGTTTAGCATTTTAATTTCTTCCGCTTCAGTCATATCAGTTTTAGCACCTGACTTAGCATATTCAAGTAAAGAGGCTCTGATAGAGCGAAGAGTTTCAGTTCTAAGTTTATCGCCATTTTTCATCGAAGCTTTCAGCTCATCCATTATCAACTTATCTAATGCCATAAATTCCTCCAGTGTCAAAATATTTATGCTATACTACAAAAATAGCAAATATATTGTATACTAAAAGGTCTTAAATTATTATGTATTATTATTTGATAATCATAGAATTAAATTCTATATTTACAAGTTACAAAAGAATAAATTAGGGCAAAAATGATAGAACTTAAGAATTTACTGCTAAACAACGAGTCATGGCTTGTAAAAAGGATTTTGAAATATGCTCACATGCATAATTTTACAAAGTATTCGTCAACTTTGGAAGAGGCGTGGCGCATATCAATACAAGGACTTAGTGAGTCTATTTCTAAAGCTACAGAGATATATAATGATGTGCCTGAATTAGATCCTGATGATGACTATATTAATGATCCAATTTCTCAATTCGCAATTTTTGAAGCTATAAAGCATAGGGAGCGAGGTATACCTTTGGATATGTTTTTGGCATTGACAAAATATTACAAGCAAGCATATCTGGATTTGATATTATTTAAAAGTGGAGCAATGCCACAGGAGTTAGAGAAACAAAGATTATTTTTAGAGCGCTCTTTTGATAGAATTGAAATAGCTTATACTAAAAAGTGGACTGAAGCTCCTCAAGATAATTTGATAGAAGAGCTACGCCATAAGAACAGATTATTGGTCAACGAAAAAAATATGTACTTAACTGTATTTGAATCTGTTACTGATGCAATCATTTTAGTAGATAGCAAGGGAGTAGTTAAAAATTTGAATCATTCAGCTGCTAAAATTATTGATCCCTCTGTTATTCCCGGTGGGAATTATTATAATCCTCAACAAATCACACAGATTGAATCTTTGTTAGATATTAATATGCTTAAAGATGCGAGGAATATTTTTGTTGGTAAAAAATTTAGTGAATTATATACTTGGATAGCTCCGCAGAGGGCTTCATCATACTTTTCTATTAATAGCATAAAAGGTGAAAAGTTTTTTAATGATAGTAATGGTAAGATTTATCAAGTTTACTCATCTGATATGTTAGATGTAAGTAAAAAGTATAACGAAATAATTATAGGCATGAGGGAATTAGTAACGAATAGGGGATTACATAACTCTTCAGATATGCAGCAATATTTGGATTATTTGATAAATGATGCTAACATAATCTTATTAGCTTTGGATAAGCAAGCAAGAGTGATTCTTTTTAATTATGCTGCTGAGAGGATTACCGGCTATTCTAAGAAAGAGATTATGAATAAAAATTGGTTTGAAAAGGTAGTTCCAAGTGATAAATTTCCTGAAGTATATCAAGTGTTTCGCACTGCTTTAGAAGAGAATAAAAACTTAGATTATTTTGAGAACTCCATTATTACAAAAACTGGCGAAGAGAGAATTATTATCTGGAAGAATGATATCAATTATAATTTGTATGGAGATTTTGCTATATTTTCAGTTGGTATTGATATTACAGTTGAGAAACGAGAAAGAGAAAAAAGTAACAAAATTATTAAAGAAACAGAAGAAAAGTTCAGCCTTCTTTTTAAATCTATGAATCAAGGCGTTACATTGCATGATGCAAAAGGAGAACTCCTTGATATAAACCCTTCTGCTTTATCTATGTTTTCACTACCAGAAGACAGTGCATTGTGGAACAATAAGGATTGGAGTGTTATGAATGAAAACAATATAATACTCAAACCCTATGAGTTGCCAATACAGAAAGTTATCCAAACTAAATTGCCGTTACATAAAGAAATACTGAAAATTGAACAAGCTGATATAATGAAGTTTATCTGGGTAGAGTTATCAGTTTTACCGCAATTAGATGTAAATGGTGATATAAAACAAGTCTGGAGTATCTTTGATGATATTACTCAAAGGATGAATTGGGAACAGAAACTATTAAGTAGCGAGGCACAGTTTAAAGATTTATTTGATAAAGCTCCTATTCCCGTATTGATATTTGATAGTAAAGGATTGCTCAAAGAGGTCAATAAATCTGCTTTGAATTGGTATGACGCCCAAAAAGAGGATTTGCTTTACGATAAAATTAACATCTATGATGAGTCCGAGTTGTTACTTGCTAATAATATGGATGTAGAACAAGTTTTTAAATATCATGAAACTAAAAGCTGGTACGAAATCGGATATATAAAAAATTCTTCTATTATCAGCCAAAAAGACAAAATTCTAAATTTGAAAATGTATCCGATAAAAAATCTATCAGGTATTTACGATAAAATTATTTGCTTCATCGAAGATGTAACATATCAAAAAATTGCAAAAGACAAGCTTGAGCAAATGGTAGATGAAAGAACAAGAGAATTGAACGAAGCTAAAGAAAAAATAGAAGTTAGCTTACTTAAAAAAGAAGAATATGCTGATTTGCAAAGTCGTTTCATTAATATGATTTCTCATGAATATAAAACACCATTACAATTTATAAGTTCGTCTGCTGCAGTGTTGGAAAAATTTGTAGCTGCGGGAGATCAAGGCAAATCTTTTAACTATATCCATAAAATTCATTCAGCTGTCAATATTCTAAATCATTTAGTCGAAGACGTTATGAATTTTGTAGAAGTAGAAAATTCTGAGATACGTGTTTTACCTAGAACTGTTAATATGGTTCACTATTTATCAAAATTGATAAATGAGATTAAAATAATGGATAAGACGCATCATATATTGAAGTTTCATACTGATAGAGAATTATTTAGCACTATGATCGATGCCAATCTTTTTAGGCAAATAATGACTCACCTTATAGTTAATGCTATGAAGTTTTCACCTGAAGACTCTGACATTGATATTTATCTTAAGTTTGGTGATAATCAGTTTATAGTTGAAATAAAAGATAATGGTGTAGGGATTGCTCCTGAGGATTTGAAATATCTGTTTACTCCTTTTTATAAAGGCAAAAAGAATATTGGTATTAAATCCGGAACCGGCTTAGGTCTTAAGTTGGTGAAACGATTTGTGGAAGCTATGAAAGGGACCATCTCAATAGATAGCAAAATCAATGAAGGTACAAATGTTATCCTTGTTTTTCCTTCTTTATAGAAAAAAAAACTAAATTCTTGTTTAATACAGACTCAGCCCGTAAATTGCAGTACTTTTTTTATTATTATACTTATAAGAAATTAAATGCAAGAAATAGTATATCACACTAATTACCAAAATGAAGACTCATATTGGTGGTTTACTGCGCGAAATATTATCATATCTAAAATTATAAATAAAATCATTCCTTCCTTATCATTGCAGTCAAAAATTATTGATATTGGTTGTGGTACAGGAGGCTTTGCATCCTATATCGCGAACCGTTATGATGTTAGCTGTTTGGATACTTCTTCTATAGCTTTGGATTACTGCAAAAAACGAGGCTTACAGACACTCTATAATACTACCATAGATGGTTTGCCGAATGAAGTAATCCCATTTGAAGCTGCGATTATGTTAGATGTTTTAGAGCACATAGAGGATGATACAGCTGCATTAAATGATGTTTATAAAGTGTTAGATGATAATGGATATTTTATAATGTCCGTTCCTGCCTATAAATGGATGTGGAGTAAGCACGACGAAATACACATGCACTACCGCAGATATACCAAAAAAGAAATTACTTCACTTATTCAAGCAGCAGGATTTAAGATAAAATATGCAAGTTATTTTAATAGCTTTCTGTTTTTGCCGGCAGTGCTAAAAAGGAAATTAGATAAAATTATAGGCAAGGAAGAGAAACATAAAGATCCGGTAGACAAAGTCTCAGATGGAATGAATACACTTTTTCATAACTTATTCTCATTTGAGTCTAAATTTCTGCCATCTGTATCGTTTCCCTTTGGATTATCAATAATAGTTATAGCTCAAAAAAACGGAAAATGAAATGAAAGACTTTAAAATACCTATTTGGGGCGTACTTATATTATTTGCCATCACTACTTTTGTTTTTTTTAATAGTCAGATTGGTGGTAAGGCATATTTTTGGGAAGATTTTGCGGAGTACGTTTATCCTGTGCAGTCGTATGCTGCATCTGAATCTGCTGATGGGAACACTCCATTTTGGAACCCATATACTTTTGTGGGGATGCCGTTTATAGCTGATTTACAGGTAGGATATTTTTATCCTTTAAATAGACTTATGGACTTTTTTGTGGAAAATGAGAAGCTACCTGTTGGTCCATTGCAACTACTAATTATACTGCATTTTTTCATAGCACAAATATCTATGTATATGCTTGCCCGGCAGTGGAAATCAGGGCAGGGTGGAGCCATTATATCCGCTATATCATATTCATTTAGTGGGTTAATGGTCATGCACGTGATTCATCCGATGATGATATATCACCTCGCATGGTTCCCTTTGATAATTGCTTTCTTGGATAAAGCTTTTGATCAGAAAAAAGCTCAGTTTGCTATATACTCAGGATTGTTGTTAGGATTTAGTATGCTATCCGGGCATCCTCAGATGACACTTTTTGAAGTATTTTTCATAGGCTTGTTTAGTATCTTCAAGCTTTTAAGAGCCTTAAAAGATGAAAATTCTAATAGATTAATAAGTAATTTAGCTTTTGTTTTACCATTTGTTATTGGCGTCGGAATTTTTGCAATTCAGTATCTACCTTCATCTGAGTTGGCTAACTTGTCGCAACGGAAGGAAATGACATACGAGAAATCATCTGAAGGATCATTGCAGCTAAAGCAACTTACCAATACTTTATTACCTAATGCTTTTGGTAAGATTGTACCTGATAGAAATAATAAATTTCCTTTTTATCTAAGCAAAGATAATCAACAGTTACCATACTACTACTATTGGGAAAGTGGTTTCTATTTTGGTGGAATTGTTTTTATAATGGCTATGTTTTATTTAGTATTTAACTATAAAGATCCACTAAACATATTTTTGCTTGTCATGAGTTTAGTGGGAGTATTATACTCACTGGGTGATAATTTCGTTTTGCATAGGATATTTTACAATTTGCCTTTATTTGATTCATTCCGTATGCCAGCTCGTATGATGCTTTATTTTATCTTGGCATTTTCTATTTTTGCAGGCAAGGCAGTTGATTTCGCCTCATCACTCGACTTTAAGCAATACAAAAAATATATCTATATGGTATTTGGTTTTGGTATTTTATTTGGACTTTTTACGCTGATAGGTGGCTTATCCTCTATACTGGATACACCACCGCAGGCAGAAAGAGGATTAAATTCTCAAGGTACAATATTATTCCTTTTATCAGGGATTGCTCTGTTATTTATGCAATTTCTAGCTAAGAAAAAAATTGCACCTACACTTGCCGGGGTGTTAATTTCTGTGTTAGTCTTCGGAGATTTATACTTTTCTATGAGCGATTTTAATGCTTCAAAAGATAATCCTGAACAAAAATATTTGATTGACCAAGCTACAGCAAAAGCATTTACACCAGCAAATCCAAATGATTTATTTCGTGTAAATTCAAGAATGTATAATCCATCCTATATGGCTTTTAACAGAAATATGGGGATGCTCAATAGAATTCAACTTACAGAAGGTTATAACCCTTTGATTCTTGCTAATGTTTTACCTCCTATCGAAGGTAGAGACAAAGTCAATAATTTATATAATGTTAAATATCAAATTGACATAGACAGAGCAAAAGGGCAACCTACTTTTGTCGAAAAAACTGATAGATTCCCAAGAGCATGGGTTGTTTATAAGAAGACAACTATTCAGTCCAAAGATGAGTTGGAACGGAGGATGCGTGCAGACGAATTCGATTACTCCCAGGAAGTAGTTCTGTCAGAAGAAACGTCGCACCAAACAGGTAATGGAATCAAATCTGACATAAATTTCCAAAGTTATTCTGCCAATGAAATGAATTTAGAAGTGGAAGCTGATGCAAATGGATTTGTAGTATTCAGCGAAATATACTATCCTGCATGGAAAGCAGAGGTAAACGGCAAAGAAACAAATGTGCTCAATGCAAATTATTCCTTTAGAGCATTGCCTATTGAAAAAGGTAAAAACACAATAAAAATGTATTATGATTCTGATACTTACAATACTGGCAGACTTATCAGTCTAATTACTTTACTGTGCTCAGTTATAGGCTTAGCTGCTATGTATTTCTTTGATAAAAAGGCATAAATGAACTTAATAGACAGATATATAATCAAACAATTTATAAGCACACTGTTTTTTGCATTGTTTGCACTGTGTGTGATATTTTTAATAGTAAATCTAATGGAAAACCTTGAAGAATTTCTTCGAGAAAAGCTTGATTTTTCTATTATTGCACAATACTATATGTCATTGTTTCCTGAGATATTAAAGATACTAACTCCTATCGCAATGCTTTTAGCTGTGCTTTTTACCTTTGGTAAACTTTCCAATATGAATGAGATAACAGCAATGAAAACCGGTGGTTTGAGTTTGTATCGGATGATGATACCGATGATCATACTTAGCTTGGTTATTTCAGTTGGGCAGTTGTATTTCAACGGTTGGATAGTTCCCAAAGCCAATCAAACTAAATTGATGATAGAAAAAGTATACTTAAAGAAATCAAGCAAAGGTAATTCTATATATGATTTATATCTAAAAGATACTCCTTTAAAAAACATCCTAATGAGTTATTATAACCCTGACAGAAAAGAAGGAAATAATGTAGCCATAGAGGAATTCACCTCTAAGATGCAACCTCGCTTAGCAACGCGAATAGAAGCAAAAAAAATGCTCTGGGATTCAACAGGTACTTGGAAATTAACGGATGGTATCAGTCGTATCTTTTATAATGATTCAATTGCAGTAAGTGCTTTTGATACATTGAAAATTACTCTTAACACCAAACATGAGCAGATAGAACAACTAAAACGGCAACCTGAAGAAATGACTCTTCCGGAATATGAAGGTTATATTGCTTTATTAGAAAGAGGTGGTAAAGACGTAACCAAACAAGTTATAGACTATCACGGCTTGATAGCATTTCCATTTGCGAACTTTATAGTCGTTCTTTTTGGTGTTCCATTTGCCTCTGTCAGAAAAAAAGGAGGCATAGCTATTCAAATAGCCTCGGCGATGGTAATTGCCTTTGCCTACTTAATATTTACAGAAATTGGGAAAACAATAGGCTTTACAATGGAGTTGAATCCAATACTTAGTGCATGGCTTGCCAATATAATATTTCTTTTAATCGGAATCTTTGTAGTAATTAGATCGAGAACATAATGGATAAAATAGATACTCTTCAGTCACTCAAGGGAAGAAAAATCCTAAGAGATATATTCTTTGAGCTTAGATATGAAAGGCAAAGGGCAGGTGTACCAACACTTTTTATTCTTTGGTCAATCTGCGTTAAAGAAAAAGATGTAAGTAAATATATCAACTCCGAAGTTACTTTAATGCACCCATTAGGGCTAATCAAAGGCACTGCTTTATGGATGGAAGAAATTGTAAACAGGTTTTATTATTCTTCCATTAGCTCATTTGTTTATTTTGGTGCAGCCATTTTGCTGGTACTTATTGGTGTAAGGCAATTTAGCGAGCAAGTGTCAAGTGAAATGGTAATAATGGGTATCGCTTTTGAAGCTCTAATGCTGATATTTATGTTTTTAGTGATGCTTTTTTCTCCAAATGACGACATGGTGCAATTTGAAGAAGAAAAGGACGAAGATGATTTGATAAATGAACTTGTTACTGAAATTGGCGAGATTGGAAGAGATTTCGCTGCAGTAGTGGTTCAGATGGAGCATCTCTCAGAAAACATGAATAAAACATTTGAAATGCAGTTCAAAATGCTCTCGCTAATGTCAGACCTAATCGAAAAAACTGATAAAAAAATCAAACCTAATGATGAAATGCTTGATGCAATGAAAGATACAAACATAGAGCTTGGCAATTTCAAAGATGCAATCAAAGAGCTTAGCATCATGGCTAATAACATAAAAGAAAAAGAGATACAGCAAGCGGTAAGAGACGAAATAGAAAAAATATTGGTAGCAAGAGTAAGCAAATAATGAAGATAAAACCTATCAAAAGAAAGCGTCAGGTAGAGATATATTTTGTGTTATATATTGCTGCTTTGATTTTATTACTTCCGGTAAAAAATAAATATAATGATAATACCGGTAATACTTTCTTTGGTAGTTCTTTTGAAATATGGCCTGAAAAGACTCTAATGAATTGCAAGATAGAATATAGACAAAATACTCCATATTTAGTTTATCTGGACTCTACCAACATCATACATTTTCAGGGTGATATTAAAAATGTTGATTATTCAGTTAGAATTCTGAATCAGTCAAACTCTGAAATTCAAAAAATCAATATTGCTTCTAATCCACATTTCTCCATGAAAAAGCTTGAAAATATTAAATCGGCAGAGTTCTTGTGGAATCCTCCTCTTGATAGATTAGAAAATACAGAGTATATCGTGAAGATAACTGCTTCTGCTCTCGATCTCGAATCAGATAAAATATTAACTGCCACTACGGAATTTCTACTTAATGTTTTCATTGATGGTGACATCAGCACTGCAAATGGTAGAGAAATTATGGTAGATAATCGTTCGAATCAGTCACAAGAAAGTGCCCAAGATGGCAATACTGTTGATAAAAATGAAGCATTACCAATTCGGACTCATGTTCCTTATAACAATATAGATCTCAATTTGTTTTTTGAACAGAGCAAAGTTACTGCTTTGGCTAGGAAGAAGTGGAAAAACAAGTGTATTGTTTCCGGTATTGATAATAAAATTTATACTTACGATTCGAGACCAAAAATCGAGGTTATTCCTGAAACTGCATCAGCTGAGATCACTTATATTGGTAAAGATTCAATTATTGTAGAAGGTGTTACTCCAAGTTATGGCGAAATGACTGTTAAGCTATTTGTTAAGCGTAACGATCAGCAAAATACTTTGGCAAGATTCAAGGTAGAGCCTCTTAGAATCTCAGAACCGGATGTGCCCAAATATATGTATCCAAATATTACCTACAGAATAGATCCTGCTTTGCCAATAACAAGTTTTAATAACTTAGAAGCATATTTGCAAAATTCTGATGGTGTCAATTTAGCATATTCTCAAGGTGAGGAAATTAATTATACGCCTACTACTAAGGATGTTGGCAAAGAGTTTACTTTCTTTAGGAAATCTGATAATCAGATATACGGTCAGAAATATTATGTAAAAGTTAAAGATTTTGAAAGTCCTGAAATCGAAAGGATGCAGAAAGTTTCTGATAATCAAGTATTTGTGTGGACCAAATCACATGGACTAATAGATGGCAAAGAAAACTATATCGCCGACTTCGAGATAGAAGGGAATGCTACCTACTCCGAACTTGCAGGCCAATATAAAGAAAATAAACGAGAATTATTTTGGACTCAATCTTACTCATTTATTCCGAAAGATCCTACTAAGCCATTCATATTTAGTATAGTTGCTAAAGATATGAAAGGTAAAACGTCTTCTAAGAAACAATATCCATCAAAATAAAACCCCGTATTCTTAATACGTAGTGTAACTACTTTTATATATTTCCGTATATAAATTGTATTGTATTAAGTTTTTGGTGTCTAAATGCGCAAAATTATCTTGTTCGTTTTTATTCTAAGTACTCTTGCTTCTGTAGCACAAACTACAGGCGACAAAAAAGAGTATAATCTGGAAGAATGTGTCAACATTGCTCTCAAAAAGAATTTTGATATTCACTTAAGTGAAGCTCAACTGGCTACAACTCACGCAGATCTTGTTAATGCGTTTGGGCTGTATTTACCATCTATTAGTTTTAATATGGGGTACTCCAGAGATTTGAAAGAAAAAACGACTTTCAATATTAGTGGTACTAATATTCCTCTTGCCATAGATAACAGGAATAGTTACTATATGAACGCCAACGCCTCGTGGACTCTGTTTGACGGTTTCTCCAGAGAAGCAAATTATGACAGAGCTAATAAAACCAAAAGCGTTTATGAAGAGCGTCATCAGCAGACTATTGATATGGTAAAAATAGATGTAATTAAAAAATATATCGACATTATTAAAAATTATCGTATTGTAGAAATCAGAAAAGAAAATTTTGATTTAGGTAAGAGTGAGCTTGAGCGAATCCGTGCTCAATACGAAGCCGGTGTGATTTCTGTGGGAGCTGTATATGCTCAAGAAGCTGACTTAGGAAATAGAGAATTGCAAATAGTTACAGCAGAAAATCAGTTAAGTATGGCAAAATCTACTTTATTAGCTTATATGGGACTTAACCCGGTTGGGAGCTCAGATTTTGAAATAATTAGTTTGCCTGAATCTATCAGCAAAGATGAAATCGATAGTTTTGAAGCCAGATATGGTAATTTCTCTGAATTAATCGACAAATCACTGCAAAACAGAAGAGATTTAACAGCAAGCAAAATGAATGTAGAAGTTGCTGAAACTTCAGTTCGTCAAGCTAAATCAGATTACTTTCCAGTTGTCAGAGCATCTGGCGGATGGCAGTGGAGTAATTACGAATGGAGCAATTTTAATCAAGGTACACCCAGTGTAGGAGTATCAATGAGCGTTCCCATTTTTACTAATTTTTCTACAGGTAGGCAGGTTGAAAATGCCAAATTGCAAGTAGAGCAAAGTAAAATAGAAATGGAAAGAACTCAGCAGCAAGTAAAAACCCAAGTGCAAACAGCTTATGTTTCACTAAAGTCAGCAGAAAAGACATTGGAGATTACTCAAAAAACTATCAAATCTGCAGAAAGAAACTTTGAAAGTGCAAAAGAGCGTTTCCAAGTTGGCTCTGCTTCTATAAACGAATTACATGATGCAAATTTGCAATATGTAACTACGAAGATAAACTTAGTAAATTCAGTGTATGATTACTTTAAAGCAAAAAATGAGTTGCTTTATTCAATTGGAGAATTCTAATCTAATTTTAGGGGTGTGCTATGAGTGAAAATTACAACAATACAAATTTGCCAGATTATGAGCAGTATGAGTATGTAGACGAATTAGATTTTCGTGTTGGTTTTGGCAAGAGATTTCTTGCATGGTTGATTGATGGTATACTATTCATTATATTAACAAATATATTATCCTCTATTGCTGGATTAGATAGTATAGGAGAGACTGTGATGAAAGAATATTCCGCTCTTTTGCAAGCTGGCAGTATTGGTCCCTTTGACTTTGATCTTGTTGATGGCTTTTCAGATTACATATATCTTTCGGTAATGTATAATGCTGTTTTAGCGTTGGCATTTTTATTTACTTTTGAAGTATTTTATGGGGCAACTGTAGGAAAAATGATTCTTAAACTACGTATTGCTACGACTGATCGTATATCGGCTACTACAGGTAAGTTATTGAAACGTGCTTTGCTTAAATATGCATACTATTTAACATTAGTTTTTTTCTTGGTTACATCATCATATTGGGTTTTAGCATTGGCAACGATAGTTGGTCTTGTTTTCTTTATAGGTTGCTTTATAGCTCTATCTTCAAAGAAACAAGCATTGCATGATATTATTGCCGGCACAGCTGTGTTTCATAAAGCAGAAATTATGACTGAAGAAGAAGCAGAAAAAGTAAGAAATATATAAAATAATATCCGGGATTTGGAAGATATGTTTTCATCTAAATATTTCAATATAAAGACATCTATTATGGCTATAGCTATAGCCGGACTAGTATTTTCGGCTTGCAGCAGAGATAATTCTATTACTGTAAGAACTCAGAAGGTAGAAAGAAGGACGATTTCCCAAAAAGTTTCTGCAATTGGGAGAATCAATCCTGAAACTGAGGTAAAAATTTCGCCTGAAACAAGTGGTGAAATTATTTACTTAGGCGTGCAGGAAGGAGATTCCGTTGCTGTAAATCAGCTCTTAGTAAAAATCAAACCTGACATTATTCAGACTAGATTAGACCAATACAAAGCCGGATTAGAAGCAGCTAAAATGGATATAGAAATGCGAAAATCAGAAATGGACAGATCTAAATCTGAGTTATCCAGAATCACTGAACTCTATAAAAAAGAGTTTGTATCTAAATCTGATTTTGAAAAAGCAGAAAGCGCTTACCTGACTGCATTCGCAGGTTACAAATCCTCTCTTGCCGGCCTGGAGAGAAGTGAAGCTGCTTATAGGGAAATTGAACGGAACGCTGAGCGAACTACGATATATGCTCCAATAGTTGGTACAGTGACTAAATTAGCTGTAGAAAAAGGAGAAAAAGTAGTAGGCACAGAGATGATGCAAGGAACAGAGATGCTTAGGATTTCTGATTTGAGCGTAATGAATGCTGTAGTTGATGTAGATGAAAATGATATCGTTTTAGTAGACATTGGCGACACAGCTTATGTGGAAATAGATGCATTCCCTAATAAAAAGTTCTTGGGGACTGTTATTGAAATCGGTCACTCAGCCCAGGTTTCTTCACTAGGTTCGCAAGATCAGGTAACTAACTTTGAAGTAAAAGTAAGATTAGTTGAAAGAGATACTAAGATGCGTCCGGGAATGAGTTGTAATGTAGAAATAAATACAAAAACAAAACACAATGTGCTGTCAGTGCCTCTGCAAGCTGTAACGGTAAGACTTGACAAACAGATGAATCAAGAAGATAACAAAACTAACCAGTTCAAAGATACAGAAGAAGAAAACAAAGTTGTAGACATTCCTCCATCTTTAGTGTTCGTTGTATCCGGCGATTCAGTAAAGCAGACCTTTGTAGAAACAGGAATATCTGATAAAGGCTTTATAGAAATAATTAAAGGCTTAGATGAAAATCAAGAAATAGTTTCCGGGAACTATACAGCCATCAGTAAACTGCTCAAGGACGGTTCGAAAATTAAAAAAGAATCCGATAAAAAGAAGGATTAAATGATGTCAGAGATGAATAAACGAATTATTGAGATAGACAAAGTAGCCAAAGTATACAAAATGGGTACCGAAAAGGTGTTTGCTCTGAGAGAAGTATCCGTGGATATCCATGAAAATGAGTACGTAGCTATCATGGGGCCTTCAGGCTCCGGTAAATCTACACTAATGAATATACTTGGATGCTTAGATACTCCTACTGCCGGCAGATATGCTATCGGAGACGCAGATGTGAGCCGAATGAATGATAACCAACTTGCTGAAATCAGGAATAGAAAAATTGGTTTTGTATTTCAAACTTTCAATCTTTTGCCAAGAGCTTCATCTTTAAAAAATGTGGAACTTCCTCTGATTTATGCAGGAATGTCGGGCTCTGAAAGGCAACAAAAAGCTCAGAATGCACTTACAAAAGTAGGACTTGGTGATAGGATGACACATAAACCTAATGAGCTTTCAGGTGGTCAGCGTCAGCGCGTGGCAATAGCCAGAGCTTTAGTAAATGATCCTTCAATCATCTTAGCAGATGAGCCTACGGGTAACCTAGATACCAAAACCGGCGAAGAAATTATGCAACTTTTTGCAGATCTTTGGAAGACGGGAAATACGATAATTATAGTTACTCACGAAGAAGAAATAGCAAGGCACGCACATAGAATTATCAAAATCAGAGACGGATTAATAGAATCTGACTTAAAAAATCCTGAACCAATTATAGTATAATCCAATAAAAAAGATATGAAATTATCAGAAATATCAGAAGCCTTTAAAATATCATTAGATGCAATGCTTGCGAGTAAACTTCGCTCTTTTCTTGCTTCATTGGGTGTATTGATTGGGATCTCCTTCGTTATTATTATGGGGTGGATTTTGGATGGCTTAGATGGAGCAATGCAGGATACCTTTAATATAATGGGAGCAGATGTTCTCTATGTAGATAAATATGATTGGGCCGGTGGTCAAAACTGGGATAAAATTAGGCAACGCAAAAATATTACTATTGAACAAGTAAATGAATTCATAGATAGAGTTGAAAATGCTGAACTAATATATCCAACTGCTAGACGTTGGGGAGCTTCTTTTGCTTATAAAGGAGAGTCATTTTCAGGGTTTCCTATCTTAGGTACAACTTTTGAGCAATCTTTATCTCCAGCTGGCGAAATAGAAATTGGAAGACACTTCTCGCAATTTGAAGATATTCGAGGCGAAAACGTAATCGTGCTTGGTTATAATATTTATGAAAAAATATTTGATAGTAAAAATCCGGTTGACAATATTGTTAAGCTGAATGGGCATAAGTATAGAGTCATAGGTGTTATCAAGAAGCAAGGTAACATGCTGTTTGATTTTATAGATAACCAAGTTTTTATACCAATGAAATCATTTCTAAAAACATTTGGTAATTTCAACAGATCAATTTCTATAGGAGTAAAGGCAGGTTCGGTCGAAAAGCTGGATTTAGTTCGTGATGAAGTTAGAGGTGTAATGCGTTCTATTCGTAGTTTGAAGCCTCATGAAGAGGACGATTTTTCTATAAATGAAACAAAAGCTTTTGAAAATCAAGTTGCCAGTATTAGAAGTGTAGTGTGGATTGTTGGTATAGGACTGACTGCAATATCATTTTTAGTAGGTATTATTGGAATAATGAATGTGATGTTTGTATCTGTCGTTGAGAGAACTAAGGAAATAGGTATTAGAAAAGCATTAGGTGCTAAGAGAAGTTCTATAGCTTGGCAGTTTATTATGGAGTCTGCTTTATTGTGTTTTATCGGTGCTATTCTTTCGTTTATCTTTTGCTCAGTGATTGTATATTTTGCAGCTGTATATTTACCGGAATTAATAAGCGAAAAGCTGAAGTTTTTATCAATGATGTTGCCTTATAATTTACTGTTTTGGGCAACTTTAGTATCTGTTATAGTAGGGATGCTTGCTGGTATTATACCTGCATTTAGAGCTGCAAAATTAGATCCTGTAGACGCAATGAGGAGCGAATAGATGAATATATTGCAAAGTATTATGATGGCATTGCAAGCTGTAATCGCAAATAAGTTACGTTCCTTTTTAACATTGTTGAGTATAGCAATTGGTGTATTCTCCTTAATTACAGTTGGTTCTTTGATAGAATCTTTGAATGGAACAGTGGATGACCAGTTAGAAGCTTTGGGCGAAACATCAGTTTTTATCCAAAGAACTCCGGCTATGCAATTTGGTAATGATTGGCGAAAATATGCTCGAAGAAAATCTATCACTTATTCACAGTTTAAAGATTTCAAAGACCAAATGCAATTGACAAAACTTATGTCTGCCTTTGCTGCAAGCAATGGTAATACTCTAAAATCAGGGAATAAAGAAACAAATCCGGATGTAACGCTGATGGGGGCTGACGAAAATTATTTCACTATTATGAGTGATAATCTAGTTCAAGGTAGAGCGCTCAGCTTTGACGATGTTCGTTTCAAAAGGAATGTGGTAGTCTTAGGAAACGACGTTCTTGTAAAACTATTTCCGGAAGGTAATGCACTTGGAAAAGAGATTACGATAGGTAAACAAAAATATTCAGTGATTGGCTTACTTGAACCTAAGGGTGCTATGATGGGGCAAAGTCAAGATAATCGTGCGATAATTCCTGTAACTCAATACTTAAAGTATTATGCATCCACGTGGAATGAATCTCTTACTATTCAGATGAGAGCACCTTCTAAAGCACAGGTGGAAGAGACAATAGATGAAGCCATTGGAGTTTTAAGAACTTTAAGAAATGTTAAGCCCTGGGAAGACAATGATTTCGAAATAGAATCTAATGAAGCCATTGGAGACCAGTTTGGGTCATTGACAGGATATTTAAGTATTTTTGGTTGGGTTACCGGAGGAATTTCTTTACTTGCAGCAGGAGTAGGTATAATGAATATTATGCTGATTGCTGTTAAAGAACGAACCAAAGAAATAGGAATCAGAAAAGCAGTAGGTGCAAAAAGTGTAAATATTGTAATTCAGTTTTTGATTGAAACTATTACTTTAGCTCAATTAGGTGGTTTTATAGGTATTGTATTGGGGGTAGTAGTTGGAAATATATTTGGTACAATGATGGGATTAGAATTGACTATCCCGATTTTATGGATCGCTCTTTCTGTTTCTATATGTACATTAATGGGAATTATCTTTGGTGTATTCCCTGCTCTAAAAGCTGCTCGATTAGATCCTATTGATGCTCTTAGATATGAATAAGAATTCTTGGTATTAAAAATTTATAAATGGCTTGTCGGAATATACTCTGACAAGCCATTGTTATGAATATTCCAAAAAAAATACGTTTGTGGTTATTCAACCCAGATTTGTCATTAGATGCTGTAAAGTGCTGTAAAAGACCGTAGAATCAAGGAGTATGCTTACTTCCTTTGTAAGAAAATATTACGAAATTGCTGATTGAACAAGGGGTTTCAACCCCTTGCCATGCAATGACTTTAGAGCTTTTTCATTATTTCAAATGACATTTTTGGGTTCAAACTTGTAATGGTGGGAGGGGAGTCATTATTATCTTTTACAAGGGGAGCGTGTATCATACATAAAAAAAGCATTACTCTTGCGAATAATGCTTTAATTATTTTTTGCGGAGCTGACGAGACTCGAACTCGCGGCCTCCTGCGTGACAGGCAGGCGCTCTAACCAAACTGAGCTACAGCTCCGGAGCAAAAAAATAAGCTTTAAATATAATCTAAGGAGCGGAGCTGACGAGACTCGAACTCGCGGCCTCCTGCGTGACAGGCAGGCGCTCTAACCAAACTGAGCTACAGCTCCGAAGCAAAAATAAAGCTTTAAATAAAATATGTCAAAGAAGCGGAGCTGACGAGACTCGAACTCGCGGCCTCCTGCGTGACAGGCAGGCGCTCTAACCAAACTGAGCTACAGCTCCGTAGCAAAAATAAAGCTTTAAATAAAATATAATCAAAGAAGCGGAGCTGACGAGACTCGAACTCGCGGCCTCCTGCGTGACAGGCAGGCGCTCTAACCAAACTGAGCTACAGCTCCGTAGCAAAATAAAGCTTTAAATAAAATATATCAAAGAAGCGGAGCTGACGAGACTCGAACTCGCGGCCTCCTGCGTGACAGGCAGGCGCTCTAACCAAACTGAGCTACAGCTCCATAATATATTACTCTTATAGTAAAAGTGGACCTAAGGAGAGTTGAACTCCTGACCTCTTGAATGCCATTCAAGCGCTCTCCCAACTGAGCTATAGGCCCATAGGTGTTAATTCCATTCCCTTCACAAAAGAGAATTCAAAAGTAAGCATTTATTCTGAAATAACAAACAAAAAATATATAGCATTGGAAATTTGTTTTCCACAAGTTAACACTTGAATATAGTCTATATAAGCGAAATAGGAGACATAATAAATTAAGTAGACAAATATAATATATCCAAAATTCCAATAATTATTTGTTTCAAAAAGGGAGTTTAAGCGTTATGTTAACTTATTTTCTTATATTTGGTAATTATCAATATTAATATCACTACGAAATGAAAACGATTCTTATTTCCGGTGGAGCTGTTAGGTTAGGGGCAGAGCTTGTTGAAACATTTCATATGCTTGGGTATCAAATTGTGTTCCTTTATAATAGCTCAAAAGATGAAGCAGAAAACATTATAGACCGATATCCTAAAATCAAAGCAGTTCACTGTAATTTACGGGATATTCAAACTATCTCA
This sequence comes from Kapaibacterium sp. (SeqCode), assembly GCA_963678775.2. Lineage (GTDB taxonomy): Bacteria > Bacteroidota > Ignavibacteria > Kapaibacteriales > UBA2268 > JBFHIJ01. Next base: position 422,480 of record CAXXGR010000007.1, read on the forward strand.
GATGCTTATAAAAAAGCTGAATCATACTTTGGTGTGCCGGATGTTCTAATCAATAATGCCGGAGTATTTCCAAAACCTCTAGAAATAGAAAATATAGCAGAAGAAGATTGGGATTTTGCTTTGGATATAAATCTAAAAGGGCATTTCTTTTTGTCTAAAGAGTACTATACCTCTGTTAAGCAAGCAAACAAGAAAGGTAAAATCATTAATATAGCATCCCTGGGTGGTGTAGAGATATGGGACAAAAAAATACAATATAATGTATCTAAATCAGCTCTTATAACACTAACCAAAGCAATGGCAAGGAATATGGCGCCCTGCGTTGCAGTTAATTGCATTTCGCCAGGCTCGTTGGACTTAAGTCAAGAAAATGAGTACGAAGATACTCCTTACATAAAAGTAGAAAAGATACCAATGCTTAGACATGGGAATGCTGATGATATATTTCAAGTAGCAGAATTTTTTGCTAATTGCTCCGATTATATCACAGGTCAAAACATAATAGTTGATGGTGGCTTTAATTTAACTAAATAGAATAGAGAAAGGATTACAATGGAAAAAGAAACAAGATTAGGTAAAGCTGACAAAGCTTATGATAATAAGGACTTTTTGCACAGTCGCGATGGAAGAACTCTTCGCATATTATCTGAATATTTATACCCTGAGAAATATTTCAATTCTCACAATGTCAATCGAGTTGTAGTTTTTTATGGCTCAGCGCGCTCAGTTTCGCAAGCGGACTGGAATGCAACGGCAATAGATTTGCAGACGCAACTCACAAATGCTACCGGGGACGAAAAAATTGCAATACAAAAGAAAATCGAATTTCATGACCGTAAAAAACTTATAAGTAAATACTATGACGAATGCGAAGAAATTGCATACAGATTTGGTAAATGGTCTATGGAGTTACCTGAAGAAAAGAGATATGATATCTGCACCGGTGGTGGCCCCGGTATGATGGAAGCTGCAAACAAAGGTGCTAAACGCTCCGGATGCAACTCTATAGGGCTGAACATAAGTTTGCCATTTGAGCAAGAACCAAATCAATTTATTACTCCAAGTCTGAACTTCGAATTTCATTATTTCTTTATGCGTAAGTTCTGGTTCGTCAATCTAGCTAAGGCTTTAGTTGCTATGCCAGGTGGCTTTGGAACTATGGATGAGCTGTTTGAAAATTTAACATTAATACAAACAAAGAAACTTACTCGTCAGCTTCCCGTATTATTATATCCAAAGGTATATTGGCAAAAACTAATCGATTTTGATTATTTCTTAGATATGGGAATGATTAGCAAGTCAGATTTAGACTTGTTCCATTTTGCTAATACACCTGATGAAGCAGTAGATTTCTTAATCTCAGAGCTATCAAATATATAAAAATATAATCAACTATTAGGAGGTATCGATGAAGAAAATACTCTATATTTATTTTGCTTTAATATTTGCACCTGTGTTTGCTTCCGCACATGGACAAATGCAGTTAATACCTCAATCTGCTACCTCTTACAAGATTGATTATGACGCAAATGAATACTTTGGCAACTCTGCAGATCTTGCTGCATATAACTATGTCTTCAATAAAGATGAGGATATGCCAAAGTTGATTGTCACAGATTTGCAGGCAAATAGCGGGAAGTATACTGCAAACTTAAAGTTAGATGATGAGCCGTATTATATTATTTCCAAAGTAGTATCTTCGGATGGTAAAATTGATAATAACTTTATGAAATACTTTGTATTTCTTACTAAATCAATCAACCCACCCGAAAATTATTTCCTTAAAGTAGCTTTATTCTATATGGGTAGCTTGCCTGAGAATTGCAGAATGGATATAGACTATACTATAGCCGAGGATTATTTTAGGAAAGAGTTAAAGCAGTACCCGGATAACTTGCAGGCAGAAATTGGTTTAACTTCACTGCTGTTTGATATTAAAAAAATCGGACAGAAGGAATATACCCAAAAGCTAGAAAACATACTACGTAAAAAGTTTGATATAGATGACGAAGCAAATGTCAAATCTGCTTCACGTGCTTTGAAAATGATTAATCAGGCAGAGTCTGCTGACAAGTTGGAGAAGTTATTTATCCAAAAACATCCGAAAAGTGATTTAGCAGAAGAAAAGTTACTGATGGAGCTAGCAAATGCTTCTTCCAGAGATCAATTTGTTAGCATTGCTAAAAAGTATTTTACTGAGTTTCCTGACTCAAAGAGCAAAACTAAAATTTATAATGCATTAGTTTCTTCATTTTTACAAAATGGTAAATATTCTGATTTAAAAGCTTTCTTAGCTAATCAAGAAAGAGTTCCCGGAGTAATATATCTATCTGTGGCAAATCGCCTTATAGAAGACGCAAATGCCTATAAAGGGGCTAACTTGGCTGATAGGGTAAAAGAGGCAAGGCAAATGATTGCTTTAAACGAGAATATGATTAATAATAGCATGGATTTGCCTCAATATTTATCTCCTAAGGAAATAAAGGAAGCAAAGTTAAATATGAACATTATGCTCAACTTTATTATTGCTAAATCTTATGTTTCAGAAGAAAACTATGGAAAAGCTATTGAATCATTTAGGAAAGTGTGGGACTATGATAGAGTGTATGACCAGAAATTTTATGAACTGTATGCACTATCTCTGTTTGAGCTAAATAAAATACAGGATGGATTAAAAGTATTGGAATCCGCTGCTATCAATACAATATTGACTGAGGAGTTAGAGGAAAAATATAAAGATAAGTATACTACTGTAAATTCTGTTTCTGACTCGACATTTACTGAATATTTGGATAGTTTATTGCAGAAAAACAAAGAAAAACGTATGACTACTTTAGCAGATAACGAGTTAGATAGAGTTATAAATTCCGGATCTTTAAAAACATTAGACGGTGAATTTGTGGACTTATCAGACATGAAAGGTTCAGTGGTAGTTGTTTTACTTTGGTCTTCATGGTGTGGTCCTTGTCAAACGATGTTCCCGGTATATGATGACTTATACGAACAATATAAAGAAAGCAATGACATTATTATTCTTTCTGTAAATATTTGGGAACGTAATGACGAAGAGACAAATATTTATGATTTTCTAAACGAAGCAGAAGTAAACTTTCCGGTGCTAACAGATGAAGCTTCTTTTATTCCTAAAAATGCCGGTATAAATGGTTTGCCTATGACTTTGATATTTGGCAAAGAAGGTAAGCTTAAGTTTAAAATACAAGGCTTTTCAGGAGATAAGAAGTTTGTTGCAGATGTATTAGACAGAGCAGAGTATTTATTGAAATAATATAGAAAAATAGCTTCTCTTTGCATTTTTAAGGAGATTGCCATTTTAGCATAAACATATTGCTATTAATGACAGTCTCCTTTATTTTTTTTGGAGAGTATCGACATTTTATCTAAAAACACTGGGTGGCTATACTAATTGGTATTAAAGCTTAAATATCCATATACAACAAGAATATAAAGGCTCTAAAGTATTGCTAAAGCTCTCTTCAGGCAGTGCTTATGTGTTGTACAAGGTTTATATTTCTGTGCAAATACGCTTAAATTGTACTTTGATACAATCTTAAACTTCTTTGACAACATAAGTAATATACATAGAGTATTGTAACTCTACAAGTACACTATAGAGAGAAATTAGTGGAGTTATAATCTTGCTAAATATAAAGTATTTAAATTACTTATCGCAATGCCTTGATATACTCATGCCTAATTGATTGCTTACTGTATTAATCTGAGTATCTAATTTTTGGAGCTCATTTTTGAGAAAATTTTCTTTATGCTTGAATTCTTCTATTTTCTTTTCTTCATCAGTTAATGCGCTTGTCTGCGGTATTGATTTAGAAGATCGATTTTTCACCTTTGTCTTAGCTGAAAAATAGTCAATTCCGATAAATGCAGACATCAATGCTGCTAATATGTAAAACATCTTAGAAGCAATGTCAAAAGTAGCATCGCTTTCGAACACAATCCCTAAAATCAATTCGGGCTTAATGCCAAGTACTACCAGAACTACTGTCAGAGCCAAATATTTAGTATATTTTGTATTTGGTTCAATGTTTAGCTTAGTATTCTTTTTATATAAGTTTCTACTTAGGGGCTTCTGAGCTTCTGCTATTGTATTTAATGCATCATCTAACTGGTCTCTGACTGATGATAAACTTTCGGATGCTTCTTTCTTTTGATTGCCTAATTTTGTTAATTTATCCTGCAGAGATTTTTGAAACTCAGTCTCAATTTCAGCAATGTAAGCGATTTTTTTTGAATATAAGTCAGAATCTAAAATTTGATTTAAAATGTTAAGTTTACACGCTAAGTCGTTGTTAATCCTAATCATATCTGATTTTAGTTCGAATAACTCAGATTTGTCATTTATCAAGATATTAATAGTATTCAGTTTATCAGAGAAAGCTTTTTCTAAAATAAAGTCCTGATCGAACCAATCAAAATAAGCAAGTTCGCATAGAATATTAAAGTCAGTCTCGTTATATTTATCGATTAAAGGAGCAAGTTCGTAGTATTGTTCTGCTATCTTTTTATATCCTTTTGAGGAGCTGGGCGAGTCAAATAGGGTTGCTTTAGTTATCAATTCCTTTAATTCAGGTCGGAGTTGTAATTTATCGCCTTTTGGGATATAAATATCACTAAGATGTTGCATAAAAGAGAATGCTATCTTTGATTTGTGTCCAATAATTTTGAAGAATTCTAAGCCTCTGGCATCAAACTCATCTAAAAATGCAGTACATCTAATCCAATCAGATTGTTGCTCTTCAAAGTCCGCTAAAATTTTCTGACCGGCTAAGTGATACACTAAGGAAATATTGTCTATTTCGCTGTCGCCTACTTTTTTATATTCCACTTTGAGATTGAAAATATACGGAATACCAAAAGTATTTTTTGCTAAAGTATCGTAGTCACTTTCATCGATACCTTCAGAATGAAAGAAACTTTGCATGACAAGCTTAGAAGCAGGGTTTAATGTGATATTTTCTAATTGGTCTGAATATTTTCCCCATTCTTCTTTTAGTCTGCCCTGTAATAGATTTTCTCTGAAGCTGAATACAAATCTGAAATCAAAAAAGTCGCTTAGTTTTACATCAGCATCTATAAAGGAAGTATCGTAAGATACAAAATCACCAAACTTCAAACTATCTAAGCAAGGTAAAAGTTTTTCTAAAATCCAGTTTTGAACAGTCCATGATTGCTTATCATATCCATCGATAACCAATACTATTTTATATTTCTTTTCAGGTTTTGGGAATTCGGATTGACCCGCAAAAAGAACTGACATCAAGTCAACTATAAGAGATTCTAATGCAACTTTAGAAGGGTTGCTAAAGAATGTTTTATATTTGTCCTGTTTAGGGTATAAAGCTTCTATAGAGTTGCAAATAGCTTCATCGCTTAAATCTACTTCAGTATCAGTTGCGCTTAGATGAAATTGATAGTTATCTTTGAGATACTCTCTTTCGTATATTTTTTCAAAGAGATAAGTATCCTTGTTTCTTAAAGTAGAAAGAGTGGAGGTGAATTGTTCATTGATAAAGGAAGATTCGTTATTTGTAAAAGCAGGTAAACTATCTGATTCTATATAATAAGCATTTTGAGCTAAACTTTGTAAAATGTCGATAGTAAATTTAGCATTAGTATCAAAGTCAGCCCTAAAAATATAGTCTACCCAATTTTCTTCAAGCAGAGCAGGGAGTAAGCTTTTTAGGAAAAATGATTTCCCTGATCCAAATGTACCATTAATTAAAACAATCTTTTTTGCAGATTCGTGATTAATATCAGCTTTTAAGCATTCAAAAGCTTTAAATAGTTCTTTCTCGTGAATCAGATACATTTGCAACCATGATGAATATGAAGAAAAACAAACAAGTAATATTGCAAATTTAAAGTAAACTATTTATACCATAAAACAAAATATTTTAAACAGTAAATTTCATAGAAACTTTAGTACCTATTTCGTTTTTTTCGAATGTTACATCATCAAGCAATGTTTTTATTATAAAAATGCCTCTGCCGTTCGATTTAAGGAGGTTTTCAGGCTTGCGTGGGTCTTCGACTAAATCCGGATTAAAACCGCTTCCTTCGTCTTGTATTTCGATTTCTACAAAATCTTCGGTTGCAGCCAGCACAACTGTAACAGTTTTATTTGGATCAAATTTATTACCGTGCATTATTGCATTATTTACAGCTTCAGTTACTGAAATAAGCAAATTGTAAAATCTGTCATCCGGTATGTCAACTATAGTTTGTAATTGTATCAGGACAGGTTCAATTTTACCCATAGATTCTTTAGTACTGGGCAAATTTACTATTTCCTTAAAAATATAATCTTTCATTTAGAGTGCAATTTTTGTGGTCAAAAATAAATTGGGGATTTCTTTTTTTTCCAATCCCTTAATATATTGAAATTCGTACCAACCTTGTAAAGAAATTTCAGATTCCGAATTAAATTTAATAACAACTTCGGTTTCCGGAGATATCGAGCTGCCGGAGTACATTACCGAATTAGAACTTGGATTTGTCATTTGAAATATTTGTTGTTGTTTCAGATAGTGATACCTTACTCCTATACCGATACGATAGTTCAAATCGGGAGCTGTATAAAACATCAATTTTGTAAATTGCTCAAAATTTCCTGTTTCCGGTGATTCCTGAAAATCCTTCCAGAAGAGTTTGCCCGTTTCATAATATCTAAAATTATTATGTAGCTCCACAGTGTGTTTAATATCTAATCTGACATTTATGGTGTCATTATAAGAAATCTGCCTAAAAGAATAACTTTCAGGGCCTCTATTTATTGTTTCATAGTCGTATATTGTATAATTAGCAAGTACTTCAAAACTGGGTCTCATTGAAAAGTTAGCGAAATTAATATCAATAGACGGGCTAAAACGGAAAATTCTATTCACGTTATTAGAACCACTATTTTGAGATTTTAAATACACAAGATGTAAGTAATTAGTTGCAAAAAGAATCTCAGTAGCAAGGTTTTTATTAAATTTATGTCTATACTTCGTACTCAAAGAATAGCTTAGTTCATCCCTGTCGCTGTAGTTTTGCTCATCAGGTGTGTCATATCTCATAATTGCAATATATGAATCAAAGAATAATGTATCTTTTTCTGAAAATGCCAGTGCTAACTCTGAATATAAATTGGTAATATTAGTTACGTTATCTTTTTGTTTGTCTAAATTACGCAGTTTTTGATACTCTATTTCCTGTAAACTATATTTATTAACCGCTTGGTTTTTTTCATCTCTAAAAGTAATTCTATAGCCAAGTTTATAGCTCGCATTCTTAAAGCGATAAATTGTATTTATGTCTAACTTTAAAAACTGCTCTTCCAAATTTCTTTGTACTCCGGAGTATTTCAGATTCTCGATTTGTTGGTTATACTCTTCAGTAACTTTTACATAACTATAGTCAATCGTAGTCGCCACATTCCAATTATTTAGTAAGGAGTAGGTAATTGCAATATTAGAATTAATTTTATTTTCCATCCTGTTCTTGAAAATGTTTCTGTCAAAAAGGTCACTACCAACGCCTGCAAAGTTGTCAAAATCTTTCCTGTTATAGTTTAGTTTTAAACCAATTTGATCATCGTTATCAAAATTTTTTGCTACGTTTCCATTTATTACAAAAGAACTGTTTTTTCTTCCATCATCAAGTTTTGAACTTTCAAAATTAAAAGCTGATAAATAGCGATAACCATCTATAGTTTCTTGTAGCTTGCCGGTGGACGTGTATAATAAACCCTTGTCTTCAATGCCGATTTTATTGTTTTTCTCTTTACCTATAGCGAAGTCAATGTATGCCAAATCGCCATATAAGTAACTAATACCGGGGGAGAAGCTAAGCCTTTCCAGTTTATTGACTCCACCAGCCTGACCATCGTTAGAGTAGTACCAGTTATTTTTTAATATGAAACTAAAATTTGAATCGATAGCGACCGAATACTGTAGAGACCAATCATTCAAATCTCTAAAATCGTTTGTAATGTCAGTTAAAGCTGTACCCACATATTTTTCTTGGAGTACTAAATCACCCCAAAATAGATTGGTCTTATAAATAGAAGAGGCCGTAAAGTTATATGTATTAGATAATTTATTTAGTCCTGTGATGATATGACTATCAGCAGCGAAAGCTATAGATGGAAATAAGGCAAGTATAAGTAATATTTTATGAAAATTATTCAAAATATTATTTCTCTAAAATTTTGGGTATTGTTGCTGATTGACAATCTCTTCTATAGGTAATGACTTTGTCAATTATTTCCTGTGATGAAGAAGAAACTATTATCTTTTTGCCTGATTTCAAAGAAATTACAGTGTCATGCCCTGTTTCTACAGTCTCTATTTCATCTGCATTCACAACAATTTCTAAGCCGTTTATTTTTTTCAAAATTATCATAATAAATACTTGTTTATAATGGCAAATATCATTAATTTGATATTCATAGTACGACATAATTTGAAAATCGTTCAAAAAATCTATAAAATGTACGAAAATAGAAAAGAAAGACTCATTGACTGGATTAATTCTATAGAAAATCCGGATATATTAAATGAAATTGAAGCAATAGCCATTGCCAATAGCCCTAATAAAAAAATCAGGGTGAATACAAACGAAGGCTTAAAGCTATCTTTTGGCTCGCACCCTGAGCATGCTCTACCGAAGGAGAATTGCTGTTCTAATTCGGAAATTGAATATCTCAAAAAATACTTTACATATCTTCATACAAAGAAGAAGTAGTTGCTATCTTATCTCTCTTCTAAGAGCTTCTCTTTCTATTTCTAATTGCCTGATTTTTCTTTCTACTTGATCTAATTCATCAGGCAAAGAGTCTATTTCTATCCTAAGTTTGCTGGCTGCTTCATCGATTAAATCTATAGCTTTATCAGGTAAAAATCGTTCTGTTATGTACCTGTCTGACAGTTCAGCTGCAGCAATTATAGCTTCATCTTTAATTCTGATTCCATGATGTAATTCATATTTTTCTTTCAGACCACGCAAAATAGAAATAGTATCTATTATGCTTGGTTCTTCGATTAATACTTTTTGAAAACGTCTCTCTAATGCAGCATCTTTTTCTATGTGCTTCTGGTATTCGTTCAAAGTTGTAGCTCCTATGCAGTGAAGCTCACCCCTTGCAAGGGCAGGTTTCAAAATATTGGCTGCATCCATGCTGCCTGAAGTAGCACCAGCTCCGATGAGAGTATGTATTTCATCTATAAATAAAATAATCTCTCCATTGGAGTCTGAGACTTCTTTGATGATTGCCTTTAGCCTTTCTTCAAACTGGCCCCGGAAGCTCGTGCCAGCTATCAAAGTACCCATTTCGAGCACAATAAGCTCTTTAGATTTTAATGATTCAGGTACATCGCCTGCCACTATACGCTGAGCAATGCCTTCTACAACAGCAGTTTTACCAACGCCCGGCTCTCCTATCAATACGGGATTATTCTTAGTCCTACGTGAAAGTACTTGAAGTACTCTTCTAATCTCATCTTCTCTGCCTATTACGGGGTCTAACTTTCCTGCCGCTGCCTCTTGGTTAAGTCTTCGTCCATACCGCTGCAAAGACTGATACTTCTCTTCAGGACTCTTATCAGTTACCTTCGTATTACCTCGTATGTCTTTTAAAACATTATAGATGTTTTCTTTGGTAATTGAATATTTATTTAACAAAGCTGAGGTAACGGAGTTGAAAAAAGCAAGAACAATCAATAAATGTTCAGTGCTGATATATTCGTCACCAAATATCTTAGCTTCTTTGAAAGCCTCTTCAGTAAGCTTGTCAAAGTCCTTTGATATATAAATATCAAAATCACCGGATAACTTAGGCAATTTAGAAATAGCAGCATTTATCTCAATTTTTATTTCCGATAAACTGCCTGTTATCTTACTAATTATCTGATTAGAAAGCCCCTCAGAGTCTTGCACTAAAGCGGCAAGCAGATGAATCGGTTCTAAAGACTGATTCCCATAAGAAGCAGCAATTTCCTGAGACGTTTTGATTGCTTCCTGAGATTTTAAAGTCATTTGCTTAAATTTCATAGTTCCACCCTTTGCAATCATTTACATTCAGTATCTTAGACTTACTCCTAAATAGAATATTTTACTGTGCTACAATCAAGTCAATAGTTGAATTATAAGGAACAGTTTCTCCCTGTAGCGGGTACTGACCAATAATTGCGCCCGGAAGATAAGTATCACTTTCTTCGTACTTAATTTCGCCTAAGACGAATCCATTTACCATTAAATAATCTTCTATATCTTCAAAAGCCATACCTTCCAACCTAGGTACTTTTATCTGATTTTCAGAGCCTTTGCTAACGGTAAGAACGAAATCACTTCCATAAGGTATAAACTTGCCGGGTTTATGATTTTGTTTGATAATAGAATCTTTAGCAATAGTCTCCGAATTAGAAAAGATAACTTGTTTTAGATTAAAACCTTTATTAAGAAGGACGACTTTTGCTTCTCTTACAGATTTACCAATCAGATATGGTACTTCTATAGTCTGCTTACCTTTTGAAATAGTTAGGTATACAGTCCTGCCTTCTTTTACTTCAGTTTTAGGATTTGGAGACTGCCTTATGACTGTTTGAGGTGGCACTTTCGCATTAAATTGTTCGCCGGTAACTTCTACAATTAAATCCATACGGAGTAATTTATCTCTAGCTTTTTCTACGTTCATACCTGATAGTTGTGGAATAAGTACCATTTCTTTGCTATGAATCATAGAGGGTAGCAGCCAACTGTCTATCGCTACGTACAGAAGAAATAATAATAGGAAGAAGCCTACTATGACTTTCATATAATTCAATAGACCAATCATATTTTTGCCGCCATTTGTTGGAGTGTTATTCGATGTTTCTTCAGCTGTATTTGTAGAAGCTTCATCTTCTTGATTTTGAGGCGTACTGGCATCGGGCTTTTTTTTATAATAATTCTTTAGCTCTTCTTTATATTGGTCGTAATCCCTTGGGAATTGGGAGTTGTCTTTTTTTTCAAAATCTTGGTTTTCCATATTCTTAAGTCATATCTGTTGGAAAATACTTTTTTCTAAGATAACTAATCTAATATAAGTTTTCAAATAATTCAAAATGATATTGAAAATTGTTCGTTATTTTTGTCTTGTTAAATATTGTACACAGTAAAATAAAGACAAAGTATGAAACACATAGATACAACAGAAAAAGAATTACTTACGAATTTAGCTGCCATTGCTGAATATATTCGCGAATATTCAAGATTTGCTATCATTGTCCACCAGAATCCTGATGGTGATGCCTTAGGATCTTCTTTAGCTATGGCGAATTTGATACAACAAATGGATAAAACTGCTAATATTCTTGTAGATAATGATTTGCCTGAAAACCTCAAATTTCTACATGGCTATAATGATATTATAGTATACTCTAAATATCCCCAAAAGGATATACTGAAAAATGCAGATGTCATAATTGTTATGGATCTTAATGACAGTAAACGTATGAATAGTATAGAAGCTGACTTTATCAACTCTAAAGCAAAAGTTTGTGTTATTGATCATCACATAGATCCAAGAATAGAAGCAGATATATTAGCTGTAGATATAGATGCTACTTCTACTGGGGAACTTATGTGGAAGTTTATCAAAAATAATTTTGCAGCATATATAAATACCGAGATTGCGACAGGATGCTATGTTGCGATTATGACGGATACAGGTAACTTTAGGTATGACAGAACAGATCAAGAAATATTCGAGATTGCCTCTCAACTTATAACTCATGGAGCAGATCCTGTGTCATTATATAATGACGTTTATAATACCCTTTCTATTAAGGCTACAAAATTACTGGGTAAGGCGCTTTCTGGTATAGAAACATATTACGATGATAAGATGTGTATAATGTCAGTCTCGCAAAAAGATTACTCAAGGTATAACTGCACTAATGACGACACCGAAGACTTTGTGGATTACACGCTTATGCTTGAAGGTGTAAAAGTAGGTATTCTCCTTAAAGAAGATACCGAGCAGGGAATAATTAAAATATCGTTAAGGTCTAAAGGTGATTATCACATTAGAGAACTCGGAGTGCATTTTGATGGGGGAGGCCATAAACATGCTTCGGGTGCAAAAGTTGAAAATGCTACAATCGAAGATGTTAAAAACGAACTTGTTAGGTTAGCAGGTGAAATGATATTTTCAAAAATGAAATAAAACAACGGCGAAGCTCCCAAAATCAGAGTTGGTTTTGGATTTTATCGGGAGCTTCGTCATTTTTGCTACAAAATTTTATTGAGTGCTTTGGTCATTACATCAAAACCGTCCGCTATTTCTTCAGTTGTAATATTTAAAGGGGGACGGAATCTTACAGAATTTGAACCGCAAGGCAATATGATTAGTCCCTCTTCGAAACACTGATTGATAAATTTAGCTCGTAAGTCTTGTGACTTCATATCAAAAGCAGAGTACAATCCTAACCCACGAACATTGCAGAAATGCTCAGAATAATTACTTACTAAATTGTGCATTTGATTTTGAAGGACAGCGCCCATTTTTTTAGCGTTATCTACCAGATTTTCTTCATTGATAATTTCTAAGTAGCGAGTAGCTCGTGCCATATCTACTAAATTACCACCCCAAGTAGAGTTGATTCTACTTGATACGTGAAATACATTATCTGGTTCTTCATCTATTTTAGGACCAACAAGAATACCGCATACCTGCATTTTTTTGCCGAAACACATAATATCAGGAGTAACATCCATTTGCTCGTGAGCCCACCACGAACCAGTAAGTCCCATTCCTGTTTGAACTTCGTCAAAAATCAATAACGCATGATTTTCATGAGCGATATCTTTAAGCTGTTTTAAGAATTCATTTCTGAAGTGATTATCACCACCTTCTCCTTGTATAGGCTCAATTATGATGGCAGCTATTTCATTAGGAGCATCTATAAAAGCTTGTTTAATCTGAGCTAATGAATGTTCTTCTGCTTTAATAACATCAGCCAGTACTTCATCAGTCAAAGGGAAACGAAGCTTCGGATTAGTAACTCTAGGCCAGTCAAATCTTGGGAAGAATTTCACTTTCTTAGGATCCGTATTGGTCAAGGAAAGAGTATAGCCTGATCTACCATGAAAAGCTTCTTTAAAATGTAGAATTTTTAAATTTTCCCCTACATTAGTACCTTTTCTGTCGTTTTGTCTGTATTTCCAGTCAAAAGCAGTTTTAAGAGCATTTTCGACTGCTAAAGCACCACCCGATACATAAAAAGAATATTTGAAATGCTGAGGCACGGCAATGTTATGAAAAGTCTTAACAAAAGTAGCCATAGCATCAGTATAAATATCAGAATTTGACGGTTTATTAGTAGCAGCTTTATTTAAATACTTATCAAATCCTGCATCTTGCATTTTATCATGATTCATACCGATAGGCATAGAAGCAAAACATGTAAAAAAGTCAATATATGACTTACCGGTGCGAGCTTCAACAAAGTTAGCACCTTTACTTTTTTCTAAATCAAGTACAAAATCATAACCATCTACGAGCATATATTTGCTTAATTCTTCTTTGACCATTTCAGGTGCCACATAAAACTGAGGTGTGTAAGTCACCATAATAGTTACTCCCTATAACATAACTAATAGAAATATTTTAATTACATAGAAAATATAAATCAAGAAAATAAACAGTAATAAACCCATAAAAGTACTGTTTATTTGTTTTTATTTATCGAATGGAAATATTCACGGGTAGCTCACCCGTAATCATACGTATGGTAAGATATATCAGTCTCTGACTGATGCAAGAGATGAAAGAACCGCCACGAATTGTGCCGCAGCAGCTAAAAAGTAAACCGACTGTTAATGTAGTTCTTCTCATAGGTTATAACATAAGAAAAAAAATCTTAAATAAAAAGATATAGTTAAAATATTTCTATACACACAAATCGAAACATAAATTTTAACACATTATTAATTTTAGTAATTGAAATATTTGTTTAACTTGTAAACCGAATGAAAAATTTGAGCATATAGCTATGTGTTAATAAAAAATTGATTTGTTTTGCACAAAAGCTTAAATAATCTGTATTTTTTTTGTATATTATATATATATGCTAATATTATAGACAACTTGATAATAAAGTAAATACCATATTTCCATAATTCAGGAGTTAAGTACTAATGGCTAAAGCAATTTATTCTAATGGTGCAGAATCGACCAAAAAGAAGATTGGTGCCCAGCATGGCCTTATCATGGGGGTTTTAGTTGCCCTCTTTTTCAGTATGATATTTTTAGTAGCCATTCCTCAGGGTTTGTCTTCTTTTATCCTTCCGTTGTTTAAACCGGATGGCGAAATGATGCAAAAAATCGGATTTGTTAAATTTGATGGTCTTGTGTGGGCGTCTACTACAAAAGAAAAAGCTGAAAATTTATCTGGTCAGGGCGAAGTTGAAATCAAAAAAGATTACATCAATAAAGAATATGTTTTTGATTTCTCCAGAGGCGTTCGTACTGAAGAAGAAAGCGGTTATGTTAAAGGCACATGGGAGTTTTATATCAAAGCACCTGCTCTTGGTGAACACCCAATCTATTTGGAACCTTGGATTGGCTTTCTTTTAGTCAGTTTAGCGTTCTCAGCTCTATTTGCAGGATTTGTAACAATGTTTTTCCCTTCAGGAATCGGTTACATGGCTGCTTTGTTTGATAGACAAATTGATAACACTCAAATCAAAATTCGTCTTCAAACCGGTTTTTCTGATGATGTAGTTCATATTTTGACTCTTCCGGATGACAAATTAGAAGACATGGACAGAAGAGAAGTAGAAAGAGCACTCAGAAGAGTTTGGGAAAGAACAGTTTCTGATGCTGAAGTGTCTGCTCGTCAAGCTATTAATTTTGATGAATTGTTTGATGATGATACTGACATCGTAATGTTCCGTAACGAAGCAATTTACTCTCGTATTAAAGAATTCTTCTCTGATTTCGTTGTTAAAGAAATTGAAGATACTAAAAATGGTCTTCTTTGGAGACGTAATCATCTTAAATGGGGTAAAGGTCTTAGACTTTACATGTCTCACCACTTTACAGAAAAATATGCAAATAACGTAACTGGTCTTGCTTATGGTGGTGCTGCGGTGCTTATCGTTGCTATCGGTATTCGTGGTTTGAAACTTATCCCTGCTGCTCGTCCTTCTTGGATTTTGCTTGCAATCGGTCTTGAGTTTACTATGCTTGGTCTTATGGCGTTCACGCTATTCTATACTGAAGAAGAAGAACGTATGGACAAAATGCTTAAGAAAATGGAAGACGCTAACCGTAGTCAGCTTGAAACTCTTAAAGGTCAACAAGAAGATATCCACCAGCTGTCTACAGCTTTGGTTGGTCAAACTTCTCAAATCATCAAAACTAGAGTTGAAAATGCAATCTCTGATTACATGACTTCAGGAGATCATGTACAGAAAATGGTTGCTGAAGAAATCGCTCAAAAAATTATTTTTGGTGTAAGACAAGCTGAGAAAAAATAGTTAAGATAAATATCTTTTTTTTAAAGACTATCAGTTCATCGCTGATAGTCTTTTTTTTTATATTGGCTAGTTTAATACATTATGCTATATTCCATAATTGTCTATGTAATAATTTTAAAATAGAGTAGCATGGTAAGATTTCTGATTGTTTTGGTAATTATATTTGATATTACTTTACTCCTCAAAGCAGATGAACCGACATTTGGTGACAGAGTAGATAAATGTACAGTCTCATATGATGAACTCGATGAGCTTTCGGGTATAGTTCAATCTCGTCAGTATCCTGATGTATTTTGGGTACACAACGATGACGGCGATATTAGAACTGTCTATGCAATTAATTCCAAAGGTGAATTTTTAGCATCGGTGGAGTTAGAAGTAAATAAATCAAAAGACTGGGAAGATATTTCTATTGCAAAATCCCCAGTAGATGGCAAGTATTATCTATATATTGGTGATATCGGTGATAATGACGCAGAATATGATAATAGAAAGATATATAGAATATTAGAGCCTAAAGTAATTTCCGGTCAAAAACATGAATACATTGTTGTCAAAGATGATGATATCAACATTATCGAATTTGAATATGATAATGGCTCTAGAGATGCAGAAACCATGCTTGTAGACCCAATTACTAATGATATTTATGTTGTTTCAAAACGTGAAAAAAATGTTTCTGTTTATCTCTTGGATTATCCTCAAAACTACACTAAAATTAATACTGCTGAAAAATTAATACAGCTTTCTATAGGAGATAAAAATAGTACTACTCTTGATCAGATTGTTGGAGGTGATATATCTCCTAATGGTGAAGAAATACTATTAAAATCTTATCTGGAAGTCTTCTATTATAAAAAACAGGCAGATGAGTCTTATCGTGAAGCTTTTTCTAAAGAAGTCATAAAGTTACCATACTTGATGGAACCTCAAGGTGAAGCTATTTGCTGGAGCAGTAATGCCGACGGATATTATACTATTAGTGAAATGGGACCATTTAAAATGGTTCCACATCTTTATTATTACCCTAGAATTTCCTCTACAGTGGATGAAGTATATAGAAAGACATTAAATCTTCGTATATTCACTGAAAAAGATAGTTATTTCTTTGAATATACTTTACCTGAAAATTCTTATATTTCTATAATTGTAATAGATTTAAATGGAAATATTGTCAAAACTCTCCAGGAAGAATTCGTATTTGCAGGTGTATATAAACGAAAAATAGAACCAAGTGATTTGCCTAACGGATTTTATAATCTGGTTATAGATTCTAATTTATATCAAGATACTACGAAACTAATAATATCTAAATAAGCTCTATTGCTGATATTGAGCCTATTTTATAATGTAAGTGAAAAAAAAGAAGAGCTTAAATATTTTTATACTTAAGCTCTTTTGTTTTTCTGTATATAAATAACTTAAAGATAGTTATTTGTTCAAAACTACTTTATGAGTGCTAATTTTATTACCTTCTTGTATTTGTAAATAATAAACACCATCAGATAGATGTTCTAAATTTATAGATTTAGAATTATCTTGAGATTGATATACCTGTTTGCCGTATATATCATAAACTGTTAGGTTTTCTACTTCATTTCCAGGTAAGTTAATATTTACTATGCCTGCTGTAGGATTAGGGTAGATTGTGTTTTCCTGAGTGGAAATGTTACCTGAAGTAATAGAAGTATTGACTTTTAACTGATCAACATAAATCTTGTTGTAGAGTGCGTTCCACTTATATAGTATATCAGAAAGTTCTGCTTCTTGACCACTGGCTTTTACATCATTACCATTTACTACTGCATTCCCGAATATTTGAGCAACTCCAAAAGAAACTGTTTGTCCTGGTTTTAAATTAAAAGATTCACTGGCTAACACAACTCTCTGGTCATTTGGTACAGAATTCATTGCTTTCGTATTTGAAGTAAGAGCCTCGTACGTTAATCTTGTATCTAAATTGTTTCCTATATCAAAGTTGAAAGCAGTTGCAAGTTTTAGTCCATTTGAGTAGCTATTATAACTATCATTCTCTATAGGATAACCGTCAGACCCCACTTGTGGACTTAGTACCAACGATAGAGCCATATAGCCCTCCGGTCCGTCCGCTAAATCAGTCCAGCAATAGACCATACGTTTACTTGCATCGCTATAAATTTGTGCTCTATCTTTTAAATCTGTAGTATAAGATGCTATATCTATATCAAAGAGTTTAGCAAAAGTAGCATCTTTGTAATCAGTATCGCTCATATTAGTAATTGTATAAATTACGAGCACCACGTCATTAAGAGGTGATTCATCCCAGAATAGAGTTTTTTCTTCTACTTGTAGATTTAAAGGAGTTCCTTGATTATTAGAACTAAACGAATAGATATCAGGGTCAGAATCTTTGTATATGCTGACCATAGATTCAGATGCCATAAATTTTGGACCATAAGGGTAGTAAGTTAAACTACGCGCGGTGGTGTTAGTAACATAATCGCCAAAAGGACTGCTATTGTTCTTCCAAAGAGGCCAGATTGGTTCACTATAGTCATTTCTGGTGCCGTAAAGGTTATAGTCACTTGAAAGATAAAGCGGATAGATGATTTCAGGGTTATTGCATACAGATTTAGTTGCATCTATTTCATTAGACCCGGGCACAAACTGATATCTTGCAGTCATAGAGTTAAAAGCTTGAGAAACTGTTGTGTAGTATGATCCATCATTATTAAAGACTTTAGCAGCAAATGCTATACCCGCACCTGATTGATAATAATCAGAAGAGTTTCTAGGCCAGAATATACCAGGTTGAGCAGTTTGAACATCATAACCATTTATACCATAATTTGTATTATAGTATAAAACGTTAGAACCAGTGTTTGTTTTTACTTCATATGCGTTTAAAAAAGCAATTCCCAAAACAAAAAGGGTCAAGATAACTGTAATCTTTTTCATAAGAAACCTCAAAATAAATAGGTATTAAAGAATGATTTCTTTGTAGACACTATATATAGATATAAAGTTACAAAAAAAAAAGACTCTTTTAAAAAAAGAGTCTTTTATAAAAATATTGCTAAGAATATTATCTATTTTGAGGTCGTCTAGGGCCTCTATTTCTATCTCTGTCGCGATCGTTATCTCTGTTACCGTAATTACTTCTTTCTCTGCCGCCACCTTCAGCTTTTCTGCGTTCCATTTCTTCTTTCACATGAGGAGGCATTGGAAGTAAAGCTTTACGGCTTAATCTCATTTTACCGTCAGGAGTGATTTCCATAAGTTTTACTTCTACTTCTTCACCAACCTTGAGGTAATCTGCTACAGTTTCAACGCGTTCGTGATCAATTTGAGAAATGTGGAGCAACCCTTGTACTTTTGGTAAGATTTCTACAAAAGCGCCAAGACCTTCTCTAATCTCAACAATTTTACCTGTGTAAACAGTTCCTGCTTCAGGTTTTTTAGTCAAAGATCTAATGATTGCGATAGCCGCTTCAGCATTTTCACCGTTAACAGCTGAGATAAGAACAGTACCGTCATCTTCGATTTTGATTTCAGTTTCTGTTTCTTTAGTGATAGAGCGAATTGTTTCACCGCCAGGTCCTATAATAGCACCAATCATATCTTGAGGCACAGTAATAGAAGTAAAGCGTGGTGCAAACATAGAGATATCTTCTCTTGGAGCTTCAATCGCATCATTCATGATTCCAAGGATATGCAAACGGCCTTTGCGTGCCTGCTCTAAAGCTTCTTTCATGATTTCAACGCTTAGTCCGTCAATTTTGATATCCATTTGGAAAGCAGTGATACCTTCTTCAGTTCCGGTAACTTTAAAGTCCATGTCGCCAAGGAAATCCTCATCACCAAGAATGTCACTAAGAACAGCAACATTTTCTTCTTCTTTGATAAGTCCCATTGCAATTCCTGCAACAGGTTTTTTCATTGGCACACCTGCATCAAACATAGAAAGAGAACCCGCACAAACAGTAGCCATTGAAGAAGAACCGTTAGATTCTAAAATATCAGAAACTACACGCAAAGTATAAGGGAAATCTTCTGAATTTGGAAGCATTGATTTCAAAGCTCTCCAAGCTAAATGACCGTGACCAACTTCTCTACGACCAACAAACAATCTACCTGTTTCACCAACAGAGAAAGGAGGGAAGTTATAGTGAAGCATGAATCTTTCTGTATACATAGGATTCAGACCGTCAATCATTTGCTCATCTCTTGTAGTACCTAAAGTGATAGTAGTAAGAGATTGAGTTTCGCCGCGAGTGAAAAGTGCAGAACCGTGAGCACGAGGAAGCAATCCAATTTCGCATGAAATAGGGCGGATGTCAGTAGTTTTTCTGCCATCAAGGCGTTTTTTATCTACCAAAATCATATTTCTCATGATACGCTTTTCAACTTTACCTAAGATTTCTCCGGCGTTTTTAGATACTGCATCAATATCTAAATCTTCTACATCAGCATATTTTTCAGCAACAGCTTCTTTTAAGTCAGCAGCAATTTGCATTCTTGTTGCGCTACGTTCTGCTTTAGTAGAGTTTGAGTAAATATATTCTTTAAGCTTATCAGTAGCATTTTCTTCTACAAAAGCTACTAACTCTTCATCATATTCTTTTTCAACAAGTTCTTTTTTAACAGGCTTGATTAAATCCTGAAGATCTTTTTGAAGCTTATTAAGTGCAATAATTTTATCATGCGCAAAATCAAGAGCTTCTAAGAATTCTTCTTCGCTAATTTCGCTGGATTCACCTTCTACCATAGTAATGGCAGCATCAGTACCTGAAACTGACATATCAATAGTAGATATTTCTAATTGAGCATCAGATGGGTTTGCAATAAGTTCACCTTCAATTTTAGCAATACGCACCTGAGAAACAGGTTCCATAAAAGGAATCTCTGAAATAAGCAGAGCCGCAGAAGCGCCAACACCTGCCATAGTATCCGGTTTTACTTCAGGGTCATAAGAATAAACTGTAGCAATAACTTGTGTTTCATGATGCCAAGCTTTAGAAATCATAGGGCGAATAGGTCTGTCCATTAACCTCGCAGTTAAAATTTCTGTATCAGAAGGGCGACCTTCTCTTTTCATAAAACCACCAGGAATCTTTCCAGCAGAAGCAGTTTTTTCTTTATATTCGCACTGAAGAGGTAAAAAATCGATTCCTTCAAGCTCTTTCGAAGATGCAGTTGCAGTCACTAAAACCATAGTGTCTCCACAACGCACCATTACGGCACCATT
This sequence comes from Kapaibacterium sp. (SeqCode), assembly GCA_963678775.2. GTDB lineage: Bacteria > Bacteroidota > Ignavibacteria > Kapaibacteriales > UBA2268 > JBFHIJ01. Next base: position 443,247 of record CAXXGR010000007.1, read on the forward strand.
GGCAAACTTGGCAAACCTACCGGTTTCCAAAGAATATTCTTTGCCTTCAAAGTTAATTGATACTTTTTGCATTGACATAGATATCTCAAAAAAAATTAGAAATGTTCTTGTAAGGTTGGTAAGATAACAAAAAAACGGCGTTTAACACGCCGTTTTTATAAATTTTTTATTTACGCAATGAAAGTGCTGCAATACATGCACGGTAGCGTTGAATATCGGTTTTCATCAAATAACTTAAAAGTCTTTTTCTTTTACTTACAAGCTTGATTAGACCACGTCGGCTATGATTATCTTTTTTATGATCTGACATGTGTCCGGTTAAATCATTGATACGAGCAGTCAATAATGCAACCTGAACTTCAGGTTTGCCGGAATCATTAGTACTAGCACCAAATTTTGCGATAATCTCAGCTTTTTGCTCTTTAGAAATCATTAATCTTGCTCCGATTAAATTTATTGCTCTATTATTTTCCAATAAAGCACAAATATAAGTAATTTATTTGTATTTATAAAGTGTTTTAATTCTGTGTTGACAACTTTTTTTGTCCTCTTCTAATTGATTTAGAAGAGCTTGCAAAGAATCAAATTTAACTTCTTTTCTTAAAAACTCCAAAAAATTTACAGTAATATATTTACCATAAATATCATCTGAAAAGTTAAAGAAGTGTACTTCCAAAGTAGGCATGATGTCATCGGTAAATGTAGGTCTTGTGCCTATATTTGCCATCCCGTAGTAGATTTCATTATTGATTTTTGTTTCTACCAAATATACTCCGTTAGCCGGCATCAGCTTATGCGGATCATTTGGGCGAACATTGGCAGTAGGAAATCCAATTGTATGTCCTCTTCTGTCGCCAACTACTACCTTACCACGAATATGATAATTATAGCCTAAAAGCGAAGACGCTTCTTTGATTTGATGATTATAAAGATGATGCCTGATAGCAGTACTTGAAATTATGGAGTCATGATCTTTCCTGGCTTCCAAACGTTCGACAGTGAAGTCAAACTTACCTGAAAGCTTATCAAGCAAATCTTTACTTCCTTCTCGATTCTTGCCAAATAAATGATCATAACCAATAAGTATTTTCTTCATACCTATCTTTTCAACCAAATAATTGGTAACAAAATCTTCCGGGGAAGTGCGAGAAAATTCATAAGAAAAAGGAATTACAACGGTATGTTCTATACCATAGTTTTCAAAAAGTGTCAGCCGCTCTTCGATTGATGTAAGTAATTTTAAAGCCTCTGTGCCTTGTTTTTTGAGTACTATCTGCGGATGCGGATGTATAGTAAGCAACACAGGTCTTAAATTTTCCTTACGGGCAATTTCGAGAAGTTTACCTATTATTATCTGGTGACCTTTATGAACACCGTCAAAAGTACCAACAGTTAATATGGTATTCTTATCAAACTTGATATCATCGAAAGAGTTATAAACTTTCATCTTGACTTTGAAGTGCTAATTCTTGAAATTCCTTGATGGTTAGAGCTTTGTCTGAGTGGAAAGTGCCAATTGCATCTCTGTGCAATGAAGCAAGATAAGCACCGGTTCCTATCATCTGACCTAAATCCCTAGCCAAGGCTCTGATGTAAGTACCTTTAGAACATTCAATCCTAAAAGATACATAAGGATTATCAAATTCAATTATCTCAAATTTGTAAACCTCAATTTGCGAAGGCTTTATTTCAACAGTTATATTTTTTCTAGCCAGCTCATATAGTTTCTGACCTTTTACTTTTTTTGCAGAATACATAGGAGGTATCTGCTCAAGTTTTCCGGTTAGTTTTTCAGCTGCTAACAGAAGAGACTCTTTAGTTATGTGATCTGTGTCGCTGATATTTTCTTCATCAGCTTCGGAGTCATCAGTTTTGGTTGTTGCACCAAGTTTAAACATACCTGAATACGTTTTCTCTAAACCTTGATACTGATCAATGGTTTTTGTAGCTTTCCCTAAGCATAGTATCAACAGACCTGTTGCTAATGGATCTAAAGTGCCGGCATGTCCTACTTTTTTAGCGCGAGTAATATTTCTTACTTTTGCTACAACATCAAAAGAAGTCCAGTCCAAATCTTTATTAATAAGCAACACACTGCCTTGCTCACGAATATCATTTTGCCACAGCTTGAAATCGGATGTATTTTCCTGGGTAAGTATCATCTAAAAGTTATTCTTCCGGTATATTATAATCTTTATTTTCAGTTCCATTCATGTCAGCTTTATTCAGTAAATCCTGAATATGTTCCATCTGCTCTAAAGTATCATCAAAAAATAGCCTTAATTCCGGAGTAAATCTAAGTCTAAGCTGTTTACCAACTAAGTACCTCAGCTCACCAACATGCTTATTAAACAAATCAATCAAGTCCCCGGGACCTTTATCTGATGCGAAATTGCTTATGTATATTTTTGCAACCTGAAGATCTTTTGACATTCTGACCGCTGTAAGCGTAGCCATGCCAAAACCATTATCAAGTGCTATCCGGGAAATTTCCCCGGATAGTACTTTTTTAACTTCATTTGCTACTTTTTCTGCTCTATTAGCCATAGAATTTTACTGTAGTGTACGTTTTACTTCTACTTCTTTGAATGCTTGAATTATATCACCTTCCTGAACATCATTAAAGTTATATAACTGGATCCCACATTCATATTTTTGATCCACTTCTCTCACATCATCTTTTTCACGTTTAAGTGAGTGGATTGTACCTTTAAATACTTCAAAACCATCACGAAGAATACGAACTCTATCATTTCTGTGGATTTTACCGCTTTGTACATAACAACCTGCAATAACACCCAATTTAGAAATTTTAAATGTTTGACGTACTTCTATTTCCGCAACGATTTCCTCATGAACATCAGGGGATAATAGACCCTCTAATGCCATTTGTACATCGTTAATACAATCATAAATAATGTTGTAATTTCTTATCTCTACTGACTCAGTTTCAGCAATTCTTCTAGCCTTTCCGGTAGAAGTCGCATTAAATCCAATGATAATCGCATGGGATGCCGCAGAAAGCATAACATCGTTTTCTGTAATAGAGCCAACTCCTTTGTGCAGAATGTTTACGCGAACTTCTTCGGTAGACAGTCTTAGCAAAGAGTCACTGATTGCTTCTACAGATCCTGATACATCACCTTTGATAACTAAGTTCAAGTCTTTAACACCGCCTATAGAAATTTGAGCAGAAATTTCATCCAAGGTTACGTGACGTACTTGTCTTAACTCTTGTTCTCTTTTCAACTGTTTTCTTTCATTTGCGATATTTCTAGCTTCAGAGTCAGTTTTAGTTGTAATAAAACTATCACCTGCTTCCGGCAAACCGTCATACCCGATTACCATAACCGGATCTGATGGGCCTGCTGCTTCCATTTTGTTACCACGTTCGTCAAGTAAAGCTCTTACTCTTCCGGAATAAACACCTGAAACAAATGGATCACCTACTCTTAGAGTACCTTTTTGTACTATAATAGTAGCAGTAGCACCTAAACCTTTTTCCATGTTAGCTTCAACAACAGCTCCACGAGCTAATCTGTCAGGATTTGCTTTCAAATCTAACATTTCTGATTCTAGTAATAGTTTTTCAAGTAGAGTTTCAATATTTTTACCATGCTTAGCAGAAATTTCTGCAACCTGGTATTTACCGCCCCAGTCTTCAACAAGTACACCATAGTCAGATAACTGCTGGCGAATTCTATCAGGCTGTGCATCTGGTTTATCTATTTTATTGATAGCTACTACAATAGGTACTTCAGCAGCTTTTGCGTGAGATATTGCTTCAATTGTTTGAGGCATCACACTGTCATCAGCGGCAACAATTAGTACAACGATGTCCGTTACCTGAGCACCACGAGCTCTCATAGCAGTAAATGCTTCGTGCCCCGGAGTGTCTAGGAAAGTAACTGAACGACCGTCATCCAATCTTACTTTATAAGCACCAATGTGCTGAGTAATACCACCTGCTTCGCCTGCTACAACATTTGCAGAACGAATTTGATCCAGTAATGAAGTTTTACCATGATCTACGTGTCCCATAATAGTTACAATAGGGGAGCGTGGCAGTAAAGTATCATCTTCATCATCATCATTTTCATCAACAAATTGCAATGATTTTTCATCATGGAATTTTACTTCGTAACCATAGTCAACTGCAATTAAAACGATTGTATCTTTATCCAAGCGTTGGTTGATTGTTACCATCAAACCAAGTTGCATACATTTCATAATAATTTCGTTTACGCCTATGCCCATCAAATTAGCTAAATCACTTGTAGTAACAAATTCTGTAAGTTCCAGTATATTAGCTTCTTTGTCAGTTTCCTCTTGCAATTTAGCCACTTTTTCTTCTCTTTCTGCTTTTCTACGCTGTTTGATTTTAGCGCGATTTACAGCTGAAGATGAGTGATCCATTTCGGATAGAGTTTCTTTGATAGCCTTGTTCACATCGTCTTGGCTAATCATATCTCTAACTGATTTTTTGCGTTTTTTACGTTTTTTACGTGCCGGAGAATCATCCTCTTGAGAAATAGTTTTTTTCTATCTCAGTTTTCATCAACTTTTTAGGAGGTGATTTTTTAACCAATTTTGGTTGTTTATCCTTAGCATTATCAGGCGTAACTTTTTTCTTTTTAACAACTTTACGAGATTTACCTTTACCCAAACCATCATCATCAGGAGTAATATCGATTTTACCAAGTACAGTCAAACCTTTTAATTGAGGAGCATCTCCCGGGTTAACCTCGATAATATTTTTACGTTTTTTACGAGGTCTGTCTCCAGAGTTGTAACCTTGACCGTCAGAATCAAAGTTTCTATCGTCTCTTCTAGGAGGTCTGCTGTCGTTGTCCCCACGAGGCGGTCTGTTGTCGTAAGGTCTGTCTCCGCGAGGAGGTCTATTGTCATTATCTCCACGAGGTGGCCTGTTGTCATAAGGTTTGTCTCCGCGAGGAGGTCTGCTATCTCTATCTCCGCGAGGTGGCCTATTATCATAAGGTCTATCATCTCTTCTAGGAGGTCTGCTATCTCTGTCTCCGCGAGGAGGTCTATTGTCGTTATCTCCGCGAGGTGGCCTATTATCATAAGGTCTATCGTCTCTTCTAGGAGGTCTGCTGTCGTTGTCCCCACGAGGCGGTCTGTTATCGTAAGGTCTGTCTCCGCGAGGAGGTCTATTGTCATTATCTCCACGAGGTGGCCTGTTGTCATAAGGTCTGTCATCTCTTCTAGGAGGTCTGCTATCTCTGTCTCCACGAGGTGGTCTGTTGTCGTAAGGTCTGTCTCCGCGAGGAGGTCTATTGTCACCATCTTGACCGGAGTTTCTATTTTGTCTATTGTCTCTGTCGTCTCTATTAAAGTTCTCTCGATTAGAGCGAGGTCTTCTAGTATCATTATCAGTAGTATTAGAATTGTTACGTTCAGTTCTGCTGTTAGCAGAATTACCTACAGTATCATTTGCATTTTTTGAGTCTTGAGATTGAGTATTATCAGTGTTTTTGGGGGTATCTCCCTTAGATTGAGGTTTACTTTTATCTTTAGATTGATTTGATTCATTGCCTTTCTTATGAGCAGATAAAATCAATTACCATCCCTGGTTTGATGTCAGAATCAGAATCGGATGGTTTTACTTTTTCTTGCTCTACTTTAGCAGTAGGAGTGCTTTCGGACTTAGTTTCTTTTTCGGCAGGCATAGCAGGACTTTCTACTTCCGGAGCATTCTCAGAAGCATTGTCTTGTTCATTCTGCTGAACTGTTTTTCTAGTATCCTTGTGTCTCTGCAATTTTTCTCTTTGTTTTTCTGCAGCTTTTATCTCTTTTTTAAACTTTTCATGGACAGAGTCCACCATGTCAGGCGTAAGAGTAGCCGTAGGCTTGTTTTGGACATCAAAGCCTTTAGACTGCAAAAATTCTATGATTGCATCTTTCCCAATGTTAATCTCGGAAGCGATTTTAAACAGTTTTGTTTTTCTTGCGGCAGCCATAAACCTCTAATACTCATTTTTCAAAAAAATTCAACTCAAATATCCCTCAAACACAGGATAATTATAAATCTATACTATTGATAAGTGCAACTGTTTCATCAGATTCTTCTTCTTCTAACTCAGTAAGCACTATACTTCTTAGTTCAATCAAAAATTCTTTATTTAAGCTATTTAAAGCTAACAAATCAGCAGGGTCAGCATCTAAAAATTCTCTGGCCGTGTTGATTCCGTCTTCAATTAATTCGTTGAATAACTCTTCACCAAGCTCAACTTTAAATTCGCTCAAATCAATATCTTCAAAACCTTCTTTAACAAGTGAAAGAGCATATCCTGTTAATTTAGAAGCCAATCGCACATTTTGACCATTTTTTCCAATCGCCAAAGAAACTTGATCGTCAGATACTATCACAGTAGCACTTAACGTTTCTTCGTCTATTGTTATTTCTTTCACTTTAGCAGGTGAAAGAGCTCTTTCTATAAAATTATTGATGTTTTCAGAATACTCGATTAAATCAATATTTTCATTATTCAACTCTCTTACGATGGCATGTATTCTGATACCTTTCATACCTACACATGCACCTACCGGATCTACTCTATCATCAAAAGACATTACGGCTACTTTACTTCTTTCGCCGGGATCTCTTGCAATACCTTTAATTTGAATAATTCCATCGTAAATTTCAGGTATTTCAATTTCGAATAATCTAGCCAAAAACTCTTCTGAAGCTCTAGACAAAATCACTTCAGGCTGACCGCCTGCACCACTTCTTTTGACTTCTTTTACAATAGTCTTAATAGTTTGATTTTTTCTATGTCTGTAGCTTTCATTAGGTATTTGCTCTTCTCTCGGAAGACGACATTCAATTTTATTATGCAACACTAAAATATCATGTCTTCTGATTTGATAAACCTCACCGACAAGTATTTCATTTGTTTTAGTAGCATATTCATTATATACATTATCTTTTTCGATTTCACGAATTCGTTGGTTCAAATTTTGAGAAGCAAGAGAAATTAATCTACGACCAAAACTATCAGCAATATTATCTAAAGTAATCTCTTCGATAAATTCATCACCTATCTCGTATTCTTCATCGCTATACATATTAGCGTCTTGAACTGATATTTGTGTGTCATCATCTTCCAGGAAGTCTTCGTCTATGACTTCGCGAGTAAGATAGATTTCTATATCGCCTTTTTCCATATTCACAATAATATCAAAATTAGCGTCAGGTCCGTATTTCTTTTTGATAATCATAGAAAGTGTTTCTTCCAATACACCTTGGAGCAAATCTCTATCTATACTTTTATGTTTCGCCATTTCGGCAAAAGCTTCAATGATTACCTTTTTGTCGTTTGTTTGTTTAACTTTGCGCCTTGCCATTGCTGTCTTCAAAATATTTGAACAAATACTGAAATTATTCGTTAGCAAGATATGATTTTCTTGCAGTCGTCTCTATAATAAAAAAAAGGCACTTGTGCCCTTTTCGTATCAGTGTTACAAAAATACGAACTTTTCGCTAACTCCCCAAGCCTTTTACAATATTTTTTTTATATATACATTAAAAGATTCAAATATCTAATTTAAAATTTTAAATTTCACGAGGAAATTATGGCATTTAATGCAATCGATTATTTAGATACGGAATCTCTTTTTTCTCCCGAAGAACTGCTGATCAGAGACTCTGTCAGAGAGTTTACAGAGAAAGAGATTATTCCTGTTATAGATAAACACTACAGAGAGGGGACTTTCCCCAGAGACCTTGTACAAAAAATGGCTGAACTTGGATTACTTGGTATTAAATTACCAACTGAATATGGCGGAGTTGGTGCAAACTATACTTCTTACGGGCTTGCCATGCAAGAATTAGAAAGGGGAGACTCCGCTCTTCGCTCATTTGCTTCTGTTCAAAATTCGCTTGTAATGTTTCCAATATACGAATATGCCAGCGAAGAATTAAAGAAAAAGTGGTTACCAAAGCTGGCAGATGGTTCTGCTATAGGATGCTTTGGACTTACGGAACCTGATTATGGTTCGAACCCAAGTGGAATGATTACAAATACAAAGAAAGTTGATGGTGGCTATCTGCTCAATGGAGCTAAAATGTGGATAACTAATGGCTCAATTGCTGACATTGCAGTTGTTTGGGCTAAATTAGACGGTAAAATAAATGGATTTCTCGTAGAGAAAGATTTTAAAGGGTTTACTGCACCTGAAATGAAAGGTAAGCACTCTCTACGTGCTTCGATTACCAGCGAGCTTGTCTTCCAGGATGTTTTTATACCCGAAGCTAATAGATTAGATGTAGCTGGCTTGAAAGGCCCTTTAGCTTGCTTAACCCAAGCTAGATATGGTATCGCCTGGGGGGTAGTGGGGGCTGCTATGTCAGTATTTGACTCTGCTCTCGAATACTCTAAATCTCGAATTCAATTTGATAAACCTATTGCAGGTTTTCAGCTTACTCAAGAAAAACTGGTTTATATGCTAAATGAAATCACAAAAGCTCAACTTGTAAACCAACGTTTAGGCAGGATAATGGAGTCAGGTAACTTCAGACCGCAGCAAGTTTCATTTGCAAAAAGAAATAATGTGGAAATTGCACTTGAGATAGCTAGAAAAGCCAGAGAAATACATGGTGCGAATGGTATTTTGGATGAATATCCTGTAATGAGACACGCTGCTAATCTTGAATCAGTCAAGACTTATGAGGGTACTCACGAAATACATACTTTAATTTTAGGCGAAGACATCACAGGTATTGCTGCATACAGGTAAGTATAATATATTAAAGTCAGAGTAAAGAGATGTAAAAGTGTGTAGGAAGTCTATAATTTGGCTTCCTACACATTATTAGAAACATTAGAGTATTACTGTTTTAATTCGCGATTGCCTCTCATTACTTTCCAGAAGCAAAATACAACTAATCCAGTCACACATGACCATGCAAATGATACAAATATGATGCCTTCTGTAGTTAGTTCGTACATTATAATGTCTCCTTACTATAGTCAAATTTATGCCCGTTTTTATCCCATGCTTTTTTTACCATGAAACTTAGTGCTGCAAATACTGCTACTAAAAATCCTCTTGCCAACCATCTATAAGGAACTGCTTCTTCTGCAACTCCTTCTAAGAATAAAGTAGGAACTGCTTCCTGTATAGTCCAAAATATTAAAATAAAGAACAAATATATAGGTGTCACATATTTTATAATATAGTAGAATATTCTTGGAATCTTAATATCAGAACCATGATTGAGTTCTGCCCAAGCATTATCCATTCCAAACATCCAAGCGAATACAATAACTTCCAACAATGCTACAATTACAAGCGAAAACGTTCCTGCCCAGTAATCCATTTCATCTAAAAATCCATACTTCAGGAAGAAGACGACAAGATGAACAGATATGAAAATCAAGGAAGCAACAATTACAGTCGCTTTTTTATGCGAGAAATTAAATTGCTCTTTCAAGAAGGATATCAGAGGTTGAGCCATTGCTACTGAAGAAGTTATTCCGGCAAAAAATAAGAGGAAAAACCACATAAAACCAATAATCTTACCCATAGGTATCTGTTTGAATATAATAGGCATAGAAACAAATCCCAGATCATAAGATCCTGCCTGAGCAATTACTCTAGTCATATCAACACCAAAAAATGCAACTGCGATTGGAATTGCAATAGAAGCTCCTATTACTATTTCAGCAAATTCATTCAAGGATGCTGTAGAAAGACCTGAAAGTGCAATATCATTATCTTTTCTAAGATAGCTAGCATAAGCGTGGAGCGTTCCCATCCCGACACTTAAAGTAAAAAACACCTGCCCTGCAGCCTCTAACCATATTTTAGAATTACTTAATTGAGAAAAATCCGGATTCCAAATAAAAGCAAAACCGGACATCACAGAATTTTCCGGATGTGCGGGATCAGGCGTACCTATGGTAAAAACCCAAATAGCAAGAAATATTCCAAAAAATAATAACAAAGGCATTGCAATTTTTGCAAATTTCTCAATTCCTTTTGTTATTCCTTTTCCTAAAATATAAAAGTTACAAATCATTGTTATTAGAAGAAAAATATAAGCAGGCCATATATCTGTAAAATGTCCTTCGCCAGCTCCCTGATAACTAGTTAGAAAGCTCTTCATGTGGCTCATGTCCTGTATACCAAAATACTCACCTGTAAGTGAGAAAAAAGAAAAGCCTAAAGTCCATGACTCAATGTAAGTGTAGTAAATGATGATGATTGTAGAGACAAACAGTCCAAAAACACCCAAATACTTCGAAATAGGATGCTGCCACATGGAATCAAACATACCGGGCAAACTACCATGTTTATATTTTCCACCATGTCTTCCTATTGACCATTCAATCCACATAAGAGGAATTGCCAGCAACACAAAGGCTACAAAATAGGGAATCATAAAAGCACCGCCGCCATTTTCTGCAGCTTTGACCGGGAATCTTAAAAAATTTCCAAGCCCAACAGCATTACCAGCCATTGCTAAAATTAATCCAATTCTTGAACCCCATTGTTCACGATTTTCCATACGCACACCCTAAGATCTTTTAACAATAAATATTTAGAGAAAATATTCTCGATTGAAAAACTGTAACCTAATGTTGGATATTTTATCACTATTCATTAAAATACAAAATATATTCCAAATATTATAATTGTCTTAACTACAAAGCAGTTTGCGTATCCTCTAAATTATTGAATAATAATGCTTTATGAATTCATAGTAGTTGATATTTTGTGTATATTCATTTTTACAATAATATAAAATTTGCAAATGCCCGAATAATCAGGCTTTTATAGATAGGCAAGGCTACAAAGTAAACTATTAAAGAAAAGCGAATAAATCTATTTTTAGTAGGAGAAAAGTCTTTGCAACTATTCCAAATATTTGCATAGTTTGGAATATTGATTAATAATAAAATTTATTTCAAATCGAAAATAAATGAATACAAAAACTACATATAGACGAATAACAGTTGTAGTTTAGTGCAATAAAGAAGATTCTGTTCTTTAGATAAATATTTTTTATCACTAATCCTATTGGTGCTATGGGAGTATTATCTTTCCTTAAATCCACCATTTTAAGCAAAGTGGTGATGGCTTTAACCGGTCTCATCCTTGTATTATTTATAATAGGTCATACCGTTGGTAACTTACAAATCTTTTTAGGTGCGGAAGTGTTCAATAAGTATGCTGCCTTTTTACAAGGATTGGGCGAATTACTATGGGTAATTCGTGGCGGTTTGTTGATAGCATTAGTTCTCCATGTGTTTACTTCTATTAGGTTGAAGTTAATAAACAATGGAGCTAAACCGCAAGCCTATCAGGTAAAACGTTATGTCAAGTCTTCTCTGGGTGGTCGTACGATGATCTGGACAGGTTCGATGATTTTTGCCTTTTTGGTGTATCACATTTTACACTTCACTGTAGGTTCTGTGCAACCTGAACTTTTCCATTTTGAAGAAACATTTGGCCCTAACGGTATGTTTGTACGCCATGATGTTTACAAAATGGTTATTCTTGGTTTTCGCGATCCGTTAGTGTCAGGGTTTTATATCCTCGCAGTAGTGCTGCTAGGTTTTCACCTATCGCACGCAGTGCAGTCTATGTTCCAAACTTTAGGTTTGAACAATCCGAAATATTTCGGAACAATTGAAAAAGCAAGTAGCTTTTTTGGAATTATTATAGCATTAGCTTTGATTTCTATTCCGGTTAGTATTTTATTAGGCTTCGGAGGTAACTTATGATTTTAGATAGCAAGATTCCATCCGGGCCAATTCAGGATAAATGGGACAAACACCGTTTCGACATGAAACTGGTTAACCCGGCTAATAAGCGTAAATACAAAATCCTAGTAGTTGGTACCGGTTTAGCAGGTGCGTCTGCTGCAGCTACAATGAGCGAACTTGGCTACAAAGTGGAAGCATTTACTTTCCATGACAGTCCTCGTCGTGCTCATAGTATTGCCGCTCAGGGTGGTGTTAACGCTGCCAAAAATTATCCTAATGATGGCGATAGCGTTTGGAGACTTTTCTATGACACTGTAAAAGGTGGTGACTTCCGTTCTCGTGAAGCTAACGTTTATAGATTAGCTCAGGTTGCTAATAATATTATTGACCAGTGCGTAGCTCAAGGTGTACCTTTTGCTCGTGAATATGGCGGTCTTTTAGCTAATCGTTCATTCGGTGGAGCTCAAGTGTCGCGTACGTTTTATGCGCGTGGCCAGACCGGACAGCAGCTTTTACTTGGTGCTTATTCAGCTTTATCAAAAGAAATTGGTAAAGGTGGAGTAATAATGCACAATCGTAAAGAAATGATGGATATAGTTATTATTGACGGTAAAACTCGTGGTATAGTTACTCGCGACTTGATTACCGGCAAAATTGAATCACACTGGGGCGATGCGGTTTGCCTTGCTACAGGTGGTTATGGTAACGTATTCTTCCTTTCTACTAATGCTCAGGCATGTAACGTAACTGCTGCATACAGAGCTTATAAAAAAGGTGCAGGATTTGCTAATCCATGCTATACTCAGATTCACCCGACTTGTATCCCTGTTAGTGGTGATCACCAGTCTAAATTGACTTTAATGAGTGAATCCCTACGTAACGACGGTCGCATTTGGGTGCCTAAAGCAAAAGGTGACAAACGCCCTGCTAACCAAATACCTGAAAATGAAAGAGATTATTATTTGGAAAGGAAATACCCAAGCTTTGGTAACCTTTCTCCTCGTGATATTTCTTCGCGTTCTGCAAAAGAAGCTTGCGATGATGGTCGTGGTGTGGCTTCTACAGGTTATGGTGTTTATCTTGACTTTGCTGACGCTATCAAACGCCTTGGTAAAGACGCTATCGAAGAACGCTACGGTAACTTGTTCGAAATGTATGAAAGAATCACAGGCGACGATCCGTATACAACGCCTATGATGATATATCCTGCTTCTCACTACACTATGGGTGGACTTTGGGTTGACTATAACTTAATGAGTACAATCCCGGGCTTGCACGTATTAGGTGAAGCAAACTTCTCTGACCACGGTGCTAACCGCTTAGGTGCTTCTGCACTTATGCAGGGGCTTGCTGATGGTTACTTTGTAATACCTTACACAATAGGTAATTACCTTGCCGCTAATAAATTTGATAAAATTGACACTTCTCATCCTGAATTCAAAAAAGCAGAAGAAGAAGCACACAACAAAATCAATACACTTCTTGGCATCAAAGGTAAAAAAACACCTACTGCATTCCACAAAGAGCTTGGAAAAGTTATGTGGGAACATGTTGGTATGTCAAGAAATGAGGCTGGTTTGAAAAAAGCTATTGAAACTATTCCGCAAATTAGAGAAGAATTCTGGCAAAATGTAAATGTTACCGGTGAATCTGCCGACTTAAATATTGCTTTAGAAAAAGCAAACAGAGTAGCAGACTTCCTTGAATTTGCAGAAGTAATGGCGTGGGATGCTCTCGAAAGAGACGAATCTTGTGGTGCTCACTTTAGAGAAGAACACCAATATCCTGATGGCGAAGCAAAACGTAACGACGAAAAATTCACTCACGTAGGTGTTTGGGAGTACCAAGGAGTTGGTAAAAAACCTATTCGCCACCAAGAAGATTTGGAATTTGAAAACGTTAAGCTTGCTGTTAGAAGTTATAAATAATGCCCTTAGTGGCCGGCAAATTTATGTCTTTTGACAAAGGAGCAAAAATGAAAATAACATTGCATATATGGAGACAGAAGAACGCGTCAGATAAGGGCAAAATGGGAACTCATAAATTAGATGAAGTTTCCGAAGATATGTCTTTCTTAGAAATGCTCGATGTGCTTAACGAAAAACTTATTATAGAAAATAAGGAACCAATAGCATTCGATCATGACTGTCGCGAAGGTATCTGCGGTGCATGTTCTTTGACTATCAACGGTATGCCTCACGGCCCTGAAGCTGCTACAACTACTTGTCAGCTTCATATGCGTAAGTTTAATGATGGTGATGAAATCTATGTAGAACCATTTAGAGCTAAAGCATTTCCGGTAATCAAAGATCTTGTTGTAGATAGAACTGCTTTTGACAGAATCCAGCAAAAAGGTGGATTTGTTGACGTACGTACTGGTCAGGCACAAGACGCTAACGCTATTCCTATATCTAAATTCAATGCTGATTTAGCTATGGATGCTGCTGCTTGTATAGGTTGCGGTGCATGTGTTGCAGCTTGTCCTAACGGTGCAGCAATGCTGTTTGTGGCAGCAAAAGTTAACCAATTTGCATTACTTCCTCAAGGTCAAACTGAAAGGAAAAAACGCGTATTGGCAATGGTAAATCAGATGGATCATGAAGGATTTGGAGCATGTACTAATCACTATGAGTGCGAAGCTGCCTGCCCTAAATCAATTTCCGCTAAATTCATTTCTAAAATGAATAAAGAGTATCTTGGTGCATCTCTGTTTGAGCATAAACACTAAGACTAATCTAATATTAGATATTTTAGGGACTACTCTGAATAAGGGTAGTCCTTTTATTTTGGTAGGCATTGTTGTAATAGGAAGTCAAAAGTATATATCTGTGAGATTCTATAAACCATAGGTTTGAGAATGGTATCTATTAATTATTTTCGACATTAATGGATACAAAAAATTAGATGTCAACTCGATAATTTCAGTTAAATTTAATTTCTCCACATTTATGATATTTATGTCAAGAAAATAGCTATATGTCCGATATATATAGAATACAAGTACTAAATAAATACTAAGATGATGAGATATTGGATTTCACGTCTTACAAACTGAGAAAGGATTCTCCGACGATGTTAAAATTAAAAAAGAATACATTTATAATTGCCCTGCTATTGCTGTTTGTAGTATCGGGTATTGATGTTTATGCTCAAACGAATTGGACGGGTGGTGCAGGTAACAGTTTATGGAGTGATGCAGGCAATTGGAATCCCGGAGTTCCGGGTTCAGGTGATGATGTAAACATTCCCGATAATGCAATTGTAGAAATCAATGTAGATGCTCAATGTAAAAGCCTTACATTTGCAGACGCAGGTGGTGGCAATGGCAATTGTTCAATTACTGCTACTGCTAACGTTACGTTAACTCTTTACGGAGATTTGACTCTTACAAGAACTGATGACCAGATAATCATTTCACAAGGTGCCGGGACTCTAAACCTTGCTTTTGCTGCAGATGGGACTATTACAACAGGAGCGGATGCAGATATTACAGTAAATAATCTAACTTTGAATAATGCTAATGTTAATCTTGTAGCTGGCACTTTAGATGACGATATTGTTGTGCTTGGTGATATTACTCTTTCGGGTAATAGCTCCCTAAATGATGGTGGAACAGATGTTCGTTTAGTTCTAAACAGTGGTGGACTCCAGAATATTAATGTAGACGGAACTTCTACCTTTACTGTTTCTGATTTGTATATAGATGGTGCAGTAACAGATGTAAGAACTTCAAGCAATCTTACGATAGAAGAGTTTGATATTAATAACGGTGCTTACACGCAAAGTGCAGGAACTACATATATTACTGCATCTACTGTTTATAATGCAGGTACCGTACAGTTTTTCAACTTAGATATCAGTACTGCAGGTAGTGGTATTACATGGAATATACCCTCTACTATCAAAGGTACTCTTAATAAATCTGGTGGAAATACTCTTACTTTTTTGTCCGAACTGATATTTGATAATAGCGCTACTCGAAGCCTCACTTGCGCAGGCGGAACAGTAACTTTTGAAAACATTACAGTTACAGCCGGTTCTGATGTTACAACTACAAGCTTGTTTACAATTGGAGATGGAACTAACGGATCCATATTTACAGTAAACAACGGAGCAACTTTTGTAGCATCAGGAGGCACTCAAACTCTTAACGGAACTAATACAGTAGTTAGTCTGGAAAATAATGCAGGCACTCTTACACTTAATGATATGGACTGCTCGGCAGGTTTTGTTAAAATAGATGGTTCGGTTAGTTGTGCAAGTCTTGCTGTAGGAGTTACAGGCAAATTTAATGGATTTGACGGGACCAATGATATATTGACAGTATCAGGTAATATTACTATGACCTCAGGTGGGGTGATAGGCAATGGCAATTTGCCGGATATTATAATTAATTCTAATGCTAATATTACTACAGGCGGTGACGGAGATATAAAAGTAGAAAATCTCACAATTGCCGATGCCACAGTTAACCTTATTGCAAATACTGATGATGACGATTTACATGTGCGAGGTAACTTAACACTTAGCGGCACCAGTATTTTACAGGATGGTGGCAATGATGTTCGCTTGGTAATGGATGGCGGTGATTTACAGAATATTTCTGTTTCACCAGCTTCTAATTTGAGTCTGTCAGATTTGTACATCAATGGTGCTACTACTGATGTTAGAACCACAAGCACTCTTACTGTAGCAGAATTTGATATCAATAATGGTGCTTTCACGCAAAGTGCAGGCACAATATATATTACTTCTGATCCTGTTTATGCTGCGGGAACTGTAGAGTTCTTTAATTTGAATGTAAATACAAGCGCAGCACTTATTGCTTGGAACTTGCCAATGACTATTAAAGGCAATTTCACACAAGTAGGCACTAATACATTAACACTCAGCTCCATAACTACAATAAGTAACTCAAGCACTCGCACATTCAGTTTTATCTCTGATAAAGTCACTCTTGATGTTTTAGATATACAGGCAAATTCTGATATAACTACTTCAAGTACTTTTGCATTTGCAGGCGGTGCATCTTTGACCGTTGGTGTAGGTGGCTCGTTTACTGCTAATAGCACAAGTGTAGTTAGTATTGACCCAAACGGAGGTTTTACTCTAACAAATAATGGTGGGAATGATACAGATTTAAGTTTTTACGATTTAGCACTGCTGGGAAATGCAGGAACTGTCATTACTGCCACAGATATGGTTATAACAGGTGACTTTACTGTTCCTACAAACGCAATTTTTGATGCAACTGCCGGTACTGTTAAATTTGACAATACAGCTTCAAGGAATATCGCAGTTGATGGTACACTTACATTCTGCCACATTGAATTAGATGCTAACTCAACTGTCGTCTCTGATAAAGGTTTTTATATTTCCAATAATAATGTTTCTCAATCTGCAGGTATTACTATTGGAACATCATCTTCTCTAACATTCTCAGATCCTACTGCAAATGTAATATTTGGACAAACTGCTGAAAATGGTCAAAATAAGAGCATAGTCAATAATGGAACACTTGTTTTCAATAACCTCACTGCGTCGGATTTAGCAAATAATAATGTTATTACTTCTGATGATTTTACTATTGCAGGTACTTCTTTTGATATGGGTTCTGCTAATGGAGCTACATTCACTGCAAGTGGTGGTGAGATTACTTTTACCAATAATTGTGTAGTTGCTGGACATACTGCATTGCAGGTAACGTTGTGGGACGTTCTTACTTCAGGAACAGCTGCAGTAACTTTAAATGACGGTGATTTATTTGCAGTAAAAGGTGACATTACATGTAATGGAACTTCCTCCTTCAAAGCTGCAGGAAGTGCTGCTAAAGTCACACTAAACGGAACAAGTTTACAGACTCTTGGTGGCAGCAGTTCAGCGTCTTATCCATTTGAATTCGGAATACTAGAAATAAATAAATCGCAAAATTCATATCCGGCAGATTATGTTAATTTAGAATTGGATGCTGAGATTCAATCAGGTGGAGCTTTAACATTAACAGATGGTATTCTAGACCTTGGAACAATTGATTTCAAAGTTGCAGATGCCACAGTTGGTACAACAAACGGACATATAAATGGTAACGCAGGTACTTATATTATTGCAGCAACACATAGTGGTATTAATCTGTCTGATGCTCTTTTTACACCTGATATCCCAAGCGGAACAGGTGCGTCTTTATATAATCTGCAGTTAGGTGACGATGCTACCGGTGGTGATGATGAAAGTTTAGACGGAAATCTGACTATAAACAATGATTTAATATTGCTTGGTGGTGACTTGAATATTGACTCTTACATTTTAACCGTATCCGGCAATATTACTCATTCTACAGTGGCTGAAAAAATAAATTATTCAACTGGTAAGATTATATTAAATGGTTCGGGGACTGTAAGTAATCTATCTAACACTCTATTTACCGGAACTTTAGCTCCGGATATCGAATTCCAAAGACAAGAAACTCTGGCAGGTGACTTGACTTTTAACAATACAGATTTGACCTTAAACTCAACTACAGGAAATCTATTTTTAGAAACATATACTTTAGAGTTCCAGGGCACAGGACAACCAATCATTCTGTCCGGTTCGCTAGATGCAGATTTGGCAGAAGTGATATTGACTGCTACTACAACTGAAATACCGGCTTCTATGTTCGTCGATGATAAAGTAGATAAAATCACAATAGCAACTATGGTCACTCTATTCTGTAATTTAGAAGTTATTACTTCAATTACAGGTAATTATGACTTAAATACAGGTGAGTATTATCTTGATTTATCATCAGGAGCAACTCATGAATTTGACCAGGATGATAACGTCATTGGGCGTTTGAGAAAAACTGTTTCCGGCAGTAATGCAACTTTGTTTGAGTTAGGCTGTGGTAACAGTGTAGGGTATACTCCATTAGAAATCAAATTTTATAACTCATCAACTTCTCAAATTGTTGAAGTATCAGCAGAACAGACGAGC
This sequence comes from Kapaibacterium sp. (SeqCode), assembly GCA_963678775.2. GTDB lineage: Bacteria > Bacteroidota > Ignavibacteria > Kapaibacteriales > UBA2268 > JBFHIJ01. Next base: position 461,954 of record CAXXGR010000007.1, read on the forward strand.
CCTGTATATGGGAGAACCGGTGATCAAAAACGTGCTTTTAATATTGAGTGGTATGTTTTGCCAATCGATACAGTAAATAATGCAAATGATTCTGTGCAAATAAATTTCGGTTGGGGGAGTGGTCTTAATAATGACGGTCTTGCAGCTGTTAACAATGAAACCTTTTCAGCGAGATGGACAGGAAGCGAATGGGAAGACTTTAGAAACTCTCATGAAGATGGCGCCGGACCTGTAGGAAACGGTGATGATGGTATTTCAATGGCATCATATATTTCTTATCCTCTAAGAGCTAATGACTTCGAAGGATTCTATGCTGTATTTGATGCTCTGTCGTCTTCGGATGAAGATAAAGATGCAGCACTTGCATTGCCATTATATAAACTAGAAAGTATTTCACAGCCTACTATAATAGAAGCTGGAACGCCATTTGATATAGTTTTCCAATTACAAAATCAATGGGGCATACCTGATACTACTGATACGCCTCTTACTATTCAGATAACAGTATTAGAAACTTGCGTTACTCTTACTAATTCACCAATTACTGTCGTAATGCCAGCAAACTCTGATAGAGTTACTGTACCGGGATTAATACTACATCCTAATAACTCTGTAAATGCTGAAATCAAGGCAGTTACAACTTACAAAGGATATTCTACGTATGGAGTTTCAGGTCCAATTGATATATTGCAAACTCAACCGTTATTGCCTTGCTCTAATTTGACTCTATCTGCAGTAACAGCTATATCAATGACCGTATCTTTTGATGGAACTGGCACTCCTCATGATAAAGCAATTATAGTTGCACGAATTGACAGTACTGTTGTTAATACAGATTTTCCTCAAGATGGTGGAACTTACAGTGGCAACACTGTTTTTGGTGCTGGCTCTCAAATTGGGAATGGAGTTGTAGTTTATAATGGTGACGGTGAATATAATCACTCATTTACACTTTCCGGATTAGTGCCAAACAGAAGGTACTCGTTTAGAATATTCTCTTATCAGGGTGCAAATGGCACTGAAAACTACAATCAAATGCCTGGGATTATGACTTCCAGAAGTGCAACCACTCTTGCCGGCATTGATGATGATGTAGTTTATGGTTCTAATAATACTACGGCAGATGCTAAATTAGTAGGCACCAATGAAGATTTTTACGGAATAGTTGATTCTGAAACTGATGAAGATTGGTTCCGTTTTCTGATTACCAACGCAAGCAGAAATGTGCGTGTGAAATTGACTAATGTACCTGCTAACTACAATCTTGAGATGTATAATGCTGCCGGTAGAAGAATCCGTCGCGCATTTTTAACAGGACTTGAGAACGAATATGTAGTGATCAATAATCTTGATGCAGGAACTTATAAAATTAGAATATATGGTGAAAACGGGGCTTATGATGACACAATCCCTTATACCATAGAAGTTGAAACCGACAGCGAAGAAATATTTAGTATAAGTGAGTAGCGGGCGGGGCTGGACTCCAACAGCATACTTATTTAATCTACAATTTTACTTCTTCTAACGGCTTTAATTCCTGCCTGTTAAGTTTAACAGCTACAGACTTAGAAACACCCGGCTCTTGCTGTGTGACACCATAAAGTGTTTCAGCAGCTTCCATTGTTTTTTTATTGTGTGTAACAATTAAAAACTGTGTCTCAATACTAAAGCGTTTTATCATTTCGATAAATCTGCCAATATTTGCATCATCTAATGGAGCATCAACTTCATCCAAAATACAAAATGGACTTGGTTTGACCAGATAAATTGCGAAAAGTAAAGAGATTGCAGTTAGAGTCTTTTCTCCACCAGAAAGTTGCTCGATAGAGTTGGGCTTTTTATTAGGTGGCTTCGCCATTATTTCAATATCAGCTTCTAAAGGATTTCCTTCTTTTAGCCTAATGTCTGCTTCACCTTCTTCATTGAAAAGGGTTTTGAACAGCATCTGGAAGTTCTTTTTAATTTGATCAAAAGTTGCTTTGAAGTTTTCTTCAGCCGTGCGGTTTATTTCCCAGATAGTTTCTTCTAAAATCTTTTCAGCGTCAGTTAGATCCTTGACTTGTTGGTTGTAGAAAGTCAACCTTTCACTTTGGGTTTCAAATTCTTCCAAAGCCATAAAGTTTACATTGCCCAGAGATTGCAATTTTTCTTTCAGTTCAGCCACTTCTTCTCTATTCTCAACAAAGTTAAACTGATCCTGATGTTCAAATTCTTTAAGTGTAATATCTTCTGCGAACTGCTCATTATATCTTTCTTTTACATTGTCAATATGAACATTTATATCTGTGGCTTTTATTTCTTTGTTATGGATTTTTTCTTTGACAGCATCGTACTGCTTACGAATTTGATTAAAAGCAGTATTATTCTGTTCTATTTGTTCCTGTATCTGATCTTTTTCGTCACCCAAAAACTGTCTTTTATTTTTTACATCGTTAAGTTCAGTTTCGGTATTACTGATATTATCTTTTAGTCCAATTATTTGATTTTTAAGGTGTACTTCTTCATCGTCTTTGCCAACTAATTCGTCTTGCTTTTTTTCAGCTTTGATATCTAACTCTTCGATCTGTTTTTCAAGTCTATTTGTATCGGCTTCTAATCGACGAATTTCAGCAATTAGTTGTACTTCTTCTTTTTCAATTTCTCTATGATTTTCCTGTCTGTCTTTTAGCTCAGCTTCCGCTTTAGATAAATCCTCCATTCCAGATTTATAAGAAGTTTCCTTTTTGTCCATCTTCTCTTTGATAGACGATATTTGATTATTATAGTCAGACTCCTCAGACTCTATTTCACCCAAATCTTCTGTAAACTGAGAAATATTTGAATCAGCTATTTCAAGTTTGTTATGAATAGCTTCTTTTTTGAGATTTAGCTGTGCAATATTGTTTTCGTTGTCCTTTTTGTCTTTTTCGGCTCTTCTTACTTCATTAGTAAGAGCCTGGATATCTATTGCATTAAAGTCAGATTTTGTATTGTTAAGCTCTAATTCTAATTCATTTGCTTTTATCTGCAGAGATTCTATTTCGGCTTTTAGTTGTTCAATTCGTTCTTTTTTACCAACTATAAGCCCTTCTTTTTTTGAAGTACTTCCACCTTTGATGATGCCTTTTGCACCATAAATTTCACCTTGAAGAGTAACCGCAGCAGTCGCCTTTCCAGTCTTTACAATGAGTTCGGCAGAGTCAAGGCTATCCACGATAACCATGTCACCAATAATGCCACGTAGCGCATTTCTGAGCGCATCGTCAACTCTGACGGTCTCGCTGAGTCTGCCAAATATATTGTCGTTTGTTTCTATCTCATCAAATTTTGGTAACTCATTTATTAATTCTTTACAGATAAATGTAGCTTTACCTTTTTGCTTGTGTTTTAGAGTAGCAAAAGCAGATGCTGCGTCCTCTTTGGTATCAACTACAAAATAGTGGGCTGCTTCGCCCAAGGCAGACTCTACAGCAATCCTATATTTTTCATCAGTGCCGACAGCTTCCACAAATAGAGTTTTTTCATTGCTTGGTTGCCAATCCGGAGAACCAATTAGAAATTTTGAAATATCAGTAGTGTCTATCAATCCGGATAAAAATTCTAAAGATGCTTTTTTAGAACTGATTTGATTTTTCAAATCGTTTATTTTATTTCTCAAGTCATCTATCTCTACCTGAAGTGAAGCACGGCGTTCTGTTTCTGCCTGCAGAGTCAGTTCAGTCTCAACTAACAGCTCATGTAGTTCTGATTTTTCATCTACAGCAGATTGTAAATCATCTTCTAATTCGCCTAATTGAGACTTTAAGCTATTTATTTCTTCTGTAGACTGATATATTTTTTGCTTTAGATTGTTTTTCTTTGAGTCGTTTCTTTTAGCCTGCTGTTCGATGTTATGTATCTGATTTTGATACTTCATAGCTTCAGCGTGATCGTCACCGGCTTTTTTTCTAAGTTCAGTAACAAGTTTATCTGCTTCCTGCTTTTCAGAGATCGCTTCACTTAATCGTGATTTTATTCCTTCCTGTTCGCCACTTAGCAAGGCAGCTTTGTGTTTGGTTTCTTCCAGTAAAGTTTTAGCTTGATCAGCACTTATCGTAGCTTCTGTTATTTCTGCAGCTAGGCGTTTTCTATCTTGATCTATAGAAATAGCTTTTTGCTCATTTACTGCAAGTGATTGTTTCATATTAGCAAGAGAGCCATGCAATTTTCCTTCGGCAGATCTTGCGTGTTTAAAATTATTATCAACAACAGTTAGCTTTTCTTTGAAAGTGCTAATAGTCTTTTCCATATCAGTAATCTGAAAGTCTAGCTTTATTTTTTCACTATTAAAGACTTTCAGCTCACCTTCTAAGGCTATATACTCTTTTTTATAATGCTCGTATTCGTGCATCAATAAAGAAGATTCCTTCTCTTTCAACTCGCTAAGTAGAGTATTATATTTTTTAGTTTTAGATGCCTGACGCGAGAGGGAATTAACGTTTTTCTGCACTTCGGCTACAATATCTTTCACTCTATCCAAATCGCCTTGTACGCTCTCTAATTTTCTAAGAGCTTCTTTGCGTCTAAGTTTGTATTTTTTTATACCGGCAGCTTCTTCGATCATAGCTCTTCGGTCATCTACTCTTCCCGAAAGGATAGCTTCCACCTGTTTCAATTCTATAACAGAGTAGGAGTCAGGGCCCATTCCGGTATCCATAAAGAGGTCCAGTATATCGCGCAAACGGCATTTAGTTTTGTTGAGTAGATACTGACTCTCACCGCTTCTAAAAAGTCGTCGAGTGATAGTTAGTTCAGTATATTCTGAAGGCAATACGCCTTTATCATTTTTTATAGTAAGGGTTACTTCCGCCATGCCAAGTGGCTTTCGAGATTTTGTTCCGTTAAAGATTACATTTTCCATAACATCTGAACGGAGCACACTTGTTTTCTGCTCACCAAGTACCCAACGGACAGCATCTACTATATTAGACTTACCACAACCGTTTGGCCCAACAAGTGCAGAAACACCGGGCGAAAATTTTATTTCAGTTTTATGTGCAAAGGATTTAAAGCCAACTAAATCCACCTTTGATAAATACATCTATCATCCGGTTATTGTGAAACAGTGATGGGTATAAGTTTTTAGAAAACTCTCCCAAGTTAGGATTACAAATGTACTGAATTTTAGAGATTTTGTGTAGTATTTTTGTTGGTAGTAGGGTAGATAGTCCTAAACACAATATATTAAGATGCGAGATATTACACAGGCAATGCTTAAAGGGGCTAAATCAAAAGTTATTTATGCCAAAATATAGAGTATAGCTATGTGATTATGTGCTTTTCAACAAGTCTATAATATATGGAATATCATAGGAAGTGAAAAAAGGCTACTCTTTTGCAAGAATAGCCCTTTCCCTAATTTAATCTATGTGATAGATTTTAGTCTTCTTTTTTAGCTTTCAAAGCTAACCAAATTGTAAATCCAACCAATGTTGAAAATGCAAAGAATGCCGCGATTTCTGCACCTTGTTCGTTAACCATCTGTCCAGCTGAATTTGTGAAAACTTGCAAGTCCAGATTGACACCGAAGAATAGCAATATAGCGCCGATTACACCAAATATTGCTGCACCTGCTATATATCCTGAAGATATCAATGTTGCTCTTTGGTGGCGTGCTTCTGCCAGTTTTTTATCTTTACCTTTCTGCAAGAAGTAAGCCATCAAACCACCTACCAATAATGGAGTATTTAATTCCAATGGTAAGTACATACCTAATGCAAAAGCAAGAGGAGAAATTTTAATCATATTAAGCAAGACAGCTAAAATACCACCAACCAAATACAGCATCCAGCTAATATTAGCTGCCGGATCCATCAAAGGTTGAATGATAGCAGCCATAGCGTTCGCCTGTGGAGCAAGCATTGGGTTTGGAGTTTCAGGTGTTACTGTAAAACCATAAGCTTGGTTTAATATGTAAATTACTACACCTACAGTAGCCGCTGAAACTAATGTTCCTAAGAATTTCCAAGATTGCTGTTTTACAGGACTGGAGCCTAGCCAATAACCAATTTTCAAGTCAGTTATGAATCCACCAGCCATTGATAACGCTGTACATACTATACCGCCAATAATCAAAACTGATGTCATACCGGCATCGCCTGACAAACCCATCTGCACCAGAATGAATGAAGATAAAATCAATGTCATCAATGTCATACCTGAAACAGGATTGGAACCAACTATCGCAATCGCATTGGCTGCAACTGAAGTAAATAAGAACGAAATAATTACAACAGTCAATAATGCCACAACTGCTTGAGAAAATGTGATGTCAAAGCCGTTTAGAAGGAAAATAAATATACCAACTATAGTAAGACCTGCGAACATAATTATAAATGGCATTTTTAAATCCATATCAGTTCTTGCAGTGCTTGGAGCTTCTCCGTCTTCAGCAACCTTTCCAGCACCAACTGCCAGTTTGAAAGCAGAGCCGATTACAGGTGATGATTTAATAATACCAATAATACCTGCAGTAGCAATAGCACCAATACCGATTGGTCTTACATAAGCAGCAAAAATTTGACCTGCTGACATTGCTGCAAATATATTTGTTCCGCCATCAGCTGCAATTATATTACCAATTTCATTGATTAATGGAATAAAAACAAACCAAGCAAGCATAGAACCTACGGCAATAATTGTCGCAAATTCCAAACCTACAAGGTATCCAAAACCAACAATCATTGCACTGATATTAAGTTGGAACAGCATTTTGTATTTATCAGCAATAGTTTCGCCAAATGGCAAAATATTAGAAGTAAACTTTTCACCGAACAATTTTACAGATGAGAATAGGAAGTCATAGACCCCGCCTATTAAGCCGGATGCAATCAAAATGCCGGCTTGAGCGCCACCTTTCTCTCCGGTAATTAAAATTTCTGTAGTTGCTTTTGCTTCAGGGAATGGAAACTTACCGTGCATATCTTTTACAAAGTATTTCCTGAAAGGTATAAGGAATAATATACCTAAGAAACCACCTGTCAAAGAAGATAAGAAAATATGTAAAAAGCTAACCTCAAGATTTAAAATGTAAAGTGCAGGTATTGTAAAAATAGCACCTGCCACTATCACACCGGAGCTAGCGCCGATAGATTGAATGATTACATTTTGACCAAGCATATTTTTCTTTTTAAAGAAAGTTGCAGCGCCAACTGCAATGATTGAAATAGGAATAGCAGCTTCAATTACCTGCCCGATTTTCAAACCGGAATATGCAGCTGCTGCTGAAAAAACTACTGCCATCAATAGTCCCCAAAAGACAGACCAAGGGGTCACTTCCGGAAAGACTTTATCAGCAGACATGACGGGATGGTACTCTTCGCCATCCTTCAACTCACGATAAGCGTTTTCAGGTAAATCGCCTAATCTTTGTTGTTGATTATCCATCAGTTAATCTCCAATAGCATTTGTTTATACATAACACAATATATTTTATCGCAATTCACAAAGATAGCAAAAATTATTAAAGTATTTTATCCTTTTTAAATATTGATGCTTTGCATTTCAACACACTTATCGGTAAAGAAGAATTTATTTATAATTCTAACGGGCTGTTGAGGAAGTTTGTAAACGACATAGATGCTAATAATTCTAAGTGGACTTTTACTAAGAAATATAGTATATTCGGAGGAGTGCAAAGTCAATCAATGGATGAGGCTGCAGAAGAAGTTAGTCTCACTTATGATTATAATCTTATAGGTGCCGGTGGCGAAACATTGGTTAGATACCATGGCAAGCTCGATAAATCCACATCTTATGATGATTATGCTTATGTATATCCGTACGAAATGATTGTAAATGGTGGCGAAGTAACTAAACGCTTTGATGAGACACGATCAATTGCTATTAGCCGTTTGAGAGGAAATGTGAGGGTATCCGCTGAAATAGATGCAATTAATATGACTGTAGAAATTTATAATGAAATAATTAATACTATTAAATAAGGAGTAGCTGTTGAGCAAAATAAGAATAATAATTGTTTTTGCTTCGATCTTAGTATTGGCATCATGCAAAAATAATAAGCAAGCAGATGTTGGTATTGACTATCGTAAATGGCTTGTTGAATATTTAGTACTGTCTGATGATAGAAAGTTATTTCTCGATTCTATGTCTCTTAAAATGAAGATTCCTATTAGTGTACCGATATTAAATATAAATCAATATGAGAAAACTACTTTTACTTTCTTTGGGGATAGTATTAAAAATATAGATTCAATAGATTTTCATCCTGAATATAATATAAAGAAGTTCTATATAACTTCTAAAACAAATATTAATAGAACTGTATATCTAGATGATTCGAATAGATATTACTGTGGTTGGAATTTTTCTGTGCAGAATCTTGAACAACTCTTAGAAGATCATTTAAATCACTTAGATGATTCAGTTTTTTATAATGTTGCACCTCGTTTTATTGTTGAAAGAATTAAAAGAATTAATTCAATCTTCCATAAGCATGATACTGTAAAGGTCTATTTTGAACGCAATTACAATATTCGAGATAGTATCATTTTTTATAATCGTTATAGATATAAATATAAGCTTCCCATAAGTACTTTGGGGCAAATAATTAGTACAAAGTATCTGAATTATGATAAATGGGACGATGTTCTAAATGAGTATTCGGATATTTTCTATAGAAACCGATCAAGTAACCTAGAACATAGAGAATAACTCAAAACCGAAACTTTCTTAATGGTTATTCTCCTAATTTATATTTGATGCTATTGTTAGAAAGTATGGAGTATCAAGAATGAATCTTCATCAAATAAGGGGACTTCTTAATGAATAAAAGAAGCTTTTCTGTCGTCTTAATTATATTCAGTATTATTATAATATTTTTAGGATTGTTTGTATATATGACAGATTTACTTTACTTTAATCTCCATAATGATATGTTATATTATTCGGAGTCAATTCAAGATTCTAAGGAACATAATGTGTTTTTGGAAGAGTATAGGGTCGATACAACTAAATCAGATTTAATTCTATTTGGAGCAGATAAAATCGAAGAAATCTGGGTTGAATATTCAGCTTTAACTTCTAATGATAGAAGATATCCAAAGATAGATAGTAACGATATTACTGTGATTATCAAGATGAATAAAGAAATTATGACCAGACATAGATCATGGTCTTTGAATCATTTTTCTAAAACGAAAGGGGAAGACAATCTCCTATCATTATCAAGCAGTCAAACAACTTTAAATGTAATTGAAAAAGACACTTTGGAATTCACTATTTTTGCTTATCCCTACTACAATAAACTTGAACCTGTGTTGGGCAATCCAAGAAAACAAGGTAAACTTGTTTGTTGGAAAGTTAAAAAGTAATAATAAATATAAAGACATAAATATAATAATGTTAGGGCAATCCGTATTAAATTTAGTATAATTGTCCTAACGTTCTAATATCCTAATATTCAATTCTGTTATACTTCCTGCAGCAAGATCCGCTCTTTGAAATATTCACAGACCATTCCTCCTACAGCTTTGGTTTTAACAACCCTGTGATGTTTGGCGATCCAAGTGGTATGGCACCTGAGAAACATAAGGGTGGTGGCGATGTGTTGTTGGCAAGTGATGCGTTATATAAAAATTTAGGACTTTACTCTGGGACAACTACGGCATCTTATGAAGTTGTGAAACATCGAGAAAGAGTTCTGGTTGGGGTGCAGCGTTATGAAATAGGAGGACGTAGTGTGAATAATCCTGATGGGCCAGTATCTTTGGCTCTTAACCCATTGACTCTAGAAAAAAAACAATATGGCTATGTTGGTGTCTATGAAATGCAGGAAGTCAGCACGGTAGTCAAAATTGCGGGTGGAGTACCTTCTGGTGGCCTCGGCCCAGGTGGTGGCGGTGAAGGTGGTTTGAATGCTGCTAATGATAATACTTATACTAATTCTTGGGAAGACGTCTTAAATTCATTTGATTTAAGTAATGTTAGAAGTGATTTAAGTAGTAAGTTTACAGATGATTTAAAACAAATGTATGATGCATATCCTAGTTACTTTGAAGATTTAGAAGAATTAAAAGCTCCACTAAAAGTACAAATTATTTCAGCTTCATCTATACTCACGGACGATAAAAAAGCTAAGGGTTATGATGGACAAGGTGCAAAATTAACCTTACATCCAGATGGAACTCAAACTTTATTTGTTGCTGAAGAATATTATAATGGAGGTACTTCTAACTATAATGCACTAACTAGGCAAGGATATTTTGGTTCTTATACAAGTCAAAGTGGTTATAAATTTTCTGGTCCGTATCCAAAGACGGCTTGGATGGCGGTTGCGCATGAATTAGCTCATTTATTTGATTTTTTTGATCTAGGAGACAGTTTTTTTGATTTAGATGAAACCTATATGGAATATCATGCAGATTATATGAAAGAAAAAATGATGGATGCAATGGGAATGCCTCATGTAAATCAAGGTATTTCATGGTGGGACATCTGGATACTAAGATGGAATATCGGATTACATAAATGGATGCAATAGGAATAAAATATGAAAAAATTATTATTTATATTCGCGAGCATAATGCTTTTTCTTTTGTCTTGTAAAAGTATAAGAAATACAAAAGAAGATGATCTACTAATACAAAATATGAGAAGTATTTTATCTGAGTTGTTGAATTCAGAAAATCCAATCTTATACTATAAGGATTTTAATAAAAATAAGATAGTAAATGTTGAGGAATATAGACTGGAAGAGAATGATACTACGCAATTAAAATCTTTCATTTCCTATTACAAAATTAGAAAGAGTCAAGGGGATAAGGTCGAATGGAAAGATCTTTTTTTAAGTCATTATACTCCAATAATGTCAACTAGTAAATATTATGGGGAAGCTACTAGATTATTAATATCTGTTGAAATTGCAGATTCTTGTTTTTCTTTTATATTTATTAAATATTATAAGCAAATAGCCTTGGTTTCTTTTGGAACCTGTAAAGATATGGATCCTTTTAATCATTATCATGGAGTTTCTTGTGAAAAAGAAGGCAAGTAATGTATTAAGTATTATTTTAATTATATTTTTCTATGGATGTAATACCTTATCTGTTGATATCTCTGATAGTACAGTTTCATTTGAAACATCAGAACACAAAATTGAATTTGAAACAAGCACATTCTCAGAATATTTACCACTTCAGAGAGAATTATATGGTGGGAGATTCGAGGTTGAACGTATTCATTCTTTTTGGATTAGAGAAGATTGGTATATACATTTTTTTATTGAGCAAACTGAATCTATAAAATCTACATCTTACTTCTGCAAACAAACTTTAAGTAGTATACATTCAAAAAATGCTAATCTACGAGGACAAAGTACTTTTGTATTGAACAGGTTCGCAGGAGAGGCTCTTTCTTATTTTATGAAAGATTCTATTATGTCTCCTGAAGAAAAAGAAACTGGCATGATGTATTTTTATAATCATCTAGGAAATTTTAGTATGATATTAGAAGTTGTCAAATACAACTATACTTCTAATGACAAACCCGAGTTTCAAAATATCTTGAATCGCTTTACAATAAAAGAAAAAGACTAATTCGTATAGATTATCAAACCTCTCCAATCCCCCACAAAGAATTGGAGAGGTTTTTGTATATAATACACATAGCTCTTTGAAATATTCACAGGTCACTCTTCCTACAGCTTCGGCTTTAACAACCCTGTGATGTTTGGCGATCCAAGCGGCATGGCACCGGAGAAACATAAGGGTGGTAGAGGATTGACGGGTGCTACGAATAATAATGGGAAAGTGAAACATAGTCTACTAGATGTGAAGGGCATGTTTGATTTAAGTAGTGTATCATCTATTTATGCTGCTAAAATTACTTCTTCAATAGAAAATATTTACAAAGGAGATCCTTCATATTTTGATGATTTATGGGAAGGAGGCAATACTCAGCCTGTTAAAGTAAAGGTAGAGACTGCAAGACAAATAGCACAAAGATACGGAATGCAAGCAAAAGCTCAAAAGATGGGAGTAAAAGGTATCGGAGGTGCTGGCGGGATTATTAGATCTACCGGTCAACCATGTCTTTTTATAGCCGAAGAGTATTTTACCGATAACTTTTCCCAATATGATGCTTTTACTGCTGATTATCTAGAAAAATATAAAAATATAGATGGTAAAAAAAGCAAATATACTATAGCAGGTGTTTTGGCTCATGAAGTAACACATATAATGGATAGACTGAGACTAGGAAACATAGCATATGCTCAATTGGATGAAAACGAACAAGAATCTTTGGCGGTCGAAGGTGCTAACTATGTCAGAAAAATTTTAAACTTGCCTCTGAAAAAAAATTCTTTTTATAGAATTGATAAATGGATTATTTGGGGATCAATTATTGGCACAATAGGCGCAATAGTTTATAAAATTTTGTCAAAACCATAAGGTGTACAAATGAAATATATTTTCAGCTTACTATTGAGTATCATATTAGTTTCTTGTTCGACTTATTACTATCCTGACAAAAAATTGCCAGAAGACAAAGTTGAGATGATACGGAATATGATTTTATATCCTAGTACATTAGATTCAATATTGGATCAAAATCAGATAGCTGTTGATCGAATTTATATCAGAGATTTTGACGTTATTGATTCTAGTGAAATACAAAAAATAAAAGATTTACAGAGCTATTACAATTCTGATTCTGCTTTGTTGAGTGAAGATATAACTATTAGTAGAGTAGTTTTTTCACCAAATACCAATATTGGCAGAGAAGGTTATACAGCTCTGGAATATCAGATAGGAGTGGTTATTAGTAATTCTAACTTTTGTATCAGATGTAGTTTTATTAGTGTGTCTAATTTATGGTATTTATGTGATATTGAAGAATGTGGAGTTTATGAAAGACTGGCGAATCAGCTTTGGAGGGAAAAATGATGAGGTATTATCTAATTTTGTCTATTCTTTTTTTGAGTGCTTGTACTTTGTTTAAGCCTGACTCTAACTCTGCTACATTTGAATTTGGCAATGCTAAGATAAATTTTAGGTATTATAATCTTATTCCTTATTCTACATTTAGTGTAAGAGAAAATGAATATGGTAGTTTAGCATCTGCTTCATATGCAAATAACGAATGGTATTTTTCAATTATGGCTTATGGTACAAATGATCAAAACTACTATTCGAAAAGGAATAGAGATTTTAAGTTTGATAACTATATGTTTCAATTACAAAAAAACTTATCAAGGGATACTATTTCTTTGGAAGGTCAAACCGGAGAAATGTATAGTTATTATGTGATAGATAGTGCAATGGGTGAAGGGCACTATTTTAAATACAGATCTTTTTTTCTCATGGATACGGCTTTTACACTGGAGTGTTCAATTTCTAAGTATCACTATACTCCATCAGACGATACAACATTTCAAAAAATCATAGATAGTTTTGAAATAATTAGGAAATAGAATACATCTCAATTCAAACCTCTCCAATCCCCCACAAAGAATTAGAGAGGTTTTTGTATATTATCATAGCTCTTTGAAATATTCACAGACCATTCCTCCTACAGCTTTGGCTTTAACAACCCGGTGATGTTTGGCGATCCAAGCGGCATGGCACCTGAGAAACATAAGGGTGGAGGTGATGTGCTGCTGGGGAGTGGTTCGTTATTTAAATATTTGGGACTTTACTCTGGGATAACTACGGCATCTTATGCTGTTGTGACTCATCTAGAAAGAGTTCTGGTTGGGATGCAGCGTTATGTGCTGCAGGTTTGCCATCATACTATGGTAATACAAATGAACGTTCCTCAGGTTTGTGGATGATTGGATTACATAGTTTTTGGGGTATGTTTGCTTCAGACAATGCTCCAAATATCATATTTAGAATGAATGCATGTATGAATGGAGCTAGCATTATAAATTTGAATAAAATACGGTCATTAATACTAAGGTAATAACAATGCAAAAGAGTAAAATAATCGTTTTTATTATTGTAATAATGTTAATTATAGTTGGAATAGTATTCATTCCAAAAGTTATTAATTATAGATTCTTAAATGGTATGGAACAAATGACGGGAAGTATTTCTGAATCTAAAACACTTGGACTATTTTTAAAAGAATTTAAAGTATCAAAAGAAAAATCAAACTTACGTTTTTTGAAAGATATTCGTTTTGAAGACATTTGGCTTGAGAATTATGCTGATTTTTCAAATGACTATAGATTTCCTAAAATAGATACTTCACGAATCAGATTATGTCTAAAAATGGATGCCGAGGTATTAAAAGATAGAACTATCTGGTATTTAGATGGACTTTCTCTCAGAGAAGAATGCTCAGATATTTGGTACATGAGAAGTACTATATGGGAATCCAGGTATTATAAATTGAAAAATGACACAGTCTATATCAGAGTGTTAAAAGATGGGTTACCTAGATCGACTTCTCAATTGGAATTCGGAAAATCTAAAAATATATCAGAAATTGGCTTAATCGTATTAGTTCAAAAATAGAGTCTATTTCAATTATATTCTGCCAGGATATATAAACTAAGTAATCCCCCTCGTACAAAAAACGAGATTAAATATTTTGCTCAACGTCTAAATTACGTTATTACAAATGATTGATTGTTTTCAGCAAGATCCGCTCTTTGAATTGTTTACAGGCCATTCTTCCTATAGCTTTGGGTTTAACAATCCGGTTATGTTTGGCGATCCAAGTGGTATGGCACCGGAGAAACATAAGAGTGGAGGTGATGTGCTGCTGGGGAGTGATGATAGATTGGCTCAATACTTAGCTGATTATTCTGCAGTAACAACAGTTTTTATTTCTTATGTCTGTGTAGGAGTAGAAGAAATTCATACGACTACTGATGGAAGAAGTCTCAATCCTTTGAATCTTGAACGTACTATCTACCAAAATATTTATGAGTGGAAAATAATCACAGAAGGTGGCGGCGTTTCTGGTGGCCCCGGCCCAGGTGGTGGCGGTGAAGGTGGTTTAATTGCTGCTAATGATAATGGGAAGACTTCTCCAAGGCAGTATGAATATGATATGATTAAGGAGGCATTTAGTCCTTTAGTGGCATTGTTTACAGAAGCAGGTGAATATGCCAGTATGTTTGACAAAGAAGCCCTTCATACTGCGTTGGATATAATAGGCGTTGCAGATCCGTACGGCGTAGCTGATGGATTAAATGCAATAATTTATCTCGGTGAAGGAGAATGGACACAAGCCGGACTATCAGCATTTGCAATAATACCGATAGTTGGTGATTTGGCAAAAGGTACTAAAGCGTTTAAATTCGCAGGTAAAGTAGGCGAAATATTTTATGTTCCTTCGAAATATGCAGGCAAGGTATTAAAAAACTGGCCGTGGAATAAGAACGCAGAAGTAAGCGACTTAGTATTTGGATGTGTAGAAGCTGCTTCGAAGATTGTAAAATGTGTTGACGGTGGAGAAATAATCAAAATCACTAATAAATTTAATGAAGGTGCACAAACGTACACATTAGGAGAAGTAGTAAATAGTAAAGGAGAATTAATTGCACCTTGGTTTGAACATTATATTGTTAAAAAAGGTGATTGGGTATATGACAGAATTACAGGAGGTTCAGGTATGCACATTGATGAGTACAAAAAATTATTTAAAAATTCTGATTGGTTAAAATTCGAGTAGACAATAATGAAAAAAATAGATAAAATCAATTTAGTTAAAATGTTTAAAATACTAGAAGTGCATCCTCAATTTTTTCCAATGGAAAAAGATTATTCTTATTTGGATGTATTTACAAACGGTTTGTTTCGAGGATTGTCTATTGTTAATAACCACAATTATAATTTGCAGTTTCAACAATTTGTAAACGAAAAGTATCAATTAAAATTTCATAACATGTGGTGGTCATATTGTATTCTTTGCGGCCCCGCAGAAAATGACAAATCTAAAGCATGGGATTTATTTTTTGAAAATATATATGACTTTATTGATCAACTCCCGGAAGAAGAGTAAATTAGATACATAAAAATGCTGCTATTATATTAAATTTATGGCAGCATTTTATATTGTAACTCTTTGAAATATTTTCTTCTTGGACACATCATCATGCAGCTCGTAGAGGAGACTGGATATATGATAGAATTACTGGACCTGATGGTATGCATATTAATGACTATAAAAAACTATTTAAAGAGAATGATATATTAAACTTCTAAATACAATAGAATGAAAAAACACATAAAAGAAAAACTTATATATGATTTAAACATCTTGGATAAACATCCAGCCTCACTTGCAGTGGAAAAAGACTACTCTTCGTTAGTAGCATTTGTTAGTGGTTTATTTACTGGATTAACTATATTAATAGAAAAAGATTTTGATTTGTTATTTAAAATTTTTTTCCAAAGTGGTTACAGTATAAAATATGACAATATGGATTGGTCAGGAATAATATTACATGGTTTGGCAGAAAATGATAAATCTAAAGCATGGGATATATTTTTTGAAAATATATATGACTTTATAGATCAACTCCCAGAAGAAGACTAATATTTTAGAATACCAATGCTGCTATTTTATTGAATTTAATGGCAGCATTTTATATTATAGTTCTTTGAAATATTCCCAGGCCATTCTTCCTACTCCTTTGGGTTTAACAACCCTGTGATGTTTGGCGATCCAAGTGGTATGGCACCTGAGAAGCATAAGAGTGGTGGGGATGTGCTGCTGGGGGACTTTGGAATGTCACTTTTGATGACCTATTATGCCAACGCTACTGTATTAATGTATGAATGCAAACCTGAATGGGGTATCTATTTTAAATTTGGATCGTTTGAGAAATTTAATAAGGAATTAAATATGAGAATTAACAAAAGAAACATAATATTTTGGTTACTATGTGTTTGTGTCATTCTTGTTTCCTACTATATTGTGCCAAAAATTTGGTATTATAGATTTTTGAATGATACTCCTCTATCAACCGAAAGTATCCAAGAATCAAAGGATTTGGGGTTGTTTATTAACGAATATGTTGTTTTTAATGAACAGTCTGATTTAAGAATTTTAGAGGATAATAGAATAGAAGAGTCATGGATAGAAAAATATGCTGAATATTCTAATGACTATCGATATCCCAATATATATGAAGATAGAGCTGTTGTTAATATTAAACTTCAGAATGGAATTCAAAAAAATTACCTGAATTGGTATTTTAAAGGTTTTGCGCTAACTTACGATGGGTCTAATATATTTTATACTAGTTTAGTTAAATATTCTCCAGAATATGATAATTTAACTAAGGATACTGTGACTATTGATATTGTAAGTCTTATCAAAGATCCAAAGCCAGTCACAATATTAAAATCGCAGTCTCCACATATCCAAAAAGTAGGACAACTAGTATTGGTAAAAAAGAAACAATAATTGACTAATATAATACAGACTTGCATCATTTAGTATTTATATGCAAGTCTGTATTCGTATAAGAGGAAATGAAATCAGACTACTACCAATTGGGCGCAAGAACCTACGACCCTAACATGGGACGCTTCCTGCAGCAAGATCCGCTCTTTGAAATGTTTACAGGCCATTCCTCCTACAGCTTTGGCTTTAACAACCCTGTGATGTTCGAGAGATATTTAGCCTTATATAAAATCACTTTTTCTTATCCCTTTAATTTCACTTCGAAAATGATTAATTTGCAAAATGCTTAAGTGCAAAGAATTTAGTTTGTTGTGTCGATAAAAATGATTTTACTTGTTTTTAGCCACTCAGCCATTTCGGCACTACAATTTGTGAACTTGTAGATATGTAATAATCAACAGAAAATATGAGTAAAATAAGATTACAGAATATCAAAAAAGTATACCCTAATGGCATAACTGCTGTCAATGATGCTAGTTTTGAGATTGAGCAGGGCGAATTTCTAGTCTTAGTCGGTCCTTCGGGATGCGGAAAGTCTACTATGTTACGCATGATTGCAGGCTTGGAAGAAATTAGCTCCGGTGATTTATACTTTGATGATCTACGTGTAAATGATATTGAACCTAAAAATAGAGATATAGGCATGGTATTCCAGAATTATGCTTTATATCCGCATAAAACAGTGTTTGAAAATATTGCTTTTCCTCTTAAGGTTCGCAAGACTCCAAAGCCAGAAATAAAGCAACTCGTTCATGATGTTGCACTTTCTTTAGAGTTAGATGCTCTTTTAGACAGGAAGCCTAAGGAACTCTCCGGTGGCCAACGTCAGCGTGTAGCTCTTGGTCGAGCTATTATTCGCAATCCAAAGCTTTTCCTGTTTGACGAACCTCTTTCTAATTTGGATGCGAAGCTAAGGGTGCAAATGCGTTCTGAGATTCAGCAGTTACATCACCGTCTCGGCACTACTGCTATATACGTTACTCACGACCAAGTGGAAGCTATGACAATGGGGAGCCGCTTAGTAGTGATGAGCAAAGGTGAAGTGCAGCAGATAGCTCCTCCGCAGGAATTATATGATAAGCCAGCTAATAAGTTTGTTGCAGGCTTTTTAGGTAGTCCTCAAATGAACTTCTTCGAGGGCGAAATCTTACATGATAATGGATTTATATTTCAAGAAAGTGGTGGATTGGAGATTAAATTTCCAGAATCACTAAACATCAGACTGAGCGAAAATTCAAAAAAAATGACTTTGGGTGTGAGACCGGAAGATATCTTTTTAGATTATCAAGATGGTACAATACCAATAGAACTCAAAGTAGAAAATATAGAATATTTAGGGCATGAGCAGCTAATATATTTTAATAGCATAGGTAACTTAAAATGTCTACGGACAGAAAATACAAGGGCGTTGCAACCCGGTGAGCTGTTTAAAGCATATCTTAAAACTGAAAAATTGCATTTCTTTGACGAATTTAATAAACGAATAGACTAATTGGTAAATTAAATGATTACAATAGCAAATCTCTCTATAGAATTTAGCGGAAAAAAGCTTTTTGATAATATTTCCTTTAACGTACAGCATAATGACAGAATAGGACTGATAGGCAGAAATGGTGCCGGTAAGTCAACATTACTGAAAATCTTTGCAGGTGCACTTTCTCCGGGGACAGGTACGATTAGCAAACCTAATGACTATACAATCGGTTATCTTCCTCAGGAGTTAGTATCTGATTCTACTCTGCCTATTTTTGAAGAGGCAGCCAGTGCTCTTTCAGAAATAAAAAATATTGAAAAGCGTATAGAAGATATTACGAATGAAATCTCAAATAGGGAAGATTACGAGTCAGAGGAATATGCCTCACTGTTAGAACAGTTAGCTGAAGATAACGACCACTTAAGAATTTTGGGAGGTCACTCCGTAGAAGCAGAGGTAGAACGTGTCCTTACGGGACTTGGATTTACTCAGGAAGAACTTCAAAAGCCAATGAATGAGTTTAGCGGTGGCTGGCAAATGCGAGTAGAACTTGCAAAACTGCTACTTGCTCGCCCCGGATGTATCTTACTGGATGAACCTACAAATCACTTGGATATTGAATCTATTGGATGGGTAGAGGACTTTTTGAAGAACTATCCCGGCGAAGTAATTCTTGTGTCGCACGATAGGCAGTTTTTAGATAATATTACAAACAGAACTGTGGAACTATCTCTTGGAAAAATGTATTCCAATACTATGCCTTATTCCCAATTTATAGAGTTCAGATCTATTCAGCGAGAGCAGGATGTAGCCGCTTACGCTAATCAGAAAAAGCAAATAGCTCAGCAGGAAAGATTTATAGAACGCTTCAAATCCAAAGCGTCTCTTGCCTCAAGAGCGCAGTCTAAGCTAAAGATGTTAGATAAAATAGAAAGGATCGAAATAGAAGATGAAGATAATTCCAAATTAGTTCTTCGATTTCCGAATCCACCACGTTCTAGCATATTAGTTGTAGAGTGCAAAAATATTACAAAAAGCTATGGAGACAACCTTGTACTATCCAATATCAATTTTGAAATAGAGAGAGGCCAGAGAGTAGCATTTGTTGGTAAAAATGGGGAAGGTAAGTCGACTTTGTCTAAGATAATCGGCAAGTTTGAAAGCTATGATGGCACTTTAAATTACGGAAATAATATTGAATTAGGTTACTTTGGTCAACATCAGGCGCAAATGTTAGACGAAAATTCCGCAGTTTTTGACGTAATTGACAGTGCGGCAACCGGAGATATGCGAAAAAACATTAGAAATCTACTTGGAGCTTTTCTATTCAGTGGTGATGATGTTTATAAAAAAGTAAAAGTGCTATCCGGTGGAGAAAAGGCAAGACTTTCACTTGCACGCCTGCTATTGCAACCTGTTAACTTCCTAATCATGGATGAGCCTACCAATCACTTGGATATGACTTCAAAGGATGTGTTGAAAAATGCACTTATGAATTATACAGGTACATTAATAGTGGTTTCTCACGATAGAGACTTCCTCAGAGGTCTTACGGAACGAACTATAGAATTCAAAAATCACAAACTGAAAACCTACGAAGGCGATATCGATTTATTTTTAGAAAGCCAACAGTTAGCATCACTTCAAGATTTGGAAAAGAAAGACAAAACTAAGAAGGAAGAAAAAGAATCCGTAGGAAATGCACAGGAGCAAAGAGAAAGACGCAAAGCTGCACAAAGAGAAAGAAATAAAATCAAGAAGGAGCTGGAAACCTGTGAAAAACGAATTTCTGTATTAGAAGAAAAAATGGCAGTTTTAGAAGAACTCTTTGCAGATTCTGAGTTCTTTAATGATGTGGAAACTTCACAAGCTAAGCAAAAAGAGCATAGTGAAATGAAAGAAGAATTGGATAAAAAAATGGATGAGTGGGCAGATATTCAGGAAAAAATGGAAATTATTCATAAGCAACAGTAAGTCCATTTGCATTCTGTTATTTGTTAACTACTACAATTAAATTTTAACTCAGCAAGCTTAGCACACTCTAAATTTGATGCGAATATAGAAGTGCTTGAATCGGGCGAACACGAAGCATGAGATATATAGGACGATTGTGTTCCGATATATCTCATAAACTCTAACTCAAATTGCAATTTCTGGATACGTATGTGACTGATTATTTAAATGGTCTTATATGTAACAATGTTTGGTTAGTTTCGTAATAATTAAGTATTGGGTAAAATTGAGACGTAATATTGGTTAGTGATTATTTATTGGCTAATTGATTCCATTTCTATTCGAGTTTAATTCTACAATTGATTCTAAATATCATATATTTCTTTATTGAGAAATGCTATGGTATAGCGAAGTGAAATTGCTTGCTATCAGCCAAGTAACACTTCTAAATTGAACATACAACGATATTTATAATATTTTTTAAGGTCAGCTTACATGAATGTTCTTGAGGTAAGAAATATCATCAAAAAATTTGGTGATTATTATGCCAATAACGACATAAGCTTCGATGTGCCGCAAGGCAAAATATTTGGTCTGCTTGGGCCAAACGGAGCAGGAAAGACCACTATGATTAGGATGATAACAAATATCCTGATGCCTGACAGTGGTAGCATAACACTTTTTGATCAGCAAATGAATCCTGAGCTTCAGAATAATATAGGATATTTGCCGGAAGAAAGAGGTCTCTACAAAAAAGTAAAAGTATTAGAACAACTTATTTATTTTGGAAGGCTGAAAGGTCTTAGTCATTCTGAAGCAAATAAAAGAGCTAAAATGTGGTTAGATCATTTAGACATCGCAGATTGGGCAGGTAAAAAAGTTCAAGAGCTATCTAAAGGGATGCAGCAAAAAGTGCAGTTTATTTCTACTATCATGCATGACCCCGAATTTATTATTCTTGACGAACCATTTTCCGGCTTTGATCCTGTAAATACTGAGTTACTTCAGAAAATCGTAATAGAATTGAAGGAACAAGGAAAGACTATTATCTTGTCTACGCATGTAATGCATCAGGTGGAGCAGATGTGTGACGAAATGCTTCTTATTGATAAAGGTCAAGTTGTCCTTAGCGGTAACGTATCTGAAGTAAAAAGAGGGTTTGGCAGAAATAATATTTTTATAGAGTTTAATGGTTCCTCTGCCATTTTCCAGAAGATTCCCGGAGTATCTATAATAAATAAAACAGAAAATACTGTGGAAATTGCTATAGATAAGTCAATCATTTCACCTCCAAAACTAATTAGAGAGTTAGTTGAAAAAGTAGATATTTACAAATTTGATACGAAAGAGCCTAGCTTGCACGAGATATTTATCGAAGTAGTCTCTAAAAAGGAGGGAAGTAATGAGTAATTCAAAGATTATGACTATAATTTCGCATGAGTATATGCTCAAATTGAAGTCAAAAGGTTTTCTCATTGGTACTTTTATTGCACCGGTGCTAATGGCTGCTCTGATGATACTTCCAACTATTATTATGATGGCGACAGAGGATGATATTTCTAAAAAGATTTATGTACTTGATGAAACCGGTATTTTGTACAATGAAATAGTTCAATCTGACACGGCTATATATTCCAAATCACCTTATAATTTGGATGAGCTCAAAGAGAAAACACAAAATCAGGAAATAGACGGCTATATTTATTTGCCATCTAATGTAATCAAAGAAGGAAAAGTAGAAGTCAACACTTCCGGAGGCGGAGGTGGTATCAGCTTTATCCAATCTCTAAAATCTACATTGAAAAGCACTATCCGCAGTGAAAGACTTAAAAATGAAGGTATAGATTTACAGACCCTGGAAGATGCCGGCAAAGGTATTGAGATAATTACTAAGAAGATTAGTAAAGAGGGTAAGGTAGAGGAAGACAATAACGAAATATTAGCAGCTGTTGGATTTATATTTGGATTTGCAAATTACTTCCTTATGCTAATGTATGGTGGCATGGTACTAAGAGCGGTAATAGATGAAAAAGCTAACAGAATAATAGAAGTTATTGCTTCGTCAGTAAAGCCATTTGATATAATGTTTGGTAAAATTGTAGGGATAGGACTTGCCGGGCTGACTCAGGTGATGTTTTGGATAATCATGTCATCCGTTGTTCTGATGATAGGTTTGTCACCTTCAGAGACCGTAATGTCAGGAGTAGACGCAGAACAGATGCAGCAAGCACAAGTTCTGTTTGGTCAAATTCCAATGCCGGATATCAATATCTGGATGATATTTGGATTCTTATTCTACTTTATTACAGGCTATTTTATATTTGCAAGTCTTTATGCAGCTATAGGTTCTGCAGTAGATCAGGAGCAAGATGCTCAGCAACTACAGATGCCGGTAACAATGATAATTATATTGCCAATGATGTTCTTAGCATCGATGATTTCTAATCCGGAGAGTACAGTAGCTGTGATTGCTTCTCACTTTCCGCTATTTTCACCGATATTGATGCCTGTTAGAATGTTTGCAACATCAATGCCTATATGGGAAATAGCTATTTCTATGGTTGCGATGATTGGTACGTTCTTTGGTACAGTATGGGTAGCAGCTCGAGTCTATAGAGTTGGTATCTTAATGACTGGTAAAAAGCCGTCGTTTAAAGAACTAATTAAATGGATTAAGTTAGCTAAATAAAAAATAAAATAATAGCACAGCCGGGAGCCAATTTAGCTCTCGGTTACGCTATTAATAATATAAATAGAAATCTACTATGCTTTAGAGTCTACTTTCACGCCCTTTGGAGTGCCTAACTGCGAAGGATCTGCTTTCGGTTCAAAATTAGTTCCCGGTAAAGGAGCGGACTTCAAAGCATTAAATTTATCAGAAGCGGCATTAGAAATCTCAAGCTTATCTTGCCTCATATTTGAAGAAGATATATCATTTTCAGCTCTTTCGTTATCTTTAACCCCAGGCATTTCCTTTTCAGCTCTTTCGTTATGTTTGGCTGAAGAAACTTGACTAGTTTCTCTGATATTATAAGTTGCTTCTAATGAATTAATATTTGCTAACATGCTATATCTCCTAATGCATTGTAAACAAACAACATACATATATATATAGAGACGCAACTAAATTTGAAAAAATTGTATAAAAAATCTATTTCAGATATTTCTTATTGTACTGTTGATTTGGGTAGGAATATAAAACATATCAATGCTGGATACAAATATCAAAAAATATGAAAGCATTCGCTGAAGCCGGAATTAGCGCTTTTTGCAAAAAATAAAAGTGCTGAGTCAATATCAATACCAACTCAGCAACAAATTAAACTTAAAAATCTTATAAAAATTCAACTTTACTTTATCTGCTCAGCCAATCATCCAGTCTTTCCTTGTACTCCAACTGACTCATTTGAAGTTCGTCATATTTGCCGGCATTTTTCCTCTGCCGAAAAACTTCGTATAAAGAAACAGCACACGCTACAGATATATTCAGACTTTGTATCATTCCAACTTGAGGAATAAGGAAGTTTCCATCGGCTTTGTCTACAGCCTCATCAGAAACGCCTACGTGTTCATTGCCAAAAACAAGAGCAATGTCATCAGTGAGATCCATATCATAAAGTGATTTAGCATCGCGACTCATATGAGTCGTATAAATCTTTTTACCTTGGGCTCTAAGTTCGTTAAAACACTCGTCCACAGAGTGAAACATTTTCATATCCACCCATTTTTTAGCACTGGCTGAGCTTGCATTGCCAAGTTTAGGTACAGGCTGTTTACCGTAATAGATTAAATAAATATTTAGTATGCCAACAGCATCGCAGCTGCGAATCACTGCCGAAACATTATGCCTATCGTTAATGTTTTCAAGTACTAAGGTAACATTAGCTTGTCTTTTAGAAAGGACTTTTTCAAGTTTAGCCAATCTTTTTTCAGTAACACATTTTGAAATTGTGCCATTCTTTTTCAGTAGTAGCTTTTGGTCTCTATTCATCTTTTCTGACAATTATAAAAAAAACGCTACTTAAAAATAAGCAGCGTTTTGATTTAATACAAATAAGTTTTTGTTATTTATCAGCTTCGCCCATAATTGGGTCAATAGATCCAATTATGGCAACCACATCTGCCAGGAATGAACCTTCCACGAGATAAGGAAGAAGTTGAAGGTTAGCTGTAGATGGAGAGCGGATTTTCATCTTCCATGGGTGCCCTGTGCCGTCAGAAACTATATAGAATCCAAGCTCACCCTTTGGAGACTCAATACACGTATAAGACTCTCCTTTCTCAGGCGCAGAGCCATAGTTTACAAGCATAAAGTCATTTATAAGTTCTTCCATTTTAGTATAAACATTTTTCTTTTTTGGAAGGACAGCTTTATGAGTACCACCAAGTCGTACTTCACCATCAGGGATTTTATCTAAACATTGCCTTACAATTTTTAGAGATTCAGACATTTCTTTAAATCTGACCATATACCTAGCCCAAGTGTCGCATTCTGTCTGAGTTATTACATCAAAATCAACTTGGTCATACATTAGATAAGGTCTGTCTATTCGAAGATCACGTGCTATTCCTGAACCACGAAGAAGAGGTCCGGTAGCTCCCATAGCAATCGCTTTATCAGCAGGTAAAATGCCTACGCCTGCTAGTCGGTCAATAAATATCCTGTTCCTATGCACCAGCTTGCCAATATCTTCAAGCTGCTGAGGAAACTGCTCAGCCCATTCTTTAATCATAGCAAAACCTTTTTCGCTAATGTCATTAGCGACACCACCTATCCTACCAAAACTGGTAGTAAAGCGGGCACCGGTTATTTCTTCAATGATATCATATAGTTTTTCTCTTTCAGTAAAGCACCAAAGTAAAACAGTCAAAGCTCCAACATCCATACAGGTGGAGCCAATGGCCATAAGATGCGAAGACATCCTAGCAATTTCAGACAATAGTGTGCGAATCCATTGAGCACGAGGTGGTGCTTCAATGCCCAAAGCATTTTCAATTGCCAAAGAAATAGCAGTATTGTTGGAAAGAGGAGCAATATAGTCCAATCTGTCCGTATGAGGAATGAATTCGTGATAAGTAGTATTTTCTGCTAACTTTTCGTAGCCTCTATGTAAATAACCTAATTCAGGTACGCATTTGATAATCTGTTCACCATCAAGCCTAAGAACTACACGCAACACACCGTGAGTAGCCGGGTGCTGTGGGCCCATATTTAACACCATATCATTTTCAAGAGGATCATCAAATATAACAGATTGGTCTTGGCTTAGTAATTCCTGATATATCTTGTTTTGCCTGATTTTAACAATTCTGTTGTATTCCGCCTGTGTTCTGACGTTCATATAACTATCTCCAATTAAGCATCATTATTTTCTTTGATAGAGGTTTGATAAAGTAAAAGATTTACCAAACCAATTTAATATTTTCCGATATAACATTTACGATTTTAAGCGAAAAACATTTTATTATGGGGATAAATTGAGTTTTTAAGAAAAGATTATTGCTGATACAAAAAACAAAAGAACACTTTTGCGACTATGTCGTAATAATAGTATACACTTTTTAGGAGGAATCTATTTTGAAAATTATTACAGTACCATTAAATAAAAAAGCAGAGGAAGACTTAAACTTCAACAATGCAAGTCCAGATGATTTGATAGAATTAGCCATATCTGACGAAGCTTATTTTGTATTAGAGAAAGAATTATTTTTAGAATTTAACAAGATTTGCAATGTTTTAATAGATAATTATGAAGATGAAAAAATTATTGGAATTGGCAAATTGAAAAGCTTACTTGAGTTTATGGAATCTGACGCTATTTCTGAAAATGCAGAGGATATTCCTAGATATAATGAAATAAAAAGTATGATAATTGAAGCGATAAATAGAGAAACGGGTATTTATTTTTTCTTCTAAACCCTTACAAATCAGAACTGCAAATAAATTATACATATTTACAAAAATTATGTAAACTCTTTTGCGTTTAAACTGTATAAAGATGGAAGTGGATAAAATCCTGTTGCTTTTTTTTCAAAATTAGCGTTTATTGTTACTTGCACTTACACATAGAATGGAGTATTAGATATATGAGTCTTGCTAAAGGGAAAATCCTCTGGATAGATGATGAAATAGATAGGCTGAAACCGCATATTATTTTGCTTAGAAATCGTGGTTATGAAGTTGAAACTGCTTCAAATGGAGAAGATGCAATAGCTATGGTAGCTCAAAAGCATTATGATTTGATATTTTTAGATGAAATGATGGTTGGCATAAGCGGCTTAGAAGCTTTGCCTAAAATTAAAGAAAAAGACCCAAATACTCCCGTTGTCATGGTAACCAAATCCGAAGCTGAGTCAGTTATGGAAGATGCTATAGGAAAAAAAATAGATGACTATCTGACCAAACCGGTCAATCCTGCTCAAATATTGATGGCTTGCAAAAAGTTTTTAGAGGCAAACAGAATTGAAGAAGAGCAGTTTACAAGAGACTATTTGCAGGGGTTTAACCAAATATCACGTCAGATGCTTGGGCCACTAAGTTGGACAGAATGGCAAACTCTATATAAGAATCTTGTTTCTTACTCCATGGAACTGGATAAGCACCCGGACTCCGGCTTGACTCAAACCCTTGCCGACCAGTGGAGACAGTGCAATGCAGAGTTTTCTAAATTTGTTGAATCCAATTATAAAGATTGGATTGAGTACGAAGATGAAAATTATCCGCTTCTTTCTCCTGACATACTTGATAATTATATTTATCCTATTTTAAACAATGAGCCTGATACTAATCTTGTTTTCTTTGTGGTTGACTGTATGCGTTATGATCAGTGGTTAGTAATGGAAGATCTTTTAAAATCTTCTTTTGCTTCTACTACTGATTTATATTCTTCTATCCTACCAACAGCTACTCCTTATGCAAGGAATGCAATTTTTGCAGGGCTTTTTCCTTCTGAGATAAAACATCATTATCCTCAATTTTGGAATGTAGAGTCTAACTCTGAAGATCATAAGCAGAATGCTTTTGAGAAAGAATTAGTCGAAGCTTGGGTGCAAAGGAAAAGACTTAATCTCAAAAACAAAGTCAATTTTGTTAAAATATTTGATACTGATTTTGGTAAAAAAATAGAAAAAGATATGCCAAAGCTATTGCAATCTCAGTTTACTGTGGTTGTACTTAACGCTATGGATATGATTGCTCACTCTCGTTCGGACTATGCAATATTAAAAGAAATTGCTCCTGATGAGTCAGCTTATCGTTCTCTTACCAAATCATGGTTCCAACATTCTTCATTCCTTGGGATGTTGAAAATTATAGCTAAGCAGCCTAATACTAAGGTTGTAATTACTACTGATCATGGATCTATTCGTTGCATGAGAGGTGTTAAGGTACTTGGAGACAGAGATACTTCGACAAATCTGCGGTATAAGTTTGGTAAAAATGTAAAAGCAGATAAGCGACATGCTATGCAAATCTCTGATCCCAGAAAGTATAAATTAACAGCTCACGGTATCACTGTGAATAACATTATTGCAAAAGAGGACTATTATTTTGTATATCCTACTGATTATCATCATTATATGAATAAATATCGCGACAGTTTTCAGCATGGAGGTATTTCTTTAGAAGAGATGATTATTCCCGTAATTGTGTTGGAACCTAGATAATTTATGTTAGGATATTATTTTTTTTTCGTATATTGGATATATGGAAGTAAATAACTATACAACGCTCTCAGAGAAAGAGACCATAGAACTCGGGAGAAAATTCGCTGAAGATTTAGTACCGGGAGACTTGGTACTGTTTTATGGCGACTTGGGAAGCGGTAAAACTGAATTTATAAAGGGAATATGCGAGTATTTCAGTGTAAATGAACTCGTAACTTCACCTACATTTACTATTATGAATCAGTATGCCGGCGAGCTAAATGATGAGGATTTGCCTATCTATCATGTAGATTTGTATCGAATTAAATCAAAAGATGAGTTAGGTGAAATAGGTTTACAAGATTGCTTGTTTTCGGATGATGCCATCAAGCTTATTGAATGGGCAGAAAAAGCACATAGTTTGCTGCCGGACACAAAATATAAAGTTAAGATTGAGTTCGACCCTGAGGACGAAAACAAGCGAAACTTTAAGATTTCTTACCAAGCAGAAGACTAACTAAAATATTTCAAGCTGTCCACAAAAGACAGCTTTTTTTAGTTTGTAGTCGAAGAAAATCTTCTTACAATCCATAGTGGTATTGCTACTTATTCTAGCGAAGATTTCAGACTTTTTACCTCAGTTTCCGAGCCACCTCATCAGCAATAATTTTGCTGGAGCCTAAAGCTGAATTTACATATTCACCTGATAAATTAGATATTCGTTTATACTCTATGCTGTTCTCTAAGAGTAAATTCAAATGTGACTTTAGTTCATTTGAATTAGATATACTTTTAAGAGCACCTATAGTTTCTAATTTTGGAGCATCCGGTGAGTTGGTATTGTTTTTTCCGGTGATAAGTGGCAATGCATATCCTGCCGGTTCTGTAACGCTGTGCACTCCTACGCCAAACGCGCCTCCAATATAAGCAATGTCTGCTAAAGCATATAGCCCCAATAGCTTGCCTATGCTATCAACTATAATGTTTTTATGCTCCAACTCTAAAGTTTGATTTTCTTTTGTTAACTTTTCCAATTCAGAAAGTAAAATTGTATTTGGGATTGTATTCTGCAACTCTTTTATGTGTTCTTTTGTTGGTTCGTGTGGTACGTAAATAATGTTAAGCCTATCAATGCCAATCTCCATTGCTGCTACCGAAATGATTTTTTCATCCGGTTGCCAAGACGAACCGACTACAAGTACTTTTCTACCTTTGAATATAGATTTGTCGAGTAAAGGTAATTCTTTTGATTCTTTAACTTTGCCGGCGATTCTGTCTAACCTTGTATCTGCTAATGTTTCTACTTGCTTAATGCCTGCGGTTAAAAATTTAGAGGTTTCTTCCTGATTGACTGCATATATCCTATCAAACTTAGTGAATGCTATTTGTATAAAACTTTTGATTTTGCCAAGCAAGCCTGCCGGAAAAGTGGCATCTATTAAATAAAGAGGAATATTGCTATTAAATGCTTTTGTAAGCAGATTGAGCCATATCTCGTAACGTACTAGGATTATTACCTGTGGTTCTATTGTTTTTAGCAAATAGTCTACGCTGTCCTTTGTATCTAAAGGTAGGTAGAAAACTGCATCGGCAAAGGAGTAATTTTTCTGGGTATTATAACCTGATGGAGAAAAGAAAGAGCAAACGATATTAATATCATTTTTATCATGTTTCAATATCTCAATCACGGGTTTTGCCTGCTCAAACTCTCCCATAGAAGCAGCATGAAACCATATAGTTTGTTTGCTTTTGTCTATGTGTTTAAGTGATAGAAGTGATGACTCTACGGCTGACTCTCTCTCCTTAAACTTAGGTAATGCAAGCTTAAAGAGTGGTCGTAAAAGCAAAATAACAGGTAAAAATATATAGTTGTAGATAAATAACATCTTCTTATTGCTCCTGCTTTTCAGATAGCTCTAACCAGCGCATAGTGGCTTCATCTATCGTGTCTTCCAGTTTTTTTAGTTCTGCTGCTTTTTCTTCTAATTCTTTATAGTCAGTCAATGAGCCTTGTGCCAATAATTCTTCTAATTCTTGTTTCATTTCTTCTAATTTAGGTATTTCTAGTTCCAAACTGTCAAATTCTCTTTGCTCCATGTATGGTAGCTTTTTAGATGTATTTTTGGGCTTATTGATATTTTTTTCTTTTGAATCATCTTTCTTTAGTGCTTTTGCTTTTCTGAGCTCTTCTTCTTTCTTTTCTAAATATATAGAATAGTTTCCGGGATATTGTTTAATATTTCCTTTGCCATCAAAAGCATATATAAATTCCACAGTTCTATCCAGAAAAGATCTATCGTGTGAAACAATTATCAGCACTCCAAGGAAATTATCTAAGTATTCCTCTAATGCTGTTAAAGTTTCTAAGTCGAAATCATTTGTAGGCTCATCAAAAAGTAGAACGTTCGGGTTAGCCATTAGCACGCGAACTAAGGCTAATCTTCTTTTCTCGCCACCGGAAAGAGTTTCTATTAAAGCTCCCTGTTGTTTGCGAGGAAATAGAAATTTATCTAGCAAATCTTTGCAAGTCAGGTAGCGGTCTTTTCCGACACCGACATTGATATACTCAGCCACTTCACGAATAGTTCCTAATACTGTTTGAGTAGGCTTAAGGCTTTCTATTTCCTGCTCAAAGTAACCAAACTTAGTAGAAGCACCTATAAGTACATTTCCCTGATCAGGTTGCAAAATTCCACAAAGAGTTTTGAGCAAGGTAGACTTACCGGAGCCGTTAGGTCCAATGATACCGATTCTGTCTTTAGGTTTTGCAATGTAAGTGAATTTATTAAACAGTAGTCGATTGCCCAGAGTTTTAGTAATGTCATGAGCATCAATAACTCTACTGCTTAAAAATAAGTTGCCAAGCTCAATTTCTATTTTCTTTTCTTTTACTCGTATAGAGTTATTCTTTAAGTCATCAATCCAGTCTATTTTGGATTTTTGCTTAGAGCGACGGGCTCTGGCACCTCGTTGCAACCATACGAGTTCTGTTCTAAGGCGGGAAAGATTATGCTCTAATGTAGATTCTCTAGTCTGAAGGTATATTTCTTTCTGCTCTAAATACTTTTCGTAATTGCCCGGATAGTTAAATATTCTCTGCTCGCTTATTTCCATAATACGGGTCGAAACTGCATCCAAAAAATACCTATCGTGAGTTACAAAAAGAAGTGAAATATTTGAAGCTGATAATCTATCCTGTAGCCACTGCACCGAATCTGCATCTAAGTGGTTAGTGGGCTCATCTAATATCAAAAGTTTTGGTTTGGAAAGGAGGGCTTTCGCTAATGCGACTCGCTTCCTTAGGCCACCTGAAAGATATTTTACAGGCTTATGTAGCTCAGTCATGCCAAGTTCAGTAAGCACTTTCATGGCTTCATTTTCGTAATGCCATGCGTTTTTCTCATCAAGTATATGAGTAAGCTCTTCCATACGTTTACCGTCTTCGGGTCTGTTTCTGTTACAAAGATCTTTATATTCTTCAGTAACTTTGTAAAGATAAGGATCAGAAGATAGCACTGCTTCAAGTACAGTTTCTTCAGATTCAAACTCAGGTAGTTGATCTAAAAACTCAAAAGTAACATTATTGTTAAAAGTAACGTCTCCGCTGTCCTGATCTTCCAAGCCTGCAACAATTCTCATTAGAGTTGTTTTGCCGATACCGTTTTTACCTATTATACCGACTCTATCGCCTTCTTCCATACCGAAAGCAACATTATCAAAAAGCAGTTTGTCGCCGTATGTTTTGCTTATGTTATTTGCAGAAAATATTGTCATGGTGCTAAAAATTCGTCCGTTTGTTGTATAATTTCCGATGATACCAATTTAGTATATTTATCGACAAGAGAGTCAACTAATTTTCTTTCGTCATCATCCAAGTCTATTTTGACTGAGATGAATTTAATTGCCTGATAGACCCATTCAAATCCATATTTATCAGCTTGCCCTTCGCCAATTTGACGGGTCACCTGTAGTAGTTTTTCTTTAGCTCCATCGCTTCTGTCCCATAAAAATGGTAAAAAGTAGCAGGAAGAACCGTAAATAAATTGAGATTCGATGCTTAAACTATCCAAAGCAACACCCTGATCTATTATAGGAAGTGAAGCATTGACCCAGCTGATTTTCTTGTTTGGCCAGCCTGTAAATACAGCTCTACACATAGTCAAAGAGCCGATGTAAGTAATAGAGACTCCTGCGAGCGAGGTGTCAGATTTGGCTAACTTTTCAAAATAAGAAATGGCTGAATCAAGCAATTCTTCATTTTTCGTTGCCTTCATATAAAGCACACGAGCATCTTTAATATTATAAGTCATGGTTTCAGTAGCGTGAGCAAAACCGTAGCAAAAAAGAATATAAAGAAGGAAATATTTCATAGATTTTAGATAGTTAATGATTGCAGAAGAGTTATTTACGGATAAAGCGTGGGGGTATTAATTCCACGTAGTTGCAAATTTACGAAAACAATGCTAAAGAGCGAAGACTTATACAAGCAATCTAATTATTTATCAGACAAAGTATGTGAAACTACGTTACTACTTTCAGATTTAAGTAGAGACTGCAATTTTGCCCATTTAAAAAAGCTCAAAAGGCATCTGATTTTTTATCATAGAGTTTTGACGCATAGCCCAAAGTCTTCAGAAGACCCGACAGTCTCAATTTCATGGACACTGTTAATCTTTAACCCAATCTTTTAGGAAACAAGGCTGAGTTATTACAGTCGAGTGCACAATCAACCAATTCAAATAATGCTTTTCCATCCCAGTGAATACTTCTACAATCCAAAGACTGGACTATGAAGCTATAAGGATAGTTACAAATTCACTTTCTGAATCCAGTTAAGAGTTACTATAAGTTTTCAAACCATCATTATCTGATGGATTCGTGTAATTGAAAAACGCTAAGGAATCCAATTTTTCAACAAAGTTGTCAGAATAAATAAAACTTGATTATTGAGCTTCGTTTGATTTTGCAATAAAGAAATAAAATACTTTGCTTATGTTCTATATAACTGACTATAAATAATATATTTACGAAAGTACAAATGAATAGGATTTTATAAAAATCATAAAAATCTAAAAAAAATTGTAATAAGTGTGTAACCTTTTTGAGAATAGCTGTGTCTACCAATAAAGAGATACTTATAACTCTATTGCTGAAAAGGAGCAAATATTATGATGAAGCAAATGAAAAACATCGCAACTCAAACACTCTTCGGAGCGCAGGAAATTAAAGCTTATATGAAACGTGCAACACTTACTTCTTTTGGTATTACTATGGGATTGTTTACGTCTGCTTTTGCTTTAGGCTTATATATTACTAGTCTTTCAACAAGTATTATTGAAAAAGAAGCACCGATACGAAACACTCCGGGGACTACAGTACTTATTGATTATAATACTGATAATAACACAACAATTGATTTAATTCCGATATCTATTGATGTTATTACTACATTTATAAAAGGAACTCAAACGGTGGCAGGACATTTTGTAGCAATGCCTGATATGGATATGGTAATTGATGCTTCCAAAATTGCAACAGTTAGTCAAATTGGTAGATCATCAGCTACAATAGGGGAAACTGATGTTGATGATATTGATCAGTCAATAGATGTAGCTTTTGGAGAACCTGAAAACTTTACAGTTGATGTAGATGTTGCTCCTGCTCAACAGGAAACATTTGAAGAATGGGAAGTATCAGAAAGTCCTAACGTAGATATTTCTGAAATTAGTAGCAATATAGTATATCCAAG
This sequence comes from Kapaibacterium sp. (SeqCode), assembly GCA_963678775.2. GTDB lineage: Bacteria > Bacteroidota > Ignavibacteria > Kapaibacteriales > UBA2268 > JBFHIJ01. The sequence goes on from CAXXGR010000007.1 coordinate 496,177, forward strand.
AATAGCTAAACAAGCCGGTATTGAAGGATTAGTGTTGTTGAACGTACTGGTTGGCTCTGATGGAACTATAAAAAATGTTAAAGTGGAACATTCAGATAATTTATTACTAAACGAAGCAGCTATTAGTGCAGTCAAAAGATCTACTTATACTCCCGCTATTCAAAATGGCACTCCTTGTGCCTGCTGGATAAGCATTCCTATAGAATTTAGACTTAATTGATATCACATAGTTTTGTTAAACTAAAACGATACAACTACAGCACAAAGACCACTCTAACCGGAGTGGTTTTTTTATGATTAGTCAATATCTATAAATATTATATTGGAATACAGCATTATTAAGTGTAATTTATAAATAATATTAATGTAAATATACTGATTTAAACAAATAGAGACTATGACTGATTTTGTACTAAAAGCTAAACACTGGCAAGTATTTCTGGTTTTATTTGCGATGCCATATCTTTTGCAAATAATGATAATTCCATCTGACATTGAACCGGAAAATATGCAAAGTTTTGTATTCATAATGATTCCTTTTACCTTGTATTATCTTATCTCTAATTTGACATGGTATTGGGCAGTAGGCATTAGGTTACTAAAAAAGACTCCTGAAGAAATAGCTCCCAAAAGTATTTTATTCAAAATAAGTATCATTGGGGTAGCTATGGTTTATGCTTCTGTATTTGCTGTAATGATTCGGCTATTTGATATAATATCACAAATCTTGAATGAGACTTTAGAACCAGAAAAAATATTGCCAATAGCAGGTATTTTGTTAATCTTGATGCTAATGTTATTAATCTGTTTTACTTATATATTTGTTTTTACAGCTCGTTCTATATATACTGCAGAGACTCAGGAAAAAGCAAAATTTACAAATTATATTGCAGAGTTCTTCTTAGTTTGGTTTCTGCCAGTAGGAGTCTGGTTTTTGCAACCAAGAATAAATAAAATAGTAAGAGAAGATAATGAATAGTATTCCTTTTTTGCTTCGAGCAAAAACTATGCAGGTTTTTGGCGTTTTGGTTCTAATACCGGTAGCAATTTTGATTGCTGCCTTAATAATATTATTTTTCAACTTTGAACTAACAACAGTTTTCTCAGTATACCCATTTATTGCTTTGCCAGTCTATATCCCATTTTTTATTTGGAATTGGAATATTGGAATTTGGCTTCATGACAAGCTGCCGGAAGAGCTTCGATTCCATAGAGGAGTATTCAAAATTGCATTTGGAATCATGCTATTCTGTCTGATAGTCTCAGCCTTCCTGTTGCATAATCTGTTTGGGTCTACATTTATGAACAATGCATCTTTAGAGCCCAGTTTCTCGTCTTTAGGTATTTTTATTCCATTTTTGATTGCCACATTGTTTATAATGTTTTGCTTAGCTTATGTAAGTTACTATAATGCAAGAACTATTAGAACTTTAGAACGAAATGAAGCTATGAAGTTTTCTGAATGTTTTGAAGACATGCAGTGGATTTTCGTTATTCCATTAGGGATATGGAATTTGCAACCAAGAATAAATAAAATAGCTCATTCTACGAAATTTGAACTTATTGAAATTGATAATAAAGAAAGGTAATTCAGACGAGTTCAAAGCTAAAGAGTTTACTTGCAGATTTCTTTTAGTGTAAATAATATTGATACTGAGCACTTAGTAGTTTCTATAATCTAAGGCAGATGTTTATAGAAGATAAGAAAAATCCGCAGATTGTGAGAGATATTAGATTGTTTGATGCTAATTGACAAATATAATTACAGTTTTATTCATAGCGTAAATATACTTTGGGATAGCATTTTATATTTACTTTTCTAAAGTAGTTGATACGTATAAATATTTTTATTCTACTAATAGAACATTGTATACCTAAATTTCTTAATTTTGTGCTTTACTTTACTACTACCAGGCATAAAATGAAAATAATATACTTGATTATTCTGCTTATCGTTGTTGCTCTTCCGTTAAAAGCTGAAGTTCCTCTAGCCCAAAAATATAAGGATGTCTTTGATAAAATCTATAAAAAAGCACATCAGGACTCTACTGTTTGGGAGAGAATGGCTTACTTTTGTGATACTTATGGTCATCGTCTTTCTGGCTCAGAGGGGCTGGAAAAAGCTCTTGATAAATCTGTAGAATTGTTCAAAAAAGATGGGTTTGTTAACGTCCGCAAAGAGCTAATTACTGTTCCACATTGGGAAAGGGGTGATGAGTCCTTGATTCTGTTAGCTCCTCATAAAAGGAAGTTAAATTTTCTTAGTTTAGGTGGTTCTGTCGCTACACCCGAAGGAGGGATAACTTCCGAAGTTTTTGTAGTGCATCATTGGAATGAACTTGCCCCTAATGCGCTAAATATTAAAGATAAGATATTGGTTTTTGATGTGCCATTCGAAAATTACTCTCAGCATGTGATGTATCGAGTTTATGCTGCTGACAGTGCTTCCAAATATGGAGCTAAAGCTGCTCTTGTTAGATCTGTGAGTCCTTATGGATTTCAGTTACCACATACCGGCATAATGCGTTATAACGGTACGTTTCCAAAGATACCATTGGCAGCAATCACGATGGAAGATGCTCTGATGTTTTCGCGCATTCAGAAAAGAGGAGATAAATCCATCCTCCATTTAACTATGTCTTGTAGAAATCTAGAGGATGTAGTTACTTACAACTCAATGGCTGAATTGAAAGGACAAAAATATCCTAAATCCATAATTGCCATAGGTGGACATATAGATTCATGGGATGTGAGCAGCGGTGCACAGGATGACATGGGGCCTGTACTAACTACGTGGTTTGCAATGAAAGTGCTCAAAGAACTGAATTTAATTCCAAATCATACTATAAGAACTGTGATGTGGGGGGCAGAAGAAACCGGAGGACAGGGGGGAGCGCAATATGCAGAAAATCATAAAAATGAACCGCATATTCTAATGCTAGAATCTGATGCCGGAGTATATAAACCCTCCATGTTAGGATTTACCGGGCCGGATTCAATGCGTAAAAAAATGGAGAACATAGCATCATTGCTTGAAGAGCGTATTGGATCTTTTAAAATATTAGATCATGGCAGTGGCACCGATATACGACCTATGATGGCTTACGGAATTCCAGGGATTGGGGTGTGGCCTGACTCAGATAATCTATATTTTAGAGAACATCACTCTCCCTCTGATACGCCAGACAAGATTGACCCTAAAATAATGAATGATTGTGTAGCCACTATCGCATTCTATATATATGTTTACAGCATGGAATTTGATGGGGAAGCTATGAATCAAGAAAAGAATGAGGACACTGGAGAATAAAACTTTAAGACCAAGGCACAAACAAGTGCTGTGTAGCCTGATGTCGACTAATTACTGTTTTATCAATGCTGGATTGTTAGCAAATCTTGGATTATGCTGAAATTGAGTAAAATTATCTCGAATTCAATTGGGGAAAGTTTGAAAGTAGTAGTGTTTAATAGAACAATGGGATATTCCATTGTTCTATTAAAAAATATAGGATATGTTGAATAACAACTTTTAGAGTAATTAATTTGTTATGTATGCTAACTACCCATTACTAAAGCAGCACCAGTCACATAAGCTATAAGCCACCATATATAAGCGGCTCTTGAAAATAAGTGTAGACCTTTTTCAGGTCGGGTATTTATACCATTTTTGAGCTTATGTTTCCAAATCATTACTGCGTCTATCAGCATACCCGTGAGTGAGGAATAACCCAACATACCATGAGGAGAAAATGGACTGTTTTCAGAGCCTATTATCATTAACGTAGTAGCAATGATATCGAAGACTACTCCAATAGTTATAAAATAAAGCACAGTGTTATTTACTATTTTTTTACGTTGCTCTGTGATTATTGCTACGGAATAAAAAATCAGTGCTAAGTTTACGATAGTAACGCCTGCCATAATTTCCGGTTTCATAATGCATCACTTATAGTTATAAAGAAAAATCAACGGATGAAAAGCTAATATGTTTTTAACTGTATGTTCGATTTTAAAAAAGGCTTGCTATATAGTCTGATAACAAGCTCTTTATATAATTATTTCCAAGACTTTTCTACTATTTTAATTCTGCCGGGATAAGATATCGGACCTATAGGCGTTGTGATTGTTGGTCGTGCATCTAAAGTGATTTTTGCAGGTGAGGAGTTCGCACCTCCCAAAGCAAGAGCAACATTAAGCAGACGCTCATATCCCTGCTTCCCGAAAAACTCATATAAATCCAAGCCAATGGCAAGTGGAATAATCGCAGACTGTCCGGTGCCGGGTATAACAATTGGTTTTGCTATATTGCCTGAAACGGTAGGGACATCATCAATGTACAATGTCCAATCAAATGAAGTAAGTGTCGCCGAAGACTGTTTAGTTCCACCAGTACCGTCATTTGGATTTTTAGCTTCTACATTTAAAATAAACTGAGTAGGCAAAGATTTTTTAGCATAAGCATTTGTTAGTTTCAAACCATCAGTAATAGAAAAGTCTTTTATAGACTTTTTATTAGACAATGCAATGCCATTGACGTGGAAATTATTTACATCCTTGAGTTTAAATTCGCATCTTTTAAGATTTGTCATAGATTGTTGAATTTGCTTCAAAGTGTTGCAACCGGATACTGCAATAAGTCCAATCATTGCAATTATCAATAGATATTTTGTTCTCATATTTGTCTCCGTTAATAAATTGGTATATCAAATATACAGTAAATAAGTATAAAAGTTTCCAAGTTATATCATATAAAGCAAAAAACCGAAAGCAATTGCCTACGGTTTTTTCTATCAAAAAATAATTATAATACAATCTTAGTCATTTAAATCAGCATCGTTAACTAAAGTTTGAACGGCATCGCCTGAAATTCCATCTTTGATTACTTTATCAACTATATCACTGAACTTATTAACTTTTGTATTGAGTATATTAAGAGAGCTAAGAAGCTTAACTTTCGCAATCAGAAGCTTTTCTTCGATTGGTTTACTCAAAAAGTCATCAGCACCTGCTTCTATAGATTTTAACTGATTTGCTACGTCGTTAAGTGCAGTAACTATAACAACCGGAATATGTCTTGTGGCTTCATCTTCTTTAAGATGACGTACAGTTTCATATCCATCCATTCGTGGCATCATTACATCTAATACAACAGCATCAGGATGTCTTTCTTTCACTTTTTCCAAACAATCTACACCATCATAAGCCTCTTGTGCTTCATACCCGTTTGCTTCCAAATATCTTCTCAAGAGTTTAGTTGTAATCTTATTATCATCAACAACCAAGATAAAAGGCTTCGCCATAACTACCCCAAAATTTATGTCTAAACTTATTTATGCAAAATATAGTCAATTATATAAATACTTATACGAATTATGTACTTGTATCATTTTAAACTAGGCCTAATATATTGAAAAAAATTAAAAAATCCATACAAATACTGAATTTATTCAAAAATTTATATACCCTTTTCAAAAAAATCACGTAAGTATTTTCCAGTATATGAATTTTTACATTTTATTATATCTTCAGGAGTCCCCTCAAAAACAACTTTACCTCCACCTTCGCCGGCCTCTGGTCCTAAGTCTATTATGTGATCGGCTGAAGCAATAACGTGCAGGTTATGCTCAATTATCACTACCGAATGTCCGGTATCTGTGAGTTTTCTAAAAGATGTAATAAGCTTAGATATATCATCAAGGTGCAAACCTGTTGTAGGTTCGTCAAAAATAAACAAAGTTTTACCACTTGATTTAGCATCTAAATGCCCGGCTAATTTGATTCTTTGAGCTTCACCTCCGGATAGGTGAGTGCTCGGCTGACCGAGTCTTAGATATCCAAGACCAACGTCTGATAATATCTGCAACTTTTTAGTGATTTTAGCTTTATCTCCAAAAAATTCTAAAGCTTCATCTACTGTCATTTCAAGAACGTCTATAATAGTTTTTCCATTGTAGACTATGTTGTGAATTTCTTTTTTGTATCTGCTACCTTTACAACTTTCGCATATTAAAGTTACGTCAGGAAGGAACTGCATATCTACTTTAATAGTACCCTCACCTTCACATTCATCACATCTTCCGCCTGTGACGTTAAATGAGAAGTTGCCCGGTTTATAGCCCAGTTGGCGAGACAGCTGAGTTTGAGCAAATGTATCTCTTATTGCATCGAATACCTTAGTATAAGTAGCAGGAGTTGAGCGAGATGATTTGCCAATAGGAGACTGATCAACCATTTCAATCATTTCAATATTGTCCATACCTACGATTCTTTCAAACCTACCGGTATGTCCCATATAACCACCTTTGTATTTTTTTATACCTGCGTAAAGTATATCATGTATCAAAGTGCTTTTGCCGGAACCTGATACGCCAGTTACACATGTAATGCAGCCCATAGGGAATTCAATTTTTTCTATCTCCAGATTGTTTTCCTGAGCATTAAAAATCACTATTTTTTCGTTGTTTCCTTTATTTCGTTCTTTAGGAATTGCAATATTCTTCCTACCTGTAAAATAATCAGCTGTAAGCGAATTAGTAGCTTGTTCCAATTCCTCGAAGTTACCTGAGAAAACAACCTCACCACCAAATTCACCTGCATTAGGCCCCATATCAATTATTTTGTCTGCATGGTGAATAATATCAGGATCATGCTCTACAACAACTACAGTGTTGCCCAAACCGCGTAATTTGTATAATATATGTATCAGCCTGTCTGTGTCTCTTGGGTGCATGCCTATGCTTGGCTCGTCTAAAACGTATAATGTCCCTACAAGTGAAGAGCCCAGGGCTGTTGTCAGATTTATTCTCTGAGCTTCGCCACCGGAAAGAGTGTGAGTTAGTCTAGACAAAGTTAGATATTCGAGACCAATATCTACTAATAATTGCAAACGCCATTTAATTTCGATAAGCACTTGTCCGGCAACTTGCTCTTCGAAGTGGCCAAGTGAGATTGTATCAAAAAACTCACTAAGCTGCCCCAATGGCATTTTAATGAGATCAGTAACATTTTTATCTGCCACAAAAACTTGCCTTGCAGAAGTTCTCAATCTGGAACCCTCACAGGCAGTGCATTCAGTGTAGCCTCTGTATTTGCTAAGCATTACTCTATAGTGCATTTTATAACTTTTAGATTCTAAATGCTTAAAAAATGCTTTGAGTCCTATATAGTCATCAGCTCCATTCCAAATGATATCCATTTTATCTTTAGGAACTTTTACTATAGGAATGTCTATAGGGATATCATACTTTTTAGCAATTTTGATTAAAGCTTTTTCGTGTTTTGAGAACTTTTCACCTTTGAAAGGATGAAGTGCGTGTTTCTTAATAGTAAGAGACTTATCCGGCATTACTAAATCTGCATCAATACCAATAGTTCTACCGAACCCCTGACATTTAGGGCACGCACCGTAAGGATTATTGAAAGAAAATAGCTTGGGTTCAGGCTCTAAATATAAAATATCACAATCAGGGCATTCGTAGACAGAACTAAAAGTATGTTCAGCTAAATTAGTGATATTGATAATACAAATTCTTCCATCACCATAGTGAAATGCGGATTCTATAGAATCTGTAAGACGTGAAATACTCTCAGCCTCTTGACTAAAGACAACTCTATCTACAAGAAAGTAGTACTTTGTATCTACAAAATCATCAGGTATTCCGTCGCTCTCTAAGTCAATTAATTCTGTAGAGCCTGATTTTACAGCCCTAAAGAAGCCCAAAGTTTTATATCGTTCTACTAGTTCTGTTGCTTTTGTTCCATTTATTTTAGGTTCAAAGCATACGAATAGTCTGTCTCCTTCAGTCCAATTAGTCAATGACTTAATCACAGAAGACGGAGTGTCTTTTTTAATTACAGCACCACACTGTTTGCAAATAGTCGTACCAACTCTGCCAAACAACAACCTGATATAATCATATAGCTCCGTGGTTGTACCAACTGTTGAGCGAGGATTTCTAGAATGTGCTCTCTGCTCGATAGCGATAGCAGGGGGGAGACCTGTTATAGATTCCACATCAGGCTTACCCATCCTTTCCAGGAATTGCCTTGCATAAGAAGACAATGATTCTACAAATCTTCTTTGACCTTCTGCATATAAAGTATCGAAAGCAAGCGTAGATTTGCCAGAGCCACTAACTCCGGTGATTACAGTAATTCTATTATGCGGTATTTCTACACTAACGTCTTTAAGATTATGTAGACTAGCACGATTTATCTTTATGCTGTTATTATTTTTGTTGCTCATATAATATCGAATAAGTTATGTATACAATCAAGCAATTTAAGACAATATTGATAATTGAGAAAATATATTATTAGAGGAAATTATAAAGATAGTGTAAAGACCTATAAAGAAATATTGATTAAACTTACTACATATTAACAATCTTTACGAAGTCTTTATACAATCTTAACAATTCGGAATTAGTTTTGTACGTTGTTATTGGTAAAACTTATTTAATATTTTTGGAGAATGGGATGAAGAAGTTTATTCTTCTATTCAGTTTTTTGCTATTGACTTGGTCTCAAGCAGAAGAAGCTAACAAGACACAAGAGCAGACAGATGACAAACTAAAGATAGGTTTGCTTGGTTTTATTTCTGCGGAGACTGAGATTGATAACGGAGAACTTACGAACACCGGAATCAATATGGATAGAGCCTATCTAACTCTTAAAAAGCAAGCCTATGGTATATTATCTATGAGGATGACTGTAGACACTTATGAAGACGATGACGGATTGGAGCTTCGTTTTAAGTACTTCTATGGTTCATTGGATATTGGAAATTGGTCAGCTTTTACAGATAATGAATTTGAATTTGGAATGGTTCATACGCCATTTTTAGATTTTGAGCAAGCTATAAACAGATACAGGGTTCAGGGGAAAATGTATGCCGAACGTGCAAAATTATCTAAATCAGCAGACTTAGGTCTAACATGGTTTGGCTATTTTGGAGGCGAGATGTCTGACACGTATAAAAAGAAAGTAAAGAATAAAAAATATGCAGGTTTGTATGGTTCTTATGCTTTAGGAGTATATAATGGTGCCGGTTATAACGGAATTAACCAAAATCAGTCTGTAGCTTTCCAAGGTAGACTAACTGCGAGGCCATTGCCTTTTGTAATTCCGGGATTGCAGTTCACTTATGCTGCAATTTTAGGTGAAGGTAACGCGCCTATACCTTATGAAATATCAGAAGCAGAAGATTTTGCAGATTGGCAAAATCATTATCTCATGGCTTCTTACGAATCTTCAATGCTTACATTGACTACGCAATATACTTTTGGTAAAGGTAATATGGAAGGTGATAACTTTTCTATCTTGTCAGATACATTGACTATTCGTGACTTCCAGACTGAAGATTATGCCGGAGCTTCTGTTTTTGCCGAACTAAAACTAACAGATAAAATATCATTTATGGGAAGATATGACTATTTTGATCATAGTACTAATAAGTCAGGTGATATCTCCAGAAGAATTATAGGGGGTGTTGCATACTCATTTGATAGTTATAATATGCTATTGTTAGATGTGGAAACTACAAATAATGATAGAGAATCATCCGATAAAACATTAGTAAAATTATCTATGCAGATAAAAATATAGAAAAAACAAAAAGAACAAATTCCAATGCGTATTAGGCTAAATTTACTTGATATCCTTCCGCAGTTGTGATATTTATTCTTAGGGCAATCGAATAGTTATAATAATCCCGGATTTGTCATTAGATGTCATTATAGTCCTGTAAATGACCGTAGAGCCAATGAGCAAGCTTACTTCCTCTGTAAGAAAATAGTACGTAATTGCTTATTGAATAAGGGGTTTCAACCCCTTGCCAGTCAATGACTTTAGAGCTATTTCGTCTTTTCAAATGACATTTTCCATATAACTAATTGTAACATAACCTGTATCTCTGCCAAATCAAGTTGATTTATGAGTCGCAAAGCATTGCGTCTCTACAGTTTTTGAATATTAAGTTAGCTTCTTTTTGCCAGAAACTCAGGGTTTGTATTAGGGATTTGGGATAATAAAACTGGTTTATTTAGTTTATAATTTGACTAATTCAAAAAACACCTCATTTGAGTATCTTCAAATGAGGTGTTTTTATTAAACTTAATAAGAAGTTTTGATCTATTTTTTTTCCCAATAGATTTCTTTTTTCAGCTGCTGAATCCATTTGGCTTGCAATTCCATTTGTTTTTTGATTTTAGCACGTTGTTCCAATTCCTTAAAATCAATTTGCAAATCAGCTTTATGTGCATCAATTACTTTTCTTTTAAGGACAATATGATAAGCCTGTTTAGAAGGATCTGCCATATAAGGAGCAGGATCAGAAACTTCACCAACTTTCATATTTTTTAAAGTTGAGGCTAAAGATGGAGGTAGCTCATCCAAGCCAACTGAACCAATTAAGCCTCCAAAGCCCCGTGTATCTTTGTCATCAGAGAACTGTTTTGCAAGTTTTCCAAAATCTTTTCCATTTTCTGCGACTTCTTTTTTCAATCCTTGTAGGAATTGAATTGCAGCATCTCTATCATCAGTAGATTCGTCAATTTTGATTAAAATGTGTCGAGTGTTGATTGCATTAGGTTTTTTTTCGATAGTTTGTATCAAATGATAACCAAATGGAGTTTCTATAGGTAAAGATATCTGACCTTCTTGAAGCTGAAAAGCAGCCTTTTCGAATTCAGGAACTAACTTACCTTTATCAAACCAACCTAAATCACCACCATCATCTTTTGTGCCTGGATCGTCACTGTGTCTGATTGCCATATCTTCAAAAGTAACCTGTCCTGTAAGAATCGAGTCTCTGATTAGTTTAGCCTTTTTCAGGGCATCATCTTTAGCATTGTTACTAGCTGTTACGTTTTTGACAATATGACAAACTTCAATTTTAGAAGGTACTTGTGGAAGTGAGTCTTTATATTCATTATAAAACTCTTCAACTTCTCTTGGAGTAACTTTCACATCCATAAACTTCTGTTGGCTTAGTTTTTGAGCTAGAAGGCTTTTACGTATTTGGTCAGAGTATTCGTTTTTAATACTACCAATAGACATTTGATAAACCTGCTCAACTCTTTTTTCAGAGCCGTACTCAGAAATTACAGATTGAAGGAAATAGTCCCACCTTTGCTCAACTTCGTCATCAGTTACAAGAACAGAATCCTCAAGTGCTTTAGTTATTAGTAATTTCTGGGCTATTATCTCATCCAAAACTTTATCAAAGATTTCTTTGTCTTCTAAATCAATAGAAGGATTTTGATTTGCCATCATTAAAACCTGAGTCTTGACTTCAGATTGCATTATGATTTCATTTCCTACTATAGCTGCTATTTTGTCTAGTGTATCTCCCTCTTCAGGAGTTTGTGCTATACTTGTAGAAGACCAAAAAGATAAGAATAGTACAAAAAGTACTACAATTCTTTTGCAAAAATGTACCATGTTTTATCCGTTATTTTGAATTTTTAAGTATTTCTTTTATTGCTTTGTCCGAAACTGAAATATTGTATTTTTTCTTTAATTTTTCTATCCAAGTATCAAGAAGTTGTTGCTGAACTTGTTCCTGATAGTCAGAAGAGAAATTAGGGATAGCTTCTTCAAAAGTTTTAATTCTAGGAAGCACAATTCTTTGAATATATACTATGCTCTTTCCTGCTTCGTGGCGGAAAGGTTTAGTAATAGTTCCTTCTTTTACAAACGTTTCAGAGGCTAAAAGGTTTCTGATAAGTAAACTGTTTTTGGAAGATACTACACCTACAAAACCACTTTTTTCACGCATGCCTTGACGTTCAGTTTTTTCTGAAGCAATTTGTTTAAAGTTATCAGGAGTAAGTGTTTTATAAAGTTTAGCAGCAGACGAATCTTTACCAACAATGTAAATTTCACTTACTTCATAGAGAGTATCAGTCAAAAACTCATTTTTTCTGGATTGCCAGTACTTTTTAGCTTCTGTCGAGTCAAAAGACATTTTGTTCCATACTTCTTCTTCCTGCACCTTGAATAGCAAAATGCCATTTTTATATTCTTTATAAAGATCTGCAAACTCAGGTTCTTCATTTTCAATATTTGCAGTTTCTTTATCAAATACTTCGTTGTAGTGCATTTTTTCAATCGCTTTAATAAATGCGTTATAATCAAAAGCCGTACCTCTGAGCTGAGGATCTGTGTTAACTGCTTCTATAAATGAAGCGACTGTATAATCTTTACCAAAAAGCGAGTACATTACCGCTTGTTTCAGATTAGCAGGAATTTTTGCATCCCAGTCTTTAGTCAGCGTAGTTTTCCCGTCTTCAGTATTTTTAAGTACATTTTCAATTATTGCTTTATAAACCATTAGTTTATGTTTTTGCATAAGTTTGTGGTCTAATTGTTCTTTGTCTTCCTGGTATAGGTGAGATTTATAGAATTTTTTAAGTAAGTCTTTATCAGCATCCAAATCAACTTGCTTAGTAGAATCTCTTTTGATGATATGCAAACCATAATCTGTATTAACAATACCGGAAATTTCACCATTTTTTAGCTTAAACATTTCTTCTTCAAATTCCGGCAATAAAGCACGTCCATTGTCTTCAAATCCAGTAGAACGTGAGTAATACTTAGTAAGACTTCCGCCGTGAGCTGCAGAGAATGTGTCTTCTGAATACAATTCAGCAAGACGTTCAAAACTTTCACCTTTTTTTAGTTTCGCAAGTGTTTCTTTTGCTTTTTTATGGTTGCTTTTATTGACACTGTCTTTTTGTTCTGCAGTTAATCCTTTTTGAGGAGGATTTTTAAATAATATATGTGAGGCCTTTACAAATTCTCTTTTTTTCTTATCAAGTACTTTGATTATAAAGTATCCGTAGTCAGTTTCTACTAATTCCGGATAGATTTCACCTACTTTAGTTGAATAAACAGCATCTTCGATGGGTTTTTGAATTTTACCACCTGTAATGTAGTTTTGTAGGACACCACCTTTACGAGAGTTATTAGCATCTTCGGAGTATTTCTCAGCAACAGTTGAAAAGTCAGCACCGTTTTGGATTTCTTTAAGAGCATCCAGAGCTTTCTGTTTTTGAGATTCTTTGGTAGTATTCGCATTTTCCATAGTAGGTTTAGTAACTACAACTATAGCAATTTTATATTCTTGCTTTCTACGAGGTAACATCTCATCAGTGTATTTTTTAGATAGATTTTTATCATAGTAAAATGACTGTGCAAGCACTCTTCTGTTTTGCGCTATTTCATCAATCACAGATTGGTCTTTAGCATATCCTCTATCTAATGCATCTAAAATTTTCAGTTTATAGTCTATGTAGAGGTCTATAAATTTCATTAGTGAATCTTTTGGCAAATCAGAAAGATTATCGCTGCTTCTATTTATATTTTTTTGATATGCTCTTTGCAACTCTCCATAAGTAATATCTTGATTGCCAACTGTGGCGACCACTTTGTCAGATAAACCTGCAAAACAAACTGAAGTACTTAGTATTATTAGGGATATTAATTTAAGTACACCTGATTTGATGTTCATTTTATATACTCCGAATTAGTTATTATTCTTAATTATCTAAATTATAAGTTTGCATATAGCAAGTCAGATATTTTCCAAATATTTCCTGCGCCAACAGTCAGCACGATATCACCTTCTAACAGCAAAGGTGTAATGTTTTGGTATAATGTATCAAAATCCGGCATATAAATAACATTTTTATGTCCGGCATTAGATGCTGCATCAGCTATAGTTTTTCCTGTAATTCCATCTATGGGCATCTCTCTTGCAGCATATACATCAGTAACTATCAGCAAATCAGCATCATCAAAAGATTTACCAAAGTCAGATGCGAGAGCTTGAGTTCTTGTGTAAGTGTGTGGCTGGAAAATGCAGACTACTCTTCTTTCCCATGCATCTCTGGCAGCTCTAAGCGTAGATAATACTTCAGAAGGGTGATGAGCATAGTCATCAATAATTGTGATGCCTTGTTTTTTGCCTTTAATTTCAAATCTACGGAATACACCATTAAACTGAGATAATGCTTTACTTATGACCTCAAAATCAATATTGAGTTCTCTTGCTGAAGAAATAGCTGCGAGTGCATTTTTTATATTATGCTCGCCAGGTATATTTATCGTAATGTTACCTAACTCTTTACCATGCTCAACTACAGTAAAAGAAGAGCTCCTGCCTTTGTGTTTGAGGTTGATGCCTCTTATATCACAATGCTTAGAAAGCCCATAAGTGGTGTATCTTTTGTTCAATAGAGGTAATAAATCTCGTACACCGGGATCATCTAAGCCAAGGCAAATTTTACCATAGAAAGGCACTTTATTAGCAAATTCTGCAAATGTAGCTTTCAGGTCGTCATAGTCCGAATAAATATCTAAATGCTCCAATTCCATATTGTTTACTATGGCAAGAGTGGGGGTAAGCTGTAAAAAAGAACGATCGTACTCGTCAGCTTCTAAAACTGTCCATTTCCCATGGCCTAAGCGGGCATTTGTTCCGCCGAGGTCTTTTAACCTTCCACCAACTATAACAGTAGGATCAATTCCTGCTTCCATAAGTATAAGGCCAATCATCGAGGTGGTAGTGGTTTTACCATGAGTTCCCGAAATCGAAATGTTGTAGTTTAGTCTGGAAACTTCAGCTAACATTTCGGCTCTTCGAATGACCGGAATCTTTTTATCTAAAGCTGCTTTCGTTTCAGGATTTTGAGCAACCTTTACCGCACTGGAGTATACTACTACTTCCGCATCTTTAATATTTTCCGGATAATGGCCAATAAATATTTTGGCACCAATATTTTCTAAATAATCAGTATTCTGTGATTGGTTCATATCCGAACCGGACACAGAAAATCCCTGATTTATTAAGATTTCGGCAATACCACTCATTCCGATACCGCCGATTCCTACAAAATGGATATTTTTAACAGTTGAAAACATAATTTACGTACTGAAGTTAATTATAAAGTACAAAGCTAATAAATCTCATCAAAATTAGCTATTAATTCAATACGATAATACTCTTTTCAAGTTTATAGGTTCACTAATATTTTGGAAGAGCATCTATTCTCACCGAATTTTCAAAATCAAACATTTTTTCTCCAAGTTCGAGCAATGATGTATCTGTAAAAGATGAATACTTGTCTAAAATGTTTAATAGCTTACTATCATCATCGAAGAATAGAGAGTTTGTTGATACAACGTCTGCTATTCCGTATGAATACTGTATTTCATAGGCTATTGAAGAAATAATCTGATTTTTAGCTTTCTGAAGTTCGTCAGCATCAATTCCATTTAGTAATAAGTTTTTGATTTCATCTTTAACAAGTGAGTTGATATCATCAGGTTGAATATTTTTTTCACTGGCTATTGAATAAATAGTAAATAGAGAAGAATCTTCTCTTTTATCTACATAAGCACCCACAGAAGATGCAATTTGATCTTCATAAACTAAGCCTTCATAAAGTCTGGAACTTTTTCCATAACCCATTATGTTAGAGAGTAAGTCAGCTTTTAAGACTTCATCCGAGTCAAAACCTGCTAAGTGATAATTTAAAAATACAGCAGGATGAGGCACATTATCTACAAAGGTAGCTTTGGTATTGCCAATGATTCCATGGTTGCCGGAAAATCTTTCTAATTGTTTATAATCTGAAGGTATTTCTTTATCAAAATATTTACGTACTAACTCTAAGGTTGCATCATTTACATCACCAACTAACACTAATACTGCATTGTCTGGTCGGTAATAACTTTTATGGAACTGATTAGCTTTGTCCAAGGTTGCAGCTTGGACATCTTCTATGGTACCATGTACTTCCCATGAGTAACCGGAAGAGACAGAGAAGGCTTTTTCTGCAAGTAATTCTCTCCATTTGCCATAAGGATAGTTTTCCACAACTTGTCTGATTTCTTCAGTTACTACATTTTTTTGAGTTTCTAAGGACTCTTCACTTACTTCAAAATTGAACAGTCTATCTGATTCCAACCAAAGAGCCAGTTCTAATTGGTGAGCAGGTAAAGTCATTGTGTATGACGTCCAATCATAAGTAGTGTAAGCATTATTAGTGCCTCCGGCTATCGAGCAAAATTCATCGAACTTTCCGTGAGGAACATTCTTAGATCCCTCAAACATCATGTGTTCGAACAAATGTGCAAAGCCTCTTTGACCAACGATCTCATTTTTTGAGCCGATTCGGTAAGAGATAGCTAAGCTTATAGTCGGAATATTTTTATAGACCATAACAACTTTTAAACCATTAGACAAAGTTGTTTTTTTCATTGATAAAATATTGCTTAAATCCAAGCTATACATCACATTTTCCCATTTTTGAATTAATCTAATTACAAATATACATAAAAAGAGGTAAATGTATTTTAACACAAAAATATTTTTATTATTTGAGAAATATTGTATAACTTAGGGCTTGAAAAATCAATATTTAGTTAAACAAATGAATTTATCTACACATATCATAACTTTGGAGAAGAGCAATGAAAGTTTATGAATCAAAGAACATTAGGAACATTGCCTTGGTGGGGCATGCAGGCTCCGGCAAAACTAGTTTGACGGAGTGTATTTTATTTAAAACAGGTCTGATTTCTCGTATTGGTAAAGTAGAAGATGATAATACTGTTTCAGACTTTAGAGAATTAGAGCACGAAAAAGGTAATTCTGTGTACGGTACACCCGTATTTGCAGAATGGAAAGACACGAAAATTAATATTTTAGATAATCCCGGTTTTGACGATTATGTCGGCGAAGTGAACTCATCAATTTACGCTGCAGATGTAGCTTTAATTACTATCAATGGTTCTCATGGTGCTGAAGTAGGCTCTGACTTTGCTTGGCAGTATGCGAACAAATTAGAAAAACCAACTGCTTTTGTTATTAATAAATTGGATGCTGAAAATATAGATTTTGATACCATTATTTCTGAATTGCAAGCAAGATACAGTAAAAGTATAAAACCAACACAATTTCCTGTAACTACAGGGCCTGATTTTAATTCAGTTATTGATGTTTTTGAAAAGAAAATGATATCTTTCAAAGATGGCAATATGACAGAATCTGAAATACCTGATGAATTTAAAGACAAGGCTGATGATTTGTTTAATGAGTTATTGGAATCAGTAGCTGAAACAGACGAAGAATTAATGAATAAATATCTTGACACTGGCGAACTCAGCCATGAAGAATTCAAAATTGGTCTTAGAAAAGCTATTACTAATCGCTTAATCATGCCAATATTTGCAGTTTCAAGTAAAAATAACATTGGTATGGTAGCAATGTTAAACTTTATGGTAAATAGCTTCCCATCTCCATTAGATATGCCACCTGTGCACCCTAAAGAAGGCGATGCAATCGTTTACGATCCAAAATCAAAAACTTCTATTTTCATGTATAAGTTATATGCTGATCCTAGATTAGGTGATATGACCTACTTTAAAGTAATGACTGGTACTTTGAAATCTTCGATGGATATGAATAACAATACTCGTAATCAATCGGAAAGATTTGGCCAGTTATTTATTGTGCAGGGTAAAGATAGAAAAGATGTATCTGAAGTACAAGCAGGTGATCTTGCCGCTACGGTAAAATTGAAAACTGCACATGTTAATGATACATTTGCAGAAAAAGGGTTAGATATTCAATTCCCACCTATCGTATACCCTAATCCAAAAATTCGTACTGCTGTTTATCCTAAAGTTAAAGGTGAAGAAGAAAAAGTAGGCGTAGGTTTACATTCGTTGATGAAAGAAGACCCTTCGTTTACTGTTGAGCACTCTCAAGAGTTGCGTCAGACTATACTTCATGCCCAAGGTGAATTGCATTTACAAAAAGCAAAATATAGACTAGAAAAACGCTACAAGGTTGAATCCGTATTTGGAGAGCCGCGCGTACCTTACCGTGAAACTATCCAAAAATCTATTAATTCTGACTATCGCCACAAAAAACAATCAGGTGGTGCAGGTCAATTTGCAGAAGTACACTTGAGAATCGAACCATGGTCAGAAGATGCGCCATATGCTAGTGATTTGACAGTTAGAGGTAAAGATTTACATGACCTCAAATGGGGTGGCAAGTTAGAATTTGTCAACTGTATAGTTGGTGGTGTCATCGACCAACGCTTCTTGCCTGCTATTATGAAAGGTGTGATGGATAAAATGGAGATTGGTCCACTTACTGGATCTTATGTGAGAGACATCAGAGTTTATGTTTATGATGGTAAAATGCACCCGGTAGATTCTAACGAGGCTGCATTTAAAATGGCTGGTGCTCAAGCGTTTAAATCTGGCTTTGTGAAAGCTAATCCAAAAATATTGGAACCGGTATATGATGTAGCTATTAAAGTGCCAGAAGATTATGTAGGCGACATTATGAGTGATTTGCCTTCTCGTCGTGGTATGATTTTAGGTATCGACACTGAAGGTAGATTCCAGGTAGTAAATGCTAAAATGCCTCAGGCAGAGTTAGATAATTATGCTACTGCTATTCGCTCTATGACTCAGGCAAAAGGTACATTTGTAGCTCAATATGATGAGTACCAACCTGTTCCCGGAGATGTGCAATCTGCGTTAATTGATAAATATAAAAAAGATCAAGAAGAAGACGATTAATTGTCAAATATCAAAAACCAACCTTGATATTAAAAGGTCACCCTCTGTTGTACAAGGGTGACTTTTTTTATCTATTAATTTCTTTAAATTCAATTCTTTAACGAATTTTCTTATTTTGGTGAACTTATAAATTGTTTTATCTACGATAAATTGGTCTATTAATGGAAAAGTTATTGTTATTAGGTGATGAGGCGATTGCTCAAGGTGCGTTAGATGCCGGTATTTCCGGTATTTATGCTTATCCCGGTACTCCGTCTACTGAAATCACAGAATATGTGCAAAGATCTAAACAAGCTCGCGAAACCGGTGTTCGTTCTGCTTGGTCTTCAAATGAAAAAACGGCAATGGAAGCTGCGATAGGAATGTCTTATGCAGGCAAAAGAGCTATGGTTTGTATGAAACACGTTGGTCTAAACGTTGCTGCTGATGCATTTATGAATTCAGCTGTTACAGGAGCTAACGGTGGATTGGTTTTTGTATCTGCTGATGATCCTTCTATGCACTCTTCGCAAAATGAGCAAGACTCTCGATTTTTTGGGAAATTTGCTATGATGCCGGTTTTGGAGCCTTCTAACCAGCAAGAAGCTTATGACATGGCTCACTATGGCTTCGAATTGAGTGAAAAATTTGAAACTCCGGTACTTATGAGAATAACAACAAGACTTGCTCACTCCAGAGCAGATGTTACTCTACAAGAAACAGTAAAACAGAACGAATGTAAATTACCGGATGATTTGAAACAATTTGTACTTTTACCGGCTATAGCTCGTAAAAGATATAAATTGCTTTTGAACAACCAGAATAATTTTGAAGAAGCTAGTGATAATAGTGGATTTAATAAATATATTGATGCTGATGATAAAAAAATTGGTATCATCACGACTGGTATTGCATATAATTACTTGATGGAAAACTTTGAAGATGGTAAAGTTCCTCATCCGGTACTAAAAATTACTCAATATCCACTTCCTAAAGCTATGATTGAAAAAATGGCAGAAGAAGTGGACGAAATGTACATATTTGAGGAAGGTGCTCCAATCGTTGAAGAAATGATTAGAGGTTTCTTGAATAAAGGTGTCAAAGTAAGAGGTCGTTTAGATGGTTTAGTGCCAAGAGATGGCGAATTAAATCCTAATCTTGTAGCTAAAGCGGTAGGTAAAGAAATAACTAAAGGGAATCCAATTCCTGATATAGTAATGCCTCGTCCGCCAAAATTGTGTGATGGTTGTCCGCATATCTTTTCTTACAATGCACTTAACGAAGCATTAGAAGAGTACGGCACAGGCAGAGTAATGTCAGATATAGGTTGTTATACACTTGGAGCCTTAGAACCATTTAATGCAATCAACTCATGCGTGGATATGGGTGCTTCTGTTACTATGGCAAAAGGTGCTTCAGATGCGGGTATGCACCCTGTAGTGGGCGTTATTGGAGACTCTACTTTTACGCATTCCGGCATGACTGGCTTGCTTGATTGTATCAATGATAAAACTCCTGTTACTATATTGATTTTAGATAATGAAACTACAGGCATGACAGGTGGACAAAAATCTTCTGCCTTAGGAAGATTGGAACAAATATGCCTTGGTCTGGGGGTTGAAAAGGAACACTTGCATGTGATTAATCCTCTTAAAAAAGAACATGATGCAAACGTTGCCATTATCAAGAATGAATTGGCATACAAAGGTGTTTCTGTTATTATTCCGCGTCGCGAATGTTTAGTAACTCTTACTAAATCTAAACGTGCTGCGAAAAAATCTAAATAATTTTAGTAACTAATATTTTGATATAGATATGAAAAAAGATATAATTTTAGCCGGTGTTGGTGGTCAGGGTATCCTAACTATTGCTGCTACTATTGGTTATGCTGCGGTTGAAAGTAAATTATACTTGAAACAAGCAGAAGTGCATGGTATGAGTCAGAGAGGAGGAGACGTACAGTCTCATTTTCGTTTATCAGACAAACCAATTAATTCTGACTTGATTCCTGAGGGACGAGCAGATTTGATTATTGCTGTAGAGCCTATGGAAGCTCTAAGATATTTACCATATTTGGCACCTGATGGATGGGTAATCACAAATACTACTCCATTTGTAAATATACCAAACTATCCGAAGATTGAAGATGTATTGTCTACTATAAATAGTCAACCTAACAAAATTGCTTTGGATGCTGATAGAATAGCCAAAGACTTGGGAACGCCTAAAGCTGCTAATATAGTTACCCTAGGGGCTGCTTCTAAAGTATTGGGGATGGATATGAAATCCTTAGAAGCTTCATTAGGCACGCTGTTTGGTAAAAAAGGCGAAAAAGTAGTAAATGCTAACATTGAAGCTTTGAGAGCAGGTAGAGAGTTTGCTGACAAAAACTAAGCATTGTAATGATATTTGATTTAAGGCTGTTTGATTAGTTCAAACGGCCTTTTTAGTTACTGTGAAATCTGTTTTAAGATTTAGTTCAATAAAAATCAACACTTTTGAGCTATGTTGATAGAAAAATTTAGAATTGTTGAACATAATTCTTATTTTTGTTGGTCGTATTAATCTACAAACAGATTAATTAGGTTTTTATAAACAACACTGTAAGTTAATGGAAAAGCAAACAACTATCGCACAGTCAGTGTCATTCGAAGGAATTGGGTTACATACCGGAAATACTTCAAAAATTACTTTCCATCCTGCTGCGGCAAATCATGGATACAAATTCGTAAGAACAGATTTAGATGAAAAAGTTGAAATCCCTGCATTGGTTGACTATGTGGTCGATCTTTCCAGAGGTACAACTTTAGGTATAGATGATGTAAAAGTGCATACTGTAGAGCACGTTTTAGCTGCTTTAGCAGGTCTAAAAATAGATAATTGTCTTATAGAGCTTTCTGCTAATGAGCCACCAGTAGTGGACGGTAGTTCTATGCCTTACGTAGAGGCGTTACAACAAGCAGGCATTAAGGAACTTGATGCAGAGCGGGAATATTTTGAAATAGATGAGACTATTTCGTTTTCAAATGAAGAAAAACATATTGAGATAGTTGCCCTACCTAATGAGAACTATAGAGTTACAGTTATGGTAGATTATTTTAATCCTGCATTAGGTAGTCAACATACAGGTCTTTTTGATTTAGAAAAAGAGTTCGTAAAAGAGTTTGCTCCTGCTCGTACTTTTTGCTTTCTTACAGAAGTAGAGATGCTCAGAGAACATGACCTTATCAAAGGCGGAAGCTTAGATAGTGCGATTGTTATCGTTGATAAGGAAATGAATGAAACTGAGTTGGATAATATTAAATCTATCTTTAAGCTTAAAGATGCTCCAAAAATAGGGGATAGTGGCATATTAAATGATACTCCTTTGAGATACAAAAACGAACCTGCAAGGCATAAACTTTTGGATATGATTGGAGATATGACACTTATAGGAGTGCCTATAAAAGGACAGATACTTGCTGCCAGACCAGGTCATGCAAGCAATTATGAGTTTTCTAAGTTGATAAGACAAAAGTATTTAGATAAAAAGCAAAAAGAAAAATATTTGCCTACAAAGAATAAACAAGTGGTAATGGACATTAATGAAATCAAAAAGTTCTTACCTCATAGATATCCATTCCTATTAGTAGACAGGATAACGCATTTAGATTTGACAGAAAAATCCATAATTGGTTATAAGAATGTAAGTGTAAATGAACCATTCTTCCCTGGACACTTTCCTCAAAAACCTGTAATGCCCGGCGTTTTAATATGCGAAGCGATGGCACAGGTTGGGGGTATGCTTTTACTTCAGGAAGTAGGAGAATTAAACGGTAGATTAGCATTGTTCATGGGTATAAAAAGTGCTAAATTTAGAAAACCTGTCATGCCAGGAGATCAATTAGTAATGGAAGTTAAAATGGTAAATAAAAGATTTAATACATATTGGATGCAAGGTGTTGCCATGGTAGATGGCAATGTAGCAGCCGAATCAGAGTTTCAGGTAGCATTAGTTGATGGTGATTTATGAGAGAATTAATTCATTCGACTGCAATAGTTTCCGAAAAAGCTACTATTGGCGAAAATGTCACGATAGGCCCTTTTTCAATTATAAACGATGATGTGGTCATTGGTGATAATACCGAAATACGTTCAAATGTAGTTCTAGCAAATGGTTCCAGAATAGGTAAAGATTGCGTTATTTGTAATGGAGCAGTGATTGCTACCGAACCGCAAGATTTGAAGTTCAAAGGTGAATCTACATATGCTTATGTAGGTGACCGAACTGTAGTAAGAGAGTTTGCTACAATTAATCGTGGCACGGATAGCACTGGGATAACTAAAGTAGGCTCAGATTGCTTAGTGATGACATATAGCCATGTGGCGCATGACTGTGTGGTCGGTGATCATGTGATTATGTCTAACTTAGTTCAACTTGCCGGTCATGTTACGATTCAGGATTGGGTAGTATTAGGTGGTGTTGCTAAAGTTCATCAATTTTGTACAGTTGGTGCACACTCAATGATTGGTGCAGATGTATTATTGGTAAAAGACGTAGCTCCATACACACTAATAGGTAGAAAACCACCACAAGTGGAAGGTATTAATAAAGTTGGATTGCGTAGACGTGGCTTTGAAAATGATACTATCGTTAAAATACAATCTTTCTTTGATACTTTATTGTTTTCAGGTTTCAATAATAGAGACGGCATAGCCAACTATAAAAGCAACAATCCAGAGTTGATTCCGGAAGTCGCTGATTGTATCTCTTTTATTGAAAAATCAACTCGTGGAATTTATCGTTAAAATCAGAAAAAAATTGGTTTACGCCCCTTTGGTAAACTTTTTGCTTAAAGGGGTGTATTAGCATTAGAAGCTTGTGACTTGAATGCATAAACTTGTTATTAATAAAAGCGATAGTGGAGTCCTTATAGATTTTTTTATACTACCTAACATGATGTAATGGAAACTTTATCACTCAAACAATTAACAGATCTACTTAGATCTAAAGATGTAAAAGGCATCCCGAGAAAAAGTATTTTCTTGAGGAAATTGGCAGCATCTGCTACTCTAATTAGTGTAGACTTGCTTTGCATAGCCTTAGCGATGTTTTCGTCTTTATATCTAAGGGATGTAATGATGCCTGCATCAGCGGATTGGGGATTTTACTCGTCAGTCATTTCTTTAGTGCTTCCACTGTTTACGATATCGTTTTATCTTAAAGGCTTATATCCAGGCTTTGGAATAGATGTAATTGATGAACTCCGTTCTGTAACTTATAGTATTTCGGTAGTATATGCTCTTTTAGCAGGTCTAACATTTTTAGTAAAAGACGGTGAGTTCTCCAGATTTATGTTCATCATGTCATGGGGCGCCTCTCTTTTTATACTCCCATTCGGGCGTTCAATAATCAGAAAATTTTTGGCTTGCAAAAGCTGGTGGGGCATACCCGTAATTATTATCGGTGCCGGCAAAACTGGAGAAACTATAATCACTTCTCTTAAAAAACATAGCTATATAGGTCTTCGTCCAGTTGTAGCAGTTGATGATGATATAGATCGATGGGGCTACATTGATTCAATTCCTGTGATTGGTGGTTTAGATGTTATTCCTGAAATATCTTCTAAACTTAGAGTGGATCATGCAATAATAGCGATGCCTAAAGTAGACAGTAAGAAACAGGAACAAATAATAAAAAAATATTCAAATTACTTTACGCGTGTTACCGTAATTCCAAATCTATTTGGATTATCTTCACTTTGGGTTTCTACCAGAGATTTTGGTGGCATTTTAGGTTTGGAAGTCCAGCAGAAATTACTAAGAAAATCTGCACTAATGGCTAAACGGCTCTTTGATATTATTATTTCTGGTATATTAGGTATTACAGTATTACCTTTAGTTTTATTTATTTCTGTTTTGATTTGGCTAGATTCAAAAGGTAGTATTTTCTTTAAACAGGAAAGAATGGGCAAAGATGATACTCGATTCAAAATTGTTAAATTTAGAACTATGCACATAGATGCAGAGCAAAGGCTAAGCGATTTGCTTGATAAAAACCCAGCTATGAAGCGTGAATATGATATATATCATAAGTTGAAGGATGACCCTAGACTTACCAGAGTAGGTAAAATTCTACGTAAATTTAGTTTAGACGAACTTCCACAGTTTATTAACGTAATTAAAGGTGAAATGAGCCTAATTGGTCCACGCGCATACATGCCTTGGGAAAAAGAAAAGATGAACGGTCATGATGAAATGATACTCAAAGTTAAACCTGGCATAAGTGGGTTATGGCAAGTAACAGACCGAAATGCAAGCTCATTTGAGGAAAGAAATCTTACGGATGTCTATTATATTCGTAATTGGTCTATGTTCCTTGATTTTTATATATTTATGCGTACAATTAGTGTAATTGTCACCGGAAACAGTGGTTATTAAGCATATATAAAAAAATGTTTAGATTACTTATGAGCCGCTAAGCGGCTTTTTTTATGGGAGAAAATATAAAAATGATCAAGTATTTTATATGTTTGCTTTTAGTTCTTACTTATAAGGCAGAATCTTCAGACTTACTATTTCGTCCTTTGACAGCTAATACATTTGAGCCAAGAATTGGTGCGATGTATGACGAAGAAGATGATAATATGAGGTTGGATATAGGTGCTTCATTTGATATGGTAAATTATGGTCTGGAAGACAGCACAAATCATTTTATATCAGCCATAGGAGCAGACTTTTTTACTTATACAAGGTTAAGATCTGAAGGAAGATTCAAGTTTCCGGTTGAGACATCTGACTATTTCTTCGGTTTGAACTATTCATGCCAATATAAGTTGGATGATGTTACTTTGGAAGGAAGGGCGAGACTTTCACATATTTCATCACATTTAGTAGATGGATTTTCGGATAATAGTAAGTTTTTTCAATCTCCATTTGTTTATAGCAGGGAATTTTTGGATATAGTCTTAGCTGCCAACTATCAAAATATTAGACCCTATATTGGCTTCTGTTATGTATTTTCATATCAACCTGATGATATTAATATATTTATTCCTCAGATTGGGATTGATTGGAAAAAAAGATTAAATGATATATTTGATGTTAACCTTGGCTATGATTTGAAATTTAATGGACAGGATGGAATTGCCACAGCAGTTCATGCTGCTCAGGGTGGACTAATTACTAAGATTTCAGATCATTTTGGTATCTTTACAGGCATATATTTCTATGAAGGCAAAAGTATGCACGGCATGTTTTACGATAAAAATGATTCATATTTTGGATATGGATTTCAACTTATTTATTATTAGATTACAATAATAATTATAATATTACTTTTAGAACTGATAAATATTCTAAAGGAGAAGGGAAAATGGCTAAAAGTTTAAACAGAGTTACACTTATAGGGAATTTGGGTAAAGATCCTGAATTACGTACTACACCTACAGGGCAAACTGTGTGTAACTTCTCAATCGCAACTACTGAGAGTTATAAAGACAAAAATGACCAATGGCAAGAAGTGACTGATTGGCATAATATTGTTATGTGGAATCGCCTTGCTGAAGTAGCTGGTCAGTATCTAAAAAAAGGTAATAAAGTATACTTAGAAGGTAAATTAAAAACCAGATCTTATGAGAAAGATGGTGTTACCCGTTACATGACTGAAGTTATGGTAAATAATATGGTATTACTGCCATCAGGAAACATGGGAGCGCAAGTTGGTAATCCTTATACTCCTCAAGCTACTCAAGTTCAGCAGACTCCTTCCGTTGGTCCAAATCTATCGGAACATGTAATTGGCGAAGATGATTTTAGTGATGAAGTTCCATTCTAATCAAAATATATGAAATATTTATTTTTATTTGACATTGATGGTACTATACTTAATTTTCGTCATCAAGTAGCTAAAGCTCTTTTTATAGAGCTAATGACTGAAGTATTCGGCAAAGAGTTTGACGAGACTCATCTACCTGATTTTAACGGAAGGACTGATTTGTATATTCTTAGAACTATGGCAGAAAATCACGGTATAGATTTTAATGGCTTAAGTGCCAAGTTGCCTGAGGTATGGGAAGCAATCATAGCAAAGTTCCAAAACTATTCTACACCGGAATATATAGAATTGCTGCCTGGAGTACATGAGATATTAGTATCATTGTCACAAAGAGATGATGTTACGCTTGGGCTAATCACAGGCAATTTTCGGGCTAATGCTTATTTGAAGCTAAAAGCACATGATTTAGGAGACTTCTTTAAATTCGGTGCTTTCGGTGATGACCATGAAAATAGAAATAACTTACCTCCAATAGCAATAAGCAAAGCCAACGTGCATCTCAATTCTGATGTATTTACTTCACGAAATACATTGATTATTGGAGATACAAAGCGTGATATAGAGTGTGCTAAGTTTAACCAGATAAAATCTGTAGCAGTTGGGACAGGTAAGTATACTTTAGATGAGTTGTCTGAAGATAATCCTGATTTGCTTCTGTCTGATATGTCTGATTACGTTAATGTACAAAAATCTTTTTTCAACTTATTTGATTAAATATGAAAAATATTATAATTGCTCTTGATGGACCTGCAGGCTCAGGTAAAACAACAACTGCAAAAATATTAGCAGAAAAGTTAAATTACATATACATAGATACAGGTGCGATGTACCGTGCTGTTACATTGGGCTGGATAAGAAGTGGCTTGGAAATAAACGAAAAAAATGCTTCAAAACTTGTAGATTCTATATCTGTTGAGCTCAAAAACGAAGGTAATGGACAACTTACATATCTTGACGGAAAAGATGTAAGCGAAGATATCAGAACAACAGAGGTTACCAAATTAGTATCACCAGTGAGTGCTATGGCTTACGTTAGAGAAAAAATGGTAGCCATGCAGCGTGAAATGGGGCAAAAAGGTGGTGTGGTAATGGATGGTAGAGATATCGGTACTGCAGTTTTTCCTAATGCAGAGTTAAAGATATTCCTAGTTGCTTCCATAGATGCGCGAGCAGAAAGAAGAACTAATGAAATGCTCGCAAAAGGGATGGATGTCAATCTAGACGAAATTCGACAGCAAATATCTGAAAGAGATCATTATGACAGTACCAGAGAGCATAGTCCTTTGAAAAAAGCAAATGATGCAATCGAGATAGATACGTCTAATATGACTATAGATATTCAGGTAGATGTTATTTTTGATTTTGCACAATCAATTATCAAATAATTTTATTGCCGAATATTCGTTATAGCTAAAAATGATATTAGTTATGCTTAAAATAAAGAGTATATTATGCAAATTACTATAGATAATTCTTCAGGTTTTTGCTGGGGAGTAGTTCGTACGATAGATAAAGTTGAAGAAACATTGGAAAAGTATAATGATCAACTTACTTATATATTAGGTGAGATTATTCATAATCCAATGGAAGTGAAACGATTATCTGATAAAGGATTGCAGACAATAGATCACGATGATTTAGATACATTACCTGCAAATTCGAATGTAATTATTAGAGCTCATGGTGAACCTCCTTCTACTTATCAAAGAGCGAAGGATAATAAAATAAATATGATAGATGCGACTTGCCCTTTAGTCCAGACATTACAACAATCTGTACGTAAATTTTATGAAAAGGATTTCCAGATAGTAATATTTGGTAAGCCACAACATCCGGAAGTAAAAGGGCTTTTAGGTGTTTCTAATAATGACTCCATAGTAGTTCAGTCAGTAGAAGAGGCACTTGAAAAAGTTGATTTTACAAAAAAGACGGTTTTATTATCGCAAACGACCATGGACAAGCCTACATTTTACGCTATCAAAGAGACTTTAGAAAATAAAACAAAAGAATTAGTGGATGGTGGTGAAATTGAAACGGGCAACATGATTACAAAGCATACAATATGTAGGTTTGTATCAGGTAGGGAAGAGCCACTGATAGAATTTGCAAAAGAGAATGACGTTGTAGTGTTTGTTGCCGGTAGGAACTCTAGCAACGGCAAAAGTTTATACCATGTGTGTAAAGGTGCAAATCCTAAAACATACTTTATAGAGAATCATGAAGAGATAGAAATGGATTGGTTCGAAGGAGCTACAAAAATTGGTATAAGTGGTGCAACTTCTACACCACAATGGTATATGGAAGAAGTTAAAGGAGCTATACATTCTAAGATTGTAATGTAACCCATGTAAACGACCATGAACTTATAAAACAATGTACGCCGAGGTAAATATCTCGGCGTTTCTATTTTTCTAATTTACTATTATAGGCATTTTGGCTGTAATTTTAAAAATTGAATCATCCAAAAATTCAAATGAAATACTTCCTTTAGACTCCTCTGTTAAACTGAGTAAAGCCTCTTTTATGCTATCATTAAAATCTTCGACAAATGACTCACAGAATCTGACTAAAAAGTTTATAGTGAGATGATTGTCTGTAACATCAGTAAAAATAGAGGCATTGATATCGTTTAATAAGATGTACAAAACTACTGTTCTAATTATAAGATTCGAAGTTTCAGATGTAGAAATAGCTATTCTTGAATCAATATTCTCCAATCTAAGAATTATATTTGACTTATTGTATTCCGGAATCAAATATCTAAATAGTTTTTGAATATCCAGATAAGCTATGTCAAAGGGTTGTTTGTGAAGTAAATTAATAATATCGCTTATTTGATTTTTTAATCTGACATTTGGGGTAGAAGAATAATTATTATGTAGCTTTGCTACAAAATTTAATAGTACTTTTGAAAGATATATATCTTTTCGCAGCTTAGATTCTATATGTCTTGTGTGTTTCAATTCGTTTTCTGAATCTAATTTTGTAGCAAGAATTTCTAAATCTATTTCTATGATGTCTATAAAGCTATTAAGAATCATCTTTTGCTTTGCAGAATAATGCCGCTCCATGGTATCCATTATACAAATAGAACCAAAAACAGATTTATCACTTCTCAAAAGTGGACAACCTAAATAGTTTATTATACTATATTTTAAATCTTCAATATGTTTCCATTCAGATTGCAATCTAGCGTTTGGTACTTCAAGCATTGACTTATTAGTAATAACATATTTACTAAAAGATTTACAGGCAAATGTAGGCATCAGTTTTTCGTTGTATGGATGCTGTACATTTAAGTTACTTAGGTATACCTTAAAATCATCTTCTGCGCTTAAAGTTATTAGAGCGACAGGCACAGAAAAAATATTAGAAATAAGATCTAACTTTTTCTGCCATTTCTCTTGGAACTTTATAGGGATAATATTATTCATAGTATAAACACTAATATTTATTTAGAATTAAAGTAAAAGTTGATCCTAAATTTGGCTTGCTTTCGAGAGTGATTTGAGCCTTTATATAATCCGCTAATTTTTTAGAAACAGCTAATCCAATACCTGATCCGGGATTTAATCCTATCGACGAAGCAGATTTATAGAATGGAGTATATAAATTTTCAATATCCTCTTCTTTGATTCCTATTCCGGAATCAGTAACACTTATAAATAGTTGTCGCTCATAGTCTTTAATTTCTACAACTATATCAGTATGAAGTGGAGAATATTTTATGGAATTTGTTATAAACTCGCCAATAATGTGAGAAATACTAGTTTTGTCAGAAAGCAGATTCAAGTTTTTTCCTAATGCATGGAATTTGAAGTTAAACTTCCCGGAGTTCATAATTTCAAACTGATTAACCAAATTTTTAATTAGATTATTGATTTCTATCGGAACTAAGAATGGTTTATAATTACCATCTAATATATTTTGATAATTAATTACATTTTCAATCAAATTAGTGAGCGCATGAGTGGAAGATAAAATGCGATCAATATTTTTAATGGCTTCTGCATTTTCATTATTATAATAGTATTTTAATATTTCTGCAGAAGTAGATATTGATGTTATAGGAGTTTTATACTCATGAGAGATAGTATTGATAAAATTTGTCTGCATATCGGTTAGTTTTTTTTCTGCATGCAAAGCGGATTCCAATTTATGATATGCGTTTTCTAACTCAGAAGTCCTCTCTTTTACTTTATTTTCCAGATCCGTATTCAGAGAAAGTAATAGCTTTTCGGATTCTATTTGCGAAGTGATGTCTCTGGCATTTGCAAAAACTAAGCCACGCTCTGCCAAATATTTTGAGTGCCAGGATAGCCATTTGTAAGTTCCATCTTTGCATAAGTATCTATTTCGGAAGTCATATACATCATGTCCATGAAATATGTTTTTCATAATATCAGTAGTTTTGGAGATATCATCTTTGTGTACAAAATTGATAAAAGGCTTAGACATAAGCTCTTCTTTTGACCAACCTAAAACTTTTGTCCACATTTCGTTGAGAGTTATAAAATAGCCATCTGCTTTAGAGATAGAAACTAATTCAATACTGTTGCTAAAAAATAAGGAAATATCTTCTTGAAGTCTTTTTCTTTTTGTAATATCCGTGTGAGTACCAATCATACGTATTGGTACATCGTTATCATCTTTAATAATTTTCCCACGTGCTAGAATGTAAATGTATTCACCATTCTTATGGAGCATTCTAAATTCTATATCGTATTTTGGAATTATACCTTCGATATAATCACTCAGCGTTGTTGTTATTTTATTTTTATCTTCCGGATGAATCATCGATGTGAAAGTATGATAGCTTTGTTCTAGTTCACTTTTTTCGTAACCAAGTATTTCACACCATCTATTAGATAAAAACAAATCATTTGTAATCATATTCCAATCCCATAAACCATCATTTGAACCATCGATAGCTAAAGCCAACCGTTGTTCTGAGTTTTGCAACTGAGCTAAGACTTCTTTTTCTTGCGATATATCACGCATTAGTCCGATTACAGTAGTTTCTCCTTCGAATTCAACAATGGAAAGAGAAATAAGCATTGTTTTTGCATTGTTATATTTATCAAGATGAACCCATTCAAAAGTTTGGTTATATCCGTCAATCGCTTTCTGTATTAAATCATTTGCTTTTTCGTAGGAATTCAAACCATCCGGTTGTAATGGTGGCGACAAGTCACGTGGATGCATATTTGTTAACTCTTCTTTGGAGTAACCAAGCATGTCGCAAAGTTTTTTATTTACATCAAAATATTGCATATTACGCATAAAGAAAATACCATCATTAGCAAATTCATATAGTAACTCATATTTCTTATTTGCTTTTATTTCGGATAATTCCAATTTCATCTGCTGAGTAATATCTCTTGTAACGCCCAAAAAATATTTAAAATTACCATCACTGTCAAAAATGGTATTAACTTGTACATCCGTAAATACTAATCCACCAGATTTATGAGGCTGTCTGATTCTGACAAAGCTAGTAGGAATCGATGTAATGTTTTGGGCTATCTTTTTACCTACTTCTTCTAACTCGTTCATTATAATAGGAATATCTTCATGATAAATGACTTCCGGTAAGGTTTGATTCATTACTTCTTCGGCAGTAAATCCTCTGATTATATATACATTAGGACTTACGTAAGTAAATTTACCATTAATGTCCATTGTCCAGACTACATCTTTTGATACTTGTGTGATAGTGTCGTATAGTTCGTTTTTATACTCTAACTCTTTTTGCATTTTTATTTTGGAGGTAATGTCAGTTGCTAAACCTATGATCCCTATTTGAATACCGTCATTATCTATATTTGGGGACATTGTAGATTCGAAGAATGAAGAACCTAATTCCAAGATTAATGTAGAAGTATCACCTCTCAAAGCTGCATTTACTTGGGAAATAACATCCGGCATATCTTTATACACATCAAAGACAGACAGACCTACTACTTCATTTTGAGCAAGTCCTAATGCTTCCAAGCCTCTCCCAAGTGATATCTGAAAAATGCCATTGTTATCTACGGCAAACAGAACTACAGGAGATTGAGAAACAACTTTTTTTAAATTTGCGTCAGTAAACATATTTTTATTTATTTTTGTATAGTAATCTAAACTATAATTTATTCTTTTAAGAATATACTAAATTTAAACGTATCTGTAAATATTAGATTGGATATTTTCTTCTTAGAACATAATGTGGTGAAACTTAGATTGGATTATTTCGTAAATAAGATTAATTGGGTCTTTTTATATCATAATGGAGAAATTATGAAACACTTTGTGAGATTAGCAGTGATACTACTGCTTTTTGGCTTTGCTGCGGGTCAGGCAGATACGCCAAAAGTTGACATATCGAATATGTCAAAAAAATTACCTTTAGATCCTGATGTAAAGATTGGTAAACTTGACAATGGTATTACCTATTACATCAGAAAAAATCATAAACCAGAAGACAATGCTCATTTTCGTATCGTAATCAGTGCCGGTGCTATAAATGAAGATGATGATCAAAATGGTTTAGCTCACTTTACTGAACACATGTGCTTTAACGGTACAAAAAACTTTCCTAAAAATGAATTGATTGAAGTCTTGCAGAAATCTGGTGTTAGATTCGGTGCAGATTTAAATGCAAGTACAGCCTATGTACGAACAATGTACGAACTTCCAATTCCAATGAATAATCCTGAACTTTTAGATAATGCTTTCCAAATTTTGGAAGATTGGGGACATAATGTATTGTTCGAGGGAGATGATATTGAAGGCGAACGTGGTGTAATCATTAATGAGTGGCGTCAAAGAAATAACGCAGGCATGCGCTTAAATGATAAACATGCTCCAAAACTATTCAAAGGTTCTAAATATGCAAAAAGAAACATAATTGGTGATACTTCTATCATTCTTAATTTTGATCACGATGTAATTCGCCGATTCTACAAAGATTGGTACAGACCAGATTTAATGGCTGTTGTAGCCGTTGGTGATTTTGATATTGCGGACATGGAAAAGAGAATCAAAAAATATTTCAGCAGAATTGAACCTGTAAAAAATCCTAGAAAACACAAAGTCTATGAAGTGCCAGGACATAAAGAAACATTAGTTTCTATTGCTTCAGATCCTGAACTAACAAATGATCGCGTATCTGTTTATATTAAACATGATAAAAAAGAAAGCAAAACTTATAATGATTATAGAGAAGGCTTAAAACGTCAAATCTTTAATTCTATGATGGGTACACGCTTTACTGAAGTTACTCAAAAACCTGATGCTCCATTCCTTGGTGGTGGTGCTTTCTATACAGATTATCGTGGTGATAAATCTATTTTTATGATTACTGCTACAACTGAAGGTGGCAAATCTATGAAAGGTTTAGAAGGTGCATTGGACGAAGTGCATAGAGTATTTCAACATGGGTTCGCAGAATCTGAGTTAAAAGCAGTTAAAAATGAAATACTATCTAATTATGAAAGCTATTACAACGAAAGAAATGCAACACAAAATAGAGCTTATGTTGGTGAATATACTCGTAATTTCATTGATCATGAAGCTATGCCCGGTATTGAATGGGAATATGGATTTGCAGCTGAAGTTCTTCCTACTATCACTGTAGAAGAAATTAATAAACTTGCAAAATCATATTATAGAAATGATAATACAGTAATTACTCTTTCTTTGGTTGAAGGTAATAAATTCCCTACTGAATCAGAAGTATTGAATTTATATAAAAGCTCTGAAAAGAAAAAACTTACTCCTTATGAAGCGAGAGAAGTATCTGATCAGCTATTTACAAGAAAAGTAACACCTGGCTCAATAGTCAACACTACACAAAACGCAAAAGTAGGTATTACTGAGTTGACTTTATCTAATGGTGCTAAAGTAGTAGTAAAACCTACTAGTTTCTCTGATGATGAAATCTTATTTGCGGCTACATCTAGAGGTGGTGCTTCTTTAAGTTCTGAAGAAGATTATTTTACAGCATCTGCTGCAGCTCAATTTGTACCTATGGGTGGTCTTGGAGAATTTTCTTTTGGTGATCTTCAAAAAGTATTAGCCGGTAAAAATGCACAGGTAGCTCCTAATATTTCTGATTTAAGTGAAGGATTTAGAGGACAGTCTTCTCAGAAAGATCTTGAAACATTACTTCAGGAAGTAAACTTATACTTTACTGCTACAAGAAAAGATGATCAAATTTTCCAAGCTTTGCAACAAAGATTTGCAGGTACGCTTGCTCAAAGAAGTAATAACCCTCAGAGTGCTTTCCAAGACACTATGAATCTTACTATGTCAGGTTATCACTATACTGCAACTCCTCCAACAGTGGAAATGGTTAATAGTGTTGACTATGACAAAGCAATCAAATTCTACAAAGAAAGATTTGCTAATGCAGGTGATTTTACTTTCTACTTTGTAGGTAATGTAGATATTGCAAAATTGAAGCCTTTGCTTGAAAAATACATTGCCTCACTTCCTGGCAAAGCTGCTGACGAAAACTGGAGAGATATGGGTATTAAAGCTCCAAGAGAAAGAATTACAAAACGTTTTAAAAACGGAAAAGAAGATAGAACTATGGTCTATATGGCTATAAACGGTAAATTTGATTGGAATCAAGAATCACGTCATCGCCTACGCTCTATGAAAGATGTAATGGATATCAAATTTACCCAAGAAATTCGCGAGAAACTTGGTGGTGTATACTCTCCTGGTATTTGGGTAACTACTGAAAAATATCCTGAACCGGAATATCAAATAAACATTACTTTCGTTTGCGAACCTTCAAGAACTGACGAATTAGTAGCTGCTTCAGAAGAGCTTCTTAAAAATCTTAAAAAAGAATTGGAAGTAGAATCTACTGACAAAGTTAAAAAAGCTCAAGTGACTGAAAGAAATAGATCTATTGAAACTAATAGATATTGGTTAAGTTCATTGTCAAATGCTTATTTGAATGATGAGCCAGTAGATGGTGTTTTGACCTATGAGAAATATATCAAAAACTTAACTGCTGAAGATGTAAGAGAAGCAGCTAAGAAATATATCAATTTGGATCATTTGGTAAAAATCATTATGGAACCAACTACAGTTAAAAACTAATTTTAGTTAGTCAAAGTTTTTATTTTGGGGTTACTCTTTATGTAGAGTAACCTCTTTCTTTATGCTAATCATTTTAAATAAAACATACTTGTCTGGAATGTATTGCTGAGTATGTTGATTAATAGTACTTTTGTATTTCAATGATTATGCTTAACTTAAGTAATTAAGTAAAATATTTGTTAAACTTTATATGCTATACTCAAATGAAGAACTTATTTTTATTGATATTTGCTACGGGTCTTTTTATGATGGCTTGTAATAAATCAGAAAAAGTAGAAGAAACTACACCTTCTTCTGAAAATCCATTCTATACAGAGTGGTCTACTCCGTTTGGAACTCCAAACTTTGAGATTATCAAAGATGAACACTACAGACCTGCCTTTGTAAAAGGTATCGAAGAAAAAAGAGCTGATATTAAAGCGATTGTTGACAACAAAGAAGAGCCAACATTTGCTAATACAATTGATGCTTTAGAAAAATCAGGTGTATTGCTTGATAGAGTTTCTAATGTATTCTTTAATCTTCAAGGTGCTAATACTAATGACACTATTAAAGCAGTAACTAAAGATATGCTACCGGAGCTTACTACTTTGAGTGGTGAAATCAATATGAATGATGCTTTGTTCCAAAGAGTTAAAAAATTGTATGACACCAAAGAAACTCTTGGCTTAAATAAAGAGCAAGCAAAAGTATTGGAAAATTACTACAAATCTTTTACTCGTAACGGTGCTTTACTTGACGCTGCTCAAAAAGAAGAACTAAAAAAAATTGACGTAGAAATCAGTACTCTTACTAACGAATTTGGTAATCATGTACTAGCTGAAACTAACAAATTCAAAATGGTACTTGATAATAAAGATGATTTAGCCGGTCTTCCTCAGTCTGTTATCGATGCTGCAGCAGATGCCGCAAAAGCTGATGGGCAAGAAGGCAAATGGTTGTTTAATATCCAAAAACCATCTTTGATTCCATTCCTTACTTACTCTTCTAAAAGAGATTTAAGAGAAAAAATGTTTTATGCTTATACTCATATGGGTGACAATAACGACGATTTAGATAACAAAAAAATCGCTGTAGAAATTGCAAACCTTAGAGTTAAAAGAGCTCATCTTTTAGGTTATAAATCACATGCTGATTATATCTTAGAAGAAAACATGGCTAAAACTCCTGCTAAATTCTATGAATTAGCTGAAAAAATCTGGGAACCAGCAGTAGCAAACGCTAAAAAAGAAGTTGCAGAAATGCAAAAAGTTATTGATGCAGAAGGTGGTAACTTCAAATTAGAACCTTGGGACTGGTGGTACTATGCTGAAAAAGTAAGAAAAGAAAAATATGACTTAGACGAAGAAATGATTAAACCTTACTTCAAACTTGAAAATGTTAGAGAAGGTGCTTTCACTCTTGCTAATAAACTTTATGGCATTACTTTCGAAAAACGTAATGACATTTCTATCTATCACCCAGAAGTAGAAGTATTTGAAGTAAAAGAAGCTGATGGTTCGCACATCGGTATTCTTTACACTGACTATTTCCCAAGAGAAAGCAAACGCGGTGGTGCCTGGATGAATGCTTACAGATCTAGAACTAACTTAGACGGTAACCTTAACACTCCAATCATTTGCAATGTTTGTAACTTTACTAAGCCTGCAGGTGATAAACCATCATTGCTTACTTTCGAAGAAGTTACTACTTTATTCCACGAATTTGGTCATGCATTGCACGGATTGCTTACTAAAGCTAACTATCCTTCAGTGACTGGTACTGCTGTATCTCGTGACTTTGTAGAACTTCCTTCTCAAGTTATGGAAAACTGGTGCGGCGAACCTGAAATGTTGAAACTGTACGCTAAACATTATGAAACAGGTGAAGTAATCTCTGATGAATTAATCAAAAAAATCCAGGATGCAGGCAAATTTAACATGGGATTTGTAACTACAGAATACATGTCAGCTGCTCTTTTAGATATGGATTGGCACACTTGGACTGAACCTAAAGAAGTTGAATGTAATGCATTCGAAAAAGAATCTTTAGCTAAACATAATATGATTGATGAAATCGTTGTTCGTTACAGATCAACTTATTTCCGTCACATTTTCAGTGATCCAATTGGATATTCTGCAGGCTACTACGGATATATCTGGTGTGGTGTTCTTGATTCAGATGTGTTTGCAGCTTTTAAAGAAACAAGCTTATTTGATCAAGCTACTGCAACATCATTTAGAAAAAATATCTTAGAAAAAGGTGGAACTGAAGATGCAATGGAAATGTATAAAGCATTCCGTGGTCGCGAACCACAAGTTGAACCTTTACTTGAAAAACGTGGCTTATTATAAGCTATAAATGCTTAGATTTGAGGTGTGTTTCGAAAGAGACACACCTTTTTTTTTGAATATATTGGAAAAAGTAATGAACTGGATAATTTTAATAGTAGCAGGTTTGTTTGAGACGGGTTGGGCTATTGGATTAAAATACTCTGATGGATTTACCAAATTAGTACCTTCTGTGCTAACTGCAATAAGTATGGCAATTAGTGTTTATATGCTCGCCATAGCTCTAAAAGAAATACCAATAGGTACAGGATATGCTGTCTGGACTGGGATTGGAGCGGTTGGGACTGCGTTGTTAGGGATGATACTTTTTGATGAGCCAAGAGATGTAGCAAGAATTATTTGCATTATGCTTATAGTGGCTGGTATTATAGGTCTTAAAATATTCTCAAAATAACAGTAAAATAAAATATTATTGTATACCAATAGTAGTAAATACTATAAACAAATATTAGATGTCCTAACATGACTAAAATACATACGATAATAAACTCAATTTATAATTTGCAACGTAAAAACTCTGATTTATTTCATTTTGAATCTCAATTAGGTGATATTTTAGAAGAGAATGATATTAGAATAAATATTGAATCTGTGAGTACAGCTATTATTAAATTTAGTAATAGGCAGTTTTATATATCTTCTGTTGAATATACCTTGACAGAATTAGGACTGCTGGCTGTTGTAATCAATAATATACTTGAAACTTATACTATAGCTACTTTTTCGCCAGTGATTCAAAAT
Organism: Kapaibacterium sp. (SeqCode); assembly: GCA_963678775.2. Lineage (GTDB taxonomy): Bacteria > Bacteroidota > Ignavibacteria > Kapaibacteriales > UBA2268 > JBFHIJ01. Next base: position 534,748 of record CAXXGR010000007.1, read on the forward strand.
ACGCCACTTCCTGCTGTATTAATTGACTACAATACAAAAGAAGTTCTTGTAAAAAATAAGTTGTTTGAAGAATTAGGTGTTTTAGATATTGATACTTTGCTTTGTGAGAATAGATGTAAAGATGGAGCTGAAAATTGCAGTATTTGTCCTTTAAAAACAAAAGAACTGATACTAAGTAATAGTAATATGTCAGAAACTATTTGCGACTACCGTAAACTAAGATATAAATATAAGGTATTAGAAGATAGTAACCGTCTTTTGATTTATATCATTTTCCTTGATTATTTACAGATACATAAGGAAAAAGTATTATTAAGAACACTCAAAGACCTTGAATTCCAACATTTTGCAGTAGATAGTACTGTATATATAGAAAACTATGATGCTGATTTAAACTACTTATATGCAAATCAAATATTTTGTGATAGGATTGGATACTCCATTGGAGAAATTGTTGGAAAGCCTTATCGGATTATTGATGCGGACTATCACTCCGAACAGTTTCATAGAGATATTATACAAACGTGCAAGTCTGGAAGGGTATGGCAAGGTTTAGTCAAAATAATGTCCAAACGGAAAGAAGAATTATGGCTTAATAAAACAATAATGCCTGCTTCTAATGATATTGACCTCCCATATAATTACATATCTATTAGTACTGAAATTACTGCTCAAAAAAAATCTGAGAATGATCTTTTGCTTTTAACTCAGGTTTTTGAACAAAGTCCGGTTTCTATTATGATTACTGATAGTAATGGTCAAATTCAATATGTAAATCCATATTTCGAAAAACTGTCAGGCTACAAATTAAATGAAATTACCGGGAAAACTTCGGCTTTTTTGAAGTCAGGTTATACAAGTGCTGACGAATATCAATTAATGTGGAACACCATCATAAAAGGTAAAATATGGCATGGTCAGTTTTGTAATCGGAAGAAGAATGGGAATCTATACTGGGAGTTTGCATCTATTGCACCTGTAGAAGATTCAAATGGTAAAATTACCAGTTTTATAGCTTTCAAAGAAGATATATCACAAATAAAAAAAACAGAAAGAGCCTTAGAAACAAACAATTCTTTGCTGAACTCTGTTTTTGATTCAATTTCAGAAGGAATAGTTGCTTTTGATAATACAAACAGAGTTAGTATGTATAATAATACATTTTTGGAATTGTTTGAAATTACTTCTGAAGGTCTTGAATATCAAAATAAAGATGACTTAATCGATATGGTGAAACAGCATTGTGAGGACTCTGTAGCATTTAATATATTTATCAAAGATTCCGAAAAGTATCCCAAGGAAATACATACAAAATTATTGCAGTTAAAAAATTCTAAATATTTCGATTTGTCTATTAGACCACAGTATTTTTACAATAAAGTACATGGTTATGTCTGGGCTTTTACTGACATTACTGCGATACAATTTATACAAAACAAATTAACACAAAACAATACTGATTTGATTGATATAAACAAAGAACTTGATAAGAAATCGCGTGACCTAAGCTCAACAGTTAAAGAATTAGAGTTACAAAAAGACTTAGCTGAGCAGGCATCAAAAGCTAAAAATGAGTTCTTGGCTAACATGAGTCATGAGATAAGAACTCCTATGAATTCAATACTTGGATTCACGCAGGTATTAAAAAATCAAATTAGAAACCTCAAACATAGAACGTTCCTTGATGCAATTGAAAGTAGCGGTAATAATCTGATGATACTTCTTAATGATCTTTTAGATTTATCTAAAATTGAAGCTGGAAGAATGTACATCAAAAGCGAGCAACTACATTGTTCTAAACTATCAAAAGAGATTATTAATATATTCAGTATTGAAGCGAATAGGAAACATATTAATTTTGTAGTAGAATTTGCTGATGATTTGCCGAAAGTAATACTTACGGACGAAATCAGATTAAGGCAGATTCTTTTTAATCTAATTGGCAATGCGATTAAGTTTACAATGCAAGGAAGTGTTAAAGTCGTGTTTGAAGTTGGCAATAAATCAGATGAAACAATTGATTTAATCATCTCTATTATCGATACTGGCATTGGAATAGAAAAAAAATTACAAAGCTCAATTTTTAATGTGTTTTATCAATTACCTGAGCATATGGAAAATCAAGTGCAAGGAACCGGTATCGGACTCACTATTAGTAATAAGCTTGCTAAACTGATGAATGGAGCGATAAGTTTTGAATCTGAGCCCGGTAAAGGCTCTGTTTTTAAAGTAACCTTGAAAGATGTTCAATATGATAAAAACAATTTAAATAAGAATAGTGGATCTAATTCTAATGTAAATGAGTCAAGGCAATTCAATACAAAATTAAAAATAATGGTTGTTGATGATATCCTTTTAAACAGAAAGTTGCTAATTGAATTACTAAACCAATTGGATTGTGAAATATTTGAAGCAAAATCTGGTTTAGAAGCTATAGAAATGTGCAAAATAGAAAAACCCGACATCATATTTATGGATATAAAAATGCCACAAATGTCAGGTACTAAAGCTACTGGAATAATAAAAGAATCTTATCCGAACGTAGTAATAATTGCGATAACGGCATCAGTTAGTTATTCTCTGTCTGAGTTTTTAAAATATGGTTTTGATGATTTTATCACTAAGCCATTGGAGCAGGATGACATATTTAGGGTCATACTAAATAATTATCATATTGAACAGTCAGATACTAAACCAACGGGAGAATTGAGTTGGGAGAAATTAGAATATTCTGATGTGAATAGTGATGAGGATTTCTTGCTCAAAATAGAAGATGGGCTAACTATCTGGCATAATCTAAATAGAAATAAAAAAATTAGTGACATAAAGAAATGGATAAATGCTTTAAACAAGATTGCTAAGCATTATAAATCAGAATCTCTGTTGCAATATTGTAAAGAACTTACAGACAATATAAATGATTTTGATTTTGAGAAAATGCCACAAAATATTACAAACTTTCCAAAATTAGTTGAAACAATAAAGCAGAAGTTCAATGAAAAAAATAATTGAAGATAAAAAAGCTTTAGTTTTAGTTGTAGATGATATACCAAGAAATCTACAAGTACTAAGTACAATCCTTGATAATGAAGGCTTTGATATTACTTTTGCTAGTAATGGTAAGCAGGCTATAGATGTTGCTAATAGTGCTATGCCTGATTTGATTTTGCTGGATGTAATGATGCCTGAAATGAATGGTTTTGAAGCTTGTCAGATACTTAAAAGTATGGATAAAACTAAGCATATTCCTATAATTTTTATTACGGGAAGATCGGATACTGAATCTATTGTAGAAGGTTTTAAGGCAGGTGCGGTTGATTATGTAACTAAACCATTCAATACTGTAGAAATGATAAGTAGAATTAAAACTCATTTAGAACTAAAATTATCAAAAGATAAAATATTGGAGTCTAATAAAAAGCTAGACAACTATAGATTTGAATTAGAACAAGTTATACAGTCTAAAGATAAATTTTTCTCAATAATAGCACATGATTTAAGAGGTCCTTTTAGTGGGTTTATAGGCTTGACATCTATGCTGATAGAAGATTATGAAGAGTTGAATAAAGAAGAAATTGTTACTATATCTAACTCTATGAATAGTTCTGCAAAGCAACTTTATGAACTGTTAGAAAATCTATTGGAATGGTCACGTTCGCAGATGGGAAAAATCGAATACAATCCAATTAATATTGATATATTTAACATCTCGGGTAAAGTGTTATCACTTATAGAAGCAAATGCAAAAGAAAAAAACATTACATTATTAAATAGCATTGTAGAGAATACCTATGTGTTTGCAGATTCGAATATGCTAAATACAATTTTACGTAATCTCATTTCTAATGCAATTAAGTTTACAGAGTTAAATGGGACTATTACACTGTCTACGGAACAAAATGACAAGATGTGTTTAATATCTGTTTCTGATACCGGAATTGGAATCAGCGAGGAAGGTATTAGTCAAATATTTAAAATAGACACAAAATATACAACTCTTGGTACCAATAACGAAAGAGGAACCGGGTTGGGGCTTGTATTATGTAAAGAATTAATCGAAAAGCAGGGAGGAGGTATTAGTGTAAGTAGCACCTTAGGTAAAGGTACTACTTTTACAATTAGTCTCCCTATGCCTTAAATTATGCTTCTACTTTAGATGCATTAGTTAAAACGGTGTTTTTCTTTTTGTAATATCTATCTCGTATTAATAAACGTAATTTGCTTAAATCTATGACGATTAAGCCATCTACTGAGTTGTTAAATGCTTCGTCGATAGAAAAATCTATGAACTTTACTCCTCCGAAGTCGCAAAGTTCTGTATACTTTCTATATAGAACAGGTATCGAATGACCTAAATTTTTAAGGCTTTGTTTGAGTATGTGTAAGTCCTCTATATGATCTCTGCCTGTAAAGACTGTGTGAAGTTCATCCATTTTTTTTGCCGAAATTTTAAATCTTTTATTAGGTATAGCCATGTCGGAATAGCCTGAGTACCACTTTTTGTAATAATAAACTATCATTTCTTTTGCAATGTCTGAATAAGAATCACTTATGCTGACAGCTCCAAAAAGATATCTGACGTCAGGGTACTTCTGAAACATAGTCGCGATGCCTTGCCACAAGTAATCAAGAGCTCTTGTTTTCCAGTATTTCTCCTGCACAAAACTGCGTCCTAATTCAATAGAGTTATTCAATAGAGGCATAAATGATGTATTGATATCAAACTGACCTGAATTATACAATCCATCAGAGCCATAGTGATTCAAAATTTCACTACTGATTCCTAATCTATAAGAACCCACAATTTCTAACTCTTTATCATCCCATAATACAATGTGTTTATAGTATTTATCGTAAATATCAAAGTCTAAGGATTTGCCTGTGCCTTCACCAACTTTTCTAAAAGTAATCTCTCTGAGACGAGCAATTTCTTTTACTACATTTTTAGCATTGGAGTAGCTAACTGAGTAAATGTATTTATCTGAACCTGCCTGCCCAAGTAGCATAGATGAGGTAAGTTCTTTTTTAAGTATTTTACTGGAAACAGGATGAATAATTGTGTTTTCTGTTTTAAAAATATCTTGTTTGTTTTTAGCAAGTCTGTATACATGCTTTCTTAGAAGCTTTGATTGTATTTTTTCATTCAATCCGCTATGCGTGAAAGAGTCTGCAGGTATTATATTGCCAATATTTAAAGTGATATGTTTATCTTTACTTTTAAACAGTTCTCCGGGTAGTAAGAAAGTAGAAAAATGTCTATTTAGTAGAGAACTAGTGTAAAAGCCTGCTGAGTTTTTGCCTTCAATGAAAATAGGTAGCACTGGGGCTTTCATTTTAGAAGCAAATGAAACTGCACCTTTCATCCACTTTTTGTCTTTAATTCCATTTGTTTGTAATCGTGATACTTCACCGGCAGGGAAGAAGATAACAGCTTCTTCGTTTGCTAAAGCTTCTTCTATTCTGAGTATATTATTTTTTTGATTCCTAAAAGAGAATACATTATATGGCAAAAGAACGTCCGCAAGATTGGGTATTTCGGATAGTACTTGATTTGCTACGATTTTTACATCTTTTCGGACTTCAGATATAGCCCTAAGTAGAGCAATGCCATCCAGGCCTCCTAACGGATGATTTGCGACTATGACCAACCTACCTTCTGAAGGGATATTATTTCTATGCTTGTTAGACATAAAGTAACTGAAATTTAGATGTTGTAAAATTGCATCAATAAAATCAAAATCTTTTTTATCGCTATGCTCTTTAAGAAAAGCATTGACTTTGTCAAGTTTGAGCATAGCATTAAGCGAATTAATTACAGGTTTGGACTTTAGCATAGGATGTTTCAGTAAAACGTCAGATGCAAACTTGTCCAGTAATTCTTTAATATAGATTTGCATTGTACCTCCAATAGTAGTAGTAATATTTCAATTTACACAAGGAAGGTAAAGAGCAAATAAGTTATATGTTAAATATGTACTAAGATTGCAACTTAATTTTAAATGTAGAGGTAGGTGAGAAATTAAGGAATCTACACAGAAGCTTTAGCAATGTCAGATATTGAATAATTAGAAAAAAATTGAATTTTAAACGAACAAATTTTATATTTTGTAAAATCACTTTATACAATACAAATTTCACAAATGACTCAAGAACATAAAATAGAACTTAGTAGCAGCATTGCAGATATAGAAAAGCTAAACTTAGAAATGGAATCGATGCTTCAAAAGGGTATTATTTTCAAAGAGCAGTTTTTCAATATTAATTTAGTGCTGGAAGAAATATTTACAAATATCGTAACCTATGGGTTTAAAAATGAACCTAATCACGACATTCAAATATATTTTAAAATAGATGATTCTGCTACGGAAATTACAATTGTTGATGATGCTTTTCCTTTTAATCCATTGGAAGCTGTCAGCCAAAATTTGATGGTGCATGCAGAAGAAAGAGAGATAGGTGGATTGGGACTCTTTCTAGTCAAGCAATTAATGGATTTAGTTAGTTATAAATACTTAGATGGCAAGAACTATTTATCACTGAAAAAGTATAAACCGTTATAAATCAGTATTAATACTGAAGTTTTTTACATGCGAACTTTATATATTTGTTACAACTAAAAATATATGGAGTTTACATGAAATATCTAATCTTGATGATATATTCTCTACTGTCCTTTTCTACAGTATTTGCTCAAAACAATATTTCTGTAGATTTGTCAGTAAAAAAAGTGCTTGATATGCCCAGTGCGCCAAGTTACTCTATGCAATCTGAATCGAATTATTATTATCAAATTTCGCAGACTTTAAAAAAAGAATCTAAAGTTAATGTTTCAATACAAGCTAAAGACGGACAGCAAGTTAAAGTTTTATTTAACGGGAATGCTAAGTCAGGAAAATTGAGTTTGATATGGGATAAAGACGATGATGAAGGTAATCTTGTAGATTCGGGAGATTATCTGTGTGTGGTTACTATTGATGGTATTAAAAGCGAAAAACTAATTAGTTTATCTCCAAAAATGATTAATATCACACAAATTAAGAGATAAATAGTAAAAACTAAATAAATTTTATTGAAACGAGTAAAAGAATTTGTAAAAAGGAGACTGGTTTAGCCTCCTTTTTTTTAGTGTGAATGATTCTTCTCAAACTCCATCAGTGCGACTCCGATGATTTGATCCATATTATAATATTTATATTCAGCTAACCTACCAACAAAGAATGTATTTTTAAGTTTTTCCGTTTCTTTTTTATACAGTTCGAAACGTTTATGGTTTTCTTCATTAGGGATAGGGTAATAAGGATCGTTTAAGCCTTTTTTGTACTTAGTTGGATATTCATAAGCAATAGTTGTTTTCGAGCTCTCAGAAGGCAAGAAATGAGCAAATTCAGTAATTCTGGTATAATCTTGTGTGTTAGGATAATTTACTTGAGCGACTTCTTGGAATTTTCCTTTTTCATAAGTCTGCAAATCAAAATTTAGAGAACGATATGGAAGGTCTCCGTGTAATTTGTCAAAGAAATTATCAAGTGAACCTGTATAAATCATCTTATCGAATTTAATATCTTCTAAAATGTCTTTATAATCAGTTTTTAACAGAATATGAATATTGGGGTGGCTAAGCATAGATTCAAAAATCTTTGTATAGCCGTTGAGAGGTATACCTTGATAAGCATCTTGGAAGTATCTGTTGTCTCTGCTGGTGTATATAGGTACTCTAGCTGTAACACTAAAGTCAATTTCTTCAGGTTTTAGTCCCCATTGTTTCATAGTATAGCCCACAAAGACATGCTTATATATGTAATCTGCAAGGAATTTTAAGTCTTTATTCTCATTTTCCATCAATTTTAGAATAGGCACTTTAATGCCATATCCATATTTTTCTAAAAGAAGGTTTTCAAGTTTAGATGCATAGTTATGAGGAAAAACTGAATATATTGAATTAAAATTGAACGGAACAGGTACTTTCATACCTTCTACATCAGCTAATACTCGGTGGTAATAAGGGTACCATTCTGTAAACTCAGATAGATAGTCCCATACTTTTTTGGATGGAGTATGGAAAATATGAGGACCATATTTGTGAATCAAAATTCCATGTTCGTTGGGATAATCATAACAATTACCGCCAATGTGGAACCTTTTGTCAACAACTAAAACTTTTTTATCTAACTTAGTAGCAAGTCTTTCTGCAAGCACACTGCCAGCAAAACCGGCTCCAACGATTAAGTAATCAAATTTCATTTTATAAAATATCCTTTTACTTCAGCAATAGTAAATGTTTTTGTTATGATATTTAGGCAAAGGAAAACGACAAAGCTGATTATCCCTGCTATTATCTCATACATTCCATAGGTATTTAGGATATATCCTAAATAGGAGGAAATGACTGCTAATAACAATGCTTTTAACATATCTAATAGAAATATTTTCTTGATTGCGATATAATACGCAATAGATAAACCAATAAGTAAGGTTAATTCCGATAACACAGTTACCCAAGCGGCTCCAATCGCACCATATTTTGGTATTAAGATTATATTAAGTACTACACTGATGATAGCACCTATACCCATGGCGTACATCATAGATTTTTCCTTTTTAATTGCTATAAGCTGAGGAGATAAGGAAGTGTTGACATAGACTATAAAAGAAGTCAGCATCAATATCTTCATGATGTCAATTGATAGAGTATACTCAGTAGAAAAAGCCGTTATAATAATAAAATCAGCAAAAGTATAAAATCCGGTAGAGACTATAGCACCTGTAATAAAAATCAGAACCGAATATTTTTTAGCTACTCTTATGAAATCTACTGTACCGTATGACTTTGAAAGAACAGGGAAAAAAGCACCTTGTATAATTGCTGTAGGTAGTATAGCAAATACCATTATTTTAAAAGCTGCGTTGTACTGGCCGGCAAGTGAAGCATCAGTAAAGTAAATACCTAATATCAGAATATTGAAAGTATTGAGCAAGGTGACAAAAAAATTCGAGAATGTGATCGGTAGAGCCGGCTTAATGAGTTTTTTCCAAAGAGGAATGTCAAAAGAAATCTTTATTTTTCCAGTAGTTTCGGTATAATAGAATATCATCCAAAGGGCATTAACCATTGCAGCGGTGCTATTTATTAAAAGTGCTATAATCACATCATCAGGGCTATGTACTAATATCATAACTCCGGATAGGTTAACTAATCCGGTAACAAGCTGCCTGATGGCGAGTACTTCCATCTTCTCTATGCCCTGATAATACCAATCAAGCATAGTTGCCTGAGAGAACAAAGTCAAGCCTGTTGCCCAAATTGCATATTTATAAACATCAGGTTTATCAAGGAAAAACGGTAATATAAAAATACATACAGCAGCAAAAAATGACAATAAAGTACGTATTGTCAAAATACCATTTACTAGTCGTCTTTTTTCTGATTCTGTTTTAGAACTTGCCACTTCGCGAGTTCCAAGAGTATTAAAGCCGAGATTCACAATCATCAAGAAATAGACAATTACACTGTTAGAAAAGCCAATAATCCCAAAGTTATTATCGAGTAGTGTTCTGGCTAAGTATGCTGTAGTAATAAACATAATCCCTTTGCTAGCAGCCTCCGCTACAGACAAAGAGAGTATGTTTTTTAAAATTTTATTAGAGGATACCATTAGATTCCAATAAATGTCAAATAGAGCAATGGCAAATTTAAACAAATATTATTTAGTCCACCATTTAAGATTGAGCTCTTCGAATAATGAATTTCTATTTTCTACATTTAGCAGATAAGAAAGTTCAGTAGGAGAGAGAGTTTTGCTAGTTTTAAAATCCTCAAATAGCGAACATAATTTATTGAAATCTGAATTATGATAGAAAAATCTTTGCTCTGCGTAATCGGTAGCGCTTTTATTGTGAATCAAAAATTGCCAGTCACTAGCCTGCATAAGTAGTAACTCTCTGAGGGCTTGCTTCAATATCCTTTCTTCTAATTTATTAAGAGCATCAATGTCTAGGTTAGAAATCAAATTAGAGAAACGTAGTTCACTGTTATAAATTTGTTCCCAAGTCCATTTAGTTTCTTTATTTATCCATACTTCGTGGGTGTTGTTTTCACCCCAAGAACCTTCTGGTAAGTGAATAACATCTTTTGCATTTTCTTTTAAATACTGTTCGTGAGCAGTAGTAGCGTTTACAAACGGTGATTTAGAAATGCCTTCTAATACATGTCTTAAAAACTCAGGTCCTTCGAACCACCAATGCCCAAATAACTCAGTATCAAAAGGAGTGCAAACAGCACCTTCTATTCCGGTTTTGTTTTTAAAAAAGTTAAGAGTGTTTTCTATATGATGGATAAAGTGATTGGCTTGTAAATCTACCTTTTCAGCAGTCCAATCTGGATGGTACAGCTGCTTGTACATCATATCAGCTTTACTATCTGTAACACGCCAGTATCTAAGCATGGAGCCTAACTGCTTTTTATGAAAATCTAAATAGTCTGGTTGCCCCGGATAACCTACTTCTCCACTCCACACCTGCATAGAAATATCTCTATGTCTAGTGAAAATGGCAGCCGTTCCATATTGTATTTCATCAGAAGAGCTAACTTCATAGACTCTTAACGGATCTCTGTCAAAACTCCACGGAGTATGCTGGAAACCTTCGTCATCAATAGAAATAAAATGTTCCTTTTGATCATCTAAATACTTACCCACAGGATAAGAGTCTTCCAATAGTTTCTGATCTGTTACAAAATATTTGATACCGTACTGTGATATTATATTTTCAACGCCTGGCCTAAGTCTACTGTCATTGTATGGAGCCACAGGTATAAAAGATTTCCATTCGTAGCTCGGACGATAAGCACATTCCGGTAGCCATATTCCACGAGGCTCCCTTCCAAAATGTTTTTTGTAGTTTTCTACCGCAAGTTTCACCTGTAGGTGAATGCTTTCTTCTGTAGCAAGAAGAGGGAAGTAACCATGAGTCGCTCCACATGTCATAATTTCTATAGCACCATCATCTTGTAAAGATTTTAGTGAATTTACTATGGAGCCATTATATTTGGAGATAAAATCATGTTTTCTATCGGCATACCAGTTCTGCCAATATTCACTCAAATAGATATGATGAGGATCATAACCCCATGATTTAAAATCTTGATTGTCTTTTTTTGCATCCGCAATTTTTTCGTCACAATATTTGATAAACTTGTTTCTAAAGTCCGGGTGCTCAAGCTGTTCGCATAGAACAGGTGAAATATCCAAGGTTACTTTTGGTAATATGCCCTTAGCAGTTAAATCATTGAAAACGTTAAGCAGAGGGATGTAACATTCGGCAACTGCCTCTGTCATCCAATCTTCACCGTGAGGCCAATTCCCGTGATTCAATACCCAGGGAAGGTGGGTATGCAAAATAAGCACATAATTTCCTGCAAACATACTAATCTCGAATAAATAAAAAAAGGGGCATTGTATGCCCCTTGTAACGTAAGAAAATTTAATAAATTTTCAAACTAATTTACTTTTGATGTTTTACCTGAAAATTCGGGTAAATCTTCAACTTTTGGAGAGTCTGCTTTTATTTCGCCGTGAACTCCTTCGTATTTAGCAAGATTTTCACCCAAAGCTTTAAACATCATTTTGGCATGTTGCGGAGTCATGATAATTCTGGAGTGAACTTTTGCAGTAGGTACACCCGGCAAAATGCGAGTAAAATCTATAACAAATTCAGCATTTGAATGTGAAATTATTGCTAAGTTAGAATAAATTCCTTGTGCTTCAGGTCCGCTTAGCTCGATATTGATTTGTTGACCTTTTTGTTCCGGGCTGTTCTTTTTGTCTGCCATGTCATTTCTCTTTTAGTTTGTGATTAACAAAAAACAAATTATTTTATTTTTGCCTGTATAGCTTTTAGTTTTTCTGTTTCTTTAAGATTACTATAAATTCTTACCAATTGCAAATAATACGCTTGTTTATCAGCTTCATCAGTAATTGTACTTTCTAAACCTTCCAGCTGAGTCAGGTATTCTTTGAGTTTAGCTTTATTGTCTTGATAGTCATATATGTTTACTAGTTCAGCTATTATGATAGGATCACCTTTAAACTCTTCAGTTTTTAAAGCAGCTTCAAAAGACTCAGCAGATTGAGTCAATACTTCTTTTACTTCAGTAAAATCTCTTTCATATTTTGAATCTTGATCGTACTTCTCATTTTCTTTCTTCTGAAGATTTGATGCAAGGTTTTTATATGAAGATGCAAGGTTTCTCAAAGCAAACGGATAATTTGGTTCAACCGCAAGAGCTTGTTTATATTGATAGATAGCTTCTTCAGTTTTTTGTTCGTTAGCTAATAGATCAGCATACTGAGTTCTTGTTTGAAAATCTTGAGGGTCATTTTTTATCCTAGATTTCATTTTTTCAAGAGCTTGGTCAATTTTACCTGCTCTTTGGTAGCATGCAATAACAAATTTGTTAAGTTGAGCGTCGTTAGGATTAGTTTGTTGCATCATTTGTGCATATTTGATTGCATCATCAAAATTTTCACTTTTAAAACTAATATCAGCTAATCTGCTTAATGGAGTTATATCAAATTCCTCAGCTGCATATTTTTCTTGTTCTAACCAATTTTCAGGCATGTCATATTTGAAAGAGAAAAAGGATGCTTTATCGTCCATAAATTTCTTTTCAAATCCAAGGTATGCTTCTTTACCATTAATCTCAAAAACGTCAACTATTATAGAATCTTGACTTCCTGGTTTTAAAGTAGTTTTAGTATCGTTTGGCTGACCTAAAGTGCTAATTATTTCTGATCTTTCAGTACCGATATATAATTTTTTAGAAGACATGATGTCTAATTTTGGAGAAATAAGCTCTACATAATCTTTAAAGACTTTCAAAGCTTCAGTTTGTTTATTCATATTTTCTAAAATAGTACCTTTTATAGGATACAGCAAAGTGCTATTAGGCTTTGTTTTGATTCCCATATCAGAGAAGTAAAGAGCAGAATCTAAATACTTCTTATCTTGGATGCCCTTATTATAGTAACTAATAGTAGAGGAATAGCATTTAGCCCAAAGTTGATATCTATTCAGTGATACTTGTTGTTGATCTTTTGGTTCTTTAGCTGCTTTTTCCCATTTACTTAAAATGTCAAGTTGTTTTTCAGTTTGATTGGTCTTGTCATAAACATCGTACAGCAAATCCAAAGCATCTTCATTGGATGGATTTACCTTCAACTCTTTGTTCAAGAGCTCTATAGCTTCGGGGTATTTCTTTTGCTTGATTTTGTTTCTAGCCGAAGAAACATTCATGGAAGCGCATTGGAAACTTTGTGTAAGGATAGCGCCACCTAAAAGAACGAGCAAATAAATAAGATATTTACGCACTTTAATAACTCCTAATATTTAATATAGATTTTGCAATTACTACTAAGATAATAAAGCTTTGCATGTGAACAAAAGATTTTAAGTCAAGTATAAACAACTTATTACAAATTAATACTAAGGCAATATTAATGGATACACAAATATAAGAAAAAAGAGAGACATAGAATGCCTCTCTTTTGCTATATTCCGGCAATCAATATATCTTGTTTGAATTGCTCTAATTTTGTTATGTCGATTTTACCAATAAAGTATATTGAATCAGATTTACGAGTTTGTCTTTTTACTTTTTTACCTGCATGAACAAACAAGAAAGTGTCTTCTTCATCTAATTGGTCATATTTTTCTACTGCTTGATTAAAATTGTTGAGTGTATCGCTGATGGTAACAAAATTCTCAGGTATACACATCAAATCTTTGTTGTAAGAATAAGCATAATAGTAGCTTTGACTAGAATCTTTAATGTCTCTAACCTTAAATCTTTTGTCAATAAAACCTTCTAGTTTTACTTTAGGCAGTCCCATACCTTCAATGGATTTCGCTGACCCGTATGATAAATCTAAAATTCTTTTTCTGACAAATGGTCCTCGGTCATTTATTCTTACAAGCACCTTTTTGTTTGTTTCTAAGTTAGTAACTCTTAGTATTGTTCCAAATGGCAAATTTCTGTGGGCAGCAGATAATTTAAACATATTAAATCTTTCGCCATTAGCCGTCTTTCTTGTGTGAAATCTTTTAGCATAGTGAGAAGCTATGCCTGTAGTATCGTAAATAAGTTCGTTACTGATGTCTATCTGATGCAATATTTCATCGTTACTGATGACATCCCTGCTATCTACTAACTCAGAGCTTATTTCAACTCTTTCGTCAGCAAGTGCTATTAACTGCAATGAGATTATAAGTAGAGATACAAGTATAGCCGGTATTAAAAAATAATAAACTTTTGCGGCCTTGTTATTACTTGTGTTAGATATACCCATAAGGGGGTAACCTCATATTGTGAAACATAACAAATAGTCGGAGTTGCTTTATACCCGAAAAGCAACAAAGACTATATTAAAACATAAGTACCTATGTTTCATTTATTTACCTCTATTTGAATACAATACGAATAACATGGACGGCAAAGATAATATATAAATTGTAAATACAAAATAAAAATGCAACATAAAGTTGCATTTTCATCAAAATCCAGAAGATATGTTAATAGGATTCGCTATATATGCCATCCTAACTTCATTGTGAATACACTATTGGAGAATGAATAAGTACCCCACACAGGTACCTGCATGTTTAAATCTAATATCAGTCGTTTCAAATATATTTGAAAGCCTAAATCTGCATTTAATGTTCTATCGTAAATAGGTGTTTTGGTATAATCAAAATAATAATCTGAAGGAGGAGTATCTACGCTATGGAAATAATTATAGCCTATTTTTAAACTGGCTTCCTTCATGCTTTTTATATATACGGCAGTAGAGTGAAAAAGTTGATCAGAAAGTTCTTCACCTCTAACTAGATATTTGAAAGTTGATTTGACTTCGGTTTTGTTAAAAATTAAGCCGACTGAAGTACCTAAGTGCAATTCAAAAGCTCCATCACTTAAGAACTCTTTATTAGTGCCGGGCCATGGAGGTACAAATCTGATTGCTTCATTATCGTTTTCATCTGTATACGTTTCCGGCGTAACCTCAGAGCCGGGAATATGGTCTTGAGAGCCACCGGGAATTCTGATTTCGCCTAATATGGAATTAAAAAAGAAAGAATTATACGTAAAATATTCGCCACCTAAAGCAAGGTAGGACATAAAACTTTTAGACTGCTCCGGGAATTCATTTTTCGCTAAATCTTGATTAAAACCATCTTCAGTAATGAGTGAATATGTGATTTGTTGATTCATTGCATTTGTTTCAAACGGCATCGTAAGATATATCATGTTGTTATTGTCAAAGAAATATTCAACATGAATACCATAACGTTTTTTATTTACATCGAATGTCCAATTCGCAGGATCTAAAATAGTAATAGAGTCGTTATCTACTTTTTGTCTTATCTTTTCTATATCAATATCTATTTGACCATATTTATTCCCATCACCATCAAAAAATGAAGAATAAGAATGATCTTGGTAAAAGAACATAATATTTAGACCACTTTTGTCAAAATCGTCTTTGTCTTTGATTTTTTTTTGTGCGAACGCAAAACTTGTGTTTAAAAAACAAAACGCTATTATTAGCAAATAGATATTTCGCATAGTTTATCCTTAAATATTAGATACTAAATACATTCTAAAATATAAGGAAATTATTAGTATTTTTGCTAAATAATTTTATATTTTATTAAGTCCTGCAAAATTTTATTATGATAGAAACTGAAATTAATACTAAGCCTTATATATTAGTCGTAGACGATATTTTAAAAAATCTTAAAGTCATTGGTAATATACTATTAGAAAATGATTATGAAATATCTTTAGTTTCAAATGGATTTGAGGCATTAGAATCTTTAAAATCAGATAAACCTGATTTGATCCTTTTAGATATAATGATGCCTGAAATGGATGGCTATGAAGCTTGTCGTAGAATAAAAGAAAATCCGACAACTGCTGACATTCCTATTATTTTTATAACTGCCAAATCTGAAACGGAAGATATTGTAGAAGCTTTTAGAGCCGGTGGTGTAGACTATCTAACGAAGCCTTTCAATAGAGAAGAGCTACTGGTCCGAGTTAAAACTCATATAGATTTGAAAAGAAGCAGAGATGAAAGCAAATTACATGCAACTCAAATGACAAAACTTAATGAACAACTTTCTGCAATTAATAACGAAAAGCAAGCTCTCTTAAATACATTAGAAGAAGATTTAAGAATTGCTTCTGAGTATATAGAATCGCTTTTACCAAATAAAGTTGATAATACTTTAATAAAGTCAGATTGGATGTTTATTCCTGCAACAACATTAGGTGGTGATTCTTTTGGCTTTCATTGGGTTGATGACGATCATCTTGCAATGTATCTATTAGATGTATGCGGGCATGGAGTAGGTCCGGCATTGCATTCTGTTTCTGTGTTAAATAATCTAAGAAGTCAGATACTACCAGATACCGATTTTACAAGCCCGAAGTCGGTTATTTCTAATCTCAATCAAGTATATCAAATGAGGAACCACAATAATATTTACTTTACGATGTGGTATGGTGTATATAACAAAATAAATCACAAGATGAAATACGCCTCAGCTGGTCATCCACCGGCATTGCTATTAAATAGTACGGATGATGCTATAAGTCTTTTCACAAGGAATTATGTAATAGGTGCGGAAGCTATTATGGGATATGTAGAAGAAGAAGTAGATGTCAAAAAAGGAGCTAAACTTTATATATTTTCTGATGGTACTTACGAGGTATTCAAAACAGATAGAGTACCTTGGGACGTAGAATCGTTGCATCTCTTTTTAAAAGAAAAGAATGGTGCAGGAAAAGATGAGCTAAAAGAGCTTTATAGTCATCAGGTAAAGGTTAACGGAAGCCCTAATTTAGAAGATGATTTTTCTATACTAAAAATTGTTTTTAAGTAAATTACTTCGATAAATATTTCAAACTTTCTCCTATCAAAACTACAGAGAAAAGTAGTATCAAAAATCCCCATACCCAGTATGGTAGGAACAAATTTTCTGCAATTATTGCTGTATCGGATGCAAATTGTCCAACTTCCATTTCTGCATGCTCAGAAAATAGATAAGATACACTTAAATATACACTTGCTGCTGCCTGCACTGCAAGGAACTGTAAACTAAATTTTTGTACCTTCTGTTTGGCTTTTAAGGCTATAAATCCACAGGCTAAGGAAAACACTGGTATGATAATCAGGCCGTACATAGATCTTATCCAGATGATAGCAGAAATCATGAGGACAGCACTAATAACCCATAATAATATTTTTGTGGCATCCTTATTTTTTGATGATACAAGGAATATACTTGCTGCAATTGTAGGGCCAAAGGGACCGGCGGCGGCGACTAATGCTTTGCCGATATTTCCAAAATAGAGACTTCCACTATAACTTGCAATTCCCGAACCATCCGGAAATAATTCTAAACTGTGAAAATTAGCACCCAGAGCAAATGCCATAAACCCATGTGCCATTTCATGAAACCAAGTGCCAAGTACAGTAAAAGGAAGTAAAATTGTTCTGCTTTCGTTGAACTGCCAAGCAATTATAGTTATAATCGTTAAGGATACAATCCACAATATATCTTTATTTTTCATTATTGAGTTTAGTATGAATATCAAAATAAGGACTAAATACTCTAAAAGACTCTCAAAAAGTAAGCTTAATAGAGATTATCAATAGTAACATAAATCTATTTTCGTGCCAGTAATAATAATATATGCAACTTATTGGGACGTTCAAACACTTACTACTTAAAGACGATTTTATTTTATCAGGAGTAAAAAAATGAAAAGAATGTTTCTATTAGTTATCGCAATGTATATTGGGATTTCTATAACAGCCGAAGCTCAGATTGACGGCAAACAAGCTCTCAAAGAATTTCATAGAAAAGAGAAAATGAGATTAACGCCAACGCAGATTGAAAATATTTTAAAAAATAAAGAAACAGCTTCAGATTATTTAAAGAATAAATCTGATAAATATGCGGATAAACTTCAAAGCTTAGAGACTGGCGTAATATCGCAAAGAACATATCCTGAGTCTGAATTGCACTCTGCTGTAAATCCGAGTAATCCAGACAACATTGTTGTTAGTCCCATACGTCAGAATCCTAATAACCCGATGAAGTCTCTTTCTTGCCCTGTCTTTTACACTACAGATGCAGGGACTTCTTGGAATGAGAGCTCTTTTGAAACTTTTACTTTAGGCAACAATGGTATTCCAATGGGTGGTGGGGATCCTATGTTTACTTATGATGCTGATGGAACACTATATTTTTCTTGGATTTATTTATATGGAGAGCTTAATGGAGGAGCGATAGATTCTTTATATTGGGGGGTTTTTTGGGCATATTCTAATGATGGTGGAGTTACTTTTAAATCTGATGACGATCCAATTATAGGTAATGCCAGAGGTGCAACTCCATTCAACGGTGGTCAGCCAATATTGTCTAAATTCCATGATAAACAATGGCTTGCTGCTGATTTGAGCAACTCTCAATATAGAAACAACGTATATGCTTCTTTGGTAACAATTAATAAGAATGAAGGCTATGTTATGCAGCTGTTCACTAAAGAAGCGGGTAAATCTAACTTTAATTATGAGCCTATTAGAATTTCTCCTATGAGTATTGGAATTGTGCAATTTGGTAGTTTGGATGTAGACAGCCGGGGATGGGTACATATTATGTTTTATGGTGAAACAGGAGGACAGGCGGCTATGTATCACGCCGTGTCTAAAGATGGGGGTAAATCTATAGATCAAGTAACTAAGATATCTAACTTCTTTGGCACAGATCCAACTCAACTTGCTATAGATGAACAACAAGGCAAGTCAAAGCCGACTGGTCTTTCAAGATTATACCCAGCACCTAATATAACTATCGACAAATCTGGTGGAGAATATGACGGATACTTGTATGCTACATGGACTGCTAAAGGTGTCAATAGTAATACTAATACAGGTTTAGATATTTATTTCTCAAAATCTACAAATAGTGGTGATTCGTGGTCTGATCCTATTATTTTGAATGATAATACAGATAATTTATATTCAGATCAGTTTTACTCTGCTCAGATGGTAAGCCCTAATGGCACTTATGCTATCGCATGGTATGACAGAAGAGAAGATAATAATAATAATAACGCACATTACTATTATACGTTCTCAAAAGATGGTGGCTCTACTTTTGACCAGAATAAAGCTGTTACTAATATACCTTCTGACTTCTCAAAAATTGGTCAAGCTAATAATAACTTTGGAATTGGTGAGTACAACCAACTTATAATTACAGATACTTACTTTATGCCAATATGGGGGGATGGAAGAAGCAACGATGGCAATGTAAACATAATGTTTGCTAAAGAGTCATTGAGTGGAGTAGAAGATAAAGGAACATTTGGCACTCTTAATAGTGGTATTACAATAGAGTCGATTTCTCCTATGCCTATTACTTCTCGTGCAATAGTAAATATGACTTTAAAAAATGCTGGTTCATATAACTTTGAGATTTATACTGTTGACGGCAAACAAGTATTTGGCTTGACAAAAACATTGCAGTCTGGAAATCAAAGTTTGAACTTAGATTTAAATTTGGCGACTGGTATATATTTTATCAAAATAAGCAACGGGAATACTTATATTGGGCAGAAAATACTTGTTGAATAGAAAAAGTTGAATATATCAAAAAAGCACCAAACTAATAAATAATTTGGTGCTTTTTTGATTATTTGCGTTTCGAATAATTTCTATTATTTCTAACTCGGACTTTTTGTAGTTTCTCAAAAGCAACACTCATCGAGACTGCCATAAATAAGCCGATGAAGCCGGTTGCTAATATCATCCATTCATCCATTTCAACTTCCTTCTGACCATCAACTAAATTTAGTACTAATAATATCCATAAAAGACTAAAAGCAAGGCCAGCACTTATGTAATATAATCTCTTCATAAATCTATACATTATGATTGTTTTTAGATTATACGAAACAGAAGAGAAAAAGTTAGAAACAACACAAAATATTAATATCTATGCCAATACCTTACCTGTCATTTCATTTGGGATTTCTAATCCCATAATATTTAGAATCGTAGGAGCAACATCCGCTAAGACTCCGGGTTCAACTTTTTTAACATTAGAATCAATGACTACTATAGGTACAGGGTTTAACGAGTGAGCTGTATTTGGACTACCGTCATTATTAACAGCATAGTCAGCATTTCCATGGTCTGCAATAATTACTACAGAATAGTCATTTGATTTGGCTGCTTCCACTACTGATTCCAAACATTGATCAATAGCGTTAACAGCTTTTAAAATAGCCGGCAAAATGCCTGTATGGCCTACCATATCACCATTCGCAAAATTAAGACAGATAAAGTCAGTCTCTTGTTTATTAAGTTCTGCTACAATAGCATCTCTAACAAGATAGGCACTCATTTCAGGTTGCAAATCATAAGTCGCGACTTTCGGGGATGGAATAAGAATTCTTTTTTCGTTTTCAAATTCTTTTTCGCGTCCGCCACTAAAGAAAAATGTAACATGTGCATATTTCTCAGTTTCAGCAATTCTGATTTGCTTTTTACCTGCATTAGCAATGACCTCTCCTAAAGTCATCGATACATTGTCTTTATCATAAGCAATTTTTACATTTTTAAAAGTATCGTCGTAGCGAGTCATTGTCACGTAGTATAAATCCAAAGCCTTCATCCCTAAGTCAGGCATGTCTTGTTGTGATAATACCGTACTAATTTCTCTAAGTCTATCAGTACGGAAATTGAAACAAATTACTACGTCGTCCTTTTCTACAGTTGCAGTAGGTTTACCATTATCATCAGTGATAACTATAGGTTTGATAAATTCATCAGTGATATCATTAGAATAGGAGTTTGAAATAGCTTTTACAGGATCTGAGTTTTTGTCACCTTCACCATGCACAAGCAACTCATAGCCTAGTTTTACTCTATCCCAGCGTTTATCCCTATCCATAGTGTAATATCTGCCACAGACGGAAGCTACGGTGCCTGCTGAAGATTTTAAATGAGACTGAAGCTCTTCCATAAAGCCCATTCCACTTTTGGGGTCACAATCTCTCCCATCCATAAGTGCATGAATATATAAATCTTCAAACTCCATAATTTGAGCCATGTCACATAAAGCATACAAGTGTTCGTTGGACGAGTGAACTCCGCCATCAGAAAGAAGCCCTAATAAATGTACTTTTTTCCCATTTGTTTTGGCGTAGTTAAAAGCTGATTTAAGTTCTTTATTATCAAAAAAGGTTTTATCCTTAATAGCTTTGTTTATTTTTACTAAATCCTGATATATTATCCTGCCGGCACCAATATTTAAATGTCCAACTTCAGAGTTACCCATCTGACCATCAGGCAAACCAACATTTTCACCGCTAGTCAAAAGCTGAGAATGTGGGGAAGTTTGAATTAATTTATTCCAGTAAGGAGTAACTCCATTATAAATAGCATCAGATTTAGATTTATCTCCGATGCCCCAACCGTCTAAAATCATGAGAAGTGCCTTTTTCATAAGTACTCTCCTTTATATATATTTGTTATTTATCATTACTATAGAGATGTAAGTTAGCAAAATATTTTTTGCTTATGTAATTTTAAATTTAGAAGATTATAAACAAAAAAAAAGCTCTGCAAACTAATGCAAAGCTTTCTTTTTTTTATTGTACCGGGGGAGGGATTTGAACCCCCGACACTCGGATTATGATTCCGATGCTCTAACCAACTGAGCTACCCCGGCAACAATATTCTATATCTTTTGGACAGTAATTAATTTAAGAGTACTGGTACATAATTATTTTAAAATTATGTACCGGGGGAGGGATTTGAACCCCCGACACTCGGATTATGATTCCGATGCTCTAACCAACTGAGCTACCCCGGCTCCAAAAGAGAGTACAAATATAATAGATACTTATTGATTATCCAAAAGTTTTTTTATTTCGTCGCGATATTTTGCTGCAGTTTCATAATCTTCATCTTCTACAGCTTTTTCTAGTTTACTATTTAAAGCTTCTAATGGAGATTCCTTTTTTGCAGGTTCTTTGGTAAATTCAACACCTGAAGCTTCTAATGTATCTTCATCTCCGTTTTCAGTATCATCTGCACCTTCAGGTAAATGCCCTGTTTCCTCTAAAATATCTCTATTTATAAAAATAGGGGCACTAAAACGTACAGCTAATGCTATAGCATCACTTGGACGAGCATCAATACTCAAATCCATAAGTTCAAATCTTAAAGTAGCAAAGAAGGTTCCTTCTTTTAAATCATTTATGTGCACTTCACTTAAACTTCCGCCAAATGCTTCAATAATTTTTTTCAATAAATCATGAGTCATAGGCCGTGGTGGTACAACTCCTTCCATTTCAAGAGCTATTGCCTGAGCTTCGAATGCACCAATTATAATAGGTAATCTTCTGTCGCCTTCTAATTCTTTCAAAATTAATGCGTAAGCGTTATTACTAGCCGGACTTGCAGATAATCCTAAAACTACAACTTGTACTTTATCATCCATGTTTACTACTTTTCATTTGTTACAGAAAATAAACAGGAGCATAGATATGCTCCTGTTTCCAAAGACTTTATTCAAATATAAATATTGCAGGTAAAAGCTTAACCTAATTTTTCAGTTAACTTAGGTAAAACATCAAACACATCTCCTACGATACCGTAATCTGCTACTTTGAAAATTGGAGCATCTTTATCTTTGTTGATTGCAACAATAACTTTTGAGCTGGACATACCTGCTAAGTGCTGAACTGCTCCGGAAATTGCACATGCAACGTACAAAGAAGGTGAAACTGTTTTACCTGTTTGACCAACTTGTTCGTTATGTGGTCTCCAGCCTGCATCTACTATAGCACGCGATGCTCCAACTGCAGCTCCTAATTTGTTAGCTAAATCTTCAATAAGTTTAAAGTTTTCAGCTTCTTTAAGACCACGGCCACCAGAAACTATTCTATCTGCTTCCGAAACGTCTAATTTGCCTTCGTTTTTAGCTAATTTGGTTACTTTAACAGCTTTGTCTTTATCAGTCAAAGTAGGTGCAAATGCCTCAATTGCTACATCACTTGCATTAGATTTTGCAGCCGTGAAAACATTAGGACGTAAAGAAAATACTTTAAAATCAGTGTCAATGCCTACTTGAATCATAGATTTACCGGCGTAAACAGGTTTTTTGGCTACTAAATCATTGCCTAAAGCAACGATATCAGATACATAACCTGCTTTGCATTTGACAGATACTCTTGGAGCTATCTCAAGTCCTGCTGCATTAGCAGGAAAAATAGCAACATTGCAAGACTCTTTTGTTGCTACCTGAGCAAACCCTGCTGCAAGAGCTGAGGAAGAGTGATTAGTATAAAAAGGGTCTTCTAATTTAACAACTTTGGATAATCCGTATTCACCGGCTGTTTTAATCGCAGAATCATCAGCATTTGCTATTACACCAACAACATCATTTGAAATACTACGAGCTGCTGTAATCATCTCATAAGATACTCTTTTGAGTTCAGCTCCTTGAGCTTCTAAGTAAACTAAAACTTTCATTTATATTTCTCCCATTATTTCGCTATTAAATAACTTTTGCTTCTTCGCGTAACAAACGAACCAATTCTGCAATGTCTGCATCGCTGTCAGTTAATATTTTACCCACACGTTGTTTATCAGGCAATACCATAGATAAGATATTAACTCTTTGCTCTGTATCAACCGCATCTTTTTGTTCGATAGGTTTAGATTTAGCTTTCATAATATCCGGCAGTTTTGGATAGCGAGGTTCGTTTAAACCTTTCTGAGCACTAATGATGCATGGGAGAGTAGTTTCAACTATTTCTTTACCACCTTCGATATCTCTTTCGGCAGTAACTTTATCGCCGTCTATGTCCAGCTTAGACACGACAGAAATAGATGGCATATCTAACATTTCTGCTAGCATCGAAGGCATTTGTAAAGAATCAAAATCAACGCTTTGTTTACCCATTAGTATCAAATCAGGGTTGATTTCTTTTGAAATAGTAGCAAGGTTTTCAGCTATATAGTTAGAATCTTTTGTAGTATCACCTTTTACCAATATGGCTTTATCTACACCCATAGCCAAGGCAGTTCTCAATACGTCTACTGCTTGGTCGGTTCCTATTGTAAGAGCTGTTACAGTGCCACCATTTTTTTGCTTTAACTGTAAAGCTTCTTCTAGAGCAAACTCATCATAAGGGTTAACAATATATTTAACGCCTTTTGATTCAATATACTTTTTGTCTGCACCAATTGCTACTCTTGTAGCTGTGTCCGGTACTCTTGATATACATACCAAAATATTCATCTTAACTCCGGTTAATATAAATCATAACAATCTTTGCAAATATAAACAAATCTCTAAATTACAATATATCAAAAATCAGAGAAAATGTTATAAAAATGTTCGTAATTTATAAGAGTTAATCTTTGCATATAAAAGAGAAGCTTTCGCTGAATTCAACAGAACGCTTTATAGCACAAGGAGGTATGTTGTCTATTTGCCATGAAGCAGGTATAGTCATTTTGCAGATTTTTCTATCTTGAATAACTTCTATTGAAATATTGCCTTCGTAAGTATTTACATTTTGTGAACAGCAAATGACCTGCCAAGTGAGAATTAGATGGTTTAGTTTATCCGGGGCAATTTTAATTTCTTTAGAGACAGTTTGCCCATTGCCTGCAGCCATTTTCCAATAAGTTAGAGCTTCCTGAGTTTCCTTGTGAAAAAGGCGAAATTCAGCTCCGGCCATAAGATCTTCGTCTACTGAAAAGCGAACAAAAATATTGTTGCCTGCTGAGTTGACGATGCAATATCGGGTAACTTCTTTTTTCAATATATTCCTACGTTCAATAATTTCTGTAATAAGATATACTAATTGCTATCAAAAATATTGTTAAGAATAGATTATTATAACTCATCTTTTAAATATTTACCTGTGAGACTAATTTTTGATTTAGAAATTTTCTCAGGTGTACCTTGTGCAATGATTTTACCACCGTGTCTGCCGCCTTCAGGTCCGAGATCAATAATTTTATCTGCACACTTGATAACATCTAAATTATGTTCTATTATTATGGCAGTATTACCTTTGTATACTAATTTGTGTATTAATTTTAAAAGTATATTTATATCTTCAAAATGTAAACCTGTTGTAGGTTCATCTAAGAGGTATAAAGTCTTACCGGTGCTTCTTTTTGAAAGTTCAGTTGCCAATTTTACTCGTTGAGCCTCACCACCAGAAAGGGTTGGTGCTTGCTGACCTAACTTAATGTAAGTCAATCCCACATCCATTAAAGTTTGAAGTTTGTTGTGAATTTTTGGAATATCTTTAAAGAAAGTAGTACCTTCTTCTACAGTCATATCTAGCACATCTGCAATAGACTTATTCTTGAATGTTACTGAAAGTGTTTCCATGTTGTATCGTTTTCCATTGCAAGCTTCGCATTCTACATATACTTCAGGTAAAAAATTCATTTCAATTTTTTTAAGTCCTGCACCTTCACATTCTTCACATCTGCCACCTTTCACATTAAAAGAAAACCTGCCGGCTTGATATCCTCTTATTTTTGATTCAGGTAGCAATGCAAAGAAATCTCTAATTAAAGTAAACAAACCTGTATATGTTGCCGGATTAGAACGAGGAGTTCTTCCTATAGGTGTTTGATCGATCTCAATAACTTTATCTATATATTCTAAACCATTGATATCCTTGTAAGGTAGAGGAATCTTGGTTGACCTGTAAAAGTGTCTGGAAAGTATAGGATATAAAGTATCATTTATAAGAGATGATTTGCCTGAGCCACTCATACCTGTTACGCAAGTAAAAGTACCAAGAGGTATTTTTAAATCTACATTTTTTAAATTATTTCCGGTAGCTCCTTGTAATTCTAAGTAGTTACCATTGCCTTCTCTTCTGGATTTTGGAGTAGGTATTGCTTTAACTCCTGATAAATACTGGGCAGTCAAAGATGAAGTCAGTGTATCTTTATTCAGGTGTTTAATGTTTTGGGGCTGAGTCGAGACAATAATATGACCTCCATGAATACCCGCTCCGGGGCCAACATCAATTAGATGGTCAGCTTCCTCAATCATAGCTTTATCATGCTCAACGACAATAACAGTATTTCCCAAATCACGTAATTCTTTAAGTGATTGAATAAGTTTATAATTGTCATGCTGATGCAATCCTATACTAGGCTCATCAAGAATATACATAATGCCTACAAGTTTAGAACCTATTTGAGATGCTAATCGAATTCTCTGTGATTCTCCACCTGAAAGAGTTTTCACTGACCTACCAATACTTAAGTAAGTTAAACCGACGTCTTGTAAAAAGTTTAGGCGTTCTGTTATCTCTTTTAAAATAAGCTTTGCTATTGTATTCTTTTTAGTATTTAATTTGTTAGGTAGTTCTTTAAAAAACTCTAAGCAAGAAGTTATATCATATTGTGAGATATCAGCTACTGAATGACTATCTATCAAAACTGCTAAGTTTTCTAATTTTAAACGACCTCCGTTACAAACATCACAAACTTGAGAAGACATAAATTCTTCAATCTTTCGTTTTATAAGTCCTGAGTTTGTAGTTTCATACTGCGATCTAAAAGTAGGAAGCACTCCGGCAAATTTGTGTTTGTAATTAATCTTTTTAGTATCTGAAAAATTATATTCTACATTTATTTCTGTAGCAGAACCATATAAGACTAAGTTTAAGTCTTCTTTTTTCAAGTCCTTAATAGGTTTATCTAAGTCAATACTATTATCATTAGCAAAAGCATTTAATTGAGCCCATATCCACATATCACGCTTTTTGCCTAAAATAGCTATGCCACCCTCAGCGATAGATAGTGATTTGTCAGGGATTACTAAATCGCGACTAAAATCAATTAACTCTCCAATACCATTGCATTTGGGGCAGGCGCCAAATGGAGAGTTGAAAGAAAATCTATATGGAGATAATTGAGTATATGCTTTGCTACATGAAGGACAAGAATAATTAGTACTAAAAAGTATTTCAGTATTATCTGTTCTTGCAAGTAACATCATTGTTCCATCTCCTTTTTGTAGAGCTAACTCAATGCTTTCTGTAATGCGACTCATTTGAGATTGCTCTACGATACAACGATCTACTATAAGTTCAATATTATGAATCTGATAGCGATTAACTTTAAGACCCGATACTAATTCAGTTAGTTCTCCATCTATTCGTACTTTTGTAAAGCCTTGCTTCATAAGCTGCTCGAAGAACTCACGGTAATGACCTTTGCGACCTTTCACGAGGGGAGTAAGTATTTGTATCTTTTCGTTTGCAAATTCAACAAAAATCTCAGATACTATTTGGTCTAAACTCTTTTTCTCTACAGGAATATGGCACTCTGTGCAATGTTGTGTGCCGATTTTAGCAAATAGGAGTCGAATATAATCGTATATCTCAGTAGTAGTTCCCACAGTGGAACGAGGGTTATGACTTATTGTTTTTTGTTCTATGGATATAGCAGGAGATAATCCTTCTATGCGATCTACGTCAGGCTTTTTCATCATGCCTAAGTATTGGCGTGCATAAGCCGAAAGGCATTCAACATAACGTCGCTGTCCCTCTGCGTATAATGTGTCAAAAGCAAGGCTAGACTTGCCCGAACCTGATAATCCGGTAATCACTACTAATTTATCTCTAGGGATTGTTATATTTATATTTTTTAAATTATTTTCCCTGGCACCGGTTATTACTATTTCTTTTAATTCTTGATTTATGTACTTTTGCAAAGGTGCTTTTAGAGTATCTCTCATTATATCGATCCTAAAAAAAACAATCTACAAAGATATATAATATTTGAGATAAAGTGCCAATATTAATTCTAACCAAACTAAAGGATATTTAAAATGGAATATAAAGATTTTACAGTTTTAATAGTAGATGATTCGCCTACATTACTTAAAACTATATCAGATATGATCAAAAGAAACATGTCGGCTAAAGTACATGCTGCTCCGTCCAGTAAAGATGCTATTAGGCTTATGGGGAATCACAAAATTGATATAGTTTTGATGGATATATTCATGCCTGAGATTGATGGCTTTAAAACTGCCAGGCTTATGAAGCAACAAGAGCTTACTGCATCCATACCAGTTATTTTGATGACTGGTTCTGACCCTAAAAAGCAATTGATTGAAGCAGGTTTTGAAGTAGGAGCTATGGATTATCTTACTAAGCCCTTTAAAGAACAAGAATTAGTCAGATTACTTCAGTTGTATTTTCGCTTCATTCAACATGAGAGAAATATAAATAGATCTATTTCAGAAAAGAATGAGAACTTAAAAAAAGAAATTATTGAAAGACATAAAGCAGAAGCATTGCTTAAAGAAAAAGAGAGAAAACTTCAGGAGTCTAATTCCACTAAAGATAAATTCTTCTCAATCATTGCTCATGATTTAAAAAATCCACTTGGTGCCTTTAAGCAGTTAACTACAATACTTGCAGATTCTTTTGAAGATTTGTCATTACGTGAAATCACTGAATTTATAAAAGAAATGAAAGACTCTTCTGCAAATTTATACAATTTATTAGAAAATTTACTTTTTTGGGCAAGAACTCAGACTGGTCAGATACCTTGCAATAAAGAAGAAATGCCACTTGATCTAATAATTACAAGTGTGATTGATTTGAATAAGCAGATAGCAAAAAATAAAAATATAACCCTCGTTGCCGAATTAGAAGATAGCTTAACTTTGAATGCTGATTATAATATGATATATACAGTTATAAGAAACTTTATTTCGAATGCCCTGAAGTTTACTCCTGAGGAAGGCAATGTTACTGTAAAAGCTTTCAGAAAGGATGATAGTATGATTATTGAGGTTATTGATACCGGAGTAGGTATGTCTAAAGCACAAATGGATAAATTATTTAAAATTGGAGAAAATGTTACTCGTAATGGTACAAATGACGAGAAAGGAACCGGATTAGGACTCATTCTTTGCCAAGAATTTGTTGAAAAACACGATGGTCGTATTGAAATAAGTTCTGTAGAAAATGTTGGGTCAACATTTAGTATTATTTTCTAGCTATTAAACGAATGATATTAGCGGTTCCATTGTGAAGCGCTCCTTCATGTAAGCTAGTTGTAGTCTCTTCAACTGATAATATATTCAGTTGGCGAAAGTCTTCAATTAGCTCTTGTGCGGAGTATAGCATATCAATATTTTTAGGTCCGCCTGTATTTCTTTCTATTTGTTTTTTAGAAAACATTTCTAAAAACAATGTACCTTTCGGCTTTAGATATTTAATTATATTTTGGTGTGCAAGTCTTCTGGAAAGACTTGGTAAGTGCATATATATCAATCCAATAGCATCGTACTTCTGAGATGGTTTTAAGTCTAAAATATCGCAAACAATATACTTCATCTTAAGTCCATTGCCTTGAGCAATCTTTAATGCTTTTCCCTTAGCTATTGTGCTTCCGTCGTGAGCAGTTACATTCCATCCTAGCTTTGCAGCATATATTGCATTTCTACCTTCGCCTTCTCCGGGTAAAAGCAAAGAACCCGGTTTCATAGAGTCTATTGTTGCTTTAAAAAATGCGTTAGGCTCCGAACCATAAATCAATTCTTCAGTATTAAATTTTGCGTCCCAAAAGTTATCCATTTCACTTCCTTATGCAATATCAAAAAAGTTTGAATCAGAGAAGTAATTTCTTGACATTTCTGCTCTTAATAATCTATTATCTTGATTTCTTAGATGTGGGTCGGAAGAAATTATTTTAAGTGCTTCTTTCTTTGCTATTTCCATTATTTCACCATCACTGACTAAATCGGCATACTTAAAGTCGGGGAGACCCGCCTGTTTTGTTCCCAATATGTCGCCGGGTCCTCTCAATTTTAAATCAACTTCAGATATTTTAAAGCCATCAGTAGTTTCTGCCATAGTTTTTAATCTGATGATAGCAGCAGTTTTTGTATTGTCTGCCTGTTCTTTTTTATTTAGTTGGAACTTATAGTTATCTTTTGTCATCAGTATGCAGTATGATTGGTTAGCACCTCTTCCAACTCTGCCGCGCAACTGATGCAGTTGAGAAAGTCCAAAACGTTCTGCATTTTCTATTACCATAACGCTGGCATTTGGTATATCTATTCCAACTTCTATTACTGTAGTAGCTACCAGAATGTCATATTCTTTATTTAGAAAACTTTGCATAGCTTCTTCCTTTTCATACCACAACATTTGGCCATGAAGTAATCCCAATTTAAAGTCAGGGAAAACAGCTTTTAATGGTTCATAATACTCGGTAGCTGATTTGACTTCTTCTATTTTTTCAGATTTCTCTACAAAAGGAAAAACAATAAAAGCCTGTCTGCCTTGCTTGATTTCGCTTCTTATAAAATCAAAAACTGCATCGTGATTGCTCTCAAATTCTACT
Source organism: Kapaibacterium sp. (SeqCode) (assembly GCA_963678775.2). Lineage (GTDB taxonomy): Bacteria > Bacteroidota > Ignavibacteria > Kapaibacteriales > UBA2268 > JBFHIJ01. Next base: position 565,239 of record CAXXGR010000007.1, read on the forward strand.
TTAGTAAGTATAGGTTTTCTGTTTTTGGGTTTTGATTTGATTATCGAAACATCCAAGTCACCATAAGCAGTCATAGTAAGTGTCCTAGGTATAGGAGTTGCAGTCATTACTAAAATATGTGGTGTGATGGAATCATTGTTAAAAGACTTTTTTGCAAGTTTTATTAAATCAGCTCTTTGCATTACTCCAAATCTGTGTTGTTCATCTATAATTACAAGACCTAACTTATTGTAATTTATATCGCTTTGGAATAATGCATGAGTGCCAACTATGATATTAGCATACCCAATTTCTATTTTTTCAAGTACATCTCTTCTTAGTCTTGCTTTTTGACCACCAACTAACTGAACTACCTTTATTTCTAAGTCTTTAAGAAAATTATTTAAGCTATGAAAGTGTTGCTCTGCCAGTATTTCTGTGGGAGCCATAAAGGCTACCTGCAATCCTGAATCTATAGCCATCAGCATTGTGAAAATTGCAACAATAGTTTTACCTGAGCCTACATCTCCTTGTAGTAAACGGTTCATCGCGTTGCCGTTTTCCATGTCTTTAGCTATTTCTCGAAGTACTTTTTTTTGATCAGGAGTGAGTTCAAAAGGAAGGGCATCGTAAAGATTTCTGGCAGAACTGCTTTTGGGCTTGACTTTTATTCCTTTTTCAATAGATTTTAGTTTGTCTTTTTTCAAATTTAAAAACAGTTGAAAAAGGAACAATTCTTCAAATTTTATGCGAAGTTTAGAGCGCTCCAATAAGTCCTTATTTTTAGGGAAATGTAGATTGAAAACTGCATGAGATTTAAGTGGAAATGCAAATTCATTTAAAATTGATGGAGGGAATATTTCAAGAATATTTACACCATATTTTTTTAAACAGGCGGCAATTATTTGACGCATAAGCTTCATTGTAATGCCTGCTTTTCTCAAAGAGTCAGACAGCTTGTATTTAGGCAAAATAGCACCACCTGAGTATAGAGAAGCGTCTTCTTCGTCAATAAGATCAATGTCGGGGTGGTTGAAGCTAAGGAAGTTATACCTGTCTAGTTCTGCTTTGCCACTGACTGCAAGCAGATTGCCTCTTTGATAGATTTTATCAAAATATTTGACGCTGTTCCAAAATACTATTTTTGCACTAGCACCAGAATTATCACTAAGGGTGAGAGAAAGCATTTTTCTATTTTTGCCAAATTCTCTAATTTCTTTAGAAATTACTTTTGCTACAACAGTGTATTCGGAATTGAAATATAAATTCTTTTCAGCAGTGTAGTTGTTTAAGCTTTTTAGCTCAGTTACGAGCTGAGCAAGAGATTTAGTGCCAGCTCTGTCAATGTAGGCACGGGGGAAGTAAAATAATAAGTCTAAAGGGGTTAAAATGCCTTCTTTTATAAAAGCTTCAGCTCTTTTAGGACCAATGCCTTTGATAAACTGAAGCACATTATTTTCAATATTTATTTTCTCTTCGGGCATATCTTAATATTTGAATTTCATATTTATTTCAACAACTCTGTTTTCGTTATCAAATTCTACTTTCGTTTCTTTGTTTCCTTTGATAAGCTTAACTTGAAAACCTGCTTCATCATAATTGCGAATAATCCGTTCTACTTCAATAATCTGTTCGCCCGGAAATTTATTTTCTACAATGTTTTTGATTTTTTCAGGTAGATCATCAGTCGGAATTTCACCATCCATACGATATAATGTTCCATCATTTTCAAAGAAATATTCGAAATCATATCGTTCTTCTTCGAATCTGATTCTAAACATATCTTTGCCATTTTCTTCTTTAAGATTATAGTCAATTTTATTGGCAGATGAGTGAAGCTCTTTAAACTTTTTAATAACTACTGCAGGCACTTCTGACTCTTTGAGCTTTTTAGCAAATACATTTCCTGACAGTAAAATAGAAAAAGCAAGAAAAGATAAAATGAGAATCTTTTTCATTATTCTCTCCCTTAGTGTTTAATTACTAAAGCTAATATACAACTTTAACTACAAAATATAAAGCATAATAGGTTTGTTTGCTTCCATAAAGGTCAAGATTGATAGGATTTTATCAATATACGAAGCTACTCATTTTTCTAAATAATTCGGGATAAGTGGTTTACAAAGGTTTAATATCTTGTTAAGAGCAAGATATAGATTAAAGATGTAATTTGCATCCAATTGTTTGAGTATTCCTCTATTAATTCCGAGAAGAGCAAATGACAAGAATTCTTGCCGTAATTACTTTCCTTGTAATTTCTTATTCTAATCTTATAGCTGTTGAAGTAAACTCTTCTGTTGATTTCGTAAGTGCTTATAACTGGCGAGCAATGGATGTTGGAGATTCTCCTGCTATTCAACCCAAATTTAATCTTAAAGCGTATGACTTTGAATTTGAGTTTTGGGGATCTCAGGCATTTTCTGCAGGGTACGATTATAATGACCAAATTGTAAAATTTAACGAGGTTGACTTAGTACTTAAATATAATCTAAAAACTGATTTTGGTACTTTTTCCCCATTTTTGACAGACTTCTTTTACCCATGTGAGGGAAGAGCTTACTTTGATTTTAAAGGTACGCAAATTGACGCAAATGATAGTATTTTGAGTCGTGGCGGTCACTGGTATAATATTTCTTTGCAGTATAAAGGTCCGGAACAATTTCCAATAGAATTTCTATTTGATCATTGCTTTCATAATGATCCGGATAAATCTATATATTTTGAACTGTCTTATCCATTTAATATAGACGGACACAAATTTAAACTACATAGCGGCATGACTAATGGTAAAACAAGAACCTATGATGTGAATGACAATAAGTGGGTATTTGTTAATATTGGTATCTCTTTAGAGAAAGATATTGCACTAAGTGATAGTTTTAGTTTGCCAATAGGTACAGCCCTTTACCTGCAACCGGAAAAAGAGCAACTTTTCTTTGTATTTAAGATTAGTTTGAAATAAATAAATATTATGAATAACAAATTTATTAAGTTGCTACTAATATACATATACACACTATAAAAAGGTTCGATATGAAAACCGCTATTAAAATCTCAATGTTATTCTTGGTAGTTGCTATTGTTTTTGCAGGTACTACTAAATTTAAGAAGTATAAATTCAAATCTGCGATAGTAGAGTACAAGCTCTCAGGAATGCAAAAAGGTACAAAAACGAAATACATTTCAGATTATGGATACCAAGAAGCAGATTATTCTAAAGCTACCATGAGCATTATGGGAATGAGCCAAGATATAAATCAAGTTGTTATCCAAGATGGTTTTGATGTAATTACAGCTGACTTGAAAGAAAAAACAGGTTCTAAATCTAAAAACGAATTACTAAAAATGATGGTTGAAGAGAAAAAGGATATAGGAGAATTTGGTCGCGAGATGTTAAAACAGATGGGTGGCAAAAAGTTAGATGAAACTGGAACAGTTCTTGGTAAAACTTGTGAAATATGGTCTGTACAAAATGGAATGGCTAAAATATGGGTTTGGGGAAATTTATCTCTAAAATCTGAAGTGAAGGCTATGGGTATGACTATGACAGAAGAAGCTATCAGCATAAAAACTGACGTCTCAATTCCGGCTTCTAAGTTTGATGCACCTAAAGGTATCAAATATATTAATCCTGAAGACATGCCTCAAGGAATGGGCGGTATGGGCTTCTAATAGCATATTATATATATATATATAACAACAAGCCACAGCTATATTTATATAGCCTGTGGTTTTTTTTGCAATCTTTTAAAATAATTACTTGTAAAGTATAAAAAATATAGATAAATTTAATATAAAATACTTTAGGAGTACAATATGAAATATGATTGGAAATATAATTCAAAAACCAGAACAGTGGATATAGCAAATAGTATTAATACTACTATAAAGCTGCATTTATCCAATCGTTATAGAAGCATATTAGAAACAGAGTCTAATAGTTATTTCTTTAAGTCTGATGGTTTGCTTAGTAGAAGTCTAACATTAAGTACTGATAGTGGTATTAGTATCGCTGATGTAAGATTTAATAGGCTGCTCAGCCGAGCTGAAATATGGTATAAAGATTCAAATTATACTTTAAATATAGAAGGAACATTATTCTGCAAAAAATGGTCTATCTCATCCGGTAAACATGCAATTATTAAAGGTAGGCGAGATGGTAACAAGTTCGGTGAAATCGAGTCACAGCAAGATGATCAAATACTTGCTACTATTGGTTTACATTCTTACCTGCATTATTGCGAGAGTATACTTATGCTGTCTAGTGTTACCGGCTTTGCAATAGTAGCTTCAGTTGTTAGTGTTCTGTTAATTAGTATATTATAAAAAAGGAGCTTACTCAGCTCCTCTTTAAAGTAATATTAGTTAGAAAATATAATTACATTGCTTTTTCAATTGAAGCTTTGAATGAATTATAATCTCTACCACCAACTATTGTTTCGACTTTTTCGCCTTTTTTATTGAAAATCATTGTAGTCGGTACTGCATTAATCTGACCAAAGTGGCTAACAATTTCCATTGCTGTTTTGTCAGTTCTTGAAGCCATAAAGTTAATGTAATTTATGCCTTTGGCATCAGAAAACTTTTGCACGTTTGCAACACCCGGGTTTCTCTCTAATGCAAAACCCACAACAACAAAATCCTTATCCTTAAATTCTTTTTGTAATTGAATAATATAAGGAATCTCTGCTCTACAAGGAGGGCACCAAGTACCCCAGAAATTAATAAATACGACTTTGTCTTTTATATAATCAGAAAATTTTACAGTTTTGCCATTTTCTTCCCAAGTAAAATCAGGTAAAACTTGATCTCCGATTGTCGAAGTCTTAATTTGAAAGACAGACTTAGCAGTTGCTGGTGCTTCTGCATTTAAAGTAGCAGAAGCTACATCTTTAGTTTCCGGATTGGCTTTTTCTGAACCGTTGCTGCAAGCTGTTGAAAATGCAAATGACAAAGCAAATGCAACAATAGCTATCTTTTTAAAAAACATGATTACTCCTAAAATTATATATTGCTTAGTAGCAATATACGTCTTTTATTTTAAAATATTGTTTTATAATTTTGCTTCAGAGTCTTTTGACTCATTTAATTCAAAATTAGTTTCACGACCTTTAGTATACTTGCCTATTGCGATAAAAAATCCTGCAACTATAGCAATAGTACCAAACCACACAAAATTGATTAATGGTTTTATTGATGCTTCAAAACTAAAATATTCTACAGGTGGAGGCATTTCTTTGCCGGTCTCTTTCAAAATAAAAGCGACGCTGGATTTACCCATTTCTTGCATATTTGGTAAAAACTGCACCAAAGATATGTCTGCACCATAATTATCTAATGTTTTCCAATTCGGTTCGCCAACAAATGATTGAGGATCTAGATTGCTATAAATTGTATCAATAAACGTTTGTGTACTATCTTTGAATTCCAAAATAGCACCAAAAGGTAAAGTACCTGTTCCACTATTGTCGGACATCATAGATTGCATATCAAATCCTAAAACGTGCATCAAAAGACCATCGGTCAGAGGAAGTTCGATTTCGTCGTCTTTACCTAAAGATATTATCGGTATATCATACTTGTAGTCGGCTACATTAGGAGATAAATAGATATCACTTGCAAAGGACTCTAAAATGCCAGGTTCCAAAAATGGTTGTTGTCTTTGGTTAAAGTCACTATAATAAATAATTGGTTTAGCTAAATCAGCACTGCCATCTTTGGATACTTCAACTAAATATTGATATTTTTCTCTGTCTTTAAATTCTTTTTCTATCTGATTTTTACCAACATACTTGAAAGTATATCCATTGAATTCTTTGGATTGTCCTTCTTTTAAAGTCATTTGTTGTGACTGAGAATAACCGCCACTGGCTATGACTCCTAAAATAAGTAAAGCAAAACCAAAGTGGGATAAATAAGATCCAATTAATCTAGGGTACTTTCTGGCAGTTTTAATCAGATAAAGCAAATTAGTAAACAACGCAAAGAAAGCTGCAAAACCTAATGCAATATGTTTAAACTCATTATAGCCAAGCATTATAAAAATATTAGTAAATACAGCAGCTAAGAGGATACTGATCCACATTTTTTTGACCAATAATTCGCTTGGTGTTACTTTCCAATTCAAATAAATAGAAAACACCATTACAAGCAGTCCAATGGCAGTCAATGGTAATGAGCCTTGGTCATATATTGAAATAACTACACCGGTTTTACTTTGACCTAATATTTCTTGGATTATAGGCCAGCTGGTACCAACTAATACAAAGCCTGCAATAGCTAATATTACAAGTGAACCTAATGACAACATAAATTCTTTAGAACTTAGTTGAAAATCTAACTTACTTGCCGTCTTATTAATATCAGAAAATCTTCCTAAAAGTGCAATTAAGCCAATAGTAGCAAAAAACACCAAAAACAGAAGAAGCAATATATAAGTAAGCTGTCCAGGATCTCCAAAAGAGTGAACAGAAGAGTCGCCGAGGACACCACTACGCGTTAAGAAAGTGGAATACACTACCAAAATGAAACCGGTAATAGCAAGTAAAAAATTAGTTCTTATCAAGCCACCAGTCTTTTTTTGTACAAGCATAGTATGAACTAACGCTATGGCGGTAAGCAGTGGGATTAACGACGCATTCTCTACAGGATCCCAGCCCCAAAAACCACCCCAGCCGAGAGTTTCATAAGCCCAAAAACCACCTAACATAATGCCTAATGACAATAAGCCAGTAGCAAAAAGAGTCCACGGCATGGAAATTCTTATCCAATTATTATAATCACGTTTAATCAACCCTGCAAAAGCAAAAGCAAAAGGCACTGACATAGCAGAAAAGCCTAAGAATAAAATAGGAGGGTGGATAACATTCCAGTAGTTTTGCAAAATAGGATTTAGACCATTGCCATTAGCAGGCATAAATCCAACTTCTAAGTTTTGACCCGGAAACGAATCCCAGATATATTCAAAAGGACTTTTGTTTATCATTATTAAAAAGATAAAAACAAGAATCAAAGAGTATATACTCATCACAGGAGCTTCATATTTATGTTTTCTGACGTATGGTATCAGTATACTACCAATAATGGATAGCATTAGTGCCCATAAGACAAACGAACCTTCCTGACCTGCGTAAAATGTCGTCGCAAGTAGAAACTTGGGAAGCTCAGTAGAAGAATATCTCCAAATGTAAGTAAAGGAGAAATTATGAGTCATTACGTTATATAGTAAATATGCAGAAGCTACAACCATACCCAATGTCAGTACATGATAAAAAGAGCTTGCTGTTTTGACCAAATTCTCTTTTTTATATGAGAGGAAGTACATTATAGTCGTTATAATTGATAGTCCCAGAAGACCATGTATCAGTATAGAGCCAAACATAGGCAATCCTTTCCTTTAATGTTAGATGTTGCTGTTTTTCTTGATATCTTCAAATCCTGCTTCATACTTAGAAGGACATTTAGTTAAAATTTCTGAAGCCATGAAGATACCTTCTTCGAACTGTCCTTTAATAACTACCATAGGAGCAATGTCAAAATTATTAGGTTTAGCTCCATTGAAAACTACTTTTGATTTATTTGCGTTATCGTCTTGCATAACAAAAGTAAAAGTATTAGTTTCGGTGTCGTAAGTATAATTCTGTGTTTTATCCCACGATCCGGTAACTTGCACAGTATTACCTGTTTTTTTTGCATAGTTAAAATCCGTATATTCGATTTTACTGCTATCAAACGCAGAATAAGCAAGAGCTATAAATCCTATTGCTATTATGGCAGTAATGATGTATTTAGCTTTCATTTTTTGAACCTTTCATATTGTTTTAGAGTAATATGCTATAATATAATAAAAAAAATTGTAGATTAACAAACAAAATAGTTGAGACACTGGTAAATTTAACACACATACGGATAAATGATGAATAAATTGATTAGAATTTTACTTCTATTATGCTTTATAGCTACAAATAGTCTATGGTCTAAGGATGACCCTTGGGAAATATCGATGAATAAAACCTTAGAATCGCTCCAAAAAAGTGATTATTTAGAAGCGTCTAATAATGCTGTAAAAGCTGCAAATTATGCTGAAAATGAATATGGTGCGATGAGTCTCAGAGCTGGAAGTTCGCATAATATGGCTGGTGTTGCTTTCTTGAATTTAGAAGAATTATCAAATGCTGAAACCCATTTTGCTGCCGCTTTAAAAATATTTAGCTATAATAAGAAGGATTCTACAAGAGAGGCTGCTACCGCATTAGATAACTTAGCAAAAGCAAAGACCGGCTTAGGTAAGTATAAAGAAGCGGAGAAACTGTTTAAGCAATCTATAGGGATTAAAAAAACTATTTTGGGAGAGACAGATTTATCACTAGCAGATACTTATTTTAATTACTCAATGCTAAATATTGAACTGGGTGAGTCTGAAAAGGCAAAAATGCTTTTGCTTTATTGCTTGAGAATAAGAGGTATGTCTTATGGTGGAGAGCATCAATCTCTCATTTTACCTATAGAATATCTATCAAATATTTATCTGAAGCAGGATTCTCTGATTGCTGCTAAGTCATTAATTGAAAAAAACATTGAGATAAAAGTAAAAAATTATGGTCAGTACTCCGAATCCACTGTAGATAATTTGCATCAAGTTGCTGATATATATGTTAAACTTGATAGTTTGGATAAATTTGAAAGCATTATGCTCTCTGTCGCTAAAATCTACAAAGAGAATCATGGTGATAAATATGAACCTATCGCCGTCTTATACAACAATATCGGTGATTTTTACCGGCAACAAAAGAAGTATGACAAAGCTGAAGAGTATTTTGTCAAATCTGCTACAAAACTTCAATCCATTAGCGATTCGAATGATATAAAAATAGCTACAGTATTCAATAATTTAGCTGCAATGTACCAAGAAAAGGGTGACTATGCTTCTGCAGAGAGAATATACTTGAAAGTACTGCAGATTAAACAAGCATATCTGGGCAAGGATGATGTAGAAGTTGCTTACATTATGAACAACTTAGCTACGATTTTGGCAAATACTTATAAATATGATTACTCATTGACTTATATGCAAAAAGCGCTAAATATATTTGAGCAAAAAATTGGCAAAAACTCAAAAATGGCTATTAAAACTCTAAAAAATATCGCAGCAGTATATCATCTTGCCGGCAATGAAGAGAAGTACAAAGAGTATACTGAAATATTTACGAAAAGAGAAAATCAGAAATAATATATTTTTATACCTAGTCGAGAAATTTATGAAAAAAATCACCACTTCTTTGTTGTTAGTTTTAGCATTTGTTGCTTGCTCTGAGCAAGATTCAAACAGACCGGCAAATGTAAAAGAAGTTGTAAAAGAAGCGTTTGCTAAAAGAGCAAATGTAAAAGCTATCAAAGCTGAACTAATTACAACAGATGGTTTTTCTGAACTAACTGCAAAAAAAGATAACGAAAAGTTATTAGCAGAAATGTCTGACAACGGAAAAGACTTTAAATTCTTTTCAGATATGGGAGACACCCAAATTTCCTTTGACGGCAGTAAATACGTAGTGGTCAATCATAACGACAAGTGGTTCTATTCCTTTGAAAATCCGCAGGAATATAGCAGATCTCTGAGCAATCATGCAGAAACTTTGAGAAACTTTTTACCATTTGCCAGCACAGAAGATTTTGCTGTAAATGTTGATACAAGTGCAGCATACAAAGATTTTAAATGGGAAAATGATACCACACTTAACAATGAAGAAGCATATCATATTTCTAAGAAAAGTAATGATGATAATCTTGGTTTAGATTTTTATACTGATCAAATTATATCTAAAGCATCCGGTTTTCCACTAATTGTAAATTCTACTGTTCGGAATGGAGAGCATTTAGTTCAAAAAGAGGAAATGATTGTAAAAAATATTGATATAGTAGCTGATATAGAAGATTCAAAGTTTTCTCTCGAAATTCCTGAAGCTTATAAAACCTATGACCAGTATATTGCAGAATATGAAAAAAGTAAACAAGACGAAAATGACAAAACTACAGAAATTACTCCGGTTGAACTTAAAGAAGGTGATATAGTTCCTAACTGGGATCTAAAAGATGCTGATGGCAAGCTTGTATCATTAGAAAGTTTACGAGGTAAGCCTGTTATCCTTGACTTTTGGGGTACTTGGTGTGTCTGGTGTGTAGTTGCAATGCCTAAGATAGAAGCAGTTTATCAAGAAATGGGTGATAAAATACATGTTTATGGGATTAGCTGTAAAGAGCCAGAAGGAGCGGATCCAAAAGCATTTTTGAAAGAGAAAAAAGCAAGTTACCCTACTTTAGTTAATGGTGATAATGTTGCGAAGCTACTAAATGTTCAAGGTTATCCTACACTATTAGTAATAGATAAAGATGGCAAACTTCTTTATAAACACTCAGGATATGATAAAGATATGGATAAAACTTTAATTAAAATACTTAATGATAATCTATAAGTTACTAAATCTAAGAAACTACTGACAAATATATAGAAAACCGACTAACTTTAAAATTTAAGTTAGTCGGTTTTGATTATCTACTCTTCGCTAAGGTCTTCCAGCTTTCTGACCTTCTTATCTAAAGACATCATGTAAGTCACAATGCCTGTCCATATTATTAAAGTGATACCAAGTACCACAAAGATTGAGTTATCATGTAGGAAGTCGAGCATCTATATTTCTCCTTTATTTTTCATAATTCTTATTTGTAAATTCAATAACCAAAAGAAAAACATTGAAAATCCGAACATTGCTAAGCCGAAGCTAATAAGCATTGAAGAATCTAACATACCACTTTGAGAGCTAACCAATGGGCCTGTATTTGTGTCACCAGCAGAGCCCGGATGAAGCCCAGTAGCCATTCGAGGTAAAATAAAAACTAAGAATGGTACAGTAATAAAAGCAAGTATGGAATAGACTGAGCTTAATCTTGCTTTTGATTCGGGTACGTCAATAGAAGATCTCAAAGCAAAAAATGCTGCATAAATGAGAAGCAATATTAGAATTGAAGTTTGCCTTGGATCCCAGTTCCAAAAACTACCCCAGTTGAATTTAGCCCAGAGCATGCCTGTTACAGTTGCCAATATGGCAAACAGCGTACCTAAAGAAGCCGCCGCAGCAAGAGGTATATCATATTTCAAATCCTTTGTTCTTAGATATTGTATAGCATAAATCATAGAAATCAGGTATGCTAATACCGCAATCCAAGCCATTGGTACGTGAAAATTTAATATTTTAGTTCTGTCTTCTAAACTAGGTATAAAAGGATAAGTCATAAAAGGATTTGTAGAAATGAGTTCAATAGCTTTGAATTCTTGATTTTCAAATGCAGTGTTGATAACATATTTATTGCCTACACTTAGATTGAAGGCCTCTATTTCCTTAATGTGAAACGATTCGCCAAAGTCATCAGTAAAGATTAGTTCACCTGCTGAGTTTTGAGCATAACTTACCAATAGATTAATATGTTTTCCCTGTTCAAGACCGGCAACAAATTTTAAGTCCGCAAAATTGCCGGCTATTGGAGGCAACAAAGTAAGAATAATAGCTAAAGTAATACTAGCTATAGTAAGTAGTTTCCACCACAATGGTTTAGATTTATTGATGTTAGGTACAAAGCCTAAAATGAATGACAAAGTCACTGATAAAGCGATTACAAGACCCTTCATAGTTTTTCCTTATAGATATACAATGATGTATGTGAAGAAATAATATAAGAATTATTTTGCAAAGTTAAGAATTTGGGAGGAATTTTGTAAGCTTTAATATATTTTTTCTTTCAGTAGACTGAGAAGGTTGGTAATTGATATCATCCATTACGCTACGCATAATATGGATGCCAAGACCACCTTTACGAAATTCAGCAAAATATTTTTTCATATCAGGAGATTCAACAGATAGAGGGTCAAAAGGTTCGCCTTCGTCGATAATTTGTACAACGAATTCGTTATTAGAAATAAAAATATCTATACAAATTAAGAAGTCGAAATTGCAGTTATATGCATAACGCATTAAATTTGTGCATGCTTCATCTACAGCTAATGTAATCTTTTGTGCGTCTATTTCAGAGAAATAATACTCTTCAGCATGAGAAAACACAAATTCTCTTATTTTCTCTAACTCAGAAAAGTTAGCTTTTACACAAATATTGTCTATATGTTTATTTACTGAGGTCATTGCTGTTTTTAGATAAGAATTTTTCAATTGCATTAATTTCATTTACTTCAATATCGAATAACATAGGGAATCCAAGTAAATCAAAAACAGAGAATACTTTATCTTGCATGGATGTTAGTTTAATGTCGCCATCTTCGTTTCGGATATCTTCAATAAATGCCATGAAAACTCCAAGCCCAGCACTACTAATATAATCCAAATCTCTAAAGTTGACTAATATCTTATAAATTCCGGCATCAATGCTTTCCTGGAAAGCAGACTCTAACTGGGGAGCTGTATGTGCATCCAAATATCCTTCCAAATAGAAACAGTCTATTCCGTTTGCTTGTTTTTTTGTTATTCCGAATTTATTAGAAGCTGGCATTGTTTATTCCTTACATCTGTAGAGAGTATCTGCTGTTATTAAATAGAGTTATAAAAAATCATACCAACTCTTAAGCATTAGTATTATTTCTATAAATTAAACTTATTACTGTCATATCGTCTATATAAGCATCATCTGCAGAAAAAGCTTCAATCTTAGACTTAATTTGTTTATTTATCTCAATAGCAGAAGTTAAATTTTTAAATTCTAATATTTCAATGAGTTGGTTATAACCAAACTGTTGATTTTTTTCATTACTGACTTCATTTATTCCATCAGTAATTAGTAATACGTTGTCGTTAAAATTAAGTTTCAACTCTACTTCGTCCAAATTTTTATCAAACAAAGAAGATCCTGTGAGACCGATGCCAAGCCCTTTTGGCATATATTTTTTTGTTTTGCCGTATGAAGTTACTAAAATAGGTGAGTGTCCTGCACGAACAAAATTTATAGTGCCATCAGGTTTAAAAGATAAGCCTGCTACGGTAATAAAATTCTTTCTGCCAATAGTACCGAAAAGAGTTTTATTTAGTTTTTTCATAAGATCGGATACTGAGTCACTAAGCGGACTTAATGCTTGCACTGCTCCTTTCATTTGAGACATAATAATAGCAGCTGATGTGCCTTTGCCTGATACATCTGCGATAAGAAGGCATGGTGTGTTATCTCTCAAATAAACTAAATCATAATAATCACCACCAACTTCCTGTGCAGGTTCAGTAAAAGCAGATATAGAAAATTCGTTAGTAGTTAAATCTTCTTTTGGTAATAAATTACGTTGAATATTCTGGGCTAAAAGCATCTCACTTTTATATTTCTCTTTTTGGATTGAGTCCTGAATAAGGCTTGCATTTTGCAATGCAATAGATAAATTTTGCGATAACGTGTTAAGAATAGATATATCTTCCGACTCAAATGCATATTCTGTGTCTTTGAGCAAAATACAAGTCCCTAATCGCTCTAAACCTGAATATAAAGGCAAAATAATCATAGATTTTGCATATGTAATAGTATCAGAAATTGGGTAGAGGTAATCGTTGTCGGCAATTGAATCTATTAAAGTGGTGTCTTGGCAGTTAAAGAAATGTTTCGTAAAATGTGTATAGTTCTGTATATAAGATAGATTTTTTTGTGAGATATTGAAAGAGTAAGCAATTTGCTTTACAAACTCTTCACTATAAATTTCTGCCCAAGCAGAATGTGCATTAGTCATCTGCCTTGCTATTTGAGAAGCCGTAGTAATTATCTTTTCAGGAGATTTATTTAGAGTTTCCACCACAAATCGATTTAAAGTAGATAGTGACTCAAGTTCAATATTCTTTTTGGCAACAATTTTTGTAGTAGGCCATGCAGCCAAAGTAGAAAGAATAATTCTTGCGAAAAACATTAAAATACTGAGACTTATAATATTAAGTACACTGTATGATATAGGAGCTTTGAAATATAAAATATCACGATCATAACTCATGTTAAGGATTTCTAACGTTAAATCTGACATCATAAAGAAGCTAATCATTAGCATATAAAAAATCAGCAATAATTTCTTCTTGTAAGTAAGTGAAGCAATCCATGAATTCTTTCTAGGCATGGAAAATACAGAAATAACTAAAACAATAGTAAATAAACCTGTAATCAGATTGATTGAGTCATAGCTTGAAGTATTTAGCATCTCAATAATAAACAATCCTGAGGAGGCAATGACAATATGAATAGCTATGAAAGTCAGATATTTCTTTGTACTGGGAGTTCTAAAATATAGCAACCAGTCAATAATAAATCTGCAAAGGTTGCCAATCACTATCATAGAGTAGAGTAGTTTTATATCATATAATAACAGAATAGATAAATCAGGATCTCTGGTTAAATCTGAAACAATTCCTAAAAGAACTGAAAAAATCCAATAAATAGCAAAATGGAATAACAGCCCTTTAAGCCGCTTATAAAAAATATTGCTTATCTGGTTGTGCTCCAGATTTCTATTGATTCGAGCTAATGTAAATTGGTAAGATGCAAATGATGTAAATAGAACTATCTCAGATATATAATGCCACAAATTGAATGTCAAAAAAAAGTTTTCGTTTATAGAAAAAAAAGTAATGTCTAAAGCAATCTTTGCAAAAGAGAACAGAACTATAGCAAAAAGAGTAACAATTCTGTAAGAAGAATAGTTAATTTTTAGTTTGGAAATAATATCTTTGAGCACTGAGGGCATTTATCTTATGAAAATTTTATATATTAGATATATACAAATATAGTTAAATTTAGGTGTAATTATGCAATATTTACTATCAAAAGACCAGATGACTGAAATTGATCAGTACGCTTTAAATCATTTAGATATTCCATCGGCTATTCTGATGGAAAACGCTGCGCTTAACGCAGCAAACATCATTAAATCAATTCTGCTGAGTGACGAGAAATTTCATGACCATATTTCTGATATATTAGTTCTTTGTGGATCTGGCAATAATGGAGGTGATGGTTTCGCAATAGCAAGACAGTTATCAAATATTGCTGATGTTTATATCTTATTGGTTGGCGACGAAAGTAAAATGTCACCGGAAACTAAACAGAATTATAAAATCTGCCAAAAACTTGACATTCCGATTTATGATGTTGATAGTTTTAAAAGCATATTTCCAAGTATGGACTTTGATTGTATAATTGATGCAATGATTGGAATTGGTGGTTCCGAAAACCTTCGTGGTGATGTTATTGATATATTAGATATGCTTTCCGAATCGGGAGAAATTAGAATAGCAATAGATGTGCCAACCGGACTGAATGCTAGTTCCGGTAAAGCACACCAGTCATGCTTCTTTGCTGATTTTACTATTACCATGTTTGCTTCTAAAATCGGATTACATATTCAGGATGGTATTTCTTATTGTGGCGAAATAATACCCGTTTCTTTGGGATTCCCTGAGATTGAAGTGTCTGATAAAAGTGATACTTTTTTACTTGAGGAAAGTGATTTAGATCTACTTAATTTTGATAGCCGTACAAAAATAAGTTCAAAGTTTGATTATGGTAGGTTAATTATTATCGCAGGGTCTGAAGACATGTCAGGTGCCGCAGCCTTGAGTGCCAATGCTGCTATAAGTTCCGGAGCCGGATTTGTGCATCTTATCACACCTAATCCTCATGCATCTATCTTACCTGAAGTTATAGTTTATAAAAGAGATCTCTCTAATCTTGATTTTAAACTTTATACAATAGAGAACTTATTTGATAAGGCGGATGGAATAGTAATAGGGCCTGGACTTGGGAATGATCCGGTTACAATAAGTAACGTAAAGCAAATAATAAAACAATATAAAGATACAAAAAAATTACTCATAGATGCAGATGCACTAAAAGCAATAATAGACATAGATAAACTCAACAAAAATACTATACTTACACCACATACAGGCGAATTTTCGGCTTTAACTGGTGCTGATAGATTTGAAATAGAATACGACTATATCGGAAAAGCTAAAGAGTTAGCCAAGGAAACTGAAGCAGTGGTTTTACTCAAGTATTACCCTACATGCATAACAGACGGTAAACATACCTATATAAACCAATGCGGCAATCCGGGTTTAGCAACTGCAGGTAGTGGTGATGTTCTGTCAGGGATAATTGGTGGCTTAATGGTTTCACAAAATATTACTTCAACAGAAGCAGCATATTTAGGTTCGTTAATGCACGCTGTAGCAGGTGATTTAGCAAAAGAGAAATACTCTGAAATGACGATGACAGCTAGTGATATTATTTCAAGCTTCAAAGTACTGGTCAACACATTGCATAGAACATAGAAATTCAATTATTTATAACCGGGAAATTTTAGACCAATGGTGATGCCCATAGTTGCCTTTTGGGTAAAATCATTGGTCTGATCTCTCAGATTAAGCAGCGCGATATTAAAATTCAATCCTAAATTAAAATATCTGCTTAAATCAGTTCCTATTTGCATTCCCAAGTCAATCGATGAATTCCTCGACTCGAAAAGATAGTATTCATTGCCAATATACACGCTTTCACCAATCATGGGAATATATTGATATACTTCATCTTCATACTCAACAATATGATATGTATAACTACAGCCAAGTCCTATTCCCCAAAAAACTTTTTTGAGATACTGCGAATAAAGAATCTGAGTAAAGAAATGATCTATATGTTCATCGTAATGAAGATAAACACCTCCGGTATAATAGCTATAAAAATTATATCCGAAGTTTAAAGACAAATAAGAGTCTTCTGAAAGAAAATAGTCAATAGATGAAGCGATATTCGCAAGGCTTACCTGTCGATTATCTTTTAAATGACCATTGCTAAAAAACATAGTATTCAAAGTTGAATAAGATATTCCATATCTGAGAGTATGAATATAACTCGAATTTTGTCCCATATTTTGATGCGTTGTATCTATATTTTGTGTAAATGAGTTTGCGGTCAATGAAACAAACATAGCAAGTGATAATATATAGTGCAAAATTGTTTTCATATATAAATCCTATATAGAAGATTGTATCTTTTTATCAAGTTGTTTTACATTGTAATATTTAGATTTCTTTTGTATTGAAGGTAGTTTGATGCCAAAAGTTAAGCCAAAAATAGACTTCGATTGTAAATCTACCGATTGATTTCTGAGATTGCTTATAGCAAAACTATATCTAAAATCTACATTATAGATGCCATTTATTTCAAATCCTAATCTTATCGTTAAATCTAATGAAGTATTGATACATTGATAAAAATAGTATTCATATTCATCCGGTTCATTGATTTGCTCATTTACATAAGTCTCATATTCTCTATAAAAATCGAGATAACTTAGTCCTATCCCTAAACCTAAGTGGAATACATCTTTTGTAAAAAAATAACTAATATCACCAAAATAGAGATGAGATGCTTTTGTATCTAAATATAAATCATGATTATGTATAAAATCCGTATAATATAAAGCCCCCAAATTTACAGAAGTAAATGAGGTAGGAGATAAATAATAATCGATATTATATGCAAGATTAATTCCACTTCCACAAACATGCTTTTCGTCTAAACTATTTCTGAGTTGATATCCCTGAAAAGGAGAATAAATGATTCCAAATCTAAGCGGAGCTACTATTTCTTCACTTTGAAGAGTATCTCTAGTTTTAGGAACTTCATTGGAAAAAAGCTCTAAATTGCAAAGAAAAGCAAAAAAGATAGCAGATAATAAAAAAGTATGTTTTAAATTTATAGACATAAAGTTTATCAAGTGATTACACAATAGATTAAAATACACAAAATATATTTCTAAACAATACAAATTTCATCTAAATGGCAGAGAAAGTAAAATATTTACTAATAGTTCCCATAGTAATGTATTCAGCTTTAATTTATTATCTTTCTAATCAGTCTAGACTTCCTATGCCTGACTTTGGGATTTTGGGATGGGACAAACTGATACATTATACAGCATACTTTATTTATGGTATACTTATGCAATTAGCAGTGACTGCTGTGCTGAGTAAAAAAACACAAAAATATCAAATAATTATCGTAGTTTTGTTAGCCTCTCTTTTTGCATTTAGCGATGAAATACATCAGAGCTTCGTGCCGGGAAGAGATGCAGATATTTTTGATGTCTTAGCTGACCTGCTTGGTATTTTGACATCAATGTTATTATTTAAAAGAATAGAACAGATAGTAAAAAGAATATTGAAATGAGTACCTTTTTTAGTTTAGAAAAAACAGATGCAAACAGCAAGGCAAGATTAGGCAAATTAACTACCGATCATGGTGAAATTCCAACTCCTATCTTTATGCCTGTTGGAACTCAAGGCTCCGTAAAAGCATTGCAGCAAAGAGAACTATATGAGTTAGACGCCAAAATTATACTTGGTAATACTTACCATTTATATCTTCGTCCCGGAACTGAGACGATGGAACATTTCGGTGGTCTGCATAAATTTATGGGCTGGGACAGACCAATATTGACGGACAGTGGTGGCTATCAGATTTTTTCTCTAAAAGAGTTACGGAAAATTACGGAACAAGGTGCAGAGTTTCGTTCTCATTTAGATGGCTCGAAACACTTCTTTTCTCCTGAAAACGTGGTGGGAATCCAAAAATCGCATGGGTCGGACATTGTTATGGTATTAGATGAATGTGCTCCATATCCGGCTGAGGAATCTTATGTTATTAAATCTATGCAAATGTCGCTTAGATGGGCAGAAAGATGCAAAAAAGAATTTGATAAGACGGAAGGAAAATATGGTCATCGCCAATTCTTATTCGGAATAGGGCAAGGTGGTATGTATGCTGATTTGAGAAAGCAATATACAAAACAAATGATAGATTTAGATTTTGACGGATATGCTATTGGTGGACTTTCTGTTGGAGAGCCTGCAGAAATTATGTATGAACTTACAGATGTTTGCACTGATATCTTACCGACTGATAAACCAAGATACTTAATGGGGGTTGGCACTCCTGAGAATATATTGGAAGGTATAGAGCGTGGAATAGATATGTTTGATTGTGTGATGCCCACACGAAATGCACGAAACGGTCAGCTGTTTACAACTCACGGTAAAATAAATATCAAAAATGCAAAATATAAACTATCTGATAATATTATAGACGAAAATATTGATTCTTATGCCAGCAATAATTTTTCATTGGGCTACTTGAGACATCTTTTTGTAGCTAATGAAATACTTGCACTACAATTAGCGTCAATGCACAATATTGCTTTTTACTTATGGTTGGTTAAGAACGCCAGAGAGCATATTAAAACAGGTGACTTTACTCAGTGGAAAAAAGAAATGCTTGATAAATTTAATTCAAATATGTTATAATAGAGGAGAGAAAAAATGGAATTTTTACACTTAATAGCTATGGCAGGTCAAGCAGGTGGAGATCAAGGTGGTGGCAATATGGTTGGTACCTTGGTGATGTTTGGAGGTGTTATTCTTATCATGTACTTCATGATGATTAGACCACAACAAAAACGTCAAAAAGAACACCAAGCTATGCTTAGTGCAATTAAAAAAGGTGATAAAGTAGTAACTTCATCAGGAATGCACGGTAAAGTAGTAGATGTAGATGAAAAAACTGCTTTAGTTGAAGTAGCCGATAATGTTAAAATAAGATTTGAAAAAGTTGCTATTGCTTCTAAGTCTTAATTTTTTTTATTAAGAAAAAATTTTGTAACTTGACAGCGTAGTTCAATAAGAAATGACTATAAATCTTTCACCGCACTAAACGGTGAAAGATTTGTTTATTATATAGGGTAGTTACAATATAACCGAGAACGGATATGATAAATACAATTGAAGAGGCATTACAAGATTTAGTGTCTGGCAAGATGATTGTGGTAATGGACGATGAAGATAGAGAAAACGAAGGTGATTTGATTTGTGCTGCGGAGCTTATTACGCCGCAGACAGTAAACTTTATGGCTTCTAAAGGAAAAGGGTTGATTTGCGTTTCAATTACTCCCGATAGAGCACAAGAGCTAAATCTGGATGTAATGGTACGAGATAATTCCGCCTTGCACGAAACTAAATTTACTGTATCTGTTGATTTTGCTCATGGCACTACCACAGGTATATCAGCAAATGATAGAGCTGCAACAATAAGAGCTATAGCAAATAAAGATACAAAACCGGCAGATTTACTCCGTCCGGGGCATATTTTCCCGTTGATAGCAGTGAAAGAAGGAGTATTGAGAAGAGCCGGCCACACTGAAGCAACTGTTGATTTGATGAGGCTAGCAGGTTTGAAGCCTACGGGAGTACTATGCGAAATAATCAAAGAAGATGGGCAAATGGCCAGGATGCCGGAACTAATTGAGTTCGCAAAAGAGCATAATCTCAAAGTTATCACAGTAAAAGATTTAATAGCCTATAGATTAAGAAAAGAATCTCTTGTTCAATGCGTTGCAGAAGCGGATGCTCCTACAGAGTATGGACATTTCAAAATTAAAGTATACGAAAATATTGTTGATGGTAAAGAACATGTTGCCTTGGTTAAAGGCACTTGGACAGAAGAAGATGATATATTAGTAAGAGTGCATTCTGAGTGTTTTACCGGAGACGTGTTTGGTTCTTTGAGATGTGATTGTGGTTCGCAGTTGCACGCATCACTGAAGATGATTGAAAAAGAGGGCAGAGGCGTATTGCTTTATATGAGGCAAGAAGGCAGAGGAATCGGACTAATAAATAAAGTTAAAGCCTATGCTTTACAGGAAAAAGGTTTTGATACTGTAGAGGCTAACTTGGAACTCGGCTTTGTGGCTGATGGAAGAGATTATGGTATTGGGGCTCAGATACTGATGAACCTTAATGTAAAAAAAATGCGATTATTGACTAATAATCCTAAAAAACGAGTTGGTCTCGAATCTTATGGGTTAAATGTTACAGAAAGAGTTCCAGTTGAGATTGTACCAAATAAATGTAACATCCATTATTTGGAAACAAAAAAAACTAAAATGGGACACCTATTGTCAAACTTGTAAATAAATTATTAAAATATTAAGAAGGGTAAATGCTATGTCAGAAATCATTTACATGACTAAAGAAAGAGTCAGAGAAATAGAGGCAGAGTTGAACGATCTCAAAGGTAGAGGCCGAAGAGAAGTAGCTCAAAAGATAGCCGAAGCTCGCTCGCACGGGGATTTATCTGAAAATGCAGATTATGATGCAGCTAAGGATGAACAGGG
Organism: Kapaibacterium sp. (SeqCode); assembly: GCA_963678775.2. GTDB lineage: Bacteria > Bacteroidota > Ignavibacteria > Kapaibacteriales > UBA2268 > JBFHIJ01. The sequence continues at coordinate 586,468 of CAXXGR010000007.1, forward strand.
ACTTTTAGAAATGAGAATTGCAAAATTATCTCAAATCCTTTCCAAATCTCAAGTGATTAAAGCGGATGAGTTCCCTGACGACAAAGTATATATATTAACGAAAGTTACTTTGAGAAATATTATTACTGAACAGGAATTTGAATACCAATTAGTGAGTGCTGAAGAAGCAGACTTTGAAAGAAATAAAATAGCTGTATCTTCTCCTTTAGGCAAATCCCTGATGGGTAAACAGCTCGGAGATATTGCCGAAGTAGTTGTACCTGCCGGAAATACTAAATATGAGATTGTCAAAATAGGCAAATAAAAAATTCAACTTACGTCCATCTAAAGGTGGGCGTTTGTTATGTAAAATATTTTTTCTTCAGATTAAACCTTTTGCCTTTGAAACGTTTCAAAGTAGTAATCGGAAAATGGAGAAAAGGTGATGAGTGATTTGGCTTTATCTTATAATACTGATGCAGAAATAATCCAGGATTATTGTGAAAATGCCAGCGATAGAGCAGCTACAGCATTTGTGCGTAAGTATCAGAACTTTGTATATTCTACAGCGTTTAGATATTTAAATAGTCACGATGATGCAGATGATGCTGCTCAAGAAGCCTTTATAAGAGCTTTAAATAATTTGAATAAGTTCAAAGCAGATTCAGGAGTTAAAACATGGCTATATCGCATAACTGTAAATGTATGCTTGAATTTGCAAAGAAAGAAAAAAGTAAGATCAATTTTTTAAAGTCTTTGACGATAATGATCCACGAGATATTCCATTAGAAAAACATTTACCGGATAGAGATATTCAAATAAAAGAATTTGAAGAAAATTTTTTAGATATACTATCATCATTACCGAAAAAACAACGAGAAACATTTGCTCTTCGCTATTTTGATGAGATGAGCTATGAAGAAATATCAAATCTACTTGGCACTAGTGTTGGTGGTTTAAAAGCTAACTATCATCAGGCAGTTAAAAAATTATCAGTATTTTTCGCTAAGGGGGAAGTTTAGAGATGGCTAATCAAAATTTATATAAAACACTTCAAGAAATGATGCCTGACTATATTTTTGGAGATTTAAATTCTCAAGAGAAATCTTATTTTGAAGAAAATTTTATTGATTTTCCTGATTTAGTTGAAGAAGTCGAGCAAGGTAAGGCAGTTTTTGATAAATTAGATAAAATGGAAATAGATAAAAAGCTCACAGAAAAGACTAGAAATCTATCTGTAAAAGTAAATCAAAGAAGACACTATGAAATGACATATACGCAAAAAAGAACAAGATTCTTTATGAGATATTTGGCACCTATGGCCTCTTTAGCTATTGTAGCATTCTTAATATTTACTCCGCTTGGAAAAAGAATGATGATGCCTGATGTGGTCACAGAAAAAATTCAAAGTCAAAATCTACAATCTGAACCTATAGAATTCGTAAACTATTCTGATTTGCTTGCTATATCTAATGATGGAAATATGGAAAATATATATGAAGTACTAATTGACAATGGTACTTTAGTAGAATCTGAAGATGCATCGCTTACTGACATAATTGAGCAAGCTTTTTATTCAGCAATTTCAGAATCTAATACTAACTTGTTACTTAATTCTGTAGGTAATTACTCTGCTATTCAAGATGATTTGTCATTATTAAGTGAAGACGATTTTCAATCCATTATTGAGGATTTAAAAAATGAAAACGATTTTTAAAATTTTGCCATTATTTTTTTTATTTGTGATATTTTCAAATATACAAGCAGATGCTCAAGAAATGGCACTCAATTCAAAAGAGAGATTTTTACAGCTCAAAAAGATTAAGCTGCTAGAAACTCTAGAAATGGATGAGCAAAACTGCCAATACGTTCTTAATCAAATTTACTGCCATGGAAAAAGATATGGCAAAAATACGTGATGATTTTGACGAATTGAACGCTCAACTTAATAAATTAATTAGACAGGATGCTAGCGATAAAGAACTCAGAAGCTGCCATTAAAAAAGTTGAGACTAACACAGAGCAAATGCTTAAAGTTAGAAAAACATTTATGTCAGAAGCCAAAAAAATACTTTCTACCAACCAGTACGCAAAGTATCTGCTCTTTGAGTTTAAGTTTGAAAAACAGGTACATAGACTACTCATGAGAAAGCATAGAGGCGGAGATGACAATAGAGGAAGAGGTAAACCAAACGATTGGGATTAGGCTGATTTTAAAACTTCAATCAAAAGCTACTAAAATATTTTTAGTAGCTTTTGATTATTTATAAGAAGGGTTTACAATATAAGTAAATATGATTATTTAACTGCTTCCTCTTTACAACTCTTAATTTATTTTTAGTATACTAGTGGAATATTATCTCTCATAGTAACTGAAGATGGATAAGTACGGAAAAACTTATATTTACCATTTTCTATTTCTATAGATGCCGTTATCCTTTGAGTCGCTTTTTCTCCTACATAAACCAAAGTGCCTTTGTAAATCCATTTTCCTTTCGATTTCTCAGAAATAAAAATACCGGATAGTGGTTTAAGCGATTTTAGCTTCCCATATTTTGCTAAATTTAAATTCTGAGCTTTTTTATAAGCTTCATAGTTAAACTTAGATTTATAAGAGTCTGACAAAAAGTTGTCATAGGCTTTTTGAAAATCACCGTTACTAACAGAGTTAGCATAAGGAATAAATAGATCCTGTTCAAGCAATGGTGTCGTATTGCTTTGTAAGTCTTTGGTCTGTACAAAACCAATTATTCCCATAACTGAAGTCAAAATTACAATTCCTGTAATCAAAAGTATATCATGTAAACGAGGTTTAGTCATAGCAAGTCCATATAAATTAAATACACATGATTTTGATAAAAAAATTGTGTTCATTCGAATATTTTATGCAATTTGAATAAAGTATCACATGAAATATTTGGCAAAACAAAACAATAAACTATCAAAGTATAACGGGTTAATCGCCCTTCAAGTGTACTTTAAAATAGTATGGAATATATATTAAATCGTACTAATAGACTGATATATCAAGCAAAAGTTTCAATTTATAACCAATAGGGTTATAATTTATTCCATTAGATTGGTAAATTTGCAGTCAACTATGTACTGGAAAAAAATATTCCTTTTTATTTCAATTTCTCTTGAGGAGAGGAAATGGCAATACAAGATAAGATTAAAGAATTGATGGAGATGCGTGAAAAAGCGCGTCTTGGTGGTGGGGTCAAAAGAATAGAATCCCAACACAAAAAAGGCAAATATACTGCCCGAGAAAGAATTGACATGCTTCTCGACGAAGGGTCATTCGAAGAATTTGATATGTTTGTTAGTCACCGTACTGTTGACTTCGGCTTAGACAAAGAAAGTTATTTGTCTGATGGTGTAGTAACAGGTTATGGTACAATTGATGGGCGTTTGGTCTATTTATTCTCTCAAGATTTTACAGTTTTTGGTGGTTCACTTTCAGAGATGTTTGCCCAAAAAATATGTAAAGTAATGGATCAGGCTCTTAAAGTTGGTGCACCTGTTATTGGCATCAATGATAGTGGTGGAGCTCGTATCCAAGAGGGTGTAAAATCTTTGGGTGGATATGCTGATATCTTCCAAAGAAATATTAATGCATCAGGCGTTATACCTCAAATTTCTGCAATTTTTGGTCCTTGTGCCGGTGGTGCTGTTTACTCTCCTGCACTTACTGACTTTATCATCATGACTAAAGATACTTCTTACATGTTTGTTACCGGCCCGAAAGTTGTAAAAACTGTAACAAATGAAACAGTTACTTCTGAAGAACTTGGTGGAGCTATGGTTCATGCTACTAAATCAGGTGTTACTCATTTCGTAGCTGAAAATGAAGATGAAGGTCTTTTGTTAATAAGAAAATTATTATCATATATTCCATCTAATAACTTGGAAGAGCCACCTGCAGTAGTGTGTGATGATCCAATTGATAGATTAGATGACGAATTAAATGAAATAGTTCCTGAAAATCCAAACAAACCGTATAATGTAAAAGATGTTATCCATTCTATCGCAGATCATGGAGAATTCTTAGAAGTACATAGAAACTATGCTCAAAACATGGTAATCGGTTTTGCTAGATTTAATGGTATGTCAGCAGGTATCGTAGCTAACCAACCTAACTATTTGGCTGGTGTGTTAGATATTAACGCTTCTAGAAAAGCTGCTCGTTTTGTACGTTTTTGTGATGCTTTTAATATCCCAATCGTTACTTTAGTGGATGTACCAGGATTCTTGCCGGGTACGGCTCAAGAATATGGTGGAATTATTTTACACGGTGCAAAACTTCTATTTGCTTATGGTGAAGCTACAGTTCCTAAAGTAACTTGTATTTTGCGTAAAGCATACGGTGGAGCTTATGATGTGATGAGTTCTAAACACCTTCGTGGTGATATTAATTATGCTTGGCCAAATTCAGAAATAGCAGTAATGGGACCAAAAGGTGCTATTGAAGTACTTTTATCTCGTGAGCTAAACCAAATTGGCGATGAAGCAGAAAAAGTAAAACTTATCATGAAAAAAGAAGAAGAATACAAGCAAAAATTTGCAAATCCTTATGTAGCTGCTAAATATGGTTACATTGATGATGTTATCGAACCAAGAAATACTCGTTTCCGTGTTATTCGTGCTTTGCAAATGCTTGCTACTAAAAAAGATCTTAATTTACCTCGTAAACATTCAAACTTACCGTTATAAAAAATTTGGGATAAAATATGTTTGAATCATTAGTTCAGAATAGTATAGTTAAATTTCTTATTGCAGGGACTTCCCAAGCTTCTGAAAGGAGTGGGATAGATTTTAATCTTTCTGCAGCTTTTACTGAGCAATCTATTTCTATTACTATAGTTGGTTATTTTGTTGTTTTTGTTGCTTTGTTGATACTTTTTGGATCTATTGCAGCATTTACTACAATAATGATTAATAAACAAAAGAAAAATATGGATGCTTCCGGTAAACAGAAAGGATCTGCAAAACGAGAAGACATAGAAATGACCGGTGATGTGAATGCAGCCATTGCTTTAGCTCTTCACATGCACTTTGACGAAGCGCATGATTTTGAAAGTACAGTACTTACTATCGAAAAAGTGCAGAGACGTTACTCCCCATGGAGTTCTAAAATTTATTCAATGAGAAGGTTCCCACGTCAATATTAATCAGGAATATATAATGAAGCAATACAAATTTACAATCCGTGGTAATAACTACGACGTTGAAATCCAGAATATCGAAGATGATATTGCAACTTTAGAGGTAAATGGTACAACTTACGAAGTAGCAATTCACAGAGAGAAAAAAGTTTCAAAAACTCCTAAGTTGGTTAGAGCAAGAACTGCTCCTACTAATGATTCTCTTTCCAGAACTAGTAACCCTGGTGGTGCCAAAGGTACAGGTCAGTTGAAAGCTCCATTACCTGGGCTAATTTTAGCTCTTAAAGTTAAAGAAGGTGATGAAGTCCAAGTTGGACAAACAGTGTTGATCATGGAAGCTATGAAAATGGAAAATGAAATCAAAGCTGATAGAGCCGGTAAAGTAACTTCTTTAAAAGTAAGCTTAGAGCAGTCAGTTCTTGAAGGTGATGTTCTAATGGAAATCGGGGGCTAATCTGACATGGAAGGTTTAATGCAATTCTGGAGATTCTCCGGATTTTACAATATGGAATGGGGTCACGTTGTAATGATCATAGTTGGGTTAGTGTTTATTACATTAGCTATCGTAAAAGACTATGAACCATTACTTTTAGTGCCTATTGGTTTTGGTATTTTGATGGGTAACATTCCTTTTGTTGAGAATATAGGCTTACAGCTAGGTATCTACGAAAGTGGTAGTGTTTTGAACTACCTGTATATGGGGGTAACGAAAGGTATTTATCCTCCTCTAATTTTCTTAGGTATAGGAGCGATGACAGACTTTTCTGCCTTGCTATCCAATCCTAAACTTATGTTACTGGGTGCAGCTGCTCAGGTAGGTATTTTCTTAACATTTATGGCTGCTTTAGCGCTTGGTTTTTCTGTAGATGAAGCTGCTGCAATTGGTATTATCGGCGGTGCTGATGGTCCTACTGCTATCTTTATTTCTTCAAAACTTGCACCACATTTGATTGGTTCTATTGCAATTGCTGCATATTCATATATGGCTCTTGTTCCGGTTATTCAACCGCCAATCATCAAACTTCTTTGCTCTAAAAAAGAAAGACTTATAAAAATGAAACCACCACGTGCGGTTTCTAAAGTTGAAAAAATAGTATTCCCAATCTTTGGTATGGTATTAACTACTTTTATTTCACCGGGCGCATTACCACTACTTGGTATGTTGTTCTTTGGTAACTTACTGAAAGAATCTGGTGTAACTAAAAGACTTGCGGATACTGCTAGTAAACAAATGATTGATTCAGTTACAATTTTGCTTGGAGTTACGGTAGGTGCATCAACTCAAGCAACTACATTTTTAACACCTGACTCTATAATGATTTTTGTACTTGGTGCAGTATCATTTATGATAGCAACTGCCGGAGGGCTTTTGTTTGCAAAATTTATGAATTTGTTCTTGAAAGATGGAAACAAATTGAATCCAATGATTGGCGCTGCAGGTGTTTCTGCGGTTCCTGATAGTGCTCGTGTGGTACATTCATTAGGACAAGAATATGATTCTTCTAACTATCTACTTATGCACGCTATGGCTCCTAACGTTGCCGGTGTAATTGGTTCTGCAGTAGCTGCAGGTATCCTGCTTAGTTTCTTACTAGGTGCATAGTCTATAGTTTTGTTATAGGATTAAGATAAAATATAAAAACTGCCTCAAAATCTCCAAGATATTGAGGCAGTTTTTAAATATAATCTTCCTGATTTAAATTCCTATCTTTTTACATTCTTCTGAAACTACACACTTATCACATTTAGCCTTTCTAACACAAACTTTTCTACCATGATTAATAAAATAATGAGTAAATGTTACCCATAGATTTTTATCTATAAATTTCATCAGTTCGAATTCAATTTTTACAGCATCTTTGGTAGCAACAAATCCCATTCTGTTGCTTAGGCGAATAACGTGAGTATCAACAACTATTCCAGGTGTATCAAAACAATGCCCGAGGAGAACGTTTGCTGTCTTTCTGCCCACTCCCGGGAGTTTCAGCAAGTTTTCCATTGTATTAGGTACATTCCCTCCATACTCGTTAATAATCGTATTACAGGCGCCTACTATGTTTTTAGATTTAGCTCTGAAAAATCCGGTAGAATAAATGTCCTTTTCTAACTCTTCTATTGGTACTTTGAGATAGTCATCGGGAGTTAGATATTTTGCAAAAAGATCTTTAGTTACTATATTTACTCTGGCATCTGTGCATTGGGCTGAAAGTATAGTCGCAACTAACAGCTCAAATGGATTGCTGAAGTCCAATTGAATTTTTACATCAGGATACTCTTTTGCTAATCTATTTATAATAAAAGACATTCGTTGCTTTTTACTGCGTATCATGTTTAACACCAATCTGATTACAAATACTATCAGGAGACTCACGGTTATATATATACGTCTCCAAAGAAGTTTTACCTATTAGATGATTAGCATCTTTTATTCTCTGATAAAACTCATAATCACAGCCAAATTTATTATGGAAACCACCAATGCTGTTAAAGAGTTCAGTGCGTACGAAAAAAGTACCATTTATATAACATTCATTTAAGTGAATTGATTGCGTTGGCTGGTTACAGTCTGGGACGAAAGGATTTCCAATAATTCTCACCCCGCCATATAGCAAATCCAAACTTGGATTCTGGAAAATAATTTTCTTTCTAAGTTCTAGATGCTGAGGGTGATATAAATCATCATCATCCAGAAAAGTAACATAAAAACCTGATGCTATACTGGCTCCTAAATTCTTAGAAAGATATGGTCCGGTGTTAAATTTAAAAATATATTTGAATCTATTATCGTTTCTTACTATATAGTCTATGTTAGAAATGGCAGGAGAGTAAGAACCATCATCGATTATGATGCACTCCCAGTCTGTTTCAGATTGTAGTAGCAATGATTCTATTGCTTTAGCTAAACAATTACTTCTGTTATACGTAGATATAATAACAGAAAATAGAGGTTTTTTATTTATAGAAATATTTTTCATTACTAAGATTTGAATATGAATGATATAGCAAAAATATTAATAGTTGACGACTTACCCAAAAATCTTATGATGCTTGGAGCATATTTAAAAGCCGAAGGATTTGAAGTTGATATCATTGACGACTCCGAAAAAGTTATAGAGTATTTAGAGAATCATAATATCGACCTTTTATTGTTAGATGTTATGATGCCAAAAATAAATGGTTTTGAACTTTGTAAGATGATTAAAGATAAGGATAATATTAAAGATATTCCTATTATTTTCTTGACAGCACTTACTGATTCTGAAAATATTATCAAAGCATTTGAAGTTGGTGGTGTAGATTATCTCAAGAAGCCATTTCAAATAACTGAGTTAATGGCAAGAGTAAAAACTCAAATAGACAATAAGAAATATAGGGAAAGACTTGAACATCTGAATGCTACAAAAGATAAGTTCTTCTCCATTTTAGCTCATGATTTGAAAAATCCTATATCATCGATAAAAAGTTCTGTGGATATCATGAGTCGAGATTACCATGAATTTACTGATATTGAAAGAATGTCGTATTTAGAAAGTTTGAAGGATACTACTGAAAATGTTTTTGATTTACTTCAAAACTTGTTGGCTTGGTCACGTACGCAGACGAACAGAATTGAATTTAATCCTGAAATATTTGATTTGCGATTAGTGGTTGAAAACATCACTTCGTTGCTTTTCCAGCAAGCCAACTTAAAATCTATTACACTGGAACATTCTATAGATGATGAGACAGAAGTCTTTGCTGATGTAAATATGATTGCAACCGTAATTAGAAATTTAATTTCTAACTCTATAAAATTTACTCCTGAAAGAGGGAAAATAAAGATATATAGTCAAAATAATGAAGATGACAGCATAAGTATATACGTTGAAGATAATGGCGTTGGAATTGATGAAAATAAAATACCAAAACTATTTTCTATCGCTTCAAACTATTCTACTCTAGGTACAAATTCAGAAAAGGGAACTGGTTTGGGGCTTATTTTATGCAAAGAATTTATTGATAAAAACGATGGAACTATACAGGTAACAAGCCAAGAGAATAAAGGGACAACTTTTATACTTAATTTGCCTACTAAAATTATGTAAATGGCAAAAAAAATCATTATCTTGCTGTTTATATATAGACACTTTAAATTGGGAAGGATATGGATTTTGTTGAATTTTGGACGCTATGCTCGGCAAATGAAATTGTATTAGATTTAGACCAAATTGAAACATTCAAACGCTTTCACAAAGAGCTACTATATTGGAATGAAAAAGTAAATCTAATTTCCAGAAAAGACATGGAAAATGTGATAGAAAGGCATCTTATTCATTCGCTTACTATCCTAAAGTATTTAAAAATAGACGATAAAGCAAGGGTATTAGATATAGGTACCGGTGGGGGATTTCCAGGTATTCCGCTTTCGATAGCACAGCCTAAAGCGCATTTCTTATTAGCAGATTCTATTGCAAAAAAAATTAAGCTAACTGATATGTTTGTTAAACATACCGGAAATCGACTCGTAAAGACTTTTTCAGGTCGAGTAGAAAATTTAGTTAATGACAAGAATTATTTGAATCATTTTGATATAATTACTGCCAGAGCAGTGTCAAAGACTTATAATTTAATAGAATTTTCCGAAAAGCTATTGAAAAAAGGAGGGCAGTATTATCTGCTCAAAGGTGGTGACTTGACCGAAGAAATTGAAATGACAAAGGATTTATATCCTAAAGCTCAAATAAAAGAAATACCTATTGATTTCCGTGGTGTGGATTGGTTTAAAAATGAAGATAAGAAAATATTGGTTGTAAAAAATGTTAAATAAGATATTCAAGTATTTTATTGCTCTAGTGTTATGTTCTGCGGCATTGTTTAGTGTGGAGCAGGTATCAAGTGATTTCCAAATAGCCAGAGTAAAATATTCAGGGGGGGGAGATTGGTATAATGATCCTTCTGCTGAAGAAAATCTACTTGCTTATGTTAGAGCTAATACTAATATATCTGTGAATCCTAAATACACTTTTGTAGAGTTAACCTCTCCCAAACTGTTTGAGTATCCTGTATTGTTTATTACAGGGCATGGGAATTTGAAGTTTACAGATGAAGAAGCAAAGAATCTGCATACTTATTTAGTTAACGGTGGATTTTTGTATATAGATGATGACTATGGATTAGATCCATATATTCGAAAAGAAATGAAGAAGGTATTTGCAGATCAGGAATTTGTAGAGTTACCTTTTTCACATGGTATTTATCATTGCCATTATGATTTTCCTAATGGACCGCCTAAAACTCATGAACATGACGATAAAAATCCACAAGGATTTGGAATGTTTCATGATGGCAGACTTTGTGTTTATTATACTTTTGAATCGAACCCTAGCGATGGGTGGGCTGATGAGAGAGTGCACAGTGATTCAGAAAAAGTTAGAGAAACGGCTTTAAAATTTGGGACAAATATAGTTGTCTGGGCATTAACTAAATAGATAATATGGAAACATACAATAAACAAGACAAAATAATAAATAAAATAGATGCGACAAAAAGGTCGGAACTGATAAATATAACTATAAAGAATTTACTCTATGCTGCATCTGTGTCGGGTTTATCTTTTATTGCTATAATCGCTCTTGAGTCATTACTTAATTCGAGCATAGCTACAAGAACAGCTTTTGTAAGTATATGGTTTGCTTTAAATTTTGTGCTCGTGATAGCTTCTCTTATTCCTACGTTCAGATATATTAAGGATACTAATAAGTCAGGAGTAGAAGCAATTGCCTTTAGAGTGGGAGAATACTATCCTGAAATCAAAGACAGCCTTAGCAATGCAATTCAGTTAAGATATAATAATAGAATCGCTAATATTTTCTCAAATGAATTGATAGTCGCTTCTTACGAAGATGCAGTTAAAAAATCAGAGCAACGAAATTTTAGCGTAATTATTGACAAAAAATCTTTTAAAAAGTCCTTACTATTCTTTGTTTCTGTAGTTAGTATAACTTTGTTATCTTTCGTAGCTATGGGATCTAATGCTCAATCCGCTTTAAACAGATTAGTTAATTACAATAAGTCGTTTGTGCCTCCTGCACCATTTTCATTATCGATTACACCAACGGATGCAGATTTAGAGCGTGGAGATAGTATCAACGTTTCTATCAACTATACCGGTGAAATAAATCAAAAAGTATATTTGATGATAAAATATGAGAATGATAATAACTTTGAAAAAATAGAATTGAATAATAAAACTTCTAATTCATATACATATAAATTCAATGCTTTAAAGTATAATGTATACTGTTTTGCTTATGCTGAATGGTTTGATAATCCTGTTATCACAGATACTTGTAAGATAAATATCTATGAAAGACCTTATGTAAAAGCTTTTGAAGGAAGTATTTCATTCCCGCAATATACCGGGAAACGTGTTCAAAGTTTCGACCAGGAAGAAGGAGATATTTCTGCTCTGATTGGTAGTAAAGTTCTTATCTCTGCAACGACTGGCAAAGATATAACTAAAGCTAAAATACTATGGTTGTCTGATATTGAAAAAGATTCAGTTAGAATACAAGATACTGTTATCTATGAGATGGCTGTAAAGGGTAACACTGCTGATGGCGGTTTCAATATTAACTCATCAGGTTTATATAAAATATATGTGGAAGATGAAGACGGCTATACAAACTCCAACCCTATCGAATACACCGTAATCGCTACAGAAGATGAATATCCTGCGATTACTTTACTTCAACCAATTTCTGATATCAGAATTGGGGATAGTGGCCTGCTACCAATCAAAGTAGATATAAATGATGATTACGGATTTTCAGGCTTAAAACTTTTCTACAAGCGTATAGAGTCCAGATACACAGAACCGGATCAGGATTTTTCAGCTCTTGATTTAGATTTTAATAGACAAGATAATATGCAAAATGTATTCTATGTTTGGAACTTACATGATTTACATATATCTCCGGAAGATAGGTTCGAATTCTATTTAGAAGTAGCAGACAATGATATTATCAGAGGTCCCAAAAAAGCTAAAACTATACATCTGACTGTAAAACTTCCATCGCTAATGGAAGCTATGCAAGACGCCGAAAACGAGCAAAAACAAATAGAAGAAGAATTGAAGAAAGTACTTACAGAAGCGCAGAAAGTACAAAAAGATTTGGAAGAGTTTGACAGGAAAGTTCTTAAAGATAAAAAGAAAAACGAACTCAATTGGGAAGATAAAAAGAATCTTGAAAAAATTGCAAATAAGAAAAAAGATATAAACGAGAAGCTCGATAAAATTCAGGATAGACTCCAAAAAGCTACTGATGAGATGCAAAAATCTAATATGCTTTCTGAAGAGACTATGCAAAAATATATGCAGTTGCAAGATTTGATGAGCAAAGTAGATAATCAAGAATTTAGACAGATGCAACAGAATTTGCAGGATGCTCTTAAACAAATGGATAAAAAAGAAATCCAAAAAGCAATGGAAAATTATGAATTTAACGAAGAGCAATTTAATCAGAATATAGAAAGAACCATGAAAATGCTGAAAAGGATGCAAGCCGAACAAAAAGCGGACGCTATCCAAAAACAAGCAGAAAAAATGGCAGAGCAACAAGAAGAAATAAGCAAACAACTTGATAATGCAAATAAAAAACAAGCTAAAGAACTTGCAAAAAAACAGGAACAGCTTGCCAAAGATTTGGAGCGTTTACAGGAAGAACTCAAAAAATTAGAAGAAATGATGCAGGAATACCAGGAAGAGATGCCGATGGATGAGCTGCAACAGGCTATGGAAGAGTTGAACCCCGAACAAACAAAAAAGGAAATGATGGATGCTGCGACTCAAATGAAGCAAAACCAGAAATCTTCAGCTCAAAAAAATCAAAAGTCAGCACAAAGTAAAATGCAAAAGTTCTCCCAAAGTATGAAGAACATGAAAGAACAGCTCCAACAAGAAGATAATCAGGAAGCTATGAAGCAATTAGAAAAATCTATTTCTGATATGATTGAAATATCAAAGAATCAGGAAGAGATTACTAAAAAAACTGAGAACTCTGATTATAATTCTAAATCATTGCCGCAAATTGCTCAGCAGCAAGAAAAAAATTCAAGAGCTTTGATGAATGTTGCTAATAACCTTTCTAAACTTGGCGAAAAGTCATTTTCTGTAACTCCTGAAATGGGACGAGAACTAGGCAATTCTATGCAACAGATGAGTGAATCTATCTCTCAGCTTTCAGAAAGAAGAACACATTTTGCTAAAAGAGCTCAGGCATCTGCGATGACATCTCTTAATAATGCAATCTCCCAAATGCAGGATATGCTTGGACAGATGAAAGAAAATGGTGGGGCGTGTAATAATCCCGGAGGAAGTGGCGAAGGTTCTCAACCTAAGCCAGGTGGAGGTTTTCAGCAACAATTGCAACAAATTGCAGCAGAACAGCAGATGATTAGCCAATCTATGAAACAGATGATGCAACAAGGTGGGCAAGGAATGTCGCCTCAGCAGCAGGCTCAGCACCAAAGACTTTCTGATAAACAAGGACAGAGTGCGCAGCAAATGCAGAAGCTTACCGATGAGCAAAAGCAATTTGGCAAAAAAGGTGAACGAAAAACTAATGGTGACTTGAATAAAATAACTAAAGATATGCAAGAAGTACTTAAAGATATGCAATCAGGTAAAATTGATCAAGAAACAATAAAAAAACAAGATAAGATAGTATCTAGGTTATTAGATGCTACTAGATCAATAAATGATAGAGATTTTGAGAAGCAGAGAGAATCTGAAGAAGGCAAAAGTAGATTTTTAGTTTCTCCTTCGGAAGTAGATTTACAAACGCAGGAAGGTAAATCAAGACTGTTCAGAGAAATTCTACGTGCTTCAAAAAATACTTATACCAAGGACTACCAAAATATTATTTACAAGTATTTTAAGAAGCTTGAAAATACAGAAGAAGTTCAAAAATAATGATGAACCGTATTTATTATTATAAGATATAATATTGCTAAGCTGAGTTTATGTAGTGCTGATTTATCTTGCTAACTATGTGATAAACTGTAATTAAAGTATAAAAAAAGTGGGTTAAATTCAAACCCATTACAATGAATAGAAGTTTAATTATAATTTTTCTTTATATTGATTTACAGCATCTATCCATTCACACCAAATTTGAGATTCAGTCTCGGTCTTCTTATGCACTTTGGATATATAGTGAAGGAAACAAGTAGTTTTCTCCTCTTTCATAGTAAAATGGATAAGTGGTTTATCTCGGATAAACAGAATTTCGTCAGTGTGGTTATGGATTTCTCTATTTTCTAATGTCGATTTATCAATATTATATTTATCAGCTATTTGGTTAAGTATTGGAGAAAAATACTGAATATTATTATCCGGTATCATAATTTCCAGAGTGTTCCAAACCAATCCGAAACCTCGACTATAGTTTCTCAAAGTTTTTGTGATAAATGTACTATTCGGTATTTTAAGGATATTACCGGAATAAATATCTTCGAACTTAGAATTCGTCTCAGCAACAGTTACAAAAATTGGTCCTGTTTGGATTACATCACCTGTATAACCGTCTATTTGAATACGGTCTCCTACTTTAAACAAATCTCGCCAGATAATAACAAAGTTAGAAATCAAATCTAAGATAAGCTCCTTAGACGATATAATAAAAGCACCTGTGACTAAACCTAAGAAAGTAATAATACTACTTACGAACTCGTACCAGATTACAACAATAGAACTCAGTATTAAAATATTAATTATTGTAGTTGCAGACTGCCTATGCATATATTTTTTACGTAAATGCTTGTCTTTACTGTCTATATATTTAATAATCAGCCATTTGACTAATGACAATAGTAAAAAGAGTGCAAAAGTAATCAGTAAACGCTGTGTGTTATTATCAAACCAAGAGTTCACATTAGTCTCCAAAATTGTCGAGAAGTAACGATAAGAGAACTGCTCTATCTAATAGACTATCTTTTAATATATACTCTTTACGAGTACGAATATTTCCACCCAGTGCACCCATTCCTTCTATAGCAGGAACATTTTCAGATACATTGCAGATATTTGATGAAGTAGGGCGATGAGTCGCTTTTAAATTAATTTCTAACTTTTTAGATAAATATTCTATTTCAGTACAAAAGTCTTCATTTCTATTAATATGATTGAGCGGCTTCCTATTTAATAATCTTTTTATATTGTGATTAATATTGGAATTTGTAGGTGGCTTTGCATATTCTTTTATCTTTTGTTCAACTATGGCTTTAATATCCAACGTGTCGAAAGATAGAGTAACTTTTATAGTAGCTTTATAAATATCCGATTCGGCAATATAATTATAATCAGTATTATCAAATCTAATCGAGATATTATGTAGCTCCGATAATTTATTTATCTTATTGAGTAAAAGTATGTAATGTTTTAAAAGTTGACTACCGTTACTTATGCTGGAATAATCTATTCTATATTTAAGTTTACCTGCACAAGATGAAGTGTAAGCACCATCAGGATTCCCATTTTTCAAGCCTAAAATTCTTTTTGCATGATTACTATGATTAATCAAAATGTCTCTGCTAAAGTGTCCACCGATAGTATCGTCACTCATAAGCAAAATGCCAATATTCCGTTTTTTAAGAGTTTTAAGATGCTTTAGTGTTTTCAGAGCAACAATCAATAAAGCTATACCGGATTTACTCTCGGCAATGCCTGACCCATAGATTTTATTCTGATCATGATAGATATTCAGATGTGTTTGAAAATCTGATATCGTATCACTATGAATTAGTATTAAAGCGTCGTCCATTTCCTGAGAATGATTACGGAAGTAGTAAATATCACCTACTTCAGTCTGAGGATATATTTGTTTGTCGAATCCTAACTGAACAAACAGTTTCGCAATATTTTTATTTAAAAAATTTACCCCTTCAGTGTTATATGCATTAGAGCTTATAGCTACAAAAGTTTCAATTAAATCATTTATTGTGCCCATTTGGCTTCGTACAAATCTTCTCACTCTAGCAGTTTTGTTCAATTTAGAATTGTCGATATTACCACTAGCAATAGGGGTATTTTGATAGCTTGTCCCGAAATAACGCAATGAAGCGTGTTCAAGTATCTTATTTATTAGACCTTCATAACTATATCCTGCTACAGTTGCTGCCTGAAAGAAGGAACCGCCTAAACCAAGTGAAGCCATAGAATTGATTTCTAATAAATATAGATTACCTTCAGAATCCATCCTGAAGTCAACTCTTGCATAATCACACAAACCAAGAGAATTGAAAGCTCTTCTTGATAAATCTTGAATTTCTAGTATTTTATCAGGTGCTAACTCAGGCGGGCATATCTTCGGCATGGGAGCTTTCGTTTTATTCTCGTAAGTTTGAATGTCATCAGGAGAATTTAAACCGAGCTCTACGATAGGTAATATTTCTAAATTTGGTTCATTGCCTAATAAACCAACAGCAAATTCGCGACCTGAGATGAATCTTTCAACAAAAACTGCAACATTGCTGTCCAAAAGCTCTTTTACTGCAAGATCTAACTCCTCTTTATTGTATACCACTTTCATACCCATAGAAACAGATTCATTTCTAGGTTTTACAATAAGTGGAAATGCTAAGTCATTCATCTGATAATCATGTCCATTTATAACAGTATATTCCGGCGTAGGTAAACCAAATCGTTGGAAAACAATTTTAGTCATTACTTTATCTAAAGCAATACCATGAGCAGAAGGACCGCTACCTACATAAGGAACGCCCATCATTTCCAACATAGCAGGTATATGTGTATATCTACTTTGACCTTGAATGCCGTAAGCCATATTAAAAACCATACCCTGGAATTCGCCTAAAATAACTTTAGGCATAAAGCTTTGCAGCTTAGCAATTACATCTTTATTGCCATCTATGATTCTGACGTTATGCCCTTCAGATTCAAGCGATGTAGTAACTTTTTCAACAATTTTTTTGCTGTAAAACTCTTTATTTCTAATACCAAATAAATTTATTACATCGTCTTGGGATACATCTGATTTGTTATAGATAACAGCGACTTTCATAACTACTCACAAATATTGTCAGTTTTAAAATTTGGCAAATATACATTTAAAGACTGTATTTTCAACTAAAAATTTTTGCATCATAAAATATATTATTGAGACAAGAAAAGGGGAGAGGAATAGGAAAAATATGGCACTCCATAAATGAAATGCCATCTAAGATATTATTTAGATTTTGGCATGTACAAACGGAATATAGCGCCATTGCCAATTTCTGATTCGACTTCGATTTTACCTTTCATTTCTTCCACAAGACGCTTGACAATAGAGAGACCTAAACCTGTAGAATTTTCATTTCCAGTTGGTCGGGCAGATAATTTTTGAAATTTGGTAAACATCTTTTGCTGATCTTCCTTAGAAATGCCAGGCCCTTCATCTTTCACTTCTGTAATCAAATAGTGTTCGTCTTCCTTTAAATTTATATATATTTTCTTTTCGTATGGAGAAAATTTAATTGCATTGGATACAAGATTATCTATTACCTGAGCTACTTTGCCTGAATCTGCATAACAATATTTATCACTGATTGCATTATCAAAAACCAATTCTATGGATTTATCTGCAGCTCTTTTGATATAGTTTGTAAAGCAGTCATTAGCAACGTTAGCCAAAGGGAAATCTTCCATTAAAAGGTTGATTTTTCCTTGCTCTATAGCATTTACATCTAATAAATCAGTAACCAGTTTGAACATCTGTAATGCAGAAGTATTGATATCTTTAGTAAAATCTCTCATTTCGTCAATATCAAAACCCATATCTTCTCTGAGTATAAGTTCTGAGAGTCCCATTATAGCGCTTAAAGGATTTTTCAAATCGTGCGCAGCAATGCCCAAAAATTCGTTTTTCTCTTCATTAAGTTTAAATAGTTCTAAATTTTGCTTCTTAATAGTGTCCGTAGCAAGTTTCAAATTAATATGAGTATTAATCCTTACAAGTAGTTCTTCTTTTTTAAACGGTTTAGTTATGTAATCAACACCACCTATCTGAAAACCTTGAATAATATCCTCTGTATCAGACTTTGCAGTAAGGAAAATAACAGGAATATGAGCCACTTCCGGATCATTTTTTAGTTTTTCACAAACTTCATATCCATTCATATCCGGCATCATTACATCTAATAAAATCAAATCCGGCATAATATTTTTTACCATATTTAAAGCTTGGATGCCGTTAGTAGCCATGGCGATATCAAAAGACTCTTCCATCAGAATTCCACCGATGACTTGGAGATTTTGCATAATATCGTCAACTATAAATATTTTTGGTTTTTTTACTTGCATTTTAAACTCCTACCTTTCGGTGATCTGATTTATTAAATGTTCAAATTCTGACAGATGATTAGCCATTTTATCTAAAATAAATCTATCGCAATAAGAAATTAGGTCATCGCTGTATTTATCTAAGAGAGCAAAATCAATTTCTTGGGCATAGACCTTTAGTTTTTCGCCAAAAGCCTTAATTTCGCCAATCATCGGAGCATTTATTAAATTATTAGCTTCCGTCAAATAATTATCTTTTAGATGATGCATTACTGCATCCGCATTATTGATAGAAAAATCAATAGTAATATCATTGCTATTTGACTTAAGCTCTTTATTGTTATCAACAAGTTCAAAGGATAAATATTTCATTAATTCAGCAAATAAGCTATTTTTTCGTACAGGTTTGCTTACAAAACCAGCAAATCCTTCTAATTTTATTTTTTCTACATCTGTTGTCATAGCATAAGCAGTAAGAGCTATAACCGGAATATTTTTTAGATTAGGTATTTGTTTAAGTTCTTTATTTGCAGCATATCCATCTAAGTTAGGCATTTTTAAGTCCATGAGAATAACATTCGGAGTTAAAGTTTGTGCCTTGTCAATAACTTGGTGACCATCTTCCGCTTGAGCTATAATTATATCAGAGTCTGCAAGATATTCATTTATTAGCATTCTATTTTGTTCTACGTCATCTGCTAAAATCAATGAAGCTTTTTTAAATCTTACTGTGTCATAATCTATTTCTTCTTGTTGATTTCGATTTATTAGAGTATCGTTATCACAAATATCAATGTTATAAAATTCAATTCTGAAAATACTTCCTTGATCCTTTTCGGACATTAATAGAATTGTTCCGCCCATCATTTCAGAGAGTCGTTTGGTGATTGCAAGCCCGAGTCCTGTCCCTCCATAAGCTTTAATACTCTGACCTTCTTGCTGTTTAAAAGCCTCAAATATCAAATCTTGTTGACTTTTGGGAATGCCGATACCGGAATCTTGAACTTCTATAGCGAAATCAATTTTATTTCTTTCAGAATGCAAATTTATTAGTTTAACACTAAAACCAATAAAACCTTTACTGGTAAATTTGACAGCATTTCCCATTAAGTTGATAACAATTTGTCTTAACCGTGCTTCGTCTAAGGATAATAACGGTGGTAAATCGTTATCCAGTTCTTCCTTATAAGTAAGCCCTTTTTCTTCTACTTTAAGGCTAAATATGTTTTTCACTTCTTTTGCAATATTTCTTAAGTCCACAGGTTCGTAGTGTAGCTCAATCTTATCAGCCTCTATTTTAGAAAGGTCAAGGATATCATTAATTAGACGTAAAAGAGTTTTGCCTGATGAATTAACATTTTCGAGGTATTCTTTACTCTTTTCATCATCATTAATTCTCTTTTTCAGTAGCTCAGTAAATCCAAGAATAGCATTCATAGGTGTTCTTATTTCATGTGACATATTAGCTACAAATTCGCTCTTAAATTTATTGGCCGAATCTGCTACGTTTTTAGCATTAATAAGTTCTTTCTCTATTCTTTTTCTTTCAGCAATTTCTGTTTGTAGCTTAGACAGTAGCTTGTTTTTCTGAACTACAGAATCTTGGAGATACTGATTATCCATAGTCAATTTTTTGAGTTTAACAAGAGTTTTTGCTCTTGCAATCAACTCTTCTTGTTTGAATGGTTTAGATAGGTAATCATTAGCTCCTAAGTTGAATCCTTTTATCATTTCCGATATATCATTTAATGAGGTAAGGAACAGTACAGGCAATTCGAAAAGAGAATACTCTTCTCTTATTTTTTCGCAGACCTGAAATCCATCCATAAAGGGCATCATAACATCTAAGACAACTAAATCAAAATTCCTTGAATATATTTTTGATACTGCTTCAAGACCATTTATAGCAGTCTCGATTTCAAAATTTTGATGTTCGAGATATTTCTTTATTAGTCTAAGAGTAACAGGACTGTCGTCCACCAGTAAAATTTTTCCCTGAATTTCATTAGGTATATCTATAGGAATCTCAGATGATTTAGGAGCTTGAAATAAATCCAATGACATCTGATCTTCTTTTTCCAATTCTTGTTCAGCAAGAGCCATTTTTAGCTGACTAATCTCTTTAATCAGCTCTTCCTTGCTAATATTTTCGTAATCCATACCGCAGACTCCAATTTTTCCTAAGATAATAATTTCCTATTCATTTGCAATGATTTATCTAGAATATTTTTTTCTATAGTGACGATTCTTATTATTTTTGCTTAGATGTTTAAATAAAGTTGAGAAAAACAATGCATAAGCTAGCAGCAAAAAAGTTGTCAGGTATTCCAGAGTCAATATTTTCTACAATGAGTCGACTTGCTTTTGAATATAAAGCGACGAATTTGGGACAGGGGTTTCCTGATTTTGACGGACCGAAATGGTTACCCGATATGGCGTATAAGGCTATGAAAGAAGGCAAAAATCAATATGCACCTTCACAGGGCATCATGTCTATGAAACAAAACATAGCTGAAATAGAAAAACAATATTATGGTTTGGAATGGAACCCTATGACTGAGATTACGGTTACAGCTGGAGCTACTGAAGGTTTATATTGTGCGATACATGCTTTTATAGAACCAGGTGATGAAGTCGTAATGTTTGAACCGTTTTATGATGCTTATCAGGCAGATGTAATTTTAGCAGGTGGAGTTCCTAAATATGTTACATTGAAAAAGCCTGACTTTACTTTTGATGTGGAAGATATAAAAAATGCTATATCTAATAAAACAAAAATGATAATTGTAAATACTCCTCATAATCCTACTGGCAAGATGTATTCTAAAGAAGAACTGGAGATTATTTCTAAAATTGCAATAGAAAACGATTTGCTTGTTCTTTCTGATGAAGTCTATGAATTTCTAACTTATGGTGAAAAAAAACATATACCTACTGCATCAATTCAAGGAATGAAAGATAGGACTATTACCATTTCATCCACCGGTAAAACATTTGGTATGACAGGCTGGAAGATTGGTTATATCTGTGCTTCGCCTGAAATAACAGAAGCAATTAGAGGCGTGCATCAGTGGACTACTTTTGCAGTCAATACTCCGGGACAGCATGCAATGGCTTATGGTTTCTCTCAGATGCAGTCATATTTACCTTCATTCCAAAAAGAATATAAATCCAAACGTGACTTGATGCTAGAAGAGTTGGATAAAACTCAGTTTAAAGCTCATGCTGCTTATGGCTCTTATTTTATTATGGTGGATGTTCCTGATACATTTGTTGATGATGTGGATTGTGCTACTAAACTAGTAAAAGATTTTGGTGTAGCAACTATTCCTCCTTCTATCTTTTATGGCAAATCAGACGAAGGCAAAACAATGCTTAGATTGTGTTTTGCCAAGAAAGATGAAACTATCATAGACGGCATTAGAAAAATGGGGCAGATTTAGTTTGCAACGCTTAAATCATACATATTTTATGGATGAAGCAATCGAAGAAGCAAAAAAATCTGTTATTACAGGTGATGTGCCAATTGGTGCTGTTGTTACTTTTAATAATGGAATTATTGCACGAGCACATAATCAGGTTGAAGAACTGAAAAATCCATTAGCACACGCAGAGATTACTGCAATTAGAGAAGCAGTTGAAAAATATGGACATAAGCATCTGATCGGCTGTTCCATTTATATCACTTTAGAGCCATGCTCTATGTGTGCAGGAGCTATTGTACTTTCTAGGATAGATAATGTGTATATTGCTGCCGTAGACCAAAAAACAGGTGCCTGTGGCAGTTTATACAATATTATCAATGATGAAAGACTCAATCATAGATGTAGTGTGGAATATGGAATAAGAGCTGAGGAGTCTTCAGCTCTTATTAAGGGCTTTTTTAAACAAATAAGAGCTAAAAAGAAAAATGCAAATTGAAAATGCTTTATATATAGTTCCGACTCCGATAGGTAATCTTGAAGATATTACTCAACGCTCTATAAATATACTTGGGAATGCTGATATCGTTGCGTGTGAAGATACTAGAACTACCGGTAAGCTCTTAAAACTGTTAAATATAACTCACAATAAGATGACGAGCCTCCACCAGCATAACGAAGCTAGTAAAGCCATTTCGTTAGTAGAAGAAATTAAAAATGGGAAGTCAGTTGCTTTAGCGAGTGATGCGGGTACTCCGGGCATTTCTGATCCCGGGTATAGAGTTATAACTGCTGCAATAGAAGCAGGAGTTAAAATAGTGCCCCTTCCCGGGGCTACGGCTTTTGTTCCTGCACTTGTTGCCTCCGGATTTCCAAATCATCATTTTACATTCTTCGGCTTTCCACCACAGAAAAAGGGTAGGAAGACCTTTTTTGAGATGGTATGTTCTCATCCGTTTACTTCTATTTTATATGAATCACCACATAAAATAGTAAAGACTTTAGATTTGCTATCGGTAGTAATGCCTGACAGAAAACTCTGTATTGCTCGAGAGATTAGTAAAGCTTTTGAGGAATTTGTGATTGGTTTTCCTGCAGAGTGTCTGGAAGTGTTTACTAACAAACAGCCTAAAGGAGAATTTGTAATTGTGATTTCGTCACAGGAAAGAAAATAGGAATCATATAAGCTGAAGAACTCTGTAGTTTTAGAGTAGTTGCAGAGACCTAACACGGGTAGGCTATTTCTGAAAGAAGCATTTACCAGTGAAAATATTTAATGAAGCTATGAACCTTCGGAGGAAATCAGTATAAAATTTGGACTGTTTATTTTGCTATAAATATAGGAATATCTTCCAAAAATACTAAGCGCCATAGGAATCGGAAAAATGCGCTTCTAGGGATGGAAAAAGGATGTGATTCCAAAAAACAATCACATCCTAGAATTTTCTTCTATAGAAATAGAACAGACAGGTTTATTTTACATCTCTATACGCCGCATCTTCGCTCCAATTTCCATCAGGATTGTTGTATTTATTTAGACAAAAAAAGCTTACCTTCTCGTCAAATAATAAAGCTGCTATGGGACTAGGTTGCCAAATCTTAAGATTTCTTGCCCATGCTTCACCAATTAAATATTGTTCTATGCAGAGTGCAGGATTGGACGACATACCCCAGTCGATAAATTCTGAAAATTCTATTTCACTTATTGCTTTATTCATTCCTTTTGCAGCATGTACAGCTAAAGTTTTTACTTCTACATTTAAATCATTGTCAGCTGAACTCCACTTAAATTCCGTTTCGTTTACTAAGATTGTTTTTATTTTGTCAAACAGTGTATTCATATTCATAACAGTTTCTCGTAGTGGTTATTATTTTAGATTTTATCTGACGTATAGAATAATATTCCTAAATATATTATAATATTATACTTGGACATTCGACTCTTTAAGTAAGTTTCATATTATCTCTTGAATGATGTGGCCGTAACCAACCGATATGTTTGTGCGGCCATTTATTTTATAAGTAGTGAAGAATCACCATAGCTCAAGAAATTAAAGTCGTTTTTTAAGGCATAATCATAAATATCCCGCCAAAGCTTTTTACCTGTAAAAGCTGCTACGAGCAATATCAATGTACTTTGTGGCATGTGAAAATTAGTGATTATACCACGAATTGTATTTAGTTGATAACCCGGCATAATAAATAGCTGAGTTTTGCCTGAAATAAGTTCTAAATTATTCAGATTCATAATTTCTAAAATAGCATTTAGTGCTTCATAAGGCGTTGGTAAAACTTTGTTTTGATTTATTATTCTGTATGGATCCCACTGGTGTACGTAAATCTCAGAGTCGCTTGTTTCTTTGAGTAAAAGTTTAACTCCGTACCAATATATGGATTCTAATGTTCTCAGTGAAGTAGTACCTGTGGCTATTACGTTGTTCATACCTGAACGGTAATATTCGGTTATGGACTCAATAAAAGCTTTATCCACAAATATCTGTTCTCTATGCATGTCGTGTGAACTAACATCACCTTCACTAATTGGTTTAAAAGTACCCGGGCCAACATGCAATAACACTTCTCCCTTTTGTACACCTTTCTTTTCTAATTGTTTTAAAATATCATCTGTAAAGTGAAGTCCGGCAGTTGGAGCTGCCACAGAGCCTTCAGTCTTTGCATATACAGTTTGATATCTGTCCTTGTCAGATTCTTCAGTGTCTCTTTTTATATATGGTGGTAGGGGTATTTTACCGGTTTGCTCAATGATTTCTGCAAAAGAAAGCTTATCTTCCCATCTAAATTCTACTTTTGCTTTATTGCCATTTTTTTCAATTACTTCACATAGTAGAGAATCATCCGTCAAAGGCTTAAGAATAGCTCCTTTTTTTATAGCTCTACCTCCGATAATGCACTCCCAAATACATTTACTATGTGACATCATAGTTATTTGAGGGTCGTTCGATGGGGAGACAGGCTCGACCACTAAAATCTCAGCTTTTCCACCGGTTTCTTTTTGACATAGCAATCTTGCAGCAATAACTTTTGTAGAGTTCATCACAAGAAATGAATCATTAGGCAAAAGCTCAACTATATCAGCAAACTTTTGAGTTTTAATGCTTTCCTCTGTGATTTTACAGTACAGCATTTTGCTCTGACTTCTGTCAGTGGCAGGGTAACGAGGTATCCTGTTTTCCGGCAAAGTGTAATCGAAATCAGTTAAATCTATTTTAGGAATAAATTCCATTTTTAGTTAGCCTATATTTTATGGAGTTGCAAATATATAAAAAACTGATGTTTATAAATAGGGCAATACAAGTATGGAGTTTGAAATAAAAATTAAAACACAAAAATATCATAAATCATTGTAACTATTTGGTATGATAAGTGTCTATAGTAATATATTGCTGCTATTAATAGATATTTTGGAGTTTATCATGAGAAATCTTTTTACCGTTTTATTTGTCCTTTTATGCTCTTTACCTTTGCTATCGCAAGGCTTTGATATGGATGAGTATCAATCATTTCTAAATATGATGAAAACAGCAGATGCTGATAAGATGATAGACACATATCCTCCCGGCTTGTATAGCGAAAAAACTCAGTTTAACGGAACTATTGATTATTTAGATTCGTTGAAACAAAAATATGATTTGACAGAGGATGAATTAGAGTTATTATATCGGCAGAACTTTATGGTTACAGAAAGACTTTCTTACCCAAGCTTCTGGGCAGCCTTAGAAGAAATATATCATAAAGATTTGCCTGTTTATATTTCATCTGATTTAATTTTACATGCACTACATAAGTCCTATGATGAGATACTAATAGATTTTGAACAGTATTATATTATAGATAAATATGAAGACGCTCTCGAAAAAATGCGAGCTGACTTACCACAGGTTTTACAGAATAATCTAAACTCTGAAATAATAAAGACCTCTGTGCTTGATGTTGATTTATACTTGACAGTAGCTTATAAGTTGTTAACTGATAATGATGTAGATCCATTGTATTCAGATAATCAAGAAGATTATGATAAGCTAATGGATTACATTGAACAACTTTCTATGGTGCAATTACCGCTATTTAGTAAAAATCCTCGTATGTATGACTTTTCGCAACTTACTCCTCGTGGGCATTATACTGACGTAGCAAGAATGTCGAGATATTTCAAATCGATGATGTGGCTCGGAAGAACAGAATTTTACCTTACTAGTCCAAAAGCGATTGATAATATTCAGAAGTTGGAAGATTTGCAACGGCAAATATTGGATGCGGTAATTATGACAAATATTGCTGAAAGCTCTGGGGCAGGTGAAAACTTTGCTAAAATTAATGAAATTATTAAGAGCTTGGTTGGCGAGTCTGATAATGTTACAATGGATAATATGAACGAGTTGATGCAAGAGGCAAATATTAAAGATTACAGTGATTTAGAAAGTATGGAAAAAGTTAAGGAATTTCAAAATATACTACTTACAAAAGAATATGCTGAACAAAAGATAGTATCGCAACTATTATATACTGATCCAAATGCAAACTTAAAGACCAAACCAGCTTCAGCATTTCTTCTGATGGGGCAAAGGTTTATCATTGATTCTTATGTCTTCTCAAATGTAGTCTTTGATAGAGTAAAACCGTACAAAATGAACTATAGAGCTTTGCCAAAAGCGAATGATATACTCTTTGCACTTGGCAATAATGCAGCAGGTGATTTTCTATATTCAGACTATGAAAAGTTCAATTACCAATCAAATTTAGCTGCTTGTAGATATTTGATTGATTCTTATGATGAATCATTTTGGAATAAGTCCTTTTATAATAATTGGCTTTATGCTATAAAGACTTTAAATCCTCCTGAAAATATATTGGAATCAAACTTACCAGAATTTATGAAGACTCCTGCATGGTGGCAACACAAAATGAGTAGCCAGCTTGCTGCTTGGTCTCAATTAAGGCATGATAATCTATTATACGCAAAACAATCATACACAGGTGGAGTAACATGCTCTTTTCCTGAAGTATATTTAGAGCCGGTGCCTGATTTTTACTTGGCAGTAAATCAATTAGCTAAAAATGCTATAGATATGCTTACTCCATTACAAGATGAAGTGAGCTATGCAGCTGCTGCTATCTCTTATTTTTCTACATTAGAAACAACAACAAACAAGTTATATACTATATCACAAAAGTTCACAGTCAACGAAGCACTTACGGAAGAAGAAACAACATATTTAAAATCAATATTTGATACAAATGAGGCAGGTTGTGCAATTGAATTAGATGGTTGGTTTGCTCGTATGTTCTACCGTTCGCCTGATACAGCAGGGGAATCCGATTATGTTGTTGCTGATGTGCACACATCAAATATAGATTTTAAAGGTAATGACGGAGTTGGTTGGGTGTATCATGTTGGGACTGGTGATGTAAATATGGCAGTGATTTTTGCAAGAACTGCAAGTGGTAATATGACTGCTTTTGCAGGACCTGTTTTGAGTTTTTACGAGTATGTATCAGGTGGTTTCAAGAGACATACTGATCAAGAGTGGGAAGAAACAATTCTCTCACAAGCAACAAGACCCGAATTTACTGATATATATTTAGCTGATAATGACGGAAAGGCTACTCTTGTAAATTATCCTATGCTACCAGTTGGAATTAATGAAAACCATTCGACACCATCTATATTATCTAATATAAAAATATCTATTACTCCAAATCCTGTGTCTGAAAAGACACATATTGCATTCAGAGTTCCGGATAAACTTTCCATTACGGAAGTTGCAGCAGAAATCTATGCTCTTGATGGTACTCTGATATATTCCATTCACAATGGTACTTTACAAAGTGGAAGTTATGTATTTGATTGGGATGCGACAAACAGCAATGGTATAAAAGTAACATCAGGTAAATATTTGTTAAATATTACTATTGCAGGTCAAATCTTTAGCGAAACGATAACTGTGGTAAAATAATACGTGTCTTCGATTATATTAGTCAAACTAGCGAACTGCAAGAAGGATATATCTCTTTTAGAATCCTTGCCATTGACTGAAAACTTATACATGTCATAAACTAAAAAGGGTGTTTCTAGTGAAGAAGCACCCTTTTTTAGAATCAGTAATAAAATTAGTCTAAGCCTAATCTAGTGAAAATATAATCAGCACTTTTGAAAATATTATCGTGATTGAATAATTTTTCAATATCTTCTTTAGAAATGTGTTGCATCAATTCTTCGTTGTCTAGAAGTGTTTGCATGAAAGGTACTTTTTCAGCCCATGTTCTCATAGCAGATTTCTGAACCATAACGTATGCTTCCTGGCGTTTTAAACCGCGTTTAGCAAGTTCTAATAGAACTTTTTGAGAGTTTACCAAACCGTGAGTTATGTTAAGATTTCTTTCCATATTTTCCGGATAAACAAGCAATTTATCTAACAGATTGATTGCTCTATTTAAAATATAATCGCATGAAATAGTAGAGTCAGGGAAGATAACTCTTTCCACGCTACTATGAGATATATCTCTTTCGTGCCATAAAGCATTATTTTCGATAGCTGCCAGAGCGTTAGTGCGCAAAAGTCTAGCTTGACCTGCTATGTTTTCTGATGCAATAGGATTACGTTTATGAGGCATAGCAGAGCTACCTTTTTGACCTTTAGAGAAGAACTCTTCTGCTTCTAAAACTTCAGTTCTTTGTAAGTGTCTGATTTCAATTGCTATTTTTTCAAGCATTGATCCAATCTGTGCAATCGCAAGCATAAATGAAGCATGGCGGTCTCTTGGTATTACCTGCGTAGAAATATTAGAAACACCAAGTCCCAATTTTTCGCACACAAATTCTTCGACTTTTGGAGAAAGATGTTCGTAAGTACCAACTGCACCGGAAATCTGACCAACACAAACTTCTTCCATTGCTGCTTTCAATCTTGTAATATTTCTATTACACTCGTCGTACCATAGAGCGAATTTCATACCGAAGGTCATTGCTTCAGCATGAATGCCATGGCTCCTGCCAACGCAAACAGTATGTTTGTGTTCCTTAGCTCTTCTGGCAAGCACCACTTTCAAGGCTTCTAAATCTTTCATTAGTAACTCTCCGGCTTGTTTTGACTGAACAGCAAGGCAAGTGTCTAATACGTCGCTGGAAGTCATACCAAGGTGAATAAAACGAGAAACCTTACCGACATATTCTTCCACATTAGTCAAAAATGCAATTACGTCGTGTTTAGTAACTAATTCTATCTCATTGATTTTATCAGCATCACAGTTAGCTTTAGCTCTTATTTCTTTAGCTGCATCCATAGGAATAATTCCCATTTCTGCTTGTGCTTCTACTGCAAGCACTTCTATTTCAAGCCAAATTTTATATTTGTTATCTTCTGTCCAGATTTGTCCCATTTCAGGACGCGTATAACGAGGTACCATGAAAGATTCTCCGAAATTGAAAATTATGTAAAAACAAATATAAGGATTTGTACGCTAATTATCAGTTCATATTAAGAATTAGTGCTTTTTTGCAAGGTCAATGGAATAATTAAGGTATTCCTTAGCTGCGCTTAGTAATACATGAGGATGTAATCTAACTTTATAATCAGGGTTTACATAATTGAAATTTACTATACCTTTCTTATCAACTATAAAAACTCCAGGCACAGGTAGAAGATGTAGATTGTTGCCTTGAGTATTCTCAAGTTCGATTCCTAAATCTATATAATCCTGATATACTGATTCGTCAAGCGAATATGCAATACCTAATTTCTCTGCCAGTTTAGACTCAGAGTCAGAGAGCATCAGTAGTTTATCAGCATGCTGTTTCATACCGGGGGTCATTTTTTCAGGCAAATCTGAGGATATAGTAACTAACTGATAACCTATATTGATAAGTGAATCCTCTACAGAGTGAATTTGGTCAAAATGTAGATTACAGTAGTAGCACCATCCACCTCTAAAATATATAAATATGGTAGGCTTTTGACTTATCAGAGAATCAAGTTTAACTAAATCACCGGATACGGATTGTAATGATAAGTTCGGAAAAGTCTCACCATTTTTAATTGGATTGACTTTGTAAGGAGAATCAGGTAAAATATTTGTGGTTATTATCGTATTTTGCTCAGAATTTGAGCAAGAAAACGTTAAAACAGACAGAAAAAGTAATATAAATTTCCACATTCGAACGAACCCTTGAGTTGTTTGTACTAAATAAAAGAGTTAACGAATATTTTACATTTATAATTTATTCGCTATTGTATATCTTTGTTGAATTAGAATATTGAAAATAGGATTTAAAATGTTTAGAATATTTGCAGCTATACTTATCAGTTCAATTTTAATGACAGCGTGCTTTGAGTCAGAAAATCCTCTAAAAGAAGACGAATTGCCTATAATTTCTTCTATATATCCAAATATTGGTGTACCCGGAGATACTATGACTATTGAGGGAGTTCGGTTTGGGGCAGTTAGAGATACCAATATTGTACGTATAAAAGATATTATAGTGGAAGATTACATTTCTTGGAATGATAATCTGATAAAACTTGTTATTCCTGAGGGAGTCGTTTCTTCGGAGGTAAAAGTTAAAGTTTATCACTATACGAGTAATGGACAAAACTTCACAGCTATGCCTACGAAAATTACCATGAAAACTATGTTTCTCGATACGCTATATATGGGCGACACTACTAAGTATGCAGAACTCGATGAGAAGCCAATAAGAAAACTTGCTATGCAGAAAGCTATTTCCATTAGCACTATTGAGGTAAATCAGGCTCTCTGGAGGTATTTTATGAGATATAATAACTCTAGATATCAACATGATAGTTTGCCTGTTGAGAACTTCTCATTTGCAGAAGCTTGTACTTTTTGCAATAAAATGTCAGAAAAGGATAATTTGACTCCTGCTTATGTAATTAACGGAGGTCAGGTTACGTGGAATAAAACGGCTAAGGGCTATAGGCTACCAACTGAAGCAGAGTGGGAAATGGCATGCCGAGCAGAATCTTATAATCAGGATACTTATGCAGGAAATATTTCTCAGGAAAATTGTTCAGAGCTTGATGAAGCTATGGATGGTGTGGCTTGGTATTGCGGTAATAATAGTGAGACATATTTAGATAAATGGGAATTTACCAAGCCTTTTGCCCGTAAAGCTGCAAATAATTATGGATTGTTTGATATGCTTGGTAACGCTTGGGAGTTATGCTGGGATTATTACGCACCTTATGACGAAAATGATTTGGTTAATCCTTCCGGACCTGAAACTGGGAATCTTAGAGTTATACGCGGTGGAGCTTTTGACTCTGACCCTACCGAATGCAGAATGAGTAACAGAGAAACTTTTTCACAGGATAAAACAGTCACTCTAAGAATTATTAAGTATGAGTAATGTTGTGAAAGAGAGACTTAGTTTATGTTTGAGTCCTATAATTTTCTTCTTTAGAAATAAAACAGACAGAGTTTATTTTACACTACCTCTGTGAGTCAGTAATCAAGCCTTGATTGAAAGCTTCACAAGTTGGAAATCTTGAACCTATGATACTGCTGATGTCTTCATATTCTAAAAAGTCTTCCATTAGCTTACACGCTAATTCGTGTGTAAATTCAAATCTTTCAATGGTACCTTCTTTTTCTAAATCAGAAGGATTAGGACAATAATGTAATTTTTAAATCTTATACAACCATCTAATGTCTGAATTTATCCCAAAAATGTCGTTAGAAATGATGAAAATGGCTTTAAGTAGTTAAATGGCAAGGGGTTGAAGCCCCTTGTTCAATAAGCGATAACATAATATTTTCTTATAAGAATCAGAGAACATTTGCCAAGATTCTATAGTCATTCACAGTACTTTTTGTAACATCTAATGACAAATCCGGGTTTATGTAAATATACCTCAAAATTTACTATTTTATGCCAAAATAGTAAATTTATATTACATTAGAAAGTAGAATTGATTGTTACTTCGCAATGTCGCTAATATCTGTATCGATAGGTCTGATAGAAATATTAACTCTTCGCTTTAGTTTATTGTCTATTTGCGATGCGTCAACTCCTTTGCCTTCAACTTTCCAGATACATTTTGTAGTATCTATGTCTGATGCCAAAAGTCTATCATTAATGTATTTTGCAGTAAAGTAAGCTCGGAGATAAGATAGTAGTTTGTTGTCCATTTTATTCCCCGGGAAGGCATTTATACCTAACTCTTTAGAAGAAATAGGGATGTCAGCATAAACTGCTTTACTGGTAAATGGGCGAGGGTCGGCATAACCTTCTACACTAATTTCTAATTTACGTTTGGTTTGAGTGCATTTGCTGTTTAGATTTGAAATAGTTTCTTCTATATAGTTCACAGCCTCGTTTAAAGCTTCTTCGACAAGTAAAGTATATTTATCGTACTTGCCCTCAGGATTTTCTATATATCTGGTAGAGTCATCATTACCAATTAGGTTATATGCAAATTTCATCTGTAAAGAAGTCAGATTTTCGCCTGTATTTGGTTTGTAGTATCCGGTTACAAAGAATGGAATATCATATTCTTCGAATGTAAAAGTTTGCAAATTAGGGTTTAGCTTAAAATTTACAAGAACTTTAGTAGCTTTATTCTCATTACATTGAGCAGGTACATATTGTTTTACAGTAAGGTTTGCGTTACATGCGTTTACGTATTCCAATAAATATGGAGTATTAGATTTAGCATGATACGAGATTATACCATCATCAAATATATCAATTTTACTTTGCTCTTTTGTATTGACATTCGTAATATTCAAAGTACCTTCTACCGCAATTTCTTTGCTTTCAGAATGAACAGTACCTTCAAAAATAACCGGACCACAAAGATCAAAAGCATAAATATCTTTACCACCACAACCGCCGATTCGATCTGAGGTTAAATAGATTTCTTCTTTATAAATAGCAGGGCCAAGTTCATTATACTGTGTATTAATTGGATTAGGAAGTCTTGTTATATCAGTCCATTCGTTATTTTCAAAACTAGCTCTAAAAATATCATAACCTTCAGCATTATGTCCGTTACTTGCAAAAAGTAAATTATAATTATCATCCAAATAAGGAGATTTTTCATCTCTTTCAGAATTTATAGTTTTACCTAAATTTATAACATCAACAAAAGCGCTGCCTTCTCGCCTTGCTGCGTATATATCTAAACCACCAACACCCACGGGGCGATCGGATGTAAAAAGCAGAGTTCTGCCATCCTTAGAAATATGAGGATGTGATTCATAATGTAAAGTATTGAGAGCAAGCTTTTTAGGCTGGCTCCAGCTTCCATTTTTATTAATTGAATGATATATATCTGAATTTATTTTTTCAACGTCAGTTGTCATTGCAGCAAAAAATATTTCAATATTCCCGTCTTTATTTCTGAAGAATGAGGGGAGACCTGCAACGTCAAAATTATCTAAAGGTAAATCTTTTACTACTATCGGTTTTTGCAGAGACTTCATGTTCATCATCAGTATCTCTTCTTCTCTGCCTTTTTCATTTGTCGATTGAGAAGTAAAGTACATTGTGTCGTCAATGATAAATGGAGAGAACTCGTCGTCAGATGTATTAAATAAAGCTCCCAGATTTCCATTTTTACGTTCGTCAGGGCATGTTTCTACTGTTGCACAACTGTTTAGTAGCAGTGCAATGTAAATCGTTGTAAAGACAAGGATTATATATTTTTTATTAGTCATATTATTCAAGCAAAAAATATAGTATTAGTATAGAATAAAGTATTTATATATTTTTGTAAGTGTATTTGCATGATACTGATTTCTGTGCGGGGGAGTTTTTTAGTAGCATAGAGTCGTATTCCCGCTTCAATATCTCTTTTATCGGCATAAATCGGAAGAAAATTAGCTATGAACGGCACTTTTTGCGAAATTAATCTAAATAGTTTTCAACAGAATATCCAGTCTATAAGAAATCTTGTAGGCAGTTTAGAAATACTACCAATTATAAAATCAAATGCTTACGGACATGGTATAATACCTATCTCTAATAAA
Organism: Kapaibacterium sp. (SeqCode); assembly: GCA_963678775.2. Classification (GTDB taxonomy): domain Bacteria; phylum Bacteroidota; class Ignavibacteria; order Kapaibacteriales; family UBA2268; genus JBFHIJ01. Next base: position 620,364 of record CAXXGR010000007.1, read on the forward strand.
CTACACGAAATAGGTATAAATGTATTAGGTGTTGCATGGGCTGAGGAAGGAAAAAAAATCCGGATGTCAGGCAATAAAGCTAAGTTGCATATTATTATTCCTCCTTTAAACACTGATATTGATACTATTTTAGATTATAATTTGCAATGTTCTGTAAGTAGGGTAGAATTTTGTAAAGAATTGTCTGAAAAAGCTATCAATAAGGGTTTAGTAATACCTATACATGTGTTTGTCAATACAGGTATGAATAGAGATGGTATCCTACCTGAAAATGCCGTAGACTTTATGTCTGAAATAAGCAATTTAAAGGGAATAGATATAGAAGGAATTCAATCGCACTTTTGTAATGCTGACAGTGAAGATCTTACTTTCAGCCATCGTCAACTCGATGTCTTTAATAATACTATAGATTTACTTGCTGATAGTGGTTTCAATTTTACATATAAACACATAGCAAATAGTGCAGGCATGATACAGTTACCTGATTCACATCATACGATGGTTCGACCTGGTATTTTTATCTATGGATATCAGGGTGAAGAGTTTTTGCAGAATAAAGTTGAAATTCATCCTGTGATGACACTCAAGTCTCATGTAATAGAAGTAAGAGATATTAAAAAAGGGGATACTACAGGATATGCTTTCAAATATATCGCTAAAGAAGATACTAAAATAGCTGTATTATCAACAGGTTATGGGGATGGCTTCTCACGAGCTCATTCTAACAAAAGCAGTGTGATTATAAATGATAGGAAATATCCGATAATAGGTACTGTTTGTATGGATGAAATAATGGTCAATCTCGGTTACAAAAATAAAAATGTAAAGATTGGCGATGAAGCTATACTGATGGGTAAGTCTGAAACTCAAGAAATATCAATCTACGAGTTGGCTCGCAATATCAATACTATTCCATATGAAATAACAACAGCTTTGACAGACAGAGTTAGAAGAATTTATATCGACTAAGCTGTGAGTTCTTTATAGAAATCCAGTAAACGTATATCTGTATACTGGGGTGAAATTATTTGTATGCTCTGAGGCAAACCACATTTGTACTCTCCGTAAGGAAATACTATTGTCGGTGAAGCAATTATATTGGATATACAAGTAAAAGCGTCGAAATGATGTTGGTTATCATTCTTTTTATCGACTTTTGCTGGGACGAGAGGAGTAGTGGGAGTTATTACAACATCGACTTCTGTAAACATTTTGATAAATATTTCAATCAAGTCCTGTTTTAACGATTCTGCTTTTTCAATCAATTTCTCTTTGTCATGACTCAATAAATAATTACCAAGAATAATTCTATTTTTAGTCTGCTCACCAATCAATTTACTTCTGGTATTTATAGTATCTTCGATTCTTTTACCGTAACTAGTTCCGGTAAATCTGGACAAATTGGAAGATGATTCTATTGAAGTTAAGACTTGATAAGCGGCAATTATCTGCTCCAAATCAGGTATGGTAATTTCGCTTATCATAAAACCCAAATCCATTAAGTAATCTATATAAGAATTATAGTTATCAATAACTTCCTGAGAAACCAATGGGGCATTGTCAAGATTTAAAACTCCAATAGTATGACCTCTAAACTCTATATCTTTATGAGTAAGAGAAGTCATATCTTTTGTATCTTTTCCTCTTGCGACTAAATATGTCTCTTTGATATATTCTATATTCTTTGATATAAAAGAAACTTGATCATAGCCGGGAGCAAAAGATAACAAGCCATATCTTGATACTGAACCATAACTTGGTTTGAAACCTAAAAGCCCTGTCATTGCCGCTGGTATTCTTGAAGAGCCGCCGGTGTCAGATGCAATTGCAATGTGGCAAATATCTGTGGCAACAGAGGCAGCAGCTCCTGCAGAAGAACCGCCAATCATATATTCAGGGTATAAAGGATTAAGTATATTGCCCAAAGCAGAACTTGTACCTAAAGTTCCTATTGCAAACTCGTCCAAATTAGTTTTACCTATAATAGTTATGCCTTCATCTAATAAATTAGAGACTGCAGTGGCTGAATAATTAGATAAAAAACTATCTAATAAGCCGGAACCGGCATTAAAAGGCATGCCATTTAGCATAATATTGTCTTTGACAGAGACAATTAGGTGAGAAAGAGATTTATTTATTTGTGGTTCTGCATCATAATTTATGTGAGAAAATATATTAAATTTATCTTCTTCGATAAGCTCAAATAAATCAGAAAGGATAGAGGTTCTATTCTCAGCTTCCAACGTAAAGCATTGTAGTAGGTCAGGCTTCGAGTGAGTTTCCATTAGGTATATTTTTTGGTTCGTCAGTTTTTGGTTTTTCTATTAGTTCTTCCGGTTTAAATTTATTATCAAAACTATCAGCGCTTTGCTCCTTGATGTCGAAATTGTCTTCATCCAAGTTTTGCACAGGTTCTTTAACATATTTCACAGAAGTATCTTTTTCTATTATCTGGTCACGAGAATGCGAATTATCAATATCGGCAACAGATTTAACATCATCACTAATGTTGTTGATTTCATCAGTGAATTGCTGCTGTGCATCTTTGATTTTTTGCATACCTTTTCCCATTGTTCTGGCAATTTCAGGTAGTTTTTTAGGGCCAAACAACACTATGATTGCCAGAACAATAAGTAATAATTCTCCACCGCCAACATCAAACATATCAGCACACTTTTCTACTTATTATCAATTTTTTTAGCTTCTTCTTTGCCTTCGTTGGCAGCTTCTTTAAATTCTTTGATGCCGGAGCCTAAGCCACGCATCAACTCAGGTATTTTTTTACCACCAAAAAGCAGAGCTATTACAGCTACTATAATAAGTAATTCCGGTAAACCTAGTCCAAAAGGCATTTTATACCTCGCCTATTCCAATTTATTTAAAATGTTTTGCTAAGGATTTGAAAATAGCAAGACCATCGTTACAACCTAATTGATTATCGCTGTATCTTTCAGGATGTGGCATCATACCAAGTACGTTACCCTTTTCGTTGATGATACCTGCAATATTATTTATAGAACCGTTAGGGTTAACATCTTTAGTTATATTACCATCTTTATCAGAGTATCTGAAAATCACTCTGTTATTTGATTCTAATTCTTCGATAGTATCAGCATCAGCAAAGTAATTTCCATCACCATGAGCAATAGGAATTCTTATAACTTGATCTTGTTCTAACTCAGACGTAAAAGCAGTAGAATTATTCAACACTTTCAAGTAAACATCTTTACAAATGAAATGTAAAGATTCATTTTTTAGTAAAGCGCCCGGTAAAAGATTTGATTCTGTTAAAACTTGGAAGCCATTACAAATGCCAATTACATATCCGCCATTTTCAGCAAACTTCACAACTTCTTTCATAATAGGAGAGAAACGTGAAATAGCACCGCATCTTAAATAGTCACCATAAGAAAAACCACCCGGCAAAACAATACAATCAATATCCGAAGGAATAGAAGTATCTTTATGCCAAAGGAAAGTAGCCTCTTCGCCGGCATTTTTTTTAGTGGCAAAGTAAGCATCATGGTCACAATTAGAACCGGGGAAAATTACAACTCCGAACTTCATTTTAGCCTCTAATTATTTAATTTCTTCCAATTTAACAAAATGATCTTCGATGATAGGATTAGCGATAAGCTGTTTGCATGCTGTATCAACCATTTCAAGAGCTTTTTCTTCGGTCTCGGCTTCTACTATTAATTCTACAAATTTGCCAATTCTAATATTAGTAAGAGAGTTATATTCCAAAGAGTGTAGAGCGTGTTCTACTGTTTTACCTTGCACATCTAAGATGCCTTCTCTTAGTGTGATATTTACTTTAGCAGCAAATTTTTTCATCTGTACACCTGATATATTTGAATGTATGTTTGTCTTTTGCTAAAAATGATATACAAAAATAAGAAAAATATCTTTATTCTGACAAAGCAACTAAAGATTATAATTACCTTCATCATTATCTATGTCATCTACATATTCATCAATTTCGTCTTCCGGTGAAGTTTTTGCTTTAATCCACAATACTGTCCTGACTAATGCTGTCCCCAAAACATAAATAACCATAGTAGGAAATATAGAAAGTCCTTTTGTTGCTATTCCGGCTATTATTGCTCCGGCTATTCCAATAATCAGCAAAGGAGATTCTTTCAGATTTTTCTTGGTTGGCTTTGGGATGTTATGATATTTAATCATAGTTACCATAGCAGTGGCTACACCAAATGAAACAAACGGTGTTAGTATCGCTTTAAAATCTTCAGAAATTCTATCAGTTAGATAGAAAAATATCAGGTAGGATATAATAGTCAAAGCACCTGACGGAATAGGCAACCCATAAAAATACTTTTTATCTTCATAACTATTTAGCTTAACATTGAATCTGGCTAAGCGTACAACCCCGGCTAATGCAGGTATAGCTGCCAGTAATATTCCAAATTCTCCATATTGCTCAAAGTGAGCTTTATATAGCATATATGACGGCGCTACGCCAAATGAAACAGCGTCGCATAAAGAATCTAACTCTACTCCAAACTCACTTGCAGAATTGAACAGCCTTGCCATCGCTCCATCTAGCATGTCAAAAATAGCAGCCATAAGTATAAAAAGGGCTGCTTTCTCAAATTGCAAATCGGCTATATGCACAATTGCAGTAAAGCCTGAAAATAAATTCGCAAGTGTTAATAAGTTTGGTACTATCGATCGGGTAATTCTCAGTTTCATGTATCAATCTTTTGATGTTGTTTTTTTAGTTTCAGGGAATTTAATCATTCCATTCGATAAATCAAAAAATCACTTTGCAGGAAGTTTTGCAATTATTGTTTCACCACCTACTACTTTTTGCCCTACTTCAACTTTAAATTCTGTAGCAGGGTCAACAATTATATCCATTCTGGAGCCAAATTTCATCATCCCAAACTGATCACCGGCTTTAATAGAGTCGCCAACTTTTATATCTGCAACAATTCTGCGAGCTAAAATACCTACAATTTGTTTAAACAAAACTTTTCCACAAGGAGTCATGACTCCTATCTTTGAATGTTCGTTTTCCTCAGAGGCTTTTGGCGCATAAGCTACTAAATATTTTCCGGGAAAGTAATCATAATACTCTATAGCTCCTGAAACCGGAGATCTATTTACATGTACGTCTAAAGGAGATAAAAAGATACTAATTTGTTTAGCTTTAGACTTTAAATAGTATTTATCTTCTACATCTATAATTTGTACGACCTTACCGTCAGCCGGTGAAATCATTAAAGATGGGTCTTCTAACACTTCTTTTGGGACTATCCTTTCGGGATCTCGGAAGAACCACAGAGTAAAAGATGTAAGTAATACACCGGGCATACATAGTAAATATGTAACCCATCCTGTAGTAAACATGAAAGAAGCAACTATAATTGATATTCCAATAAGAAGCATTGGAATTGCGTTATCTAATCCGTATCTTGTTAGCATAGTAATACTTATGAATATTAATTCAATATATTCTTGATATTTTGTAAATTGCGTTAAGCGTAAAGAGTAAATTACGAAATTGTTTGGTATAATCAATCATAGATGGATAAAAATATGAAATTTTCAGTAGCACTTGCCGAGTTGCAGAAAGGATTACAAAAAACTCTTCCTGCTATACCTCCAAAATCAACTTTGCCGGTATTGGAGCATTTACATTTTTCGTTGAAAGAAAATATTCTGAAAATGATTGCTACAGATCAGGATATTACAATCTTGACTAAAATAGATGTGATTGGCTTTGACGAAGGTGATATACTTGTACCTGCTAGGAAAATAAATGAAATCATAAAAGCTTTAGGAACAGAAGGCGAAATAGAGTTTGTTTCTAACCCGGAAAATTTTGAGATTAATCTCAAAACTGAAAAAGGGTATTACGAAATGAAAGGTTTGAGCCACACAGAGTATTTAGATTTACCGGAACTTTTTAAACAAGAAACAACTATAACTCCTGACCATGGTGAGGTAAGCGATAGTTCAGCTTATGCTACTATTGCGAGAAATGATTTGCAATCAGTAGCTAATAAAACAGTGTTTGCTGTTTCTTCTGACGAATTTCGACCAGCTATGACCGGAGTATTATTTCAATTTAGAGAAGATGCAATCAATGCTGTTTCTACAGATAGCTATAGATTAGTAAAAGCCGTAATCAACCCTGTTAATAAAACATTTTCTTCAGATTTCGAAGTCATTATCCCTGCAAAATCAGTTGAAATGCTTAAAAAAATAGATGATGATGCTGTCTTTTCTTTGATAGAAGCTTCAGATAAAATCACACATGTACGTTTTGAAATTGGTAACACTATCGTTATTTCAAGAATTATTGAAGAAAAATTTCCTCCTTATGAGTCAGTAATTCCTCAAAACAACAACCTGATGGCTATTGTTGATAAAAAAGAATTATTATCGGCAATTAGAAGGGTATCTATCTTCACTAATACTCATTCAAAACAAATTAAGCTGAAACTGACAGAAAATCTAATTGAAGTAATGGGTGAAGATGAAGACAGTGGAAATAACGCATCTGAAACTATTTCTTGCGACTTTCAAGGCGAATCTATCGAATTTGGTTTCAACTATAAGTATTTAGAAGATGCTTTGAATCATACAGATAACGTGGAAAGTTCAAACTCGCAGGTTATGCTTACATTTTCAGAACCAACGAAACCTGCTTTAGTTAAACCGACTCCAGATGAAGATAAATTACTAATGTTGATTATGCCGGTTAGATTATCTTAAGATGTTTATCAAGTCTATAAAACTATCTAACATAAGAAATCATAATGAAACTAACGCGCAATTCAGCCCGGGATTAAATATTATCTACGGGCTGAATGGTGTTGGTAAAACATCTTTATTAGAAGCCATTTCACTCTGTAGCCTTTCTAAGAGTTTTTTGCCAGTGCCTGATGCTGCTTTGATAAATAAATTCAAAGACTTTCTATTTGTTCGTTGCGATGCTGTAAATTCACTAGGAATTGAATATTTTGTAAAGGTACAATATCCGAAAAGTCAAAAGAAAACATTTTCTAACAGCTACGGAGATAACCAGCTCCCTAAAAATATAATAGGAGAGATGCCGGTAGTTATCCTTTCGCCTGATCATAAGACTCTTACATTTGGGGCTCCTGAGGACAGGAGACAATTTCTAAATACAATCCTTTCTCAATCTTCAAAGAAATATATTGACTATGTTTTAAAGAATAAAAAATATCTGAAGCAACGAAACAAACTACTTTCTGATAAAAAGCAGAATATTAAAATTGATATGAATTTGTTGCAGATATTAACAGATATGTTTATAGAGTCTAGCGCAGAAATTGTAATTGCTAGAGATAAGTTTGTCGAAAATTTTGAAGTATTCTTTACAAAAGTTTATAAAGAAATATCGGGCGACAAAGAAATTGTTCGACTCAAGTATGCTCCATATGGATTGCTAGGTTGTGATTTAAAAAAAGAGATAATCATTGAGAGATATAAAGAATATTTTATTGATAATTTAGAAGATGAGTTTAGAAGAGGAACTACTATATTTGGCCCGCAAAAGGATGATATGAAGATATATATCAATGATGGTTTGTCTAAACAATATGCTTCACAGGGTCAACATAAGTCATTGCTTATAAGTTTGAAGTTTGCCGAATTTTTCTTTCTTCAGGATGTAAAAAATGAGACTCCAATTATACTCTTAGATGATATATTTTCAGAGTTAGATGCAGAAAGATCTGAAAAGGTGTTAAACTATATACGTTCAAACAATGCTCAAACATTTATTACTGTAACAAATGCTGAATATATAAATAAATTTGTTACTCCGTCTGATAATTGCTTTTACTTTCTTATTGATGCCGGAGAAATAAAGGGAGTTGAAAAATGACAGACCTTGAGAATAACTTTAGAACAAATACTATTTCAGAAGTGCTCCATTCAATTGTAAAACGGAAAGGTTGGGACAACCAATACTATCAAGCACAAATTACCAATAATTGGGAAAAGATAGTAGGTACAAAAATATTTGAGGAGACATTAATTCACTCGCTAAAGAACGGAATTTTAACAATCCGTACTAATTCGAGTACTTGGCGAACAGAGCTTAGTTTAAGATCTGAGCAACTAATAACTAAAATCAATGAAGAATTACAATCAGATGTGGTTGAAAAAATTGTAATTCGTTGAAATATTGTGTATTTTTGTAAGTTATACAAAGTATTGTTTTGACTATAAAAATACGGTCTATTCTATGAAATCACAGGAAATTGGAAGCAAAAATCCTAACTTAAATACCACTTACAGTGAGTCGAGTATTAAAGTATTGGAAGGATTAGAAGCTGTTCGTAAACGACCTGCCATGTATATAGGGGATGTAAGTGAAAGAGGCTTGCACCATTTAATCCAAGAAGTAGTAGATAACTCTATAGATGAAGCTTTAGCCGGTTATTGCAGTGATATATTAGTAACATTGCACAATGATGGTTCATGCTCGGTATCTGATAATGGGCGTGGGATTCCTACCGGACCTCACCCTGTTAAAAAAATATCTACCTTAGAAGTTGTAATGTGTACATTGCACGCAGGCGGTAAATTTGATAAAAATACATATAAAGTTTCCGGTGGTCTCCATGGTGTAGGTGTGTCTTGTGTGAATGCACTTTCTTCAAAAATGGAAGTCACTGTTAAACGAGATGGAACGATTTATAGACAAATTTATCGTATAGGTGTTCCTCAAGCTCCGGTAGAAGTTATTGGTGAAACTAAGGAAACAGGTACTACAACCAGATTTTGGCCTGATGGAAATATATTTAATACTGTTTTATTTAGATTTAAAAAAGCTTCTGAAAGACTAAGAGAATTAGCCTTTTTGAACCCTTCTGTAAAAATAACTCTGGCTGACGAAAGAGAAAATAGATTTGAAGAATACTTTTACAAAGGTGGACTAAAGGACTTTGTTGAGTATGTGGATGAAGGTGCTACTATCATAGTACCTCCTATATATTTTGAAGGTAATGATGTAGGAGTTTCTGAAACTGAAACTCAAGTAGAAGTTTGTTTCCAATATAACAATGGCTATAGCGAAAATCTTTTATCTTATGTAAATAATATTCATACTATTGAAGGCGGTACTCACGTTTCAGGATTTAGATCCTCATTGACCCGTACTTTAAATCAATATGTAAATGATAACCTAAACAGTAAAAAGCAGACTAAACTTCAGCTGACAGGAGATGACTTTAAAGAAGGTCTTACTGCTATTATTTCTGTAAAAGTTGCAGAGCCTCAATTTGAGGGACAAACTAAGACTAAGTTAGGTAATAGTGAAGTTGAAGGTATAGTTCGTGGGATAGTAGCTGTTAGGCTAAAAGAGTATTTAGATTCAAGCCCTGCAGTAGCCAAAAAAATTGTTGAAAAAGCTGTAACAGCAGCTGAAGCAAGGATTGCAGCTAAAAGATCAAGAGAATTGGTAAGACGTAAGAATATACTTGAATCAGGTTCGTTACCCGGCAAGCTAGCTGATTGTTCTATGAAAACTCCTGAAGATTGCGAATTGTATTTGGTCGAAGGGGACTCTGCCGGTGGCTCAGCAAAGCAAGGCAGAGATAGAAGGTTCCAAGCGATACTTCCTTTGCGAGGTAAAGTGCTTAACGTACAGAAAGCAAGACAACATAAAATTCTCGAAAATGAAGAGATTAAGACTATTATTACTGCTATTGGAGCAGGTTTTGGTGATGATCTTGATGCTACAAAATCCAGATATGGTAAAGTAATTCTCATGGCCGATGCCGATGTCGATGGTGCTCACATTAGAACTTTATTGTTGACTTTATTTTACAACTATATGAAAGACTTGATTATCTCCGGTAAGCTTTATATTGCTCAGCCTCCTCTCTATAAGTTAAAAAGAGGTAAGCAGGAATATTATGCCTATAATGAAGCAGAAAGAGACGAAATCATAGCTCGTATTAAAAAAGAAGATCCACGGGTGAAAGTTGTCATCCCTGATGAAGATGATGAAAATGCAGAGCAAAATATTGCTGAACAAGCTAAAAAAGGCGGTATTCAAATTTCTCGATTTAAAGGTCTTGGTGAAATGAATCCTAATCAACTTTGGGAAACAACTATGGATCCAAGTACTCGTACTCTTTTGCAAGTTACGATTGAAGATGCAGCAGAGTCTAAAAGAGTTTTCCAAACTCTAATGGGTGATAAGGTCGAACCAAGGAGAGCCTTTATTGAAGCAAATGCTGAGTATGTGCAGAACTTAGATATTTAAATTTGAAATATATATTTTATTAAAGCTACTGTGAGTTAAACATAGTAGCTTTTTTTTGTTTAAACTAAACTATGATTGTAACGTATATAAAAGAGATTCAAAAATCGGAGAAATCATAGATGAAATTTATTATCATATTTGCTATTGTAATAGCTTTGTTTATATCTATAGAGATATTCTTTTATAAAAAATGGAAGAAATATGTTGAAGATAAAGGCTGGAATAAGTGGTGGCATAGAACTTCACTGATTTTATCAATCGCAACTGTCTTATCTATAATTGCAATTAACGCGAACAGAATATTTAGCGAAACAAATGACTCTTGGTCTGTCATTTTATTTATGTTTATAAGTGTTTGGACTTTGCCTAAAATATTAATTGTTCCAATTATGTTTTTTCAATCTATCGTCTCATTTTTTAGACGCAAAATATTTAAAAAGCCAGTAGACGAAGAAAATAGTAGAAGAAAGTTTTTACGAGATGTAAGTTGGACTGCAGCAGGTATTCCATTTTTTATTTCAGCTTGGGGCGTTTTCAAAACAGCATATGATTATAAAGTACATAATGTTGATATAAAACTTGACAATTTACCGAGTTCAATGGAAGGCTTAAGAATAGTTCAAATATCAGACTTGCATGCAGGTTCTTATTATTCTGACGCACCATTTAGAAAGGTTAGAAGAATAATTGATGCACTAAATCCGGATATAGTGGTACTTACTGGAGATTTTGTCAATAATAATCATGCTGAGATAGGTAAAATATTTGATGAAATATCGAGGATAAAGGCTAAATATGGAGTTTATGGATGCCTCGGGAATCATGATCACTTTATGACCCAGGAAGATCATGCGCTTTTAGTAGACAAATTAAAAGCTACAGGTATGAGACTTTTAGTAAATGAAAATGAGTCAATTAAAATTGGAGATGGAAATTTACATATAGCTGGAATTGACAATATTGGTTTCGGACAGGAATATGGCGATTTTTCACTTGCTGTAAATAATTTACCGGAGTATGAACCAATCATACTTTTAGCCCATGATCCTACGAATTGGGATAAATCTATTGTAGGAAAATTACCAGTAGATATAACATTATCAGGTCATACGCATGGCGGACAGGTAGGAGTTGAGCTATTTGGAAAAATGCTAACACCGGTTAAGATGGTTTATAAGCAATGGGCTGGTCTTTATCATAAAACTGGTCAATATTTATATGTGAATAGGGGTGTTGGCATGGTTGGCCCTCCAATACGATTAGGAATTAATCCTGAAATTACTCTTATTACTTTGAAGAAAAATAATCTTTTAGCAAAAAATTAGTATCTTTGTTTTCTACTCAATATGTTTATTTTAAACGACAAAGGTGTACTATGAAGAAAATGACTGAAAAATCGTTACAAGAAGCTTTCTGTGGTGAATCAAAAGCACATATGAAATATTTAGCATACGCATTACAGGCAGAAAGAGAAGGCTTGAAAAATATTTCTCGTTTATTTGAAGCAATTGCTTATGCTGAAACTGTGCACGCTCATGCACATGCAAAAGTTTTAGGAATGATTGGCAAAACAAAAGAAAATTTACAAGATGGTATTAATGGTGAAGATTTTGAAGTGGAAGAAATGTACCCTGCTTATGAAGCAATTGCTGAATTACAAGGCGAGAAGGCTGCTTTAAAAGCTATTCGTTGGGCTATTGACGCAGAAAAATCTCACTCTGAATTGTATGGCAAGGCTAAAGAAATGGCTGATGCAGATAAAGATGCTGATTTTGAAGAAATTCATACTTGCGAAATTTGTGGTTACACTCACGTTGGTGATTTACCTGAAAAATGCCCTGTATGTAATGTAAAAAAAGATAAATTTAGAAAATTCTAAATAAAAAAGCGGGCTGCTTTTGTAGTCCGCTTTTTTATTAAATAATCCCGGATTTGTTATTAGATGTTACCAAAAGTACTGTGAATGACTATAGAATCTTGGCAAATATTCCCTGATTCTTATAAGAAAATATTACGTTATCGCTTATTGAATATGGGGCTTCAACCCCTTGCCATTTAACTACTTAAAGCCATTTCCATCATTTCTAACGACATTTTTGGGATAATCAAATTATCTAAAATTTGATAAATTCAACACGTCTGTTATTTGCTTTGCCTTCAGGAGAAGAATTATCTCCGATAGGCATAGTTTCACCCAAACCTTTGTATTTGAGTCTACTAGAATCAATACCTAACTCAACTAATTTATCAACTACTGTTTTAGCTCTTGCTTCTGATAGTTTTAAGTTTGCTTGATCATCTCCGTCAGAATCTGTGTGTCCTTCCACGCTAAACTTCAATGAATCATCTTTCTTCATCATTCCGTATATTTTATTGATTGGCCCAATAGATTCAGCTTTTAAAGTTGCTTTGTTAACGTCAAATCTAATTCCTTGCATCACAATTTTGCCTTCAGTTTCTACTCTTTTTGAAAGCTTTACTGCACCTTTGGCAAAGCGAATATTTTTTATGAAATTTTTATCTGCATCAGAGGAGTTAGCAAAAGTGAAACCGGTTGGGTTTCCCTCTAATCTAGGATAGTTTATTAATCTAGTATCATCCATGTAGATTTTGAGGTTGCCTTTATTGAATGAGATAGAGATATGTCTCCAAGTTTCATTTTCTGTATAGTTAGTACGTTCTAAATTAGGGTATTTACCTTGTAGCTCTTCAAATTCAATTTCCCCAAAATGTATCACAACATAATGATTAATTTGATCATCTGATAATCTCCATTGATTCTTTCTGTCTTTGAAGTATATATAATATCGTTGACTATACTGTTTTGCTTCAAAAAAGCAATCAAATTCAAGAGTAAACTCTTCAGGTAAATAATCCGTTTTTCTTTCTTTCATAAATGGAATTATTTCGGAAGCTTCACGGAACATAATTACGTTTTCGCCATTAAATTCTGCAATTTCACAATTACCTTCTCTAATATCCCATCTGGTAGGGAATTCTCCATTTTCTTCATTAATAAGATTATCTTCAAAAATTACTAAGTCACCAGGGACAAAATCGTATTTTGCCCAATTTAAAGTTCCGGATTTTGGGCTAGTATTTTGAGTTTCAGTGGATTTTGAATTAGAAGTGGATTGTGTGTTATTAGATGAATTAGACGAAGTTTCTTCTTCCTTACCATCGACAGCTTCGTCGATAGTTTTATCTATCTTCTCATCTACTTTTTCTTCGACTTTGCTTTCTACTTTTTCTTCGACTGATTTTTTAATTTTATTCCAGAATTGTGCTTCTGTATTATAGTTAAAAACGAAAGTCATAAGAACGAGGATTAAAACAAAATTTTTCATAACGTTTCTTATTATTTGTATAACAATGATTTGCAATGTTTAGATTATGAATGCAATATAACAAATAGAATCTAATATCCCTAAAATAAAAAAAGCCGATTTTATAAATCGGCTTATAATGCTTTATTTAAGTGTATTATTTTGCTAAATTATTTAGAAATAGCACTGATGCTGCTATCCCACCTATATAATTTCTTAAATCATAATTTTCATTAGGAGAGTGAATATTATCGCAAGGAAGACCTAATCCCATTAATACTGTAGGGGCGTGCAAAACGCTTTCAAACTTTTCAACAATTGGTATGGAGCCGCCTTCTCTCATAAATACCGGTTTTTGACCAAAAGCTATTTCAAGAGCTTCCATAGCTGCAGATATTGCCTTGCCATCTCTAGGTACTAAAACAGGGTTCCCACCATGTAATTCGTTTACTTCAACTTTTACTGTCGGAGGAGCCAATTTTATTAAATAGTCAAGAATTTTCTTAGTAATATCATCTGCTGTTTGGTTGGCAACTAAGCGCATAGAAATTTTTGCGGATGCTTCAGAAGGAAGAACAGTCTTAGCACCTTCGCCAATAAAACCACCTTTAATACCATTTAAATCTAAAGAAGGTCTTGCCCATGTTCTTTCTAAAGTAGTGTATCCGATTTCACCGTTTAATTCTTTGACATCAAGATCTTTTTTATAATCATCTTCATCAAAAGGAAGTTCCTTAAATCCATTCCTTTCTTCTACTGTCAAATCAACTACATCGTCATAGAAACCAGGAATAGTAATCCTACCATAGTTATCTTTAAGTTGTGAAATCATCCAAGCTAAGACGTTGATTGGGTTATCTACAGCACCTCCAAAAGTTCCTGAGTGTAAGTCTCTATTTGGGCCGATGACTTTAACTTCTACAAAAGAAATACCTCTCAGAGAGTAGCATATAGAAGGGAGTCCATCAGCAAACCATTCAGTGTCTGATACTAAAACTGTATCACATTTTAGCATTTCTTGGTTGTTTTCTATAAAAGTTTCTAGATTACTTGAGCCAGCTTCTTCTTCACCTTCAATCATTAGTTTAATGTTTACAGGAAGTTTGCCATAAAGTTTAAATAATGCTTCTATTGCCTTGAGATGAACGAATACTTGCCCCTTATCATCCGAAGAGCCTCTTGCAAATATTTTTACCATCTCTGATTGTAGGTTCAAATGGTTTAGTTGTCCATAACTCAATAGGATCTACAGGTTGTACGTCATAATGTCCGTAGATGAGAACAGTTGGAGCATTTTCACCGGCTTCTAACCATTCTGCGTAAACGATGGATGACCTGGTGTACTTACTAAATGAGTATTCTCGATACCAATAGATTTGATATGATCCACAACCCAGTTTGCGCATGCAAGAGTGTCTTCATTATGCTCAGATAAGCTTGAAATACTTGGAATTTCGAGAAATTCCACCAGTTCGCTAACGTAACGTTCTTTATTGTCATCAATATAAGAAAAAGCTTTTCCATTTATAACCTCGTAAATATAGACAGTTGACTGTAAAGCTACAATTTAGTAAAAAATATGATAGTATAAAAATAATGTACAAATACGTAAAATACGTATTAATCCTTATGTTTATTAAAAATAAATTTGCAATTTTGTAAGTTCTAAAATATGAAAACTGAAAACTCATTATAGCAGGCTAATTATATGAACAAAATTCTTATCGCTTTCTTTATGCTGATGTTTCTTGCTGTATCGTCGAATTCCGATAATATAGAAAATGTTATAAATACTAACTGTGATGAGCTTAGTCCCGTCATTTCTCCGGATGGCAAGACTTTATACTATTGTAAAACTTACTGCTCAGACTCACTAAAGTCAGATGATATATACTTTGTTGTTAAAGATAAGCATGGCAAATGGGGGCAGCCTAAAAATATTGGTAAACCTCTAAATAACTCTATGAATAATTTTGTCAGCTCAGTATCTCCGGATGGACATACATTGTTATTAGGTACAGTTTATCCTACAAAAGATAATAAACTGATAAGTGAAGGTGTCTCTATTTCACATAAGACAGATTCCGGGTGGTCATATCCTGTAAATCAAGTTATAGAAGATTATTACAATATTAGCGGATTTGCCGGATTTTATCTGTCTAATGATAGTAAAACTTTACTTATGACAATTGAAAGAAATGATACAAAAGGCAAAAAAGATTTATACGTAAGTTTCCTTAAAGAGAGCGGAATTTGGTCTAAGCCTTTGAATTTAGGTGGAACTGTCAATTCTGTCAGTGATGAAATATCTCCATTTTTAGCCTCTGATGGTGAGACTATGTACTTTTCTTCAGAGGGACATGAAGGGTTTGGATCCTCTGATATTTTTATGTCGAGAAGGTTAGATGATACATGGCAAAACTGGTCTAAGCCAGTTAATTTAGGTGAGGATATTAATACACCAGGGTGGGATGCCTATTTTAAATTAGATGCTTCTGCTAAGACAGCTTTTTTAGTGAGAAAAAATGAGCAATCAGATGATATAAATATCTATAAGATACAGATACCTGAAAAAGTAAGTCCTAAACCTGTGCTTTTGGTAAAAGGAAAAGTAATTAGTTATAAGTCAAAGATTCCCTTGAAAGCTGAAATCAATTTTAACCAATACAATTCTGATGTAGAAATAGGTAAGTCAACTACTAATGCCAGTGATGGCTTATATGCACACACTTTGCCCGGCGGATTGGAATATACATTTAATGCTCAGGCTGACGGTTATTTGCGTACTAATCAGAGAGTAGATCTTGTTAATTTAAATAAATATGATGAAGTAGATGTACCTATTGAATTAATACCAGCAAGTGATACGTTAATTTGTCTTAGAAATATATTTTTTAAAACTGCTAAATCTGCTATTGATACTGAAGGAATAAAAGAATTAAAATATCTAACAAAATTTTTAAAAGAAAATATGGACGCTGTAGTTGAAATTACAGGTTACACAGACAATGTTGGAACTATATTGAGTAATATTGAATTATCTCAAAAAAGAGCTGAAGAGGCTAAAGATATATTAGTAAACCACGGAATTGAAGAAAATAGAATAATCTACAAGGGTAAGGGACCTGATAAACCTGTTGTACCAAATGAAACTAAATGGGGAAGAGCTTTAAACCGTAGAATCGAATTTAAAGTTTTTCGAAAAATTAGCTAATATTTTGTATAATAGATGTTTAAGAATAAACAAATTGAGATATACAATGGAAAAACAAATACTTCAGATAGTTAGCAATGAAATCACAGATATGAAGATAATAAATCATGTTCTACATGATTTTGTAGCTGGTCTAAATGATGGTTCTATTAGAGCAGCAGAATCTACACTTGAAGGTATATGGAAAGTAAATCAATGGGTAAAAAAAGGGATGTTGTTGCTTTTTAAATATAGTACCATGACAGATATGTCAAAAGATTGCAATTTTAGATTTTTTGATAAAAGTACGCTCCCAGTTAAACCTATTAACCTGGATGATGGGGTTAGAATTGTTCCCGGTGGCTCAACGATTAGAAATGGTTGTTATGTGGCTCCCGGTGTAATATGTATGCCTCCTATGTATATAAATATTGGCGCATATGTAGATTCAGGAACTATGGTTGATTCTCATGCGTTAGTAGGGACTTGTGCACAGATCGGTAAAAATGTACATATAAGTGCTGCAGCACAGATCGGCGGTGTTTTAGAGCCTGCAGGTGCTAGACCGGTAATCGTAGAAGATAATGTTATGATTGGTGGTAATTGTGGTGTTTATGAAGGCGTAATGCTTAAAAAACGAGCTGTTTTAGGTTCAGGTGTTATTTTAACAGCTTCTACAAAAGTTTATGATATTGTAAATAATACAGTTTTGCAATCCACACCGGATAATCCTCTTGAAATTCCTGAAAATGCAGTAGTTATCCCAGGAGCAAGGACTATCAATAGTCCATTTGCCAAAGAACATGGTTTGTCTATATCTTCTCCGATTATTATAAAATACAGAGATGAAAAAACTGATGCCAGAACTGCTCTAACTGAGGATCTTAGATGATTAATAATGAAAATAATGAAGTAACAAACCGGGTATTGACTAATATTAAGAAGTCACAGATAATAGTAACATTGGCATTCCTTGTTTCAGTTATCTTGTTTGTAGTTGCCTATATAGTAATAGGAGAGTGGTGGTATTTACTTGCAGCCATTGTTATGGTAGCTGCAAATATTTTCTTTATATTTTACGTAAATAATATCAAAAATAAATATTTGGCTAAGCTAAAAGAACTAGAGCAAAAAAATGAAAAGTGATGATAGAATACCTCCGTTGCGACAAGATTTACTTATCCATAGTACTATGATAAATGATACTCCGCATATTGTGCTATCTGATGAGATAGGGTTTGCAAAAGAACAGACAGCTTTCTCTGAAATGATGCTTCATATACTGCAGCAAATTGATGGGAAAAAGTCTTTCAATGATTTACATCAGTGGGTATTGGAAAACATCAATACTGCTTTGACATTAGATAGTATAAAAGAACCTATTGAAGAACTTATTAAGAGAGGATTCTTTCAAACGGAGGACTTCCTTGATTATAAAAGTAACTTCTATAATGAACTTAATAAAGGCACAGTGCGATATCCTATATGTGCAGGGTCAAGTTATTCTGAACTAAAAGAGCAGCTTAATATAGAAATTGATGAGATACTTTCTACAAATGATAAAAATGGAATACCTAATAATGCGAAAGCTATAATAGCTCCACATATTGATTTTAAAATTGGTAAGGAAGCCCACAGAGTATACTCTTCAGCTTATTCCGCCATTAAAAATTCAAATCCTGATATTGTTATTATTTTAGGTACAAGTCATAGTTATTCTAATTCATTTTTTATGATGAGTGCTAAGAACTATTTAACCCCTTTGGGTGAAGCTAAAACTAATCAGGATGTATTAAATTATCTACTTGAAGACACTCCTGAACGAATAGCCAAAATTGACGAAATGGCTCATCTGAAAGAACATTCAGTAGAGTTTCAAGTTGTTTTATTGCAAAAACTTTTTGCTGAAAAAGATATTACGTTTGTACCGGTTGTAACCGGATCTTTGCATGAGTATCTTGCAGTCCATGGTAAACCTACATCCGATACTGAACTTATGACTTTCATCACAAAACTCCAAAAATTGGAAACTGTATTTGAGAAGAAAGTCTTAATAATTGCCAGTGTTGATTTTGCCCACATAGGTAGAAAGTTTGGGGATGATTTTAATGCTGAATACTATCTTGATACTGTTAGAGAAGAAGATGCTATCTTACTGAATAAACTATCAGAAGGTAATTCGGGCGAATTCCTAGAAAAAATTAGTAATGACAGAGATAAATGGAAAATTTGTGGCACTTCGCCTATTTATCTTTTAATGCAGATATTAGATAATTCTAAAGGTACAGTATTGGATTATGGTCAGTGGCACGAAACTGAAACATCTTCAGCTGTTACTTTTAGTTCTGTAGCATTTTATAATGAGGAACAAAAAGATGTTTAAAAGTTTAGTACCTAATATTATGGTTGAGTCTGTAAATGAAACCATAGCTTACTATTCTGATAATTTTGGCTTTAACTGCGTAATGAGTGTGCCAGAAGACGGTGAAAAAGTTTGGGCAATGATAAAAAAAGATGATGTAACATTGATGCTACAAAATCGAGAAAGTATAGTCGCAGAAATGCCGGAATTCGAGAATACTAAATTAGGAGGTTCGCTTAGCTTTTTTGTTAGCGTAACTGAAATAAATGAGTTATTCAACTCCGTCAAGAATAATATCAATGTGATAAAAGAGCCATTTGATACTTTCTACAATACTATTGAATTTATATTTAAAGATATAAACGGCTATATTGTTACAATGTCAGAACATAAAGATGCATAATATAGAAGAAGTATATATAAAATATTACTCAATACCATTCAAAAAACCTTTCAAAATGATTGATACTATAATGAATCACAAGAAAGGTTTTTTACTAATTGTTAAAACAGAAGCTGGGATTAAGGTAGGTGATTGTTCTCCATTAATTGGATTTAGCAAAGAGTCTTTTGCTGAAGCTCAAGCGCAACTGCTTATCGTTTATTCAAAAATACAAGCATTGATTAAAACTGATTTAAGTGAAGCAATCACACTTATATTGGAAGAAATGGAACTATTGCCTTCTGTGGAATTTGCATTGAAGTCTTTAGAATATGAAAATGTTATTTCTAATAATATAGCCGGTATAATCCGCTCTAATGCATTGATTAATATGCATGATATTGACAAAGAGATAAAAGATAAATATTCAGAAGGTTATAGAATTTTTAAAATAAAGTTAGGTAGGTCTGAGTTTAACACGGAACTTTCCTACTGGAGTAAGTATGTATCAGAATTTTCAGAAAAAGTGAAATTTATATTTGATACAAATAGAACTTGGAGCTTAGACCAGCTGGATTTATTTTACAAGAGTATAGATAAAAAAAGTCTTCTCTATTTTGAAGATCCGCTCGAATGTAAAGAAGAACTAATAAGCTTATTGAGCTCTTCAAGAAAAATACCTATAGCCTTAGATGAGTCATTGATATATATATTAGATAAACAGATTTATAGTTTTAAGTATGCTGTTATAAAACCTACTATAGTAAGTAAATATGATAGAATAATTAAGTTGCTTAACAACAAAAATAAGAAAGTTGTCTTAAGTTCTGCATTTGAATCATTTTATGGTATAAGGAATCTATGCTTTTTACACAAGAAATATAATCTTGATACACATATTGGCTTAGATACTTATAAAGTGTATAATTCAGATTTTGCTAATATGGATACGTTTATAGACCAATCAATCGTTAATATTGATTTGTTATTGCAGCATAAAACACACTCGGAGCATATATGTGTGGTAGATTTGCATTCGCACCAAAAATAGATAAAAACAATGATGACATTGAAATAATCGAAAGAGATCATACTTTAAAAATATCGTATAATCTATCTCCCGGCATGAATATAAGCACTATTGATAACAAGTATGTTGTGAAGAATCTAAAATGGGGATTGATTCCACATTGGTCGAATGATTTAAGCATAGGGAATAAACTGTATAATGCAAGATCAGAAACAGCGCACGAAAAGCCTAGTTTTAGAAAAGCATTTTCAAATAGATGTTTAATTCCTGCTACCGGATTTTTTGAATGGAAAAAATCTAAGGTGGGTAAATCACCTTATTTTGTTAAACATATTGATAATAAAATCCTATACTTTGCCGGAATCTGCGACAAAGCTGAAATAAATGGGGACATAATTGAATCTGTAACAATACTTACCACTGATCCCAATCAGATTATAAAAAAAATACATAACAGAATGCCGGTAATTCTTGATAAGAATAGTATTGACTTATGGCTTAATGGTAAAAAAGAGAATATTCTTGACTCAAATATTTTTACTCCTTATTCGAGTAATGAAATTGAAGCATATAGAGTATCAGAGTTAGTTAATAACGCTTCTCTTGATAGTTATAAACTTATAGAAAAAATAGATATTACATTATTTTGAAGGAAATAATATGAAAATAATTAGCTGGAATGTAAATGGTATTAGATCTGTAATTGGTCAGAATGCAAGAACTAAGTTTGGTAAAACATACAAAAAGAATTATTTGCATAAATATATCGAAGAAGAGAATCCTGATATAATTTGTATTCAGGAAACAAAATCTGAGCCTGATCAAATAAATGAAGACTTAAGGTATCCGGAAGGTTATCATGGATATTATCATTCATGCAGAAGGAAAAAAGGTTATAGTGGCGTCGTAACATACAGCAAGATAAAACCATTAAATGTGTATACTGAAATTGGAATAGAGAAATTTGATGAAGAAGGTAGAATAATAGCTACAGAATTTGATGATTTTGTGTTGTTCAATATCTATTTTCCAAATGGAACATCAGGACAAGAACGAATAGATTTTAAATTAGAATTTTATGATGCTGTGTTTGCTCATTTTGAAGAGTTGCGTAAACAAGGCAAAGAGTTGATCATCTGCGGGGATTACAATACGGCTCATAAACCAATAGATCTAGCCAGACCTAAGGAAAACGAAAAGAACTCAGGCTTCTTACCCGAAGAGAGAG
Source organism: Kapaibacterium sp. (SeqCode) (assembly GCA_963678775.2). Lineage (GTDB taxonomy): Bacteria > Bacteroidota > Ignavibacteria > Kapaibacteriales > UBA2268 > JBFHIJ01. The sequence goes on from CAXXGR010000007.1 coordinate 642,158, forward strand.
TTAAATTAGATTGGATGGTCGAGCATGGATATATCGATAGTTTTAGGCTGTTTAACCAAGAAAGTAATCAATTTACGTGGTGGAGTAACAGAGGCAAAGCTCGAGAGAATAATGTTGGCTGGAGGATTGATTATCATATGATAACTCCGGGACTTAAAGATAAAGTTATAAAGTCGTATCACCAACCGGATGCTAAAGGGTCTGATCATTGCCCGATTGTGATTGAACTTAGATGAGTTAAACTGGATATTGTGGAAGTATAATAAAGGCTCGTAATATTAAAATATAATTACGAGCCTTTATTTTTTGCAAAATATCGCAATAAAAAAATAAGTAATTCGCTTTTATATTCATATTTAAAGACTAACACAATTTTTCAGTGGGGATTCTATGGGCAAGATTAGTTACAAAAATTTACCGATTTTCTACAAGGTTTTTATCCCTGTTATTCTTTCGTTAGGTTTACTGATAATATATTTTGAAGCTATGCTGCTTCCAAATATAGAGTCAAATATGATGAAAGAAAAAGAATATTTTTTAAAAAATATGATATCTACTCCTGTCTCAATGGTTAAACAATACTACGAAAGATTTAAAAGTGGAGAACTTACTGAAGAAGATGCTCGGAACAGAGCACTCGAGAGAATTAGATCTTTCAGATATGATGAGTCTAATTACTATTTTATATTTGATAAAGATAAAATGCTCATGCATGGCATTTCAAAAGAAAGAGAAGGAAAAAAAATACCAAAATTTGTAGACAAACAAGGTATCCCATATTTATCGCAAGCAATAGATCAGATTGATGAAGGTAAAGATGGACTTGTTAGTTATATGATGCCAAAACCACCTCAGATGGATTTGCAACCAAAGTTATCCCTAATCGAATATATAAAAGAATGGGATATTTATATAGGAACAGGTATTTATGTAGATGATATAAATGAGCAAATGACCTCTATGAATAAAGATATTTATATTTCCCTCTTTATCATAATTGCAATCATTATTATTGTTCTTAGCTATATAATTAAATCTCAAGTCGCAAAACCTGTAAATGAATTGGTGCTTTTAGCAGAAAAAGTATCATTAGGTAATGTCTCTTTTGATATATCTAATACTAATGAAGATGAGCTAGGCAAACTTTCCGGAGCTTTTGGAGAAATGAAATCAGTTCTTGTTTCTTTAACAGACGAAATTGCTGTTCTTACTAAAGCTGCTTCAAACGGTAAATTAGACATACGAGGAAATTCTTCAAAATATGAAGGGAAATTTGCAGATATCATAGATGGATTCAACGGTACCCTTAATGAAATCATCAAACCTCTCAATGTAACAGCAGAATATGTAGATAGGATTTCTAAAGGAGATATCCCTGCAAAAATATCGGATGATTACAGAGGTGATTTTAATGAAATCAAAAACAATATCAATCTGCTTATAGATAGCATGGACGACTATGTATTAAGTGTTGACCAGTTCATCACTCAACATAAAAATGGTGAAATTGATTATCTTATGAATGAGTCTAAGTTTAATGGTGTTTTTGCAAAAATGGCAAAAGGAAGTAATCAATCCGTAAACATTTATGTGGATGCTATTAAAGATATTCTTGATATGGTTAGTCAATATTCTAATGGAGATTTTTCTAATAATTTAAGAAAATTCCCTGGCAAACAGGCACTTGCAAATGAGAGTGTAGATAGAGTAAAAGACAACTTACTTATGATAGTCGAAGAGATTAATACGCTTAGTATTCAAATGAGTGCCGGAAATTTAGATAGGAGAGCGGACGTTGATAGGTATCAAGGTGCTTACAGAGATATGATTGATGGTTTAAATCAGACTTTGGATGCAGTTATTCAACCTTTAAATATTAGTGCAGAATACGTAGACAGAATCTCTAAAGGCGATATTCCTCCTAAAATACAAGAAGAATATAGAGGTGATTTTAATGAACTGAAAAACAACTTGAATACTATGATTGATACTCTAAATTTCTTTATTGAAGACATGACTTATATGTCTTCTGAGCATATCAACGGGAAAATTGATGTCTTTATGCAAGAAGAGAAATTTATGGGTGTATTTAATACTATGGCTAAAGGTATGAATGATACAGTAAAAGATCATATTGCTGGTATTCTGCGTATCCTGGATGTTATTGGTGAATATGGTAAAGGGAATTTTGATATTGTATTAGAAGATATGAAAGGTCAGCGAATAGTTGCAACTCAGATGGTAAACAAATTTAGAGAGAATCTTTTAGCTGTACAAGATTCACTTGATAGTTTAGTTCAAGCAGCTCAACTTGGAACTCTTGATACAAGAGCTGATATTACTAAGTTTGATGGAGGATGGCAAAACATAGTAAAAGGTGCAAACTCTATGCTTGAAAATGCAGCAACACCTATAACTGAATTTGTCAGCTTATTAGAAAGAGTTGCAGTTTACGATTTAAGAGATATGCCAAAAGATGATTATAATGGAGATTGGAAAAGACTTAGTGACTCTATTGGTTTGATAGTAGATGCCTTTAGAACTATTACTATAAGCTTTAAACAAATTAGTGAAGGTAATTTTGAAATATTGCAAGTTCTGGAGCAGACACCTCAGAAATCGAGTCATGATGAACTAAGCCCTGCTGCTACAAAGATGATTCAAACAATTATTAATCTTACTAAAGAAGTAGTAAGAGTTGCTAAAGAATCTGCAGAAGGAAACTTTAAAGTTCGAGCTGATATAGACAAATTTGATGGTGATTATCAAAACGTAGTAACTGGTTTAAATGACGTAATAGAATCTTTTGTTTCTCCTCTAAATCTATCTATGCAATATTTCGATAAAATAGCATCAGGAGAGGAACTTACAGAATTAGATGTAAGTCAATACAAAGGTGGATTTAAAGATTTAACAAGTAACATAAATCAAGTATCTGATTTTATGAATAATGTTACATCCGACATAGCACTGACTGCTACTGCTGCCGTGGAAGGTAGATTATCTTCAAGAATAGATGTCTCTAAATATCCGGGTACTTGGAAAGATATTACAGAAGGTATAAACTTGATTTTAGACTCCATAATTAAACCTATAAATGAAGCAATGGATGTATTGGTGGTGATGGCTAATGGAGACTTTACTAAAGAAATGTCAGGTAATTATAAAGGCGATCATGCTAAACTAAAAGAAAGTATAAACAGCCTAATTAACTCCTTAAATAATCTAGTTTATCAAATAAGCGATGCAGCAAATAATGTAGCACAGGCATCAATCTCAATTTCTTCGACGACTGAAACAATTTCAGCAGCATCTCATGAACAAAGTAGTCAAGTTGATGAAGTTGCAGCAGCGATGGAAGAAATGGCAAGGACAATCACAGAAAATTCAAGCAATGCTGCAACCACTGCAGGGTTTGCCAATAACAACGGCAAAATTGCAGAAGAAGGGGGTTCAGTAGTGGAAAACACAATCAACAAAATGCGTGAAATTGCAGAAGTAGTGAATCAGTCTGCAAAGAATATTGAAAGACTAGGAGAATCTTCTACTCAAATAGGTGAAATAATCTCTGTGATTGAAGAAATTGCTGACCAGACTAATCTACTTGCACTTAATGCGGCCATTGAAGCTGCCAGAGCCGGTGAACAAGGTAGAGGCTTCGCAGTTGTTGCTGATGAAGTAAGAAAGCTTGCAGAGCGTACGACAGAAGCTACTAAACAAATATCAACGATGATAAAAGGGATACAATCAGAAACATCTGAAGCTGTACATGTAATGCACAAAGGTAATGAAGAAGTATCTGAAGGTATAAGCCTTGCAGATAATGCCGGTGTTGCTTTGAAAGAGGTAGTAGATAGTACTAAGAATGTGCTTGACATGGTAAACTCTATTGCATCATCTTCAGAAGAGCAGGCTGCAACAAGTGAAGAGATATCTAAGAATATCAATACTATTTCTATTGCAACCAACGAATCAGCTCAAAGTATAGAAAGTATAGCACATTCTTCAGAAGATTTGACTGGTCTAACAAAAAATCTAACTGAGTTAGTTTCTACTTTTAAAATAAAGGCAAATACTGCAAACGTAAGTAGCCTTGCTGGTATCGAAAGGAATAGGCTTGAAGATAACAATGATGTTTGGGATTAATTAATCCTCTAAATATATTAAATATAATAGGCTGTCAAATCAAGGCAGCCTATTGTTGTTTATAGCAACTAGTTAATCAACAATTGTGAAATTTATGTTTGTGTTTGGTGCTGCAAATAATGGAGAATATTATGATTTAGATTCGTATAGCTTGGATGCTAAAGAATATATAAGTTAGGCAAATGGTCTGAGTGTAAATCAATTACACTATATATTAGATTTAGTAAAGATAGCAATAATAATCTAAGTAATTCGATGTAATATTCATATTTCAACTAATAACTATTTGGGTGTGTTATGAAATCGTTTAGCTACAAAAATTTACCAATATTTTACAAGGTATTCATCCCAGTATTACTTTCGTTAGGGTTATTAATATTATCCTTTCAGTTTTTTCTTATTCCTTCTGTTGAAAATAAAATCATGAATGAGAAAAAGTTTATAATAAAAAATCAAGTAGCTACTGCAACCTCTTTATTAAAATCTTACTATGACCGTTATACAGCTGGAGAAATGACAGAAGAAGATGCTATTAAAAAAGCCTTTCAAAGAATTGGAATTCTTCGATATGATAAATCTAATTATTTTTTCATCTATAATAAAGATGAAATGCTTATGCATGGAGTTAATCCAAAACGAATAGGAAGGAAAGTATCTAAATTTGTTGATAAAAATGGAAAAGAGTATCTTTCAGCAGTTGTTAAAAGAATAGAAAGAGGAGAAGAAGGATTCGAGGATTATTTTACCTTAAAGCCTCCGGCTATGGAACTCAAGCCTAAATTATCTTATGTCGAGCTTTTCAAACCTTGGGGATTTTATATAGGTACAGGTCTATATGTAGATGATATTGAAGAGCAAATGTCCTCGCTAAAAACAGATTTATTTCTGTCTATATTTATTATAATCGGTATCATTGTTGGAGTTCTAATATTTGTTGTTAGGAAAAGTGTAGCAAATCCTCTTAATGAACTTGCAAATCTCGCAACTAAAGTTTCAAATGGTGATATTACATTTGAAATATCTAATCACAACAAAGATGAAGTAGGCCACTTATTTAAAACCTTTGGTAATATGAAGTCAACTATTTCCAACTTAACGCAAGATATTAATAATGTGACCACTGCAGCATCTAATGGTAAATTAGATTATCGTGGTGATTCTTCAAAATATGCAGGTGCTTATGCTGATATCATAGATGGATTCAACGGTACCCTTAATGAGATAATAAAGCCATTGAATGTAACAGCAGAATATGTAGATAGGATTTCTAAAGGAGATATCCCTGCAAAAATATCGGATGATTACAGAGGTGATTTTAATGAAATCAAAAACAATATCAATCTGCTTATAGATAGCATGGACGACTATGTATTAAGTGTTGACCAGTTCATCACTCAACATAAAAATGGTGAAATTGATTATCTTATGAATGAGTCTAAGTTTAATGGTGTTTTTGCAAAAATGGCAAAAGGAAGTAATCAATCCGTAAATATTTATGTGGATGCTATTAAAGATATTCTTGATATGGTTAGTCAATATTCTAATGGAGATTTTTCTAATAATTTAAGAAAATTCCCTGGCAAACAGGCACTTGCAAATGAGAGTGTAGATAGAGTAAAAGACAACTTACTTATGATAGTCGAAGAGATTAATACGCTTAGTATTCAAATGAGTGCCGGAAATTTAGATAGGAGAGCGGACGTTGATAGGTATCAAGGTGCTTACAGAGATATGATTGATGGTTTAAATCAGACTTTGGATGCAGTTATTCAACCTTTAAATATCAGTGCAGAGTACGTAGATCGTATTTCCAAAGGTGATATTCCACCAAGAATAGAAGAAGATTACAAAGGTGATTTTAACGAGCTTAAAAACAATCTAAATACTATGATAGATACTTTAAATTTCTTTGTTAAAGATATGACACATATGTCTTCTGCACATATCGACGGACAAATAGATGTCTTTATGCAAGAAGAGAAATTTATGGGTGTTTTCAATACAATGTCTAAAGGAATGAATGATACAGTAAAAGATCATATCGCTGGAATTCTACGAATCTTGGATGTAATTGGTGAATATGGGAAAGGTAATTTTGATATTGTATTAGAAGATATGAAAGGTCAACGAATAGTTGCAACTCAGATGGTAAACAAGTTCAGAGAAAATCTATTAGCTGTACAAGAATCACTTGATAGTTTAGTTCAAGCAGCTCGCCTTGGAACACTTGATACCAGAGCTGATATTTCTAAGTTTGATGGAGGATGGCAAAACATTGTAAAAGGGGCAAATTCAATGCTTGAGAATGCCGCACAACCAATAACTGAATTTGTTAACTTATTGGAACGCGTTGCAGTCTATGACTTAAGAGATATGCCAAAAGATGATTATAATGGAGATTGGAAAAGACTTAGTGACTCTATTGGTTTGATAGTAGATGCCTTTAGAACTATTACTATAAGCTTTAAACAAATTAGTGAAGGTAATTTTGAAATATTGCAAGTTCTGGAGCAGACACCTCAGAAATCGAGTCATGATGAACTAAGCCCTGCTGCTACAAAGATGATTCAAACAATTATTAATCTTACTAATGAAGTAGTAAGAGTTGCTAAAGAATCAGCAGAAGGTAAATTTGATGTTCGAGCTAACGTAGAAAAATTTGATGGTGATTATCAAAATGTAATGATAGGTTTAAATGATGTAATTGAATCTTTTGTTTCTCCGTTGAATCTATCTATGCAATATTTTGATAAAATAGCATCAGGAGAGGAACTTACAGAATTAGATATAAGTCAATACAAAGGTGGATTTAAAGATTTAACAAGTAACATAAATCAAGTAGCTGATTTTATGAATAATGTTACAGCAGACATTGCAATGACAGCCAATGCTGCAGTGGATGGTAGATTGTCAACAAGAATAGATACTTTAAAATATCCCGGCACATGGAAAGATATTACGCAAGGTATTAATCAAATACTTGATTCTATCATTAAGCCTATAAATGAAGCAATGGATGTATTGGTCGTGATGGCTAATGGTGATTTCACAAATACTATGACTGGTGATTACAAAGGTGACCATGCTAAATTAAAGGATAGTATCAATAGTTTGATAAATTCACTTAATAATTTAGTTTATCAAATTAGTGATGCTACAAATAATGTAGCTCAAGCCTCAGTTTCTATTTCTGAAACTACTGAAACTATTTCTGCTGCATCACACGAGCAAAGCAGTCAGGTTGATGAAGTAGCAGCGGCTATGGAGGAAATGGCTCGCACAATTACGGAAAATTCAACTAACGCTGCTACCACAGCAGAGTTTGCCAATAATAACGGCAAAATTGCAGAAGAAGGTGGCTCCGTAGTTGAAAATACAATTAACAAAATGCGTCAAATTGCTGAAGTAGTTAATCAGTCTGCAAAGAATATTGAAAGATTAGGAGAATCTTCTACTCAAATAGGTGAAATTATTTCTGTTATTGAAGAAATTGCTGACCAAACAAATCTACTTGCTCTTAATGCGGCTATTGAAGCTGCCAGAGCCGGTGAACAGGGTAGAGGCTTCGCAGTTGTTGCTGATGAGGTAAGAAAGCTTGCAGAGCGCACTACAGAAGCTACTAAGCAAATATCAACAATGATAAAAGGGATACAATCTGAAACTTCTGAAGCTGTACATGTGATGCACAAAGGTAATGAAGAAGTATCTGAAGGTATTAATCTTGCTGATAGTGCTGGTGTTGCACTTAAAGAAGTAGTAAACAGTACACAAAATGTACTGCAGATGGTTAGTTCTATTGCATCTTCTTCTGAAGAGCAGGCAGCTACAAGTGAAGAAATTTCTAAAAATATAAATACTATATCTATAGCTACTAATGAATCTGCTCATAGTATAGAAAGAATTGCCCATTCTTCAGAAGATTTGACAGGATTAACTCGAAATCTTTCAGAATTAGTTTCTACATTTAAAATAAAAAATATTGAAAAATATGAGAAACATATTTCCGGAAAAAAGCCAAACATATTGACTGAAAAGAACGATATTTGGGACTAGTATCAAATATCTGATTGTGAAATATGGATACAAAAAAGGGGCAGATGAATCAGCCCCTTTTTTTATGGCAGTGTAAAATAAACTTTGCCGGTTGTATCAATCCACCCATAGAAAGTATTAATAATTAGGGATATCAAATCTACAGGGCTTCTAAAACTTGATTTAACATTGGCTCTATCTTACATCTTTTCAAATATCAGCTTTTTTAATAGATAAAAAAAAGGTCGGAAATATAATTCCGACCAATAAATATCTTAGTATTTTAATAATAGCTGTGTTTATTTAACTACTTTTTTAGCTTCTTCTACATTCGCATTTCCTTGTTGCTCAGTAGATTTTGTTAAATCTATAGTAGTGCCATCAGCTAAGGTAACAGCAAGTGGTTGCCATATAGCTCTTAGATTATTCAAATTTTTCCTCATAAAGATATCGTTTTGGTTGTTGATATCGTGTTTATAAGCAGGAGAAACTATACTTTCTTCAGCACCGGCAGCAATTGGTTTTTGAATGTTAATAGGAAAGCGTTTAACAACTCTATTTTGTGGATCCACAGCATTAATATAGCCTTGCAAATTAGTAATTGCCTGAGAAGAAGTATTTTTGATAGAAAATGTTATTACATTTGCATAAATATTTTCTTGTTCATTGTCTTTCATTTCTAGATTTTGAAATTTAAAAGTATGAGTTAAATTAACTTCTGTTTTCAAGGCAGTATTTTTAAGACCTTGTAGTGTAGCTTGTCTTGATAGAGATTCTTGAGAAATAATAATATCACCAACAGTTTTACCGACAATTGAATCTTTAACTCCACTCAAACGAGCAATACCTTGATTCAATAGAGTCATATCTTTTAAAGAAATTACATTGTCATTCTCTATTTTATTAGCAATTTCAGTAATGTTGTTTTCTGTAAAAACTTCTTTAAGTACAGGTGATTTTGGTTCAGCTTGATTACATGAGTATAGACCTGCTGCAATAACAAAAAGAGATACAGCTTTGAGATTTTTAAAAGTTCTAGACATATCAGCTCCATAAAGCTTTTATATAACATATTTAATTATTTGGCTTTTACAAAGATAACTAACAAGTAGATATATGCAATAGAAAATTTTATAATAAAGATTTTACAGCACCATATCTTAAGCCATGAGAGCTTATTAGAATTGGTTTATTTAATTTATCTGAAATGCACTGAAGTATTAGAGCACCAGCTCCAATCAAGTCTGCGCGTTTAGGATGTACTTTATATTTATTAATAATAGTATTAACATCACTACTAAGATATCTATCACAAATATCTGCTAAGTCAACTTCAGATAAAGTGCTTCCATGCACTTTATTATCATCATAATCAGGTAAGCGTAATACTGAAGTAGCAATAGTAGTAGCAGTTCCACCTACTGCATAAACGTCACCTTTGAAATTATCTAAGTCAAGCGACTCTAGCTTTTCTTCTATAAAAGTTCTTGCTGTACTAATTTGCTTTCTAGTAGGTGGTGAGGAATGTAGAAATTTTTCAGTGAGCCTAACTGCACCTATCTGCAAACTATTTCGTTGAGATATTTTATAATTATTTCCAATTATTAGTTCTGTACTACCACCACCTATATCAATTACTAAAGATTTGTAAGGTTTATCCACTGTCCCCGCATAACTCAGCTCTGCTTCGACTTCACCGGGAATAATTTCAATTTGTTTGCCTAAATGATATTCAATAATATCTTTTACAATATCTGCGTTTTGAGCATCGCGCATCGCGCTGGTAGCAACAGCTTTAACTTTAGTGACTCCGTGTTTGTTAAGCTCAAAACAATATCGATTGCATATATCTATAGTCCGTTTAATAGCATCGTCGTTTATAAAATGGGTCTTATCTACACCTTCGCCTAAACGTACAATTTCATGATATTCTTGAATTATATTTAACTCGTCAAACTTATATTCAGCAATGATCATTAGCATAGTATTTGTACCGATGTCAATCCCCGCTATGCGCATAAGAATACCTCTTTATTTAACTATAAATTTGATTCCAACCCATTCTTCATCCTGTTTTACCTCTAATAGCTCAAAACCAAGTTCAGTGGCAGGAACGATTACATCATCTTTATGATAGACCAGAATTCCTGAAACTAAAAGAGTGCCTTTGCTTGCTAATAAGCTATCGTAGAATTTAGGTAAAAATTCTAAAATTATATGTAAATTGATGTTTGCTGCTATTCCATCAACTTGAGGCATATCAAGAGCATCAATTTCTGAAAGAACCAATTCTATATTTTTACATTGATTATTCTCAACATTTTCTTGAGCATTATCTATACTCCAATGATCATTATCAAAAGCGTATATATATGAAGCACCTAATTTTTCGGCAAGAATGGCTAAAACTCCAGTGCCTGTGCCTGCATCAATCCAACGAGAACCTTGCTTTACTTCTTCTTCCATAAGCTGGCATACTAAGCGAGTTGTAGAGTGTGTGCCGGTACCAAAAGACATTTTGGGATTAATATATAGTTTTATTTCTTCGTGTAATTCATCTTTTTTCCAAGTTGGTGCTATACCAATCTTATTTGATACATGAATAGCCTGAACAGTTTTTTCCCATTCTTCATTCCAGTTTTCTTCTTCAATGGTTTCTATCTTTTCAATTTTTGCGGAAGGTAATAAGCTGTTAAATTTCCCTTGAATATCAGATTTAAGCTTATCATTAAATTTCTCTTTATCAAAAGAAATAATCAGTTTGTCCAATTTTTCTTCAATACCTATGTACTCATATTCGTCTATTATTGCATAAACTAAATCGTAATACTCTTCGTAGACTGATATAGATAGATTGATATACTGTTTTTTCATTTCATACTCAATAAATATGTAAATAGGCTATTTTATATTTTAACTAATTTGCTTATGTTTCGTATATAATTTATAAGCATCATTATTATACAAAAATAGCTAAACTTCTATGATTTTAAAAGACCTTAAACTAAAGATTCAAAAAGTAAAATTATTGGTAATGGATGTAGACGGTACATTGACAGATGGAGCAATGTATTATAGCGATTCCGGCGAAGCTTTTAAGAGGTTTTCTACCCGAGATGGTATGGGAATAACACTGATTAGAAAAGCCGATATAAAAACTGCTATATTAACAAGCGAAAATTCCATCATTGCTCAAAAAAGAGCTCAGAAATTGAAAATTGATAAAATAGTTTTACACTCTACAGATAAAACCACCTCACTACATAATTTATGCAATGATTTTGGTATATCATTAGAAGAAATTGCATATATTGGAGACGACGTTAATGATTTGCATGCAATAAAACTAGCCGGATTTTCGGCTTGTCCTTCAGATGCAGTTGAAAGTATTAGAAATACTGTAGATTACATTTGCATGCATAACGGAGGAAACGGAGCGGTAAGAGAGCTCTGCGAAATGATACTTAAAGGTCAAGATAAACCAATTATTTTAAAAGAAAACTGGTAAACATTAAAGGAGGATACCATGGGTAAAGAAACTGATACTTACACAAAAGGCTTTTTACTTGGAGCTATCGTTGGTGGCGTAGCAGGTGCAGTAACAGCATTACTTTTTGCTCCTAAAAGCGGGGCAGAGCTTAGAAGAGACATCGCTGATTCTTCAACACAGATGTATGATAAAAGCAGAGACTATTTCGTAACTGTGGAAGACACTGTAAGCAAAGCTGTTTCTAAAACAGTTAATGAAGGCAGAATAAAAGCTCAAGGCATAATTGAAAATGCTAAACATCAGGCGGAAGGTATAATTGAAAATGCGGAACACGTACTAAACGATGCAAAAAACAAAGCATATCAAGTAAAAGATGCTGCTAAAGCCGGAGCAGATACGTTCCGTGACGAAATGAAAGCTGCAGACTATAAAAAAGGATAATAAATATGATTGATATTATGCTAAAAATTACAGCATTAGCAGCATTACTATCAATCACTTTACTTGCATTTATGGCAATGTCGACTCTTTCAAAATTCAATAAGTCATTTAGCACAATTATAGATAATATTAAAAATGTTACTAATGACTTGGGGTCTGCTAAAGATAAAATTATTGAACTGGTTGACGGTTTGAATCTTCTGAGAGAAGATTTTAGTAAGAAAATGGTTGAGATTACTGAATTAAAAAACTCTACTCAAGAATCTTTACAACACTTTAATGAAATGAGTGTAAAAGTAAAAAATACAAGTGATAAAATAGAGGAGAGGATGGATCAAATAACAGGGATCTTCAAACCATTGGAAATACTTGTAGAGTCAGTATATGATAAAATTGCACAACCTGTAAATCAGTCAGCACATTTTATTGGTGCCGCAGTTAAAGCAATTGGAGTATTTGTAAGTAAAGTATCGAATAAGTAAACAAAAAGCCGTTTAAATCAATTAAACGGCTTTTTTTATAAAAACGAATATATGCTTTTAAGCTTTAACAGCTACAGTAGATTTAGAGTATTTGTTTGCTAAGGCATAGCTACCAAACATCAATGCAGAAAACAACATAGAAGATGTCAACGTGTTTCTAAAGAATGGTATTGCCGCAGTGTAACAAGCTGTCAAACCTGCAAAATCAAATGTATAGATTCCGGATGTTGCCCAAACAAAAAAGTTTGTTATAATAAAAAACTGAACTGCAGAAGCTATTGAAGTAACAGCTACATTTTTTGCGTTTGGATTAGAAACAAATTTTCTACCCATCCAAATAGCTAAAAGGAAAGAACCATAAACAGCAAACATAGTGCTATGGAATCCAAAATAAGCATCTGTTATAAACATCGCAACCAGTGGAATTACATATGCAAGTTTATTCTTAATCAAAGCACCGCCAAAGAGTGCAATAGCCAAGATAGGAGTAAAGTTAGGTAATCCAATAAAAAATCTGGAAAAAGCAGCAATCGCAATCAAAGCAATCACTATAAAAAGATTAGTGTTTTTTTCAGTCATGATAATTCACATTGTTTAATGTTATACAAATTATATTTACTACGCGCAAAATAACGCATAATAGCGAATATTCCTAATCATACAGATAAAAAGGAAAAGGTATTTACAAATATTAGTTTACATAATATATATTATATGCCATATATACTAGTCGTCATCTAACATTGTTTTTATAGTTTTCAACACTTCGGGATCAGCAACACTGACTCTTGCTTGAATTTTAGACATCATCTCTTTAGCAACGAGCTCTCGAAGTAATTTGTCATCATTTGACATATTATCTTGTTTTTCCGGAAGCTTTTTAGAATTATTCTTTTTTGACATTTTGCAATCTCCATAAAAACATCTGTTTATATATAAACGAGATACTTAAGCAAAATATTATAGCACTGACTCAACTAATTGATTGTTGTTGATAATCATTTTTGCTCTACCCTTGAATTTATATCCGTCAAATGGAGAATTCAACGATTTTGATTTTGAATTGTTTCTGCTATAAGTCCATTCTTCTTCAGGTGCAAATATACTTATATTAGCTTTAGCATCTTTTTCAAAAGATATGTGCTCTAAACCGCATATATTTCTAGGATTAACAGACATTTTCTCAATCAACTGATTTAAAGTCAAATGTCCCGGTTCTACAAGAGCAGTAATTGCAACACCTAGAGCTGACTCAAGTCCTAAAATACCATTAGGAGCGCGTTCAAATTCAACTTCTTTTTCATGCAAGGCATGAGGTGCATGATCCGAAGCGATGCAGTCTATAGTTCCATCTTTTAAGCCTTCTATTATGGCATCAATGTCACTATTGCCTCTAAGAGGAGGATTCATCTTATAGTTTGGATCATATTTTTCCATGTGGCTATCATCTAAGAAGAAATGGTGTGGTGTCACTTCTGCAGATACACGTTGTCCATTAGCTTTAGCGTCTCTTACTAATTTGATCGCACCTTGAGTACTTATATGTGATACATGGTACCTCCTATTACCAAGGTAATTTGCTAGCATTAAATCCCTTGCAACCATGATATCTTCAGCAATCGTTGGATAGCCTTTAAGACCTAGCTTGTATGATTGAGGTGTTTCGTTTACAGCAAAATCATGAGTCAGATGAGTATCTTCACAGTGCTGTGATATAAGTAAATCATGACTTGAAGCATAATCAAAAGCACGGCGCATCACTTCAGTATCTGCTATTGAAGCACCATCATCTGTAAATAAAACGGCACCATATTCCATCATTTCTAACATCGGTGCTATTAATTTACCTTCCCTGTTTTTTGTTAAAGCTCCAGAAACGTGAACGTCAACAGGCAAACCTTTCGATTTAACATTGATGTACGAAATCACAGTTGCATTGTCAATTGCTGGATCTGTGTTTGGCATACATACTACACCAGTAAAACCACCATTTGCAGCACAATTTGTACCTGTTTTTATATCTTCTTTATATTCGAAGCCCGGTTCTCTAAGATGCACATGCATATCAAAAAGACCAGGCGAAGCAACTAATTTTGTCCCGTCGATAGATTGAGTATCACTATCAATTTGCGCTGTATCTTTAGAAGAATGGCATATTATACCATCTTTAATCCAAAGGTTGCGAACCTCGTCCAATCCTTCGTAAGGATTGATAACTCTAATGTTCTGGATGTAAATATTCAAGATGCCTCCTATTCTTTGAGCTATATTTTAATTTAGTCTATCATTGCAAAATAAGATATTTGTACTTCTAATTCAAAAAGAAAATAAAAAATGCTATCTACATGTATCAAGTAAATAGCATAATAAATTGATAAGTATAATACTTGCAGACTAATTAGTCTTCGTCATATCTTTATCCACAACGATAATAAAGTCTGCTTTGTTCAAATATTCTTCTTCTAATTCATCTACATTTTCTTGCTCGACTGTAGAAATAGTCATAATATTCAAATTTTTATTAGACTTCTTTAAATACCAAAAGATACCTTCATAATTATCAGAATGATAACTTCCGTTCAAATGTAGAAATGTAAAGTCGTCTTTTAGATTATTTAAAATAAAGTATGCCATAGTTGCATCTTTAACTGCTTGAGCTTCTGCAATATATGAGATTTCTGGTTTTTTCATCATTCCAGATGAATGCATCATCATTGGCATTTTTTTCGTTGAAGTGTCGGCACTATTTTCTTTCTTAGAATGCATAGCCATTGGTGCCAATAGAGATGCATATCCAGGTAGAGTTGGATCAAAAATAATAGGAAGAGGTGCAATATAAGAATGTGCAGCGTTACTTAATATCCCAAGCTTGTCTAATCCGTTTCTTGCTACATAGCCTGCGTATCTTCTGGGAATATTTGTAGCAATAAAATTTAGTTTATTCTCTTTAGCAAATTCAAATATAGGTCTATAATCAGTTGTGTAGTTGTCCCAAAGTTTAGCTTCTTTCGAGAAATATTTTTCTGTAATCTGATCTTGCATATATTCGTCTACTATTATTTGGTCATCGGATTCAAACATCTCAGCACCAATAGTAAGTTTTCCATCATTTTCTTCAAATATTGATTTAGTAAGCTTCAACTGTAAGTAGTGAGAAATAGAATTGTTATGAAATTCTCCAAACAGAATAACTTCAGAGTCCTCTGCTTTATCAATCATATCAGAATATTCTACCTCTTCCCCATCTTTATCAAATATTTTATATGGCAGTGGGTTGTCTTCTGCTTTGGACGATGCGAAAAGAAATATACTTAGTAAAAATATTAATAGTTTCATGTTTAACCTTTAAAAAGTGATTCTTGATTTGAAAAATATTTTCTTAAAAAAGTATTTCTGTGATGAGGAGTAATTCCATATTTATCAATAGCTGAATAATGAGCTTTAGTGCCATAACCCTTATGATTTTCAAAACCATATTCCGGATATTTTGAAGCAATATTCTTTATTACCCATCTGTCACGATAAACTTTTGCTATTATGGATGCAGCTGAAATAGTTAAAGATTTACTATCTCCGGCTACTATTGTTTGATAAGGGATAGAAATATCATTAAACCTATTCCCATCTATTAAAAGATAATCAGGTCTATTACTCAAATTTTCAATTGCAATATGCATAGCTTTAAAAGTAGCCTGAAGTATATTTATTTTATCAATTTCTTCAGGCGGAATCATACCTATAGAATAAATAACATTGCTTTCCAATATAGAAAAAATTGATTCTCTTTTTGCCAAGCTAAGTTTTTTTGAATCATTTAGACCATCTACAGTGAATCCATGTTCCGGGAAAATAACTGCAGCTGCTACTACAGGACCTGCTATGCATCCTCTCCCCACTTCATCTACGCCAGCAATATTTCTATATTCTGACTGCAATTGAATTTCTATATCTGAATTAGGAAAAGTCATTTAAAAATCATGGTTAATAAGCGTCATAAATTCGTTTCTAAGTTTCAAATTATGGAGTAGATAACCTCGCATAACAGAAGTAGTCATAAATGCTTTTTCTTCAGAACCTCTCACACCTCTGGCTATCATACAATAATGCCTTGCTTTAATTACAACACCTAAAGCTTTAGGTTGTAAAATTTCTTCCAAGTAGTCTGCTATTTGTTCACCTAGTTCTTCTTGAATTTGTCCTCGCCTTGAAAACCACTCGACTATTCTGGAAAGCTTAGATACACCAATTACATATTTTCCTGGAATATATCCTATTACTGCTCTGCCGGAAATTGGTTCCCAATGGTGAGAGCAAACTGACATTACTTCTATACCTTCACTAATCACTAAATTATCTACTTTTTTACGATTAGGAAATACAGTCATTTTAGGTGGCTCTTCAAACCTACCTTTGAACAATTCATTTACATACATTTTGGCAATGCGAAGAGGCGTTTCAGTACTATTTGGATCTTTAAGAGAAATCCTCAGAATATCTAATACCTCCTTAAACTTAGTTTCAAGATGATTAATCATCTCCACTCGTTCGGTTTCAGATATAGTACGATTACCATTTGAATCGAATAATTCGTGCCCTAACGCATTGAATCTAGGGAAAATATCTAAGGCTTGAGAATTATCATTTGTATTTACCAGTTCATGTGAATTATTTACTTCAGTAGGTAAACTGTTAGATGGTACTATTTCACTTTTATCACTCATTTCTTGCCCCTACATAAATACTTTAATATCTGTTTTGTCACCATAGTATTCAACAAAACTTGTATCCGTTTCGTAAATTTTGATTTTGTACAATTTACCTTCAGAAATTTTATCATCCAAAATTTTCCAAAATAAAACTGCCATATTTTCCACAGTAGGTATTATTCCGTCAAGAAAGTCAACATCATGATTTAGATGTTTGTGATCTACCTTATCAATTATATTGTCTACAAGTATGCGTTTTAACTTTTTCAAATCTATTACATAACCAGTATCAATGTTTGGTTCTCCGGCTACAGTTACTTCTAAAGTATAATTATGGCCATGCCCCCAGTAATTATTACATTTGTCGAAAGTAGATTCATTTTGTTCGTCAGTATATTCAGGGTTATAAAGTCTATGTGCTGCTGAAAATTTTACTTGTCTTGTTACGTAAATCATGTTATTTTTTCCTTAAGTTTTTATTCCATATCTTTGGACGTTAAATAATTTGTCTTATTACTAACAATTTTAAGTAGAACAAAATTATGAAATCAATTTATAATATCTTAGCAATTATCTCAATCATGTTTGTAATTTCTGCTTGTAAATCAGGAGAGACTGTTAAAAATCAAGCTATAGCTATGCGCATGCAAGAAAGACCCAACAATATTCAATCAGATATGAGTATTAGTATAAATTCAGAAGATGTGAATGTGAGTGGCAAGGCAAAAGTACAAATATCAGGCAATGACTCTATATCGATGGATATATATGGACCGTTTGGAATTAAATTTGGTAAGCTATATGCAGACACTAATATGTTTTACTTTTATAATGCTATGGAAAATATGGTAATAAAAGGTAAGCCTACAGCAGAAAATATTAGAAAAGCAACTTACTTGAATATTTCAGCAGCTGAAATTATAAATCTATTCAAAAATATGCCACCCAGCAAAATCAGCGATTATATTGAGTATGATCCAGTTAGTAGCGGTTTGATATATAAGCATAAAAACGAATTCTTAGTACTTAATGAAGATCAGCAAATGATTCAATATCAACGCAAAAATGAGTTAGATCAGTTAGAGCTTAATATTTTATATCAAGATTTCATGCAGTATGAAATTTACAATATGCCATCAGCATTTATCATAAATGCGCCTATTGCTAAAAGCAAAGTCAGTTTAACTATTAAAAAGATGACTTTCCCCAAAGTATTTACCGAAGCATTTAAATTCTCGGTGCCTGCGAGTGCAAAGGTAATAGAGTTATAAAAAAACCTCCAAGGATTATAGTCTTTGGAGGTTGAATATATGGAATTCAAATCTATTTTTTCATAAGATTTGGAATTGAATTTTCGTAAAGATCAATAATATCTGTAACTTCGATATCTATTGATTTGTTGATAGTAAAGTTATTTGATACAACTTTACCTATATTTTTGAAATTGGTCAAGTGTTCAGAACAGTTTGCTTCAAATGTTTCAGCCTTGTCAGGAGATACTGAAACAATGATTCTTGAGTTAGACTCACCAAAAATAGCTGCCTGACAATCTTCAAGTTCAACTTTACAACCTAATTTGCCACTCATTATAGCTTTTTCAGCCAAGGCAATTGCAATTCCGCCTTCGCTAGTATCATGAGCAGAGTTGATTAAACCATTTTGTATAGCAGCTAAAGTAGCTTTGTGAAGTTGTCTTTCTTCTTCGAGATCTAATTCAGGAGCATCACCGGTAATTTTGCCTGTAATAAGTTTCAAGTACTCAGAACCACCGATTTCTGTTCTGTTGCTTCCTAAAATATAGATATAATCGCCTTCGTTTTTGAAGTCAGCGCTCATAACCTTAGTCATATCATCAATCACGCCAAGCATACCAATTGTTGGAGTTGGATAAATAGCTCTGTCTCTTGATTCATTGTGGAATGAAACATTACCACCTGTAACCGGTGTTTCAAAAGCACGGCATGCAGCTCCCATACCTCTGATTACTTCTTTAAACTGCCAATAGACTTCAGGGTCATAAGGATTACCAAAATTCAAGCAGTTAGTAATAGCCACAGGTACAGCACCTGTACAAACAACGTTTCTAGCTGCCTCTGATACAGCGGCAAGGCCGCCTCTGTATGGATTTAAATATGCATAACGGCTGTTACAGTCCGTACACACAGAAATCCCTTTATTATCAATCTCTTTGAGTCTTAAAACAGCAGCATCACCTTTGATAGCTACCGTGTTAGTTCTAACCTGTGAGTCATACTGTTCAAATATCCACCTTTTAGAAGCGATATTTGGTGTAGCAATAAGTTTTTCAAAAACTTCTTTATCGCTTAAATCAGATTTTACATTTTTAGTATCGAAAGAAGAAGTTTCTTTTAAATATGCAGGTTTTTTAGCTGGTCTGTCATTAACAGGAGCGCCACCACCTAAAACTAGGTGATCAGCTTCTAATTTAGAAACAAATTTACCGTTTCTAAATACATTCACATTACCATCATCTGTAATAACACCGATTTCCTGAATAGGAACGTCCCACTTTTCGCAAATTCTTTTTGCTTCTTCTTCTTTACCTTTTTCTATTACTACTAACATTCTTTCCTGAGATTCAGAAAGCATGATTTCGTAAGCAGACATATCTTGTTCGCGAAGAGGCACTTTGTCTAAATCTACATGCATGCCGATATTAGGGAATCGAGCACTCATTTCAGAAGTTGAGCAGGAAATACCAGCAGCACCCATATCTTGGATACCAACAACCACACCCGCTTTTATTAGTTCAAGAGTGGCTTCTAGCAATAATTTTTCAGCAAATGGATCACCAACCTGAACAGTTGGTCTCATATCATCAGTTTTTTCGTCAAATTCTCTGGAAGCTAACAAAGAAGCTCCATGGATACCGTCACGGCCGGTTGAACTACCAACAATCATAACAGGGTTACCAACACCATTTGCTGCAGCAGAAGCAGTTTGATCTGCTTTTACTATACCAACAGCCATTGCATTTACTAATGGATTATCGTAGTAACACTCATCAAAGTAAATTTCACCACCAACTGTTGGAACACCAAAGCAGTTACCATAATGGCTTATTCCTTCAACAACGCCATTTAATAAGAATTTTGTTCTGGCATCTTTAAGTTCTCCAAAACGAAGTGAATTTAAAGCAGCTATAGGTCTAGCACCCATTGTGAAAATATCTCTTAATATACCACCTACACCTGTAGCAGCGCCTTGAAAAGGCTCAATAGCAGATGGGTGATTATGGCTTTCTATTTTAAATGCAATTGCATAACCATTACCGATATCAACTAAGCCTGCATTTTCTTCGCCGGCTTCTACCAAAAGTCTGCCGCCGGAGCGAGGCAAAGTTTTTAACTGTTTAATAGAATTTTTATAAGAGCAGTGCTCGCTCCACATTACACCATAGATTCCTATCTCAGTGTAAGTAGGTTTTCTGCCTAACTTATTTAAAATTTTATTGTATTCCTCTTCTGTCAGACCACATTCGATAGCCGTATCAAGAGTAACTTCAATCTCAGAGTAGAGATTTGAGATGTCATAATTCGCCATTTTGCACACTTTTGATAATTGACTTAAAAAACTTAGAACAAAAATAATACTTTTTCGTATTAAAGCCTTAGAAAAGATAAAATTTTTAAAATTGTTTGCTAAGTTCTTTGATTTTTATACACATAAGAAGATATTATATCTCCCATATTAAGTAAAAATAATGTTATTCAATCGGGAGTTTTTTTATGTTTGTACTTAGAAAACTATTTTAGTTTATTTAGTACCATGTTCGAGAAAAAATGGAAACTACTAAGAATAGAATTATAGAAGAAGCTACTCAAATGTTCCTAAGTTACGGATATAGGAAAGTACGAACTGATGATATTGCCAGTAATATTGGCATCAGCAAGCGTACTTTGTATGAGTACTTTGCTTCTAAGCAAGAGCTTTTAAATTCTGTGTTGCAATATATGCAAACCAGAAAAGTAAACAGTCTGAAACAGCTTATTGAACGC
Organism: Kapaibacterium sp. (SeqCode); assembly: GCA_963678775.2. Taxonomy (GTDB): domain Bacteria; phylum Bacteroidota; class Ignavibacteria; order Kapaibacteriales; family UBA2268; genus JBFHIJ01. The sequence goes on from CAXXGR010000007.1 coordinate 663,474, forward strand.
CTTCATAATTCTGATAAACTTACTTACATCAGTGAGCTTAAAGAATTTTGGCTAGATGATACAAAATTTCTTAAGTCAATGAGTAGAGATTTCATATCAGATATGAAAAAAATTCTTCCAAAAAAATGGAATTCTTTCATGGAAGAAACTGAGCACGAAAAATATATAGAGCAACTCGTAAGTATAGGCGATCAACATGGTTTTTTTAGGAAAATGATTGACTATAAATTATTCAGAATGTTACACAGACATGCAATGTTTGGAATATTTAACAGCGATGATTTTGCAAATCTTAATTACACGATGGATCATCTTATAGAAGAAACCTTCTATATATTCTTTTTTGGAATTCTTTCGGACGAAGGACAAGATGTATTTTTAAAAGAATTTGCTAAGAAATAAATAACTAATTGTATTAATTATAGAGTCGAACAAAACAATGATCAAATCCACTCTAAAGAATGTTTCACTATTCTTCACTGCTATAGTGGTGTTTTGGGCATACGGTTGTTATAATGCAAAAGCAGAGAATATTACTCTGAATTTGGACGAAGCAATTGAGATGGCTTTAGAAAATAACCATGATACAAAGAAAGCAAAGCTTGAAGTCAAAAAAGCTGAAGCTGCTATCGACGAAGCTTACGGTTATGCATATCCAACTATTGATTTATCAGGACAGTATTATAGGTTTTTAGAAAAACCAAAAATGCCATTTCCTGATTTTGAAGCAATGCTTGGTAATTCCGTAAGCACAGGCTTGGTTGATTATGGATTAATCAGTAAAGATGATGCAAAGTATAGCCAGATGGGAACTACTTTGCAATCTTTTTCTTTAAAAAATAACTTCGAAGCTAAAGCTGAATTAACACAGATTCTTTTTAGTTCTGCTGTATTTACAGGTATTGGTGCTTCCGAAGATTATTATAATCTTGCGAATGAGCAATTAAAATCAACTGTAAATATTACTGTTTTTAATGTTAAAAAAACTTTTTATGGAGTCCTCTTGGCGCAAGAAGCTTATGACATACTAAATGAAAGTTATGAAAATGCCAAACAAAATTTATCTAATGTTAAGGCTTTTTATGAACAAGGTTTAGCTGCTGAATATGATAAAATGCAAGCTGAAATTAAAGTCGAAAACATAAGACCACAACTCCTTGATGCAGAAAATAATCTTAAAAATGCCAAAAATGGTTTAAAAATGATAATAGGTGTTGATATCGAATCTGATTTGTCTTTGATTGGTCAACTCAATTATACAGATAACAAAATAGCAGATTATATTGATTTAAAAAGTACAGCTTTAGAAGATAATTTTGATATAAGATCTCTAAGAAGCAAAGCAAATTTAGATCAAGCTCAAATAGAATTAGCAGAGTCCGAGTATTGGCCGACTTTAGCACTATTTGCTAATGCTTCATACAATGGGCAGTCTGATGATTTTGATTTTTTAACATATTCATCTGCAATTGTAGGGTTAAATTTATCAATAAACATTTACAATGGTGGTAGAACTTTTCATAAGAAACAGCAACAAGAAATATCAAAAATGCAGACTGAAACTCAGATACATCAAATTAAAGAATATTTGAGTATGGATATTAAAACTAAACTGAACGAAATTGAAAAAGTTAAAAGCTCATTAGAAGCTCAAGAGCGAAATGTAAAACTTGCAGAGAGAGCATATAAAATGTCTGAAGTAAGATATAAAGAAGGCGCAGGTAGCCAGTTGGAAGTTTTAAATGCGGATATAGCTCTTAAGCAAGCTAAAACAAATCGCTTAAGCTCTGTATATAATTACATAACTGCAGTTGCTGAATTAGATAAAATACTTGGTAATGTAGATGCTAAGTATATGCGTAGATTCATGAATAAAAAACAAAATTAATATATAATTTGGAGTATTTAGATACCATGAAAAGAATCAATTTTTCAGGATCAAAATTTCTTTTTGCTGCAGTTTTGTGCGGTTCAGTTTTAATTTCTTCTTGCGAAAAAGAACAAAAAGAGCCGCCTAAGTCAATGGAACAATTACAAAATGAAAATGGACTTCCGATTACTATCGAAAATATCACCAAAAATGGTTTTTCTAAAAAACTTAGCTTTTATTCTACTCTTAGTGGCATAAAAGAAGCTACAATAGGTGCTCCAATCGGTGGTAAAATTGAAAAAATCAATGTTAAAGTTGGTGATTATGTGAAAGAAGATCAAGTTGTTGTTCAGTTTCCTACTGACTCTCCAAGTATGCAATATGAGCAAGCTAAGGCTGCTTTCGAACTATCAGAAAAGTTGTATAAAAGGATGAAATCTCTTCTTGAAACCGGAGAAATTTCACAACAAAGTTACGACAATGCAGAAACACAATATTTAGTAGATAAGAGAAATTATGAAACTATCAAACAAGCTTTATTCGTAGAAGCTCCTTTTGATGGTATTGTTACAAATGTTTCGCTTGACGAAGGGGATAATATTAAAAAAGAAACTCCAATTTTGTCTATTGCACAGCTTAATACTTTAAAGACTAAAGTATGGTTATCGGATACTGAAGTTAGTCAGATAAAAAAAGGTATGGTCGCTAAAACTAAATGGTTAGGTGATACTTTTACTGGCAAAGTAACTGAAGTATCTTTATCTAAAGACCGAAGACAGCAAGCATTTTATGCAGAAATACAGTTCCCTAACTCAGAAAGAAAACTTAAAAGCGGGTTAACATTAGATATTGATATAGTTTCTGAAACTGCTGACTCTATTTTTGTTCTTCAAAGAAATTACGTCATTGATGAAGCAGGAAAAAAATATGTTTTTATTGAAAATAATGGTACTGCTGAAAGAAGAGAAGTTAAAACAGGTAATGAAAGCGGTATTCAGGTTGAAATCATTGATGGTTTGCACGAAGGCGATCATCTAATCAACTGCTGCTTTAACAAGCTGGAAAACGGAATGAAAGTACAAGTGGTTAAGTAAGGGGAAAAAAATGTTTTTAGCAAAAATTTCAATAAATAGACCTATTATGGTCACAATGGGCATTTTAGTTCTTATGATCTTTGGTGCTCTAGCCTTTACAACCTTAAATTTGAATAGAACTCCTGAAGTTGATATTCCATTTATCACTATTAAAACAATTTATCCGGGTGCCGGACCTAAAGAAATAGAGACTCAAATATCCAAAAAAATTGAAGATGCGGTTGCAACCGTTAGTGAGATTAAAAGAATTGAGTCATATTCACTGGATGCGGTCTCTATTGTTATGATTGAGTTCAATCTGTCAAAAAATGTAGACGTTGCCAGCCAGGAAGTAAAAGACAAAATTGATGTAATTATTAATGAACTTCCTGATGGTGCTGAAGACCCGATTACTGAAAAATTTGACTTTGCTTCGGAACCCATTGTAGATCTTGTTTTAAGTGGCAAAAATCAAACCCCTCAAGAGTTATTTGATATAGCGGATAAACAGCTTAAAGACAGATTCTCTCAAATTAAAGGTGTAGCAAACGTTGATATCGTTGGTGGTCAGGAAAGAGAAATACAAGTTGAACTCGGTAGTAAAACTGTCTTCGAAAATTACATCTCTTTACCACAATTGATGCAAATATTAGCTGCACATAATATGGATCTACCGGGCGGTTATTTCAATATAGATGAAATGGAATATACAGTCAGAGTTGAAGGTGAATACGAAAAAGTTGATGAATTAAAAGAACTGGAAATTCCAACTGCATTTGGTAATAAAAAACTAAAACAAATAGCAGATGTAATTGATGGTGGAAAAAAGATTAGAGAACGAGCTGTATACTTTAATAATGGAACTAAAGTTCGTGATGAAAACGTAGTTCGTTTATCTATCATTAAAAGCTCAGAAGGTAATGAAGTAAATGTAGCAAGTGCTATAAAAGATAATCTGGACGAAATCAGAGCAACTCTTCCTGAAGGATGTGCTTTGGAACTAATAAAAGATAAGTCAACATTTACTAAATCTACTGTAGATGATACCAACTCAAATATTATTTTGGGTATTCTTTTTACATCTTTAGTCCTATTATTCTTTTTACATGATTTACGATCAACGTTTATTATTGCACTTTCTATGCCTACATCTGTAATGATTACATTCTTATTGATGCAGATGGCAGGATTTACTCAAAACATGATGTCTCTAATGGGTATATCGGTGTCTATTGGTGTATTGGTGGCAAACTCCGTAGTAGTGTTGGAAAATATATTTAGACATAAAAGCATGGGAGTAGATAAAAAGCAGGCTGCATATAAAGGAACAGCAGAAGTTACTGTTGCGGTTATTGCTTCTACTTTAACAAATATCGTGGTATTTGTACCTCTTGGTAATATTGATTCAATTGTTGGTGAATTTCTTAAAGAACTAGCGTTTACAGCTGCATTCGCCACTATCGTATCTTTGGTTATGTCATTTACACTAACACCTATGTTGGCTTCACTAATTTTACCTGAAAAACAAAAATCAGGTTTTATAAGTAGATTTATAGAATCAATATTAGATAGTATAACTAACTTTTACGCTTCCACTTTAAATTTTGTTCTAAAGAATAAGTTGATTTCAACTTTAATTCTTCTTGGTAGTGTAGCGATGTTTATGTGGTCTATGTCTTTTTATGGATCAAAGCTTTCCGGTGAGTTCATGCCAAATATGGATGATGGTATCATCAAGGTTGAAGTTGAACTTCCGCAAGGTTACAATCTTGAACAGACTGCTAAAGTTATGGAAGAAATCGAAAACAGAGTTAAACGATACGATGATGTTGAACATACAATAACTAACCTTGGTAAAAAAGGTAATATGGATATCGGTACAAACATGGCTCTTATGGAAGTATATTTCAATAAAGCGAGCGAAAGATATACCGGTATCACTGATTATACTACTTATTTGACTAAAGAACTATCTACAGTGCCTAATGCAGATATTAAAGTATCTATCATGGAAAGTATGGGTGGTGGTGAAGCTCCTATCGAATTCTTTATCTTAGGTCAAGATTTAGATACTTTGGAATCACTTAAAACTATGTTCTATGAAAAAACCAAAAGCATACCGGGGCTGATAAACTACGACTTTAGTTCGCGTCCGGGTAAACCTGAGATTACTATAACTCCTAAGAGAGATAAAGTTACACAGGCAGGTCTTACTGTACAGGAGATCTCTTTAACAGTAAGAGCGGCAATCGAAGGTATGGAAGCAACTCAGTTTAAGGAAAAAGGTAATGAATACAATATTCTTGTTACTATGGATAATGCTTCGGTAGATACTCCTGAAGAAATAAGCAATATTCCAATCGTGTCTAAAAACGGAGTAGTATATAGATTATCTCAGCTTGCGAATGTTAACTTCACAAGCGGTGTTTCTAAAGTTATTCACAGAGATAAATACACAGCAATTAAGTTCTCTGGCTATAACTCTCCTGGTGTTGCTACAGGTGATCTTATTGAGGCACTAAGAGTTAAGATGAATGATACAAAACTTCCTGAAGGTTATCAGTTTAAATGGGCAGGAACTACAGAAATGCAGGAAGAAATGGGCAAAGACTTAGCTTTTGCCGGATTGCTTGCGATACTTCTTACATATATGTTATTGGCTGCTATTCTTGAAAGTTTCTGGCAACCTGTAGTAATTCTATTGACTCTACCTTTAGCATTTATTGGTGTATTTATTCTGATGTATTACACAGATACAAATATTGGTCTTACTGCCTTGATGGGTATGATCATGTTGATAGGTATTGTTGTAAACAATGCCATCCTGATACTAGATTATGTCAATCAGCTAATAAGAGAAGAAGGCTATTCTGCAAAAGATGCTTTACTTAAAGCTTCGCCTGTGAAATTGAAAGCTATTTTAATGTCTACAATAGCTATTATCTTGGGTATGTTACCAATGGCGATGGGTATCGAGATGCAGGTAAAGAAATGAGAATCCCATTAGGTATAGTTTCGATTGGTGGTTTGGTAGCTTCTACCCTACTTACTCTATATGTTGTACCAGCTTTTATGTATGTATCAGCCTGGATTTGGGATAAAATGAAATCGATATTCATTAAAAACAAAACAGCATAGATAAAAGACAGTAAAGAGGTAAACAGCCAGAATTTACCTCTTTACAAATATCTAGAAATGAAAACAAGAGGCTGTCTATCTGTACAAACACTACAAATAGGCAGTCTTTTTTCTAATATCAACAAATAATTGTTAATATTACAATTAATACATAAAAGAATTGCTAAACGAGACTGTAGACTAAACTCTGTCCATTAGAGTTATAATAATAAATAAAAGGACAGAGCCATGAACGAACAAGATTACAAATCGATTCAAGACAAAGCGATTAAGCAATTTAAAGAGGGCAAATCACTATTAGGCAAAGATGGTGCATTTGCCCCTTTATTGCAGCAATTCTTAGAAGCCGCACTCGAAGCAGAAATGAGTGAGCATCTAACAGACGCTAAACCTCAAAAAAAGAATGAGCGTAATGGGAAAGGTAAAAAAACGCTTAAAACAAATCATGGTCCTGTAGAAATAAAAACTCCGCAAGACCGCAATTCAACTTTCGAGCCACAGATAGTCAAAAAGCGTGAGAGAGTGCTTTTAGACAGTCTCAGTAATAAAATAATAGCACTGTATGGCAAGGGAATGAGTCTTAGAGATATATCCGAGTATATCGAAGAAATGTACGGAATGAATGTGTCAGCAGCAACCTTATCGCAAATAACCGATAAAGTAATTCCTGATATTCAACAATGGCAAAATCGGCCATTAGATCCTGTATATCCAATCGTATTTATGGATGCGATGCACTTCAAAGTCAAAGATAATGGCCGGATTCAGAGTAAAGCTATATATACAGTTTTAGGTATAACTAAGACAGGTCGTAAGGAAATATTAGGTTTATATTTTTCCGAAAGTGAAGGTGCAAATTTTTGGTTATCAGTCTTGACAGAATTGCAAAACCGAGGAGTTGAGGAGATTTTAATAGCAGCTATTGATAATCTCAAAGGCTTTGCCGAAGCGATAAATAGCGTATATCCTTTATGTGAAATTCAGACCTGTATAATTCATCAGATACGAAATTCAATAAAATATGTAGCCAGTAAAGAGCAAAAAGCGTTTATGAGTGATTTAAAGCTGGTTTACAAGGCAGATACTAAGGCAACAGCAGAGATAGAATTAGAAAATTTATCTACTAAATGGGGTAAGAGGTATCCGATAGTTATCAACTCATGGCAAAATAACTGGGAAAAATTATCTACATATTTTCAATATTCACCTTTTATCAGAAAAATTATATATACAACTAATACCGTGGAAGGCTACCACAGGCAGGTTCGCAAGGTAACCAAGACGAAAGGAGCATTTACAAGCGAAACCGCTCTGATGAAATTAGCTTATTTAGCCACTCAGGAAATCAGTAAAAAATGGACACAGCCCATACCAAACTGGGGCTTGATTATTCAGCAGCTGGCAATACACTTCGGCTCTGAAAGGCTACGCTTAGATATATAATTTGGAGCGACTACGCACCTAAATTTTTCGCACAACTTTGTTACGCAAAAAATTTGGACAGCTAGTCTATGCTTAAAATTGAGGAATATTTTCAAAAAAAGCAAACGCCGTAGTGTGTGGGAAAAACACGCCTCTAAGGAAAGTAAAAAAATAAGGATGTGATTTAAAAAAGTTGTATCTTTAACAATCACATCCTAGAATTTTCTTCTATAGAAATAGAACAGACAAAGTTTATTTTACACTGCCGTTTATTTTACACTGCCTTTAATTATGAAAAAAAGGCCCGTAAACTAAATGATATTTACGGACATTTTTATTTTGGTAATACTTATTTAAATGGGCATATTAGCCGAATATATTCACTGTATTAGTCTTTTGTACTGATTTAGCTAGAACTCTTCTTGTATTCGCTAAAAATGATTCTAAAGAATCAGATTTATCCATTGCTGCTAATCCCATACTAACTGTAACAGAAAACTGCTGACCTTCTATTTCAAGCATTGTACTTGCTATTTCTTGTCTTATCTTCTGTGCCCACAGTTGAGCATCTTCTATATTAACACCTACCATCACCACGGAATAAACATTTTCATCAGCTCTGGCGATTATATCATAATCTTTAATTTTTTTGCGAAATATATTTATGACATGATAGATTATACGCTCTCTTCTTTCGCTATGCTCTTCAGGACTGTATGATGCGTATTTATCAAGTTGGAATAAGCACATTACTATTGGAATCTCAAAATCTTTAAAGCGTTTTACTTCTTCTTCTAATCTGGTATAAAATGCAGGTGGATTTAGTATACCTGTATTAGGATCTAATAAAGAGTTCGTATTTAGCATTGAAATCACATGTAATTTTTCAATAGTATGAGCTGCATGAGAAGCGATTACTTCTAAAATATTTAAGTCAAATTGAGATATATTTAAAACATGTTTGCTTTCAAAATACAGAGCCCCGTAGGTAGAATATTTGGTTTTTAACGGTACCGAAACAAACACCCCTCCTATTAGATCATCTTCATTACTATTTATTCTGATTATTTCAGCAGTTACAGGCGAAATAACAATAGTATTAGCATTTGTAAGGCAGCTAGAGATTACTGAATTTGTCAAGTCAATGACCTGTCCTTGAAGTGGTTTTAAGTTCTCATTGCATATACTGTCTTTTACTATCCAGTTATTTACACTTTCATCAAAGCCAACTACACCTGCACATTTTATGTCAAAAATATGTTTTACTACATTAGCAAGTATTGAATACACATCTTCTATATTTGCTTTTTCTTCTACTAACATATTTTGGAAAAGATTAACAGCATCCATAGTTCTGGCTACTTGTAATAAGTCATATTTTTGTGCATAACTATACACAACTCCAGATAACAATTTTGTAAAATGCCCGAGAATAGAAACAGAATAATTATCAAATACATCAGAATGTTTGGAATCGACACACAAAACACCAACTACAGAATCATTATAAAATACAGGTACACCTAAGAACGAAGAGATATTTACAGATTCAGTATAATAAGGAATCAAATCCAACTCTGCATTAGGATTTATTTCAGATAGTATTTCAGGTTTTGCGGCTAAATAAATTTGAGAAACAATATCATTCGCGATAACAAATTTATCATCTTTTCTTATGCTAGACTCAGAGTCACTGATTATTGTTTCCAAGACTAACTCCTGTCTTTCAGCATTCGCTAAATAAAAAGCAACTGAATTAGTAGGAATTATATTTTTTATTGCAACTAATATACGTCCCAAAAAGTATTCAAATTCTTTTTTAGGCTCATCCCCAAAACCGGGAACGTCATCTAAAAGCAAATTGATTGGTATGTCTATATTATCTTTGATACTTTCTTCTATTTCAGTTTGATCCTCATCGTCAGACTGATCATTGAAATCATCTTTTACATTTTCTATCTCTTCATTATGATTTATATATTTAGACTCTTTACTTGGTTCATCTATTGTAATTTCCAATACATTATGGTCATTATGTGATACTTCAGATACTTCATTTTTCTCTAATATTACATCGTCAATGTGATTAGTTTCTATATTTTCTTCTACTTCTTTTTGTTTTGATTCCTCTTCTAACTTCCTTTGTTGTTGAACTTCAAGAGCTGTTTTAAATTTAGCTTTCGACTTTTTTGTTTTTGATTTTTCTATTGGAGTAGGTTTAGCAAATTTTAGATTCTCAGAATTAGATTTTGAAATAATTCTAAATCCCTCTTCTGATTTGAGAGATAACTCTTCTCTATAATTTGTGTTTAGTTCCGGTTGATCTTTAAAAGAAGTATCAAAATCTTCAATGACTTGCCTTTTTGCACTAGAGTCATCTTTTACAGTAGTTTTATATTCCGGAGTGTTATTTGGATAATTCTTTGGTCTGGAGTCCACCAAATCATTTAAACGCTGATAATAAAGCATCGCAATCGTTACAAATGCAAGCACTGAAATAGCTCCGCCTATGAGCTTAATAGCAGTTTGATCTACTAAAAATACGATAAGAAGTCCAGCGACAACAGCTAATAAAACAAGCATATCGGAAACTGTAACCAGCTGAGTTAATTTGATATTTTTCTTTGCCATAGTCTTATTTTTCAATTAGTTATTAAATATACTAATAGAAAAGAAACAAAGCGACACATCTTCTCCTTTGTTATATACTCGGAAAAAGATATAGTTGCGAATAGATATGCAAAATTGTTTCCCCCCCAGGATTGCATCAATATTCGTACTGATGCACCTTCATAATATAATCAAAATTTGTTAAATCATAAAGATTAATGTTTGATTGATAAAATATATTATATCTTAATATAAGAGCTAAGTCTCAATATACCAAACACTTTTAATCTTATACATAAAATATTATTAGACATACTAATTTTTAGTCGACAAATGCTTATTATTATAGAATATTTAACTATATTTGCTATGGTAAGTTTGCTTTATAAATAACTGAAAACAACTATGTTAAAAGACTACCAAAAGCCTGAACTATCCGTATGTATTATAGCTAAAAACGAAAGTAAAATGCTTCCTGGTTGCTTGGAATCTGTTTTGCCTATAGCAAAAGAAATTATTTTAGTAGATACAGGTTCTGAAGACAATACTGTAGAAATAGCACACAAATCAGGTTGCAGGGTTATTGAAACTAGTTGGGAACATGATTTCTCGAAAGCACGTAATATTGCATTAAAATATGCAAAATATGATTTTATTCTATCTATAGATGCTGATGAAAGGCTGGTAAATCCGCAAGCTATTGCTTCAATTTTGGCTAAACCCAAAGAATCTACAGGTGCCTGGCTTATTGAAGTGACATCAGAAGCTTTGTCAAAAAACGAACAAAAAGATGTTTTTATTTCTAATTTACTCAGATTGTTTAGAAACTCGTCTACTATTTTCTATCAAAATATTGTACACGAACAAATAATTCACACAGTATTAGAATCAGGATATCAAATTGAAAATTCTGATGTAAAAATCCTTCATTATGGCTATTCCCTTTCACCGAATGAAATGCTTTTAAAACAAAGAAGAAATCTAAAATTGCTTAATATCGCGCTAGAATTAGATAGTAATGATTATTATTCTCTACTCCAGCGAGCTAAAACAAATCTTGCTCTTGGAGAAATTAAATCTGCCGAACAAGATATCAGCTTAGCAATAGAGCATTCCGAAACTAATAGCGCTGTAAAGCCTCAAGCTCTCAATTATGGTGCTATTATAGCTTTTAGAAATAATCAATTAGAATTGGCTTTCAAAAGAGCTAACGAGTCTTTGTCTATAATTCCTGATCAAGTATTTGCGAACTTTATAGTTGCAGATTTATTTGCAAAAAATGGTAGTCACAAAGACTCACTTAAGCACTATTTACGGGTAGAACAATCTTTAAAACATCCTGATTTAAAAGCTAGGATTATGGGAGATTATTATATATCACTGCCTGATTTGGCTTTTAAAATTGGACGTAATTTTACACTGCTTCAAAATTACGAAAAAGCTGAAGAATATTTTGAATTAGGATATAGAGAAGATACTGAAAATATTCACCTTTTAGTAGGTTTAGCTAATATGTCTTTCAAAAAGTGCGATTATAACAAAGCAGAATCTTACTTAAAGAAAGCTCTTACTTTAGACTCTAAAAATCTCCAAATTTTAGAATTTCTCAATTCTCTCAAAAAACATATTCGAACACAACCGGAAAATTTAAAATATTATAAACCAAATCTTACTAAAAATACTGGGCTTTCTGTGTCAATGATTGTCAAAAATGAAGAGAATATGTTGCCGGGTTGTTTAGATAGCATAAAAGAGATAGCAGACGAAATCATAGTGGTGGACACAGGTTCAAACGACAAAACAAAAGAAATAGCCTTGTCTTTTGGAGCTAATGTATATGATTTCGAATGGATTGATGACTTTTCTGCAGCTAGAAATGAATCATTAAAACACTGCTCAGGCAAATGGATTTTATATTTGGATGCAGATGAAAGATTAGAAGAGAACAGTAAAGAAGAATTACTAAGAGTGATACAAAGCACAGATGAAAATATAGGTGGTTATATATGTTTGATTTATAGCTCTCATGTCAAACTGGATGGTTCTTCTGAACTTCATAGAGGAGGCTATCCACGCTTATTTAGAAATCTGGGGTATCCCTCGATCCATTTCAAAGGCAGAGTCCATGAGCAAATTACTCCTTCTATACTTGCTCTTGATAAAGTTTTTGTAATGACAGATATTAAAATTGAACATCTTGGCTATAATCAACCAAGGGAGATAATGGAAGCCAAAATAAAACGTAATTATAAGATGCTACTGGCACACATTAAAGAAGAGCCTACTTATGGTTATGCATGGTATCAACTGGGGCAAACATTAGCACAGATGAAAATATTCAATGAAGCAGAGGAGTCTATCCGGTTCTCTCTGAAGTGTGGCAACCTCTCAGACTCTATTTATGCAAGTGCGACAGCTACTTTGTCACAACTTACAGGAAGTCAAAAAAAGTTTTCTGAAGCTCTGTATTGGGCTGAAGAATCATTGAAAAAAGCACCTGAGCAGTTATATTCTATTTCTCTTAAAGCCCATGCTCTGCTTTATCTGAATAGACTTGAAGAATCTAAAGAATACTTTAACATGCTAATAAAACTTAAAGATTCTAAACGTGGAATTCCACTTTCAGGTTTCGATATAGAAGTCCCGGATAGTATTATTAAACAAGGTTTACTTGAACTAGAAAGAAGGCAAGTATAAAGAAACAACAGATAACATATATATAAGTGTTTTAGTTAAAACTCTATATAAAATGATATATTATGTGATAAATTGTTATCTGTTAGAGCACTGTTTGCAACAGAATAATCAATATGAAAACTAAATGGAATGTGTAAGTCATTAGCATCAGGCCTTACAGAAACACCTGTTCCCCAGTTATTTAAAGGTAAAAACTTTGATGCCCCTTTGTCATCGCCATATATATCAAATCCAACTCTAAAAGCTAAAAACTCATGGAATACAATTTCTGAGCCTAATATAAAAGATGGATTCTTTTCATACTGTCGCAAAATAGCATCAAATGATAATATGATATATCTTGTAGGAGGCACATAAATTTCTTCTATTTCCCCATCGATAGAAGACCGAGTTTGATAATTTTCATCGTTTAAGCCATATTCCATTGCTATGCCAGCCCTTACAGTATAGGGCAGATATTCATAATCTTCATTGGCATTATTCCAAAACATAATTCCTGAAATATTTTGAACGGCTACTCCTACAGAAACCATATTCATTACATCAAATTTGGTACCAACGTCCAAGCCATAACCGGTAGCATTAGTTTGTGAACCTGTTAAGTTATTCGTCAAGTATTTAACATTAAAACCTATTGCAGCATTTTCTAACGAGTAAGCACCTGCAAGGTTCAGAGCATATTGGAGCGCAGAGAAATCACCTATAGGGTTACCCATCACATCTCTTCCGGTAAAACTACCGGTAGAAAAGCTATTAACTCCAAACCCTACACCAAGTCTCGGATATATTGACTGAGCCCATGCCATAGTAGAATGTGTTCTACCATGTCCTAAACTAGAAACACTACCCGTAACCTGAGGATTATTAGCTAAAAAACCAAGACCTGCAGGATTATAAAATATTGCATTGGGATCATTAGATATGGCTGTAAAAGCACCTGCCATGGAAATAGCTCTGGCACCTACATCTCTAAGTAAATATGCTTCACTATAACCACCACCTGATGCTTGCGCTAATGATGATGAGTAGGAAAAAAGGGAAACAATAAATAAAAACAATATGGAACCCATACTACAATTAAGAAAGCGACTCTTCCCGTGTTGTGTATTTTTGGTTACCATAACTACCTCGATATTATAAACTTTTCCGTATCCTTTTGCCCGTTGCTGACTTGAAGTACACAAATATAGATTCCATTTGGTATCTTTGAAATATCTAATCTAAATTCTCTTTGATTAGACACTTTGTTACCTGAAATTATATCCAGTACCTTCTTCCCTAACATATTGAAACATGCAATCTGAAAGTTATGCTTGTTATCAGATATAGAGATTTCTATAGTCATTAATTCTGCAGTTTGATCAATATTAACCTTTTTGATTTTAGAAGGTTTAGAAATTGTATCATTTTTTACAGTTTTATCTGAACTATACTGCAAAGAGCTTCTTACTACAGAACTATCAAAATATATGCCAGTATGTGATTTTTGAGGATTTATGTAAGTTTCAGAGGTATGCGAAAGAGTAATCGAGATAATAAGAAATAAAAATATAGTAGATATAAGTTTCATAAGTCTATTCTCGTTTGTTAAACTTTTTTGCTAATTCATCCATTGCTTCTTTACTGCCAAGCAAATCCTGAACGTTCTTTTTTGTTTCAATTGAAGCCTTACCTGTTCCCAGTTCACGTGCAAGTGTTTCAAGCTCTTCATCAGTTAAGTTTTCTAACTTACTAAGTTGCTTGTTTTTTTCTTTCATTTCTTCTTCAGTAATTTTCATAGCTAATTGCATTTTCGCAGAAAGACCTGAATAATCAGAAGACTTAGGTTTATCTACTATTGTAGATGCATTACTATTACTACGTATCGCATCTATTATTTGTTCAATTTTATTAGCTCTTTTATCTCTGGTAGGAATTATATTTTCCTTAGTTGCTTGTTTAGTGTTCTTGACTTTCTTTTGGTCAGGGGCGTTTTGCGATCCTTCAGAATAAGCTTGTTTAGCTCGTAGCATTTCTGCAGAAAACTTTGTTCTATTTTCTTTAGATTGCCCTGCTTCTGTTAACTCAGGCTCTGATTTAGACTTATCTTTTTGGAGACCTGTTTTATGCTTTTGTTTTCTATCTGCCAAGCCTTTTTCTATATCTTCTTCAACTTCTGTAGATTCTTTATGATATTTTTTTGCTTTTTCTTTTCTATCATCAATTTTTCTTTTCTTCTCACTAAATTCTTTAAGTGCTAGGAGTTGCTTATTTCTCCATCTTAAATATAAATAGACTACAAGTAAAGCACCGGTTAAAATTATATAAAGGACATACTCAGTCCACCAAGGAAAACCATAAAAGTCTTTAAATAATAAAGATTTAACAATAGTGGAATCATTTGCCATTATCGAATCAGATGGAAATATATTTTTAAATCGCTTTTCTGCTATTAGGTGTTCGTTATCTTTTGTAGTTGAGTCTGTATTTAGTTTTAGAGAGTCTAATTCAGATCTATACTGATTATCTAAGGATTTAATGGACAGCTTATAAGATTTGTTCAATCCTATACTGTCTAAGCCTGTGATGCTGCTCATTTGTCTTAAAAATGCATTAGTCTTAGTAGTGTCATCCAGATTTCTTGCGATTTCGGCAAGAACAGCCAAATGGACTGGCATATTCGATTGGTTATATGCTTTAAAGGCTGATTTGACAGCTGCATCATAATCCTTAGTTTTAAAAAGAATATCTGTTAATATGTCTTGTGAATTTTTGTAATTGGATTTAGCTAAATCTTCTAATGCTACTTCCGTTAAGCCGGACTCATATGCTAAAAGAGAATTTCTATAGATATCTTCTTGTTTGTCTATTTTTGACCAATTGAATGTTTCAACAGCACATATATTGACAGATTTTAGAGGTGCAATCGTATAACCTGATTGCTCATTCAAATTTATATAAATATTAGTTGTATTATCTTGATAACTTATATCAATAGAACTTATCTTGCCTTTACCTACAAATGTATTTTTTGATCCTTTATAATCAGTACCCGGAATCTTCAAAATTATTTGTTTTTTGTCTTCAGATAAAGATGAAGTAGCATCTTTAGGATAAGTGTCAAATTGGAAAAATACACGATTTGCCATTGGTACAGATATCTGCAAGAGTGATTCGGCAGATGATAATGTAGGTATTAGTAATATGATAAGTAGTAGCTTATACAAATCATTTCACTCCGGGAAAACTAATTTTAAATGTAGTGCCTTTGTTCAATTCTGATAAAACAACTATCCTACCATAATGCTGCTCAATTATATATTTAGAAATATATAATCCTAAGCCATGCTGCAAATAGTCAACCGAATATGGTTCAAAAATATTCTCAAGCACTGATTCTTCTATTCCAATTCCATTATCAGAGATATTAATAGATATCCGATTGCCGGTATTTGAATAAACTCCGACGGTAATAGCACCACCATCAGGAATGTATTTTGCAGAATAAAGAATTAGATTCATTACTGCTTGTTCCAGATGAGATTTAATACCTAGTATTTTAATTTCGTTATCTTCATAATCAGATACTAATTCAATATCTTCTCTTTCAAGTTTATTTTTTGTAAAGAGAATTACTTCATCTATAACTGAACATATATTCAAAGATATAATCTGCTCTTTTCCATAATCAGAATTAGCTAACTTATTTATTCTATTGTTGATTTTAACTATTTTATTGATTTCGTTTTTTATTACTTCTATGCGTTTTTCAGGATTACCGACACCACTTTCCATCAAGTCCAAATTAGTATTAATTACCATCAAAGGAGCTCCAATTTCGACAGAAAATGAAGCAGTTAGTTCTCCCAGAGAAGAATATTTTGCTGATTCCAGCATTCTTCTATTAAGCAAATCCATACGTTTATTTAGATTAGCAATAGTATCCATAGATAAAATATTAAAAATAGCAGCAGCTGCATTTTCTGCAATCATCTCAATTTCAACTATATCTTCTTCATTGAAATCATTTTTTGGTAATTGAGTTTTGCCAACAAACACGCCAAAATTTTCACCTGCGAGTTTTAGGGGAGCAATAAAGAAATAATTATTTTCAGAAGGATTAATAGTATTAGGAATAATGGCTGTTTCTTTATTTTCACATACCCAATCGATAATACCTTCTTCTTCTAATTTCATAATATCATTTTTTAAATCATTTTCAGCATCAAAAGAATAATCTATATGTTTAGCCTCATTCGTTCTATAAATACTACATTCTAACAAATCAAACATTTTTGAACAAAATACTTGAAGTTCGTTTAGTATTTCTTCTATAGAAGCATATCTCAGAAAGTCGATATCAACTTCATGTGGAAGGTTAGAAGCATATTGATTTTGAGGAGTAACTTTAACATTTTTTCTTAAATCATCAACTTCTTTTCTAAGGATTTTGACAGATAATTCTAAGGATTTGATATAATCATCCTGAGCCTTACCCCTATTAATATTTTCAATATTTTTTGCCATTTCACCCTAAGCTATTGATTTGTTAGAAAATGATTTAAAAACTGATGCCTTCTCAAATTCATCAGTCAATTCCTGCTTTAAAATAGTAAAAGCACTGTTTTTATCCAAAAAATCTGTATTATCTTCACCATCGAATATTTCATTTGATAAATATAATGGAGATTGTTTTTGGTCTTGCGCCCAACTCATGTAACCCATCTGTTTGGCAAACCACTCAGACATGGAGACGATAGCTGTCAAAGGTTCATCTATAGCTCCAAATGCAGTATCGTCATTACTTTTATGTTCTGAGGCTGTACCTGATGCAAGCTTTTCTTCTACAATATCCATGAAATATGTATGATGATGTGCTATAGCAACACATAACCTATCCGGTAGATTCCATTTTTCAGCTATCCATGCTCCAATTTCAGCATGTGTAGTTTCAAGTACTAACATTTCTGCTTCGGGCATAGATAACATATTTTGTTCCTGAAGCTCACGTATTTTTAGAAAATCTTTTGAAAATGATTCTACTAATACCAATACGCCAATATCATGCATAAGTCCTGTAACAAATGCTTCTCCGGCAAGTCTGTAACCAAGTTTTCTGGCTATTACTCGTGATGATGTACCACAAAAAACAGAATATTGCCAAAATGAATTAACATCAAAAGATGATTTTTGAATTTTATTAAAAAACTTTTGAATTATCAAACTTAAAATAATTTCTTTTATCGTATTTATCCCCATAACCACAACAGCCAAATCAATAGTAGATATTTTTCTGGCAAAACCATAAAAGGGGGAATTAGCAACTTTCAGCACTTTAGCCGTTAGTGACTGATCATTTTCAATAATTTTTGCAAGGTTTGCAGCACTGATATCCGGATTGTCTAAAGCAGCTAAAACCTGAGACATAACCGCCGGAATCGTTGGCAAATCTCTCAAAGATTCTAATTTATTTTGTACTTTTTTACTAAGCATGCTGAAATTCTTTCATTTTTTTTCTAAGGTCTTTCATTACTTGTCCGTGGATCTGGCATACTCTGCTTTCAGATACTTTAATCAGTTGGCCGATTTCCTTGAAAGTTAATTCTTCATAATAGTATAAAGTTACTACAAGTCTTTTCTTTTCAGGTAAGTTTTGCAAATGGATAACTAGATGATCCAATCTCTCTTCGTTAGTAATAGCATCTAAGGAAGAGATTTGTTCAACATCAGGAATTTCTTCTATAAGATTGACATCGTTATCGTCAATATTCAAAGGCATACTAAACGATTCATTCATCGATAAAGATGCTTTAGCAGCAGCGGCTGCAGCTAGATATGAATTATATTGCTCAGGAGTAACCTGTAACTTTTTCATTATTTCTGCAGGGCTAACATCTCCACCCTTTTCCGCTCTAAGTTTATCACTTGCATTTATGTAGTCAGTAGCTTTTTTTCTAGCAGTCCTGGAAAGCCAATCAAGTTTTCTCAGCTCATCTTGTATTATTCCTCTTATTCTTGGGATGGCATAAGATTCGAATTTTACACCCCGCTCAGGGTCGTATCTTTTTATAGATTCATAGAGACCAAGAATCCCAAAATTTAAAAAATCATCTTCTGAAAGAAAGGAATTACCCGGTAAGTGCATTTGCTGTATAACATATTTTATCAGCCACACATAATTAATCACTAACTTATCAAAAGCATTTTTATCTTGGTAATCGGATATGAATAAGTCATTCCATACCTCGGTCATATCTACATTTTTTTTAGCCATATATAAAGATAAACCTTATTATTTATCATTTTTATTGTGTTGTTCTAAATCAGGATAATCCTCAAAAGCTATAAATTCTTTCTGTTCAGCATTGTTATCTTGATTCTCATCATCATTATCTTCAGAATCTATTTCCATTCTTTCAAAATCTTCTACTTTTGGTATATTCTCTGCCATAGAATCATCAAAGTTGCCTGTTGTATCATTTATTTCTATATCAAAATGTTCTTTAGGCTCATGAAATTCAGGAAGTGATGGGTTATCTAAATCGGTTTCAGGTAGTGCCTGATTATCTAGTTCTGAACTTATCACTTCATTCGAAGCTTGTAACTCTTTTTGAGATTGATTTTTTAGTTTAATAGTTTCAGCAAGTCTTTTCTCTTTGATTTCTTTTTCCAAATCTTGAAGTTCTTGTAATTCTTGTTGTTTTATAACATCTTCTTCAATCTTTTGATCTAAAACATCCTGCTTAATTCTTTCTTTCAATTCTAATTTCTTATCTTCTGCCAGCATATATACATAAGCAGACATTGCTCCTCCAAAAATCAGATATTGGGTTAGCAACAAAAATGCTGTCCATTTTACTATCGACACCAAACTCATATCAGTAGCAAAAAGAAAAAATATCAAAATTAGAAGCGTAAATAAAGCTATAGCAAGATTTAGAATTTTATAAGGGAAATTAATCTCTTTTTTGATTCTCTTTTTTTCTTTTTTGATTTTCTTTTTTAGCTTTACTTCTCTTTTTTTCTTACGCTTTAGTCTTTCCTTTTTTCGTTTTTCGTTTTCTGCTAATTCGGCTTTTTCTAAAGCGAGCCTTTCCTTTTCTCTTTTCTTCTCTTCAGGTGTCATCTGTTTTTTTTCAGTAGCCATATCATATAACCTGAATTATGGGCAATCCATTGCCTATTTATAAAACGATAGTGTTAATTATGTATTTTCGCTAAAATTGAATCAGTAATCTTTTTGATTGCAAAATATACTTCAGAGTCTTTATAGATATCAGTATACAGTATTTGTTGCAATATAGATTGACGTATATTCCTATCATAAGGAACATATCCGAATATAGCAAATTTATTATCTAAAAACTCTTTTGTTGCAGTATTTAGCTTAGTAGAAATATCTTCAGCATCTTCAAAATCAATTACATTATTGACTAACAGTTGAATCTTTTCATCTTTTACTTGATCTCTTAATATTTTGATTAGTGCATACGCATCTAACAGAGTTGTAGGTTCATCCGTTACAGTTACAACTGTTAAATCAGAAATACTACATGCATTTAACACCTCCGTAGAAGCTCCTGCAGCAGTATCAAATATTATATAATCATAGTCTGTCAAAGAAATTAATTCTGCAAAAGCAGGAAGTATTGAAGAACCGTCAAATATATCTCTGCCATTAGAAATAGGAATATCTGCTATCAAGTCCAAATTTTCCTTGATTCCATAGATAGTTTGGACTGCAGATACTCTCCCTGCATATAAATCTGTTGCTCTTACAGGTGGTTCGACACCAAATAACAAATGCAGATTTGGAAATAACATATCAGCATCCCAAATTAATACTTTTTGCTGATTTAAAGCAAGTATATTTGCGATATTAGCTGATAATACACTTTTGCCAACTCCACCCTTACCACTGCAGATGGTTATAACATATGGTAATTTGGTCTCTTTTACAGCCACAATATTTTTCTGTAAGCTATTCATTTCTACTAAACTACCTCATCCGGTAATATTAATTTACTCAGTTTAGCCCTGTCTGCAGGCTCAAGATCCTCAGGTATTCTTTGCCCGGACGACATATATGCAATAGGCAAATCACTTCTAGATAAAATAGGTACTATAGAACCAATTTCCTCTGACTCATCCAGTTTAGTAAGGATTAGACCTTTAGGATTGAATTTATCATAGGTATTTAGTGATTTTTCAAATGTTTTTCTATTTACTGCTGCACT
Organism: Kapaibacterium sp. (SeqCode); assembly: GCA_963678775.2. GTDB lineage: Bacteria > Bacteroidota > Ignavibacteria > Kapaibacteriales > UBA2268 > JBFHIJ01. Next base: position 684,500 of record CAXXGR010000007.1, read on the forward strand.
TTCAACTAAATATAATATTGGATCTGGAATAACATCTAAAAATGATTTCAATTCTTTAATATAATCAGTGTCTTTATAGCTTTTTCCTGAAGTGTCAATAAAAATAAAGTCTCTATCGGTTTCTTCTTTAAGAAGTTTTGATAAATCTTCAGATTTATAAACAGATTTATAAGGCATTGAAACTATAGAAGCAAAAGTTTGTAACTGCTCTGCCCCACCCACTTTATAAGTATCTGCTGAAACTAATAATATGTTAGATTTACTTAATATCTTATTTACTACAGCAATTTTTACTAAACTGCTTGTTTTACCAACTCCGCTATGCCCGATAAATACAATAATTTGTTGTTTGTCTTTCTTTACTAATGGTCTTATAGTATCTATTCTTTCTACTACAAGCTTTCTTGCATTGGCAAAAGCTTCTTCATATTTAGCATTTTGATTATAGGATGAAACTCGGGCAACAACTTCCAAAGCATACTTCTCTATCAGCCCGCCATCAATTAAATTTTTATAAAGTTTTGCAAATCCATCATTTAAAAAACCACGGTAACGATATTTCATACTTTCTGATATTTCAGAAACTAAATCTTTGATAGTTTCAATTTCTTCTCTCAAATCACTAGCACCTGAAACATTAGATTGGTCATTATTGACAGCATTTTTTCTAGTAAGAGCTTTGATTAGAGCAGATCTTTTATCTTCAACTAATTTTGAATTATCTTGCTTTTCATCTATGGCTGCAACAATTTCGACTCCCTCCCCACCTGTTTCCGGGATAGTTACAGATCGAGAAGATAGTATAACCGCTTCTTCACCAAGCTCAGCTAATATATGACGCTTACCTTCAGTAAGTGTATTTGCTATGTACTTTTTAATTTTCATAGTGATATCTTATAGAATTTTTGTTGTAAATAGAAAAAATCGTGCCATTATAATGAATACTTACTTCTAATACAAATATATAGGTATTCTCTGCATTTTATGGTGAAATTCATATTATCCAATAATTAGATAAATACTAATTCTTTAATTGGCATATCTTATGCACTTTTGATTTGATACAATAATATGTATTTTGTCTATACGTGATTACAATAACAAAATACACAAATCTATTTAAGGAACAAGAATAATGTCGATGAGAATTGAAAAAGATTCAATGGGTGAAATTCAAGTACCTGCAAGCGTATACTATGGCGCACAGTCTGCAAGATCTCTAATTCATTTTGATATTGGTATAGAAAAAATGCCACGTGAAGTAATAAGAGGTATGGGTATTTTAAAAAAAGCTGCAGCAATGACAAATGCTAAGTTAGGAGTGCTCAAACAAGATACTTGTGATTTAATTTGTAAAGCTGCTGACGAAGTTATTGACGGCAAATTAGATAACCACTTTCCTCTCGCTATTTGGCAAACTGGATCTGGAACTCAGTCCAACATGAATTCTAATGAGGTCATTGCAAATAGAGCTATTGAAATAGCAGGTGGAGTGATGGGTAGTAAAACTCCTGTTCACCCAAATGATGATGTCAATAAATCACAAAGCTCAAACGATACCTTCCCTACTGCCATGCACATCGCTGCTGCAGAAGACTTGAACAAACGATTGCTCCCGGCAATCAAACAGCTTAGAGATACCTTAAAAGCTAAATCAGAAGAGTTTAAAGACATAATCAAAGTTGGTCGTACTCACCTTCAGGATGCAGTTCCTTTGACTTTAGGCCAGGAAGTATCCGGCTGGGTGCAACAGCTTGACAACGCTATAAATAGAGTTAATCTTGTTTTACCGGGATTATATGAATTAGCTTTAGGTGGTACTGCAGTTGGAACCGGCTTGAATTCACATCCTGAGTTTGCCAAAAATTCTGCGGCTCAGATTTCAGAACTTACAGGTTTACCTTTTGTTTCTGCTCCAAATAAATTTGAAGCCCTTGCTGCTCATGATGCAATAGTATTTGCACACGGTGCTTTAAAAACATTGGCTGCCTCTCTGATGAAAATAGCAAATGATGTACGTTGGTTAGCTTCAGGTCCTCGTTGTGGAATTGGAGAACTTACTATTCCGGAAAATGAACCTGGCTCCTCTATCATGCCCGGCAAAGTCAATCCAACTCAATCTGAAGCGATGACAATGGTATGTGCTCAGGTAATGGGAAATGATGCAACTATCAATTTTGCAGGTTCTCAAGGTAATTTTGAATTAAACGTTTTCAAACCTGTGATGATATATAACTTCTTGCAAAGTTCACGCTTGCTTTCAGATACTATGCTCATGTTCAATGAGCACTGCGCAGTTGGCATTCAACCAAATAAAGAAAAAATTGATTACTTGCTACATAATACATTAATGCTCGTTACAGCTTTAAATCCACATATAGGATATGATAATGCTGCTAAGATTGCAAAACAAGCACATAAAACAGGAGGTACTTTGAAAGAATCTGCTGTTGAATTAGGCATTTTAACCGCAGAAGAGTTTGATGCTAAAGTTAAACCTGAAGAAATGACTTCACCAAATGTGAAGTAATCAAGTCGATTTTGATATAAAAAAAGGTACAATCCTGTAATAAAAGATTGTACCTTTTTCTACATACAAACTACTTTATTACTCTAATAGATTTAGTTTTGCCATTGATAATAATCTCAACAATGTAAGCACCATGTGAAACATCATTAAAAGGAATCTCAAAAGTTTCGATTCTATTTCGAATTTCTAAAATATTTAGATTAACTAAATAGCTACGAGCACTGATTATAGAATTATCCGCTATGGTCAAATTACCTGTCATATCTATTTGATCAAGAACTCCATAGCTGGAACTATGAAGAGTCAAGTCTCCGGCAACAGTACCTGAAAATGCTGATTTTTCAATATAGATATTAGAATGAGTAGTTACAATATCATTTCTAAATTCATTCTTAGTATTAATTTTGTTATAATATCCATCATAGGTTGGTTCATCACCCAATAGATATAAATCATAGCCATTAAGATTAAGATTTTGTCTTGGGCTTGAACTTGAAGCTACTATTGTATTTTTAAACTTAATATCTGAAATAGCTATAGCTGGGTTAGAAGTGTTTATATAAAAAGCATTACATTCTATATAGCCCTCTGTAATAAGGGTTACGTTATCACCTGTCCAATAAATATATCTGGGACTTAATACATTATAATTTTGAATATTGCCAGTTACATTGATATCAAAGTAGCTATCATAATCAACTATTTCTCCATAGTTTATCAGGTTACCATCTATTGCCAAAGAAGATAAGCCTGAAGAGTTTTCTAATCTTATTATTTTTCCATTTGCTTCTATTGTCAAATTTTGCATTCCGTATGTTTTTGTTGAATAGCTTTGCCCTGGGCAATATATTGTAGAAGAAATAATTACATCATCATTAGCAGTAGGTACTATATTACCAATCCATGTAGATTTATCACCCCAATTGCCACCAGCAGGAGCACTTCTTATAGTACTTGACATCACCAATGAATAATTGGCATATAGCAGACATACAATAAAGAACAAGACTTGTTTCCACATAACATCACCCTAATATAATACTCAATACAATATTGAATTTAAATATATATTATTTAACTTAATATTCCTAAAAATAAATAAGTCCATACAGTATTTCTTTATCTGTATGGACTTATTATATTTATATCTGTTAAATGCTTACTATTTATAATATCTTAGATATTCTAATCTATCTTGAAGTTTATGCACTGGCACTAAAAGCTTTTCTTTTCCTAATATAGCGGAATCTACACTTGTAAATACAACTTCATAGTCTTTTGACATAACAATCGCTTCTTCAGGGCATACCTCTTCACAATAGCCACAGAAAATACATCTAAGCATATTTATTTCGAATTTATCAGGAAAACGTTCTTTTTCTCTATCTGTTTCTGCTGCTTGTACTTCAATCGCCAAGCAGCAGGACACACCCTTGAGCATAACCCGCAAGCGACACATCTTTCTCCATCTTCTTCCAATACTAAAACAGGACGTCCTCTGTATGAGCCCGTTGGTTCCCATCGTTCTTCCGGGTATTGTCTGGTCATTTTTGGTTTCAAGGCTCTTTTAAAAGTCATTCCTAAGCCTTTAGCTATCTCAGTAAGATACGTTCTTTCCCAAAACGACATTCTTTCAGCTTCTGTATTTTTTATATTGTTCATATTTATTCTCGACTTTATCCTGCAAAATACAAATTATAAATAACTACGCCTATTGCAGTTAATAAAACATTCAATAGCGACAATGGTAGCAAGACTCTCCATCCAAGTTTCATAAGTTGATCATATCTAAATCTAGGAATAGACCATCTAACCCAAATAAAGAATACTATCCAAAACATGATTTTAGCAATAAATACTGCCATTTGTGTCAAAGCTAACCAAATTGAGCCATATTCTAAACCTAATGTTTCTGCAGGTACAGGCAACTGCCAGCCACCACAATATAATAATGTAATAAAAGCCGCAGACATAGCCATATTGGCATACTCTGCAAGGAAAAACATACCAAATTTCATCCCCGAATATTCTGTGTTAAAACCACCGACTAATTCAGGCTCTGCTTCCGGCAAGTCAAAAGGCGCTCTGTTTGTTTCAGCAAAAGCTGAAACAAGAAAGACTACAAAACCTAAAGGCTGCAAAAAGATGTTCCATCTCCAACCGCCCCATGCACCTTGTGCTTCTACAATTCCATTCAATGATAGTGTAGATGAAATAAGTACAACTGCCACTACACTCATTCCCATAGATAACTCATAAGATATCATCTGTGCAGCAGAACGCAAACCACCTAAAAGTGAGTATTTATTATTAGAAGACCAGCCTGCTAAAGTAATACCATATACCGCAACAGAAGTCATTGCTAATATAAATAATACCCCAATATTCAAATCAGGAGCTATGCCAAAGTGATATGTTTGACCTCCTATTTCAATATCATTAGCAAAAGGGACAACAGCCCAAACGACTAATGCTATACCTAATGATAAAAAAGGAGCTAATCTATGAAAAAATCCATCTACAGCTGTAGGCACCAAATCTTCTTTCCAAAAGAGCTTTACCACATCCGCAATCGGTTGTAATAACCCCCAAGGACCTACTCTATTCGGACCAATACGATCTTGTACAACAGCAGATATTTTTCTTTCTAAATATACTGACACTGCAGCCGAAGTTTGAACTAAAAGCACTATGATTACTGCTTTTATAACTACTTCTAAAATTAAAACTATTGTTTCTGACATAACTATATTCAAATTGTTTCTACATTCTAATTAGGTTTCATAACGTGTGATTGGTAATTATGAACTATTGTATCAGGTTTATCACCGGCACCGAGCTTAAGTCCCTGATGTTCATCCAGTTTTACGTAATTCATAGACTTAAAAGAAGCAACAGATTGTGCAATCTCATCAAATATTTCTTCTGAATGCTTATAATGCCAATTAGCTCCGTCCAAATTTGCTATTGACTGCAATATTTTCCAAGTTTGTTTACAGTTCCTTTGATCATGTTGAGTCCAGCGATCATTTGGAGCACCCATTTTATCTAAGCGACTCATTTTCATACCCATCCTGCTTACATTTTCCTTAGTAACAAGAGCAGGTTCAAAATGCTGTACACGTTTGTTTACATTAGTAAAAGTACCTTCAATTTCAGCAAAAGTAGAAGTTGCCAGAACTATATCTGCTTTGTCAGTTAGTTTATTTTGATTATATGCTGAAACAATCAAAGTCTCAACTTTACTGATTGCTTCAAACAGATGTGTATTTTGCGCTAAATCTTCTTCTATTAAAAATAGAACTTTAATTTTTCCTGATTTTAGTTTATCTGTGACATCTTTGTGCATGTCTATACCTAACTCTTTTGCACCGGTACTGTTAGGAACTCTTTCTTTTGTATTTAGCATGTCATCAGCAACGGATTCATCAATATGTGGCAACAAATATAGATTTTTAATACCATATTTATTGGCAAATTTTCTAATTATAAAAGCATCTTCATTAGTAGATTTGCCGGAAGTTAAAATCATAATCTCATCTTGTTTATGTTGCTTAAAAGAAAGAGATACAGCTTTAAAAGCTTCTTTCCACTCAACTTCTTTCGAATCTATCATTGGATGTACCACACGATTGTCATTTACCCATTTGAAGTCTAAACGAGCATTGTCAGACATCCAATATTTATTTACATACATATTTGTTTTAGGCTCTAATCGTAATATTTCATTATTTCTAACGCCTATTTTTATATTAGTTCCCGACCCATCTGTACCACAAATTGACTCATTGAAGCTCATATCCCTAACTCTAGCTTTAAATCTAAAATCTGGACTAGTCAATGCAACCAACAGGACAAATATCAATTACATTCATCGAATATGGATTGTCAAATTGTGTATCTTCAAAAAGTTCAATAGTAACGTGGTCGCCACGTTGGAACAAATGTCAGTACATCCTGTTTAGCAACTTCTTTTGCAAAACGAATACATCTAGAACTCGAAATACAACGTTCTGCATCGAATAATACATTAGGTCCCCACTGTTGACGTTTATCTTTATGATTCTTAGTTTCTTCAAATCTTGATTGTCCTTTTGAGTGATCAAAAGCGTACTCCTGCAATTTGCACTGCCCCGCTTCATCACATATTGGACAATCGAGTGGGTGATTAATAAGAAGAAACTCCCATAACAGCTTCTTGAGCTTCTCACGACTTTTTCTTTTTGTCGCCTTACTCTCATGCCTTCAGATACCTTAGTAGCACAGGCAATTTGGAGTTTAGGAAAATATAATTACAATATCATTTCCGTTTTTCATCTTTTGCATTATTTCCATCAGGAAGTCTTTTGGGAAGACCTACTTCAACAAGACACATCCTGCAGTTTCCTGAAACAGAAAGCTCAGGGTGCCAACAGAAATGAGGTATCTGTAGCCCATTTTCATAAGCTGCTTGAATAATTGTTTGCCCGTCACGGGCTTCTATCTTTTGACCATCAATAAATATATGAGGCATTAAAATGCTCCTGTCATATTCCTATACAAAGCTGATTATCAGATATGATTAAACGTTTAAACATGCGAATTAATTGTATAAAAAAAATGGAATTCTCGTAAATATGTACCTAATTCAGCTATTATTTGCAGTAAATTTCAGGTTCGATTAAAGCTTCAGCATTACGCCATATTTTTTGACAAGGAAAACTATTCTTATACAAAGAATCTCCCATAATTACAGAATCAATTCCATGCCCTGCATTTTTATTCAAATATTCAAGTTCTTGATAATTAGTACAAGCTTCAAGCAAAGTAAATCTCAAACGATATTTCAAAAATAAATATTTATATTTTAAAATATCAGGTTTAGAATTTTGCCAAGATTTATCAGGAGACTATTACTCTATTTCCACCAAACATCCACAACATTTTTGCAAAATTCTTCAAAAGTATGCTCATAGGATGATATGAAATTATCGCCTTGAATAACCCCACCAAAAGCAACACGAGAAGGTGTATATTTGTCAATTAATTTAGTAATACCATTAGGATCTTTTTGAAGCAAATTCTCCAATTACTATTCGGTATATTCCACTTTCTAAATACATTTTACATTCAGCTACGTCTTTAAACGGTGAACTAAAGCTGAACAGGAATATCTATGGAATTAGCAAGAAAGATAATAGAATTTGCATTTTCAATATTTGATTCTTTCTCGATAGCATCCAAATCAGCAATATGAATTGTTTTTGAGTTCTCTCTCCTCCACAGTTGGAGAAGCTTTAGTGGATTATGAGAATAGTCATCATACATTTGAGCAGTACCTTGCTCTCCTTCAATACAAAAAGAACACTCACCTTTTCTCATCTTTAAATATGGTAAAATCAATATCATTTTTAACTCATAGCGTATTTGAGTGCATTTCGAATTATTATCTCTGCTGAGAGCTCTAGACCTTCAGTATCTTTCAGTACTTTATTGACACATTTTTCTGATACTGTTTTATTATATCCCAATGCTATTAAAGCTGAAATTGCCTCATTTGATAAATTATTTTGTGGATTGGTGACTTCTTTCAGATCTTCAATTTCAAATCCACTTACTTTATCTTTGAGTTCTACAACTACTCTTTCAGCAGTCTTTTTGCCTATACCGGGTAATTTAGTTAAGGAAGCAACATCTGCAACCGCAATAAATCTAATTAGTCCGTCAATAGATACTGACGATAAAATACCTAATGCTATTTTGGGACCAATTCCGGAAATACCAATGAGTAAACGGAACATTGTACGTTCTGTTTCATTATAAAAGCCATAAAGATTGTGAGAGTCCTCTCTGGGAATAAAATGCGTAAAGAGTTTTACTTCGTTGTTTGTTTCCGGTAATTGCTCTATAGTTTTTAAAGATACAAATACCAAATAGCCTACTCCATTGCATTCTATAACAACTTCAGTATGTGATATCTCGGACAATATTCCTTTTAAATAACTAATCATGAGCTTTATTCTTTTATTATTTACAAACATTCTCACTAATATACAAAAAAGTCCTATCTAATTGTAGACAGGACTTTAAATATACTATTATATTATCTTTATACTACTGTACAATTAACTTAATTAAGCTTCGAGTGTCTCCTATTGTTGCATTAAGGAAATACATACCTTTTGCTTGATTAGTCAAATCTAAATTGATTGTTTGACCTGAAGAAATCATATCAAATGATTTTGCCATGATGCGTTCTCCAATCATATTAGATATTGTAAACTCAACATTAGAAGTAATTGCTTCGTTGAAAGTCAAGATAAAATTACCATCACTTGGATTGTTTGAAAGCGTTAACCTACCATCTTCTAGCATCTCTTGAACAGACATATCATTTATGATAATTTCTTCTGAAGTTGCAGAGCAGCCATTTTCATCTGTAATAGTTACAGTGTATGAAGCATCTTTTTCAAGAACTAATTCTTGAGAAGTTTCTCCAAACATTTTATTACCATCTTTGTACCATTGATAAGCTGCAGATTCACTACTAACTAGAGTTCTATGGTCTTTTCTTTCGATAGTTGGAACTTCAGCCTCATCAAATCTACCAACGACAATAGTGTCAGAGTATGCAGTGCAGCCGGTTTTAGTGTCTGCCTCTAAATAATATACTCCAGGTTCTGTAATATCTATATTTCTTTCTGTAGAACCATTAGACCATAAATAGCTGGCAAATGAGAATGGAGCTTTAAATGTAGCACTTCCACCTTCACCGCAGAATGGTATATCACCGCTGACAGTAATTGATAATTCCGGAACCGGAATAAATGATACTTTTATTGGTTCAGATTTATCACTACATCCCCATTCTTTCAAGGAAACAACTGAGTAAATTCCGGTTTCTGTTACTTCAATTGATTTTGTAGTTTCACCTGTACTCCATAAATATGAATCTTCCTCAATTCCTGCTGTAAGAGTAACTACATTACCTTCGCAAATATCGCCTTCAGTATCACTGTTGATTGGAATTTGTTTATTGCTACAAGTTAGCAAATCAGTTTCCCAGATTCCTCTACCATAAGTACAAGCTCTAAGTTTTTGTGTGTTCTCCATAATTTCTAACTCATTGATAATCATTCTAGGCATTTCAGCACCTAACAATTCCCAATAGTTAGAACCATTATCAGAAACGAACACCCCTAAGTCTGTACCAATATATAATCTATCCGGAGAATTTTTTTGATAAACTATAGTTAATACCGGTACACTCGGCAAGTTACCTGTTAAATCAGTTGCTTCGTCGCCTTCTATTAGGGCAACTTTATTGGAATTACCAAAGCCTGATGCAGTAACCCATGCTTTATCTGCATTGTTAGGATCAACAGCAATATATGTTATTTTATTTGGTGCATTAAATACAACTTCCCAGTTTTGACCATAGTTAGTTGTTTTATATAAAATACTTTGTTTTGCTGCATAAATGGTATTAGTATCAGATTCCGCAACAGCTATAGCAGTTATATAAGTTCCATTATCGCTAAAATCACCAATTTTTACAAAGGACTTGTTATTATTTATATTGCCAACATATAAATCATAATAACCAACTAGCATACTATATGGATTTTGTGGATTTAATATGTAAGCAGTTTGCCAGCCTTCAGTACCTTTATCTCCTACAGATGAAGGAGTCAGAAATGTATTATATTTGCCGGTAGGACTATATCCTTTAGAAATCACACCATTATATATAGAATAGAAATAAATCTTATTGTCAGTAGGCGTAATAATTCCTTCAAAACCATCACCACCACCGATATAAGTCCATTCTCCATCAATCATAGCAGAAGATCCGTTATCTTGGGCACCAGCTACTATATCGCCATTACTCTGATCATTACCAAAAGCATGGAATTGCATAATATTCATATTGCCACACAAGTCATGCCATGTTGTTCCATTGTCAGAGGTGTAAAATACTCCACCATCATTGCAATCATATAAGATACTACCATCTTTATTGTACACTAAATCATGATGATCAGCATGAGAATAATTATCAGCAGCTCCACCATACCAAACAGTTTTTTTATCCCATTTAGAACCATTATTTGCAGTTCTCCAAACTTCTATACCACCGACATACATTCTGTTATAATCTAATGGATTAACAGCAAAAGCTAAATCATATTCACCTTGCCCAACATATAAGTCAGATCCAGTACCTGATGATCTACCTAACAAATTTACCCCACCATCAGCAACGGTATAAATATCATAGAAAGATTCTCCTAGATCGTCAGAACACTGAATATCATACAATGTTTTAGCTGAACCATGAGATGTACCATCTACTGATATTGTCCAAAAAGACTCAGGATAGTTATTTTCTGTTTCAATATCTATTCTGGAAACTGCAGATTTAGATTTTACTTTCGTCCAAGTATCACCCAAATCAGTAGACCGATAAATTGAAGCACCACCATTTTTTACAAAAGTAGAAGCTAATAAAATATCAGGATTTTCTGGAGAATACGCTATATCAAAGAAAGAACCTTGTTCCATCATCTGCCAAGTATTACCACCATCTGTAGTTTTCATAATGCCGGCACTTGTAGAAGCTACAACAATATTTTCATTTCTTGGATCAACTATAATTTTACCCATTATACCACGGTCACCAAGAGAATCTGCAAGTGCAGTAATTTCCCAGTTATTTCCGCTATCTGTTGATTTTAAAATACCAACTGAGTAGCAACTTCTATTTACATTTGGATACGTTGCATGTGCATCACCGGTAGAAACATATATTGTATTCGTATTTGTAGGTGCGATTTGAATATCAGTTACACCCATAGACAAATAGTTAGTGAAATCGAAGGTTTTCCAAGTTTGTCCACCATCTAAAGATTTCCAAACGCCACCAGTGGCAGCCCCAACCCATATTTCTTGTTCATTATTTGGATTTAATCGCAAACAATTTACTCTTCCAATTCCTTTTCCTCTACTACTTGAAGTATTGGGAGAACCTATAGGACCTAAAGTATTCCATTTATTTGATAGAAGATAATCGGGCGTTTTAATCTTTGTTGCTTCTTTGAAGATATCAATTAACATTTTTGCTTTTGGAAACTGACCATCTTCACCAATTCTTTGTTCCCAAAAATGTTGCCATCTTTTGAATTGTTTCCAACCCTTTCTTTGGTTCATTGGAAGTCTTTCATAGTACATATTCATTTCTTTCACATATTCGTGAAAGTTTTGACCATTGTCAGCATCCAATGCTTTAGAAGGGACGTAACTGTTTTGTGCAAACATTGTTGTTGCACATAAAAAGATTGCGCCGGCAAGTAACTTTTTGAATTTCATAGCGTACTGTAAATATATAAACAAAAACATTTCTTGTGTGTTAGACACGCAAACTACAAAAAAAGTTACCTCCTTTTATCGACTTAATATCTTTTAATACCTTGAATTTAAAAGATTAATATATGTTGAAATATACATCCTAGTTATAACTTAATCGTTTTGACTAAATATGAATTATTGGTAGAAGTAAACACAAAATAGTAAACTCCTGAGGCCAAGTATGACAGGTTATAAGTTTCATAAATATATTGACTACCTTTAAGCGTTTGGCTATCAAAGACTCTTTTGCCTAAGTAATCATATATCTCAAAATATAACGATTGATCAGTCTTCCTTATAATTTCTATATTGACTAAGTCTCTAAAGTCAATTGGATACACAACTATTTCAATATTATCAGTATTTACCAGTTTATAATCAATGTCAATAAAAACAGTATCAGAATAATTAATACAACCATACTCATTTACTATTTGAGCATAATACATCCCAACACTATCTATTTCAATTTTATTTACATTTTCCACAATTTGAACACTATCATGAAACCATCTATAGTTTTGACTTTTATCTAAAGATAGATATTTATTTTCTCTAATTAGATTTTGTTTTTCAGGCTTAGGATAAACTATGGCTTCTAAAGTATCACTGTAAGAGTAGCACCCATCTTTGCTAATCGCTTTAACATAAAGCACATCTGAAAAGTCAGTATAGCCGGCTCTACCTAAAACACCATTACTCCACTCATACTCTAAAGAATCAGATTCAATATTATGTGAATAGGCTAAATATTCTACAAATTTTCCTTCGCACACCGGGTTATTACTCTGTAGCACTACAAATATGTCAGGAGTTTCAAAAACCCATGCATCTATTTCTCTCGTTCTATATTGTTTTCCTGTACTATCCTGCACCATGCAATAATAATAACCACTTTTTTTGACAGTTATAGTGTCTGAAAGGGTGCCATCACTCCATGCAAATTGCTTATAAGATCCCTGGCAAACCATTCTGACACTATCACCATCACAAAAATCACGATCTCCAAGTATCTTTATGTTAGGAGATTTTGGGTAATACTTTTCTACCTCATATGACCATAGCCCTCTGCCGTAAGTACCTGCCAATAATTTACCTGTATGTTCATTATAGTCAAGATCAAAAATCATTACTTCAGGGAGAGCATTCCCAACTAAGTCCCAACGTCGCTCTTCGTCATTTAAAACCATAACTCCTAAATCTGTGCCGATAAACAGTTTTCCGTCTACTAGTTCACCACAGTTACAAGAAATATTTGGAATATTATAGCTTATGTTCTGTAGTTTATCATCTTCCCATTTCAAAACCTTAAGAGTGTCGCGGAAACCGGAAAATATGAAATAAGCTGACTTATTATCAATCGGCACTATCTCTATAGCATATTGCTTATCAATAAATATGGAATCCCAAGAAGCCCCCTTGTCCTTTGATATATATATCCCGTTAAATGTCGAAACAAAAAATGTACTATCAACTAATTTCAAAGACATTGCAACTTGCGTATGAATTCCAAAATCTGATATTTTTTCCCATTTTAGTCCTTTATTGGTACTTTTCCATACATTTTCAGCAGCTCCGTAAATAATGTCATCATCCTCGCTATCATAAACTATGCACGTCCTTCTAGGTCGCCATTCGTAATTACCTACAGTTTTTGCTTCAACATATTCATCCGTATTAATGTAATCCTCTGTATGATAAGAAAGACTACTTTGTATAGAAAGTATCAAGTTATTTGGGTCTCTCTCTGAGAATACAGCTTCCATTCCGTCTGCTCCAAAAAGTTGATACCAATACCCATCAATATTTCTCATAAATCCATTATCTTGAGTACCTATGACTAGATCATTCCCGTAAAACTTATTAGAGCTTACATCATAGAGTTGAGTTATTTGCAAGCCTGATGAACTATTTAACCATGCAGAATCTTGAAGTTTTTTTCTTGACACTCCGCCGTCATTAGCCACAAAAAGCTCTTTGCTAATAGGGTTGAATTTTATGTCATGATTGTCTGCGTGCATACCTTCTTGATTCATTATCCAATAGGTAGAATCTCTATCATATTTCCACATATAAACACCTCCGGCATACTTATCAGTACTGTCTTCGTCTGAAACAAACAAACACAGATTGTAAAATCCTTGGCCATATACAAAGTCTAAAGAATCTTTTGGCGTATATAAGTTATCAATCTCTTTGGTAGGTATATACATTTTATCTAATGTTAGCATAGATAAATCTGTATTATTTGCAGAAAGCATCCATAGAAAATCAGGATAAGCTTTGCTTGTAGCAAGTGCTATTCTTAGACATTCGCCATTGTATTCTCTTAAAATCTGCCAAGTCAAACCATAATCTCTCGATTCTAATACTTTAGAATTTCCGCCAAAATCAAAGGTCGTTGCATAAAATATTCCGTTATGTAATGGATGTTGTATCAAATCTTTGAATAATAGACTATCAGTCACATAGTCCCATTTAACACCATCTTCTGTTCTCATCATGCCTTTGTTAGTAGCTGCTAACACTAGTTTATCGTTATGCCTTGATACTGATAGCTTATTGATTATAAGCTTATCATTATGAAACACAGTATTACCTTGTTCTTTCCAAGTCAGTCCACCATCAGTCGTTTTGAATATACCAACGGAATAGCCAAAAGATGTTGTCCATCCGTGTCCATCACCTGTAGCAACATAGATAGTATTACTATCCTGCTTTGAAAAACTTATATCTGAAATACCTACTGACATTTTATCAAAGAACGGAACAATTTTCCATGTTCGACCTGTATCTATGGATTTCCATAATCCTCCGGTAGCAGCACCGGCATATGCAATTATTGGATTAGATGGAGCAAATTCTAAACAGGCTACTCTACCAATACCATACATATTTTTTTCTTCAATATCTTTAGTATATGGGCCACTATAATGCCATTTTTTACTATATTTATCAGAAATAAGAAGTGTATCTAAAATATCTGAAGTGTTGACAAAATTTAGTTGATCACCTTCATCTCCAATTTGTCTTGTAAAATTATAATGTTTCCAACGTTCTAACTGTTTATACCCGGAATGTTTACCTTTAAACTGACCATCCCATACTTTTTCATATTGATTAATTTTAACCTGAGAGGAAGTTTGAGCCTGCATATTTCCGGCTAAAAGGAAGCATATTATGTAAATAAATATATATTTCATCATTGCTTGACTATACGATGTGTGAATACTTGTTTTTTGCTAATAAACTTTAAAAAATAGATACCTGCAGATAAATATTGCAAGTCATATTTGTCTTGATAAGGTATACTATGTATCAATTTACCTGAACTATCATATATTTTAATTCTTTGGATGCTTAATTCTAACGGTATTGAGAAATAAGCATAATCATTAATAGGATTCGGAGATATTTTTATTTGATTAGCTTCATTAATTTCCACAATTCCTACAGGCAAATAAAACACTTCTGATTGTACAGTACAGCCATTAGTATCTGTAAGTTCTACACGATAATTTCCTTTTTTCATTTTTTTGATAGCGTAGTCACTGCAATTTTCTATTATTGTATCATTGTAGTACCATCTGTAACTATAGCCTTTTATAGTAAACAAAGAATCTTCAGTTTCCTCTATTACAATCTCCGAAGGTAAACCAGACTCCTTCACAATAATTGTATCGGAATAAGCTACGCAAAGTAAATCATTAATAGCTATATAGCTATATTCCCCAGGCAATGATACATCAATTTCCTGACCAGTCTTACTATTTGACCAATATATCTTTGCACCTTCTATATTACTCTTTAATGTTATGGTAGTATTGGGACATAAAATACTATCTCCTACAACATAAGTATTATCGATGGAACATTCAGGTAAATCGTAACTCCAAATTCCCATACCGAAACTAGCTGCTATTAATTTATTATTGAAAATATCAATATCTAAATCTGTTACAATTAAACTAGGCATATTATCACCCAATGGACGCCATTCTTCGGTATAAAAATCTTTAACAAAGACACCTACATCAGTTGCGGCAAAAAGAAAGTTAGTTCGTCCTGTATAAAGTAGCAAATCGTTCACTGGATAATTTGGAAGGCCATTCGATATATTGGTATATTTACCATCTTGATATTCTAATACTTTTAAAGTATCATTGAAACCTGAGAATGCTACCCAAAATTTTTCAATATTACTACTGTCAGATAATATTGCAGAAATGGCATAAGTGGACTGGTTGATTACAGTATGTAGTTCTTTAGTCTCTAAATCAAATCTGTACAAGTTAGTATAATTAGAAAAATATATAATATTTGTATCTGCCTTTGAAATTTCTATATTATTGATAGCATTTTCAGCATCAATATCAGTAATTTTATCATAAGTCCAGCCTCCATCTTGCGATTGCCATAAATTTTGATATCCAATATATAAAGAATTAGAATTCATAGTGTTTATACTGAAAGGAGTAATCCAATCGCACGATTCATTTGCTTCTTCAGGTGTAAAGATGACTTTAAATAGGTCGCCAAAATCTGTAGTTTTATTGAACACTCCATTATTAGACATTATATACCAAGTACTAAAATTTTCTGGGTCTACCTCTGCAAAAGTTGCATCTCCACCTAGTATATGAAACCAATTAATCCATTTATCCGAATGGTAAGCACCATTGTCCTGAGAGCCTGCGATATACAAATCTTTGTAGTTTTTAGCTACAAAGATTTTATAAACTTGTGATATATTTAATCCATTACTATAATCTTTCCAATTTTCACCAAGATCTCTTGAGGTATATATACCACCATCATTTGCAGAAAAAAGTACGGTATCAATAAATTGTAAATCATGCTGGTCTGCATGCATATATGGCTTTTCATATTTCCCAATCCAATAATTTTTGATATCCCATGTATTACCTGCATCGCTACTCATCCATACATGAATACCACCAACAAAAACAATATCAGGATTGCCAGGATGCACTGTTATCGCCAAGTCATAATGTCCTTGACCACCAACTGAATTGCCTTCTACATCCCTTCCTAAAATATTTGGAATATTTTCTCTTTCTACCCATGATTCTCCATAGTTTTCACTAATATAGAACCCTGCAGAACCATTATTATTTGCGTCAACTGTCATTAAATATAAGCGTTCAGGTTTAGCTTTGGATTGTAATATTCTCATTCTTGAGGCTTTTTCAAATATCTTTTTTTCTTGCCAAGTATTACCATCGTCCGTAGATTTAATAAATTTTGATCCACCGAGTTTGTTGTAATCTATAGCATAATAGGTATCAGGATTTATTTCATCTTGAATTAAGTGTCTGGTATAATGATTATAAATTTTATGCCAGGATTTGCAGGTGTCTTTTGATTTGAATATTCCAAAAGAAGAAGCAATTAGTATCGTACTCGCATCATCGTTGGCAGTGATTGAAGTAATTATTCCCTGCTTGTCTACTGAGAAGTCTATTTCGGATTTATGCCAGGTATTACCTTTGTTAAATGAGTAATAAACACCACTGCTTACAGTACCTTGCATAAAGTAACCATTAGCATCGCCTGATGCAAGGAACAGCATATCAGAATTGCCTTTTGGTATTGCTATATCAGTAATCCCGGGATAAACTAAGTTTTTAATATCAACATAAGTCCAAATTGCACCTCTGTTTTCTGATTTCCATAAACCACCTGAAGCTGAGCCAAGCCATATATTATTAATATTATTTGGGTCTTGTTTTATAACATTTATGCGCCCTAAACCTGAAGAAGGGTATGAAAGTTTATTATAAGGAACAATAAAAGGCCCAATAGGACTCCAAGATTCACCATAAGTGTTTAATACAGGAACGTTATTTTGTTTTGTTTTTACTCTCTCTCCAATTAGGCGTGGCTTCCAAAATGATTGCCATCTCTTGAATTGCTTCCAACCTCTTCCCTTCTCATTTTTTAATACATCATATTTTCTTTGGTATTCTTCAGATGCATTTCTATATTCCAAAGGTAGATTTTGAGCAAAAGATTGAGTAAAGTTACTTAAAATTACTATTAATAATACGCATATATACTTCATAGATATCCTACTTACATAATCTCTGAGTGAATAATGTAAATAGCTAATCCAAAATAATTATTCTTCTTGTGAATAATCTTGACTGAGCTTTCACTACAAGTGTGTATGAACCTCGAGGAAAAGTATTTACATCTATATAAAAATAGTAAATATTTTCATTCCTGATAACTTCTATATCGTATTTTTTGCCAATTTCATTTATTAAATAAATATCGAGTGGAAAATCAATTTTAGAACTAACCTCAAATAAACTTCTGCTGTTTATTGGATTTTTTCCTTTGATATTTACTATAGTATTTGATAATTCTAATTTTTCCAGATATGTATTTAATATTTCAAAATTTATATATATCTGTTTATAACACTCTTTGCTACGATATTTACCTATGCAAAATTCTGCTGATATGTCGATAGAATCAAGTGATAAGTGTAAATTTGCCAAGGCTTGTAATTTGAGATTGTATAGCAAAGTATTATTTTGAATTTCAGGCTCAATGAGAGTTATCAATGAGCTACTATCATTACTCTCGTAGTATATTTTTTTAGCATAAATCTTACTTTGGATTGTATCTTCAAATATTTTATAATTATCTTTATTTGATTTAATTGATATTTCTAAAGTATCTATATATTTGGCATAGTCATCACTGATATTGATATTAGTCTCAATAATATAATCTTGCAATCTTTCGACATTCAATGTATCATCTGCAGATATTACGGCAGATAATTCAAAATCTTCAATGGTCTTACCAATAAGTAGTACTTCTTCTTTAAACTCAAATGGAAAAGAATAATAAATGACTAAAGTAGCTGTATCATTTTTAAAATGATTTGTATAAAACACATCGAAACTTGCAGTATCATTAACAATGATCGGAAATGTTACATCCTCAGAGACTACAAAAGAATCGTCAGATATTTCAATATTATTGATTATTACCTGTTTTTTATTGCTATTTTTAAGCATAATCTGCTTGACATCTATCTCTATTGGTTTTGCCTGAAATACTTCTTTATAATTATGAACAATTCTTGGATTATTTTTAGATAAATATATCAGGCTATAATCAACTGTATTGCAACAACTATTTTCTACTTTGATTGTATCAATTCCGCTTTCAGATTGATTTAAATTTATTTCTATATCAACGAACATAGTATCATTAATAATGCTTCTGGATATTTCTTCATAAGAATTTGGATATAAAAAATTTATCAAATCATAAATATCTGAGTTATTGGAGTATACAGGAAATGTCAGCAAATAGGTATTATTAGTTCCCTTGTTTTCGATGTATATCTCTTTCTCGAAATCTAAAACTATTCTTTCTGTCTTAAGATTAAATTCCTTAACGTAATTACAAATTTCATCAGTTATTTCAAACTCTTGTGTACCGGTTGCATTATATTTTATTTTAGCAAGTAAAAGCGTATCAGCATTAGCTAATAACTTAAGATTTGTAGAAGTAAATTTTATATTTTTTGCAGAAGCTAAATCAAATTCTATATCTGCCTTGCTATTATTTTTAAATCTGATTGCAGTCGTGGACCAATCTGAATCTAAGCAGTAATATAGAGCATCATCAAGTATTTCTATCGAATAGTCTATATTCTCATAATTAATGAAGACTGGTATTGTAGCAACAAACAGTAAAGAATCATTCCTAAAAGCAGATAATTCTATATCGCTATCTTGATTCCCGATAATCTGACTACCTGATAGAGAGGAGACAAATAAATCCCCGGTAAAAATATCATCAACATTAATAGCATCAGATTTGTTTTCAAAAAATACCTTAATAGCTTTTGCATTATTTGATTTGACTTTTAAGCGAGCACCTTCGAGTGCTTGCGTGTAGTATTTCATAGATATGGTATCAGAGACGCAATTATTTATAGTTCCAAAATTACAATGATTGTCATCAGTTACAACTCGAGGACTGTAATAATTATTATAGCCTTTTATATGATAAGAATGAGTATTTCCACATTCATCCTCATACAAGAGTTTACCATAAGTAGTGTCAGAATTTGGATGATAATTGATATATTTTAGTTCAAACTGAAGAACAGAATCCTTTTTAATAAACAATGGGAATACTTTCTTTATGGATAATTTAAAAGGTGAGTCTATATAAAATGACTCTTTTTGTATTAATACGTCTTCGTTACTTTTGTTTGTAAACCAAAATAATATTCTTGAATTATTTGGTATAATGATATGTTTGTCGGATGGAATCAGAGATATAAACTTTTCTCTGTTAGAAACCGAAGGAGACTCCCAGATTAAATTTTGACTTTTATCAAACACTAAGCATGTATAGTTCCCATTACTCTTTATATCTATTTTGGTATTAGTAGATATCAGATTTGAATTAAGAAACCATTTAACAGATAAATCATGACTATCTCCTATTAATTCTAATTTATAAGTATCTTTGGAACAGCTATAAATTGTAGTGTCTTGATCCAATATCGTATCGTCAAATTTCATCTGAAGTTCAATATTTTTAATAGATACAGTATCACTTTTAGCTAAGAGTTTGTTTGACTCTGTATATACCTCAGCATGATAATCTCCGCTATCTTTCACCCAAAGACTATCTATCTGCAAACCATTATCAAGCAAGATATTATTTCTAAACCACTTAGTTCGGTGAGGTGAATTGAAATCTAAATGTATTAGAGCACTATCTTTATTACATAGATATGACTTAGTGGGTTGTAATGTAATATTTGTAACATACGAAAATGGATTAATTTCAATTATATTATCGCTGGAATTATTGTATGATGACCCTAACCCTGAAGTTGATTCAAAACTACTATCAGAAATAAAAGCAAATGGTACAACTTTTATAAGATATACCTCATCATCCAAATTATTTTCTATTTTAATTTTACTATTATCGCTTCCTATTAGTTTAGCAGCAATAATCCATTTATTTATACTTTCACCTTTTTGATATGTAAATCCGCTTATAGGGCCAACAAATCTAAGATTTTTAAGTTCTTCTTTTTTACCTAAAAGTACCAAATATCCATATCTATCATGATATACATCTTTATGTTTAAGCTTGTTCCAAATTATCTCAATGCTGTCAAGTCTTACAGAATATTTTATATTAAGATAGTCAAACATAGGCTTCCTTAATGTGTGCCATAAATTAGCATTAGAGGATATACTATTCTTAATATTATTTGCAGTTCCGATAGTTGGCACGCTAAAGATACAGCTATTAGCAGTATACTCAGAATTGTAATCAGAAATATATTGTCCCGGATATGCAGCTATTGAACTTGCCTCAGTAAGATATGTATTTGCTCTCAGTTTTGGTTGTGGTAAAGCATTATGTAACTCAGAAATTTGTACGCCATGAGATGCTGAGTGTACATGATTCTTACCTTTATCAAGTATTTCTATTACTTCACAGTCTAAATCAATTTTTATCCTATTAGCATTACTTGTATCAATTCTCAAATTTGTATCAACAAAATCAAAATACCTATTATCTGATGCACTGACTTTGATTAATCCGTTTTCTAAATCAGCATCCTCTTGTTGAATATCACCATCCAAATAAAGAATAATACAAGTCCCTGCTTTTAGATTATTCCAAAGATTATTGTACTTAAATCTAATTCCTGCATTCCAATTATGCTCATGACTATCGCGAATATAAAAGCCTCTTAAATCCAAATAATCTTTAACTACTAACAACTCTATTCGGGCATATGTATTAAGATATTCAGATTGATATTCATTAACGACTAAGTCTTGAGATTGTAAGTTATTGGCTATAAATACAGTTATAATAAGAAGCAATAAATTGTATAAATTTCTCATACACACCTATTTAATTATAATATGCTATAATAATTAAATATTACATACTATGCAAATATATTTTAATCTATTTCAATAGTTTTCTTATATGTAGAGTTACTATAGGCACTTATATTGTGATAGGAATAAAAGAATTAAATATTTATTGTTGAAAGTAAAGTATTTACGAAAGAGGTTTACTATATAATAGTATTAAATGTGATA
Source organism: Kapaibacterium sp. (SeqCode) (assembly GCA_963678775.2). Classification (GTDB taxonomy): domain Bacteria; phylum Bacteroidota; class Ignavibacteria; order Kapaibacteriales; family UBA2268; genus JBFHIJ01. The sequence goes on from CAXXGR010000007.1 coordinate 706,556, forward strand.
TGGATTTACAAATCAAGAATAAAGGCATCTATAGTTGAATGAGTAGGAATGTCTCATAGATTATTGAATATATATAAGTAAGACAGACAGATGATGTTGCTGCCTGTCTTGCATTATGTAAATATTCTAATATTCTTGTATTTCCTGTTCGCCTTTTAGTGCGTAAAATACACCTTCTGTAAGAGCTAACATTTCATCTTCACCGGGATAAACTTTAACAGGCGCAATAAATGAAACTCTTTCTTCAATCCAAGAGCAAAATTCTTTTGCATAAGCTATACCACCTGTAATCAGTATAGCATCTACACTGCCTTTCAGAACAGCACCGCACTGACCGACTTCTTTTGATACTTGATATGCCATTGCTTTGAACACATCAGAGTATTCTTTTGCACCTTCGTTATGTTTATCTTCTACTTCACGGGCATCATTAGTACCAAGATAAGCTACAAAACCACCTTTCCCTGTGATAAGTTTTTTGACTTCATGAAGTTGATATTTACCAGAGAAACATAATTTTGCTAATTGACCGGATGGAACACCACCAGATCTTTCAGGCGAAAATGGCCCATCGCCATCTAAACCATTATTAACATCAATTACTTTGCCTTTTTCATGAGCACCTACTGTTATGCCACCACCAAGATGAACTACAATAAGATTTAAATCTTCATATTTTTTATTGTTTTCTCTTGCATATCTTCTTGCTACTGCTTTTTGGTTTAGAGCATGGAAGATACTAATTCTAGGTAATTCAGGATGACCTGAATATCTTGCTATATCATCTAACTCGTCAACAACTACAGGGTCGACTATAAAAGCGTCTACTATTTTATCGGAGATGCTTTCTATTTCATTAGCTATTTGACGTGCAAGTATTCCGCCTAAGTTAGAGGCATGCTCACCTAATACACCTGTTTTTAAGTCAGCAAGCATAGAATCATTGACTTTATATACTCCACCAGGAATTGGTTTTAACAAGCCACCTCGACCAACTACATAGTCTATATCATCTAATTTGTAACCTTCTTCTTTTAAAGACGTAAGAATAATTTTCTTTCTAAATTCGTATTGTTCGAAGATAGACGAATATGCAGACAACTCTTCTACCCCATGCCTCAATGTTTTAGTAAATACTTCTGTTGTATCGTCAAACAAAGCAATTTTTGTAGAAGTAGAGCCGGGATTTATAGAAAATATTTTCATGTTATGTATACTCCCAATATTAATATGATGCAGCTAATGCAATAGACATAAGTTTACTTCTATCAGAGTCAGCACGTGAAGTTAGCACAATCGGTGCTGCTGCTCCTAGAATTACAGCTGCTACAGACGCACCAGCCATATAGGTGAAAGCTTTATATAAAACATTACCAACATCAATATTATGAGCAAAAAGAAGATCCGCATCGCCAGCTACATCACTTACAATGCCTTTATGATCAGAAGCTTCTTTTGAAACAGCATTATCAAAAGCCAAAGGTCCATCTATGATGCAACCTTTAATTTGACCCCTTCTATTCATTTGTGTTAATGCAGCAGCATCTAAAGTAGCTTGCATTTTAGGATTTACAACTTCTACTGCACCAAGGCAAGCAACTTTTGGAGATTGCACACCTAATCTATGATACATATCAACTGCATTATTTATAATACCTACCTTTTCTGTCAAAGTAGGTTCTATATTTTGTGCAGCATCAGTCAATCCAATAACTTTATGATAATTTGGTGCTTCAAAAAAGCCGATATGACTTAGTAAAGCTCCTGTTCTTAAGCCATCTTCTTTGTTTAAAATAGCTCTTAAAAAATCAGCAGTAGATATGAGCCCTTTCATTAAAATTTGAGCTTGACCATCTTTAACTAATTTAACAGCTATTTTTGCAGTATTTCTGACATTTTCTTCGTTGATGATTTCGACTCCAGTCAAGTCAAATCCAACTTTGTCAGCAATAGCTCTGATATCTGACTCTTTCCCAACTAAGATAGGATCAACAATACCCTGCTTTTTTGCTTCTGCGACTGCTAAAAGCACAGGCTCATCTGCAGCAGCAGTAACAGCAATTTTCTTTTTGGGCTTTGATGCCGCTATTTCAATAAACGAATTTAGAGATTTTAATTCCATTTTTTGTAAGTCATTAAATGAATAATATAATTTTATGTATCACACAAATATAGTAAAAACTCTCTAACTCAAACAATTAAAGGTAAGTATTAATACAAAAAAAGCGGGAAATCATATCGAAGCCCCGCTTTTTTATTGTGCGATTTTTAAGCCATCAATGAGCAAATAGCTGCGACATTAACCATGTCATCAGTGCTGCATCCTCTTGAAAGGTCGCAATATGGTTTTTTCAAACCTTGTACTACCGGACCTACAGCTTCAGCACCAGCTAAGCGTTGAGTTAGTTTGTATCCTATATTACCTGCATTCAAGTCAGGAAATATAAGCACATTCGCTTGACCTGCTACTTCTGAACCTGGGAATTTTTTAGCACCAATAGCCGGCACTAAAGCAGCATCTAATTGCATTTCACCATCCGCCGGGATATGTGGTGCCTTTTCTTTTACTAATTTCGTAGCTTCCTGTACTTTTTCAACTAATTCGTGTGCAGCACTTCCATTAGTTGAAAAAGAAAGCATTGCCACTTTTGGAGATTCGCCTGTAATAGCCTGGAAATTTGTAGCTGAGCTAATCGCTATATCGGCTAACTGTTTATAGTCAGGATTTGGATTAACCGCACAATCGCCAAAACAGTACATTTTATCAGGGAATGTCATGATAAAGAAGCTACTAACTACAGATATGCCTTTTGCCACTCCTACAGTATGAATAGCAGAACGCATTACGTCACCTGTAGACGACACATTGCCGGCAACACATACATCTATTTTACCGGTTTCTAACAATAACCCACCAAAATAAAGTGGATCTTTTACTGTTTCTGTAGCCTGTTCTATTGTCATTCCTTTTTTCTTTCTCTTTTCAAATAATATTTCTGCAAATTCAGGGATTAAATCAGAATTTACAGGATTCATTATTTCTATACCTTCAAGAGAAAGGTTATTATTTTTAGCCATTGAAGCTATTTCTTCTTCGTTGCCCAAAAGGACAGGTCTTGCAATTTTTTCCTGAAGTAAAAAGACAGAAGCTTCTATTGAGCGTAAGTCATTACCATCAGGGAATGCTACTTTTGCATTTTTAGCTTTCGCTTTATTGCGTACATCATTTATAAATGGATTTGTTGCCATTTTTGTTCTCTCCATAGAATATTTTAGTGTAAAGGTGCACCCAAAACTACACGGCAAGTATCTCTTGCCAAAACTAATTCTTCATTAGTAGGGATAACGTAAACTTCAATAGCGCTATCTTTAGCACTTATTTTCATTTCTTTACCACCTACAGCCTGTTTGTTTAATTTTGGATCTATTTTGATACCCATGTTTTGTAAGTCAGCGCAAATAGCTTCTCTCATTTCAGGAGCATTTTCACCTATACCTGCAGAGAAACATATAGCATCGCAACCGTTTAATTCAACTAAGTAAGCACCAATATACTTTTTAACTCTATGCGCAAACATATCTAATGCCAATTTTGCTCTTCTGTCATTATGTTCAGCTACTTCTATTTCCAAATCACGCATATCGTTAGATAAACCTGAGATACCTAAAACACCAGAGCGTTTGTTAAGTATAGAAATAACTTCTTCTAAAGAAATACCTTCTTTATGTGCGATGAAATCTATGATACCTGGATCCACATCGCCGGAGCGAGTACCCATAATCAAACCTTCTAGAGGAGTAAAGCCCATAGAAGTATCATAAGATTTGCCATTTTTAATACAGCACAAAGAAGAACCATTACCTAAGTGACAAGTAATAATATTCGTATTTTCTCTGGTCTTGCCTGATATTTTTCTATAACCATAAGCAATATATCTGTGAGAAGTACCATGGAATCCATATTTTCTAATGCCATATCTTCTATAAAGCTGGTAAGGAATACCATATAGATAGTTTATTTCAGGCATTGTTGAATGGAATGCGGTATCAAAAACAGCTACTTGAGGAATATTCATTCCAAATACTTCTCTTGCAGCATTGATACCTTTAATATTAGGCGGGTTATGTAATGGAGCTAAATCTATACAATCTTCGATAGCTCTGATTACATCATCAGTTACAGCTACTGAACCGTTGAATTTTTCACCGCCATGCACTGTTCTATGTCCGATTGCATGAATATCTTCTAAACCATTAATACCAGGGATACTTGTTTCAGGATCTGTAATCCATTGGGTCACATAAAATATTGCAGCTTTGTGATCTCGTAAAGCCACAGCATTTTTAATTTTTTTATTACCTACTTTAAAAGTTACTACAGATTGACTTCCGATTCTTTCTACCAAACCTTTTGCAAGTGTTTTGTCTTCGCTTTTATCGATTTTTTCTAAATCAGTTTCAATAATTTGAAACTTCAATGAAGAACTACCGGTATTTAAAACAAGTATATTCATTGAGTTAGCCCATTAAATTATTTAAAAAATTGTGATGTTTTTATTCTGAGTGTGATATTCTATTATTGTTTTGAATGTTTACAAATATAGTTAGAAATCGTATATTTTACTAATATGCTAAGATATTTCTTAAAATCTTTAATTTTTCTTCACATATTTGATTACGCCCTCTCCCAACCAGTTTGCTATTGCCTGACGGTTATTTTTTTCTACTAAGCGTACTTGGTCTTTTGGGTTTTGTATATTGCCTAATTCTATGTAAACAGCTGTTGGTTTAGTATATTTGAGCATATATAAATTTCTTGTTGATACAGAGCCATCATAACCTCTTCCGGGTTGAGCAATCTTATATTTTTCTTCTATTGTTTCAAGCAATGTAGAAGCAAACTTTTCTCCTTCAGGACTGTTGGGATTATGATAGAAGAATACATCAATTCTTTTTTCAGTTATCCTGGAATCAACATGCAATACTAACATATATTGATTTTTAAAACCATTTGCATAATTTTGATCGTATAACCTGTTTACTATTTCTGCTCTTTTTCTAAGTCTGAAGATTTGGTCGTGAGAGATAGAATCGTTACCATAATAGTATTCGTCATTACTATTGTTAAGATATTTTATTTCTCGTATGCCATCGTTTTTATCTTGCACTATCAAATAAACTTTAGCGGAATTCAGCATTAGTTCCCGTGCGAGTCTGAGTGTAATGTCATAGGCGTATTCGTCTTCATGCAATTCATTGCCGTTAGCATTTCCAATAGCTCCGGGATCTGGTCCACCATGCCCGGAAACAAGATAAAATATTTTTCCTGATAGTGAATTGCTGATTGGCTCTATTGATTCAAAATCCTTACCAAAAAGGGGCTCTTTAATCTGCAAATTCAATTCATCAGTCTGCAAATTGAAATCAGGAACCCATAAAGTTAAACTCTCTCTGTAATCTCCGGGTTTTATTCCTACTTTATATAGAGACAAATTCCATTCCTGTATTGACTTAGCATAGTCATAATCATTATTGCCAATTGTAGAACGAATGCTTTTACCGTTGTATTTGTACACACTAATTGGCATCTTATACAACTGATTTAAATAGAGAACTTTTTTTTGTCTATTTATTTGATCTTTGTTCAAATCTAAAAATTTTGATTCTATCTCGGTAGAATATGGAATTGAATACCTTTCTAAAAAAGTTCTTATACCATCACCCGGTTTTGGTGCTACCTCTAACGATTCTTGACTAAACAAGAAAACTTGTGTAACTAAAAGGAGTATTATATATCTCATAATGCTTTTGATTGTTATCCGAATGCGTAAATATAAAAAAATATATAGCTATTTAATATCTTTGTTGAAAAATATTTTGCTTTTCTTTTGTTAGTCTCTTGCAGAGACTTTATCTTTGTAAATTGCAAACTTAAAGAATAACTATGAATATCTTAAAAAAAGTAGAAGATTATTTACAGTACGAATCTGAAGTTTTTGGAGATACTCTAAATCTACCAAAGATTGAAACTGTTGCTAATAGCTCTATAGCTCCGGAAGAAACTCAAAACGTTATTTTCCGTAAAGAGTCAATAGAAGAATCACAAATTACAACTTCTACTCAAGAAGTGAATATGAAAAATTCTAAAAATCTTATTTCTTCAGAATCCGTGACTACCGAAGCTAAGTTAAGTTCAGTAGCATCTGACTGGAAAGAGTCCGACAGCCTTGATATTTTATACTCTAAAATATCTGATTGCATGGAATGCGAACTTGGCAAAAATAGAAACAAATTTGTTTTTGGAGATGGAAATCACCATGCTGACATAATGGTGATTGGTGAAGCTCCCGGAGCAGACGAGGACGAACAAGGTATACCTTTTATCGGAAGAGCAGGCAAATTGCTTACCAAAATGCTGGAAGCAATTTTCTTTAAAAGAGAAGATATTTATATTGCAAACATTTGCAAATGCAGGCCTCCGGGCAATCGTAGACCAACTACAGCTGAAGTAGATTCATGTGAGCCTTATTTAAAAAAACAGATTGAGCTTATAAAACCTGTTTTTATTCTATCTTTAGGTCTAACTTCTGTAGACACTCTTCTAAAGAAAAAACACAAAATGGCTGACATTCGAGGCAATATCATGGATTATCATGGTAGCAAAATGCTTGTTACTTATCATCCTGCAGCATTACTTAGAAATCCACAATGGAAAAAGGCAGCTTGGGAAGATTTGAAAAAACTAAGAATATTATATGACAACTACTTATTAAACGAAAAAAAATAGAGATAATTATGAAAATTGCAGTTTTGTTTGGTGGACTTTCTACAGAAAGAGCTGTATCGCTTACAGGTGGTAAAGCAATAATTGATGCACTTAGAGAAAAAGGTCACGAAGTAAAAGGTATAGACCCAATTTACGGATGCGATTTGGACAAAGGAGAATTACAACTGCAAGATACTTCCCTTGCCCCTGATGCACAAGCTTTAGTGAATATTTCTGAACGCAAATACGTCGAGTGTATTTCAGATGACTATTTTCAAGGAATTGATATTTGCTTTAACCTTCTTCATGGCTATCTTGGAGAAGACGGAAAGGTACAGGCTATTTTAGAATTGAATAAGATACCTTATACTGGCAGTGATTCTCTGTCAAGCGGAATGGCAATGGACAAAACATTGTCAAAACAAATAATGGCTGCTAATAACGTACTTGTTCCTGAAGGACTAGTTCTTGCTCCTCAGCATGCCGATGATCATGATTTGCTAAAACAAATTAAAAATCACTTTGGTAAAAATTTAGTTATAAAACCTAATGATCAAGGCTCTACAATTGGTATTACTTTTATTAATGATGGAAATATTGAAGATATTAGTAATGGTATCAGAAATGCAGCTAAATATTCTAATATTATCATTTTAGAAAAATTTATTGAAGGTCGAGAGCTTACTGTAGGGATTGTTGGTAATCAAGTATTACCTGTCATTGAAATAAAACCTGATGGAGGCTATTATGACTACGAGCATAAATATACAAAGGGTAAAAGTAACTATGTTTGCCCGGCTGAATTACCACAGGATATTGCCGAATTTACTCAAAATATGGCAGAAGCAGCATACACTTCGCTAAAATGTTCAGGTTTTGGCAGAGTAGACTTTCGTCTAAATACTGATGGCCAGCCCATTGCTTTAGAAGTAAATACAGTACCCGGTTTTACTTCTACAAGTTTAGTCCCTATGGCTGCACAAGCTTTAGGAATTAGTTTTGCTGATTTATGCGAACAAATTTGTAACTTAGGTATAAATAAGTGGAAAAAATAAAAATGAAAAATATACAACTTACAGGTATAGGAAGTGCCTTAGTAGACTTCCAATTTAAAGTGAAAGATTCAGAATTGGAAAATATGAATCTTAATAAAAGTGAAATGACTTTAGCTGACTCAGATACTCAAACAAAGTTATTATCTACTTTTGAAAGTGACAAAGCTAACAAGTGTAGTGGAGGTTCGGCTGCTAATACCATTATTGCCTTTTCTCAGATGGGTGGCAAAGCTGGCTACATTACGAGATTGGGAGATGATATGCTCGGAAACTTTTATGCGTCTGAGTTTACAGATTTAAGAATCAAGCTCTCAGCAAAGCGCGATGAAAATAATCCTACAGGCACTTGCTTAGTTTTTATTACTCCTGACTCTGAAAGAACAATGCAAACATGTTTGGCAGCATCTGCAAATTTTTCACCAGAAGAAGTAGATAAATCCCTTATAGAAGATTCGGAATGGATTTATATAGAAGGATATGCTCTGACTCAAGAAAATAGTTATAACGCAGTATTAAAAGCTATAAAACATGCTAAAGCTAATGATACTAAAGTAGCAATTACTTTTTCTGACGTCTTTATTACTGATATTTTTTACAAGCAACTCACGGAATGCGTAAAACAAGCAGACTTGATTTTCTGTAATGAAAACGAAGCTCTCAATTTTACAAAAACTGAAACAATAGAAGATGCTATAAAAAGTCTTTCAGGCACTATTAAATCATTTGTTATTACTTTAGGTTCTAACGGAGCAGTAGCTTATATAAAAGGTAATGAGTATAAAATTCCTTCTTACCCGGCAAATCTCCAAGATACGACAGGAGCCGGTGATATGTTTGCTGCAGGATTTTTATATGGTCTAATTGTTAAAAAAGATATAACATTTGCCGGTCATTTAGCATCTGCCACCGCTGCTGAAATAGTTAGTCAGCTTGGAGCCAGATATAATGACAATCTAAGAGATATTGTTAAAAGATTAATGGATTAAGTATAAAATGAAATTATACGTAATATTGCTTTCTTTCTTTCTTTCTGCGTCTGCTTTTTCACAAAGTGGAATGCATTTTGCCGAATTTGCCCATAAAATTGAGCCCTACTTCGACGAAGCTTTTATTAAAGATATTGAAATTCAATTGCCTCAAGGTGATAAATATACTATATGGGGTTGGGATGTTGGTGATTTTACTGGCGATGGTTATAACGATGTTGCTTTTGCAATTAAATTGGCTTCGGAAAGACACAAAAAAGTGCAGGCCTATCTTTTTGCCGACATAGAAGGCTATATGGTGAAAGTTGGAGAGTTCCCGTATGATTTCTTTGAAATACCATTAGAAATTGGCGTAGTGATCAAAGATAATGCTTGCCTTATAACTAAAAAGAATAAGCAATTTGATTGGCTAATAAGAGGTTACAGATTTGAAAATGGAAGTCTGGTGCTGTTAGACGAGTTTCGTACTTTTCCTAAAGGGAAGTATACAATGGAACTTTATAATAATTACATATCACTTGAAAATTACGTAAAATTTATCAATAGATCTACCTCCCAAGAATCATTTTATGCTGATTTCCTAACTATACCTTCTTACCCCCGTGGTAAACAGATTTATAAAGGCTATAATGACATAGCATTTTCTAATAGAGTGGATTATGTGCACAAAGGTGCTTATAACTGGGATGGAGCTGATGACTGCTCATTTGACGTAAAATCAGCTTATGATGATAATTATTTATATTTTACTATTGATGTATATGATGATGAAATCGTTACGAAAAAATGCGATAGCTGCGAATGTGATTTGATAGAAGTTTGGTTTTACGCCGATAAACTTATCGATGAGCAAAATAAATTTGAAACAGATTATCCTGATACACTTAATACTGCTTCCATAAAAAGTGAAGGTTTATTTTGTTTTAAAATTTATCCCGGCAATTTTGAAGATATTAAGAGTTATATTAAGCTCAGCACAACTGATGAGCTTGCAAAGTATCAGAATATAGCAGTGAAGGATATAAAGTCAGTTGCTTCTTTACTTCCGGGCGGTTATTCAATCAAGGTAAAGATACCTTTCATTGTATTAGGTTACCAGACCCCACCTATTGCCGAAAATGGATCAGCGTGTATGAACTTATCTATTGTAGTACATGATTTGGACAATGAATTTAGACCGGATGTAAAAACAGAAATTGCTACTTCTGCATTTACGCCATTCAACCCTTTTACTTATGGCTGTCTGAAACTTATTCCAAATGATGCTTGGTATGGCAACAGTAATAATATTTACAAAGAAGATGTACTTAAATATTTAAACGAATATGGATTCTAAAAATATAATCTCTCTAATGATAAGCAGTTAGATAAGAGTTTAAAAACTTAACTAACTGCTTTTTTTGTTTTTATCATATAGATAATTGTAGTTTTTAGGGTTTTTGAAAAATAAAAGCACTTTTTTATATATTATTTAAGCTTTATAATCGTTGAATTTAAGGTATGAACATTAAAAATAAAAAAACCGATAATAGTTGGGTAGAATACTCTACTTTAGGATTTCAAATAGCCATATATATGGTATTAGGACTGTGGGCTGGTAGTGCAATAGACACCACAGATACTGAACCATTATGGACTATAGTATTTTTACTATTTGGCATATTTTTAGGGATGTATAATTTTTTTCGAATAGTGTTGAAAAATAATAATAGAAAAAAATAAATATATTGTTATATTAGCTAATACTAAAGCATTAATATAAATGGTCTGTAAATGTCTGCTGTAATCGCAATAAGTATAGCATTGATAAACACCTTAGTGTCTTTATTGATAATTAATAAATACATTAATAGTGATACAAAGGCTTTTAACAAAACAGTGTTTACTTCATTAATTGCTAGGTTTTTTATAGTATTGACTGTTTTTGGTGTCATATATTACTATGCAGCAATAGACAAGTTCTTATTTCCAATATTTTTTTTAATAAGTCAATTTTTATGCATAATCATCGAAATATTATACATCAATATCCGTTTTAAGCAAAGATTTAACAACTAACATATTTGGATTATTCATGGCGGAATCAGTTACTACACAACACATTGAAGCCAACGAGAATGGACATAATGAAAATACTTTGGCTCACACTGAACAAAAGCAGGACGTGTTTTCGCAGTTATTGAATGAAAACATAGGCGACCACCATAGTCTTAGCTTTTTTGGTTATGGCCATTTAGATTTGCCAAAGATTTTTATTGATAATGGTTTCCATTTTTACTGGAATGGCCATCAAATGGAAGAGGCAGGTCTTTTTACTGAGCAGCATCATAGCTATGTTAGAGCTTCTGACCACGAAGCCCCTGTTCTTGATTTGTCAATAACATCTTTTGTGTTTTTCGAATTTTTGGCTGCTATTTTGCTTTTTGTTGTATTCAAGTTTGTTTCAGGGAAATATAAGAAAAACCCTGACAGAGCGCCTTCCGGTTTTCAGAACCTCATAGAGGTAGTATTCACTTATGTACGTGACGAAATAGTTAGACCCAATCTGCCAACAGAGAAGCTTACAAATAAATTGCTACCATATTTTATTTCTCTGTTCTTCTTTATTTTGGCTTTGAATCTTTTTGGCTTAATACCAGGCGGCCACTCAGCCACTAGTAATATCGCTGTAACAGCAGGACTTGCAATTATTGCATTTTTTGTAATACAGATAACTGCGATAAAAGAATCCGGAGTTGGAGCTTGGTTCCATCACTTATTGGGTGGTGCTCCTTGGTGGCTCTTCCCTATTATGGTACCAATTGAAATTATATCTATGTTTGTAAAACCGTTTGCATTAACCGTTCGTCTTTTTGCAAACATGACAGCAGGTCACGTAGTGATACTTTCGCTTATAGGACTTATCTTTTTCTTTAAAACTATTTTCGTGTCTCCGGTGTCTGTAGGTTTTGCTCTGTTTATTTATACTTTAGAGCTTTTAGTAGCTTTTATTCAGGCTTATGTATTTACAATACTGACAGCAGTATTTGTAGGTTTAGCAGTTGGAGACCATGCACACGAACATGCAGAATCTCATTAGTATAGAAAATCACTTAATTATATTTTGTTTCTTATTTATAAACGAGGATCATTAAATGGATGCTTCATCTTTAGCTTATCTCGCAGCAGGCTTAGGAGCCGGCTTTACAGTTTTTGGTGCAGGCTTAGGTATTGGTAAATTAGCGGCTGCTGCTTTGGAAGCGAGCGGACGTCAACCTGAAGCTGCCGGCGATTTCAGAACTACTATGATTATCGCTGCTGCACTTATCGAGGGTGTTGCACTTTTTGCTGCCGTGATTTGTTTCGTATTGACTACAAAATAATTTAATAGCGGCTATTTTTATTTGAGTAGCCGCTATTGATTTTGTCCTCGTTCATTCAAGACAAACAAAGAAATGTAAAATAATCAAATAAATAGGTCTGATATGGAAAATCTAGTTTCGGTAAACCCCGGATTGATGATTTGGACGATTGTGATATTTACTATATTCTTTCTATTAATTGCAAAATTTGGTGCTAAACCAATAGCCAATGCTTTAAATCAGAGAGAAAAAAATATCAACGATGCTATTGATAATGCAAATAATGCAAATATAGTAGCACAGGAAAATCTAAAGAAAACGCAAGACAAACTTGATGATGCACAGAGAGAAATGGCTGAAATAATTGCTACAGCAAGAGCTCAAGGCGAAAAACAGCTTAAAAAAGCCAGCGAAGAAGCTGACTTACTTAAACATCAAAAATTGCAAGATGCTACAAAAGAAATAGAAAGAAAGAAAGAAGAAGCTATCGCTGAGCTTAGAAGAGAAATTGCTGGGTTGGTAGTAGATGCTACTGAAAAGATTTTAGAAGAAAAAATTGATGCTGCAAAAGATCAAAAAATGATTGAATCTTATATACAAAAACTTCCTAAGAACTAAGGTGCGAATTGTCTTATGACAGAGCAAAAAGTTTCATACAGATATGCAAAAGCGATAATTGATGCTGCTAAAAATGACAATCTTATAGAAGAAATAAGAGACAATTTTGAGGCACTTATTAGTATGATTATTCAATCTAAGGATTTAAAAAATCTTATTATGAGTCCTCTCGTGCAGGTAAACAAAAAGAAAATGATTTTTGAGGAAATATTGAAAGGGAAGACTTCTCCCCTATTCCTTAATTTCCTTCTTCTAATAACTGAAAAAAGAAGAGAAAATCTGATTTTTGTAATTAATGACGAGTTCTATAAAATTTATAATGCTTCGCATAATATTTTACCGATTACTATTACCACTGCAAACGCATTAGATTCAAACTTGTCAGATACAATTATCACTAAATTAAATGAATGGACAGAAAAAAATGTTGTCCCTACTTATCTGGTCGATAAGTCTATAAAGGGTGGCATTAAAGTTAAGATTGAAGATTGGGTGTTTGACGCATCTTTGAAAACTAAACTTCAATCTTTATATAGCAAATTGGCAAATGCCTAAAAAATGATATTAATAGTTTATAAGTTATAAAGGTAGTTACTATGACTGATGTTAGACCGGAAGAAATATCTGCAATTTTACGCAAGCAGTTATCCGGATTTGATAACGAAGCTGACATCTACGAAGTTGGTACGGTTTTACAAGTCGGTGACGGGATTGCTCGTATATACGGCCTGAACGAAGTAATGGCTTCCGAATTGGTCGAATTCGAAAACGGAGTTGTCGGGATGGTTTTAAACCTGGAAGAAGACAACGTTGGTATTATGCTTTTCGGTGATGATCGCCTCGTAAAAGAAGGTGATACTTGTAAAAGAACAAAACGTATTGCTTCTGTACCTGTTGGTAATGAGTTATTAGGTCGTGTTGTTAATCCCTTAGGAATTCCTATCGACGGGAAAGGTGCTTTAGGCATACCCGAAGATAAGTATTACGCTATCGAACGTAAAGCTCCCGGTGTAATTAAAAGGCAACCGGTTACTGAGCCTGTGCAAACAGGCATCAAAGCTATTGACGCACTGATTCCTATCGGTAGAGGTCAACGTGAGCTTATAATTGGTGACCGCCAAACCGGTAAAACGGCTGTTGCAATAGATGCCATCATCAATCAAAAATCTACTCATACTGAAGAGTCAAAAGCTTTAGGTATTGAGCCTGTTTATTGTGTTTATGTAGCAGTAGGCCAAAAAGGTTCTACAGTAGCTAACGTAGTAGCTACTTTAGAAGAGCATGGCGCAATGGACTACACTATAGTTGTAGCCGCAAACGCCTCTGACCCTGCCCCACTTCAGTATATCGGTCCTTATGCCGGTTGCTCAATGGGTGAATTTTTCAGAGATAACGGCAAACATGCTTTAGTAATCTATGACGATTTGTCTAAACAAGCGGCAGCATACCGCCAAGTGTCTTTGCTTCTAAGACGTCCACCGGGACGTGAAGCTTACCCGGGCGATATCTTTTATTTGCACTCAAGATTGCTTGAACGTGCAGCAAAATTATCAGATGATGAAGGTGCAGGATCTTTAACGGCTTTGCCTGTAATTGAAACTCAGGCAGGTGACGTTTCTGCATATATACCTACTAACGTAATTTCAATTACTGATGGTCAGATTTATCTTGAGCCTAACTTGTTTAATGCAGGGATTAGACCAGCATTGAATATTGGTATATCTGTATCTCGTGTAGGTGGTTCTGCGCAAATTAAAGCAATGAAAAAAGTTGCTGGGCCTTTGAAGCTGGAACTTGCCATGTTTAGAGAGCTTGCTGCTTTTTCTAAATTTGGTTCTGACTTAGATAAATCAACTCAGCAACAGCTTACTCGTGGAGCTATTCTGACTGAAATATTAAAACAAGGGCAATATCAACCGATTTCTGTAGAAAAGCAAATTGCCTTGATTTATACAGCAACAAGTGGTAAATTAGACGACATAAAAGTTGAGAATTTGAAGAGATTTGAAAAAGAATACTTTGAGTATTTAGAAAACCAACATAAAGATATTTTGGATACTATAATCAAAGAAAAAGTCATAAATGATGATCTTAAAGATAAACTCTACAAAGCTATTGACGCTTTTGTTAATAATTTTAAAAAGACTGTATAGATTTATGATAGTATTAACCGGAGGCGCCGGTTTTATCGGCTCATGCTTTCTAAAAAAATTGAACGACAAGGGTATCTCTGATATCCTTGTTGTTGATAGATTAAGCGATTCTACTAAATGGAAAAATCTTATTGGGAAAGAGTTTGATGACTATACCCATAAAGTTACTTTTCGTGATAATTTGCAAAAAGGCTTTTATAATAATAAAATAGAAGCTATAATTCACTTTGGTGCCTGCTCTGCTACTACAGAGCCAGACGTTGATTATCTATTTGATAATAATTTATCTTATACCAAAGAGCTTGCTACTTACTGTGTAGATAAAAATATTCCGTTTATTTATGCAAGTAGTGCTGCCACTTATGGAGATGGTGCATTAGGTTATTCAGATACTATATTTGAAGATTTAAAACCTCTAAACGCCTATGGAATGAGTAAACACTTATTTGACTTATGGGCTATAAGGAAAGGCATCATCGATAAGATAATCGGCGTAAAATTCTTTAATGTTTTTGGACCTAATGAATACCATAAAGAAGGTATGACTTCTATGGTGTACAAATCTTTCCATCAAGTTAGAGACACTGCTAAGGTAAAACTTTTCAGGTCGTATAAAGAAAATTATAAAGATGGGGAGCAACAACGTGACTTTGTATACATTAAAGATGCAATAGAAGTGCTTTGGAATATGTTTGAAAAGTATACAGACAAAGGTATTTTTAATCTTGGAACAGGCAAAGCTCGTTCTTGGAATGATTTAGCAGAATCTGTGTTTAAGGCTATGAAAAAAGATATTCATATTGAATATGTAAATATGCCTGACAACTTAATCAATCAATATCAATACTTCACGGAAGCTGATACAAATAAACTAATGACTTCCGACTATGCACATAATTTTTTGACATTAGAAGAGAGTATAGATGACTATGTTAATAATCATCTTGCCTTAGAATTTCCCTACTTCTAATAATATCATAAGGACTGCCGAATGGCTACACTAAGAGATATAAAAAGAAGAATAACAGGTGTCAAAAGCACCTCTAAAATAACTTCTGCGATGAAGATGGTTTCTGCAGCGAAACTAAAAAAAGCTCAAAGAGCTATTGAATCTGCAAGACCTTACTTTTTGCAACTTGAAGACATGATGACTAATGTAATTTCCGGTATATCTGATGACTACAATCATCATTTGATACAACATAGAGATGAAGTAAAACATATTACTGCTATTGTAATCTCTTCTGACAGAGGTCTTTGTGGTAGTTTTAACTCTTCACTTTATCGATATGCCGAAAATCAGTTCAAAGAAATGACTTCGACAGAGCACCCCGGTGCTGATATAGATATCATTGCAGTTAGTAAAAAAAGTAAATCATATTTTGCTAAATCTAAGTTGAATATGATTGCTTCACATACTGATGTTTTTGCTGATTTGGATTTTACAATCGTGAAAGACATTTTAACTACAACGATAGATAAATATATTACAGGTAAAACTGACATGGTCGTTGTAATATATAATGAATTTGTCAGCGTAGTAAAACAAAATGCTACTACAAAGACAATTCTTCCTTTGCAAATTAAAGAAAAAGAAGAAACAGTAGCAAATATAGAATATATCTTTGAGCCAAATAAAGAAAATCTATTAGACGAGCTTATTCCTAAGCTTATTGATTTACAATTATGGCGATCTTTATTAGAATCTAATGCTGCCGAACATGCAGCACGGATGATGGCTATGGATAATGCTACAAATAATGCTCATGACCTTATCAAACATCTCGAATTAGTATATAATAATGCCAGACAGGCTGCTATTACTACTGAAATGCTTGAAATTGTTTCCGGTGCAGAATTACTTAGAAACTCATAAGTGTTTTGTATAGTTAATATAAAAAGTTACTCTCTGCCAATAGAGAGTAACTTTTTTATTTTTACAAAATTTACGCAATATTAGACTACTGTTTTCCTTCCAAAATTCCTAAATTTTTCGTATTTTAGTGTGATTTATATATCTGTTAAATTCATAAAGAATATTTGACTATGTCATTACTTGGAAAAGAGCATATAGTACCTACTATGCTTGAACAGGAGATGCAAACTTCTTATTTGGATTATTCCATGTCGGTAATTGTATCCAGAGCTTTACCTGACGTTAGAGACGGTTTAAAGCCTGTTCACAGAAGAATACTGTTTGCTATGCAAGACATGGGGCTTGCTCCGAATAAACCTTACAAAAAATCTGCTAGGTTGGTCGGTGAGGTACTTGGTAAGTACCACCCACATGGTGACTCTTCAGTTTATGAAGCCATGGTACGTATGGCCCAACCTTGGAATATGAGATATCCATTGGTTGATGGTCAGGGTAACTTCGGTTCTATTGATGGTGACTCTCCTGCCGCAATGCGTTATACCGAATCGCGTTTGGCTAAGATAGCTCCTCATATGCTAAGAGACATCGACAAAAACACTGTCGATTTTAGACCTAACTTTGATGAATCTTTGAAAGAACCGGTGGTTCTACCTTCTATTCTTCCTACTTTATTGTTGAATGGCGCTAGTGGTATTGCCGTTGGTATGGCTACCAACATACCACCTCATAACTTAAGAGAGACTGTTAGTGGAATAAATGCAGTAATTAGCAATCCGGATATTACTCTGGATGAACTAATGAAGCATATTCCTGCTCCAGACTTCCCTACCGGTGGCTTTATATATGGCTACTCCGGCGTTAGAGATGCTTATGAAACAGGCAGAGGTAGGATTTTAGTAAGAGCTAAGGCCGGTATAGAAGAAAATAAAAATGGAAGAAGCTCCATTGTAATCACCGAAATACCTTTTCAAGTCAATAAATCGAACTTAATCGAAAAAATTGCAGATTTGGTAAGACATAAAACTATCGAAGATATTTCTGACATCAGAGATGAATCTGATAAAGATGGTCTTAGAATTGTAATAGAACTTAAACGCGATGCTATTCCTAACGTCGTGTTAAATAATTTATACAAGCACTCTCAGTTGCAGGTTACTTTTGGTGCTAACATGCTTGCACTTGTAAAAGGTAGACCTCTTACTTTGAGTTTAAGAGAGATTATTGACCACTTTATAGAACATAGGAATGAAGTTATTGTCCGTAGAACTCAGTTCGAATTAGATGCGGCTCTGAAAAGAGCTCATATCTTAGAAGGATTGATTATCGCATTGGATAATATCGATGAAGTTATCTCTATTATCAGAGGCTCAAAAGATGCCGCTACTGCTTCTGCAAAATTAAAAGAACGTTTTAATTTTTCTGACGCTCAAACGAAAGCTATCTTAGAAATGAGATTGCAACGTTTGACCGGATTAGAAAGAGATAAAATCGTTGCAGAACACACTCAGTTATTAATCACAATTGAAGAATTGAAAGCTATCTTAGCCAGTAAAGAGCTTCAATTAAGCATTATATCAGATGAATTGACTGAAATTGCTGAGCAGTTTGGGGATGAAAGAAGAACCCAAATCATTCATGACTCAGGAGAGTTTTCTCTTGAAGATATGATTGTTAACGAGGAAATGATTATTACAATCTCTCGTAAAGGTTTTATCAAACGTACAGCCGTTTCTAACTATAGAAGACAAAATAAAGGTGGCCGTGGATCTAGTGGAGTTTCTACTTATGATGATGATTTTGTAGAACATATATTCCAGGCATCAACGCATCACCATATTTTATTCTTCACCGATCAGGGTAGAGTCTTTAAACTCAAAGTTTATGACTTGCCTGAAGGTAGTAGAAACTCGAAAGGTAGATCGATAGCAAATGTTATTGCTAAAAAACCAGAAGAGAATGTTGAAGCATATTTGCCGATTAAAGATTTTGATGAAAACTTCAACATTATTTTTGCTACCAGCAAGGGTACTATTAAAAAAACATCCTTATCTCAGTTTGGGAATATTCGCCAAACAGGTATCATTGCTATTTCTTTAGCGGATGACGATAAGCTTATGTCAGCTCGCTTAACTGATGGCACTATGGACGTTATTTTAGGTACTAAAAACGGACTTGCTTGTAGATTCAGAGAGTCTGATGTGCGTCCTATGGGTAGAACTGCTTCCGGTGTGAAAGGTATTTCTCTTTCTGACGGCGATGTAGTTGTTTCTCAGATTGTTATCAAAAGACCTGATCAGCAAGTAATAGTTGTATCTGAAAAAGGTTATGGTAAGCGTACTAAATTTGAAGACTTCAGACTTACTAAACGCGGCGCTAAGGGAGTTATCTCTATGAGCGTAACACCTAAAACAGGTAGTGTAGTAAGACTAGTTTCTGCTTCTGATTCTGAAGATTTAGTTGTAATGACTACTAACGGAGTCATTATCAGACAACATGTTGATGGAATTAGAACTATTGGCAGAAACACTCAAGGTGTTAAACTTATCAAACTTGACAACAATTCTCAAATTGCCGACATTACTTGTGTAACAAGAGATGATGACAAAGATATTGATGATATTTTAGATGAGACTGTAGATAATTCTTTGGATTCCGGAGATAATCAAGAAGGTTCTTCTAGTTCTGAAGGAACTCAAGAAACTCTTTTATAAACTCAACATTTGATGTTATAGCATAGTAGAGATATACTTTTGTGTATCTCTACTTTTTTTTGTAGCAAGTATTTTATATATTAGGCATTATATTATATTCACATATAGAATGTACTAATGATACCTAACAACTGGGATTTAAACCAAATCTTAATGCTTACCTATGCTAAAGTGGGTAACTATAATATACTTAAACAAATTGTAGAAAGCACAGACTCCTTGGATGCTTTTTTGCAAGGTGATATCAAGGGTGAATTGCTTCTGAAAATACAACAAAAAGAACTATTCCCAACTTCAAAAATAAGTTTACTTTCAGAATTGGATATCCAATTAGATTCAGCTCAAAAGTCTAATGCTAAGATTATTTCTATTTGGGATGATGACTATCCTGAATTATTAAAGAATATACCATATCCTCCAATTGTTCTTTATGTAGCCGGAACGTTGCAAGATTCAGATAAAATTTCTATTGGTGTTGTAGGCACCAGAAGGTGCACAATGTACGGTAAACTAATTACTGAGCAATTTACAGAGCAGTTTGTTGATTCAGGACTGATTATTACTAGTGGCATGGCTTATGGCATTGATACTATTGCTCATAAGATGGCTATAAAGAAACAATCACCTACTTATGCCGTTATTGCTTCAGGTTTAGATTCTCTTACTATGGATTCTCAAAAGAAATTATACAATGAAATAATTGACTCTGGTGGCGCTGTAATCTGCGATTACAAATTTGGCGTAAAAGCATTACCCGCATTTTTCCTTCAGCGGAACAGAATTATAAGTGGGATATCAACTGCTACTGTAGTAATGGAATCAGCTATAAAAGGTGGCGCAATGAAAACAGCTAGGTTTGCCTTTGACCAACAAAGAGATGTATTTTCTGTGCCTGGGAATATACATTCTGAAAAGTCAAAAGGTACAAACTATCTAATTAAAGAAAGTATTGCAGCTCCTGCCCTATCTCCTGCTCAAGTTCTAAAAGAAATTGGCGTTGCTGATATTTCTGAATCTAATAATCAAGCTAAAATTGATTTTAAAGATGCAGAAGAGAAGATTATCTATGAGTTATTAAGTCACGAGCCTATGCATATAGATAATATTTCTAATAAGTCCGGACTGGAAATGTCACAACTTTTAGTTAAATTGTTGAATATGGAATTTCAAAATAAGGTAAAGCAATTACCCGGAAAACATTATATAAGAAATATTTAAAAAGTTATGAACTACAAACAAAAATATAACACTTACCTCCAACTGGTTGAAGACAGGTTAAATTTATTAGTTAAAGACAAAGAACCTAAAGTTCTTTATGAGCCATTTCATTATCTTATTACAGGTGGTGGCAAAAGAATAAGACCTATACTAAGTATGATAGCTTGCGGTGCTATAAATGGCAAACCTGAAAATGCTTTAGGTTGCGGTTTAGCTATTGAAATTATGCATAATTTTACTCTTGCTCATGATGATATTATGGATAAATCACCTATACGCCGTGGTAGACCTACTGTACATGTTAAATGGGATGATGCTACTGCTATTCTTGCAGGCGATGTGATGATGGGTTGGGGATATAAATTATTACCTGATACAAATAAGTCTAATAATTCTCATCAAATTCATGCATCATATACTAAAGCTTTAATAGATGTTTGTGAAGGCCAAGCTTTTGATGTAGAATTCAATGAAAATACTAACACTAATATAGCTGACTATTTTAAAATGATCGAGCTTAAAACGTCCAGATTGCTGGAATGTTCTGCTGAAATGGGAGCTTATGTCGGGAATGCTAGTGATGCTGAAGTTAAAGCCCTAAATTTATATGCTAAATACTTAGGTTATGCATTCCAACTTCAAGACGATTTACTTGATTTGACTGCAGATGAAGCAGAATTTGGTAAATCTATTGGTCAAGATATCCAAGAAGGCAAAAAAACTTATATGATTCTCTTTGCAAAAGAGAACATCACAGAAAATGCAGATAAAATATTGATGCAAAATTTCTTCGATAATAATGGCTTATCTAAAGATTTTGTACCTGCTATGAAAGACTTACTTGTACGAACAGGTGCAACTAAATCTTCTCAGGAATTAATTGATAAATATTTTTTAAAGTCAAAAGAATCATTATCTGATATTAAAGATTCTGAATATAAAGAGATGTTAGTTTGGCTTTTAGATTCTTTGAATAATCGCAAAAAATAATATAGTTCGATATTTTTTTAAATACTTTAAGCTCTGAAACGTTTATTTTTCAGAGCTTATTTTATTAGGTATATCTAACAGACCATTAGCATTATAAACAGTAAACATATATTTGTCTGCTAATTTTATGATTAGATTCCCCTAAATTTATTATATTTGCAATCTAAACTTTGATTATTTATATATCACACTGGTGGGAAATGAAAACCTTAGAAAACAAAACAATAATCGATCCTAAATTAGAATATTTAGGTCTAAGGAATCTTAAAAAAGTACATTGGAACAATACAACTGCAGCTTTGTATGAACATGCTATAGAAAACAAAGAAGCTGCTCTTTCTCATTTGGGACCTTTAGTAGTCTCAACAGGAAAAATTACCGGACGCTCGCCTAACGATAAATTTATTGTCAGAGACGAAACTACTGAAAACACTATTGACTGGGGCTCGGTAAATAGGCCTTATGACACAGATAAATTCGATCAAATGTTTGAAAGAGTTAAAGCCTTTCTGCAAACAAGAGAAGTTTTTATACAAGATGCTTATGCAGGTGCAGACGAAAGTGTTGCTGTTCCCGTAAGGATTATTACACAGTATGCTTGGCAATCGCTTTTCGCTAGAAATATGTTTGTACGCATTAGAGAACAGGATAAATTGAATAATTTCACTCCCGATTTCACCGTTATTGCTGTTCCTGACTTTTTAGGTTGTCCTAAAATAGATGGCATTAATTCAGAAACATTTATCTTAGTAAACTTCAAAAAGCGAGTCATCTTAATAGGTGGTACACACTATGCAGGCGAAATTAAAAAGTCCATTTTCTCTATTCTAAACTATGTATACCCTCAAAATGATATTTTGGGTATGCACTGTTCTGCTAATAGAGGTCAAAATGGTGATACTGCTTTACTTTTTGGACTTTCAGGTACAGGTAAAACTACTTTATCTGCAGATCCAAATAGAGCTCTTATCGGCGATGATGAACATGGCTGGAGCGACAAGGGTATCTTTAACTTTGAAGGTGGGTGCTATGCGAAGGTTATCAGATTATCTCCTGAAGCAGAACCTGAAATATGGAGCACAACCAGAAGATTCGGTACGATATTAGAAAATGTGGTAATGGATGAACATGATAGAAGAGTAGATTTAGATGATGCCACTCTTACAGAAAATACTCGAGCATCTTATCCTATTACTCACTTGGATAATATTGTTCCTGAAAGTGCAGGTGATCATCCAAAAAATATTATATTTTTAACTGCAGATGCATTTGGGGTACTTCCTCCGATCTCTAAACTTTCACCTGAACAAGCAATGTATCAATTCCTCCTTGGCTATACAGCTAAAGTTGCAGGTACAGAAAAAGGCATCACTGAACCCCAAGCTACATTTAGTACTTGCTTTGGTGCTCCTTTTATGCCACTGCATCCAAGTAAATATGCAGAAATGCTTGGTGCTAAAATCGCCAAACATAATGTAAAATGTTGGTTGGTAAATACAGGTTGGACTGGTGGCCCTTATGGTGTTGGAAACAGAATCTCTATTAAGTATACTAGAGCATTACTAAATGCTGCTTTAGAGGGCAAGTTAAATGATGTAGAGTACACTATTGATCCTATTTTTAATCTTTCCATTCCTACTGTTTGTGAAGGTGTACCTTCTGAAATATTGGATCCTAAAAATACTTGGACTGATAAAGATGCTTATGACAAAACAGCTAAATCTACAGCTAAGAAATTCGTAGAAAACTTCAAACAATACGAAGCTTATGTTACTGAAGATGTAGTAAAATCAGGTCCAAAAGCATAATTATATTTCATATATTCAAACTTTTAGGTCGGCATTTTGCCGACCTTTTTATATTTTGTATCTAACTATTAATGAGGTTTTAGATGCAAAATATACTTTATAATAAAGCTTTTGATATTGACAATATATTTTTGAATTTTAGATCGTTTTTCGCAGAATTGGTTAATGCTGCGGATATTAATTCTAAAATAATTGTAGTGCCAACAGCTAAATACGCTAGACACTTAAGACAAATTTATACACGTAAACACTTCGATATACATAATAAGCCTTGCTCTACCATTAATATTCTAAATTTTGATGCATTCGTCAATTATCTATATGAAGCTATAGATACTGAATCCGACAAAACTATAATTTCAGATTCTTATAGGTTTCTGCTCATCGAGAGTGCTATTAAGCAATCAAACTCTGATTATTTCAAACAAAAATCCGGTAGAGTCAAGCTTTCATTATCAAAAAAAATAGATAGCTTAATCATGGGGCTAAAAAAGAAAGGTATAACTCCTGAAAAAATGCTGAAAGATGTGGTGGCTCCTGAAACTTCTTCGAGTGAAATCACTAATCGAAAGAAATATCAGGAAATTCAGGAAATATTTTCAAAATATCATGAGTTACTTGGAGAAAATCTACTTGATCAGGTTGATATTCTAAAATATATCATAAAATCCATTGAAGGTATATCAGCCGAAAGTATAGATATTTTTGACACTATAGATATACCTATTAAGCATGATAATCCTATTGACTCTGTCCTTCAGGGAATTAACGAAATTATATTTTATGGTTTTTCTGATTTCGCTATTCCAGAGCAGCGACTAATTAGTTTGTTTACACACTCAAATAGCATTCAAGTTGCTATATACTTAGAAAATATTGCATCAGATTCAAAATATAATTTACCTGATGTATCTGTTAGATTTATCTCTTATGGCTTTATTCAATATATGCAACCACATCTTTTTGAAGAAGATAAGTTGAACAAAATACTTAAATCCTCACTATTTATAAAAAATACTAAAGCTCAAGATAGTAAAATTGAGAATCTCCCTGTATATTTAAATTGTAGCGAAAGCTCAGAATCTGAGATAAGTGATATTTCTAAATTTGTAAGTTATCTAATTCGTGAAGAGAAAATTTTGCCTAATGAGATTGCGGTTGTAGCCCGAGAAGCAGGCACTTATGCAAAATCTTTTAGAGATGAGTTCTTGAGATATCAAATACCACTTAATATTTCCGATAGATTTGAATTGCAAAACTCTTCTATAGTATCAACTGTTTTGAATATACTTGACACTGTAATCTTTGGTTATAAGCTTAACAACCTTGAAAAAGTTTTTGCTTCTTATTACTTGCAACATTTAGATATTGATTTTCCAATAATACGCAAATATGCTTATAAACTTAGAATAGTAGGCGGACACAACAGAGGTGGCTTACCTGCATGGAAAAGAAGATTAGAAAGCTATAAAAACTATCTGATTGCAAAGCTTAAAGATAATAGTTTCTTTGAAAATGATTTGGAGCAACTTACTTATGAAAAGGAAAAATATGAATTAGAGATAGCGAGCAATGAACTATCAAAAATTGAGCTGCTCTTCCCTACTATATCAAAAAATTTAACAACTTCTGAGTTTATAGAATTAATACTTAAAATACTAAAGAATGTAAAATTTGAAGAAAGAATTGCCTCAGATAATTCACGTCTTCAAGCTTCGCAATATGATTCTAAGTATATTAAAGAATCAATTCAAGACAGTATCGAAAAAGATGGTAGAGCTTTAGATTCGTTCCAAACACTACTGAATGAATTATCATATCTATATCTAAATAATCTTGAAACGTATGATGCAAAAATTCATATTGATAAACTCAAAGTCTTAGTATCCGGTACTAAATATCAGATAAGAGAAAAGGAACAATTTGGCGTAACTTTAACCTCAATAGAGCAAACAAGGGGCTTACCTTATAAATTTGTTATTTTATGTGGAGCTATGGAAGGAAACTTTCCATTGCCTTTTAAAACCAACAATTTACTTGGTAAAGAGTTACCTGAATCAAACTTACATCATATCCAACAAGAAAGAAACCTTCTATATGTTTTACTTACAGGTAATCTTTCTGATAGTATTAGCAAAGGAAGGAAAATAGTAATTAGTTATTCGAAAAAAGATGATAAGAATGAGTTTGCAAGATCTCATTTTATAGAAGAATTACTATCAACACTTTCAATCGAAGACGAAGAATCATTAATGCTTAAAAGTAATTTTAACTTTGAACAGCATAATCCAAAATTTAAACATCTCAATGCTAATCCTGTTGTAAATCGCAGAGAAGTTGACTTAGAGTTATCTAATGAAACAACTCATATCAAGAAATTTGATAAGCCATTTTCTCCAACAAGTTTTGAAAGATATACTGAATGTCCATTTAGGTACATGCTCAAAACTATTTATGATATTGAAGAACTAGAAACTGATGAATTAATGTTATCTCCATTAGAAAAAGGTTCTTTACTACATAAAATACTATACACTTTTTACTCTGAGTTGGCAAAAGATGAAAACCATTGGGTAGCTGTTGCAATTCTAAATAACGGGAACACCCTTAATGGTATTAAGCTTGAAAGTGCCAAGACTGATTATTATTTAGAATTACTGGTCAGAATCGCTGAAGTAGAAATAAAAAAATATACTTTTGAGCATCCTTTGTTTAAAGTAGAAACCGACAGGGTGTTTGGAAATGATAGTTTCAAAGGTATTTTATCTCTTTGGTTAACTAATGAAGTTGAATTTGCAAAAAATAACTCAAAAATCTATCCGGTATACTTTGAATATTCTTTTGGGAATCCAAACGAACCTGAGATAAGACTCAATCAAGATGTTAAAATAAAAGGTAAGATAGACCGAATAGAACTTTCTCCAGATTTGAAATACTTTGCTATTGCTGACTATAAATCTAATGCTGATGGACAGAAAAAAGATAAGCCAGGCGAATTTACAAAATTTCAAATGCCTCTATATTCTTATGCTGTTTCTATTGTATTATCTAATCTTATAGATGAAGAATTTCATCATTTATACGGCATATATTACTCGCTAAATCCAGTTAAAAAATGGAATAAGATTGCACTCTATTCAAAAGAAGATTATTTTGAATATTATAGTAATAAACCGAAAGGGAAATTTAACGAGTCACTAACACACTCAGAGTTGATAGATCGAATAGAAGAGTATAAAAATGCGGCTATTGATATAGCGAATAAAATACGAAATGGAAAATTTAATATAGAGCCTATTCTTAAAATCAGTTATTGCTCTAAATGTAGTTTCAAACAAATTTGCAGAATAAAGAAATTTGAATTTAAGATATAGTACATAGCTATTATGAATCTCATTAATTTTAGCTACAGCTAAACTACATTTCCTTTCTGATTGTTTGCAAATACTAATTAATTAATATTAGTCATATTTATTTCTGTATAATTTGTGTTGCATACCTCTACTCCTTTATTAATACGGGAGATAGAGGTATTTAGATTTTTATTTTAATTGCTATTAAGCAAAATTAATGGCTGTTTTGTGTCTATTTGGTTTAGATTTGCCTTTAAATACACACACATCAAAATATATTTTATAGACATACACATTTATTCTGGATTTCGGGAAGTTAATATGGGAAACATACTTCAAGCATACGAGAATCTAAAGAATAGTCTTGACCATGCATCTACAGATGTAGACTCTCATGGTCAGATTGTAATTCAAGTAGGTTCTGCAACATGTGAAAATGCCGCAGGAGCGCAGCAAGTTAGAGCTGAATTTGAAAAATTAATCAAAGCTACAGGCCGCAATGATATTATTATCAAGCAGACAGGCTGTACAGGTAGATGCTCTGAAGAGCCTATCGTTGGCGTATTTATGCAAAATCATATTGGTGTAAAATATGCTCACGTCACTGTAGAAAAAGTAGCTGATATTTTTCAAGAGCACATTTTAGGAAAAACTCCTGTAGCCAAGTTAATGTTGGATAAAAAAACAGACCAACTATATGATCACGTGGTTACACTTTGCGGTTCATCACACTGCCGTAATAAATTTTATGAAAGCTGGAATGCTACTTTCCAAAAGCTTTTAAAAGAAAAAAACATATCTGACAAAGAAGTTAGAGTTATTTCCGGTGGTTGCATCGGTATGTGCCAGCATGAAGATCATGATGAACATGGAGTTATGATGGTATACCCTGAGAATGTTATCTATAGATTCTTAAATGAAGAAGAACTAGAAGATATCATTGAAACACAATTTGTAAAGAAAGAGTTAGCTACAAAACATATCGTCCATACTGATAAAATGGTAGAAGAATACTTCAAGTTTTATGGCGATGTTTCTTTCTTCAATAAACAAACTAGAATTACTTTAAGAAATTGCGGTATTATCGATCCTGAATCTTTGGATGATTACATACACGCTCAGGGTTACGAAGCTTTGGCTAAAGTTTTACAACAAGGCAATCCTGAAGGAGTAGTAAAAGAAGTAATAGATTCCGGATTACGAGGTAGAGGTGGCGGTGGCTTCCCTACTGGTATCAAATGGAACAATACTAGAATATTAAATCCAACCGATCCTATCAAATACGTGATTTGTAATGCTGACGAAGGTGATCCGGGTGCTTTTATGGATAGAAGTGCTTTGGAAGGTGATCCGTTTAGCATCATAGAAGGTATGACAATTGGTGCTTATGCTATGGGTTCATGCAAAGGATATCTATATATTCGAGCAGAATATCCATTAGCTATCGAAAGAATTGAAAATGCTATTCAAATGGCAAGAGCTAATAATTTATTAGGTAAAAATATCTTAGGCTCAGGATTTGACTTCGACCTTGAAATTAGATTGGGTGCAGGCGCGTTTGTTTGCGGTGAAGAAACTGCACTAATTCAATCTATTGAAGGTAAACGCGGTCAGCCGGTAATGAGACCTCCTTATCCTTCTGAAAAAGGTTTATGGGGACATCCTACTTCTATTAACAATGTAGAAACATGGGCTAACATTCCTGCGTTATTATTACGCGGAGCAGACTGGTTCAAACGCATTGGTACCGAAGGAAGTAAAGGTACAAAAGTATTTGCTCTTGCAGGCAAAGTAAATAATACCGGTTTAGTTGAAGTTCCAATGGGTACTACACTTCGTGAAGTTATTTTCGACATTGGCGGTGGTGTTCCAAATGGCAAACAATTAAAAGCGATACAAACCGGTGGACCTTCAGGTGGATGTATTCCATTTGATAAAATTGACACTCCTGTAGACTACGAATCATTGAAACAAATTGGTTCGATGATGGGCTCAGGTGGTATGATTATTTTAGATGAAACTGACTGTATAGTTTCTACATCTAAGTTTTTCCTTGAATTTACAAAAGATGAGTCTTGTGGTAAATGTCTTCCTTGCCGCGAAGGTACTTTGAGAATGTTAGAGATTCTTCAAAGAATAACTGACGGACATGGCGAACTTGAAGATTTAGATAAACTTCATAGACTCGGAAACATGATTAAAAAAACTTCTCTTTGCGGTTTAGGTCAGTCAGCACCAAATCCGGTGCTAAGCGCAATCAAAAACTTCCGTGAAGAATTTGAAGCTCATATCGTGGACAAACGATGTCCTACTCAAACTTGTCAGAAACTTATCAGCTATAATATTATCGCTGATAAATGTACAGGTTGTACTCTTTGTGCTCGTCGTTGTCCTGTTTCTTGTATCTCTGGTGCTAAGAAAATGCCACACACAATCATCCAAGAAGATTGTATCAAGTGTGGTGAATGTTTCAATTCTTGTAAATTTGATGCTATTGAAAAAATCTAACAATTTTCAAGCTGTAAAGGAGAAATATTTAAGATGTTAGAAATGAAAAAAGTAAATGCTATAATAGATAATATCCCTGTTTCAGTAAACGAGGGTACTACTATCATGGAAGCAGCTGACCAAATTGGTCATCACGTTCCTAGACTTTGTTATCACCCTCATATCTCAACAGAGGGTGCTTGTAGAATTTGTGTTGTAGAAGTAGAAGGCAGACCTAACTTTATACCTTCCTGTGCTACCATACTATCCGATGGGATGGTTATAAAAACTAATACTCCTGAGTTACACCAAACTCGACGAGACTTAGTAGAGCTTATGCTTAATAATCACCCAAGCTCTTGCTTGACTTGTGAAAGAGACGGTAACTGTGAGCTTCAAAACCTAGCTTATAAGTTAGGGGTTAGAGACAGATTATTTGAAGGAAAAAGAAAAAAATACGAAACTGATAAATCATCTCCATCAGTGTTAAGAAACCCTGAAAAATGTGTGCTTTGTCGCAGATGTATCAGAGTTTGCTCTGAAGTTCAAGGTGTCAATAACTTAAGTCAACTCTATCGTGGAGTTGATACAGTTGTAGCCCCAGCATTTGGTAATGATATGATTGATTCAGTTTGTATCAACTGTGGACAATGTATTAATGTTTGCCCTACCGGTGCATTCTTAGCAAAAGATGATACTGACCGTGTATGGGAAGCTTTAAATGACAAAACAAAACATGTAGTAGTACAAACTGCACCTGCGATTCGCGCTGCTATTGGCGAAGGTTTTGGCATGGAACAAGGTGTAGCCGCGACAAGTCAAACTGTCACAGCTTTAAGACGCTTAGGTTTTGATGCTATTTTTGATACAAACTTTGCAGCTGATCTTACCATTATGGAAGAAGCTACAGAGTTCTTGAATAGATTTAATAACGGAGGTGCACTACCACTTATTACTTCTTGCTCTCCTGGTTGGGTTAAATTCTTGGAACATTTCTACCCTGAATTTATTCCTAACACTTCTACTTGTAGATCACCTATGCAAATGTTGTCTTCATTGACTAAGACCTATTATGCTGAAAAAATGGGCTTAAACCCTGAAGATATTTACGTAGTAGCTATTATGCCTTGTACTGCTAAGAAATTTGAAGCAGTTAGACCTGAACACGTAACTGAATCAGGGCTACCTTTGACTGATGCAGTTCTTACCACAAGAGAATTGATTTGGATGATTAAAGCTTACGGTATTGATTTTGTGAAACTACCGGAATCAGACTTCGATAATCCAATGGGTTACTCTACAGGTGCAGGCGATATCTTTGGTTCTACAGGTGGTGTTATGGAAGCTGCATTGCGAACTGCTTATGAAACTATAACAGGCGAATCAAGCGACGATATAGAATATAAAGAAGTAAGAGCAGTAGAAGGGTTAAGAGAAGCTTCTCTGGACATCAATGGAATTACTATTAACGTTGCTGTAGCTAATGGTTTGAACAATGCGAAGACTATCTTAGAAAAAGTAAAACGTGGCGAAAAAGAATATCATATTCTTGAAATCATGGCTTGCCCTGGTGGTTGCGTTGCAGGTGGTGGCCAACCATTAACTGATGCAGGCAAATATGTATATCCTATGGATCCTACAATGATTAGGAAACGCCAGGAAGCTCTATATAATATAGATAAGAACAAAGAAATTCGCAAATCACATGAAAATCCATATATCATTGACCTTTACAAGGATTACTTGGGTGAAGTTGGTGGCGAAAAAGCTCACAAGTTATTACATACTCATTATCATGAAAGAACTCCAAGGGGGATCAAATAATGGAAATCAGCAAAATGCCTATCACTTTAGATACGGATATAGTAGAATATATTGAAGAAGTAAAACAGTTAGAGCATCCTGAAAGTTATTTGATTTCTGTTTTACATAAAGTACAAGGTAGATATGGCTACCTACAAAAAGTACACATGGAAGAAGTTGCTCATTTATTGCAGGTTCCTGCAGCAACGGTAAGTGGCGTAGCTACATTTTACCACTTCTTTAGATTAAAACCATCCGGCAAATATCAAATATCTATTTGCTTGGGTACAGCATGCTTTGTAAAAGGTGCAAATCTAGTATTAGATGCTTTTATGAATGAACTAGGTATAGAAATTGGTGAAACTACCAGTGATGGTATGTTTTCTATCGAAGGAACAAGATGTATTGGGGTGTGTGCATTAGCACCTGTTGTTACAATTAATGGCAAAGTATATAGTCAGGTAACAGCACCTCAAGTAAACGAAATTCTTCATAAACTAAAAGCAGAAGATAAATAACCTTTCTTGTTACTGTTACTGCATTCTATATACAAAAAGGGGCTGAAACATCAGCCCCTTTTTAGAGACTGTAAGAGACTGTAAACTAAACTCTGTCTTTTGATTTATTATTATAACTCTAATGGACAGAGTTTATTTTGCACTGCCTTGCTAAATATTGGATTTAAAAATTAGGCAAGAAAATAAGTGCTTTTTACACCCTTATTTTGCTCAAATTGTGGGCAATAGCCATAATTCCAAGTTCTATTTCTACTTTTTGTTGACCTCTGAGCATAAGTCTCCTATAGCCTTTGTTCTGCTTGATTTGACCAAAGACTGCTTCAGGCTCTATTGTTCGTCGGACTTTTTTAATTATTCCTTCAGGCGAGTTAAGCCGTTGTCGGGCTGTTTCACGCAGTTTTCTCAATTTATGATTAACCTTGATTATCCTGTTTCCAACTGCTTTGAAACATTTCGCTCTCAGTGGGCAGCCTTCGCAGTTTTGTGCCTCATAGTATGATAATTCCTGAACAAATCCTGTTTTAGATTTCTCGTTTTGTGTCTTGAGCCAAGATAATTTTTGTCCTATTGTGCAGTAAAAGCAATCTTCTTTTTCGTTGTAATAAAAATTTCCGCTCTTACTTATATCAGTAACATATTTTTTCTTTGTTTCTTTGTCATACATATTAAATTTAACAAAGCCGATAATCTCATTGGCTTCTAAATATGTGTAGTTCTCCTCGCTACCATAGCCTGCGTCTGCGGTTACTTCCTCCGGCTTGGTCTCGTATAATTTACAGTATTGTTCTAAGTGTGGAATTAATGTAGTAGTGTCGCCGGCTGTTTGGTGAACTGTGTAATTGACGATAAACTGATTGTTAGTACTGATTTGCCAATTATATGCTGCCTTGAGATGACCGTTGTTCATGTGGTCTTCTTTCATGCGCATAAATGTCGCATCTTTGTCAGTTTTAGAGCAACTATTTTTGTCTGCCAATTCCTCTAAAGCCTTATTATTCCTGCGTGCTTGTTCGGGATATTCCTTTACTGCCCGTCTGATTTGGGCTTTTTTTTTACTGCCAATTTCATAACCTTGGAGTGATTTATTCAATGCATCAACAATGCTTTGAACACGGTCAGGAGTTAATTCCTCAGGTGATTCAGGTTTAGTTTCCTGCACTTCCTGCTTAGTCACTGATACTGCATAATCCCACAATGTGTGGATGCGATCAAGCATTTTTTCCTGTCTGCCTTGAACAGCTTTTTTCCAGATAAAAGTAAATTTATTGGCATTGGCCTCAAGCTTGGTTCCATCGGTGTAAATATCTTTAAGTGTGAGAAGACCTGCTTCATGTAAATGAATAACTATATCTCTGAAAAGTAGCTTCAATACAGGTTCAATACGTTTGCCTCGGAAATTATTTATAGTATTATGATCAGGTTTTTGCATGCCTGCGAGCTACATAAAAAAAACATTTTCCTGAACCGCTGCTTCTAATTTTCGACTGGAGAAAATATTCTGCATATAACCGAAAAATAGAATTTTAACCATCATTTTCGGGTTGTAAGGCGGTGCTCCGTTTGGATCATATAGGCTATAAAGGTAACGTAAATCTAAATTTTCAATAATTTGATTTACAATACGAACAGGGTGTTTCGCCGGAATGAAATCCTCCAAAGACGGAGGGAATAACATCGGTTGATTTTGATTACCTGTACGGAATGCGAGTTTTCTTTGACGTTTTTTTCATATACAAATATACAAAAAAAT
This sequence comes from Kapaibacterium sp. (SeqCode), assembly GCA_963678775.2. Lineage (GTDB taxonomy): Bacteria > Bacteroidota > Ignavibacteria > Kapaibacteriales > UBA2268 > JBFHIJ01. Next base: position 739,989 of record CAXXGR010000007.1, read on the forward strand.
AGCTTATTCCCTTGTAATTACTTGCAATTAAAGTAGTTACAAAAAATAAGAGACTGTCGGTTTTGAGACAGCCTCTTTTTACTTTTGAATTTTTGAAAGTATTTATTTCACATAGATACTTCTAGCTATTTCGTTTCCTAATATTTTATTAGCGCCTGCAAGCTTTATAGTAATAGGTCCATTAAAAGGAGCTTTTTCAATTACTTGAATGTCTACATCAGGCACTAAACCCTGAGATTCAAAATAGGCAAGCATCTCCGAATCGTTATCTACTAATCTAGAAATAGAAACCGTTTTACCAGGATCTATTTCTATCAATGGAGTTTCTTGATGATCAGGTAGTACACCATCTTTTTGTGGTATAGGATGACCATGAGGATCGAATTGAGGATTCCCTAACAAGTCGTCAATTTTTTGTAAAAACTCATCAGAAATGTGATGCTCTAACCGGCATGCTTCATCATGAACTTTTTCCAAGGAAAAGCCTAACATTTCTTTTAGGTATAATTCTAATAGTCTGTGATGTCTTAAGATTTCGAGTGCAATCTTTTCACCATTAGAAGTAAGTTTTACGCCTTTATAAGAATTATAATCTACCATTCCCATATTTGCAAGTCTTTTAAGCATGCCCGTAACGGAAGCGCCTGAGATGTTTAACTCTTTTGCTATCTTAGTAGTAGAAACCGGTCCGGCTTCTTCTAATTTATATATAGTCTTAAGATAATCTTGTACAGCTTGACTTAACATAGTTCAAAAATCAATAGTGGTACATTCATGTTTTATATAAACTAATAAATATTTTATTCTTATCTAAATATTATTTACGCACCTAATACAATTTTAAACAAAAAGGCAGATAAAGTAGCTATCAATATAGCTAACAAGCCTGAATAAATTGCTATTTTCCATTTAAACTCTTTGACTATTACTACGAAAGTAGTAAAGCAGGGAAAATATAGCGAAACAAAAATAATAAATACAATTACTTGTGCATTTGTAAGCGGCAAATCTACCAACGTAGAAACATGCATTGCTTGGTTTAGCATAACAAGTATTAACTCTTTTCTCCAAAATCCAAAGATTAGAGTTGATCCTAATTGTTCGGGGAGGCCCAAAATTGTATTTAAAATCGGAGCAAATGCTGTATCTAAATATTTGGCAACTCCAAAGTACTCAATCCATCCAAGGAACACTCCTCCACCTATCAAGAAAATAGTAGCTTCTCTAATGAAATCTCGTGTCTTTAGCCATGTAGATTTAACAGATGACTTAAGCATTGGTTTTCTTAATCTCGGAATTTCTAATACCATACCTGTTGGCTCAGATAAAAATATTGATAGTACTTTCCCTACACCAGCTATGACTAATAGTATGTAGAAAAAGATTATCATTGCCCAAAAAGGCCCTGTAAAGGCTGCTGAAAGTGCAAAAATTACAGTTATTCTAGCAGAGCATGGTACAAAAGGTATCAACATAGCACTAATAACTCTGTCACGTTTATCTTCTAACATACGAGTTGCATATAATGCAGGTATTGCACACCCTAAGCCAAGAATAAATGAAACTACCGATTTCCCATGAAGACCAATTTTGTGCATTAATCCATCTATTAAAAATGCAATCCTAGATAAATAACCGGTATCTTCAAAAAGTGAGGTAAGAAATACTAAGGGTAAAAAGTAAGGCAGCACAATGCCAACAACACCAATTAGTCCCTGATAGGCTCCATTTACTGAGTACCAGGCGAATTCATTTACATCTTTAAGACCAGAGAAAGTTCCTGCTAAAGCATCTAATGGAGGCTCTACTATTCCGGCAAGAAAATCCCCAACTAAAAATATAGAAAGAAAATATAAAAAGAAAAATATTACTAAGAATATATTTCCAAAAAGAGGGTGTAGTAATAAGTTATCTATTCTTTCTAAAAATGGTTTTGATTGCTTAGCGATTATTTCAGATATATCTTCAGACATTTTCATAGCAAGGTGATGCCGCTCATAAGAAACAGTCTCAAAGGAGTCCTTTCCATTCTCTTCTTCTAACTGACGCCTGATTGGAGCAGAAATCGGTTCTAGTTTATCTCGAATTTCTTGTGGCAGAGCTGCAGGATTTTCAATAGACTTAATTGCAAAAAATCTGGGCTTTGCGTTATATTCATTTTTGAATGATTCAAGATGTGGGTATAAATTTTGTAGATGCATTTCAAATCGATGTGTATAGTCCAATGTACTTGGTGCTATAGTTTTGCCATTTATTCGTTTATAGCAGTGCTCTGTAAGATTTTTAATGCCTTTTCCAAATAGAGCTTGAGTAGGAATTACAGGAACATTCAAAATATTTTGAAGTTTTTCATAATCTACTTTCAAACCATAGCTTGCAAAAATATCTTCCATATTGACAGCTACAATCATTGGTAATCCTAATTCAAGAAGCTCAACTGTCAACTCAAGCGATCTGGAAAGCAGTGTGCCATCAACTACATTAATTATTAAATCAATTTTGCCTTGTAAAAGATATTCTAATGTAATTTGCTCTGAAGTTTGCGAAGAATTTATCGAATATAAGCCCGGAAGATCTACTAATTTAAATTTTTCTCCAAAAATATTTATCAGAGATTCATTCAGTTCGTATGTTGAACCTGATGCAGAAGTTTTTACATCAGACATTACTGAAAATACAGTACTTTTCCCTGAATTTGGTTGACCTATCAATGCTATTGTTTTAATTCCATTCATAACTGTTCTACCATTATTTTTTCAGCTAACCCCTTCCCTATTGCAAGTTTTGAAATAGAGCTAGACTCATTATGGAGTAAAACAGGTCCTGATTTTTTACTTCTTATTTTTATTACATTATCACCAATATTCAAACCAAGATTACTCAATTTTATTTTTGCAGTACTACCAGCTAAAATTTCTCTTATATTTAAAATGATATTATCTGGAGCATCTTGTAAAGTAGACATATTCTCACCAATAAAAATATTGACAATACCCTTTAGGTATAACTAACAGCAAAAATAGACATTGCTAAAGTATTGTCAAAGCTTTTTTTTATTAAATAATACCAATAATCCAATTTCCATAGGTATTTGATGTGTCTATCCATCTAACATGAATATTATTTATCATATCTGTGAAAAATGAAAATAAACTTTAATTGGGATAAGTTAATTAAGATGAGTATAGTTACAATACTTTACCAGTAAATATCTTTCAAAATTAGACATAGAAATATTAAAATGGATAATAATGAACTTTAGGACGAGTGGGTATAAGAGTGGTCAAATCATTTTGCGAGTTTAAGGAGCGTAATCTAAATACGCCCCTTTGTACCCGAATTTTCTATTCTATCTTAAATCTACTCTGCGGCATAAACTTTTACTTGATCATTCAGCTCTTGAATCATATAGTCCCATAATGTAATATAGGGTATGATTTCAAGAGAATCTAATATTTCATTATCGGGAGTATTATCTACAAGCTGTTTGTAGTATCTAAGAGTAGTTTTACGAATCATATTTGCCTTGAAATTATGTTGAATCATAGTTTGTAACATCCTTAAAAATGCAAAAGTTCTTCTATGACCTTTTAGTTTCAGTGTATTTCTTTCTAGATAAAAGGCAATTTCACCTTCCATGTCCAGAATATTTCTAAATTCATTATTTGCAAAATAATGCATAAACTGTATTACTAAGAAAGATGTATTGAATTCTAATCTTTCTTTTTCATAATTAGGCATATTATCTAGTATTTCGATTATCTCAAATTTTTTCTTAAATGGCTTAGATACCATTCTTTTAGATCTTAATCTACCCATAGCAGTAAGCACATAAATTGCTCCGGCATATAATCGCCATTTATCAAATACAGCATCATCCATATTTTTGAAATTAACGTTATTCATTACTTCAGTGATTACCATTTCAGCACGTTTATATTCTTCACCATGTACAAGAAGAACAAAGAAGTTTTGCATAACTGTAAACCATAAATCAGAACCTTCAGGAAACATTTCTATTACATCATCTGCAAGTTTTATATTTTCATCAATGTTTCCTACTCTTCTAAATGCATCTAATTTTGCCTGTGCAAACTCGACAAATACCTCATGACTATATAGATCTGGATTGTCTTTATAATATTTTTGAATATCGTTACAAATAGTCAAAACTCTATCATAGTCAAATTTGATTTGTTGCAAATATAGTTGGATTTGGAAATATCTAATTCTAAGCATATGTGAATCTTCACCCATCATTAAAGTTTCTAACTTTTTTACGCTTTGTTCAGTACGAATAATAAACGCTTCAGGATGTACAGTTCTTTCCACTTTTCTGGATAAATCACAATAAAGTTCGTTAGCAACTATCTCAGCATTATAGATATGAATTTCTCTTCTAACTATCTCAACGTATTCGGAATATTTCATTTTGGTGCGGACTTTTGGGGCTATCTGCATTAATATTTTTCCGGCTTCAAGGATAAACTCCGATATTCTGTACTTTAGAGAATAATCTAATACTCTCTCAAGTATTTTTACACCGGTTTTATCAGCTTTCTTTTCAATTAATGTTCTTCCGATTTCAAGTTCTCGCTTAAACTTGTAGTAATTTTCTTCGTAAGGACTCACCCAAGGTTGTTTTTTTTCTAAAAGTAATACTGTTTCTAGTAATTTGTCTTTTAATCTAGACTTGAGCATTTGATATTTCTTCTCTGAAGGATCAGAATTATATAAATCATAGGCAGCGTCTTCATCTGACGCATATCTATGATCCTTAATCCCTTCATAGAAGTTATGCATCATAGTATCTCCACCTTCCTGCAAATCTTCAGGAATACCTTCTAAACGTTTTTGTCTTTTTGCATTGACTATCTTTACTACTTCAATAAGTTCTTTCACAGTAATATTCCTTTGGTATTACATTTGTACTTTTTTTGAATTTAAGTAATTTTCATCATAATACAAAATATTTTATCATTTAACATATCTTACTGTATAACAATGAGATAGAAATATATATGGTTCGGAATGTAAATTTGTACTTGTAATATTTTCAAATTATTCCATGTTTGTTTTGTAAGTATATTTCTATTATTAAGAATATTCACTATTATAATTGAGATACTGTAATATTATTTAGTAGTATATTTTTTAATTTCTGCTATTTCAGACTTAGTATAAAAGCCTAATAATTTTAGTAACACTAAATGCAGAATCATCATAGCAAGTTTGAAAGTCAGGTTATATATAAGTTCAGTGAAGCTATTACAGACAAAATCAATAAGTAAAACGATTGAAGTAGAGGCACATATTTTGATAATTCTTCCCCATTCATATTCAATTTTATATATACCTTTTTGAAAATAATACAATACACCTGCACTTATTATGTATGCGAATAGAGTGTTGTAGGCAGCTGCTATATAACCGTAAATTGGAATAAATATTATATTTGATACGATATTAAATGCCGCTGCTATTCCAATGGATATCGGTAAGTATTTAGTCTTTTTTGTGATGTAAAACGAAGCAGTTAGATTAGTAAATATCCCATTAAAATAGTAAGCAATTAGAATAATCGGTACTATATTTAGAGCTTCCCAATAGTTAGAATTTATCAATGTTTTATGTGTAGCTATAGGTATTTTGACAATAAAATCAACAAATAGTGTTATAAATAAAAACAGAAATGAGGCTATTAAAGTAAAATATGTTAGAACACGAGCAAATAGTTCTTTAGCATTTTTTTCTTTGCGATTATTTAGATAGAACGGCTTCCATGCATATTCAAACATAGATACAAAAAGCATCATTGGAATACCCAACTTATAATTGATTGAGTATATACCTGTCTGTTCTGAGCCATTTTGACCTCCTACCAGAAACTTAATTAAAGGTTGATCTGATATTTGTAAAACAATAGCAGAAAGACTCGCAGGAATTGTTGGCAATCCAAATATGAGCATTTCTTTGTAGAGTTTAAAATCGTATTTAAAAAGTTTGTTTTTATAAAGTTGATAGGATAAAATTAAAGCCCCGGCAATAGATGAAATGAACTGTGCTTTCAATGCCCCGGCAGGTCCATGTTTAAGAACTATCACGAAATACAGAGAAAGACCTACAGCTAAAACAATTATACTGAAACGTGTTAAAGTAAATAATTTAGCATTGTCTGATAGCCTCAAGTATGCATAAGGTATAAGCATCAGAGAATCTAAAAATGGTATCCATGATGCATATTGTATCATCGGTAGCCCATAGCTCTCAGTGGTAAACCAAGAAGCAATAATTCCTGAAAACATATATAATATTAACGAAAGGAACAAGGATGTTGCTGCAATACTTATGTAAGCATTTGAAAATACTCGTCTACTCTCATTGGGATTATCTTTATCCCAAAATCTGAAAAATGCAGATTCCATCCCAAATGTAGCTAATATCCCCATAAATGCAACAATTGCAAGAACCGAAGACAAATCACCTAATTCTGAAGGCTGTAAATCCTGAGTATAGAACAAAGTTAGAGTAAATGTCAGGAATCTTCCTGCTATCATCAATAATCCATAAATCATAGTATCTTTTGTTAACGACTTGAGCTTATCTTTCATTACTTACCACACAATGGTTACAGAATAATATTTTGCTTTTATACATTAAAAAGAATTCTTATTTTAAGGGGAGTAAAGTATCTTTAGAATCATACATATTTGTAATACATTTTCAACGTATAAGAAAATACCGGATAAAGTTTGAAAAAACTATTGAAAATATTATTATCTTTATTATTATTTATCGCTTCTCTATTGTCAATGCACAATGAAGCAGTAAATGGTCATTATCATATTACTGAAAATGGATCAACATTTTATCATGTACATCCGTATGCACATAATCATAACAACTCTCCGTTTAAAAATCATACTCATACTAAAATAGAGTCTGTGATATATCTGAGTTACACTCACCCACTGTTTTTACTTCCTTTACTTTTATCACTTGTTGTTAAATTAGCAACTGTTTTAGCATACAATAATAGCAATAATATATTTACTTTTTCTCTTCAAGAAGCATTTGAATCTCATAAATTACGCGGCCCACCTATTGTTTTATAACAATCGTATTGTAGATTCGTTCATATTACATTTGCCATTAGGTAAAGGTATGTTTTATTTTTCTTGAATTTATTTATTTGTAAATATATTGGAGACTTACTATGAAATTAGTAAACTTATTTCTACTTGCTTTTCTTTTCAGCACTCAAATTTTAACATCTGAGACTAAAGAAGTAACAATAACCACTGGCGAAGGTTATCAAAACACAGTATGGTACTCTCTTATCAACGGTCTAGTAAAGGAAGCCCCAAAAGACAACTGGGACTTAGCTTTCCAAACCGGTCAAAATGGCTCTATTCTTTTAAACTGCCAGAAAGGATATGAGTTATTTGAAATTTTTGATTCTGATGAATTTTCTTGGGATTCTCCTATCGATACAACAGATTTTAGAGGATCTAAAAACTTTGTGCATTGGTTAAACTCTGAAGAAACATGGAATTCAGGCGCTTTTAATCTCGGAAAAGATGGTTTTATTAGTGACGGAGATTTCGGTTGGGGCTCTTATGATATGGGAGATCACGGAATAAAAGGCACAAGAGTATTTTTACTCATTACACCTGAAAAAAAAGCTAAAAAGATTTTTATCTATAAGCTATTAAATCGTAAATATGAATTCAAATATGCTAATTTGGATGGTACAGATGAAGTATACGCAACTGTAAATAAGAATGATAGACCAGATGTCTCTTTTATTTATTTTGACTTTTCTACTAACACAATACTTCCTGAATCAAGAGAACCTAATTCGAATGAATGGGATTTAGTTTTTGGTAAATACATGATAAATTATCCTATAGGCGATGGTACTTATATGCCTTATGGTGTTACAGGTATAAAACAAAATCAAAATGTTTTGGCCATTCAGTTAGACGACGTAAATGTTGACACTGTTGAAGATCCAGGGCATGACTTATATGATCCAAATATTACCACAATTGGTTCAGATTGGAAAGAGTTTGACATGGCAACATATACATACAATTTAGCTGAAGACAGAGCCTACTTTGTAGAAGATTTGTATGGAGCAATTTTCAAGTTAGTCTTCACTGATTTTTCAGGTAGTACAGATGGTAAATATGTATTCAATCAGACAAGAATGGGTACATCAGTAAGCGAAACTATGAGTAACGTCAAATTAGCAGTCTACCCAAATGTGATAGATAAAAATGAATCTTTTTCTATAGTATTAAGCGATGAGTTTCCGCAAACATACAATTTATCAGTAGTTGACTTGACAGGCAATAAAGTACTAACTAAATCAATCGAATCTGATTATCTCAAAAACATCTCAATTAATGCTTCAAATATTGCATCCGGAGTTTATTTTATTAACATTTCTAATGCAAATGGCATCTTGACTCAAAAATTGATTGTGAGATAAAAATGAAATTATTCACTATGACCCTTGTTTTTGTCTTTTTACTGGGCGCTTTCATAGCGTCCGGTAAAGAGAATGATATAATTACAATCATAGACCAAGAAACAAAAGAACCTATACAAGCAGCTACAATTTCGTTAATTTGCAAAAATTCTGATTGTAAATCTGACAAGAAAAAAATGATGATGGCCGATAAAAAAGGTCAATTCGTAAATCCATTTTCTTATCCTGTTTCAGTTACTATTAGTTGCGTGGGATATTTAAGATATAGCTTTACACTTAAGAAAAATCCAGGGACGATATATTTAAAGCCAACTGTTTTATACATGAATCCTATTGTAACTACAGGGCAATATACTCCACGTTCAACTCAAAAATCAGTGTATCCTGTCAAGGTTATAGGAAACGAACGAATACAAGAGCAAGCAGCTACCAATCTTCGAGAGCTAATGACTACTGAGTCTAACATCAGACTTTCTCAGGATGGAGTTTTAGGCTCAAGTATGAGTCTAAACGGTATTTCCGGTGAAAATATTAAGATATTGATAGACGGAGTGCCGGTAATAGGGAGAATGAACGGGAGTATTGATTTATCTCAAATAAATCTAAATAATATTGAAAGAGTTGAAATTATTGAAGGACCTATGTCTTCCGTATATGGCTCGGATGCATTAGGTGGAGTAATTAATCTTATTTCAAAAGATAGAGTAAAACCCGGCACTAGTGCTCAAGCTGAAACTTACTATGAAAGCGTAGGAAAAGTCAATTTAAATGGCGGTTTTGACTATTTTAACAATAATTGGAAATTAGGCATTAATGCAGGTCGCAACTTTTTCAATGGGTATTCGGAAAATGAGCATATCCGCTCAGATGAGTGGTCTCCGAAAGAACAATATTTTGTAGATTTAAATGCTTCTAAAAAAATTGGAAATCATACTATAAAATATCAAGGAAGTTATTTTGATGAGTACATCTTGAAACGTTACGAACCGTATGATTTTTATAAAGAACGAGCTTTTGATGATCGATTTTATACAGATAGGCTAACAAATAGTTTATTCTATAATGCAAAAGTATTTGATGATTACTATTTAAATGCTACAGTAAATTATTCGTATTTTAAGCGAACTAGAAATAAATATTCAATAGATAGAACTAATTTATCTGAGACATTGGTATCAGATATCGGTTCTCAAGATACTTCTATTTTTAATACTTATGTGTTTAGATCCACTTTAAGTAGTGATAAATTGTCAGACTACCTTGCCTATCAAGTAGGTCTTGACTATAAGTATGATGATGCAACTGGTCAAAAAATAGAAGGAAATAGACAAGAAATAAGTGATTATTCTGCTTTTGGAGGTGTTCAATACTCCCCTTATGAAACTTTTACTTTACAACCTACATTTAGAATTAGTAAAAACACAAAATATGATGCTCCAATTACTTATGCTATGAATGTTAAATATACTATAATTGATAATTTAACTTTTAGAGCTACTTATGGTAAAGGATTCAGAGCTCCAAGTTTAAAAGAACTATATTTAGATTTTGTGGATTCAAATCACGAAATAACTGGTAATAAAGAGTTAGATGCTGAAGAATCTAAATCAATAAATGCCGGTATAGAATACAATACTTTTTTCTCAGGTAGATTATTAAAGATAGAACCGAAATTCTTTTTCAATCAGATTGATAATAAAATTGAATTAGTAAAAGTAGATCCAAATTCAGAAAGAAGAATGAATCAGAATATTTCTAGATTCAAATCCATAGGTACGGCTTTTAATGTTTCTTTCTTTTCAGATGATTATATATTTAAGTTAGGTTATAACTATACCGGGAGATATAATCAACTTTCAGAGTCAAATTCTGAAGCAGCTGAATATAGCTTCTCACATGATTTTCAAGCAAATTTTTCATGGTTAGTTCCATATTGTGGTACGCGTATGTCAATATTCTATAAATATACTGGCAAGTTACCATATATAGAATTGGTTGATAACAATGTGGAAGAGTTTTTTATAGAAGATTTTCATACATTGGATTTAACTTTCAATCGTAAATTCTTTGAATACGTGACACTCAATTTCGGTGCTAAAAACTTATTTGATGTCAAATCAATTTTTAGCGGAGCTTCTTCTGGTGGTGTACACTCAGGTGGAGGTAACTCACTTGTCAATTATGGTAGGACTTATTTCATTTCGATAGGAGTTGATTACTAATGAAAACAATATATCTATATATTCTCATAGCTTTATCTTTGGTCTCTTGCATAAAAGAAGAGTCTCCTATAGAACCTATAGTAAAAACATCATACACAGAAACAATAGCACTCGGAAGTGACTATGCAGAACAAATTTACTATGATTTGGAAAATAGTAAAATTGTATCGTCTAATCCTTTTGAAGCTTGGGATATAGCATTAAACTCGGCTACAGGCGTAAATGCTATTGTTCTAAATACTGCCAAATTTATGAAAATATATCCAATATTAGATAAAAAGTTTGATGAAGTCGTTTTATCAGATTATAAAGCTATTTCAGACGATATGTGGCTATATGATGCAGCGAGTGGGAATATGGACTCCACAGCTTTCGGTACTTGGTGGAGTGATGACAAAACGCTATCTCCCAAAGACATAGTATATATAATCGATCGTGGTAAAAATGCAGTGGGTGATAAGTTAGGGCATTGGAAACTTCAAATAACTTCCGCAGATGTCATCTCTGTTTCATTTAAGATGCAAGATTTACGTGGAACAGAAATATTCGAAGCTACAATTATCAAAGATCAAACAACTAATCTCAGTATGTATTCTTTTGATTCTAATAAGCAAGTATACTTAGAACCTCCAAAAGACTCTTGGGATTTATTGTTTACTCGCCATACAGAATTGCTATTTACTTCAGAGGGTGATGGCTTGTGGTATGGAGTAACAAGTCTCTTGCTTAATCAAAATAGTTGTAGTGCTACATTTAATACTGATTCTACTTATAATTTAATTACTATCGATTCCGTAGATTCCTATACTTTTTCAAATCACAGAAATGCTATAGGTCACGACTGGAAGAATTATGATTTAGAAGCTGGTGTATATATTATGAGATATAGAAATACCTATATTATTAAATCTCGTAATGGATATTACTTTAAACTTCGCTTTATCAGTTTTACAAATGATGAAGGTATTAAAGGCTATCCTCAATTTGAATTTGAAGCATTATAGTTATAAATTGCTTTATTTAGGATTTACAAAATGAAAGTGATAGTACAAAGAGTTTTAGAATCAGCTATCAGTGTAGATGGAGAAAATATCGCAGGAATTGCTCATGGGATTATGGTATTGGTCGGAATTACACAAACTGATAATGAAGATATATCTAAATGGATAATTAACAAAGTACTTAATTTAAGAATATTTCCAGATGAGCAAGGAAAAATGAATAAATCCGTACAGGATGTAAATGGAAGCATAATGCTGATACCAAATTTTACACTTTACGGTAAATTAAAGAAAGGTTTTAGGCCAAGTTATAGCGACGCTGCAGCTCCAAATATTTCTTTGCCAATGTTTGAAAACATGATTAAACATATCAGAGATAATTTTGATATTAATCTACAACATGGAATATTTGGTGCAGATATGAAAGTAAGCTTGATCAATGATGGCCCGGTAACAATAGTAATAAAAAAAGAGGCAGAATAAAATTCCGCCTCTTTCATTGAGTAGAAGAAATACCATATCCCCTCAAATTACTAAAACCAATTTATCAGGAGTAAATTGGAAAGAATACCATCAGTAAGATACTAAATAAAAGCCAATTACAAAATTATTTTTCTTTTATTTCAATCTTTTATAGTTCGGAGATTTAATAAATGGAATGTCACTAGTATTGCTATAATTATAATTAGTATTTTAAGCCATATAATGCTAATTGCAAAAATAGCTGAGTATAAAATAGAAATCCATAAAAATAATATAGTAACTATTTTTACTCGTAAAGGCATTGACTTTTTATCTCTATAATTCTTGATATATCCGCCTAATACTTTGTTTTCCATTAGTCTATTGTAGAACTTTTCAGAGCTTTTAGCATAGCACCAAGCTGCAAAAAGCAAAAATGGAGTTGTAGGCATTATAGGTAAAAATATACCAATAAGTCCTAGAATAACTGATAAAGTGCCAATGCTAATTAATAGTATCTTTTTCAATAATTATTTCCTTCATGTGAGATTGTCTAACTTTGCCTACCGGAATCTTCTCGCCTAAAAATTTTGGATTTTTGCCAATCAGTAAATCTAAAAACACTTTGACTCTAGCAAAATACTCTCTCGAATGGGTCTTGTAACCGTAGTATTTACTTACAGCTTTTGCATTATACGCTATTGTATTTAGTCCTTTTTTGTGAGATATAAATACTGCTCTTTCATTATGAAATTTCTGAGATATAATAGTATATTGTTTTTGACAAAATATTTCATTGGCACGAACAACTGCATCCAGCGTCCTAAACCCGGCATAATCTAAATATATTGAAGTATCCGGTATCCCTAATTTTAATAATTCTTTTCTCATTGCCATAGGTTCGTTATAATAAATAATTGAGTTATCTCCACTCAATATCAAATAATCTACCTTACCAGCCCGATACAAAGAAACAGCTGCATCTATTCTATATTTGAAGAATAGATTAATTCTCCCATCTATTGTATATTTGCTTGTACCTAATAGTAGACCTGCCTTGTTATGTGGCAAATCATCAATATGATCATATATAAAATCCTTTGAGTAACTACTTATATAATAGTTACTCAAAAACAGAACAGCTATTATCGAAACTACAAATAATAATATCAATAATACCGCATATATAATATATTTTTTAAGCAAATTATTACCTTTTCGGAGAAAATACATGTACAGAATTACTTTGAGGTTCTATAGTTTGCAGATATTTATATATTGCTTGCAAATCTTCCTCTTTCATATTAGCGAATTCAGACCATGGCATTTCTGTATTGTAGGAACCTGCTTTGACAGATGGTAAATCATTTAAGGATTTGTATTCCCTAAATCTATTAAGAAACATTTCTTCAGTCCATCTACCAATTCCTGTATTTAAATCTGGAGTAATATTAGGAGCTCTCACAGTATCTAAGGAAGGTAGTATAAATTTCATTCCACCCGAAAACTCTAAATCATATTGAGGTTTGCCCTTTACAGATGGTGTATGACATGTCCTACATCCTGCCATATTAGCTAAATATTTACCTCTCTCTATTTCAGTTTTAGGTTTATCCATTGGTTCTGCCTCTGAAGGTATCAGCCTTAGAATAATATTCATAGGAAATGAAGGTTCAGACTTAGGAATATCTTTGTTTATAGGATCTAATGTCCTAAGATATGCAATCATAGATTTGACATCATATTCGGTCATTTTGCCATAGTCTTTATAAGGCATTACCGGAAAAAGAGGTCTTTCGTCTTTTGCAATCCCTGTAGTTAATGCATGATACAAATCACTATCACTCCAGTCACTAAGGAAATACGGAGTCAAATTAGCCGCATAGTAATCACCAGGATAACCTTTTTCTTTGCCAAAAAGTTTGCCACCACTTCCTTTTCTACTTTCTATAGCAGGAGAAGAAAATACCTGCTCGTTATTTTCTGAGTGACACTGGAAACAAGCTGCAACATTTTCGACAAGATATTCGCCGCGAACTAACATCGCTTCATCAGCTTTGATAGTTATTTCTTTTTTCTCACCTACTGATGGTAAGAAAGTAAATACGATAAATAGCATAATGGAGATTGCAATTATTACAAAAACTACCATTCCTATACCGATTTTTAGAACCGCTTTCATATATTTTACCTTATTATTTCTGACAAATTATTTTTTATAATTTCTACGTCAATACCACTGACCTTAGCATAATCTAAAACTTGATCTTCAGCTATATAGTCAATATTGAAATATTTTGCATCAGGATTATTTATAATCATCCCACATATCGAAGAACTTGGTTGCATGGCATAATTTTCAGTAAGACTTACTCCTATTTCGTCTGCATCAAGCATCTCAAAAACGAGTTGCTTCTGAGAGTGGTCAGGTAGCATTGGAAAGCCAAAAGCTGGTCGTATGCTATTAGAATGTTCAAAAGCCAATAAATCACACCATAATTCTTTGATAGTATAGTTATTTAGTATATCAACAAATGCTTCTACTAAACAATCCGCAATGATTTTAAGCAATAACGATTGATAAACATCTTTCTTTTTTATTTCTAAATATTCTATATAATTATTTAAACCAATACCTATAGTAGCAGCAAATAAGACAATATAATCATTCAATGATAAAAAATCGCAAATACTTAAATTCTTACTGTTTTCTTTATATGTTTGTGTTCTAAACATATATAATTCATACGCCTTGTTAGAGGCAATAATTTTCATTGAGTTTTTAGTAGGAGTTGCTTTAAATATACCAATCTTTGCATTTGCATGTAAAATATTTTTATTCTTTATTTTTTCAATCATAGCTAACGCATCGGACTTAAGAGATTGTCTATTTTTTTCTGTATTTATATTTGCTCCTTTTTTTATTTTCCAGATAGCAAAAAACCTATCCCAATCAATGTAATCTGCAATTTCAAAAATATCGTAATCTATGATAGTAGTTACACCCTCATGTTTAGGCGGAGTAGGTATATGGATGTTTATAAATCGATTTTCCTGAGCTTCTCTTAAGGATAAATATTGCTTATTATATTTTGTTCTATTTTCTTGAGCAGATATGATATTTGAGTATTCATTATTGATTTGCTTTTCTTTATTTGGGTCTGTTTCTAAATCTGATAACATTTTTATCAAATCCGGAGGGTTTTTAATGTGGATAACCGAATGAGAATAATTGGGACTGATTTTAGTCGCGGTGTGCAATTTAGAAGTAGCAGCACCTCCTACTATTAGAGGGATTTTGAGAGCATTACTTTCCATCATTGTTGCCAGTTTAATCATCTCGTTTAAGGATGGTGAAATAAGTCCGGAAACTGCAATATAATCAACCTTATTTTCGAAAGCTGATTGAATAATCGTTTCATTTAGAACTTTTACACCAAGATCTATAACTCTATAATTATTACAAGCCAAAACTGATGCTATAATATTTTTCCCAATATCATGTACATCTCCCCTAACTGTTGCCAGCAACACTGTCTTATTTTTTAAGTTTTTTGAATCAAAATCAAAATTGTCTTTCAATATTTCAAATGCCAGTTTCAATGAAGATGCACTTTTAACTACCTGTGGTAAATATATATATCCATTATTAAACTTATCTCCTATTTCTGACATTGCAGGAATAAAATATTTTTCAATAATATCTATAGCAGAAATATTTTGATCTAGATTTGCAGCTATAAAGTTTTGAATATATTTAGAATTTATTTTTAGAATAGCATCAATAAGACTAACATTTTGAATCTTTACATCTGCCCTATCAGCAACTTGTTTATGTTCAGAATTTTCGCTTAATTCTTCAGCAGATTTTAAAAGAATATCTGTAGGATTATCTACATTATTAAACAAAGCAAATTCAATCTTTTTACTTATTATTTTAGGTATCTTATCATAAGGTATCACTTCTAATGGATTTAAAATGACATAATCTAATCCTGCTGTTTTTGCCGATTTAAGAACTATGCTATTGAGATATTTCCTGAAATAATTGTTGCCTCTATATGCAAAAGATACATTACTCAGTCCTATAATAGTAGAGCATTTAGGTAAGTTAGTATTTATCCATTTTATTGCATCTATTACATCGGTTACGTAAAAATTATGTTCTGCAATACCTGTTCCAATTGGCATAATCAGTGGATCAAATATAATATTATCTTGAGAAAGGCTTACTACATCAACTAAAATGTTAAATGCTTTTCGGAAGACTTCAATTTTCTTTGAATAAGTTAGAGATAAACCTGTTTCATCAGCAGCTAACACAATAACAGAAGCACCGTATCTCTTAATAATAGTGGCTCTTCGTATAAATTCTTCGATACCTTCTCCAAGCGATAGAGAATTGACAATGGATTTGCCGGGTAAAATTCGTAGCAATTTTTCAATTAAACCCCAATTTGATGAATCTATTACTACCGGTACTTTTGATAATACGATATCATTTTTTAAACATTCAATGAATTCAAATACTATATTATCATTGTCTATAATGCTATCATCCAAATTCAAGTCAATCATTTGACATCCGGAATCTATGTGACTATACACCAGTTCTATAGCTTGTGTAAATTTTTTAGATAATACTAAATCTTTGAATTGCTTCGATCCTGATATATTTGCTTTCTCTGAAATGTAAACAGGTTTATCATCGCTAGAAATTGATTCTAAACCCACTGCAATTATATTGTTTTGAAAATTGTTAAGTAGTTTTGGTTTAAGTATTTTTTTATTTTTTACCAAGGCTTCGATGTGGAGTGGAGTCGTACCACAGCATCCCCCAATAATATTTAACTTTCTATCCGATAAATTGTCACGGATATAGTTTGACATATATTCCGGAGAGTCTGTATATATGCCTTCCTGATTGGGTAACCCTGCATTTGCATATATAGTAACATATAAATTAGAATATTCAGATAATTCACAGATAAATGACAACATTGAGTCAATTCCAAAAGAACAATTTAAACCTATACTAATTACATGTTCAAATGAAGATATAGTATGATAAAATGCTTCTAACGATTGCCCTATTAGATTCCTTCCCTTACTATCTATGGTTGAAGAAACAACTATAGGAATGTTTATCTGTTTTCTAATAAAAACGTCTTGAATTGCTGCTAAAATTGCTTTAGCACTTAAAGTATCATATACAGTTTCTACTATTAGTAAATCAACGCCTCCGTCTAACAGACCTTCTATTTGACTAATATAAGCATCTCTAAACAAATTAAAATCATATTCCTTAGCTAAATAAAGAGAAATATTAGAAGGGCCAATCGAGCCGGCAACAAATTTATCTCTATTGTAGTTTGATTCAGCTTGATACTCTTTTATAGCTTTTTTGGCATTGAGAGCAGCCTTATAGTTTAATTCATAACACAAATGCTGTAAATGGTATTCTTTTTGAGATATTTGATTTGAATTAAACGTATTCGTTTCAATTATGTCAGCACCTGCGAATAAAAATCTTTTATGGATATCTATTACTATTTCAGGTTGAGATAAAGACAATATGTCATTATTGGAATATAAAGAGCAGGAATGATTTTTAAATCTAAGACCTCTAAATTCAGTATCTGATAGATTATAAGATTGAACCATTGTCCCCATAGCTCCATCGAGTATAAGGACTCCTTTATTTAGAGAATCGACAAATCTATTATTTGTATCAAAATACAAAATACCACCTCAGACACTTAAATCAATATCATAATATAGAGAAAATTTACACTTAAGCTAAACAAAAAATGGAGATATATTTCTATACCCCCATTTATTTAC
The DNA here is from genome assembly GCA_963678775.2 of Kapaibacterium sp. (SeqCode). Classification (GTDB taxonomy): domain Bacteria; phylum Bacteroidota; class Ignavibacteria; order Kapaibacteriales; family UBA2268; genus JBFHIJ01. The sequence goes on from CAXXGR010000007.1 coordinate 758,015, forward strand.
AAATTTTTCTATACAAACATCTAAAATCTTCTTCTAAATCCACGTCCCACTACTTCATGCACATTATTTATAATCATAAATGCATCAGGATCAACTTCCTTTATAATATCAGTAAGACGAGGAACTTCTTTGTTAGTAACCACTGTCATTATAACTTCGCGTTCGATATCTCTATAGATACCACGAGTTTTAATTGCGGTAGCACCTCGAGACATGTTATTCATTATAGCTTTCGATATGTCTTCATATTTATCAGATATAATATATGCGGCTTTGGCATAATCAATACCATCTATCACCATATCTATCAATTTAGAAGAAAGATAGAGTAAAAATAAAGCATAGAAAGCTAATGCTACAACCGGTGTTTCTGTAGTTTTATTAAAAGCTATTGCTACTGAAGCAAATGTAATAACAAAAAAGTCAATGATAATAATACCGGTACCGGGTTTAGTACCGAAGTATTTATTTAATATAGATGCAACTATATCAGAACCGGCAGTTGTACCTTTGAATTTAAAGATAATACCTAAACCTAAACCTAAGAAAACAGCACCCAGGAAGATATGGAAAAAGAAATCGTGTTCTAAAATGTATTGCACAGATTCTAGTTTATGCAAATTCAAACCAAATCCATAGTAGCCTTCTCTGAATAAATCAATAAAGAAAGAATTTGTGGTAAAAGCAAAAAATGTTCTCACACCAAATGTTTTACCTAGCTCTTTTATGCCCCATAAAAATAGTGGTATATTAAATAGCCACATTAAAACACCTATCGGTAAGGCTCCATCAGTCATATAAAATACAGCCTGAGAAAGACCGGTTACGCCGCCGGGAACAACGTAAGCATCTACTAAAAAAACGGCAATACCAAATGCCATTATTGCAGATCCGAGAGCGATAAAGATATAATCTACTATCGGGTGTTTCTCTGAAAATTCTTGCACCATTGTTTTCTTGACCTTTATTAAATTATAGAATAATACAAATTGATGTTATTACACCATGTATAACTAACAGTTTGCCTGTTTTTGCTAAAACTATATTATATTTTTGACCTTTTGCTGAAAGCGCATCTACACAAAGAGAATAAGTAAATGGTATTGTGATTATTGGTAGCAGTAACAACCAATCTGCATGTATATAGGCTAAATAAGCATGAATCAAATACATTGTAACAAATAGAGCTACAAATAAACGTTCTGCATTTTCTCTACCAATACGAGCAGCCAATGTCATTTTATTGACTTTTCTATCTGTCTCTATATCTCTAATGTTATTAATACCAAGAATGTTCATTGATATAAATCCCGGTATAAGTCCCCATATTAGAGATTCTAAAGTCCAATATTGAGCAAATACTGCATAAGTACCAGCAACAGCAACTAAACCAAAATAAATAAGAACAAATATCTCACCTAATCCCTTATATGCTAAAGGATAAGGGCCACCAGTGTAAGCCCACGCAAAAAATAATGAACTAATGCCAATCCATAAAATCTCTAAGCCTGCTCTTTCTACTATTATCATACCTAGAATAAAAGTTATAATCATGAGCACAGCAGAAACTACTGTCATTTGCTTTGATGTTATTTTGCCTGAAGCTACAGCTCGCTCCGGTCCAACTCTTTCTTTAGTATCTGCACCTTTTTTAAAATCGTAGATTTCATTAATGAAGTTTGTTATTATCTGTATAAAAAGTGCGCAAATAGCAACTAAAGTAAAGTACATAAAATCAAAAATATTATCTCTGATAGCTAATGATGAACCAATCAATACAGGTATCATTCCAGCGGGAAGAGTTTTGGGTCTTGTAGCCAACAGCCATGTAACATATTTTGATTGGCTCACTACTTCACTACTCCGACATAAATATATGAAATCCCGAACGTCAAGCGTTTCTTAGTGATTTTTTCAAATTTGCCAGTCTCTTGCATCAATGCAACAAACTTATCACCAGCAGGGAACTTGGATGCTGTTTCAGGCAAATAAGTATATGCAAAATTACTGCCTGCAACTATTTTACCTATCACTGGGATAATATTTTTACTATACCACCTGTATAGTTTTCCGAACATACCTTGGGGTTGACCAAATTCTAATATAACTACTCTACCATTTTTCTTAACTACTCTAGCCATCTCAGAAAGTCCAATCTTAGGCTCATCAACATTTCTGATACCAAATGATATACTTGCAACATCAAAACTATTATCTTCATATTGGAGATGCATAACATCTGCAAGTTCAAACTTAATATCTAATCCTTGCTTTTTTGCTTTAGCAGGTGCATAATCTAACATACCTGCACAAAAATCGGTACCTGTTACGCTACCTTCTGACTCGACCTTCTTTTTGAAGGCTATAGCTAAGTCACCTGTGCCAGTTGCACAGTCTAATATTTTATTGCCCTTAGTTGCTTCCGAAAGTGTTACTGTTTTTATTCGCCATAAGTGGTGAACCCCAAAGGATAGAATAGTATTCAGCAAATCATACTTACCGGAAATATCTGAGAACATCTGTTTTACTTGTTCACTCATGCTCTGTTCCAATGATTTCAAATATAATGATATACAGAGAAATATTTCTCTATAATTTTTTTAGTAAAATATATGTAATAACGAATTTTGAATATATATATACCTAATATGACTATACAATTACAAGTCAAAGAGCTAATTCATTTTACTTGCTATCTATAGTATGATATTGCAAATCTTAGTCACTATTGTATTATTAATGTTTACCATATTCATAAAAATCGGCTAACCCTCATTAATATCTTTTATTACACTCCTTATTTGAACTTAATTCCTAAGGAAGCTGATTTTGATTGTAATGATTAAATATTTTTTCTGCGATAGAATTATTTACATTGCTTTGTAATTGCTCTAAAGTAGCAGATTTAACACCCTCTACTGATCCAAATGCTTTGAGCAACTTACTTGCAGTAGCTTCTCCAATACCTGTTATTTCAGTCAATTCAGTTCTAAAGGTTCTTTTTGATCTTAATTGCCTGTGAAAAGTAATAGCAAACCTATGAGCTTCATCTCTAAGCTGTTGTATTAATTTTAAACTGCTTGAAGTCCTCGGTAAAATAAGTGGATCTGACTCGCCGGGGAAAAATACTTCCTCTAGCTTTTTAGCTAAGCCAACTATCGTTATCTGTTTTTCTAATTCAAGTTCTTTCAATATATTATAAGCAGAAGAAAGTTGACCTTTCCCTCCATCAATTATAATCAAATCTGGTAATGGAGTATGATTTTCATCCTTAAGTTCACTCTTCAATCTTGTATATCGTCTCGATACTACTTCTTCCATAGCTGCAAAATCATTGTTCGAAAGTACAGTTTTATTTTTATATTTTCTGTACTCAGATTTTTTAGGTTTGCCATCTTCAAAAAGCACCATAGAGGACACTAATTCACTACCTTGAATGTGAGAGTTATCAAAGCATTCTATTCTGCGAGGTGGTGATTTCATTTGCAAATCTCTTTGCAATGATAAAACTGAACGTGGAATAACCTGTTCTCTTTTTTCTATAGCTATTTGAAATTCTTTCAATAAAAAAGATGCGTTTGTAATTGCCATATCTACAATTGCTCTTTTTTCACCAAGTTTTGGTATTAAAATATGCAAAGCACCTTCTTTTCTTTTTTTAAGCCATTCTGTAATGTATTCAATATCTTCAGGCTCTTCCGGAACGAATATTTCTTTTGGTATAAAATCAGTTTCTAAATACCACTTTTCCAGAGTTCTTTGCACTATTTTAGAATCAGGGATGTCCATAGCATTTTTAACAATAAAATGACGTCGTCCTATTAACTTACCATCTCTAATTTTAAGCATCAAAGTACATACAAGTTCTCCATCTCTGGCAATACCTAATATATCCCTATCTACAAAATCTGCGCTAATAATTTTTTGCTTAGAGGTATATTTTTGTAACATAAATAGCTGATTACGAACGATGGCAGCTTCTTCGAACTTCATCTGCTCGGATAAAGATTCCATCTTATGCTTCAGTTCTTTTTCGAGTTCTTTTGTACGACCTTGAAGGATACGAGTCGCCTGTTGAATTTTTAAATTATATTCAATAAAGGAAATGTGTGATTCACAAGGTCCTGAACATTTATTTATATGATAGTCCAAACATATTTTAAATTTACCTTTACTAATTGTATCGCGACTCAGAGCAAGATTGCATGTCCTGATTTGGAATACATTTCTTATAGTTTTTATAAGTAATTTGGCATTTGTTAAATCAGTATAAGGTCCAAAATATCTTGAACCGTCTCTTATTACATTACGAGTCATGTATATCTTAGGAAATTCTTCTTTCGTAACTCGAATAAAAGGATAAGACTTATCATCTTTCAATAATATGTTATAACGAGGTTGATATTTTTTTATAAGCGTATCTTCTAAAAGAAGTGCTTCTGCTTCGGAATCGACTAAAATAAATTCGACATCAAAGATTTTTGAAACCATGGCCTTTGTTTTAGCATCTACTGGCCTACCTTCTTGAAAATAAGATTTTACTCTATTTCTAAGATTTTTTGCTTTACCGATATAGATTATCTTGCCAATATTGTTAAAATATTGATATATACCGGGTTTGGTTGGAATGTTTGTTAGTTTATTTTCAAGCTGTTCTGTCATATAGCCTAGAAATCATAGTAAAATACCAAAGTTTCAAACATGCAAAAATACAAAAGAATTTTTACAAATCACCTAATTGAGGTTTAACTATAATATCTTCTATCATAATATTTGGCAGAAATGAGAGTTGAATGTTTGAAATAATAATCTCTGCTAAATCTTCAGGGTTTATCATTCTATCAGAATATTGATTAAGCATCTGTTTATCCCAAATATCAGTAGAAGTAGCACCTGGTAAAACATCCATTATTTTAATATTTTTATCTCTAACTTCTTCACGAAGTGAACGAGAAATAGCTCTGAGTGCAGCTTTTGTACCAGAATATACTGTAGAAAATGGGAAATTGCGTTCAATAGCTCCAGAAAGTATATTTACTATAACACCTGACTTTTGCATTAGCATTAAATTTAAAATGATATTCGTCAGCAGCACTGTATTCTTAAAATTTACATCTGCAACTTGAGCTATTTCAGTATAAGACATTTCATTAAAAGTTTTGAAAATAGCTACACCAGCGTTATTAATCAAAATATCAACCACAATATTATTCGAAACGAGATATTTCTTTAAAGATTCTATCGAATCAGAAGAAGCTAAATCCAGTTCTAATCCAAAGAAAGATTTATTATTCTTTAAGTCTGACTTTTGGAAATTAGAAATATCTCTTGAAGTACCATATACAATAGCACCTACTTCAATAGCCTTTTTAGCTAAATAATAACCGATGCCTTTTGAGGCACCGGTTATGAGTATTGTTTTATCTGATAGATTTATCATAATTCCATTCTAATATTTTCCAAAATCATCTTCATCTAAACTAATAATATCTTCGGGATTATCAAAAAATTGATCTTCTGCTGAAGTATCTGAATCTGCACCGGGAAGAACCATTGCTGAATAATTAGAATCAGAGTTAATAATAAATTCGTCTTCCTCAGATGAAGAATGATGAATAGTAGTATCATTGCTCGCACTTAAAGTTCTATCGCTTGAAGAAAGGCTGAATCTACTAACCATATGTTTCAATTGGTTTGCTTGAGAAGATAGTTCCTCAGCTGCAGAAGCTGATTCTTCAGCACTGGCAGTATTAGTTTGTGTTACTTTATCAATCTGATTTAGACCTTCATTAATTTGTGATATTCCTTGAGCTTGCTCATTAGAAGAAGAAGCAATCTCACCAACTATATCAGAAACTTTAATAGAGGCATTTCTAATTTCTTCGAGTACATCACCTGTACGTACTGCAAGCATAGAACCATTTTCAACTGTTTTAATAGTATTTTCTATCATTTCAGATGTTTCTTTTGCTGCTGCTGCACTTCTAGCGGCTAAGTTTCTTACCTCTTCAGCAACTACAGCAAAACCTTTACCATGTCTACCGGCTCTGGCAGCCTCAACTGCAGCATTTAATGCTAAAAGATTTGTCTGGAAAGCAATCTCGTCAATAACCTTCATAATTCTAGAAATATTTCTACTTGCTTCGCTAATTTCATTCATAGCTTTATTAAGAGAAGTCATCTCAATATTACCTTTATCAGCAGCCTTGTTAGCATCTTCACTTAAAATATTAGCTTGGTTTGCATTTTCGGCATTAGTTCTTGTTTGTGAAGCAATTTCAGCCATCGAAGAAGTAATTTCTTCAAGTGATGCAGCTTGCTCAGTAGCGCCTTGTGATAATGCAGTGGATGCATCAGATACCTGAAGAGAACCTTTAGTTACTTCTTCTACAGTAATAGCAACATTATGCATAATATCTTCGATTGAATCAAGGGATAAATTCAATGTATTTTTCAATCTTAACGCGTCACCTTTGAAATTACCTTTCATGCGTTGAGATAAGTCCCCTTGTGCAATTTTATCAAATATTTGCATGGCTTCTTTAAATGGCATCTGCTGGGCAGTACTATTAATAGCATCTTTCAACGCTGCATGATCACCAACATAATTTCCTTCTACTAGCACACTAAGTTGACCGTTTGCCCACTGTTGCAATACTTCTTTTGTCTCTTGAATAGGGAAAGAAATAGCATCAAGAGTTGTATTAATACCTTCGATAAGTTTTTTGTAGGCATTTGTATATTTCTCTGTTTCACCTCTATAAGCCAAATCACCTTTTACAGCATTTTCAACCATCTCATTTACTTCAAGCGTAATATCAAGTAATTGCTGTCTGACATGATTTACCGAGTTAGTGATAAATATTTTTTTACCAGGTAATTCTTCCATTTTAGTTTCAAAATTACCTTCACCATATTGAGAAACTACTTCTATAATTCGTTTTTTTACCGAGATGTGAGAGTTTACTTGCTCGTTAACGCCTACAACCATATCTTTATAAAATCCATGATATTTTTTTGAATCCATAAAGTAATCAAGATCGCCTGATTCTTGCTGCTTACCCATTTCATCCATATCACCAATAAAAATATTAAGTTGCTCAATAAGATTATTGATATTAAATATCACAGTATCATATTCTCCGCCAAATCTCTGAGTAATAGGTTGTGGCAAGATTCCATTAGATATATCAGTAATATTTTTTACTGTCATCTCAAAAGGTTTACTAAATGAATCAACTAGTTCATTCATTGCTAGTAATAACTTACTCCAATCGCCTGCATATTGATTATGATTTGCTCTGGTACTAAGTTTTCCATTTTTTGTAGCAGTTATAAGCATTTCAGATTCTTTAAGAACACCACTCATAACGTCTATTGTTTGGTTAAGATTGTTTTTAATTTCATTGTAATCACCTTCATAATTGTCAGTAATTTTAGGAGGAATGTCTCCTTTAGATATTCTGTCAATATATTCAGCAGTTACATTTAAAGGTGCAATTACAGAATCTAAAGTTGTATTAAAACTCTTAAGTATCGTAGCATATTGACCTTTGACGTTCGTGTCATCCGCTCTGATATCTAGCTTACCATGAATTGTAGCATTTGCAGTATTATTTAGTTGATTAACAACAGTTTTAATATTAATTGCCATAGTATTCATCGCTCTAAGAAGCACACCAATTTCATCTTTTTTAGAAGTATCAAATTCTATATCGATATTGCCTTCTGCAATATTATTAGCTGCATTTAAAGCCTGATTTAGTGGTTTGGTAATACTTCTAAGAGTAATAATGGTGATTATAATTGTCAAGATTCCAGCAATTAAGCCAATAGTTAGTAATAATTTAGATGCGCTCTCATATTCTTCATTAGCATTAATTGCAGATTCTGTCTGAAGTTTTTCTTGGTAAGTTATTATATTATCAATATCTTTTAAAAATTCATTACCAACTAAAAGATATTGACCATACATTATATCTAATGCTTTTGCTTTGCCTTCAGGAGTTCCTAAATCTGCATAGCTGATCATTTCTTTATACACTTTAACAAACTTTTTGCTTCTTTCAGAAAATATGGCAAGTAATTTTTTCCCTTCTTCACTTGTAATTGTTTCTATTAATTTGGATTCGCTATTGTCAATTTTTTGATTGGCTTGTTCAATTCTTTTCTTGCTAAGTGCAACTTGCTCAGGATTATAAGATATAACAATATCTCTCAACATTCGAGCTTGTAAATTTACTGCGTCAATTATATTGTTTGTCAATTGAACTTTCGGTATACGATCTTCAACTAAAAGAGAAACTTGACTGTTAATCCCTTTCATAGCACTATTGCCTAAAAGGATAATAGCTATTGTCAAGATAAGAATCAAAGAAAATCCTAAAATGATTTTAGCAGATATTTTCATGTAACACCTCTATATTAATATTCTTTTAACATATTAAATACTTCTTCGGAGAGTATTTCAGAAGGTGATATTATAATTTTCACCTGATCTCCAACTTTTCCAATTCCAGCAATATATTTATTACCTTTAGTAATTTTTTTATTTAAAGGAGGTGTTACATTTTCATCTTTAATATAGACTACCTCACTAACCTTATCAACTACTAAGCCGTACAATTCATCTTCTATTATCAAAATAATAATGCATGTCCGGTCATTATATTCTGTTTCAGACATACCAAATCTTAATCTTGCATCAATAACAGGTATAACATTCCCACGCAAATTAACAACCCCCTTCACGTAGTCAGGTGTATCCGGCATATTGGATATTTTTTGGATTCCGATAATTTGATTTACGAATTTTATGGGAATTGCAAAAGATTCTTCTTCGATATCAAAAGTCAAATATTTATCTTTTAAAGAATCTTCAATTTCATCAAGCTCAGCTTGTGTAAGTCTCAAATTTTCCATAGAATTATTTCTTTATTGGGAAAACAATATTTACTTTGGTGCCGGTACTTAAATCAGATTCAATTGTAATCTGACCTTTATGTTTCCTTACTACTTCGTTGACAATTACCAAACCTAAACCAGTACCAGGTTCGTCAGAAGTGCCTTTGCGATTGGTGCCACTTTTAATCTCAAAGAGGTCAGATCGCTCTTTTTCCTCTATACCTATTCCATTATCGGCCAATTTGAGAAAAACATAATCATCATCATTAGTAACATTTATGTGTATTGAACTATTAGGATGGCTATATTTAATTGCATTAGATAAGATATTAGCAAATGCAGAAGATATTAAATTGCTATCATAATGCCAAATTACTTCGTCTGGTATATCAATATCGAGTTTAATATCCTTTTTATTTAAGGCCTCTTTATACTCATCTATAACAAACCTTAAAGTTTCTGAAAAGTTTTCTTCAACCGGTTGGTAATCTAATGACCCAGCTTGAAGTCTACTCCATATTATTAGATTTTCAAGCATATCATAGAGATGTTTCGCTGTAAAATTTATATTAAAAGAAATATCCAATAGTTCTTCTACACTAAACTTCCCGAAACTGGAAACTAATAGATCTGAAAGACCTAGCAATCCTTGAAAAGGATTTCTAAGCTCTTGAGCTACTATTGAAAAGAATTTATCTTTTCGTCGATTACTATTTAATAAGTCATTTTTAGCTGTTTCAAGCTCAAGATTAAGCTTTTCAAGTTCGTCTATCTGTTCTTCATTTTTATCATTCATTAATTTCAATTGAACCTGAACTTTTACTCTTGCAATCACTTCTGAATAATTAAAAGGTTTTGTAATATAGTCATTAACCCCTAACTTAAATCCTTTGATTATATCTTCAGATTCAGTTTTTGCAGTCAAAAATATTACAGGCAGATCCTCATACACTTCTTTAGACCTTAATTTGGTTAAAGTTTCATATCCATCCATTTCAGGCATCATAACATCTAAAAGGACAGTATCCGGCTTTTCCTCATAAATAAGACCAAGAGCTTCAACTCCGTTTTTAGCAGTTTTAGTCTTAAATCCTTCTTTATTTAAGGTCTTTTCTAATATTTTGAGATTCTCATAAGAATCATCTACTAACAAAATATAGGACATGTTTTCTAAATCGATTACTGGCATATTGTTTTCCTTCATAACGGTCTATTCATAGTAATATACACGTATTTTCTAAAATATATTTTATTATAAAAACATCGCTAAACTAAAAGCCATGACGAACATTCCTAGGACCATAGAATATATGGACTTATGCCCTGAATCATACTCTCTGGCCGTAGGTAGAAGCTCATCCAGCGAAATAAACACCATAATTCCGGCAACGATACCAAATAATATTCCAAGAGTAAAATTGTTAAATATTGGTTTCAATAATAAGTACCCTACTATAGCTCCAACTGGTTCGGATAGACCTGATGCAAATGATAACCAAAAAGCTTTTTTCTTGCTACCCGTTGAAAAATATACAGGTACAGACACCGCTATTCCCTCAGGTATATTATGTATTGCGATGGCAATTGCAATAGATATTCCTATCGTAGGATCCGTCATAGCCGCAGTAAATGTAGCTAATCCTTCCGGGAAGTTATGTATTGCAATAGCTAAAGCAGTGAATATACCCATTCTATACAGCTTGACTTCATCTACTGGTTTATCTAAAGATTCTACCTTTTTAGGTTCATGTGGATTTTCGTAGCTAGGAATTAACTTATCAATTATTCCAATAACAAGTATTCCACCAAAAAAGCTTGCTATTAAATACCATGTGGAGGTTACTTCAGAATATCCTAATGAAAGGAAAGCATCCTTCGCTTTGACAAGGATTTCTACAAAAGAAACATAAATCATAACCCCAGCTGAAAACCCCATCGCTGAGGACAAGAATGCCTTGTTTGTTTTTTTTGTAAAGAAAGCTATTGCAGAACCAATCCCTGTTGATAATCCGGCAAAGGCTGTTAGTCCAAATGCAAACCAAAAATTATCCATCTTTTCTATCTTGTGTATGTTTTAAATATGCTCGGGATATTTTATCGCCGATTTTCTTATATGTTTTTGTCGTATAGTCATAACAGAAAGTATTTAGTAAATCTAAGTTTGGTTTACCATTAACTAAGATGGAATCATCTACAACTACATCGATTATTTCACCGATGAATTGAGTATGCGAGCCTAAATCTATACTATTTGATAATTTGCATATTAATGTGACTGGGAATTCTTGAATAATCGGACAGTTAAGAGTGTCATGTCTTTGATGTGTCAAACCTAAATCTTTTATCTTGTTACTGTCTTTCCCTGAATAAATACCAAGATAATCAGCTTCTTTAACTAAATCACTGGAGGGTATAGCCATTGAGAAACATTCCATTTCTATAATGTTCTTATAAGTGTATCTTTCCTTTCTAACAGATACCGCTATGCACGGTGGAATACTATTACAAATTCCTGCCCATGAAGCAGCCATTACATTTGGAATATTTTCATCGTTATAAGTTCCAACCATATACACCGGTAAAGGGAAACCTAAGGTTCCAGGACCTATCGATTTTTTCATTTCTCACCTTATTTAATATAAATCATTTGATATTGAAATATTTTATTGTGCAACAAATGCGTTTCTAATTAATATCTTCGAATTTTCATTAAATGAGATTCTATTTTTTGTATTCCATTTTTCAAATTCAACATATTTTTTAGAATTCTTTTTAAACCACTTCTGAAGCTCAGAAATATTATTCACAGCAAAAATCCAATAGTTATATTCAAGAAACATATTTGAGTTTATTACTTTCTTAATATGTTGCAGTAGTGTGTTATTAGCAATATCCTTTTTTGTAAAACTTGAAAATATCTTTTTCCTGATTTCAGTGAGTTGACTTATAGTCGTAAATTCATTAAGATATTTTTCAAATGAGCTGGATAGTTTGTATATCACCTTATCTTTATGTTTCTCAACTTTGTATTTCAATATAGAATTTTTACTTTTAGATAGTTTTTTATAATTATCCCACAACAATTTTGAGATTTCTTCAAACTTATGACTATCATAAGACTGTAATAAATAGAGCTCTGCATATAATGCAGACCAAAAGTATTCTCGGGTTTCTGCCAAATATTTTGATAAATGGTAGTAATTTGGAGCATAGTCCGGTTGTTTAATTATACCTTTTTCCCAAGTTTTTTCAGCTTCATCATATTTTTCCATGGCTATTTCAGTAAGACCTATTTCTAAATATAAGCGACCGGCATCAGGATATCTTTTCAAACCATTTGAATAAATAGCATTAGCTCGTTTCAGATTACCTAAACGAGCTTCGCTATTACCTAAAAGCTGAAATACTCTTGGATTCGAAATTCCATGGATTACTAAAGAATCTAGCATTCTTTTGCTTGTATGATAATCTTTCAGTTCGTAATAGCATAAAGCTTTTTCGTACGGATATAACCAGTGCTCGGGATCTAACTCCATAGCTGTTGAAAACAAATCTATTGCTTCTGTGTATTTACCTTTCTCAACCATTTGAATAGCTTCATGTCCGATATCAAAAGCCTGAGCTTTCTCTTTTTCTCCAGAAAACACTGTATTGTAAGCACTTAACAACATTACTATTAGTAATACTTTCACCGATAATTCTCCTAAATATAAAAATAGCCATTCCCTATATTAAATATAAGGAATGGCGTTTTAAATAAAAATATATATTATTGTTTTTGCTTATAATTTACAGCATTGAGTAAGTTAGCACCAGATTGATGAGTTCTGTATTCACTACTTAAATTAAAGCGAGAAACGGCTGTAGCAAGTTCAGTAGTCATCGTTTTAAGTTGATCTGACATATTTGATACGCCTTCTATTCTCTTTGCAGATTCAGAACTAACCTGTGAAATAGAAGCAATATTTTTTGAGATCTGCTCAGAAGTAGCAGATTGCTCTTCATTAGCAGATGCCATTTGGTTTACCATATCTTTTAATTGAGTTGAGCTATTTACTATTTTTTTAAGAGCATCACCCGCTTTATCTGCAAAAGTGATACCACCATTAACTTCTTTAGTACCTCTATGCATAGCCTCAACCGCTTTGCTCGTTTCATTTTGTACGTCTATAATCATAGAACTTATTTGTTTAGTTGCGTCGGAAGTTCTTTCTGCAAGCTTTCTTACTTCATCTGCAACAACTGCAAAACCTCTCCCCTGCTCGCCTGCTCTTGCTGCTTCAATAGCAGCGTTTAAAGCTAATAAATTAGTTTGATCCGCGATTTCGTCAATTACAGAAATAATCTCACCTATTTTACTGGATGCTTTGCCTAACTGCTCTATCTGAGTAGCTGAATCTGCTACAACCCCGGCAATATCTTTCATTTTCAAGATAGTCTCCGAAACTATATTACCACCTTCTACTGCCAAATCACCATTATTTGTCGCTAGCTCAGATGTTTTGAGAGAGCTAATAGCATTTTGGGTAATAGTCGCTGAGAGCTCTTCAACTGCTGAGGCTACTTCGTCTGACTGAGAACTTTGCTCTAGAGTAGCTGCTGCTAAAGCATCAGTATTGTTGCTTATGATATTGGTAGAATCATCAACCATTTCAACTATATTTACTACTTCTGACAATACTTTATTTAAAGATATTATCAATGAATTTTGTTTTTCTTTTAATACAAGATAGTCACCTTCGTATTCTCCAATCATAAATTGATTTAGATTTCCAGCTTCCATTTCTTCTATAATAGATAGTGATTCATTGATAGGTGCTAATACATTTTCTAAGATATTATTTACACCCTTGACTAATTGCTGATAGTCTCCTTTGAAACGACTGGTGTCAATTCTATATTTCAAATTACCTTTTTCTGCATTAGTAACAAAATTATCAACTCCAGCTAAAACATCAGATATTGACTGCATTGAATTGCTCAAAGCTATTGATATTTTGTTAAAATTATTAAAAGCTTCTCTCAAATCTAAATCGTTAGGATCCGAAATAACAAATTCAGAATTTGTATTTCCATTACTTAGCATTTCTAAAGAATGTATAAGTTGTTCAGTGTTTAAAACTTGATATTTTGCTACTTTCTCATTTACTTTGATTTGACGCTTTACTTCAGTTTGATCAAAAACAATCTCAAATGCACCAATAGTATTATTATTAGAATCTTTAATAGGCACGCCATTGTATACAATATCCAATTCATGTATACCTGGTCTTGCAACCGTTGTCGCTTGTTCCGGTAAATTTGATAGCATTGTCCTATGACAAGCACAATTATCAGTTTTACAATGGTCAGTCTTGAAATGGTTATAACATTTTGAGCCTTCTAGGTCAGCGCCATGTTTTTTATCTAAAGAAGAACCTTGTTCATTCATAAAAAGTATATTGAAATCTTTATCAATACTCATTAGTGGTGCTTCTATACTATCTAAAAGTGAAACAACTGAATCCATCGAGCTATTAAGACCATTCATGATTTTATTAAAATCACCGGATAGCTTATCTGTTTGTACTCTATACCGTAATTTGCCTATTGAGATTTCACTAACAAATAAATCTACATCATTCAACATCAATGATAAGGAATCTATGCAGAGATTAATATTGTTTTTAATCTCATTAAAATCACCTTTATACTCTTCTGTAATTCTTGAAGGTATGTCACCCTTGGAGATTCTATCTATATATTCTGCTGTAACATTTAACGGATGTATAACTGCATCTAAAGTTTGGTTTAAACCATTTAGAATAACTCGAAATTGACCTTTAACCTGCATTTCTTCTGCTCTCACATCTAATAAACCGTTCGAAATACTTTTTGATAAATCATTTATCTGATCTGATAGAATTCCTACAGATGAACCAATTTTATTTATAGCATTTGAAAAATTGCCTAATTCACCCGGCAATTGTTTCATTCTATTTTCCAAATTACCGTTAGCATAATCAGTGGAAATACTTATTGCATTAGAAATATACATATCAAGTTGACCAAAGGACTCATTGGTTTTTGCAAGTAATTCTCTATAAAAACCGGAATACTTATCTTCCGGAGCTTTATAACTAATAATTCCATTAGTTTGATTTTTATAGACAGCATCAAATTCATCATTTAAAGATGATATTGATAATATTAATAGATTTAATGCGGACCTTATTCTTTCAAAATCACCACGATATTTTTCTCCAATTGGTTTAGGTAGTTGCCCTTGACTAATCTTTTCTAAATAATCAATAGTTATATCGATAGGTTCTACCATTACATCTATACAAGAATTAATCTTTTGGAGTATTTCAGCATAAACACCCTCTAACTTATTTGAGTTCCTAAAACTCAAGTTGCCATTGTCAATCTCTTTGGTAAATAAATCTATACCATCTAATAAATTTGTCTGAACTGATACCATGCTGCTATACGAACTTACTAATTGACCAATTTCATCTTTAGAATCCTTTTCCAGCAATGATTTGTATGCTGCATTTATTTTAAAATACTCTAGATTGCCAATTTCAAGGGATTTATTGGCTTCTAACAGAACAGATAGTTTTCTAGAAATATTAAAGCGAATTACCAAAATCAGAGCGATATACAACACAATAATTAAAATAGATAGAACAATATTTATAATCCAAATAAAATCAGTCACTGCTTGAATTTTAGATGATATATCCTGTACAAATGTCATTATACCAATTGTCTTACCTGAGAAATCTTTTAACGGAATATAACTCACAGCTGTATTATCAGAAATATCAGTAGCAATTTCAGACTTTCTCAATACCTCATCAATTATAGAAATATTAACTATAGATTTAGGTTTAACCCATTGTTGCTTGACTTTTGATATGATATAATTGTTAACTTCACCAGCATAATTTTCTTTTATTTGATTAGGAAGAAACAATGATAATGCTGCTTCTTTGTTTACTAAATAAAACGCACTATAAGTAGTATCGCTTCCAGTTAAAATAGAAATAATGTCCATTGGATTATAAAACATTTCTACAGATCCAATATACTCTTCTCCATTAAATATAGGGGCAATCCCTCTTATGGCAAATCCTCCCTTCCCTAGCTCAATTGCTTTTAGTGGCTTTTGTTTTTCGTTTACATTTAATATTGTTTTTCTAAAGCTCGACAAATCATCATTGCGCTTTTTACTCCAAATTCTATATAAACTTTTTGCAGGTGGTCTATGAAAATGAATTTTATAGTCATCTAAGTTATTTTCTTTTGTGATAGAGGATATTAAAGGAGATATTGTCTTGTCTATTTCTTTAACAGCTTGTTCATCATCATACTGATACGCCTCTATTATTTTATCATTGTTTGCTATATATAAAGCTGTTTCTAGTGCTTTGTTTTGATATTCTTCTATTAATTTAGAAAGCTGTTGTGCATCTGATTTTGATTGAATTTGAATATCATTCCGAATTTGACTATTCATTTTATTATCAATCAAGAAAGTAGAGACAGCTAAAATAGCAATAAAAAAAGGAGTAAGCCATAACAATATTTTGTTTGAAATAGTTGAAAGTTTCATCTTGACCTTCTTCAAAAATATAATTTGGAATTAAAATGAATCAAAAGCCGTACACATTAATACATGTACGACTTTTGAACAATATCACTTTTAGAAATCAAATACATTATCATTGTTAGCTGCTAAATGTTTAGCATTTATATTTTCTTCGTAATTAATACTTGCGGTATCTTCCGCGAGTAAATTTGTGGCTGTATTTGAAGACGATATTTTAAATCTTTTCATTAATGTAAATAAGTCATTTGTAAGTCTTGATAGTTCCTCTGCAGAACGTGCAACATTTTCAATTCTTGAAGCAGATTCTGAGGTAACTTTAGAAATAGATTGTACATTTTTACTTATTTGCTCACTTGTCGCAGATTGCTCTTCACTAGCAGCGGCAATTTGATTGACCATATCCATAACATCAGTGGTACTTGAAAGTATTTCTTCCAAAGACTCTCCTGCTTTATCAGCCAAATCAATACCGGAAGATACTTCTTCATTCCCTTTATTCATTGCTTTTACAGCTTCAGAAGTTTCTTCTTGGATGCCCTTAATCATGTTAGCAATCTGTTTAGTAGCCTCAGTAGTTCTTTCAGCTAACTTTCTCACCTCGTCTGCTACAACAGCAAATCCACGCCCTTGTTCGCCTGCTCTGGCTGCTTCAATTGCTGCATTTAAAGCTAATAGATTAGTTTGATCTGCTATATCATCGATCACTGAAATAATCTCGCCAATTTGTTTACTGGATTCACCAAGTTTGCCGATATTTTCTGCAGATTTTTGAACTACATTTGCAATATCTCGCATTTTGAGAATCGTTTGTTTAACTACCTGTCCACCTTCCTTAGCAATGTCACCATTTTTCTGAGCCACATCTGCAGTTCTACTAGCACTCATTGCATTTTCGGTAACAGTACGAGACATTTGTTCAACTGCGGAAGCTACTTCATCAGACTGTGCTGATTGTTCCTGAGTAGCAGCAGCTAAAGATTCTGAAGTACTGGTAATCTCTTCGGAAGAGTTCGCAGTTATCTTCACAGTATCTTGTACCTGGAACAATAATGAATTTAGAGATTCTGTTACTTTGTTAACATTATTTTTAAGAACTTGATGATCACCTTTATAGTTACCAGTCATTCTTTTAGTCAAGTCTCCTGTCGCCATAACTTGGAGTACATGAGTTGCTTCTTCTACCGGTTCTACAACTGCTTGCATTAAGTCATTAACTCCTTCGACTAAGTCAGCCCATCCACCTGCATAGTTAGCGGCATTTCCTCTGGCACTTAAATCCCCATTTTTTGCAGATTTTGTTAAACCATTGATTTCATTATTAAAATTAATTAGGTTAGCTCGTAATTCATCAAGTGTATCTTTGATAAATGCTTTTTTGCCCGGTAAGTCAGGACATATTTTATCAAAGTTACCTTCCCCATATTCACTTACAATGCCCATAGACATTTTCTTAACAGAGATATGACCATTGACCATTTGATTGACACCAACTGCCATGTTGTGATAAGCACCTTGGAATTTTGCAACATCCATTACTATATCAATATCGCCCAAATCATGTTGACGACTCATATTTTCCATCTCAGAGATATAATCACTCAGGTTATGAATCAAAGTATTCAAATTTTGTTTGATTTCATTGAAATCACCGTTGTAGTTATCTGTAATAAGCGGTGGAATATCGCCTTTGGAGATTCTATCTACATACTCTGCGGTTACATTTAGAGGTGCTACCATTGCATCTACTAAATCATTAATACCTTGCACCAAACTACCCCAATCACCTACAAATTTCTGACTGTTAGCTCTTACATCTAACTGACCGTTTTTAGTAGCAGTGATTAACTTATTTGTTTCTGCAAGTAAGCCACTCATTACGTCTATTGTGCCATTAAGGTTGTTTTTAATTTCGTTAAAATCACCTTTATATTCATCTACTATTTTTGGAGGAATATCACCTTTGGATATTCTATCTACGTACTCTGCGGTTACATTTAGAGGTGCTACCATTGCATCTACTAAATCATTAACTCCTTGCACCAAACTACCCCAATCGCCAACAAATTTCTGACTGTTAGCTCTTACGTCTAATTGTCCATTCTTAGTTGCAGTAATTAGTTTATTTGTTTCTGCAAGTAAGCCACTCATTACGTCTATTGTGCCATTAAGATTATTTTTAATTTCGTTAAAATCACCTTTGTATTCTTCTTCAATTTTTGGAGGAATATCACCTTTGGATATTCTATCCACATATTCAGCTGTTACATTAAGTGGAGCTACCATTGCATCTACTAAATCATTAACTCCTTGCACCAAACTACCCCAATCACCTACAAATTTTTGACTGTTAGCTCTTACGTCTAACTGTCCATTCTTAGTTGCAGTAATTAGTTTATTTGTTTCTGCAAGTAAGCCACTCATTACGTCTATTGTGCCATTAAGGTTATTTTTAATCTCGTTAAAATCACCTTTATATTCTTCTTCAATTTTAGGTGGAATATCGCCTTTGGAGATTCTATCCACATACTCAGCTGTTACATTTAAAGGTGAAATAACAGCATCTAATGTATTATTTAAACCTTGAATCAATGTAAAATATTCGCCTTTGTAGTCATTAGGATTAGCTCGTTTGTCTAGTTGACCTTTTACAGCACTATCGGATAAAGATATGGTTTCGTTAACCATAGATTTAATAGTTTGCATCATTGATTTCATTGATCTCAATAATACCGATATTTCATCTTTGCCATTTGTATTTATTTGCATATCCAGATTACCTTGTGCAATATTAGTTGCGGCATCAACAGCAATTTGTAGAGGTTTTACTATAGCTTTTGTAATAAGTAAGGCAAATACAACCGCAATTATAACCGATATCAGTGATAAGATAATTATTAAAGCATTGACAAAAGGTCCTAATTCATCTTGTTCTGCTTTTATATCTAACTTAACCCATTCAGCTTCAGAACCGATATGTTGCCCTGTAGGATAAAATACGTCAGCTAACAGTTGATTTCTATTTGATATTATATTATAGATTTTACCCACATTTTCTACATAGATATCCATGTCAGTCTTTGCTTTTTCCATCATAGCACGTCTTCTTGGATTAGATAAATTTTTATCCAACAATTCGTAAGCAGAATTAAAATTGTCAACAAGTTCCAACTTAGCTCGGTCTATAGATTCTTCTAAATTATCATTTAAATATTTTATTACATATAATCTACCTAAAAGCAATTTTTCTTGCAAAGCACCTGCATAATAAGAAGCAACAGGGTCTCCGTCTTTATAAGCTGACAACATAATGTTAGAAATGTTTTGTCTCATTTCTAAACCAATAGGGTTTAGAACATTTAGTACAACATCATTTCTTTCCTTATAAAAAGCTTGAATCTGTTTAAATCCATTGTTATAGGTAGTTACCATCGTATCTATTGTAGATAACTTATCAGTACGAAGTGGATTTTGGATGTCAACATGTGCTTGTTTAAGAAATGTCGTGACATTTTCTATACGTTTATTAAATTCAACTACACTTTCATCGGATCCACTTTTAATAAATTCTTGCGAATTTACTCTGGATTCTAAAATATTTGCCTGAACCCTTCCCAAGAGAACATTATCACGAGCAATATCTCGATAATCAGAGAATTTTGTAAAAACTACAACTGATAATATTATTAGCATAGTTAAAACAACACCAAAACCTAAATACAACTTTTGACTAATTTTCACATTTTGTAAAAACATAACGACCCCAACCCTTTGTTTATGATTATATACTTACATATAAAATATGTATCTTCATCATTGATTTCACATATCATGGGTGTAATAAAAAATATTTACCCATCTAACATAGAACTATAATCGGCAAAATAGAAAATATGTTTAATTAACGAATAGAATTACTATATTATTTTGCTTGTTATTACAATATAGTAAGTTAAATCGATATATTTTGCAAGAATTACTATTTATTTGATATATATTCAACAATTGAATTAGATATGTTTCAAGGTTTTTATAGTGAATGCTTGAATGTGGTCTATTTTATTATTTTGCTTGAAATTATATTTTGGTAAGTATTGGCAAGAACAGTCTGAACATTCCCTATTAGTGGATCATCATGACCAGAGTATACGATTTCAATATTTCTGTCTATTAGTTTTTCTATGACGTGAACATATTCTTGAGTATATGACCCTCCAGGAGATTTAATATTAATTGCAGTATCTCCTGAAAATAGGATCTTTTCTTTAGGAAAGTAAAAACAAGCAGAATCATGAGAGTGCCCGGGAGTATGAAGAACTTCTGCATAAGAATCGCCAATCTTCAATTGCATTCCATCCTTTAACAGATAGTCTACACCTATAATTTTCGAAAATGCAAAGACTTTAGGATGATAAAGTTCAATAATATGTTTTAACCCACCTGTATGATCAAAATGCTCATGAGTTAAGATTATTTGTTCGACTCTTCTTTTTCCTACTCCGGTTGAAATAGTATTTAGCTCATCGAGAATAAATTCGTTAGTGCCTACATCTACTAATGTATTCACATCAGAGATGGCATTCCAGTCACCTCTGATGAGATATACATTACAAGTATAAGTATTGGGGTCTTTTTTAAAAAGAGTAACATTCATTATTTTTTTATATATAAATTGGCGTCACTAACAATTTTCTCAAACATACCCTGGCATTCAGGAGGCATTGCCTGTGTTTGCTCTGATACGAAATAGCCACCAGGATTGAGTACTTTATGGAACATTTTAATTACTTCTACTCTTTCTTCTGGTTTTAAGTGTAATAGTACATTTTTGCAGATTATTGCATCAAAATTATTTTCAATAGGTTGCAGTGACAATAAGTCGTGCCAGTGATATTCCAACCTGCTTTTGATACTAGAATCTAATTCATATCTTCCATCTTCTAATTTAGCAAAATATTTATCTAAAATACCTTCTGGCATCCTTGATAAATCAGAGTATGGATATATTGCATTATTAATTATTTGGTCAAAATTGCCGGATTCATCTATATCTGTAGCAACTATTTTTACTTTTTTGAATCCAAAATGTCCCATCTTTTCAGACATAATAAGCGCAAATGTATAAGGCTCCGGCCCCATCGCGCATCCTGCATCCCATACTTTAATGCTGGATTTAGAAGAATTAGCTTCTATCAAATGATTTGCTAAATGCTCTAATGTATGTCTGTCTCTAAAGAAAAATGTAAAAGCCATCGAGTATCCTACCTAATGTAGCTAATTAATACGTTTAATAGTTTAATATATATATAATTCCCGTACTTTACAACTTAATTAGATAAACGAATAAAAAAAAGAGAAGCAGGTTATGCATCTCTTTTATTTTATTGTAATAAATACTATTAATGTCTAAAATGTCGCATTCCGGTAAATATCATAGCAATATTGTTTTCATTGGCTGCTTTGATTACTTCTTCATCTCTTACAGAACCGCCTGGTTGAATTACAGCAGTAACACCTGCTTTTGCTGCTTCGATAAGTCCATCAGCAAACGGGAAAAAGGCATCTGAGGCTAACACGCTTCCCTGCAAGTCTAAATTCATTAGTTTAGCTTTTGCAACTGCTATACGAGAAGAATCCACTCTTGACATTTGTCCGGCGCCTATACCTAAAGTCCTATCATGTGATGTATAAACTATAGCATTAGATTTCACATGTTTGCAAACTTTCCAAGCAAATTTCAGTCCTTGCATTTCGGCTTCTGTCGGTTGTCTTTCTGATACAACACGGTAGCCTTCATCTGAAAGTAATTGTATATCAGACTCCTGCATTAAATATCCACCAACTACAGACTTGTACTCTACTGACAAATATGCCTTAATATGTTCAAAATTAACTTTAACAAGTCTTCGGTCACGTTTTTTAGTCAATATTTCTAAAGCTTCTTTTGTAAAATCAGGAGCTAATATTATTTCAGAGAATATGCTATGTACTTTTTCTGCGAAAGCTTTGTCAACTGTTCTGTTCGCTGTAAATATACCTCCAAATGGAGATACAGTATCAGTAGCAAATGCTTTATCATAAGCGTCTACCAAATTATCAGCAATACCAACTCCACAAGGATTCGTGTGTTTAACAAGAGCTACAGTAGGGTCTTCAAATTCTACTATAAGTTGTGCAGCAGCGCTCAAATCTATAATATTATTGTAAGACAACTCTTTTCCATGCAGTTGTTTAAACAAATTATAGAAGTTAGCACCAAACAGCGTTGCTTTTTGGTGAGGGTTTTCGCCATAACGTAATGATTGTGCTTTTTTCATTCCCAGACCATACTGCTCAGAGTCTTTTTCCGAATACTCACGCATATATTTAGAAATAACAGAGTCGTAGTAGGCAGTTAAAGAATAAACTTCAGCAGCTAATTTAGATCTAAGCTTTAAAGAAACAGTACAATCGTCACCCATTTCTTCAATAATTTTATTATAACAATCAGGATTCACAACAGTAGCAGTCCATTTGTAGTTTTTTGCTGCTGCTCTAAGCATTGCCGGACCACCGATATCAATATTTTCAATCATATCTTCGTGAGTAGAATCTTCTTTAGCCAAGGTTTGTTCGAACGGGTATAAGTTAACGACTAGTAAGTCTATTGAAAATAAATTGTGCTCTTTCATTTGAGCAAGATGAGACTCTTTTCCTAAATCAGCCAGTAAACCTGCATGTACATTTGGATGTAGTGTTTTAACTCTACCATCCATAATTTCCGGAAAGTTAGTTATATCACTAACCGAATGAACCGGTACTTCGTTTTCTTTAAGAAGCTTGGCAGTACCACCAGTAGAATAGATAGTTACATTCTTTTTTGATAATTCCTTAGCAAATTCGACTATACCGGTTTTATCAGAAACCGATATTAAAGCATTTTTGATGGTGTGCATATCCGGAGTGTTCATTTATAAATTCCTGATAGAGATAAAAAATATATTGATTTACAAATAAAGTAAATTTTTGATAGACTTGATATTAAATCTTATTAAGTAGTGTTAGCATTTCACCTGTTAAATAAAAAGAACCAACAATCAACGTATTGGCATCAGGATTGATTTTATAGAATGCTTCCTCAGTATTCATGGTGGTTACAACTTTGTCAAATCCAAGATTTAATGCTATATCCTGTATATTCGTGATATCGGCTGCTCTGTCAATCGCTGGCTTAGTAATTATTAATTTACTACTTATGCTCTTTAATAAAATTAAAATGGCAGCAATGTCTTTATCAGACATAGCAGCAAATATTATTTCAAATTTACAGTTGCCTATATGTTGTTTTATAGTATCAACAAGTGATTTGACTGCTGCTTCATTATGAGATGAATCAATTATCAAAAATGGTGAGTTTTTTAACATTTCTATTCTTGTAGACAATTTGCTGTTATGCTTGACATTTTCAATTCCATCTCTAATATTTTCCATAGTTAAATCAATACCGGAATGTAGAAGTATAGACAAAGCAAGTTCCAAATTTTCTATTTGATGTACACCGGGTAAGGGTAAGATAGTATATGCTAAATTGCCATGATAATTGACACAAACTTCAGTGGTTAAATTATTTAAGTATTTATGTTGAATCACTGTTTCAGATTCAGTAGAAAGTATAAAATCGCTATGATTACTTTCTGCTACTTTTTTGATTTCTGTGTATACATCTTCTAAATTTTTTGAAATTACCACAGGAGTATTACCTTTTATAATACCTGCCTTTTCATAGGCTATTTGCTCTATTGTATCTCCCAAATATTCTTTATGTTCTAAACTTATAGAAGTAATACCGCTCACAATTGGTATTAGAACATTTGTAGCATCATATCTCCCACCCATACCTGTTTCAATAATTCCATAGTCGATATGTTTATCAGAAAAATATTGGAATGCCATCGCTGTAGTTATTTCAAAAAATGTAGCATTAACTTTTTCAGAAAAAGGCATAAATACTTCAGCGTAATTGACTAAATCATCATCAGATATATCCATCCCGTTTATTTTAATTCTCTCATTGAAATTTATCAGATGAGGTGATGTGTAAAGCCCTACAGTGTAGCCTGATTCCATTAAAATCGAAGCTAATAGCGAGCTGGTAGAGCCTTTACCGTTTGTACCTGCTATGTGAATACTTTTGAAATTATTCTGCGGATTATCTACCTGTTGTAGTATGTTTGCTATTCTTTCAAGCCCGGGATTTATACCGAATCTATGCAAAGAGTACAGTTTGTCTAATATTTTATTCTTTTTCATTTTACCTATACCAATAAAAAAATCCTGTCAAAGTTAATTGACAGGATTCACATATCAAAAGCCTAAATTTACCATTTCATAATATTGACTTCGTCAACATATATTGATTTTTTTAATCTGAATATGCCAAGGACTATTGCTAAGCCAACTGCGGCTTCTGCGGCCGCTACAGCCATAACAAAGAAAACAAATATCTGCCCTGCCTGATCACCCATGAACGAACTAAAGCTTACTAAAGTAAGATTTACTGAATTCAGCATGATTTCTATAGACATAAATATTATTATCGCATTCCTTCTAGTAAGGACACCTACTGTTCCAATTGTAAAAAGAATGGCTGCAAGTGCTAAATAATAATCTTGTGGTATACTTTCTAACATTATATTCTCCTCTTAATCTATTTTTTTCTTAGCAAGCATCACTGCACCAACGATAGCAGATAACAACAAGAAAGAAATTGCTTCAAATGGAACAATGTAATTCTTAAATAACTCTCTACCGATTGAATCTGCAGTACCTATTTTTGCAGAAACGCTTGGTAAAGCACTCATTACTTCCGGATTTACTAAGAAAGCAGAAACTAATTGGAATATCAATACAACAGCAAACAATGCTGCTAATATTGTTCGAATATTGAATTTCAGTTTTAGTTTTTCTTCGTCGCCCAAATTAAGCAACATGATTACAAAAACGACAAGTACCATAATAGCGCCGGCATAAACTAAAATCTGCACTATAGATAAAAACTCTGCATTTAAAGTAAGGTATAATCCTGCCAAACTAAAGAAATGCACAATCAATGACATAGCTGATTTTACAGGATGTTTACTGGCTATTGTAACTACAGCACTAGCAATAGCAAATACTGCTAAAAAACCGAAAAATATACTTTGTAATTCCACTATTCCGACTCAATTTGTTGTATAATCTTCATATGATAAACTATAACGAAAATCTTGTATTTTAATTTTTAGAATTTTTTACCGATTCTACGCCACTTATCTTATATAATCTTTCTATAAGAGCATCTACTTGGTTGATATTATTAAAGTTGATAGACACAATACCTTCAAAAACAGAATCTGTAGTGTCAAAACTTATTTTATTTATATTTACATCCCCGTATTCAAGTATAGCATTTGTAATATCATTTAACATACTTGCTCTATCTTCTCCTTTAACATTCAGGATAGCATCTCCCGATACTTCACCTTTGATAGTTTTCCAGTCAATTTCTAAATTACTCAACCTTTCATTGGATGGAATATTTGAAATTTCCTTACAAGTTGTTTTATGAATTCTTATTATACCACTAACTAACCTAATGGCTGCAGTCTGATCTTTTTGAGTAGGTTTACAACAAGTAGCAATTTCTATAATATTATTAGAATTTTTATTCCTATTACTAATATCAGCACTATCTTTACGTATTAGCTCAGGATTAACTTTAAATCCATCTTTTACTTTAAATTTTAGTAAATGAAAAGCCTTATCTACCGAGAGTTCATTGCTTCCTATAGAAAAATACAGATCCTCTTCAGATAGAAGATTAAATGAACGTAGTAGTTTTTGAATATCGTGTTCTTCTAATCTAATATTTTCTTTAGCGAGTTGAGCTGCAAATATTTGTCTTCCTTTGTCAATGTTCTCTAATCTGCAGTCTCTTATATATTTATGTATTATCTGTTTTGCTTTATTTGTTGTTGTATATTTGAGCCATTCAGGATTAGGAGCTTGTTTTTTAGACGTTAATATTTCAATCCTGTCGCCATTTTGTAGGGTATAATCTAAAGGAACTATTTTCCCGTTTATTTTTGCTCCTATGCACGAAAAGCCTATTTCACTATGAATTTCAAATGCGAAATCTAAAGGTGTAGAATATTTAGGCAGAGATTTAAATTCATTAGTAGGAGTAAATACTAAAATTTCATCTGTAAATATACCTTTAGGTAGGTGCTCTAATAATTCTTTACTATTGTGCTCTCCAACATTTTCAAAAACAGCTCTGACAGCATTGACCCATGAAGTAATATCAGCATCGTCTAATACAGATTGTGCATTTTTAATTCCACTTTTGTAAGCAAAGTGAGCTGCAACACCGTTTTCTGCATAGTCATGCATTTGTCTTGTTCGTATTTGAATTTCAACAGCTTTCCCACCCGGACCAATTAATCCTGTATGAATTGACTGGTAGCCATTTTTCTTGGGTGCAGAGATATAATCTTTAAATGTTTCCGGTACAGGAGGATAAATCCCAGCAATTAATCCATAAATATAAAAACACATATAAGGATCATCAGTATCTACAATAATGCGTGCAGCAAACAAATCGTAAAGCTCGTCCATACTTTTTTGACGGGCTTTCATTTTATTGAAAATTGAATAAATATGCTTAGCACGACCTTTAATTTCGCAGGTTATTCTGAGCTTTTTTAAGAATTTATCTGAAGTGAGCCTTGCAATTATTGGAGCCTTTAAATTTACGATATAGTCTTCTCTTTCCTGACGTGTACTGGATAATTTAGTCTTTATAGCATAGTATTCTTCTTTATTCAATATTTTGAATGATAAATCCTCCAGTTCCCATTTTAGAGATCGAATGCCAAATCTATTTGCAAATGGAGAATATATTTCCATAGTTTCCTTTGCAATTCTATGTTGCAGATCAGGACTCAAAAATTCGATAGTTCTCATATTGTGGAGTCTGTCTGCAAGTTTAATCAAAATAATTCGCACATCTTTAAATAACGATAGTATCAGTTTCCTATATTTTTCAAGATGATTGAGCCTATCAATAGTATATTTTTCAATATATTTTATTTTGTTGATTCCATCAACTATATCAGCTACTTCTTTTCCGTACTCAAGCTTTAAGGTCTCATAATTATATTTTTCATTTTCGTTAAGCACATCATGTAATAATGCAGCTATGACTGAAGTAAAATCTAAAGGAATCTCAGTAATAACAATATTTGCAACTGTCAAAGAGTGTTTATAATATTCCTCTCCAGACTTCCTGTATTTATGTTTATGTACTTCATAAGAAGTATGAAAGGCTTGTCTGAGGAGTTTTGCATCATAGTCATGGAAAGTATTTTTACATAATTCCATTAACTCTTTTAGTTCTTTTTCGTACTCAGGCTCTTCCTTTTTTGAAAAAAGGGAATTATATTTTTCCCTAAGTAAACTTGTGTTTTTTTCTACTTGGGTACTTAATAAACTATTTGTTTGATTATCGTCTTGAATCATGACTTCCGTTACTACTTATGCATTTCATTAAATTCAAATCTATTCAAAATACGAAGATTTATGTATTTCTAAAAAAAGATATGACAATATTTTGTATGATACTATCTCTTTATTTCTAGATAGATATTGCGACGAAATATTTTATAATATTTATTATATTATATTTATCTTCCTATTAGTTATATTACGATATATTTCAATACTAATTACAAATAATATGTCTTTAAGCAACAAACTTAAGCCAAAAACATTTTTCGAAGAGTTGGCAATCGATAATAATCTAAGAGAGTATATTGATACTAATGTAACTATACTTGAGAGATACAATACCGATAAAATCTTCAGAAATGAAATGCTAAACCTGTTATATGTGCACTCTGATAAATATCAAAAAGATGTACAAAATAAGATTTTAGAAGAATTAAACGATACTTTGTCATATTTTAACGAAAATACTGCACGATGGACAAAAATCAATCTATAAGCCCAGAATTAAACGAATTGCTTAAAAGAGTAAAATCTCAAGCAAATCAATATACTCAAGCGTTTGAGATATTAAATAGACGTATTGCTGAATTTGATTCTACCAAAACAGAAATTAATTCCCATGCTTCTCATTTTAAAACAGAACTTTCTGTAATATTATCCAAATTAGAGCAGAGTTATAAAGAAAAAGAAAACAAACTAATTGCCAGTATCAATGCCGCAAATAAACTGACCGGTGAACTAAGTACTTTGACAGAATTGCAGGAACATGTAAAAACCGGAATACTTAACCTATCAGATACTTTAGAAAGTCACAAATTAGAATTAGAACAGCTAAAATTGCATAGTAAAGAATATGTAAAGGATGCATATCTAAAATTAGATGACACCTTAGAATATCTAAAACAAAAAATCAACTCTACACTTGAAAAAGAGGCTCAGTTTATAGAAGATAAAGTCAATAGCAGAGTAAAATATTTAGAAGATAATTTGAAAAAAGGCGATAAAATTCTTATATCCAGACATGAAAAAGTTCAAACGGAGTTAAGAGCTATCAAAAGAGAAGTTCAAGCTTTGAAAGAACTATCCGGTTTTGGAGAAACTTCTTCTATGTTAAATGACACTTTAAATTTGCGTTTTGAAACTGTTGAGGATAGCGTGAAGGATTTAAAGCAATTGTCCAATAATATTATGCAAAATCTTGCTATTCTAAATGTAGCAGAGACTAGTGAACATGTAGAGAATGATACAGATGATGCTGTACTAAATGATACTTTTAGTCATCTTGCCGATCCCACCATGAAAGAATCTGAAGAAATAAAAGAAGCTTTGAATAAATATAATTCTACAATCCAAGAATTTCAATACATGAAACAAAAATCTCTAAGTGCTGAAAAACGAGCAGGTATAAGCATGATTTTATCAGTTTTCGCTATTTTGAGTATATTAATGATTTTATTTCTCTTCCTCATCTGATATATCTAATAAATTTGTTTGAATATTTACATGCTGGAGACTTTCTTCACCAATTTCAAGTGTAATTATTTCTTTATCAGTACCATCATACTCCATCATAGACAACTCTTCTAACTCTCTTAATTTTGGGAGCTCATTAAGATTTTTCAACCCAAACTGCTTTAAGAATTCGTTTGTAGTTCCATACAATAAAGGCTTGCCAAGTGCATCACTTCTTCCTACCATTTTTACAAAATCTTTCTCTATGAGAGAGTTTACTACTTCATTTGAATTGACACCTCTAATTTGCTCAACTTCAGGTTTTGAAACAGGCTGGCGATATGCAACGATAGCTAAAGTTTCTAAAGCAGCTTTAGAGAGTCTTTTTTTAGTTTTAAATTTCAGCAAAGACTGTACAAACTCTCCATATTCAGATCTGGTAGCAAATTGATAACCATTGGCATAGTTAACTATTTCATAAGGTCGATTTGAATCATTTAGGTCTTGATTTATATCATCAATTAACTGTTCTATATCTTCTTTAGAAAAATTGAATTTATCTAATACCTCTTTTTCAATGGATGTTTGGCTGACTTTTTTTATATCAGTGCTTCCATCATTATCGTCAAGAATTAAATTATCATATCCAACTAAGATATTGAATATTTGTCGGAGTGTGATAGTTTCATCAGAAGCAAAAATTAAAGCTTCAAGTGATGCTTTTTGTTGTTCTTTTTCTAGCGTCAAGAAATAAGGTACATTGTCATAGCTATTCATCATTTAATTCCAATTTTTGAGGTTCAGTAATAACGATATCTTCAAAAGAGCTATCCTGAAAAATAAAGATTTGATTTGATTTGACTAAATCTAAAATAGCAAGGAATGTTGCTACAATATGCGAATTTATAAAAGTAGTAGTAATATCAAAAAAAGAAATCCTTTTTTTACTTGCTAATAAGCCTAGTATTTCTTCCTTTTTTTCATCTACTGTTACTGGGACTAAGTCAACAATATGCTCGTAAGAACTATCTTTAAGCCTATCAAATACAGACTGAAAAGCCTTAATTAAATCAAAAAGTGAAGCGTTTTTATAACCTGCTTCTTTACTGGCTTGGTTATATTCGGCTTCAAAATGTTGCTTATAAAGTGTATACCTTTGATTTTCATATTGATAACTTAATTCTGCTCCGGCTTCTTTAAATTGTTTATATTCCAATAACCTTTGCACAAGTTGTGTCCTGGGATCTTCAGGTTCGTCATCATTTGTATAAGATTCTCTGGGCAATAGCAGTTGAGTTTTGATATACATCAAATTTGCTGCCATAACAAGAAACTCTCCGGCAAGATCCAAATCAAACATTTTAATAATGTTGATATAATTCAGGAATTCTCTCGCAATTTTTGCAATAGGTATATCATAAATATTTATCTCGTCCCTTTTTATAAAAAACAACAATAAATCAAAAGGGCCTTCAAAATTTGGCAACTTTATTTTGTACATATTTCCAGGCAATATTCAAAAGAAACAAAAATAACACTTTTTCTATTCATTCGAAGCTATCTAATTTTGTGGTAAGATTATTATAAACTCTGTACCTTTACCTACTTCACTATTTACCTCAATATTGCCTTGATGTAAAGCTACAAACTCTTTAACTATTGATAGCCCTAAACCACTTCCTTTTTCACTAGCCGTTCCGACTCTGGAGTAAGTATGATCTATCAAAAATAGATTTGCCAAATTATCTTTAGATAGACCAATTCCGCTATCAGTTACAATTATTTTGAACAAATCTGATTCCTGAATTAACGAAATAGCAACCCTCCCTCCTGATTTGGTAAATTTAAAAGCATTCGAAAGTAAATTTCTAACAATAAATTCAATCATATCTTTATCAGCATCTATTAGAACACTTGTGTTAGATTCAATTTTAAACCGAATATTCTTCATTTCTGCATTCAACTCAAATGTTTCAGCTACATGTCGAATTACTTCTGAAGCATTAAAACGCGCAGGATTAAACTTTATACTGCCAGTCTGTGTTTTAGACCAAACCAGTAGATTTTCAAATAGTGCCATTAAATTTGTAATGGAGCTTTTGAACTTATCTAATTTATCAGGTATTTTATCATACTTACCAACTTCACAGAATGATTCTATAAGACTTAGCAATAGATTCATATTAGTTATAGGATTTCTCATATCATGAGAGATAATCGAGAAAAATTTATCTTTCATGCTATTTAGGTTAGAAAGTTCGATATTCTGCTTATTTATATATTCATTCTGTTGTTCTAGCTCATAATTAGCACGTTCAATAGCAATATTTTTCTCTTTAATAATATTCAAATTCTTGTTTTTATTCCGATATAATCTAAAGATTAAAATAACAATAATAAAAAGAGCAAGTATAACCAGCAAAGAAATATATAACTCATTTTCTTTCTTCAACATTTCTAAATTTTTAATTTTTAAAAGATTATCTTTTTTCTCAGTATCATATTGAACAGTAAGTTTATTGATTTGCTCCCTGGATTCTTTAGTAAGTACTGAGTCTTTAGATATTTGGGATTGTTCGAGATATTTAAATGCATCTTCATATTTGCCATTTTCTCTATAATATTGAGCTTTATCATATTGAATAAAGCTTAAATATTGAAAATCCTGAATATATTTAGCCATTTTAATAGCTAAATCAAAATAATGTTCAGTTGAATCTATCTTTCTTTCTCCAAAAAAACTTAAAGCTAAGCTATGGTAAATCTCCATCAAACCATCATTATTGTCTGTTTGGCTATACAATTCTAAAGCAGTAGTGTAGAATTTTTGAGCTTCTTTATATCTCTTTATATTTTGATATGTAGTAGCAATATTTTGATTAATATTTGCCTTCAATGTTATATTATTTACTATGTTCGCACATTCCAGAGCATTTAAATAGAATTGAAGTGATTTTTCATATTTTTGCAAATAATGATAGATATTTCCAATGTTTGTGTAAGCTGCTGCTTCAGAATATTTATCTCCTGTTTCTTTTTGTATGACTAATGCCTGCTCAAAGAACTTAACGGCTTGCTCGTAATCATCTAATCTGAGATAAACGTTGCCAATATTATTTAATGTAGCACCGTAGTTCTCATAGACTTTATCATAATATTGGTCGTGAATCTTGATATATTTATCAAAATAATTCTCAGAATATATATATTCTTTCAAGGCTTCAGCAAACTGTGCTTGTCTGTAGTAAACATCGCCAATATTTCTATGGAGAGCTGCAATTTCAATCGTATCTCTGATTTCTTTGAAATACTTTAAGATATCATTGTATACATCTATAGCTTTTGAATATTCTCTATTTATTGAATAAATCATTCCATAATTTCTAAGAGCTTTATATTTTTTATTCTCATTACCTTCTTCATCGGCAATTTTAATAGCCTGAGTTGCATACTTTTTACTTTGTTCAGAATCTGATTCCCACAAGGCTGCTGACAAATTACAGTATACAGTATACTTATCTACAGTATCATCATCCAATAAAGTTTTTAAACTATCAACCTTATTGGCATGAGCAATAGTAAATTGGCAGATAAACAAACAAGCTATTATTATTTTGCGTAACATATTGCTTCCAATAAATAAAATAAGGCGATTCAAGTATAACTCAAAATCGCCTTTTTTCCAAATATTTGGAGTTTTTATTTTTTTATTACTTTTGCGACTAATCTAGCTGCATGTTCAAAATTTTCTGCTACTTCAAATTTCATTCCTGATTTTTTTAGAGTTGCAGCACCTTCTTTAGCATTTGTTCCGTCTAATCTTACTATTACAGGGAGACTAATCTCTATATCACTTAGAGCCTGGACTATACCATCTGCTACTTTATCACATCTGACAATGCCGCCAAATATATTGATTAAAACGGCTTCTACATTAGGATCGCTAAGCATTATTCTGAAAGCATTAGATATTCTTTCTACATTTGCTCCACCACCGACATCCAAGAAGTTAGCAGGTTCTCCACCGGACAATTTAATCATATCCATTGTAGCCATAGCAAGACCCGCACCATTTACCATACAGCCTACATTGCCATCTAACTTGATATAATTAAGGTCATATTTTGAAGCTTCGACTTCTAAAGGTGATTCTTCAGCTTCATCTCTTAACTCTAGATAATCTTTATGCCTATAAATTGCATTATCATCAAATGTTACTTTTGCATCTAATGCTATCATTTTCTTATCTTCAGTTAATACAAGTGGATTGATCTCCATTAAAGAGCAATCCAAGCCTTCATAAGCTTCTACTAACTTATGGATAAATGGAATAAAACTTTTCAAGGCGTCGCCATCTAAACCTAATCCAAAAGCCAATCTTCTAGCCTGATAAGCTTGAAATCCAATTTTTGGGTCTATAGTTTCTTTAATAATTAACTCAGGAGTTTCGTCTGCTACTTTTTCAATTTCTACTCCGCCTTCTGTTGAAACCATTACAGTATTCATTCCGGTTTGTCGATCTAAGACAATACCTGCATAAAACTCTTTAGAAATTGCAACTCCTTCTTCAATGAGAAGTCTATTGACAATACTACCCTCTTCACCTGTCTGAATTGTAACTAATTTATTGCCTAGCATCGCATCAGCATATTGATGAAGCTGATGAGACAAGTCTTCACCTTTAATTAAATTAACACCTTTTACCTCTTTGCCATCAATCTTCATGGCTTCATTGGTGTCTTTGTTATAAACTGTCCCCTTGCCTCTGCCTCCGGCATGAATCTGAGCTTTTAGGACAACAAGCTTGTGCCCCCGAGATTCAAAATCATCAAAGCCAATTTTTCCTGCATCATATGCGTTAAAAATGACTCGATTGAATAAAACCGGAACATTATACTTCTTTAGAAGCTCTTTGGCTTGATATTCATGTATTTTCATTCTTAGCCCAATTATTGTTATGTAAATATCAACTTTGCTATCATTGTTCTAATCGTATCCAAAGCAAATTTATTTTATAATTGTGAATTATACTTGAACATAATTATTGTTTTTACTATGCCTAATAACAAATTTATGCTTTCGTTTATTTTTTGTAGATTTGTAGTAATATTGAAAATGGATATCTATTACTTAAAAGGAACCTATAATGGCTAATGAAATGAATACAGCTGAAAATAAGCCTGTTTCTAATTTTATTCGGACTATCATTGATAAAGATCTTGAATCTAATAAATATGATGGAAGAGTTCATACTCGTTTCCCTCCCGAACCAAACGGATATCTGCACATTGGTCATGCTAAGTCAATCTGCTTAAACTTCGGTGTATCAATAGATTACAATGGTTTATGTAATCTAAGATTTGACGATACTAACCCGGTTAAGGAAGATGTAGAATATGTTGATTCAATCCAGGAAGACGTTAAATGGTTAGGATTTGACTGGGACAATAGGATGTTTTACGCATCTGACTATTTTGATCAGTTATTTGAGCATGCTATTTCTCTTATAAAAAAAGGCAAAGCTTACGTTGATGATCTTACTGCTGAAGAAATACGTCAATATCGTGGAAATTTGAAAGAACCCGGTCAGGAATCTCCTTTTAGGAATCGCTCAATAGAAGAAAACTTGCAACTTTTTATGGAAATGAAGGAAGGTAAGTACGAAGATGGAAGCAAAGTGTTAAGAGCTAAGATTGACATGGCTTCTCCTAACTTAAATATGCGCGATCCTGTGGTTTATCGTATAAAAAATGCAAATCATCATAGAACCGGTGATAAATGGTGTATTTATCCAATGTATGACTTTACTCATTGCATTTCAGATTCTATTGAGCATATTACACACTCACTTTGTACTTTAGAATTTGAAGATCATAGACCATTGTATGATTGGTTCCTTATTGAATTGGATCTATACAGGCCACAACAAATAGAATTCGCAAGACTTAATCTTTCTTATACTGTACTAAGTAAACGTAAACTTCTACAACTAGTGCAAGAAAAACATGTTTCAGGTTGGGATGATCCTCGCATGCCTACAATTAGCGGAATTAGAAGAAGAGGTTATACATCTGAATCACTGAGAACATTTACTGATAAAATCGGTGTAGCAAAAGCAGATGGTATCGTTGAGTTAGCTTTATTGGAAAGTTGCATAAGAGAAGATTTAAATAAGCGTGCCAACAGAATTATGGGCGTTTTAAATCCATTAAAAGTTACTATCACCAATTACCCTGAAGGCGAAACTGACTGGTTGGACGCAATAAATAATCCGGAAGATGAATCCGCCGGCACAAGAAAAGTTCCATTTACGAAAGAACTTTACATTGAAAAAGAAGACTTTATGGAAAATCCTCCTAAGAAGTTCTTCCGTTTAGCTCCTGGTAGAGAAGTTCGCCTTAGATATGGATTCTTTGTTACTTGTGATGATGTTATAAAAGATGATAACGGTGAAGTTATTGAGCTGAAATGTTCTTATGACCCTGCTTCTCGTGGTGGCAATTCGCCGGATGGCAGAAAAGTCAAAGCTACTTTACACTGGGTGTCAGCTCAGCATGCTATAAAGTGTGAAGTCAGACAATACGAAAATCTTTTCAGTATAGAAAATCCAAACAAAGTAGAAGAAGGTAAGACGTTTTTGGATAATTTAAATCCTGATTCTCTGAATGTCGTTGATGGATATTTGGAGCCTGCTGTGAAAGAAGGAAAAGTCGGAGATAAATATCAATTTGAAAGAATTGGTTATTTTGCCATCGATAGAGATTCTACTGAAGATAATATAGTTTTCAATAGAACTGTAACTTTAAAAGACACTTGGAAAAAAATTCAAAACAGATAACAGTTTTGAGTCTAATATGATTTTAAAAACCGATAGATATTTTACTATCGGTTTTTTTTAATATCAGTTAGTATAACTATCAATATATAATAAAAAAGAGACCCAGATTATGAGCCTCTTTTGCAGAAAGGAGGGGATTCGAACCCCTGATACCGTTGCCGGTATACTCGCTTTCCAGGCGAGCCAGTTCAACCACTCCTGCACCTTTCTATAGCCACAAATATAGAATATTTATTGAAAATAAACAAGTCCATTATTTAGAAAATTGGCATAATATTTAAGTACCTTTTAAAAAAACACAATAGAATAAATGAGTTATGGATAGACGTAATTTCTTATTATCATTAGGTAGTACTGCATTTTTAGCAACTACAGGTACTAGTAAACTTAGGTGTAATGCGGTTGGAATAAATTCTTCTTCAAAACTTTTCAAGCCTGAAGGTTTGAAAAAAGGCGACAAAATTGCCATCATATCCCCTGCTAGTCCTACAAGTATGTGGGCTGTACATAGATGCACTAACTTCTTCAGACAACAAGGCATACAGGTTGAACATAGCTTTTCTGTCAGATGGCAAAAAAATAGGCACAACTATTTTTCTGCTACTGATGAGGATAGAGCAAAAGAATTTATGGATTATATCCAACGTGATGATATTAAAGCCATAATTGCGGCAAGGGGTGGCTATGGCTCTATGCGTATCTTGAATATGTTAGATTATAATACCATAAAAGAGAATCCTAAGATTATTATTGGATTTAGTGATATTACTGCCATTTTGAATGCCATAACGCATCAAACAGGTATGATTACTTACCATGGTCCCGTTGCTTCATCTGATTTTTCAGGAATTGAAACCACTGCTTTAAAACGTTGTATTTTTCAAGATGCCTCAGCTTCTACGTTTTCTATTAAACATAATAAGATGTGGACTTTAGTTCCCGGCAAAGTTGAAGGAGAAATCGTAGGAGGTAATCTATCAATTGTTTCCGGACTATTAGGTACTCCTTATGATATAGATTTTACAGGGAAAATAGTAGCATTAGAGGAAACAAGAGAAGCTCAATACAAAATAGATAAAATGCTTACCCAACTTGTATTATCAGGCAAACTGCACAAAGCAGCCGGAATTATATTCGGTCAATTCAAAAATTTAAATACCAGACGACCATTTAATCCCAATCGCTCTTTAACTGTCAAGGAAATTATGGAACAATTAATAAAGCCAATTGGAATTCCAACCATGTATGGAGTACCCTTTGGTCACATTAGTGATCAATATACACTGCCGATTGGAGGCAAAGCTACATTAGATGCAACAAATAAGAGTTTATATTTAAATGACAGTTACGTAGTGTAAAGATATTACGCTGCACTCTCTACGCGTTCTATTCCTTTATTCACATTTACTTTTAGCAGCATCACAATGCCTATCACAAAAAAGATGACTAAGGAAAGTATAGCTATACGATAGGAACCCGAAAACTGAAGAGAAAGACCAAATAAAAGAGGTCCTAACCAGCTTGTACCTCTTTCGGATACTTCATATAAACTAAAATATTCTGCTTCTTTGTCTTTAGGAATTAGGTTAGAATATAAGGATCTACTGAGTGCTTGCGTCCCTCCCATTACCATGCCGACAACTACTCCTAGTATATAGAAACCAGTTGCATCGTATAAACCTATGTAAGCATAAGATACAGCTATGAGCCAAATAACAAGTGTGATAATTAAAGTTGTTTTGGTTGTAGTTTTTGAAGCTATATAATTAAACAATAGTGCTCCGCCAAAAGCCACAAATTGGACAATCAATATTACCTGTGTAAGCACAGAAATATCTAAGCCTAGCTCCTCTTGACCAAACTGAGATGAAAGTGCAATCACAGCCTGAACTCCATCATTATAGAGAAGATAAGCAATTAAAAATGTCAATGTAATTGGATACTTTTTAGCATCTCTAATAGTATGATTTAATTCGGCGAATCCAACATTCCATATAGTTTTATTTTGAGGTACATTTTTAGGCTTTTTATGTATTTTGAGCCAAAGCAATGGAAATAAAGTAAATATTCCCCACCATAGACCAGCAGAGCATAAATTAATACGAATCGCCATCCCGGTAGAGATTCCCAAAGACTCAGCTTCAGAAAAAAGCATTAGATTAAGCAGCAATAGTATACCACCACCAAGGTAACCGGTAGCCCAGCCAATTGAAGAAACTGAATCTCTATCCTTTTTTTCTGCAATATCATTTAAAAATGCATTGTACATAACCATAGCAATCCCAAAAGATAGATTCGCTATTATAAACAGTGCTCCTCCAAGCAGGTATCTATCTCCTTCCAAAAAGAACATTCCCATAGTGGAAAATGCCCCTAAATAGGATGCTACTGCAAGTATAAACTTCTTTTTATGTGTATAGTCAGCAATTGCTCCCATCAAGGGCAAAAAGAGTACCTGAAGTAATACAGAGAGTGAAACAACATACGGGAAGTACGAACCCGGGAATATATCTATTCCTAATATGTTTAATACGCCGGTTTCATTAGCTGCAGTTTGCGCTATTGAAGTAAGATATGGGCCAATAAAAACAGTAACGACAGTGGCAGAAAACGCTGAAATTGCCCAGTCATACATATACCAGCCGACACGCTCTTTTTTATTATTAAGCACTATATTTCTCCATGATAAATAGCATGAAACAAAAATAAAAAAAAGCAGCTATAATATAGACTGCTTTTTTGTATTAACTAAATATTTATAATATTTATATCGGTTTATACCAAACATTCATTGGTTCTATTTTGCCAAATATATTCGTATTATTGATTAGAGTACCTGCAAATAAATAATTGTCTTTAGCAAAAGTAATGTTCATCGCTGGTGAAAGGCTTCTTGCAATGGTATAAAGAGTTTTATATCCTTTTTCAATCATTGATTTTTCCATTTTTTTCAGCAAATGCAGTGCATAACCTTTACCCAAATAGTCAGGGTTGGTAGCAAAATCAGTCATCTCGACTACAGATTCAGATACATACTGCTCAGAGGAGGCAGCAGAAATCAATTTTCCATTCCAAAATATACCCCAATATTCAATATTATCATCCATCATTTCTTTCAAAAATTTAGGATCATGTATAGGGAAAGGATAAGTTTCAAATACAATTTTATATAGCTCGGCAAGTTCCTCTGCATCATTGTGATTAAGCACCCTCATGGTATATTCTTTACCCAAATCACTTAGATTAAGTTTTCCTGCTTTACTTTTCGCAATTCCGATATTATTTGCAACTTCTTGTGCCACTTCAGGCAACATTTTTTTTCTGTTAGAATCTATATATTTTGAAAGGAAAAGGACATCTTCTTTTCCATTATAAAATAATGGAATTTTTGCCTCAGTCAAATAAACTGATTGATCTAAATCAGAATAAATGGAAGCAGGAATTTTCGCAAATATTTTAGAATAGTTATTATTTGCAGCAGTCTCTTCGGTGTAACGAAAAACTTCTTTCACATCCTGTTTTTCTAAGTGCATGATATATACTCTATCGTTATATTTACCATGCTGAATTAAAGAATTACCAATTTTTTCAATTTTGTCGTATTGCATTTTTTTTAGTCACAGTTGATATTACAAAATAAATTAAAGCAGAGAGAACGATCCCAAATGCAGAAGGATGTAAATCATAAGGTGTCTTCCATTCCATAAAGATAATTAATAATGAAATAGTACCTCCGGAAATCATTGCCCACAATGCTGCAGTAGAATTTGGTTTCTTAACGATAAAAGCTATCAATGTTGGCACCAGTAAACCTGCAACCATAAAAGAATATGAATGATAAATTATCTCTAAAACGCTTTCAAAAGAAATGGCAACTATCAATGTAATAACCCCAATGCCCAGAGTTGTATATTGTGATAATTTTATCAATGATCTGGTACTTTGCTTTCCCTTGTAGAAGTATCTACCAATAATATCTAATGAGAAATTACCGGAGGAAGCAATAAGGCAACTATCTGCTGTTGACATTATTGCAGAAAAATAAGCTGAAATGATAATACCTTTTATACCAATTGGTAACACTTCTTTTAGAAGCATTGGAACTCCCATTTCAGGGTCTATATCAGGGAAATATATTCTTGATATCATGCCAAGACTTACTCCGGCAAATGCCATTACCGGATATTCAAATAATCCTGCAATATACCATGCCTTTTTGGCCTTTTTTTCATTTTGAGAAGAAAATATCCTCTGATATAAAGTCATTGCTATAAACCAAATTGGTAAAATAGTAATTGACCAATTTATAAGATCGGTTGCTGTTACATTTGTAAGTGAAAAGAATTCAGAAGGTAACTGAATTTGTATATTAGAGATGCCTCCTGCTTGATATATTGCAAAAGGTAATGCAAATACAACCAGACCTGATATTAGTATTATCCATTGAATAGTATCTGTATAAATTACCGCTTTTATGCCACCTAACACAGTATATAAAATGATTACCGTGGCGATTACTATCACAGAAAATAAATATGGATCTACGCTTATTGGTAAATCGCTAAAAAGAGTTGCAGCCGAAAGTTTAGCTCCTGCTAATATTTGACCACCTGTAAACCCCATGTAGCCAATACCTGTAATAATAGAAGCTAAAAGAGCTACCTTCTCATTGTATTTAAATCTTAAAAAATCAGGGAATGTCAAAAAGTTATGTACTTTATCTAACTTTTTAAGATAAGGAATAATTGTTACAGCTGAAATCCATGCTCCGACTAAACCAGTGAATAGTAACCATGAGCCGGATAGACCCATCATATAACCTAAGCCCCCCAAGCCGATAGAGAAACCACCACCTACATCAGTAGCAGCGACAGAAAGGCCCACATGCCATGGACCAATCTTTCTGTCACCCACATAGTAATCTTCTTTGGAGTTGTTTTTTTTATAGAAATATAAACCTACAAGAAATACTCCAATCATATATATAGCGAATATTGAAAAGTCAATATAAGACATAATCTCCCTTAACTATTTCTTCTTTCATACCTATCATTATTTTCGGGTACTAGTGAAATTCTGTCTTCAGCATCTGATAATAACTGAGCGATACCAACTTGTGCATATTCATCAGCTCCACTTATTTTTAGTTGCAAGTCACAATTATCACAGTTTCTATCACAGAATATTGGTTCGTAGGAGTCGGGTTCTTTATAAGTAGTAATTACACCTTCGTAATTTCTAAGAACAACTTTATTTGTTGACCATGAAATAAGATAATTTGGCATAACCGGAATTTTGCCACCACCACCAGGAGCATCTATCACATAAGTAGGAACAGCAAATCCTGAAGTATGACCAATTAGAGATTCTATTATTTCAATGCCTTTTCCTACTGGAGTCCTAAAGTGGGATAAGCCTTCCGACAGATCACATTGGTAAAGGTAATATGGCCTTACTCTGTTCTGTACTAATTGATGTACCAATGCTTTCATAATTCTTGGACAGTCATTGACTCCTGCCAACAATACTGACTGATTTCCTAATGGTATACCGGCATTTGCCAGTTTAGCCAAAGCTTCTCTTGAAGAAGAAGTAATTTCTCTTGGATGATTAAAATGTGTATTTATCCATACAGGATGGTATTTTTTTAACATTTCTACAAGTTCATCTGTAATTCGATACGGTAGTACGACAGGCATTCTTGTACCAATTCTGATAACTTCTACGTGATCAATTGCTGATAGTTCTTGCAAAATCCACTCTAAGTAGTCATCATTTAACATTAGTGGATCTCCTCCGGACAAAAGCACATCCCTAACTTGAGGAGTATTTCTAATATATTCAATTCCTTTTAAAATAACTTCTTTATTCGGAATTGAATCAACCTCACCAACTTTTCTTTTTCTGGTACAATGTCTGCAATACATAGAGCAAATATTACTTATATGAAATAATACTCTATCTGGATATCTATGAGTAATGGATTCAACAGGAGAATCTTTATCTTCTGCTAATGGGTCTGCCATATCTTGATTTTGAATAATTAGCTCATGAGACTGAGGTACTGATTGCATAAAAACTGGATCATTTTTATAATCACTTGCATCTATTAAAGATAAATAGTAAGGTGTAGTAGAAAGTGGAAATTTTTCTAGAGTTTCTTCTAGTTTTTGTCTTTCATCTTTTTCAATTTTAATTCCAAGTAATTCTTCAACGGTATCTAAACTTTTAATTGAATGCTTTAATTGCCACTTCCAATCTTTCCATTTGGATATTTTGGTATTATCTTCAATCTTATGCGCTAATTCTTGTTGCTTATTATTAAAAATAATTTGTGAAGAGTTTTTATTTTCAGTAGACATAATTATGTTTTAGTATATGGAACAAATTCTTATAGTATCATATAGAATTACTTTTTGCATTAATGCAGAGGTAAACGAGGAAGCAATTCCGGAATTAGAATAGTAAAATATACTATTTTTATTGCATATTTCCAAATATAGAAGCTGAAGAATCAGTTTTAAAGGGGATTAAGATACAGTAAAATTTACTTTCTATAAATAGATTGAATATTTTGAGATTTACTTTACACTCGTGATTTACTAATAGTTTTACATACAAAATGAATGTAAAATTATTGTGTGTTTTAGCATAGATAAATATTTTTTGTCTTTAGTGATTATTTATCTAAAAAGCTCATCTAAAACAGACAAGATGAGCTTTTATATTATGACATTGCATTTATAATTTATAGTAATTTTTCATTACTACCAATTTTTCTTCGGTCATATCTCTAATAGAATATTTTACACCACCTACATGCAAACCAGATTCTTTCGCACCTCCAAATGGCATCCAATCAACTCTAAAAGCTGTATTATCATTAATAATACATGCCTTAGTTTCTACATTTTTTGCATAATACATAGCAGTATCAATATCTTGCGTAAAAATTGATGTTTGAAAAGAGTATTCCGTCATGTTCACAGTTTTAACTACATCTTCTAAATCGTCATATCTTATTATGTTAACCACCGGTCCAAATACTTCTTTGTTATATACTTTCATTTCAGGACTTACATTTTCTAAAATAGTTGGAGTATAACAGCTCTCTGATATTCTATGCCCACCTTTTCTTAACTTTGCTCCCTGCTGGATAGCTTCCATTACCCAACTATCAACTCTGTCTAATTCATATTTACTAATGATAGGTCCAACATCAGTATTCTCATC
Source organism: Kapaibacterium sp. (SeqCode) (assembly GCA_963678775.2). Lineage (GTDB taxonomy): Bacteria > Bacteroidota > Ignavibacteria > Kapaibacteriales > UBA2268 > JBFHIJ01. The sequence goes on from CAXXGR010000007.1 coordinate 801,562, forward strand.
TGTTGCATCTCCTGTTTTTAAGAGACCTACTTTTTCAGTGAAGATTGCCATAAAGTCGTCATAGATAGTATTGTGTAAATATAAATTTTGTGTTGAAACACAGACTTGACCGGCGTGGTAGAAGCTACCTTTTACTATAGAAAGTATTGCTCTATCAATACGAGCCTTCTTATCTACTATGCAAACAGCAGTGCCGCCATGTTCTAGTTCTAATCTAACACCCGGCTGTATAATCTTTTGCAAATTCCATCCAACTTCGGCACTACCTATAAAGGTTATAAATTTGATTCTTGAATCCGTAACTACTTTTTCTGTTTCTTTGCCTGGTATCATCAGAAGACTAATTACACCTTCTGGTAATCCGGCTTTGATAAAGAAATCTAATATTTTTATCGCTGATATAGGTGTTTGGCTTGCAGGTTTTACTATTACAGTGTTTCCCGCTGCAAAAGCCGTAGCTACTTGATGACAGATTAAATTCACAGGGTGATTGAAAGCAGAAATAGCTAAAACAGGTCCTACACCTTGCCTAATCGTAAAAGCAGTATGATTTTCACTACCTTTAGCTCTATCCATTGTTAATTGCTCACCGTCCAATCTGATAGCTTCTTCAGCAGACATCCTTGTAGTATTAATAGCTCTGATAACTTCAACTCTTGCATCTTTTTTGGGCTTTCCACCTTCTAACGCAATAGTATGGGCTAATTCTTCTACATTTTGTTCAATTTGGTCTGCAACTATCCTTAATATTTCAGCCCTTTTCCAAGCAGGCATTTTTTTCATGGTATGTTCGAAATGAAAATGTGCATTTTTAAGTGCTTGCTCTATTGTGGTATCATTACCTTTTTCAACTAACGCAATTGTTTTACCATCGTATGGCGATTTGAGTTCAACCCAATTATTAGTAGAAATTGCATTATGCACTCTTAAATAATATTTTTCCATGATTAACCACCTATATGTTTTTTATCAAAGGCATTTTGCTATAAATTTAATGCCTTTATGTATATAATGCAACAATAATAAGATTTTTACGAATAAGCAGATATCAAATTGTTATATTTGCATTATGAAATTTAATCGAATTATATATATATTATTCCTGGTAATGCATTGTCTCTCTTTCGCAGACGATTCTGATACCAGTGCAACTAGTACAGATGTTGTCACTGTAATACCTGATAGTTTATTATCAATCCCGCTAAATATACATGGCAAACTATCTTCTTTTGGTGTATCTACTTCTTTTACTATAAATAAACAAGATTTACAGACAGTCCTTTATAGAGATATGTCAGATATATTTTATGATAGATTACCTGTCAATTCTCTATCTCTCGGTAATTTTGGTCAATTTAACTCATTCTCCTATCTGGGATTAATGCCCAATAACATAGACTATACTTACAATGGCAGATCAATAATAGATAAAAACTTCCTTTCGTTAAATCCAGCACAAATTCCTCATGAAGATTTTGAGAACTTAGAAATACTGGAAGGCTCTGAGGCTGTATTATTATCACCTAATGGATCTAATTTGCTTATAAATTCTCAAGAGATAATTCATAATACAAAATCTCCATACACTAGATTGTGGTTTTCACAAGCAGGATTTGGACATTTAGCTTCAGATGGAATTTATAGCTTAAACTTCAAACCAAACTGGAATTTTACATTTGGATATAAAGGACAAACCGCTCAGGGACAATACAATAATGATGATTTTTCACATTGGAATATTAGATTAAGACTTAGGTGGAACCCTTCAAATAAGATTTCTATATCACTTACAGATAATTTTACTAATCATAAACTCGGTATAAGTGGTGGTATGAATGAACTAACCAGCTTAGATGCTGCCGGTAATATATTTCTTTATAGTCCGATATATTCAAATCAGCAGTTAACTGCCTTTACAGAAAGAAATTATAGGCATGACATTACATTAAACGTGACCTCTGTTTTGAATAATGATTCTACTTCTTTTATTAGTAGTGGTTTATACTTCTCCGATATACTATGGAGGTTTGAAGCTCCCGTTTCAGAAAGAATTGATACCAACTCTAATGAAATACAGGAATACAGGATTGATCAAGTGGGTGGTTTTGCAAAATATTCTTTCAAATATCTTGATTTTATTAAACTCAATATCGGTGGTGACTTCTCATACCATAACGTTCCTGAAAGTTACGCATGGGAGAAATACAAAAGCATAGAATATTCGGCATATGGCTTGGCAAATCTTTTTTTGTCTAACAAGTTAACCCTTTCAGGTGGACTAAGACAAGCTTATGTATATGATAATTTGAATATCTCATTTGGAACTAAGATTAAATATGATTTTAGCACTTCTTCAAATGCTTTTTTTGATTTTTCATATACAGAACAATCTCCATCGCTTTCACAAGGGATAAATCTTTCAAAATCAGACATTAGTAGTTTGTTAGTAGCTTATAGCTATGCCACTGACAATTATTTTGTTTCTACAAAAGCATCTTATAGACTTATTACTTCTCCATTATATTCAAATGCACTCTATAGGGATGAAACAATATTTTCATCCGAATCATTTAATGGCTTAGATAAAAATGTCTTATCTGCCTCTTTAAGTTCAGGAGTAAGTTTTATACCTGATATCATGGGCGATCAAGACAAGCTTGCCTTTAAAGCCAGTTTTCTATATAATAGAGACAACAGCGATTATAAGACAATACCTGACTACTCTATCAAAATCGGAACAACTTATGACTTTATAATTGGTAGAAGTAAACTCTTCTCCGGTGTCAATGTTACATTCATTCCACCGTTTACAGGTATGCGTTTTATACCTCAACAACGAGTTTACGCTTACCTAAATAATCCTTCGGAATCCGCGTTTAAGTTTAACGGAGTTGATGTGTTTGTTATTCTTAAATTAGGCACAGCTTACGTGAAACTTGCTATGGAAAATCTTTTAGGTCAAGATTATTATTATGTGCCTTATTACCCTGCACTTCAAACTAATTTCAATCTTTCCTTCTCATGGACATTTTTAGAATAAGTATTATCAACTACTGTACAATATTAGGCACACATATTGCTCTTTTAAAGTACTATGAAAAATTTATACTATATATTTGTTGCTATTATTCTAAATGGGTGCATAGATTTACCTAATGATATTAATATGCCTGAATGGGATGTTGACCTCAATCTACCAATTACTGACAGATTTTATAATATTGATAGTTTATTAAAAGATAGCGACTACAGCAGAGTAGAAAACATCGGCAATTATATTGTTTACTCTTTCTACACAGATACACTAAAGTACAAAAGCGGCATAGCCGAATTTCTTGAAAATAAATTAGATTTCGAATATTTGAATTTCAAATTTCCTCTTGCAGAGGGAAATTTGCAGGTAAATATCCCTCTGCCTGATAGCATATCTATAGAAACGGCTACTTTTTTATCAGGTAATTGCAGTATAGAGTTACAAAATTTATCTGCTACTCCTTTTTCTTATGATATTACTTTTTCAGATTTTTCTAATGCACAAGGTTCACTTAATCTAAATAATTCTATATCTGAGTATGAACTGCAAACATATAAATTCGGACTTGACGACTTAGAGGCTAATCTATCAGATAATAATAATATTTCCTTGAGCGTAAATGCTAAAGGTAATTTCAATCAAAGTGATTCTGCTATCTTTTCGATTCGATTTACAAAGACAAATATTGAATATTTAAAAGGCAAGCTACCTCCTACCTTTATAGAAAATATATCCGAATCCATTAATATAGACTTCGACAAACAAGTAGAAGATTTTCGAAATCACATAAAGTTGGATGGAGCTCAATTGTTTATTAATGCGAAGTATATTTCTGATTATGTAAATATTCCGGAAGTAAAATTTATCAAGTTAGCTCTCATAGGCTCTTTTCAAAATGATTCTGTCTATTTTGAAGAAAATGGGAACAATTCCTTGTCAGATATTGTATTTACAGGAAGTACGTTTAACAAAATCTACGATTCAGATAATTCAAATGTTAACGATTTTATATCTTTTTTGCCTTCATCTATCTCTTTTTCAGGCAATTCGATAATAAATCCTAATAATAAATACTTTGAAGCTTCAATTTTTGACTCCATAGAAGTAAATAGTTTTATTAAAGCCCCTTTGGCATTAAATATTGATTCAATATCTATAATTGACACAGTAGAGCATAAAATAGGTAGTGAAAAAGAAAATCTGGAAGATGCAAACGAAGCAACCATATTTTGTCGATTGACAAACGGTCTACCTGTAGATATTGTAGCTATAATTACTATAGTTGATAATATGTTTCAAAATATAGTAACTAAGAATTTTAATATTTTACCTGCTGAAACATTGAACGAAATAGAGTTTGTCCCCAACATATCTAATATATCAATTCCATTAGACTCGCTAGATTTGAATAGAATTAGCAAAAGTTTCTTTGTAATATATAAACTACAGCTAAAAAGCTCAACAGATATTATCACAAAATTTAAAGCTACAGATGGAATAGATATAAAATCTTATCTTGAAATAGATTACAGAATAAAAGAAGACTGAAACTAAAAATATGAAAATATTTATACTTCTTATATTGATACTATTGAGTACTATGAAGTATTTCGTATACTCCGGCGAATCTTGGATGCATCCTGTTAATGACTCCTCGTTTATTCAAATTGATTTATTCGATCTAAATTTCATGGCATATACAAACTCTTTGACCCTTGATGATATTAATAAACACTTCTCTGATGATTCCGATGGCTATCTGGATCAATCAGATAAATCCTATTTACTTAGCAAATTTGAAGGTAAGTCTACAATTTCAACTTTTATAGAAGCAACTCCTTTGCAGTTTAACCTGAATTTAGAAAACATTTCTTTTGACTTATCAGTTTCAGATCTTGCTTATTTTAAATTTGATATACCATATGATGCGGCTAAATTGTTACTACTTGGGAATGAAAAAGAACAACATTATAATTTTGATAATGCAAAATTCCAGAGTGTGTATTATAGAAAATATAAGTTAGGGCTAGCCTCTTACGTTAAAAATATACCTTTACTTACATTTATTCCTGAAAACTCCAGAATAGGTGTCTCTGGAGCTTTCGTCCAAGGTTATAGCTTTGTAGATGCAAATATAAAATCATCAAATTTATACACTAATGATATCGCACAAATATCAGGCTTTATAAATATTGATGCACTTACCGCTTTTTCACCGGACTTTGGTATCAATCATGAGTATGCAAATACAGAGTATATCTCAAATATTGGATTATTAAATGAACCTTCAGGAACTGGCTTTTCGTTTGATGTTTATTGGGAATCACAAAAGAAAGATAGCTCTATAAATTTTAAAATTGGCATTTATGATATTGGTAGTATATCATGGAATCAAAATACAGGCAGATATATATCTAATTCGACATATAACTTTAGTGATATATTTAATAAAGCTCAATTGGATAGCTTAGAAAAGGCTTTTAACTTTAACACTGTAGAAAATAATTTCTCATCCATGATGCCGAGTAATATAAAATTTGAGTTAGTAACTTCTCTTAATACTTATCTCGATTTGCCATATAATATGAATGGATATTTTTCATACTATCAAGCTGTTAATACTGCTTTTTATAACACTTACACCCCAAAATTATCTTTGCTTATTGATAATAAGTTTATTGAAGATGTTCCTTCTTTGCTTATAGGAATAAGAAATAATATTTTCAATCAAATTGAAATCCCAATTTACATAAGTTATACAAGTAGCTTATTTAACGCAACAATAGGTATAAGAGACATTAGTAGATATTTTAATTCTTCATCAGATGGTATTTCTTTGATCTCCTTTTTTTCTATTATATTGTAGATATTTGCAACCAAAAAGTTACTCGTGTGTTTATATTTTTAGATTCAATCATGATAGCTATCTATAGTAATGAATCTTTAATGCTTGCTACAAATATGTCGTTGGGATACCGATATTTTGTAGCAAGCTCATTTAAAGGAAAAGGACATGAAAAATACAATATTTTTACTTATCGCAATATTTATATATTCTACAACTTGTTTATTAGCTCAAGAAATATCATCTTATGGTAAAGATTTTTGGTTTGCAATACCACCCAATGACCATGAAAAAACAGACGCAAACACTAATGTTCTGAAACTCTACATTGTAGCTGTACTTAAAAGTACCATTACTGTTGAATATGCAGGAAAGCAAACAAATTATATAATTGATCCGAACAACACATTAGAAATTGATTTAGACAAGGAATTCTCACACCCCGGCAATATGTATGCACAAGAAGTATATACTACTGGGGTGGTTAATAATCAAACTTTTCATATTAGTTCTGATAGGGACATAAGTATTTCTATCCTCAATTCAAAAACATACACAGGTGACTCTTTTATTGTTTTTCCTGTAAAGGCATGGGGTACTAACTACGTTCACCTTGCATATTGGGATGGAGAACTAATAAACAACAGACCGAAAGGTTCAGGAATGTTGATTATAGCTAATCAAGATGATACAGAGCTTACAATACGATACAAAGGAAAACCAGGAACTACGACTGTCGATAACAAACAAGTCGGTGACATAGAAAAAGTAACTCTCAATAAAGGTCAAGTTTTCTCTTTCAGATCTAAAGGAGAAAATATTAGAAAAAGAGATTTATCGGGTACTATGGTAAGCTCAAACAAACCTGTTGGTGCTATATCCTATCATCAACGTACTCCTATTCCCGGCGATGTTACAGTAGATGGTGCCGATCATTTAGTAGAGATGCTACCTCCTGTAACAGCATGGGGCAAAAAATATGTATGTCTCCAGCTTCTTAGAGATGATGTAATATCATACTTTGGAATTGAGAAATGGGGAGATTATTTTAGAGGAATTGCTGCAGAGAATGGTACTATAGTTACGTGCAAATATTATAGTTTTGAAACTGGTAAGCTTTATGAAGAATTAACATTTGAGGTAGATGCTAACGAATTCTTTGAATATAATGCAAAAAGTGTAGGTTTATTTAATAACAAATCTATAAGAGGTATATCAATTTGGGAATCTAATAAACCATTTATGTTAATGCAATATTGCTATTCAGCAGATTGGGATTACAATAGCAAATACGATCCATTTATGACCTTAGCTGTCCCCACTGAACAATATGTAAATTATACTGTCTTTAATGTTCCCGGTTATAGTAGCAGAATTGACGAAAGTTTTGCTAATTTAATTGTAGATGCTAATGATACTGACATCGACCTTTTGAAAACTATCAGAATAGATGGAGAAGTTTTATATAAATATTATCCGGAATTGATACTGAATAAAATTCCTGGAGAAGATTTATATTGGTTGCGATTACCACTTAAGCAAGGGAATCATATAATAGAAGGAGACTTAAAATTTGGCTCTTGTTTATACGGATTTGGAGAATATATTTCATACGGACACACTACTTCCTTAGGATTCAAACCAATTAATAATGATGGTAATCCAATAATTTCTATAAATGAAATAGGTTGTGGAGATTATTTAGTTTCTATAACTGATTCAACCGGTATATCATCTATTTCTTTTGATAATAACAGCAATATTTCTTATGATACAACTGGATTCCACAATATAATTGAAAAATATTACTATCAATTCGTTATGACAGTTGATGATATTAATCAGAATGTAAATCTTGCTATTACTGCTACCGATATACTAGGTTATAATTCAACAAAATCTTTTACTTTTCCTGAAGAAGAAAGAAAATATTACAAGCTACAATTAGTAAAAAATAAAAATATTTATAATTCCTATGACACTATTAAGGTAGATATAAATATTTCTTCCAACGCATGGGATATATATAAATTAGATTCCTTTTCTATTGATATAAATCTAGATTCTAAAAAATATGACTTCATAGATTTTAAAAGTAATTTATCAGATGATTTTGGAGTAAATATAAATTCTGATTCTAATGCCGGTTTATTGAATTTAGAATTTATTTCAGAAAGTCAATCTATCGACTCTAATGTTACTTTAGGTACTTTGGAATGTTCTTTCTTATGGGAAAACGATGCTAATCCCAAAATAACTACCCAAGTAAAAAACTCCCCATATTCTGCAAGGTGTATTAGTTTTGTCTCTGACACTGCATATACGGAAGTGCAGATGTGTGCACCTGATTTGTTTGCAATTAATATAGGTGATAAATATAGTGCTGCAATATCATCTAAAAATCCAGCAAAAGATATGGTGATTTGCACACTCACAGTACCATTTGAAACAACAGGAGATTTGGCATTATTTGACACTCAGGGAAATATTGTGAAATCTATTTATCGTGGTACTATCTCGGATGGGACTACAGAATTTGAAGCGAATATCAAAGATATCCCTTCAGGTGTATATTTTATAAAAGTTAAAGCAGGGCTTTTGGCAAAATATCTAAAGATATACAAGATAGACTAAACTATTTGGCTTTGGCGTATTATTTTTAAGTCTGCTAAAACTATAGCGGCTGCTGCTTCAATTATTACCGGCACTCTTAATGCTATACATGCATCGTGCCTACCTTTTATTGCTAAGGTATCTTTTTGTCCGGTACTAATGTTAATAGTTTCTTGTTGCTTCGGTATGCTACTTGTAGGTTTGATTGCAACTCTAAAGATGATATCATTTCCGTTACTAATGCCTCCACTAATACCTCCGGAATTATTAGTTTTTGTAGTTCCATCATTAGAAATAAGAATATCATTATGTTCCGAGCCATACATATCAGCAGCAGAAAAGCCTGAGCCAAACTCTATTCCTTTCACTCCGGGAATGGAGAAAACAATATGAGACATACAAGACTCTATACTATCAAAGAAAGGCTCTCCTATACCTATATCTAAGCCTTTTACAGTACATTCTATTATGCCACCTACTGAATCTTTTTTAGCTATAGCATTTTCTATTTCTTTGGAAATATTTGTACTTCCATGAATTGATAATATTCTAGCGTCAATTTTCACTTTGTCTATTATTTTTTTAGCAATAACTCCTGCTGCTACAATCCCAGCTGTCAGTCTTCCCGAGAAATGACCACCACCATTTGGATTATTGAAACTATAATATTTCTTTATCGCCACAAAATCAGAGTGGCCGGGCCGTGGAGTCTCTATAAGATTTATATAATCCTTACTTTGTATATCATTATTTTCAAAAAGTAATAACATAGGCGAGCCGGTTGTTTTACCTTGATATTCACCTGATATTATTTTGGGGAGTAAAGTATCACTTCTTTTCGTCGTCCCGTGTATGTTAGGCATCCGTCTTTGCAAATCACGTCCAAAATCTTCTTCTTTAATCTCTATGCCAGCAGGTATACCATCGATTAATATTCCTACACCTAAACCATGTGACTCTCCAAATATCTCAACTTTAAATAATCTTCCGAAACTATTCATAATTCATCTCTTTATTGATTCTAATTGGGTATAAAAACCAGGGTAAGACTTATGTATGCTATCCGAGTTATTTATCAATATATTACCTCTACTATTTAAAGCAGAGATTGCTAATGCCATTGCTATCCTGTGATCATTATTTGAGTCTACCTCTGCACCTGATAATAATGTGCCTTCTACAAACATTTCATCATCTTTGTAGCTAATTTTGGCACCTAATTTAGAGAACTCGTTTATAAGAGCATCTCTCCTATTTGATTCTTTTTCTAATAATCTATTTACTCCTTTAATTATAGAAAAACCATCGCAGTTGCAGGCTAGAACTACCAAAGGTGGAAATAAGTCAGGAGTATCAGTAGCATCATATTTAAATGGAAGTAACTTATTTTGCTTAATTATGATACTATTTTCAGTATATTCTAAATCTGCACCTACACTTTTCAGTATGTCTAAAATTGCTTGATCACCTTGAATACTATTATTCCTGATATTATTTAATTCCAACTCTCCTGATATTGCAGCTGCTACAGCAAAAAATGCAGCTCCGCTAAAATCACCTTCCACTATATATTTAGTCGGTATATATTCCTGATTACCACTGATAATATAGTCAGTTAATGTAGTGGATTTTATATTGATATGAAAAGATTTTAGAACATCTATAGTCATACTAATATAAGGCATAGAAACCGGATTGTCAATTTTGATAATACTATCTGTTTGGAGTAAAGGCAATGCATATAGTAATCCGGAAATTAACTGAGAACTTTCAGGATTTTCAAAATTTAAAACACCTGGTTTCAAAACATCTACTATACTATAATTATATTCAGTGCTATTATAGTTAACACAATGCCCTATCTCATTGATTTCATTACCAATATTGCGAGCCATTAACGATTGCTTTCCACAAATTAAAACATTAGAACCATTAGCAGCTAAGATTGGAAGTGCAGATCGCAAGCAAAAACCGGATTCATTACAATCAATAAGTAGATTATTATAATCCCTGCCAACAAAATTAGAAATACCTTTTATTAGTATTTTATTGGCTCTTTTTTCTACTTTTGCTCCAAGATTTTTTATGATATCCAGCAACGTAGTTACATCTTGGCAATTAGAAGGGTTCAATATTTCAGAGGTTCCATTAGAAAATGTTGCAGCCCATATAGCTCTTTGGGATATGCTTTTAGAGCCTATTATGTCAATAGATCTTTGAACTTTACCATTTGTTGCGATATACTGATTATTTGCCATAATACAATTCCAACTCATTTAAAAGCATTTTAATAGTATCCTCTTTGCTCTGATTATTATCTACTATAGAAGTGCAAAATTGAAAATACTTCTCTTTCCTTGATTCAAATAACTCATCTATATTTTTATCCCAAAGAGGTCTATTATCTGAATTTATTAAATGTTTATATGTATTTAGGTCTCTGTATATCCAAAAAACATGGTCGAATTCTTTAAAATATTCTATATTATTTAAATCTTCAACAATGCCACCTCCACAAGATACAATACACTTTTCCATTTTAGAGCTTTCATTCAAATATTGCTTTTCTAACTTACGAAAGTATTTTTCACCTTTTGTTTTAAAAATTTCTGCTATTGTTTTGTACTCTTGTTTTTCAATTTGTTCATCTATATCAATATAATTCCAATCTAGATACTTTGCAAGACCTTTGCCAATTGCACTCTTGCCTGCCCCCATAAATCCAATTAGTGCTATTTTCTTTTTATGAGGCCTGGTGTACGAAGATAATTGTTCTATAATTTTATTTTCTATATCAAATTGTATTTCTACTAGGTTCCACAAACTATTAGCAAAGACAGCCTGTTTAACTAACCACTCTATACCATTGTAATATATAGCATTACTAGACATTGCATAATCATATAGAGTATTATTAAAATACAACGCATCAATAATGATATCAGATTGTTTAATATGCAATAAGTCTAAATTTACATTATGTATCGAAGGAATTGTAGAAATGAATAATACACGATTATTTACTCTTTTAATGTCTGAGTACGAACAATATTGTACTTTATCAAGTTTGTATATATTTTTTATTTTTTGAGGATTTCTGCTTAAAACTAAAACCTGTTTGCCTAATTCAGAAGCAGCTCTTGCAGCGGAATATGATGTATCTCCACCACCTAACACTATAACTTCTCTGACATGATGCTTTGCAATTATTTCTTTCAATGCTAGTATATCAGTATTATAAGCAATATTATTTCTAAAATCAATAGTATTAATAACTGGAATTTTAGAATTGAATTGTTGAGCACACACATTTTTATAGGGTGCAGTAATATTTATACCATTAATCCCTATTTTTACAACTATTTCATTGATAGAATATATACTATTTGATATAATAGTGATATATTTAGAATCTAAGTCATAGTTTTTATAAAAATGGTTATGTATTAGAGGGCTTAGACTATGGAGAATAGGACTCCCAACAACTGCAAATTTCCACATTTCTAATACTCTTTTTTCTATTTTTAGCAAATATAAATATTATAGCTTAATTTCTAAAAGCTCTTTATAAGCAATTTCAATTGATGTATGAAGAATTTACCCTTCTATCTATTAAGGTTAACGTTTAAAATTTTATATATTTACATTATAACTAGCTTGAGAATTTCAAAGCAAAAAGAGGAGGAACAGTAAGTTAAACATTGGCTGACATAGATAGAGGCAGCCAATGTTCATGTCTAATGTAAGCCAAATAGTCTTTTAGAACGAATAAACATACCAACTATAACTAAGTACGGTATCATTATACATAGAGTGATTAGTTTGGCTTTGTCAATCGGGAACAAATTGGATAAAAATGTATTAATAACAATACTTAATATCCAACCAAAAGCAAATATTGCCACAAGTTTAAAATATTCAAAAGACTTATTTTTTCTAGAATACGTAGAAATTTCCATATATCTTCCTATACCTATAACTACTTATGACAAGATACAAGATAAAATTATATTTTACAAATATATTTGATGATTGTGAATACTTTATTTCTTTATAGCAGTATTTAGGAGTTTAGGAAAAATATCTAATAATGCCGGAAGATTCTTTATATCAAATGTTATGGCAAGTTTGTTCAGTTCATCACCATATTCTAAAAAGACTCCACTATTTATCACTTCTCCAAAATTTCTAATTTCAGAAGCAAATTTTCTGATATCATTGATCACATTTGTTTTGCGAATATAATAATAGAAATCCATAAGTTTTTCGGAATTAATCTTAACCTTCTCTTTGCTTATGGACTCAATTTCAAGTATCAAATCATCTATATAGTTCCATTTTATCTTGTCGGTATGTTCTGAAGTACCAAAAACAGAAAAGTCTGTTTCAAAATCAATATTATCATAGTACTTCAAGTAATTTAAAGTCGAGAAGTCTTCTATTGGGAAATCTACTAAGAACTCAGTGCCTTTACCTAACTCGGTTACAACATTTACTCTGCCTCCGTGTAATTCGGTAAGTTTTTTGACAATATAGAGCCCCATTCCTGTAGAGCCCTCTCCTGCAGTAGGTCGGGGTGATAGTTTTTGCATCTTTTTAAATAGCTTACTCTGTTCATCTTTAGATATTCCCTGACCTTGATCTTTAACTGAAAATCTTAAATAATGCTCACCTTCATGCTGAAAACGCGATAAAGATACCCATATACTAGAGTTTGGATTGGAATATTTTAACGCATTAGAAACTATATTTTGATATATATCTCTTGTTGCATCTTCATCAAGAATAACATTGAAATCAGGATATTTAATATACTTAATCTTTATACCTTTTGAGTCTGCCCATAGTAAATTATTAATAAGAATAGTTTTTATTATCTTAGTTGGAGAATAGCGTTGCAATTTTAGTTCTCTATATCCAGCTTCTATAATGTCATGATTTAGCAGTTCAGTCACAGAATCAAGCATAAAACTGGCACTATTCTTAATAATACCAAGCTTAGAAACAGTGTCTTGTTTACTATAGTTATTAGTATTTAAAGTATTTATCGCTAATTCAGAATATGCAATTATAGCATTTAAAGGATTTTTCATATCATGAGCAGCAATCCCCATAAACTCAGCACGATCTTTTAATAATGTCTGAAGCCTATCATTATACTGAACAAGTATTTCTTGAGAATGTTTTAGTTTGACATGAGTTTTTATTCTTACTAACAGTTCAGCTACATTTACAGGCTTGGTAAGATAATCAACAGCACCTTTTTCAAATGCTGTTAGAATAGAATCATTGTCGGTTTTAGCAGTAAGGAAAATAATAGGAATATCTTTCAAATAATCTATAGATTTAATTTTTTTACAGGTTTCATAGCCGTCCATTTCAGGCATCATAATATCTAACAAAATCAAATCAGGAGTTATGCTTTCCAAGACTTCTAATGCACTTTTTCCACTGTTCGCTAAAGCTATTTCATATCCTTGCTTGTGCAAATAAGTTGCCAATACTTGCAAATTTTCATTAATGTCATCCACAATCAATATCAAATCTTTTGAGTGGCTATTCATTTTATTTTGCCTTGATAATTGTTGGTACACTCTTAATATGCGCAATAACCTTTTTTATACCTTGTAAATCAAATTTTTCAGACTGTGCTTGCAAATTATTTGCAATGTCAGTAAGAAATTTTATTTTATATTTTTCTGCAAAAGTGTATAATAACTTTACAAATTCCTCAACTTCTCCTATTACAAACCTATGTTCCAGTTTATTTGCAGTTGGTAATATGTCTTTTTCAAATTCTGAAATAAAATTGTCATAATCTTTTATTATATAATCTTGTGAAACATCAATTATAGGGTACTTGGCTCTGCTTTCCAGATACCGTTGATTATTCTGTTCAACCTTGTTTTCCGGTACTAAATCCGCTATTTTAGATATAAGTGCAAACTGATCAACAGGTTTTGGCAAGTATGCTTTACAACCTATTTTTAGTATTCTATCTTCATCGCCTTTCATAGCTGAAGCTGTAAGCGCGATAATAGGTATCGCACTTAATTTATCAATAGCCAGTATTTTTGTAGTTGCTTCGTAGCCATCCATAACAGGCATCTTCATATCCATCAGAATAATATCTGGAACAATTTCTTGAGAAATTTGTAAAGCTTGTTTTCCATCTTCAGCCTCATAAATATCTAGATTATTATTACCAAGATATTCTCTTACAAGTTTCCTATTGAGTTCAATATCATCGACAATCAGTATTTTCATATTTTTTATAGAAAGATCAGGAATTTGCAATTGATTTGTATCTTCTTTAGCTACAGTAGAGGCAATATCAATACCATTTAACTTAATAATAAAAGTACTGCCTTCGTTTGGCTTACTGTGTACACTAATTTCTCCATTCATCATTTCAACCAAGCGTTTCGTAATTGCTAAGCCTAAACCAGTACCGCCATATTTTCTATTGCTCTGACCTGCTTGTTGCCTAAATGCTTCAAATATTACCTTTTGCTGTTCTTCTGAAATACCTATACCAGAATCTTGAACTGAAAATATTAGATTCAACTTACTAGTATCTGAATAATGTTCCTCTACTTCCGCCGATATTTTGATAAAACCGGATTCAGTAAATTTAACTGCATTACCTAACATATTCACCATGACTTGGCGAAGTCTAATCTCATCCAAGACTAATCCTTTGGGAATTGAATCATCTATATGCAAAAGTAATTTGAGACCTTTTTCTTCTATTTTGAATGTGAATATCTGTTTTATTTCATTAAATAAATTATAAGGATTTACTGCATCATATTCAAGCTCTAGTTTTCCTGCTTCAATTTTTGAAAGGTCTAAAATATCATTTATTAAGCCTAACAATGATTTTCCACTTGAAGATATAGCTTCAACATAGGAATTTAATTTTGCATTTTGTAGTCTACCAATAAGCAGCTGTGAAAAGCCCAAAATTGCATTCATAGGAGTTCTTATTTCATGGCTCATGTTAGCTAAAAATTCAGATTTAGCTCTGTTTGCATTTTCAGCTTCAATTTTTGTTCTTTGCAACACCTTCTCCATCTGCTTACGTTCTGTGATATCGCGAACAATAGATATTGAACTTGCGGTGTTTCTAATTTTTACAGCAGTTAAAGATACTTCAACATCAATCCGTTTTTCAAATTTAGTAATAGCTATTAATTCTGCAGTGTGCCCAACAAATGATAATGTTTCTGCAAGCTTGTAATTTTTTGTATCATGTATAGATGTGATAGAATCTTGGTCAAAATATTTATTAATATTAGTACCTACTGCATCCTCTTCAGTATATTTAAAAATCTTTTCAGCAGCTTTATTCCAAAAAGATACTCTACCATCTTCATCTGTAATAATAATAGCATCTGTAGCTGATTCTGTTAAGGATCTAAATTTTTCTTCGCTTTCAAGTATTTTAATTTGATAGTTTTCTTTTTCTCGAATTTCTTCGTTTAATTCATCTAATGTATGTTGTAACTTGAAATTTCTCTCCTCAAGTACTTCTAACATATTGTTAAAAGAATTAGCTACTTCTCGAATTTCTCTACCTCCTTTTAAATTATCTGCTCTAAGAGAAACCTTTCCATACGAAATTGTACGAGCTGTATCACTTAATTTTTTAAGTGGTACTGTCATGTATCTGGATATATATATAGCTAAACCAATACCTCCTAACAGTATAAATAATGTCCTTATTCCAAAATCTGCCGCAGTATTTTCTCGCTGAGATATAATTGTTTTTGTGTTAAAACCAATAAATATCTCACCAATAAAAGGAGTTCCATCTGCAAGCTTTGTACTAAACTTCCGATTACGAACTGCGATACCTTTATCCAAATTCTTTTGCGAAGCTAAGCTTTTTAGGTTGTCATATTCATATTTTAATTCATTAGGATACGACAAGAAAATCTCATTTGATCTGCCATTCTTTTCTACAATAACAAAGAACTTAATATCTTCATCCTTCAGTAGCCATGAAGATACTTTATCAATCATTGCATAGTTTTCTTCAATCAAGCCATATTCAAGTCCAAATACAACAAAATTCAATTTTGCTTCTGCACTATTTTCAAAACCTTCTTTAAAAGTGTCTTTGTGTATTTTGATAGAAAAGAAATAAAAGTATGTCGACATTGCAAGAATTGAAACTGTAAACAGTAGAACTAACTGCGTGCTAACCTTAAACGTAGAAAAATATGATATTTTCATTTTGCTTTGCTTCCTATTTAAATTGAGATGGTAGCTATCACTCTAACCCTACTATTAACTGAATCTAAAGAAATGTAACCAATAGCTCCAGGAGTATCTTCAATTATCTTAAGTATTTCACTTTCTGTTTTATAAGTCATAGGTGCGTGACCTTTTCCTGAAAATTGCTTTCTAATCCATATTTTTTGTAGTTGAGCAGGAGATAATTTTAGCCTTTCGTAGAAGAGAGATTTAATAATATCCTCCCCTTTTTTATCAATTACTACAACTTTAGAACCATCATCCCAATATTGTTTATTAAGCGTATAGATATCCGACAAAATATTTTTATCAATTTCTTTATCAGGTACTGATTTATTAACAATAATAGCGATTTGTAGATCTTCTTCAGATGTCACAGTTATCGCAACAAAAAAGAAAAGCAATATGTAGAGTATACTTTTCATTAGAACAACACACTTAATGCTAATACTAACATATCTGCATTATAATTATATAATAATTTATTCTCATCACTATTTTTAAAAGATTGATCATGATTTAAATACTGCACTTTAGCTACACAATTTGGTAATATTTTATACCCTGCACCAAAACTAATATCTTGTACTTTAAAATTATCAACTGTATTATCAATATTATTATATCTACCATAGACAAATATTTTACTACTTATATTATACAGTGCAGAAGTTAAATAAGATAAAATATAATATTCTTTTTTATTCACCATTTTAGGAGCAAAAGACATCATATTATCTTCAAAATTAGAATCCCCAACTTTGTAGTCTACGTATATAAATTCACCATCAAGTTCAAAACCTGAAAATGCAAAATTCATATCCCAGCCTATTCGCCAACGCTCAAGATCTCCTATTGGAGAAGGCCACATTCTTAAAAGTGTATCTCTTCTGTTATCATAATCATGGGTAACAGACACACCCAAACGTATAGATTCACTTGCAGTATGTACTCCAACCCTTCCACCTATTAATTTTTGTTTGAGTCCAGTTGTATCTATACCATTTACATTTTCCGAAAGATGATAATGATTGTTTTCTTTACTACTTATTATATAACTATCTTCACTATTACCAACAAAAAGACTATAATCCAATCTCATTTTAGACAAGAGAGGCAACATCCCATAAACTTGAAAGTATGCCGTTTCAGGAATTAAATCTTCTACATTAAAAATATTATTCAATATCTCTTCGTAATATACAGGTCGAATTATATATGGCAATAGAGGTAGTTTATTTCGTAATTCATTATTATAATTGAATCTAGGAATTAATTGTCCAAATTGAATATTCAGTCCATCACTATACGAATATTGAGCCCATGCTTCTTGGATATCAAACTCACCCCAACCTTTATTAGAGTCATAATTCCAATTAAAAGTTAAGTCGACAAAAGTTTTAATATTATAGTCAAATTCGTTGATTAGAATTAAATCTAATTGTTGAACTGCAAAAGTACTATTAGAATAGGTCTCATTTATTTCTTCATTCCAATAATTATTTGTTATATGCAATGAATTTTCTCTTTGCATATATATGCTCTGCAAAGATCCCATTAACTGCATACCATCTGCGAATAGAGAACATGGAAATAAACTTAATATTATTAGTAGGTATGTCTTACTTATTTTCATAGTCAGATTTAGGTAATTGAACAATAAATTCTGCTCCTTGTCCATGTTTGCTATTTAGTGAAATAACACCATCCATAGAGTCTACATATTTTTTTACTATTGATAGACCTAATCCTGTAGAATTTTCATTATTAGTAGGTCTTGTAGATAGTTTTGTGAACTTTTTAAATAGTTTTTCTTTATCAATCTCAGTAAAACCCATACCTTCATCCTTAATTGATATACTTATCCATTGTGCTTCATTCTCTAGTGTGATAACGATTTGTTTATCAAATGGAGAATACTTAATAGCATTAGAAACAAGATTATCAATAATTTGACTTACTGCATTCTCATCAGCATAAGCATATTTATAATCTGAGATATTATGGTAAGTTAATGTTATATTTTTTTCTTCTGCGTATATCTTGTAGTTCATAATTGCTTCTTTAATAGAAGAATCTAAATCTACAGCATCTCTGTTGAGTGCTATTTGTCCTTCTTCGATGGCATTAATGTCAAGCAGTTCAGTAATTAACTTAAACATATTTGAGCTAGATGTAATTAAGTCATCAGCAAATTCTTTTATCTCTTCTTTTGACAAATCATCGGTATCGCGAAGTATTTTACCTAACATTGTAATTGTATTTATAGGGTTCTTCAAATCATGAGCCGCAATACTAAGGAATTCACTTTTATCTTGATTTAGTTTGAATAATTGTACTTTCTGCTTTTCTAATGTTTCGTGATAATGTTTAATATTTAGTTGAGTCTTTACTCTGGCTAATAATTCCGGTGCACGAAAAGGCTTAGTAATATAATCAACAGCACCTAATTCAAAAGCACGTAAAATATCCTCAGTTGAAATCTTGGCTGTAAGAAATATCACTGGTATATTTTTCGTAGAGTCGTTTTCTAACAATTTTTGTTTTACTTCAAAACCGTCCATTTCAGGCATCATTATATCCAATAATATAAGATCTGGACATGTTTTTTCGACTACTTCTAATGCTAAAAATCCATTTGTAGCTACAGAAATATCAACTTTCAATCTTTTCAAATGAGTACCTACAACTTGGATATTTGTTGTATTATCGTCTACAATCAAAACTTTAAATTTAGAATAATCCATATTATTTATCCTTTTTTATAATCATTTTTATTGATTTATACAAATGTAGCATCTTTTTATTAAAATCATCAATATCAAAGCTATTCAAAGATGACTGCATAGATTTTAAATACACTTCAAACTTAAAATAGCTATTGTTATTAGCTAATACTAACATATTGTTTATCATATCATCTAATTCGCTTAAGGTAAAATATTTCAATTGCTTTTCTAATATAGGTAGAATACTTAGTAATATATTCTTATCTATATCATCATCAAATATTATATTAGATAAGTAGCTAGGGCTATCCACTTCTTGTTCTCTTATCTTCTCAGGTACTAAGGTATTTAATAAATTATTTAGTAAATCAAAATTAATAGGTAGTTTGATATAATCATCTACCATATCTGCTATTCTGAAATCTATATTTTCTTCAGATACAGTAGTCATCATTACTATTTTTGTATTATTATATTTAATATTATTTTTAAGATTTATTATAAATTTTTCTAAAGATAGAAAGTCAATATTACAATTAATTACTACAATATCTGGAATTAAGTCTTTTATCATTTCAGAAGCTATATCAATATCTTCAGCAATAGTGACTTCTGCTCCAATTTTATTATAATATTCGCTTATAATCTCGCTGCTAAACAAAACGTTTTCGATAATTAGAAGTTTCAACTTGTCAAAAAGGTATAAATGAGGAGTAATTGTGTTATCATGTTCAAGTTTTTCTTCTGCTTTACTAGGAATATCGAAAATTTCCAATGAAAAAGTAGATCCAATATTGATTTCACTATCCACACTCAGCTTTGCTTGCATTAAATCAGCAAGCTTTTTAGTAATAGCAAGCCCCAAACCAGTTCCACCATATTTCTTAGAATTTGAAGATTCTTGCTGTGTAAACTCTTCAAAAATAAACTCTATATTTTCTTTTTGGATACCAA
>CAXXGR010000008.1:0-485401 GCA_963678775.2 Kapaibacterium sp. (SeqCode)
TCTTCCTCCGGGCACTATCAAACCTATTAGGGTACAAAACTCCTTTATTGATACAGATGAAGTAGATGATATTTGTGAATATATAGGCAACCAGAGAGGATACTCTGAGCCATACTATCTCCCTTCACTCAATGAAGAAATTGGAGAATCTCAAAACATAGATGCCTCTGATAGAGATCCTTTATTTGAAGATGCAGCGCGCTTGATTATCAGACATCAGCAAGGGTCTGTATCATTAGTACAAAGAAGACTTAAAGTCGGTTACGCCAGAGCAGGCAGGATAGTAGATGAATTAGAAGCTGCAGGCGTCGTCGGACCTTTTACAGGCAGTAAAGCCAGAGATGTTTTGATGGAAAGTGAATCAGAATTAGAATCAATACTATAACATTACAATTTATAGTACGTAGACGTAAAAAAGATAGTATCTGATAAATTTCTAAAATATACTCTCTATCAGTATCGTTTTTTTGATAAAATTCTAAATTGCAACAAGTACTTTATTCGGAGGTTGAATAATCATGTACTTACAAGAAAAATATATAAATCCATTTACTGATTATGGCTTTAAAAAGCTCTTCGGTGAAGAACCTAACAAAGATTTACTTAAAGACTTCCTTAGTGAACTTCTTCGCGAAGAGCAAGGTGAGATAGTAGAATTGACTTACCTTAAGAATGAACACTTAGGTTCTACGGACATGGATAGGCGAGCAATATTTGATTTATATTGCGAAAACGAACGCGGTGAAAAGTTCATTGTAGAATTGCAAAAGACTAAACAGAACTTTTTCAAAGACAGGACTTTATATTATTCTACATTCTCTATTACAGAGCAGGCAAAAAGAAATAATTGGAATTTTGAACTAAAAGCTGTTTATACAATAGCTATTTTAGACTTTGTATTTGATGAAGATAAGAATCAGCCTGAGAAATACAGGTATGACGTGAAGCTATCAGACATAGAAACTAATAAAGTGTTTTATGACAAACTGACATTTATTTACTTAGAAATGCCTAAATTCAACAAAACTGTAGATGAATTGAATACACGGTTTGACAAGTGGTTATATGTACTCAAAAATTTAACAAGATTAGAGAATATACCCGAAAAACTCAGAGAAAAGATTTTTATAAAACTATTTGAAACCGCAGAAATTGCAAAGTTTTCTCGAGAACAGGTGCAATGGTATGAAGATAGTTTAAAATACTATCGCGATTTGAAAAACTCTTTAGATACTGCGCATGATGAAGGATTTGAAGAAGGTAAACTGGAAGGCAAAGAAGAAGGCATGATGGAAGAAAGACAAAATATCATTTTGAAACTTAGAAATTCCGGGTTTGATAAAAATAAAATCGCTGAGATTACAAAGTTTGATATTAATTTCGTAATAGATGTTTTAGATAATCTTAAGTCAGAATAGCAATGTGGTCTAACGAAAAAATGAAGATTCAAAGAGATTTGAAAAACTCTTTAGATACTGCGCATGATGAAGGATTTGAAGAAGGTAAACTTGAAGGCAAAGAAGAAGGCAGACTGGAAGGCAAAGAAGAAGGCATGATGGAAGAAAGACAAAATATTATTTTGAAACTTAGAAATTCCGGGTTTGATAAAAATAAAATCGCTGAGATTACGAAGTTTGATATTGATTTCGTAATAGATGTTTTAGATAAAGCAGATTAGCACTCAAACGAACTAAAAACTAATAATATACGATATGAAGAAAATACTTATTCTGATAATAGCTTTTTTGATACCTACATTTTCTTACTCACAGTGGGTACTATTAAAAAACGATGCTGACAGCCTCGTTTTAAAAGGATTGGATTATATATATAACGTTGAATTTGACAGTGCTTCAGTTGCGTTTAACAGAGTGATTGAACTATACCCTGAACATCCTGCAGGATATTTTTTAGAATCTCTTGTTTATTGGTGGAAACTAAAGTTAAACAGAGGTACCAAATACTATGATCCAATTTTTTTAGAAAAGATTGAAAAAGTTATTACTGTATGCAATAATCTGCTAGAAGAGCAACCGACCGATCTTCGTGGTCTTTTTTTTAAGGGCGGTGCCATTGGTTATCGTGCTCAGTATTATACTCAAGAAAAAGAATGGTTTAAGGCTGCTTCAGATGGTAGAGATGCTTATAACTTACTTACTAAATGTATTGAAAAAGCTCCAAATAATTATGATATTATGCTAGGCACAGGTATATATAATTACTTTGCTGCAGCTATACCTGAAAAATACCCTTACTTAAAACCAGCTCTTCTCTTTTTTCCAAGTGGTGATAAAAAATTGGGATTATTGCAATTACGAGCCTCATCGCTCCATGCACGTTATACAAAATTAGAAGCGGAAGTAGTATTGTTGCAAATTTATCATCAGTTTGAAGAGGACTGGGGACTTGCTAAAGTTGCTTCAAAATCGCTACATGTAAGATACCCACGCAATGCCTATTTTCATAGATATTATGCAAGAGCATTAGTCAGATTAGGCGAATGGGATGAATTTGAAAATGAATGGAGAGACATAGCCAAAAAAGCAATTGCTAAAATAGAAGGTTATGACAATAGAACTGCTCGTGAAGCTTTTTACTATGTAGGCTACTCACTCAAAAGGAAACGTGAATACACCATGGCAGTAAAGTATCTTAGAAAAACCATAGAAGGGTGTGATTTCTTAGATGAAGAAGATTCCGGATTTGCAGTAAAAGCTTATCTGCACATAGCTGAAATACAAATGGCACAGAAAAAATTTGAAGAGTCTATCAAAACTTATGAAGAAGTACTGGAATTAGATGATTACAGAGACTCTCATGACAAAGCCGAAAAACAAATTAAATTTATAGAGAAACTATCAGAAAAGAAATAAATGAGAAAATTCATACTCTTTGTATTTATTGTGATTTGCTCACAATTAGATTTATCTGCATTTAACACACTCCCGGGCATTGATGTTTTACTTAAATATCACACTACTATGCTCAAAGGAAAGAGGCTTGGTCTGTTATCAAATAACTCCGGAAGAAATGCTGATGGCAAGCTTACTGCAGAAATACTTGCCACTCATGCTGAATTAAATTTATCTGTGATTTTTGCACCGGAGCATGGATTTTATACTTCTGTGGCTGCCGGAAAAGATGTTTCCAACGAGAAATTATTTAACACACCTGTGATTTCTTTATATGGGAGACTAAAAAAGCCTACAAAAGAAATATTAGACAAATGCGATATTCTCCTTGTAGATTTGCAAGATGTAGGAGTTCGCTCATATACTTATATATCTACTCTCTACTATGTCATGCAGGCATGCGCGGAGCACTCTAAACAGCTTATAGTACTGGATCGCCCTAACCCTCTTAACGGAGAAAACGTAGATGGTAATATAGTAGAAGAAGCTTTTACTTCTTTTGTAAGTATAGTACCTGTCCCTTATATCCACGGACTTACAATCGGTGAAATAGCATATATGATTAATAACGAAGGTTGGCTCGGCAAAAAAGTTGACGGCTCGCCCCTATTTTGCGATATGTCTGTAATAAAAATGGAAAACTGGAAGCGAAGTTATTATTGGGAAGATACAGGTTTGCATTGGTTCCCTACTTCACCCTACGTGCCCACTCTGGACGCTGCCAAAGGATTAGCATATTTGGGCGTATTAGGGGAGCTGGGCATTGTTAGTATTGGTATTGGTACAAATAGACCTTTTGGTTATTTGGGAGATCCATATTTAAATTGTGTAGGTTTGGTAGATGAACTTCCTGCGAATTCAATTATTAGAGCTGAACCAGTGGAGTACTCGCCTATTTATGGTATGTATTCGGGCATAAGTAAACCTTGCTTGGGTTACATTATCTTTTTTGAAAAAGAGGGTGAGTTTAAACCTTACACAGCATGCATGGATGTGATTTTCAAACTTAGACGAAAAAACCCTAATCTATTCAAATATTCTGAGATTAAAGTTAAAATTCCGATGTTTAAAAAAGTGACAGGCACTGCAAAAATCATGGAAGGAATTTTAGACAATCCTTCGTTTGATTATCAATCTTTTATAGAAAAAGATGTGCAGGAGTTTAAAGTAAAACGTAAAAAATACTTACTGTATGATTAGATAAAGAGTGGCAGTGTAATCATCATCAAACTCTGCTTTTTATTTACAAACCCATAAAATTGTTCAGATCTGCTATGGCACAAACATCTTTCTTTGTATTTGCATAACTAAATTTGTAAATAAAGCCAAATATTTAAAATATGAGATTATTCATGCTAAAGCCGAATTGATGGGTATTTATCCAATATAGATAATATTTTATGCATTCTTAAACCCTTTTTTAAAAAAGAAGTTTCTGATTTTTGGTTCTATCCATAAAGAAAATAATGCGAGGGAAATCCCTGCCAGAACATCTACTACGTAGTGATAACGAAGATATATAGTAGAAAAGATTAACGAGGAACCAACGATAAGGAGTGCATATCTAAATTTAGAGTTGTATCTAAATGAAAGAATTATTGTTACGAGCGTTATCCATGTATGTCCACTAGGCATACAGTCCCTGTTGACTTGCAGTACAGCAGCTATATTAGGATCTGTAATGCCACCACCCTGATTTACAAAATTACGTATTGACTCTGTAAAAAAGAGTCCTGGTAATTCATTTGAAATAGATGCAAAGTCATGAACACTAAAGCGAGGCCCTATCGCCGGCATTGCAAAATAGCATATATAAGAAAGATAAAATGAAAACATTACTATCCGAATCAATTCATTGAAATTTTCAGAATCCTTGTGGCGATGAAGCTCAATACCTAAAACAAGAGGCATCCAAAAAAAGAAATAATAGCATATTTGCAAGTATTCTGTTAGAACAGGGTGAGATATTTGGTATATCCATTCTGTAGGATTGACTCCAAATAGAGCATAATCCCAGCTCTTTAGTATTTCGTCATAATCATGCGGATTAATAATAGGAATGTACACTTGTACTTGACTATAAATTAAATACACTATCGGTATCACCAGTAATCGTCTTAGAAGTAAGAATAGACGTCCGACATTATATTTGGAAACTATAATAGCGACGGCAATAACAGCAACACTAATAACAATATTTAAAAATATTTTATAAGATCCATTAGGGATGTCATTATAAAAGAATAGGCAAAGAATAGAATAAAACAGCAACATCGCTATTGTATATATTTCAGGCATCGAGATATATTTTTTAACATCAATCGAAACAATTTGTTCTTTATTTTTTCCCGCAAACATTACTATCTCTGTAATATATTATAAAGGTTTATAAAGTCATTAACGCTTAGCGCTTCGGGTCTTTTGTCAAAATACTCTTTTAGTTCTTCCTTATCCACCATCTCTAAATTATTCTGATTTATATACGAAGATAAAGAATTCGACAGTTTCTTTCTCCTTTGATTAAATGCCGCACGCACCATTTTCATGGTTTTTGTAAAATCTTTACAAAGAGAACTTTCTCTTAACACTATTTCTATAACGGCAGAAGTTACTTTTGGTTGCGGATAAAAACAACCAGGAGGAATTTCTAATGCAATTTTAGACACAGAAACGAATCCTGCGGCTATTGATAATATACCATAGGTTTTATTACCCTCTTTAGCAACTAATCGCTGAGCGACTTCCTTTTGTATCGTAAGTACACTTTTAGTAAAGAGTTCATAATTCTCAAATATCTTAAAGAAAATCTGACTAGAAATATTATATGGAATATTTCCTACAATTTTGATTCTTTCATCAGAGATAGATTTAACAAATTCTTGCAAATCTACAGTCAAAAAATCTTTAAGCAATACTTCGAAATTAGGATACTGCTCTTTGGGATATTTTTCCTGAAGCAAATCTACAGCTCTGGGATCAATATCTATTCCAATTACATTAGCGCCGGACTTGATAAGATAATCAGTTAATGCCCCAGGACCGGGACCTATTTCAATGATATGTTCACCGGGTTGTGGGTCAATAGTCTGAATAATTCTTTCAAGTTTTTTCCTATCCTGGAGGAAATTCTGTCCTAATGATTTTTTAGGAGTTATCATATATTTGCCAATTTTTCTTTTATTTTAGAATATGAATCTTTTATTGATTCGGAAATCACTTTGACGTCAGCCAGAGTAGAAATAAAGTTAGTGTCACCATTCCAACGAGGCAGCACATGGAAATGGATATGCCCCGGAAAACCTGCTCCCGCAGCTCTTCCAATATTTGCACCAATATTGAATCCGTCAGGGTGGTACATTTTAGTCATAACTTTTATTAGTTTCTTAATCGTCAAATTTATCTCAATGAGTTCATCATCTGTAAGCTCTAAAAAGTCCCCGATATGCCTATATGGGGCGACAAGAAGATGTCCATTATTGTAAGGATAACGATTCATAATAACAAAAGAATGCTGATTTCTTTCAAGTATTAAAGTTTCAGAATCTATTTCTTTAGTAGAACTATTGTTAGGTATACAAAGGAAACATTCTTTATTTATCGGGTCTGTTTCTTCTTTGAAAGATCCAATATATTTTGAACGCCAAGGCGACCAAAGTTGATCCATAATCAATTTCCTTTCTATATGATAAAAAAAAGCACTGACTCTATTTACAAAGTCAGCGCTTAAAATATTCGATTATATTCCTATTTTCCTAAAACGAATCTAACATCTAATTGTAACTGGAGTGCATTTACTCTCCAATCAGTATCGCTAGAGAGTTTAGTTATACCATAATTATAAAAGATGCCGGGAACAATATATAAGCGTTTAGTGCTATATTCATATTGAATACCTGCTTTAAGACCTAATCTGAATGAAGAACCACCCGGTATATCATCATCATAGACAACGATAGTTCTGTGATCGTTTTCATAACGAACAACGCTATAGCCTGAAGCAGCTAAATCAGCTTCTACAAACTGTACATTATCAGGTTTCAAAATATTAAGTCTTTGCTCTCTTGTGCTTGCCATAGCAAAGTCGAAAGTAGGTCCTACTGCAATCCCAAAACCAGTAAGGAATTCGAAATTAAACTTATACATAATTTCGCCGGTAATAGCCGAGTAATCAGCTACCAATTCATTTTCTGTTTGATAATCAATCACTTCTTCAGTGACAGCGTCTCTTACAGGCAGTACAGTGTTGGCAACAGTCATAGTACCAGGCATTACATTGTACAAAATTCTACCAATGATTGAAGAGGTTGAGTTTTTCACATCACCAAGTAAGTATTCCATAGATAAACCAAAGAAATACCCTGTAGCAGAACCGGAACTAAATTTAGGACAATATTGCTTATCTGTTTCATTTACAGAAAATGATTGATAATCAAGATTGTGACTTACCATGTTTAAGCCAAAAACAGGACCAATATAAACTTTCAAGGGATCTTTTTCCAAAGTCAATGGGTTCAAGTTGATATCAACATCCCCCCTATCTTGTGCAAAAAGAGACATAGATGTCAATAAAAATGCGGTAAATATTGCTTTTAAGAGTAGCCCTTTTCTCATAATCTACACCCACTATATTGATTTAATAAATAGTATTTTCTTGTTGTATTGTTGGTATTGGATATTCAATAAATAAGACCCTATCGGAAGGTCATCGATATTCAGTTGAATTTCATATACACCTTTTTCTAAGAAGCGAGTAAAATTGGAATTTATTTTCGCTCCGGTAACAGTATAAATTTCAGTAATAAGGTAGTCTGCTTCAGGAATAAAGACCTCTAAACCTAACTCCTTATCCACTATTCGTGAATTTATACTAACAGATGGTAATTTATCATTTATTTTTATAGGAAGCAAGTCAAAAATACAATTTGGCAATACTTTTACTGCAATTTTTTCCACAATATCTGTATAACATGCACTAAATTCTGCCTTAAACTTGACTTGACTTGATAATTCACTTTTATATAGTATTCTAAATGGTAAAACAACGGTCCATATTACTTCCTCATCCTGTGAATTAATCTCAATGGGTTCTGATAAAAATATTCTGTTTTGTAACACAGTTATTTTGGATTTTATTGTATCTTGCTCTCCTCCTCCAATAATTATTACCTCCATTTCATCGCCCAGATAGTTTAAAATTTCATCATCTACCTCAATTTCTATATCCATTTCTACATAATCAATTTTTGTTTTAGGTAAATCACCTGATACAAATAAAGTGTCAAATGATCCTACTTGACCTTCTATACTAATAATTTGAGTAACAATATTATTGAGATGATTAAAGTTTAATGTAACTTGCTTTTCGATCTTGATAGAGTCATTAACAGTGGCGTAAATGTACAGGATGTTGGTGTCTGTATCTTTAGAGATATGATGCAAAATATAATCACTGCTTTCACCGTACTTAACGGTTTCAGGCAAAGCGAAACTATTAGGCTCAACCATATACGGACTTGTATCAAAAGAATATGTCAAATCAGTAACAGTAAAATCTACATTACCTCTATTTTGTATCTCTATTCTTAAATCCTGATTTCTGCATAGCTCTCCATCTGCTACATGGATTAGCAATTCCGGCAGAATAGTATCTTTTGGAGCCACATCAGCATATATACGTAATGTATCACTTCTATATTTATAGTTTGGTAAAGCATCATGTTCTATCAAATAATACTGATACCTTCTACCGAGTTCATTCGCCTTAAAAGATACATTTGTATTTATAGTTGTACCTGAGGCAAAAGATTGTCCCTGATAGGAACTAATATCTGTAATAAATTCTGAATTTAACGGGTTTATAGGAGTTATTGATTTAATATCCAAATTTTCATTCCCACCAGTCTCAATTGCTTTATAAATGCCTGAAGTATCGCTTCCAAGAATTACAGTACCGAGATAAATATCATGTATAGTAATCTCAGGCAAGGTGGGCTCGCCAAGAAGATGGATATCAAACATAGTATCTATAAGTTCGGAGATAGTATTGGATGTAATTATTTCATAATTCTCATCTATGATTGGAATATAGCTTAAGTCAATTCTCAAGCTGTCTGCTTCGAGTATAGTATTATCCAAAGCTTCTAATACACCAAGATTGCTATCTGAATGCGTATGTATTTCAGTAGAACTATAGTCTGTTTTTGCCCTCCAATTACCTACATTATGTAAATATACTGTAGTGTCATTTACGCTACCAGCTCTACGCTTGCCCCAATCTACAACTAAGTCTTTGACGTTCGGTGCAGCTCCTATTCCTGTAATAGTAGCGCTATTGCTGATATTTTTATCATTATTAAAATATACAGAAGCCAGATAGTTTTTCTTTTCAGTCGGCGAAAACATTACTTTGAGCCTGAGTGTATCATCTATTAGGAGCTTACGTGGGAATATTCCGATAGTATCTATTTCAAAAACTGAGTTGTATTCTATATAATCCATATTATAAAGGATAAGGTCAGTAAATCCATTATTGATTATGATTAGCTCGTTTTCTTTTTGAGTATAGATTAATACTTTACCAAAATCTAAATTTAATGCGTTCAAATTAGGCACTAATACACCCCCTTTTACTCTTACTCTGCTGACGTAGTTGCAGTCAGTCCTCACATAAACAGAATCATTTAAATCTTCGGGGTTATCAATTGGTGAGAATATAATTTTGGCATAAAGTTCCTCACCCGGTGACATTTTGTAAGGCAGCTTTTTTCCGTCTAAGAGTTCGTAGGACAGTCTTGCATCTTTGTAAAATGATATGGAATAGATTGTTCTAATAGTATCAGCGTTATTTTTAATTTTATACATCGCAAAATTGTTGGTCCCTAATTCTGTATTAGGTATTCCAAAATCACCTTGAAATTCAACATTTATTCCTTTATAATTATACTTATAAACACCACCATTACCAGCCAAATCTCTATAATCAAAAGTAATATAGCCGTCTTTTAGTACATCCTCCGGCTCTGCAAAGAACTCAATCTTACTACTATTTTTACTGATAATCTCTAGATTGTAGTTGTCGGTTTCATCATCAATTACCATCAGACTGCCCAAACCTCCGTCAGACATGCCTTTAAAATCAGTAATGTATCCATCTATATATCCACAGTCTGCATCTACAAAAATATTTGGTGGTATGGAGTCACTACTGCTCACTCCAACTAATGAGCTGCCTAGTGTCATGGCATAAGAATCTGCTTCGCCATAGCCATAAGTCCAAGCAGCAAAATAGCCATTTGTGGTGGCAATCTTATTTGAACCTATTGAAATCGGTACGTGCGAGTAATAAAGGTCAGTTCCATTGATATGTGTAATCTGAACACTATCTATACTCTTGATAAGAGTACCATTTATAGCTATATCATCTACAGCATTTTGAGTCATTAACAGACATATTTTATGTGCAATGAACTGTTCTTCTTCAGTATATCTATAATATTCAAATATATATTTGGGAAGAGCATAAAAAAGACTTTTTACCATTTTATCCGGCGAGGGTAGCATAAGCATTGAAGGGTCAAACATAGGGTAAAACTCAATAAAATCTACTCCGTGGCTCATAAATTGAGCTATTTGGATTGGTTTATTAGACACCCATCTAACCGGTTTATCCACTTTGTCTATGGCTTTGAAATCACCAATCCCATTGAGTTTGAACTGTTCCACTTTATCGTCATAAAGCATATTTACTACAGTGGAATCATATGCAGATGTAATCTTAAATAAATCACCTGTGTCTGCATCTTCAATTTCAAAAGGGACAGATATATAATTATTAGACCATCTGTCAATAGAAAAAATCATTTCTACTAAGTGATCTTTGCTATCTTTATTTTTCATTAATTTCTGTGGGATAGAGGCTCTTACGTGGCCGGACAATACTCCAATAGGTTTATCACTTTTTACGTAACTTCCCGTCAAGTCATTATCACCATAGTATGCAGGGAATGCTTTTACAAGATAAGCTTCACCTTTATTCAGCATTATCTCTGACCCTCTTGCTGCCCAATCCTTTTCAGTAGCATCCGAAGGTTTTATATACACTTTTGTACTGTCTACCGAAGCGATAATTAGGAATTCACCTGGACGTTTTGCATTTCTAAAATCTTGCTGACCTGGTGGCAATGTTTCATCCGGATAATAATGATCAATACCCATGCTTGTGATAATATACTCTTTACCCCATGTTTCTACGGGATAAGCTATATAAGAATCAGTGGATTTTAATTGTGCAGAAAATGCGTAGCATACAACCGGTTTTTCTGACTTTATTTCTACTAAATCAGTACCGATTTCTTCTGAAGTGTCAAAGACAAAATCATAATCTACATAATATTCATAAGCAGTATCAGGCACTGCATATTGAATTATAGGGGTTCTGCCCGGTATTAATACTTCTATTTTAGTGGTATCTTGTGCAGTAAGAATTATTTTATGAGTCCTACCACCAGTCATGATGTCCACTTCGTTTTGCATAAATCCCATAATAAAATGAGTGCCTGCAAAAGCAGATTCTTCACTGTTTTGGCTTTGCAAAGAAAGCAGTGATATTAACATTATGGTCAATAGTGAAGTAGCAAAACGCATAGGCTATCCTATTCATTTTTAAAAATCATGGGTACGTCCATTTCTCTCTTTTTTGGTAATACATCGTCCCATTTGAAATCCGGTAAATAATAGCTCTTTGGTTTATAGTAAATTATAGGATCAGGAATAACATCACCGTTTACTTCACCTAACCAGATAATATTCTCCGGATTATTATCTTTAAAAGTAATATTTATTGTATCTGCAGTAGAAAGAGATGCTCCTTCTCCGCCTTTGTCGGATACCATAAAGTATAAACTCTTTGCATCTTCGTATCCGTTTATCTGAGATATTTCATCATTTTCTATCAAAATATCTATTCTATAACCTGAAATCTGATTTATATAATCAGGATTATATTCAGGATTATCCTTCATGCAAGCTATCGAGTTGCTTGTTGCAACTAACTTCTGAAGTTTATTATTTTTCATATATATTGAAATAGAATCAGCATGCAACTGAGTCGAATCGTGCCACACTACAGGATTATCATATAGTTGTATAATTTCTAAATCTTTCCAAAATATTGAATGCCCTGCCTTAGCCTTGATATTGCTTCTAACAATCGACACATTATCTGTAAAAATATATTTTTCTTTTCCAATATCTCTATATGCTTCCATAACTCCTGATTCTATAGTCAGCGTATCATAATTGATAATACCTGCATTTACAGTAGAATCTATCTGAATTAGTATCGGATTACCTTTTGCTATAGAGTAATTTGTCTTTTTATCATTTGCAAGAGTGTCTCCAGCAATCATTACATTTGAAGCAGTGCCTTTTACAAATGCATTTCCTATGGCACGGCTAAATCCAACCTTTCGCTGATGAATTATTCTATCGCAAACTATAGTGGCAGAATCATCTACGACTAACACATTCCCATTAAAGTAAGCAGTGTGCTCATTCATATCATAAGTGCCACTTCGTGCTGTTAGTACCGTAGACTTATCAGTTACTTTCACTCCTCCGTACGCATTCGATATACGAGTGTTCCCGTTATAGTTCATGCTGGGCGATTCTAACGACATATCATCTTCTAATATGCGAACATTACCCGTCAAATCAGCTTTATTCAGATTAATATAGAAAATACCTTTATCACAGTAGACATTGGTATTGCCCTGAATAAGGTGTACATTTCCGTATAAAGTTCTTTTAGGCTCACCTGTCAAATTAGTATTCATACTATCAGCATGAACAACTTGGAGAGGCTGCTTGCTTTGGGCACCTGCACTATAATAAGACAGACCGATGAGTAGCGCAAAAAGCACAGCACTTAAATAAATCTTTTTATTTTTTAGAATTAACATCATATCACTCAATATACGTATTATAAGGCAGTTACAAAAATAGTATTATACGAAGAAATCTAATAACGATTTTCTTAATACTTTTTTGTATAATGAAGCATCCCGTAAATTTCAATATTTTTACTTGGTATCAGAGTACATCGAAGGTTTGCAAAATAGAGTTCTCTATATCGTACTTTAAAGAGGAAAGCGATGGGCTATAAAATATGTGACTTAAGATATTTTGGATCTTTAGTCACAAGTATATTCAATAATTAACTCAAAATGCCATGAAAAAAGAGAAAAAATTATTAGGTTTATTGCATAGCAAGTAGTTGAAACTTTTTATTCAATACACAATTACGTAATATTTTCTTTCAATAACGATGGGGCATCCACCATTGACCTATAGTCTTTCACAGCACTTTTGATATAATCTAACGACAAATCCAAATTCAAGCTATTATAGCCTCAAATCAAATCTATACACATATCCTAGATTTAATATTAGAAACTCATCATCCGGTGCACTATGTTTTACTGTCTCCAAACCATTACCAATAGCAAGCTCAAGGACAAATCCAGACCAAAGCAAATTCAGACTAGGTCCGTAGTAATTGTAACTACCGGCAAAATCTTTATCGTGCCAGTATCCTGCACATACACCTATCCCAAGAGTAAAATTATTATCATCTGAGTCAAAAATGTTAAACGTAATACCGCCTTGGATACCATAATAATCAACTCCATAACCTGCCAGCATTTTCACAGTAACAGCATCGAAGTGACTACCTCCCACCATATTTAGTATGCCGGGATGACCTAAACCAATACCAAGGAATGGAATATCGTCAATCATAATATTTGAATTAAAAGGAGCAGAAATATCTTCTAAATTTTTCTCTTCGATATAAGAAAATTCTAATATTTCAGATTTCTGTACTTCAACTGTAACTTTATTTGGTACTTCTATTGTCAGATAATCTTTCCCTTTTTTAACTATATAGCCTTGAATTACATAGCCATTTTTGGTTTTTATCTTTATTCCCACCGGATCGATGAGGCTAATTTTCTGTTTTTGCAGTATAATATTTAATTTAGATTCCTCATCTTTAATAATAAGTGTCGTATCAGTTTCTTCTATCTTTTCTCCGTAGAACACTTCACCCGATTTCATTACATATTTCTCGTCAGCAGATAAAAACGTATTGGACAAAATCAGTAAAATAAATACAAATAATACTTTGAATGTGGCTCTCATAAAATTTCTCTCTCTTTCGCTTATTAATTTTGAGGAATACTAATTGAAATAATACATATAGCCAAGATTTCCTAAAGGAAATGATTCATCTACATAAACATTGTCATTCATTATAGAAGTAGCAACACCTATATCAAAAGTTACCCCATGCCATCGAATTTGAAAAGTTGCTCCTGTAAAAAAATAATCATCATAGACATAATCATTATTATCATACCAGTGATACTCATATGATGGTCTTTTATGGCTTATCATACCAAAATTCAAACCTATCCCCATACCAAAGACACAGTCATCTGTCTCATAAATATTAAGCAACATCGACCCTTGTACTCCTGCATAGTCATCACTTGCGCCACCTTTTAGTTCAAACATGATGTTGTCGAGATGATATCCTAAAGCTGCGTTAATCATGCCCGGTGTCCCAAGTGTGATACCTACATACGGGAAGTTTTGATTATATGTTTGCTCGTAATATTTTGAATATGCATCTTTCTGTACAATATTCTTATTAATATCGGTGGAGTTATTAGACTCAGTTTCATCTTGAACTTCAATTTTTCTGATTGGTGAAACCGGATTCGTCCAATTATTAAAATCTTCTTCGTTTACATAATCTATACTAAGAACTCCTGACCGATCTACATCTATGACTACACCATCTGAAGTTTTAACTTTATAAACCATTCTTTGCCTTTCAATAATATTACCATAGATTTCATAATTCTGATTAGTGATTAGGCGGCATAACGCTGGTTCAATTTTACTGATTTTACTTTTTTCAATCTTAATTGTGATGTCTGAATTCATCTGTCGCAGTTGTATATAAGTATCTGATTCATCGATCATTTCACCAATATATACCTCGCCGGATTTCATTATAATTTTTTCGTCCGCTTGCATTCTTT
Organism: Kapaibacterium sp. (SeqCode); assembly: GCA_963678775.2. Taxonomy (GTDB): domain Bacteria; phylum Bacteroidota; class Ignavibacteria; order Kapaibacteriales; family UBA2268; genus JBFHIJ01. Next base: position 15,020 of record CAXXGR010000008.1, read on the forward strand.
TCGTAAAACTTATAATGAACAAAACAGATAGAACTAGCAGTTGTAACACTTTCATATTATTTCTCAATTTTTGTTATTAATCATTAAAATAGTATATATATCCAAAGTTTATTAGATCTATGTTTTCATCTATTCCTTCATTTTTGTTTGAGTGGATTGCTTTAGCTCTCCCAATTTCTAATGTTAAACCGTACCATTGAATTTGCAGTAACATCCCTGAATAAGAAAACTCTTCATTTTTAAAATTCAAATCTTCGCGATTACCTATTTCTGATTTATCATACTTATAACCGAAGCATATACCTGCACTCAATCCAAAATCATAATCTCTTGTTTCGTATACATTGAATAGCAAAGAAGTTTGCATACCAATTTTATCAGATTGAGCACCTCCATGCAAGTTTAAAGTTAAAGCATTGAAGTGATAACCAAATGAGGCATTAAGAAATCCCGGAGTACCAATCTTTATTCCGGCTAAAGGGAAGTATTCATCATAAGTTTCTGCAAAACAGGCAGTAGACATAACTGACTTATCAGTTGCATTTCTAATTTCTATTATATGTTTCTGCGCTTCAGTATTAGGTCTTTGTTCGTGTTCCTGATCTTGATCAACTTCATCTTCTATTTCGATTTTGTCAATTGGTGTACGCGAGTATCCTCTTGTATTATTCAAATATTCTAACTTTACTACATCCACTTTAGCAACCTTAAGCGTGGCTCCTTCAGATGTTATAATTATTAGAGTATCAGCGGCCTGTGATTCCAGAGTACCATTAATTTCGAAGTTTCTTTTCGTCTGGAGAACAACAAATACTGGATTAATTGATTTAATGTCTGATTTTTTGAGTTCTATACTAAAATCTGATTCCCAGGTTTTTATATTATAACTGCTATCAGTTTCAGCAATTTTTTCGCCATAATATACTGCTCCCGAATTCATAACATATTTGCTGTCTGAAAGAAGTAAGTTTGTCAAAATCAAATGTAACATTGTTATCGTGATGATAAAATTGAAAAGTTTCATATGCAACTCTGTATGATAAAATGATATTTCCCAATAATAGACAATTATAGACATTGTTTATAATATTACAATTTAAAGAGCTGCAATATACTAAAGAATGCAATTTCTACAATACACTTACTATTTTATATGCTATTTCACCATACTATATTATATGAATCAATACTTTTCACTCTAGTTTTATATTCTGAAAATAAATCTAAATTTTTTTGTACCCTTTTTCTAATTTGTAGACTCTTCCCCTATGTAAGACAAAAACAAAAATGGTAACGGGATTGGAACAAGACAGAAAATTTATGGAATTGCTCGAACCTAATCTTGAAAAGCTATGGAGATTTATTCTATCGTTTATCAAAGATAAGGATGATGCTAAAGATATCATGAGTGATACCATATTGGCTGCTTACGAGAACTTCGGGAAGTTAGAATCGCACGAGGCTTTTTTGAGCTGGCTTTTTACTACAGCGCGGCGCTTAGTATATAAAGCAGGCAAAAAGAAAGCTGAAATATTCGGAGCTTCTCATTTCGATTTGGATGACTTCAAGTCAGGCAATCTGTCGCCACAGGAAGTCAGCGAATTGAATGATCTTTATTCGGCATTAGACAAATTGCCTTCAGAACAAAAAGAAGCCGTTGTTTTGACGTCAATTTATGGCTTCTCTACTGCCGAAGCAGCCGATATACAAAACACAGTTCCAAATACTGTAAAAGTTAGAGTTTATCGTGCAAAACGCAAATTAAAAGAATTATTGGGATCTTAGCATGCAAGACTTAGAAAAATATCTCAACACAGCACGAAAGGCAGAATTAGACAATGTTCCATTCGATAAAGACGGAATCGGATCTATGCTGCAAAAACACAGGGAAGCCGGCTCCCAAAACTTTTTCAAAAAGATAATTTCAAAATACGGGAAGCTAAAAATGTATTCTATAATGTCAATAATAACGGCTAGTATGCTTTTTATCAGTTCAATGATGCTTGATTCAAGTGACAGTACGCCAACTGTGAAAGCTAAGAAGATACAGATAACAATTGGTAATGATACTACTAATATAGAAAATTACAACTCAGATGAGCATGATTTGGTGGATATGGTGAGAAATCAAATAAAGAATTCTTATGAGGAAAATAAGGCAACAGATCCTGAAAAGGATGAATATGCTGATTATATTTCTATAGGTTCAAGTTTGAAAATACATAAAGATTTGCTTGAAAAAGATGATAATGGTAATTATATAATACCCATGAATCAAGGTATAAAAGAATTTGACAAACTGCTTACAACTAAGGAAGTACTGGCTTTTGCAGACAAATTTCAAAAAGATAATAAAAGTAAATTCAGAGACACAACTATATTAATCTATAGCCCTCTTAATAGTTCTCAGAGTAAATATCTTCGTTGGCAACATCTTGTTTTTGATAATGCAACTTGGAATTTGAATACCTCTGTTCCAAGTAGTGTTAAATTGCGTTACGCTTCAGATGAAAATGCTAAAGGTAGTTTAGAATATGTAACTGTCAATATTGCTCTGGACGACGATGCAGATTATTTCAGACTAATGAAAGAGATGGAAACCAATATAAGCAAATCTGTTGATGTAAATAATTTAAAAGAACTTTGTAATGTATCATTGTCAGATTACTACTCAAAGCTTGAAGAGATTACTTCAAATATTTCCGATGCTGAAATTGCCAAACAAGCTTTAATCTATGCCAATATGAACAGAAAGCTGATCGGTAATCCATTTGCCGAATTCAAATTAAAAGACAAAGGTCTTTTATTGCCGAAAGCATCATTAGAAAACTTGGGTTTCAAATTCTATGATAATAAATTTACTTATCCTTTGGATGAAACTTTCACTGAGAATTCTCCTAAGTTTTTTAATGATGATGCTTACGATGATAATAAAGAAGTGTTCAAAAACGGTGTAGAAGAATGGTTTATTAATTCAAAAGACGGGAAACTTGATCCTGAGTGGGGCAAACATATTAGAATGACGCTCTCTAGCACAACAGAAAGAAGTGCTGACAGCGACTTCCTGAAAGAAGATCACATTCAAGGGTATGTTCAACTCTCTTACCCTGAATTAGTTACTTCAAGAGAGAAGAATGTAATAACTCCGATATCAAAAAGAAATGGTCATGACTTTGGATTATATTTATCATCTTTAAAAAATTCAAATGTTAGTGATTTAAAAGAACTTTATGATCTAAATGCTAAATATAGAGACTTGCAATCGATAATATCAGAAAAAAAATCAGATGATGTCAGCGAACGAGAAAGAAATGAACTAGAAAAGCTGGAACTAACTGCGAACAATGCTTTACATACTTTGAAGTATTCAAAACTTATACCAATTGAAATTCCAATACCTTATGGTATTCATACTAAAGAAGAACTTGCTGAAGGCGATTATTCATCAGTTACTTTGTGGTACTATCCGGATGACAAGTTTTTAGATGCTTTGCCGGATGAAATCAGAAATAAAGTTGTCAAAGAGATGAATTTGCTAGAATCAGTTGTTGCCGGTGAATTGCCTGCATCTGACGCTTGCGAAGCTCTTGATGGAGAAGAATCTTTACTTGGCTTGTGCAACCTTACCGATATGGCTATATCGGATTTAATAGCAGCTCCGAACCCAACCGAGGGCAACTGCACAATTAGCTATACACTTTCTGAAGACCGTTATATAAAGATGATGCTTCTGGATAATTCAGGCAGATTTGTAAAAGATATAAGTGATTGGCAAAACCGTGCTACTGGCGAATATAACTTTAATTTAGATATTAGCTCGCTACCTAACGGCAATTATAATATTGCAGTCTTTACTGACAAAAACGAAAAAGTAATGTTTAAACTGATTAAGCAGTAAAGCTTTATATTCCCCTCTCTAAATTTTGATTAAAGGGAGGGGATATTTATACTTATTACAAGCAAAACAATTGAATATAGTAGTGTAAAATAAACTCTGTCTAATCTATTTCTTTTTTGATAAAACAAGCAACTATTCCAAACCGCGCACCCAAAAAAAAGACCCGATTTATAAAAATCGAGTCTTTTATATTTTCTATTATAATTTTGTGCTATTAGTCTAAGCCTTCTTCACCTTTTCCACAGCATTTTTTATATTTCTTACCACTGCCGCATGGACACATATCATTTCTTCCTACTTTAGGTTCCTCGCGAACGTGGGTTAGCACTTTTGCTTCGCCTGCTTGAGCTTCATCAGGTGCTTGCACTTGAGGCATATCTGATTTTGTAGATGTAGGTATACCGGAATCATCTCGCCTGTAGCTCAGCTTACGAGGAGCTGCTCTTTTTACAGAAGGTACAGATTGATCACCATCTGGTGGTGGCACTACATTTCCATCTTTATCTCTATATATAACTTGTGGGAAGAATTTGAATGAGAAATTCACAGATTGTTTGTTGATTTCTCTAATCAAAGTAACAAATAATTCAAACGCTTCTTTTTTATATTCTAATAAAGGATCTTTCTGGCCATATGATCTAAGGTGAATACCTTCTTTCAAGTCATCCATTTGGCGTAAGTGTTCTCTCCATTTATCATCTATTGTTTGAAGCACAGCAACTCTTTCTAATTTAGAAAGGAATTCGGTGCTGATCATTTCTTCTTTTCTTCTATAGAATTCTTCTGCCGCATCTAAAACCCTTTGTACAGTAGTTTCTTCAGTAATAGTTTTGAACTCTTCTTTAGTGATATTAGGTTCGCAAAGTAAAGTAGTCCTTACATCATCCATGAACTCATCAAATTCATTATTTGGCTGATAAGTTTGATACCATTCGCTTGCCATTTCATCAATATAATCAAAAAGTTCACCTTTCAGACGCTCGCCTCTAATAGCAGCTTTACGTCTGTTGTAAATCACTTCTCTTTGCTGGTTCATAACGTCATCATATTCCAATAGACGCTTACGAATAGCAAAGTTATTTTCTTCAACTTTTTTCTGCGCTCTTTCTACAGCTTTTGTAATCATAGAGTGAGAGATTGGTTCGCCTTCTGGAATATCCAATTTGCTCATAACGCCGGCAACTCTATCTCCACTAAATAGTCGCATTAGATTATCTTCAAGTGAGATATAGAATATAGAAGATCCCGGGTCACCCTGTCGACCGGAACGACCACGAAGCTGCCTATCTATACGACGAGCATCATGCCTTTCAGAGCCAAGTATAGCAAGACCGCCATTTTTCTTAATCTCATCATTGATTTTAATATCAGTTCCACGACCAGCCATGTTCGTTGCAATAGTTACTGCACCTTTTTTACCGGCATTCGCGATGATATTTGCCTCTTGCGAGTGAGCTTTTGCATTAAGCACATTATGAGGTATTCGTTTTCTGGAAAGCATTTTACTCAATACTTCAGATACTTCAACGCTTGCAGTACCCACAAGTATAGGTCTTCCATCTTTAAGTAGTTGCTCTACATTATCAATAATGGCGTTATATTTTTCTCTACGAGTTTTAAAGATAAGATCTTCATCATCCTTTCTTTGAATAGGTCTATTCGTAGGAATAACTACAACTTCTAGAGAGTAGATTTTTTCAAATTCCGCAGCTTCAGTTTCTGCAGTACCGGTCATACCACCAAGTTTATGGTATAGTCTAAAGTAGTTCTGCAAAGTAACAGTAGCGAACGTTTGAGTGTCTCTTTCTACTTTTACGTGCTCTTTGGCTTCGATAGCCTGGTGTAAACCATCAGAGTAGCGACGACCGTCTAATATACGTCCGGTAAACTCATCAACAATCATGATTTTACCATTTTGGATTACGTACTCGTTATCTCTTTCATAAAGAGAAAATGCTCTTAGTATCTGGGAAATTGTGTGAATTCTATCACTTCTTTCCGCATATAGTAAGTGAATTTTATCTTTTCTAATTTGTTTTTCTTTTTCCTCGAGCTCTGTATCGCCTGCTATAGCACTAAGTTCAGTAGCTATATCAGGTATAACAAACATTTCAGGATCTTCCTGATGAGTACAAAGCAACTCGCGACCTTTTTCTGAAATATCTATGCCATGATTTTTTTCATCTATTGAGTAAAGAAGCTTTTCATCTATTTCTGCCATTTTCCTTCCTTGCTCACGCAAGTAGAAAAGTTCAGTTTCAGATTTAAGTTTCTGCAACTCAGGAGTTTGCATCAATTTTAGCAATCTTTTGTGCTTAGGCATAGCTCTATGAGACATCAACAAATAAATACCGGCTTCTTCTCTTGCTTCTTTTGTGCCTTTTTTAAGTAGTGTTTCAGCTTCACTTACATAATGATTAACATTGCGAGACTGGGCTTCAACAAGTTTACGAACACGCGGTTCCATTTCTTCAAATTTTTGATCAGGATTACCAACCGGGCCTGATATAATTAGAGGAGTACGAGCTTCATCAATCAAGACAGAATCGACCTCATCGACAATAGCATACCAATGCTCCCTCTGAACCATTTGCTCAGCTTCGACTACCATATTATCACGAAGATAGTCAAAACCAAATTCATTATTAGTACCGTAAGTAATGTCACCATTATAAATAGCTTTTCTCTCATCGTTATCCATGTTTGACTGGATAGAACCGCAAGTAAGACCAAGATATTCATATACAGGTCTCATCCAGTCGCAGTCACGCTTAGCAAGATAATCATTTACAGTAACAAGGTGCACACCTTTGCCAGGTAAGGCATTAAGATATACCGGCATAATGGCTACAAGAGTTTTACCTTCGCCCGTTGCCATTTCTGATATTTTCCCTTGGTGCAAGACTATACCGCCAATCAGCTGCACATCGTAAGGCACCATGACCCAAGTATCAGTCTGTCCTGCATATTCGTATGTAAACTTTTGTGCGGCAAGCCTTTTACAAGCTTGCTTTACAGTAGCGAATGCCTGAGGAAGTATTTCGTTAAGCACTTCCTGAGTTAAAGCAAAAATATCTTTATCTATTTTTTTAATTTCTGCAGAGATATCTGATATTTCTTCTGATGAAAGAACTTCGTTTTTAAGTTTGTCACCAAGTTCATTTTTCTTACTTTCAAGCTCATTAGTTCTATCTTTTATAATCCCTCTGAACTCGTCCGTTTTTCCTTTTAGTTCGTCTTCCGATAGCGAATCGAATTTTGTACAGTAGCTATTTATTTCGTCTACTATCGGATTTAAAGCCTTAATGTCCTTAGCACTTTTACTCCCGAAAAGCTTTGAAAGAAGCTTAAACATAGTATTAGTATCCCTATATAAACAAATTTTTTACTCAATCAATAGTTCTGGGCAAAAAGTATTAGTCTTTTTATCCAATTAACCTATATCTTCAAAAATATCTCAAAATTTTTTGATAACCTAATTTTTTTAAGCTATCATAATATTAGTATATAAAATATATAATGGTAATTTTCATATTTATATATATAAAAACTGCCTGAGTCTGTGCCCAAGCAGTTAGTAATTTTACACAATAAATATAAATTTAGATTTCTTTGATAACTACATAAGTAGTGCCAATATATCTTTTGCCTTTAGCAGCTTTCTGAGTTGGCGGCGGGTTATCAGGGTCTATCTGTTTAGCACCAGCCACGCTTATTCTATCAGGAGCGATACCAACAGCTACAAAGTAGTCTTTAAGGGAATTAGCTCTTTCAGTGGTAATTTGCGGGCTAGCCTGTGCCTGGTTCTTAGAATCAGGATAGCAAATTATTTCAAATTTTACTTGCTCGTTTAGCCTCAAAGCACTTGTCAAATCATCTAAAATTGACGCAGCACCAAACCTTATTTTAGTTTTACGTAGTTCAAAAGGGGCTACTTTTAGAGGTATTTTTTTACCGGGCAGAAGAGGTTTAACCAAAAAATCTCTTGATATTTCAAGGTATTTGTCTGTATTTGGCGTATTTAAAGTAAACTCTTCCACTAAAAAGTCCTCGGAAACAAGCCTACATTTATAAGTCAAACCTGCACGAAGACCAGTCATATAGTACTCACCTGTTTTCGAGTTACTATAAGCTCTATTTATAGTTTTTCCTGTTTCATCTAATAATTGTATTTTGATTTTTACCGGCTCTCCGGTTAACTCATTTAGCACTGTCCCTCTTACAGCAACTACTGTAGAAGAAAATTGAGCATAGGAGTTAACTACAAATGCAAACAAAGCCAGTAATATGAGTGATGATTTGAAAATCAATTTCATTTTATTCTCCTACTTTTTTCTCAAATATCTAACTGTACCATCTGAACAACCAACAATAATGATAGATTTGTCTAAGACAAGATCTACCGACCATATTTCACTATTTAGCTCCATTTCCCATAGGTTTTTACCTGAGGTGACATCCCACAGCTTTACTTTTTTATCAAGGCTGGCACTTACCAATGTTTTATTATCACCGGCAAAAGATACATCTTGAATAAGCTGGTCATGAGCTTTTATAGTTTGCAATAGCTGACCATTGGCAACGTTCCAGATTTTGATTACACCTGAAGCATCCGCTGATGCAAGCAAAGTATTATCAAAATTGAAGAGTACAGTAAGCACAGGTGCTTCGTGACCTGTCAGGTTCATTATCGGATCATCTTTACCAATATCAGTAGACCATATTTTTATTGTTTTGTCGTCGCTACAAGAAGCGAGATACTGTCCATCGTAGCTATAAGCTACGTTGTTAGTAGGTTTAGTATGACCACGTAAAGTTTTTACTTCAGTGCCCAGCTCTCTGTCCCAAAGCTTAACAGTTTTATCAAAGCTTGTGGAAGCAATAAGAGTGGAAGATTCATCTTGGCTAAAATAGACGCCTATTACCTGATCAGTGTGTCCTTTGAGCGTATTAAGTAATTTGCCGGACTCGACATCCCATATTTTAATAGTTTGATCACTTGAGCCTGAAGCTAAATATTTATCATTTCCTGAGAAAGATAAATTATTTACCTGACCCAAATGCCCTTTTAGAGTTTTAAGTTCCTTTCCTTCCGGAAGACTCCAAATTTTAATAGTTTCGTCAAGACTGCATGTCGCTACTTTTGTATCATCTTCATTTACGAAAACACCCAGCACTTCATCGCCGTGTTTGCCGATAATTTGCTCTTCGTACTTGAGTTTCTGAGCAGAAGTAGGTACATATAAAAGTACTGCAAGAACTAACGCCGCAAAAACTTTTAAATGAATTGCCATAGTGAAAACCCCAATTTGTATATAAAAAATCTATTTATTACTTACTTATAAATACAATGATAGTAGTAAGACGGTTCAATATAATAAAATTGTTAAAACAAATTTAAATAAATTTCCAAATGGTATAGAATATAATGTATGCTAATCACATTATTATGTAATTAACTTAGCTGTATGTGGTGTAGAGGAAGCAAATTAGAGGCGGTCTTTTATAGATATTAATAAATCTTTGATTTCCTTGAGCATGGCTGTATTGGGATTTGACTTAGGAGTAGCTGTTTTGGGAACTGCAACGGGAGTTTCTTTAGGTATAGATTTTTCTTCAGTTGCAAATGGTAACTCTAATTCGAAGTTAGAAATAGTTTTTATTTTTATTTTTGCATCTTTTAGGGCAAGCTTTTCGTCTCGAATCAGCTTTTGTATAGTGAGTATAGTTTTTACATCATTTTCTGAATATATCCTATTCCCGCCTTTGTTTTTCTTAGGTCTTAGCTCGCTAAACTCTTTTTCCCAATATCTAAGTATATGAGATTCTTCATCTACCATTTTACTAATTTCACTGATTGAGTAATAGAGTTTTTTCATTATATTCTATGTTTGTATAAGTTTGATAGAAATCGTTAGTAAGCTAAGATTTAATATAAATATTTACGATGAAACTAAAAAATATTAAACGAAATATTTCTACTTGCCAGTTAGCCAAATTATGCGTATATTGCTGATTCGAATCATTATACATATGAATTGAGAGGACGCTAGCATGGCAAAATATATTGTCAATCCCATTGAAGTTAGAATGCATGAATCTAATAAAGGTTCAATTTATCAATCCATAGTCGCTATGGGCTTCAGATCCAGACAGATTAACGACGATATCAAAAACGAAATAAAGTTCAGAATGTCTGATGTCCTCACAACCGGTGATGATAACGATCCAAACTATGATCAGATTAGTATCAGTAAAGAATTTGATAGATACCCTAAACCTACTTTCCTTGCAATGAAAGAAATAGAAGACGGTAAATTGACGTTCTATCTTCCTGAAAAAGATGCTGAATAAGACAAAATAAGTTTTAAAAGAAGGGACTTCCTATTATGAAAGTCCCTTCTTTTTTTATATAAGCATATCTGAGTTTCTTAGTAGTTTCAATTCGTCTAAGAAATAGTCTTGAGAGCTAAATTCTGCTTCCGGATTCTTAGGTTTAATTTTTACATATTCGCCCGTGTCTGTGAGTTTCCAAGACTTTTTGTTATCTGCCCAGTAAATATTTAAAGCGTCCCAAATTCGTTCCCTCAGTCTTTTGTCATAGATTGGGAACATAAGTTCCATCCTTTTATGAAAGTTTCTGGACATCCAGTCTGCGCTACTAAGATAGTATTCTTCATTGCCGCCATTTTTAAAATAAAATATCCTGCTATGCTCTAAGAATCTACCTATTATGCTCCTTACTTCTATGTTTTCGCTTATACCTTCTACACCCGGACGCAAGCAGCACAATCCGCGAACTAATAATTTTATTTTTACCCCTGCCTGCGAAGCTTTATATAGTGCAGGGATCACTTCTCTATGTGCAAGCTGATTCATTTTGGCAAAAATCATTCCCGGGTTTTCAGGAGTTGAAAGCTCAATTTCTCTTTCTATTAGTTCTAATGTTCTTTTATACATTGTAGAAGGTGCGACAATAAATTCTTTCCAATCATTGAAATGAGAATATCCCGTTAGTATATTGAAAAGATGAATTGCATCTGTACCAAAATCCTGATTAGCAGTAAAAAATCCTAAATCGGTATATAACCTGGAGGTAGATTGATTATAGTTACCGGTTGAGAGATGCAAATAAGTTCTTAGTTGCTCATTTTCTTTCCTGACTACGCTACAGATTTTGCAGTGCGTTTTCAATCCAAGCACACCATACACAACGTGCACACCATGGTTCTCTAATTCTTTTGCCCAAGAAATATTTTTCTCTTCGTCAAATCTGGCTTTGAGTTCTACAAATGCTGTTACTGATTTTCCGTCTTCAGCAGCTTTTTTAAGTGCTGCTACTATAGGAGAATTTTGACCGGTGCGGTACATCGTTATTTTAATTGCAAGGACATTAGGGTCACTAACTGCCTGAGTAATAAACTTAAGTGTAGAAGAAGCAAAAGAATCATAAGGATGATGCACCAGCAAATCCTGCTGCTTGATTGCATCAAATATGTTATTATCTCTACCGTTGAATTCGGCTATATTCCTGGGAGCAAATGGTTTATCCTTCAAATCACGCATCTCTAACTTCAGGAATTCCATAAAGTCCGGCAAATTGAGAGGCCTGTCATGAACATATACGTCAATAGGTTCTAAATCTAAAAATTCGGTAAGAAGTTCTACCAAAAATTCCGGCATTTTAGAACTAACTTCCAGTCTGACAGCTGCTCTTCCCCATCTGCGTTTTTTTATTTGCTCTGCTATTTCAGAAAGTAAATCTTCAGCTTCATCTTCTGCAATTTCTATATCAGCATCTCTCGTTACTCTAAATGTATTAGCAGTTTTTACATCTAATCCGGGAAATAATATGTTCGCAAACTCTTTGATTAGCTGCTCTACAAGCACATAGTTATGTCCGCTTTTCCGTTCTAACTTTACAAAACGTGGCAATATAGAAGGTAACTGAACAAATGCTATTCTATCTTCAGTAATTTTTGTCTTGTCTTGAAGGACAAAAGCAACGTTTAAGCTTCTATTGATTAGCCTTGGGAATGGATTTGCCGGCCCCAAAGTTAAAGGTGTTAAAATGGGTAAGACAGAGTTTATAAAATACTGTTCAAGATCTACCTTTTCAGTAGCTGCTAAATCTCTAAAATTATGTATTTTAATTCCTTGCTTTTCAAGAGAAGGCATTATCTGGTTATTCAGTATGTTGCTATGCTTCTCATAAATTGGAACGAGTTGCTTTCGAACTTCAACTAACTGCTCTTTAGGTGTTTTACCATCGTAAGACAGCTCTACCACTTCTGATGCAATCTGCCCTTTTAATCCTGCAACCCGAATCATAAAGAACTCATCGAGATTAGAACTCAAAATGCAGCAGAATTTTAACCTTTCCAATAATGGATGTGATTTATCATCGGCTTCCATCAAAACACGTTTATTAAAATCAATAAGACTCAATTCCCGGTTAAAAAAATACTCAGGTGCATATAAATCTATTGTATTCTTTTTTGTAGTATTCATCTATAACTCCAATTATTTCCTTTGCCAATATCTATCATAATATATGCCAAAGAATTTAGAAAGTAATGCGCGTGGTAGGTAATTGCTGTTTAATTTTACTTCTTTCTTCATCGGCTATAGGATTGTCAGCAAGAAAGAGACTTTTCAGACTTTTAAAGTTAGTAAAACTTAGAGGTAGTTTTTCAATTTTGTTGTACACCGCAAGGATAATCGTCAATTTTTCTAAGTTATTCATTGATGTAGGTAAGCTGGTTAATTTATTATATGAGATATTCAAGGAATAAAGACTTTTTGCGTTCCCAATTTCATCAGGTATATTCTTTATATTATTATTGGAAATATCTAATATGCGAAGAGACATAAGTGAGCATATAGACAAGGGGAAAGCATTGAATCGATTATCATGCAAAGTCATATATTCTAATGACTGCATGTTTATAATCTCAGATGGTAAAGCTCTCACGTTACAACTATTCATAATAAGAGTTTTGAGATTAACCATATCTGTTAATTGCCGTGGGAAGTAACCTGCTCGATTCCCTGATAAATCAATCTTCCTAAGATTATTCAGATTAGAAAAATTATCAGGTAATTTTGATAAGTTGTTGAATCCAATATATAATTTTTCTAATTGAGCCAAATTAGAGACTTCGTTTGGAAGCTTTTGTAAACCACAATTAGAAACATCCAATTCTCTCAGTTTTGTCAGACTTCCGATTTGTTTCGGCAGAGAAGATAATATATTAGAAGATACATTTAGAGATTCTAAATTTTGAAAAATTGATATTTTGTATGGTAATTCATACAGTTTGTTTTTGCTCAAATTAAGAGTAGTTAAACCACGTAGATTAAACAACTGTGGTGGAAATAAACTAATTTCATTTACTGACAAATCTAAATGTTGCAAATTTTTCAACAAGCCAAATTTTTCAGGGAGATTGGTAATTTTATTTTTAGATATATCGAACTGCTCTAAAGTTTGTAATTTAATTATATTTTCAGGCAAATAATATACTTTATTTTCAGAAATAATCAACTGTTTGAGTTTTGGCAATCCTAACACAGCATCAGGGATTTTTTGCAAATCATTACCTGATATTATTAAAGTTTCTAACTCTTTAAGCTGAGACAGTTCATGTGGCAAATCTGTCAAACTATTATTACTCAAATCAAGAAATCTGAGTTTTGAAAAAAGACTGATATTGCGAGGAATTTCATTTAAATTCCAGCCATTGAGGGACAGTCTTTCAAGCTTTTCAGATTGAACTAAAGCTTCCTTAAAAGTTGTAAACGCTTTTCTTTGACGTAACAGTCTTGGGCCTTGTTTAGCTTCAAGTTCCTGCAATCCTTCAAACAAAAACATAATAAAACTTAGTATAATAAATATAGAAACTTTTATACGCACAGAAAAACCACTGATTTTTAAATTTATAATAGCAAATAAACGCAATTTTTAGGGTAAAAAGAAATCTTATTTGATATTATTGCTATTATTTACATATATATTTAATTTTTTTTCAGCATACTTGGATATCTTTACAAAAGGCAAGCCTAATATTAAATAAAATATCGCAACTATTATTCCTATACCAATAAAATCGTAATATGCAGATGCTAATTGTAGATATTTTTTTGTTAACTCAACTAATGTGATTACTGAAACAAGAGAGCTATCTTTTAGGAGCGATATAAAGTCATTGGTAACCGGAGGTATCACTAACCTACCTGCCTGTGGCAATATTACATGCCTAAGCGCCTGAGCCCTGCTCATTCCCAGAGATATAGCAGCTTCGAACTGACCTTTTGCTACGGAATTCAGACCTGCTCTAAAATTCTCAGCTTCATAAGCTGAATAATTAATGGCTAAAGTAATAACAGCAGCTACTATTGGGTTCAATTTGATTCCCAAATTTGGTAATCCGTAAAAAATTAAATACAGCTGTATTAGCAAAGGTGTGCCTCGCACTACTTCAATGTAAGCATTTGCAACTCCTGAAAAAGGTTGTGGTGCATACACCTTCGTAACTACTATAAAAAGACCTAACAAAATAGCTAAAATCATTGACAGAACTGACAGCTGTAGGGTCATAAGTGCTGCTGCACCTAATTCCGGCATAAACCCCATATACCTTTCTACTATTCGGAGAAAGGTCATTTCTTCTTTTTGAGTTGCTACAAATTCATGATATTTAGAGGCATATACGTCGCAATCACCGTAGTCGTTTAGCTCTTCAGCTGTAGCTGTGTTCCATAAATTCCACAAACATAGAATATCTTTGAGTTTCTTTGATTCTACTAATGACTCTATAGCTAAATTAACTTTACTAAGTAGCAAGGTATCTTCCAGTCGCATGGCACACGCATATACAACTCTACCTACCGGCTCACCAGTCAGTTTGAATTCAGGATTCCAAGATGCTTGATAGATTGCAATCGGCTCATCTACCAGTACTGCATCAAGTCTGTCATTCTTCAAATCTGCAAAAGCATTTGCCTCACCCTCGTAGGATCTTACATTTATCCCGCCGTGCCCCTCAAGTATGTTTTCTGCCAGAGAAAACTTGAGACATCCTACGTTTTTACCTTTTAAGTCTTTTAGTGATTTATATTCTTCTGTGTTATTTTTTACTACTATTTGCTCTGAAGTATAATAATAGGGAGTAGAAAAAAGTACTTTTTCTTTTCTTTCATTGGTAACTTCCAAGCCGTTAATAGCGATATGATAATCTTCTCTATTCAAACCCGGTATGAGACCGTCCCACTGATTTTGAAAGAACTTAGAAGTAAGTCCCATTTCTTTTGCCAGTGCTTCTGCAAAATCTTTTTCAAACCCTATTAATTTATCCGGCGAATTTGGATCCTGGAAAATATAGGGAGCATTCCCTTCTGCATCTGCTGCCCAAATCAGTTTGTCTCTTATCTCTTTGGATTGACCGATTGATAAACTCAAAATAAGAATCAATAGAGTAGTTATTTGTTTCATACTAATCAAGTCTAATAGTTTTTAAAAATCGATCTGTTCGAATATCAGTCGGCCTTTCAAATATATCTCTTGGTTGCCCCTGCTCTATAATTTGCCCCATATCCATGAATATCACTTTTGTAGCGTAGTCTCTTGCAAAGTTTAAATCATGAGATACAACAATTTGCGTCATTCCCTCTTGATGTAGCTTTTTCATCACGCTAAAAACTTCAAAGCTTGTTTCGGGATCTAAAGCCGAAGTAGGTTCGTCATAGAGCATTATATAGGGATTCATAGCTAAAGCCCTGGCTATTGCTACACGCTGGGCCTGGCCTCCTGAAATCATAGATGGATATTTGTCAAGATAGTCATCCATACCTACTTTGCTCAACATCTCGACAGCTTGCTTTTGAGCTTCATCCTTTTTCTCATTTTTAACAACTTCTAAGGGTATAGCTACATTATTTAAAACAGTTTTATGTGGAAAGAGGTTCAAGTTTTGGAAAAGCATTCCCACTCTATTTCTCAGATTAACTGCATCTTTATCAAAAAGCTGTTTGTTAGCTTTTGTATATGCACGGATGCTATTTGATTTTTCTTTATCATTTTTAACGTATTCTACGACACCTTGAGAATTTCTAATTTCCAGTACATTACCAGCAATTTCTATTTTGCCATAGTCTGCAAATTCCAAAGCACTAATTGTGCGCAACAAAGTGGTTTTGCCACACCCTGACCTACCTATGATAAAAACAAATTCTCCGGAATGAACTTCCAAATCAATGTCTTTTAAGATATGCTCAGCACCATAATATTTATTTAAATTTTCTATCTTTAAAATAGTTTCTGCCATTATCTGCATCTCATAAATTTGCTATTAAGAAATATTCTAACAATTAACATACCAGTTTTGTAAAGTTTTTTTGATTGTCGTAATTCATAACTGGTTATAGAAAATTTTCTGCTTGTTAATCAGTCCTTTGTTTAAATTGCGAATCTAAATTCGAGCGAGAAAGTCTTTCAATGAAATATACAGAAATATAACAATATATCTTAATTATAATAATAAAGGTCAAGATAATGAAAGTTTTAAAAGAATATCAAAATTTTTTGGCGATTGAAGAAGAATTTTCTTCATTAGATAAATCCAAAATTGCTATTGTTTCTGCACCTTATGAGCATACAGTTTCTTATGGTGGAGGCACTGCTTTTGGACCTAAAGAAATAATTGAAGCGAGCTCACAGGTTGAGTTCTATGATGATGAATTTGACAGGGAACTTGTTTTTGAACAAGGAATAGTTAGCTTAGAGCCAATAGATTTTGATGGAAAACAAGATAAAGAGGCTCTTGATTTATTAGAAAATCAGGTAAGTACTCTTTTAGATATGGATAAATTTGTGGTTACTTTAGGTGGTGAGCATACTATTTCTTCTGCTCCCATTGCTGCTCATTTTAAAAAATATCCTAATATGTCTGTTCTGCATTTTGACGCTCATTCTGACTTACGTGACACTTATGATGACAGTAAGTACTCGCACGCTTGCATTATGGCAAGAGTGGTTGACTTTATGGATCCTGCAAAGATTACGCAAGTTGGAATTAGAGCTCAGTGCAAAGAAGAGGCAGTGTTTATAAAAAGCAATAAGGTTAATACTTTTTATGCTTCACAGATAAGAAGAAAATTGCATGGTGAAAACTGGCAAAAAGCCATTGTAGACACTCTTGGAGAAGAAATTTATGTTACATTTGATGTAGATTATTTCGATCCTTCTATAATGCCTGCCACCGGCACTCCGGAACCTGACGGTTTTTTATATAGTGAAACTTTAGACATATTTAGAGAAATTAGAAAGCAAGGAAAGAAAATTATTGGATTCGACGTTGTCGAATTAGCTCCGATGGAAGGATTACATCATCCTAATCTAACAACTGCAAGATTGGTTTATAAGATGCTGAATTTTGCCTTTTAATAAAAATTTTTATTGTTTCTATAATTGCTCTTATCTCAATCATGTTGCTCAAAGAATACTCATATCCCCTAAGACACTCTTTCTTTCAAGTTAAAGGTATATTAGGGGATATTGCTTATCTTAATTTTTTCGATTATATTTCGAACTAATAAGTTCTTCTGCTTAATGTATCAAGATAATTAAACAAAGAATTTGACTGATTAGTATTCTTATCTTCTATCCATTGGATTAGAGGCACTCGCCAATTTATACCTGTGTTATAGGGTTCGGTATCATATTGCTTGAACTTATAGCTATCGCTTGTGTACATGTAATTACTTGTAAGTATTTTATAAGTTGAGTCAGGATGAAATTGCTTTCCATTGATAAAATGCAAGCCATTATCATCATAGACACCTCCATAAATAGCATCCTCAGGTTTAAGGCAGTCCACTACCCAGCTCCCTTTTAATTCAAGCTCGTAAATAATATTATCAAACGGCAACACGTTCATCACTGATGAGTTCTTAATATCACCCATAGGTATGCTTTCTCTCAAACCTCCTATATTACTAACAGAGATATCCGCGTCAGGGAAATAGTAAAGCCACGAATCGCATACCATATTTCGCATTGCAGGAGAGTATCTGAAAATTTCGGTATCTGTATATCCTATTACGTTACCCAGCTCTTCTTCTACCGTCTCCTTCCAATTTGCAATAATATCATCTATTTGAGTATCTGAGCTTTCAGTTTTATTGTCTTTTAATTCTATAGTTACATCTGTTAATGTGTGTTTTGCTTTGTCATATTTTATTTTTGCAACAGCATATTTATTCATGAAACAACTTGCTTCGACAATCCCCAGATGATTACTAACATCGTTATAAGTTTGATGACTGTGAGCTGCTCCGATAAAGGCTATACCCATTTCCTCTGCTACAGGTCTTAGCTCTTTTAATTCTTCACTGGGCACATGGCAACTAAGTAATATTATATCAGCACCTGCGCCTTTTACTTCAGGAATCCATTTGTTCAAAGCTTCTGTATAATCCAGAAATTCAAAATTTTCTACATATTCCTTTCTAGTTTCGTAAGGAGTACTTGTAGTCGTCAAACCTAACACAGCAACTTTCACTCCATCATATATTTTAATCAAGTATGGTGTAGTAAAATCAGGTATTTTTCCTGTTTGTTTGTCAATCATATTACATGACAAATATGGAAAATTTGCTTGCTCTGCTCTATGTTTCAGCACGTCCACTCCAAAATCAAATTCATGATTACCAACAGTAGTTGCATCATACCCGATGGCATTCATTACTTCAATCATTGATTCTCCTTTTGAGAATGTAGAGATAGACTGCCCCGTAAAATTATCACCTCCACTGAGGATAATAAAATGACCTTCAGCTGTGTAGCCCTCTTGCTCTTTCCAGAGCGAAATTAAACCTGCAGCACCGGAATTATTATCATTTTTCTCAATCCAACCGTGCTCGTCATTTGTATAAATAACTGTTAGTTCAAAGCTTCCTGTAAGAGTATTAGTTACAGTGTTATTATCACTGCAACCACTGTAAAAAATAATACCGACAAGAATTAAAAGCATTATCAAACTACTTTTATATACTTTTTTATTGCTAAAATAATTCATAATCCAAAAGCCTCAATATTGAAGTGATAAATTCCAAAAGATAAATATAATATTTATGTTCTACTTTATACTTAATCTTTTACGTCAAAATACTTTTCTGAAATCATTTATATACCTACTTAATTAACTATGGAAGCTAAATCCGAGGAATTCAATCCTAAGAAGAGCTAATTCTTAACTAAGCAATACAAGTCAAAAGTGCAATTCAACTTAAACATTGGCATAAAAATTCAAAACATCTATTTCTTCAATATCATTTACCCTGAATGCATTTCTTAAACAAAAATATTTGAAATTGAGAGTAAAAAAGTTTATAATTGTTGTTTGTATATTTTAAGTAACAGTTTAAATGGATAGTTATGTTTAAGCCACTACCAGAGAATTTGTCTTACTCAAAATTAGAGCATGAAATGCTTAAATTTTGGGAAGAAAACGATATATTCGAAAAATCTTTAAAATTAAGAGAAGGTAGACCTCACTTTAGTTTCTTTGAAGGTCCACCAACGGTTAACGGTCGTCCGGGTATTCACCACATGATGGCGCGTACTATCAAAGATACTGTTTGCCGTTACAAAACTCTTCAGGGATACTACGTTCGCCGACAAGCCGGCTGGGACACTCACGGCTTGCCTGTGGAAATCGCAGTTGAAAAAGAGCTTAAACTTAAAGATAAAAGAGAAATCGAAACTTACGGCATAGAAGCATTTAATGCTAAATGTAAAGAGTTCGTATATAAAAATATTGAAATGGATGAAGGTTGGAAATATCTTACTCACCGAATGGGATACTGGGTAAATATGGATGAAGCCTACATCACTTGTACCAATGATTATGTAGAATCTGTTTGGTGGGCTTTAAATTCATTTTTTGACAAAGGGCTTATTTACAAAGGATTTAAAGTAGTTCCACAGTCTCCTACTATTGAAACTCCTCTAAGCTCACACGAGCTTTCTTTAGGATATAAAGATGTAAAAGACCCGAATTGCTACATTATGCCAAAAATTCTTTCTTCAAATGTTGAAGGCTTGGAAAATGCACGACTTCTTATTTGGACTACTACTCCTTGGACTCTTTTTGCTAATGTTGCGGCTGCTTGCGGTGAAGATATAGATTATGTTCACGTACGCAATACTCGCAAAGTTAAGAAAAGCGACGAAACTTTGGTCTACGAATTAGTCCTAGCTAAAGAAAGACTTCAGGCATTAGATGGCGAAAATGAAATTATAAAAGAATTTAAAGGTAAAGATTTAATCGGCACTCGATATGATCAAATTTTACCTTTCTGTGAAATAGATAAAGAAGCTCATCCAAATGCGCTTTCTGTTATTGCCGGCGACTTTGTATCTACTTCTGACGGTTCCGGTATAGTCCACCTTGCTCCTGCTTTTGGTGAAGATGATTATAGAATGTCTCGCGAATGGAATTTGCCATTCTTGCAACCTGTTACTCCTAACGGTCACTTAACTGAAGACTGCGGAGAGTTTGCCGGGCGTGCTATCAAAAACTTTACTTATGAAGATCATCAGGAAGAAGGCGTTGATAAAGATGTAGTTATTTGGTTGAAGTATAACGATAAAATTTATCGCTCTACTAACGACTATGTCCACAGTTATCCTCACTGCTGGAGAACGGGTAACCCAATCATGTATTATGCAAGAGAGTCTTGGTTCATCAAAGCTCCTGAGTATAAAGACACAATGATTGACCTTAACAAAAATGAAATCAACTGGCAACCACCTGAAATTGGTGCCGGCAGGTTCGGCAATTGGCTTGAAGAAGTAAAAGAATGGTCACTTTCAAGAGACAGGTATTGGGGCACTCCCCTTCCTATCTGGGTTAATGAAAAAGATAATTCCGATATATTCTCTATTGGCTCTATAGAAGAGCTTAGCCAAGGTCTGTATGAAATGGAAGACGGTTCTCTTGTTCCGGTAAAAGAATGCAAAAAAGAAATAGACTTACATAGACCATTTGTGGATCATGTAGTTTTCGAGAAAAACGGTAACAAATACAGACGCGTTCATGAAGTGATTGATGTTTGGTTTGATTCTGGTGCTATGCCTTTCGCACAGTTCCACTATCCGTTTGAAAATAAAGAATTATTCGATAAGCAGTTCCCCGGTGATTTTATTGCAGAAGGAATCGACCAGACTCGTGGTTGGTTCTATACGCTTCATAGCATAGCCTCTGCCCTGTTTGGCAAACCTGCTTATAAAAATATTGTAGTTAACGAGCTTATCTTGGATAAACTCGGCGTCAAGATGTCAAAATCGAAAGGCAACACTATTGATCCATTTGAAGTAATGGAGAAATACGGTGCTGATGCAGTTCGATGGTACTTGTTCGTGAATAATCCACCTTGGAAAGCAACTAAATTCAATCCTGGGGATATAGCTAAAACAGTTATTTCTGATTTCATGCGTTCGCTTACTAACACTTATGCATTCTTTACTTTGTACGCCAATATAGACGGCTTTACAGGCAAAGAAGCAGCTATTAAGTTAGAAGACAGACCAGAGATAGACCAATGGATACTTTCTCGTACAAATTCACTACTTAAAGAGTATACAACTCTAATGGATGCTTACGAGCTAACAAAAGCTCACAGAGCTATCCAGGACTTCGTTATCAATGAACTTTCTAACTGGTATATCAGACGTAACAGAAGACGTTTCTGGAAAGGTGCAATTGATGATGACAAAGTAGCTGCTTATCAAACATTAAGAGAAGTGTTGCTCAGCATCACTAAAATGATGGCAGCTTGCGCTCCTTTCTTATCTGATGATTTGTATCAAAGATTGCGTTATGAAAACGATCCGATTTCTATTCATCTTGGCGAATTCCCTAAAGTTGAAGATAGTGACATTGACGTTGATTTGGAACGTAAAATGGACATGGCTCAAAAAATAGTTTATTTGGCTCGCTCACTTAGAGAAAAAGCTAAAATCAGAACTCGTCAGCCATTGCAGAGAATTTTAGTGCCTGTGATTTCTCCGCAGGACAGAAGAGATATCCAGCTTGTAGAAGATATTATCAAAGAAGAGCTTAACATCAAAGCAGTTGAATTTGTAAGTGAAGACACTGCTTCTATTGTACAAAGATCTGCCAAAGGTAACTTCAAAGTGATGGGTAAAAAATTCGGCAAGTCTACTCAAAAAGTTGCAAATGTTATTGCTGCTCTGACTAACGACCAGATTGTATCTTTGGAACAAGGTAAAACTCTTAACCTTCAGGTTGAAGACATGAATGTTGATATTATTTTAGAAGATATTATCGTAGCCGGAGAAGAAATCGAAGGCTGGTTGGTAGCCACTGAGCAAGGAGTAACAGTAGCACTTGACACTCAGCTTACCAAAGAGCTTGAGCAGGAAGGCTTAGCCCGCGAAGTAGTTAACCGCATCCAGAATATGCGTAAAAACTCAGGTTTTGAAGTAACAGACCGCATTACGATTAAATATAATGCACCGGAAGCTATCAAAACAGCGATTGAAGAGATGAGTGAATATATCAAAAATGAAACATTAGCAGAATCAATTGTCTTCGACGCTGCAACAGCAGGCGAAGAAGTTGATATATTAGGTGATAACGTAAACATAGCTATAGCCAAGTAAAAATTCTGCTTATATAGATTGAAAAATAAGCTGCTCTTTTGATTAAGGGCAGCTTTTTTGTATTGAGGTATATATTTATGTTAAATTTCAGACAATTAGCCTACAAATACAGATTTTGCTGCTTGTTTTGACTAATTAACTCCTACAGTTTTTCAAAAGTATATTTTTTCATAATCTTAACAATTATTAAAACAAAAGTCGCTCTCATTCGTAAGTCATTAGAATAAAGCCAATTGGATATGTGTGAAATTTATTTGAAATTTTATTTGTTTTATCCCACTATTTATAGTTATATTGGCGTTTTTACTAAATCATCCCCCGGTTTTGAACTTTTACACGAGGTGCGATATGCCAAGAAAGAAAAAAGACGAGGTTTTGGATCAGGAAAAAATACAAAGCACTGATACAACCGAAGAAGCTAAATCTAAAAAACGCGGGCGACCTAAAAAAGAAGCTACTCAGGAAGAAAATAACGATGTAACTACTATACAAGTCGCAGCCCCTAAAAACAAGGTAAAAACTAAGGCTATGCTTGACGCAGAAGAGAGAGCTAAAGAACAAAGAACTGCTCCGGAAGCTGGTCTTAGGTATAGTGACGAAGAGCTCGAAGAGTTTAAAAGTGTAATTTCTCGCGCTAAAGAAGAAACTATAGACGAGCTTGCAATGCTCAGAGAACGATTGGACGACCTTAATAGTTATGACTTTGCTGAAGAATCTATGATTTACTCTATGCACATGGCTGAGCAAGGCTCTGAAGCTATGGAAAAAGAGAAAACTTATGCGCAGATACAAAGAATTAATGAATATTTGAAGAAGCTTGATGACGCTTTGGAAAGAATTGAACTTAAGACTTATGGTATTTGTAGAGTTTGTGGTTGCCTTATTGCTAAGCCACGCTTGATGGCGGTGCCTATTACTACACTATCGGCTTCTTATAAAATTCATAAGAAATGCCCTGATGATGGAGTAGATAGAATAGAGCCATTGAAAAAGTAAAAATTATTTGTCTTTTTTTAGTTAAATTGGGACTTCTTGGAAGTCCCAATTTTTTTATTATTATTTTTGCACAATAATATGAATAATAAATCTAATCGTAATTATTTTATCCTAGCAATTACATTCATTTTCTTAGATCAGATAACGAAGCTCCTTGTAAAAGGATTTAGTTTATTTGGTTATACTCACCACGGTTTTAATTATGGTGAGTCTATTTCAGTGATTGGTGATTTCCTTCACTTTACTTATATAGAAAATCCCGGTATGGCTTTTGGTATTTCTTTTGGTGCGGGTAAAATCTTTTTATCTTTGTTTTCAATTATTGCAGCTACTGGGCTTGGCTGGTATCTATCTAAGATACATTTTGCAAATCGTGCCGTCAAGTTTGGCATTGCCTTGATTTTTGCAGGAGCAGTAGGAAATCTGATAGATAGAGTTTTTTATGGTGTCTTTTATGGTGAAATGCCCCTCTTCTATGGTAAAGTAGTTGACTTTATTCAAGTTGATATTCCTGACTTTAATATATTCGGATTATATTACTCACACTGGCCTGTGTTTAATATTGCAGACTCTTGTGTATCTGTTGGTGTTGTGATTTTACTTTTTGTGCATAATTACATGCCAAGCCTAAGCACAATTCGTCCTCCTAAAGAGCATAATAAAATAGCTGAAGAGGAAGTAAAGTAATGTGCGACCAAGAAAAACTTTATGACCCGAATTATCCGACTCCTGTCGAGTATATTTATGAATTTGACGTACCCAAGAATCAAAAACCTATACGAATAGATAAATTTTTATCCCAGCAAATTCTAAATGCCACCCGCAATAAAGTGCAAAATGCAATTGACAGTGATCAGGTCTTTATTAATGGCTTAGTAGCTAAATCAAGTAGAAAGCTGAAAGCTTTTGATAAAATTAAGTGCATAATCATGAAGGCTCCTCCGATAGAACTTGTTCCTGAAAATATACCATTAGATGTTGTTTATGAGGATGATTATTTAATAGTGATAAACAAACCTGCGGATATGGTTTGCCATCCGTCACTTGGCCATAGAGTGGGCACCCTAATAAATGCTTTGCTCTTCCATTTTGGAGTTAGAGATAATATTGCTGTAGATTTTGATGAGGAAGAATCTGATAATGAAAACAGCGAAGGTTCTATATTTTCTAAGGATGAAGTAAGACCCGGCTTGGTGCATCGTATTGATAAAGATACTACAGGCTTGCTAGTAATAGCTAAAGATTCTTTTACTCATGCGAAACTTGCAGAACAGTTTGCAAATAAGACAAGCGAAAGAATTTATGAAGCGATAGCATGGGGAAAATTTAAAGAAACAGAAGGGTTTGTAGAAGCTCCTTTAGCAAGATCTACAAGAGACAGGAAAAACTACTGCGTGCCGATTAGAGGAGATGGGAAGTATGCTTATACTTCATATAAAGTTTTGGATCAATACCCTTTTGCATCTCATTTACAGTTAAAACTTAAAACCGGAAGGACGCATCAAATCAGGGTACACATGAGCCACATTAAACATCCGCTTATGGGTGATCCTTGGTATGGTGGCAACAAGGTGGTTACTATCTCTTCATTACCACATCAAAAAGCTTTAGCTGAAAAATGCCTTTCTATAGCAAATAGACAGATGCTTCATGCAAAAACTTTAGGCTTTGAGCACCCACATACAAAAGAATTTATGCGTTTCAGCTCGGAGTTGCCGGAAGATATGCAAGAAATATTACAACTCTTGCGAGAGTATAACTCTTCTATTGTGTAGAAGCTATTGATTATATAGTAGATGGTAATACCTTTCTATTTTGTCTTCGAGCAATGGCACACTTATGTTTCTACTTGCGCGAATTGTCTCTTTACCTTGTATAAAAACTACAATTACCGGAATCGTAAAGATACTGTACTTACCCGAAAACTCTTGATTTTTCTCCACATCTACATAGTAAAGCTTCATTTCAGGATATTGCAGTGCCATTTCCGTAACTTTTGGCATCAGAGCTTTGCATACATTGCATCTTTCTGCAGAAAAATAAAACAAAGCTATATCATCTTCTTGAATTTTTATTTCTGCATTTCCCACTGTTTCTATTAAAATATATTGCATTTCTTCCATTTTTTTTATGATAATTATTATAATATATATATATTGATTTTGAGGATACAATATTAAAGGCTAACTATGAGTTTGATTGCTAATTTATACAAGTTCTATTACGGTAAATACTTCAGAATATTTTTAGCTGTTGTTGTTTTCATTGTGGGTTTTATAATTATAAATGTTATAAATAATCATCAATACTATGAAGAACTTTTACAACTGCGAAAATTTGAGTTGAAAAGAATAACAACTATTGCTTACAATACAATAAAACCAACTCTAATGCAATTCAGACTCGGCAAAATAAGCAAATCGGATGCTTTGCAAAAAGTAACCGGAACGGTTAGGAATATGACTTTTTCAGACAATATAAATATGAATTATGTATTTATGAGTGGCTATGACGGCAAAATGCTTGTGCAACCATACGAACCTGATAGTGAAGGTTTGAATCTCTTAGATCTGAAAGATATATATGGTAAATATATAATAAAAGAACTTATCAAAACTGCAAAATCTAAGTCTGGCAGTGGCTTTGTTGAATACTACTACTACCCTCCTCTTGGTAATGAAGAAAAACTAAAAATATCTTATGTCAAAGGTATTCCTGAATTAGAGGCATATATTGGTGTAGGAATGTATGTACATGATTTGGATGCTATATATAAATCCGGTAGACTTTATGTTTTTCTGTTAGACATCCTAGTGGTAGGTATCACCGCTGTAATTATTTTCTTTTTTACTTCACCTTATTTAAAGTCATATTCCATATTTGCTGCTGCATTTGAAGCAATCCAAAAGAATCCTTCTCTCAGACCTATAATACCCGGAGTGAAACCAAATCCTAAAAGTGCTTTAGACAAGCTAGTTAATTCATTTGATACTATGCTAAACACTACTTTTAAACGACAAGAGGAGCTTCAAAATATACAAAAAATGTTGTTAGCTGAAATTGAAGAAAAAAAACAAACTCAAAAAGAATTAGCCAAAACAATGGCAATTCTGAAAGAAGAGCTAGCTCAATCTCCTGCCGGTATTGTAATAACAGATAGCAAATCTATATCTGTATCTATGATTTCCAAATCAGCAGTTGAGATATTAGGTATCAATTTAAATCATCTGCCACAACTTTCTTTAGCAGATGAAAAGTTATTACCATTTAAATTTTACGATATAGAAGGAAATAGAGTATATTTTAGAGACTTATCTTTATATGCTTCAGCTACTTCCGGCATTAAAACTCAAAATAGAGAGTTGCAGGTAATAAGAAAAGACGGAGAAAAAAAATGGATCTTATCCAGCACCTCTCCAATTTTTGATGAAAATAAAACTCTTATTGCAGGTATTGCTGTCTTTTTGGATATTTCTGAAAGAAAATCCTATCAAATTAAAATAGAAAAATTGAATAAAGAGCTTGAAAATAGAGTAATGGAACGCACTGCTCAGTTAGAAGATGCTATGAATGAGTTAAAGATTTCCAGGGAGCAGCTTTTAGAAGAGACACAGAAACTATATGAAGTGAATAATAAACTTATAAGTTCCCAGAATCAACTTAGGGAAGTGAATGCCTCCAAAGATAAGTTTTTTAATATAATTGCTCATGATATTAAGTCTCCCTTAGCCGGCTTTCAATCAATGCTGGAAGTTATGGCTTTAAACTATGAAAAGCTAACAGTAGATGAGAACAAAAAGTTTATCAATATGCTGCAAAATACTTCTAAACAGCTTTTTGATTTGTTAGAAAATCTATTAAACTGGTCTCGCTCTCAAACCGGAGCTTTAGAATTCGAGCCTACTATTACTGATTTAAATAATATTATAATGTCTATTATAAAACTATATTCCAATATCCTGGATAGTAAAAATATAAAAGTAGATATTGAATTGGAAGAGTGCCAATTTTTTGCTGATTCTTTTATGATAAACACTATCATGCGTAATCTGTTATCGAACGCTATAAAATTTTCATATGAAAATTCTACAATCTCCATTATTACATTTACAACTAGAGACTATATCTATATCAAGGTCACAGATTCAGGAGTCGGTATTAAGGAAAAGGATATAAATAAACTTTTCAGAATAGATACAAATCATACTACAATTGGTACAAAAAAGGAAACAGGCACCGGTTTAGGACTTATTTTATGCAAAGAATTTGCTGAAAGGCACGGCGGTTCTATTTCTGTTGAAAGCAAAACAGGTAAGGGTTCTGTATTTACAGTTTCTATCCCAAAGAGGTAAGGATGCGTTGCTTGAGTTTTAAATTTGTCATCGCAATGATTATATACAAAAAATAATACATTGACATGACTATAATACTTTAAACTGTATTTTATATTATTGACCACATTCTCCCTTCTAACTAAGCGTAATGTAAACTATGTGCTCAGTAGTCAGTTAAGATATTACACACATTTACAAGCATTGGGAATATAATCACTATATCTATTTATTGCTAACGAACGGCTTCTACTTCTGATTTCATTTCTTCACGGCCTGGAATTTTTGTTATTTTTTCACGATATAGAAATATTAAACCAACTAATAATTGCAGAATAAAGTTGATCCCATGATTGATAGTAGCATAAGCCAAACCAACATCTCTGGGAACGCCGTATAAGGCCTCTAAGGTGCCTGCTATAATGCCATGATATACGCCGAACCCACCAGGTGTCGGAGCAAGAGAAATCGCAATACCGGAGCCTATTAGGAGAATTAGAGCATCTGCCAAACCTAATCCGTAAACATTGACAAAATCAAAGCAGTAAAACATGATATACATAGGCAGTGCATAGCAAAACCAAATTAGAGAAGTTTCGATTATCAATCTTAAATACTGTGATGGTCTTTTGATAATTGCAAATCCGGTTCTGAATTTCGCAAATAAATCAGATATTTTAATATATATCCGCTCTGAGAATGGTTTTATAACCCATTCCAGTATTTTATCTACAAATGGTTTATAAAAGCTTGATATCAAAGCTATGAGGACAAGTCCGGCAATAACAATAATATTCTTTTGATCTAATTCTGTAGGCAATATTTTTACAATTCTGTCAGAAAATATAAAAAATAAAACTGCAAATAGACCTAACAGTGTAAATACATCTATGATTCTTTCCATTATAATAGTGGCAAATAGCGATGTATAAGAAACTTTTTCGCGTTTGGCTACTACATAAGGCCTAAGGAACTCACCGGATCTTGCAATTAAGTTATTTAAAGCATAACCTATCATAACTGCAGAGAAAAGATTGAAAGTGGATTTTGGTTCGAATATTGGTTTTAGCATAGTTTTCCATCGCATCGCTCTAAGCCAGTGAGAAAGTAAAACTATAGGAATTGGGGCAAATGCCCAAATATAATTAGCACTTTTGAGTTTAGTATAAACATCTTCAATATCTATTCCATTAACTGCCCAATAAAATGCAGCTATCATAATAGCAATAGATATGATATACTGTATAGTTTTTTTAATTTTCTGATTCATTATTGTTTGCATATTTTATGTACATTTAGCATGATAAGCAAAGTTACAAAAAAATGTAATAACAAGCTCAGTTGTATAGCAGATATTCCATAATATATGCAAAAAACCTCGCTGCTTCAATAACAGAGAGGTTTAATATTGCATTTTTTATATTGTTTTCTAAGCGATTGTTACATCATCGCAAAGGTAAACATCTTGGATAGTGTTAAGAAGTTTAACACCATCATCCATTGGTCGTTGGAATGCTTTCCTACCGGAGATAAGCCCCATGCCACCGGCACGTTTATTAATGACTGCAGTGCTGATTGCTTGCTCAAAATCATTACTTCCTGAAGCGCCACCGCTGTTAATCAAACCGGCTCTGCCCATATAACAGTTTGCCACTTGGTATCTTGTCAAATCAATTGGATGATCAGAAGTAAGTTCAGTGTAAACTTTTTCGTCAATTTTACCATAGCTAGAGTTACCCATATTCATAGCTTTAAAGCCACCATTGCATTCAGGCATTTTTTGCTTGATAATATCAGCTTGGATAGTTACACCGAGATGGTTAGCCTGACCTGTCAGATCAGTAGAAACATGATAGTCTATACCATCTTTTTTGAAAGAGTTGTTTCTTAAGTAACACCAAAGTACAGTACCCATACCTAATTCGTGAGCCATTTGGAAAGCTTCAGATACTTCTATGATTTGTCGATCCGAGTTTTCTGATCCGAAGTAAATAGTAGCACCAATAGCAGCAGCTCCCATATCATAAGCTTGTTCCACTCTTCCAAACATAATTTGATCAAATGTATTTGGATAAGTAAGTAGCTCATTATGGTTAACTTTCACAATAAAAGGAATTTTATGGGCATATTTTCTTGACATAATACCAAGCACACCATAAGTAGATACAACTGCGTTACATCCGCCTTCAATAGCTAATTTGATGATATTTTCAGGATCAAAATAAGCAGGATTTTTAGCAAAGCTTGCACCTGCGGAGTGCTCTATTCCTTGGTCAACAGGTAAGATTGACATATAGCCGGTGCCGGCTAATCTACCATGGTTAAAGATCCATTCCAAGTTGCCCAACACTCTGTTGTTTCTGTCAGAATTTATCATAATATCATCAACAAAAGTAGGTGAAGGCAAGTGGAGCTGTTCTTTTTTTATTTTTGGATTGTCAAAACCTAAAAGGTTTTCTGCATCCGCTCCAAGATACTCGCGAATTTGTTGGATCATGGTATTTACTCCAAAGTATATTTAGGAAATTAGTTAAGACTAAAATAAGGAATTGTTGAAACTTACAAGAAGTTTAAAGTAAAGATAAAAAAAAGGGAACTTATTTCAAAGCTCCCTTATAAACCTTTTTTATCTATTTTATTTGATAATAGCCAGTCTTGTTGATGTTTGGTATATTCCGGCTCTCATGGTAACATTGTAAATACCTGATTCTAAGAGCTCATAAGGCACTTTATCTGTGTAGTCACCTTCTTTGGTTACTCCATCTTTAAGAGTAGCAACTTTTTTACCCATTGAGTCAAAGATATAAATTTCTACATAAGTTTCGTAAGCAACACTATAGTCTATTGTGGAAGAAGTAGAAGCAGGGTTTCCATTTACTTTGATTTTACCCATTTGGAATTCACTTACATCTATAAGATTTCCTTCGGTAAAACAACTTATCAATTTGACAGGTAAATGATCGCCTTCAGAAATTAAGCAAGGCATATTAGAGTATTCAACTGTCAAATCAATATTTAAAGAGTCTGTATCTGAGACATACCCTTCGAATGCGATGCTATGGCTTGCATTTTTAGCAGCACTTGCAGTAGGCTCTAATGTAAATTCAAGAATACCCATATTTTCATTATCGGTATTGACATCCACTAAATTCCATCCATTTGCGGGCACAAATGAATTTTTCATATATCTCAAAGCATAGTAATAATCCAAATTTAGAGTATAAACTACCTGAGATGGCATTGTTTCCATTTCTGATGGTAATAAAGTTTGAATTTCAAATGCTAAAGAATTGAGACCTGAAATAATAGGAACCTGTACCAGTTCCAAATCTTTTGTACCAATTTTAAAATTGCTTGCAACAGCTGTACTGTGTGCCATACCTGACAGAGGAACTACGACAGAACCACTATTAGTCACTATTTCAAGATTAGCAGCAAAAGAAGCATTATCAGTAGGAATAAAGCCAACTAGTAACTTAGCAGAAGAATTAGCAGGAATTGTAAAATTAGATTTATCTATATCAAATTCTGCTGTATTTGCTCCACTTATAGTTGCAGTAACTGTCATTTCTTCAGAAGATGTATTCGGAATAGTAACTTCCATAGATTTTGTATCACAAGAAAGTATATCTCCAAAATCAAGACTTGTAGGATTAACTTCCAAAGCCAAGCCTTCGCCTGTTACCTTCACTATTGTTGTTTGATAAGTAACTACCTCTTTGCCTTTCACGGCATCATTGATAATTTCTACATCCACCGATAGCATACCGCCTTTTGTAGGTGTGAAGATTACAGGAATAGTAATAGTCTCGCCCATTTTAACAGTCAAATCAGTAAGCTTCGTTCCAGTTTCAAATTCGAAATCATTAGTAGCTTCTGCAAATCTAATTTCTTCTATATGCATATTCATATACGAAGAAGTATTTGATATTGTTATATCTTTTGGTGCAGAAGATTGATCTGTTTTCAAAGAAGCGAAAGAAGCACCATTTGCATTAATAGCAGGAAGACCACCAATACCTGCTACTTTTGTACTTACAGGATTGTCTAGGGCCTCTATCTCCAAGACTAAGTCACATTCTATATTACCTTCTGCTTTAGGATTAAATTCGATAACGATATCTTCTGAATTACCTGAAGCAATTTTACCTGTAAATGGCGTAATCAAAGTAAATACATCGGTATTGTTTTCTAATTTCATACTTGTAATATTTGCTTCACTTGGTCTTTTATTTGTAATTGTAAACGTTTTTTGAATTGGGTTTTCTACTCTATCAAGACCAAAATTGTAGACATCTAAAGGAAAATCAGTAGCTTGAGCATTTGCTGTGATTGCAGTAGTTGACTCTCCGCAGTAATCTGCATTGCTTATCTGATAGTTCAATGTAGCAGTTTTGTTACCAACAGTAGCGGGATTTATTT
Source organism: Kapaibacterium sp. (SeqCode) (assembly GCA_963678775.2). Taxonomy (GTDB): domain Bacteria; phylum Bacteroidota; class Ignavibacteria; order Kapaibacteriales; family UBA2268; genus JBFHIJ01. Next base: position 47,355 of record CAXXGR010000008.1, read on the forward strand.
CAAGGCTTACACTCAGGCATTCACCCGGGTTAATAGTAAATACGCCTGCTCCACTTGTAATTGTAAAGTCAGAGACATCAACCCCTTCTAAAATGACATCACCGGAAATCGGCTCAGGAGTAGTATTTTCTAAAATACAGTTTTCAGTTTTTGGTGTTGATACGCCCACAGGTACATCACCAAAGTCAACAGTTACCATTGACTTACCATAGCAAGGAGCAATAATATCTACAGCCGGAATCTCACAAGGAGTGCTTGTAAATGTCAAAGTATACTTAGCTGACGCATCAGCTGGATCCTGTATATATGTTACAGTAATCTCCGTAGGTGTAGTAGAGCTTACAGTAAACGGTGGCGCCGGAGAAACCGAAAATTTTGTTTTACCCGGATCGCCGGATATCGCATAGTCAGTAACGCTAAAGTTAGTATTATTTGCACTTATTTGGAATTTGCTAGATTTTTGCCCCTGAGTAGCAGAACCTATAAACAGCTTATTATCAGACACTTCCGCTGTCGCGATTGCATTGTCTTCTAATGTGTATTTGTATGTATCCGATATACCATAAGGTTTGCAAGTTGCTTCAAGAGTTTGCTCTTTTGGAGCAGTTTCGCAAATATAAGGACTTTGGTAAGTAAAGCGACAAACATTTTTTATTTCTATCTTCTGCAGAATTTTATATAAATAGTAAAATATATCATCTTCATCATGAGCTGTATAAGTTTTACCTTGAGTGTCATATGCAAGATATGTTAAACCTGCATCAACATTACTCTGAACTGAAATAGAGAAAAAAGTAATCTCGTTAGCAAGGCATGAGTCGATAACTTCCTGATATTTAAATACGCCCGGACCTTCATATTCACCATCTGTAATCATGATGACAAATTTTGGCAAATCAGGACTAACTTGTTTTAAATAGTTTATTGCACCGATTTTACTTGCATCATGGGATTGAAGCATTGCATCATTAAAATCAGTTGCTCCATTTGGATCACTTAAGTTATCTTCTAACCAAGTCTGCAAATAGTCTTTATCATTTGACCACGTAGATGAAGTTCTTTCATCAGTAGAGAAAGGTAGGATTTTCATTCTCGAGCGCTCATTCATGCGTATCGAGTCTATAAATTGTTTTACACCATTTTTGAGCCATTGAAATCGTGCTACTTTATATTCAACTTCATCTAGCATAGAAGTAGAACAGTCAAGCAATAAAGCACAGGCAAAAGGCGTAGCAAAGTCTTCTACTTCACAATCTTGTTGTAGATAATCCGGCGCAGCAGTCGAAAGTTTTTTGCCGTTTAGAGTAACGTCAAAATCTTTCATCTTAAAAGACGTATTAACATTACCACTAGCATCTTTTGCTAGATAGTATGCCTCAACTTCAGGGAAGTTTTTGGTATCTACATTAAGAAGTTCAAAAGTCTGAGCAAAAGCAGGTGCATTAAATATAATAATACACATTGCACAATACAGCATCATGCAAAAACTTGATTTTAGAATTTTCATAATTTGCCCCAAGTTAAATAGTTTACAGATCTAATCTGTAGCAATTTGCATAGATGCTCCTTTTTGTATATCTTAGAAAGATTAGAGTTTTGAATTCTAATTACCTATCTCTAAATTAGAAATTATTATCATATAAACAAATACTTTTTTGATATGACCACAATATTATTGTATCTCAATAGCAAAATCATATTAATACTAACAGTTATACTATCGTTTTGTTACACACTATATTCTGATAACTGTAAAGATTATATGCTCCTTAACGGAGCAGAAGATTTAGTAGAATTTGGTATGGACACCACCTATCATTGGTGGGCAGTAACTGCCCCGTTTCCTGAACGATACAGGATGGTAATAGATGGCGAAGAGTCTGATATTTACGAGCAATTTACGCATCCTGTTTTTTCTCCTGATGGAAAAAAATGGGCTCATTTTGCTACTTTTGGAAGTGACTGGAAGCTCATCACAAACGATAGTATTTTCGACATAGATGCTACCGGTGCCGGAGAAATTGTTTTTAGCCCTGACTCTCAAGTTATGGCTTATAGTTATTTTGAAAATTCGAACGAAGTAATTTATTGCGGAAATATGAAGTTTGAAATGAGCGATAGGATAGGAAAATTATATGTGGGCAGGATGGGTTACAGACTTGCTTATGTAAGAATTCTTGGTGGTCAGCAGAAATTATTTGTAAATGGGAACGAAGTAGAAAGCTACGACGCAATAAAACCTTTTGGTTTTTGGATGAATGGTCAAATTTTATACGCAGCTAAAAATGGATATGATTGGTCTGTTTATAAAGGTGACGAAGAAATATCTGAGACTTTTAACTCGATTAGTGAAGTTAAATTGAATTTAAAAGGCGACGTTGCAGGCTTCTTAGCCGGAAAGTCCTCAGGTAAGTCTACGGGAATTATCATTTCCGACAGATACATAGATCTTATCTATGGGCAGGATTACGACCAAGTCTATAATTTAGATATTCATCCAACAGAACCTATGATTACTTATAATGCTGAAAAACATCAAGAACTCCTTATAGTGCTCAATGGAGCAGATTATAATGCCGGCCTGTCAGTCGGCAAACCAAAATTTACTTTTGACGGCGAAGATGTGATTTATATAGGTTGTGGCTCTTTTGACTGTTTTGTAGGCATTAGTGGCAAAAAAGTGCCTATCCCTATGCAGTTATCAGAATCTGCTATTTACGCATATAAACCGGGTTCAGAAACCTTGGCTTATAGCACCAGTAGCTCCATGATTGTCAGAGATTTATTCTCAGGAAATCAATATGCAGGAAAAATGATGGATTACTTGAGTTCCCCGAGATATAATCGATTTTCTGACAGATATGAAGCTTTAGGCAGGATAGCAAACAGATTATATCTTATGACTTGTAGTTTCTAATTTGGCGAACCCCAAAGCCGTGTAGAAACGAAATATTATATAAAATTATTTTCTTAGCTCTTGTTTTATAGCAGTATTTTTAGCAATTTTGCTCTTACTTATTGAAAAGATAAATTATTTAATAAAGCTTTTATACTTAAGGAGAAAATTATGCATAAAGATCCTGCGATGAGATTGCAAGACTACCAAGTATTTGGTGAGTTTGGTGGTGTGAACCCTTCTATCACTGATTCTGCAACTTTTACTTTCATGACTACTGAAAAAATGCAACAACTTTTCAGCGAAGAAGTTGAAGGTTGTTTTCTTTACTCTCGTCACTTGAACCCAACGAATATGTTCTTATCAGCTGCATTGGCTAAAATTGAAAACACTGAAGACGCTCAAGTTATGGGCAGTGGCATGGGTGCTATCACTTCTTGTCTGATGCAACTATGTAAAGCCGGCGATCATATTGTTTCTTCAAGAACAATCTATGGTGGTACTTATGCATTTTTGAAAAACTTTGCTCCGGGTTATAATATCAATACTACTTTTGTTAATATTACTGATTTAAAAGCTATTGAAGAAGCTATCACTGAGAACACAAAAGTTATTTATTGCGAAACTATCAGCAATCCTTTGCTTGAAATAGCTGATTTGCCAAACCTTCGTAAACTTGCAGATAAATATGGTTGCAAATTAGTTGTAGATAACACTTTCTCTCCTATGGTTGTTAGTCCTAAAGAGTTAGGTGCTCACATCGTAGTTTACTCTATGACTAAATATATCAATGGTACTAATGATGCTACAGCAGGTGCTGTTTGTGGTGATCATGACTTTATCTCAAGCATGAAAAGTGTCGTGGATGGTGCTGCTATGCTTTTAGGTCCGGTTATAGATCCATTGCGTTCTACTTCTATCTTAAAGAACTTAAGAACATTACATATCAGAATGAAACAACACAGTGCAAACGCAATGCACGTAGCAGGTGAATTGGAAAAAGCAGGTATCAAAGTATTCTACCCTGGTCTACCTTCTCACCCGCAGCATGAATTAATCAAATCTATGATTAATCCTGAGTACGGCTATAGCGGAATGATTACTATCGACTGTAAAACTGCAGAAAAAGCAAACAGCTTGCTTATTAAAATGCAAGAAGCTAAAATCGGTTTCTTTGCAGTGTCTCTTGGTTTCTATAAAACATTGTTCTCTGCTCCGGGAAGCTCTACTTCTTCTGAAATTCCACAAGAAGAACAGGATGAGATGGGTATGACTCCGGGCTTGGTTAGATTCTCTATGGGCTTGGATAATAACCCTCAGGACACGGTTGACAGAATCAAAGCATGCCTTAAAGAAGTTGGTATGTTATAATTTCTGTTTGAGATAAATTATTATTGAAAAGGAACTGTTTGTTTTGAAGCAGTTCCTTTTATTTTACCTACTTTAACTCAAAAGATAATAGTTTGCTTTTCAGAGTTGTTACTATTAATTTAGAGATAGAAGTTTTGTTCGAACATGATAATTTCAGTGGGTTACAGAGTAAACATCTATAACGCCACCGATTAAGAGTATTTAAAAAAAAGAAGAAGCCCATAAAAACTATGAGCCTCTTAATCTAATTTCTATGTTTTATTAGATTATTTTACCAAGATAACTTTCCCATAGGACTCTTCCGTATAATAATCTGATTTGCGGAAGACACTGAAGAAATATGCCCCACTTGGAAGATATAAACCATTATTGTCAGTGCCGTCCCACTCCACACTGTTTTTTCCCACTTTCAGATTGTCTAATCTCAGTCGTTTTACTTTCATACCTTCAGCATTAAATATTATTATCTCTGCGTAGCCGTCAGAAAAAGCTGCCAGTAAATCAAAAGTAAGCTCAGTTTTATCCGTAAATGGATTTGGTGAGGCTGCTGCCGCTTGAATTTTTGATTGATTGATAGTATTTAAAAAATACTCTACAGTATCCCTATTGCCTGTGGCATCCATCATATATGCAATCAGTAAAGATTCCTCATAAGAGATAGTATCAGGACGCACTTGCAATATAGCTTTTAAGTTATCTTCACTGTCTTTCACAAATTCCAAATTGTAAAATTGCGCATTGTCTTCTGTATAGAATTTTCCGTTCAACCTTATTGAAGGTTCTATGCCTTCAGAAAATTCAAGTGGAGAATTATCAAAAACTCTAAGTTCAAAAAGTGGGTTTGCAGAAACGTAGCTGTAATTTCCGATTACATTTTCATCCGCAAGAATTATAGCTGAAGGACGAAGTGAGTCTTCCACTATGTGAAATTCCTTTGCAGCTGCGTTATTAAATGAATATAATTCTGTAAAAAACTTTTTATATGGATTAGCTTCTATTTGAATTTCATTGTTTACAGTAAGTGCTTCTGTTTCAAAGATTTTTTCAATGCTTTTAGAAGCATCTACTGACATTTTGTTTAACTTCTCAAAAGATTGTTCGGCTATAGATTGGTTTTTATAAATACCTACCGATACTTCAGATTCTGATATAGAAGATCTTCCTGATATATTTTCTACAGTAATACGACTTGAATTAGGATATCCGCGCATAACCTCTAATTCGTCAAGTTCAAATGTCGAATTTATAACTGCTAATTCAGGAGATGGACTATATTCCAGTTCAATATCTGTTACAATTGGATTTTCCTTAGTATCATTCCTTTTTAAATTAACTTCGTAAGAGATGTATGGATATAGTACAGGATTTATGTCCGAAATATTTATCTCTTTATTTAAAGGATATTCTCCATAAATCGAGGAAGTATTAAGAGTATCATATAAGATAATATTAACATCTGAGTGCTCATTATCCTGGCTGTTTATCAATAGTTTATTCCATTTTTGAGCAGGACCTATCCTCTCTGAATTAAAAGTCCCCGAATTCCGATACAGCTGTATATTTCCTTGAATCATGGCAGTGTCTCTATCCATATTAATGGACTCTACTGCTTCACTCTCAGAGGCACCTTTCCATGAAAATAGTGCATAAGAGGTCTGCGAATGTAATGAGTCGACCAGATGTGCTCCGTACATTTTTAGTAACTCCTTCAAAGAATCTAAGCTCCCCGAATCATCAGGTTTATGTTGCTGTAAGTATTCCTGCCATGCCAGTGAGTTATCACACGTCGCTATTGCTAAATACTCATCATCTCGGACTGAATCTCGGAGGAAGCTATGCAGGGCATATACATTTTCAAGGTTTTCATCACTATTAACATCCGGTCTGTAGCAATCAAAGCGTTTATAGCGTGGTTTCCCATCATCTACGTATTTTGGATAAGTAACTACGTTAAATCCACGAGCACTCCATATATCAATATAAGTTTGATTATCGACAGTCAGAGTTACCCATCTATTATTTACCCCATCTACATTATAGCCTTTTACTGACACAATATAGAAATCAGATTTTTTATCTTCCAGCTGCACCCTACTATTGTTATTATCGTTCAAATATTCGATATTCTTAAAATAATGAGCACCTAAATTATTTGCTTTTTTTGAGAAGTTAGCAACATTCGCATGTACAGTCTGTGCATGGGCAGGTATCCAGAGCCAGTCGGCTTCAGGGTTATCCGAATTATCACTTATCGGTTTAGCACCTATCCAATAATTACTACTCTTAGTTAAACTCACATTGGAATTCCATAGAATAAAGTTTTCTTTTTCTTCTATTTCTTCAGATAGTGAACTGGCAAGTGTATTAATGGTATCTCCCCTATTTTCGCTAACTACAAATTTGTAAGTAAAATCCCCTTTAAGTGGGTTAATAAAGCGAAATTTTGGATTATCAGGATTAATATTCCAGTATGACAATGGCTCTAATGGTAATAAGCCTCTTTTAAAAACATTCACATCAAAAGTTAAAATATTATTGCTCACATCATCTTTGTCGATGAGTCTTTCCGGATCCACTTCCACTTTAATATTGTATTTACCCGGCTTATCTTTAATAGGTATTTTAAAGCTGAAATCTTTGGAATTAAGAATAGATAGATACTGTATATCTTCGGTTTCTTGTACGCCCTCGTATACATAAGTAAGTCTAAGCTTCACAGAATCAAGATATGCAATACCATAGTTATATATTTCTCCGGAAACAACTAAATAGTTGTTTTCATCTGTAAATTCACGTGTACCGTTTTCATTTTCGATATTAACATAATTATTACTTAAGTAAGGATCAGGGTTCTTGCCCAACCTCATGTCGACCAATGGATCACCAAGTAAGTTGGTCTGGAAACGCAAACCAATATACTTAGGGATTAAATCTAAAGTTGCTTTAGGATAAGCAACTAATTCACCAAAATTCCTAATATTTGTGTTACTTCGTATAAGACCTTCCCACTGTCTTTTAGCCCACTTATCTACGTTAATCATAATACCGACACCGGAACCGCCTATAGCAACTATTGCACCTTTATTCTGTGCAGTAACATAAGATTCGTTTCTACATTTTATTAGAGATGGTTCGGCAAATGCTCCTGCATTGCAGGCTAAAGTGAGAAGACCAAAGTATCTATCTTGATTGCTTAATTTTTCTACTTGCCAACCCTCTATGTCAAAAACTTCAGGGGAACCATGTCCAAAAAATGTAACAAAATTTACTCCGTTATTGATTTCATTCTTAATCTTTGATGCTACTGCTTCACTAACAATGTCTCCCGCCGGCTTAATGATATGTGTTGTATCAGCACAAATTGGTTCTTGGTGAAGAAGTATACCGTGCATTATTGATTTGGAGAAAACATAATCAATTTCATTTTTACCATCACCTCCACTTAGATGTAGAAATCTTTTCATCCAAGGTGCTTTAGAAGCATTTTCATAAGACATAATTTTTTGGATATAATTCAACATTTCCTGATTATCATTAACAGGGATTCTGCCAATTGCAAAGTCTCCTACCTGATCTTCCGGACTATCTAAAACTACATACCAATAGTCTGTAACTGGCCAACCATAAGCCGGCACAAAGTCACGAACTTTATTCAGTCCCATAACGTCTCTATTATCCCAACTTGCATCTCCAATAATTACAATATGTGTAGGTAAAGGACTTTCCCAAGAGGTATAAATATCTCGAAGATACTCTTTTATAGCGTGAGGAGACTTTTTACCGTAATTGTATCTGTTATAAATATTATTTACATCTACAATTTTTACATCTATATTTTGATTAGCTCTATATTCTTTATATGCAATAGCAGAAGGTAATAAATCAGCATGAGTCAGTACAATTGCTTTATAATCTTTATCTTTTGCAAGAATATCCGGTTTTTCGACATTATACAATATTCCTTTATCGGAATGAACTTTATCAGTCATAATCAGGTGATAATCTTTGTTTGCCTTTAAATTTAAGTCTGCCTGAAATGACAATCCTGTTGTATGTGGTAAAAACTTAGAATCGCTAACACTTAAATCACTCTCTTTTTCAAGCACACCAATACCTTTTTTTCCATAAAAGATATAGGTTTTATTAGACGCTGAAGGTATTGTAGACGCACCTAAAGATTGCAAGGCATTTTTTATCTTATCTGCAACTGGAAATTTATTTATACATATCGCAAAACTTTTTGATTGAATAGAAGCGATAACACTCGCAGCTTCTTCTATGCCGGGAGTATAAAATGATTTTTCCCAGTTGGCATTATCATCCATAGTAACAATATGAACACCTGCTTCCTCTGAAGTATATATGCTGTCATTTATAACAATCGAAGCATGTGTCACCTGATCATTTTGGGCACTTACACGAAAAGAAGTACCCGATATACCTTTTACAGTGGCTATTGAACCTGATATGGTATCTATAATAAAAATGTCTTCACTGCTAAACCCAGGTACTGATAAAGAAAAATCTGAAGCTTGATTCGTTATGGAAAACTCTGCTTTGCCTTCATAAGCGAATGGTTTGACATTACCTGAAAGCTCCATATAGTCTATACCTACTCGACCAATATCATCCATTATGCCTATTGCTCTTACTTCTATAGTAGTAGCTCCTGGTGTAAGCCGGTACGTCGAACTATTCTCTAAAAAACCTTCCCCCAAAGCTTGCACATATACTGAATCATGAACTTGGTTATTCAGTCTCAATGATATGCCAAAATCAGAACGAGAAGCATCATAATTAAGTTGTGTGTTATATCTAATTTTTAGATAGAGAGGATCATCTGCCGGAGTTATAACCAAATTATATTTAAATCTCTTTAAATCAATGTTTCCGGGCTTGCCATATTTATCGAAAATATGCCAGTACCATCCCTCGAATGGCAAGGTATAGTGAGAATACACAGTATCACCAAAGCTATACTCTTTTTCTTTTTCAATATGACTTTTGATTTTTACTTTATCTATTATTGTACTAGGATTAGAAGCAAACAGCAATTTGTTATATAATTCCGGAGTATCATTTGTATTTCTGACTAAGAAATATGGCTCTTCACCCGCATAATTATCAAACCAAGTCGTATCTCCATAAGCTCGACTTGATTGGAAATATACAAAGTCTCCTTTAGTCATAGAAGAAGAGTTGAAATGCACCGGGTACTTTATACCTTTATGTAGCAGTTGGAATTCACTGACAGGAAGACCTTCCCAATTTGGCATATTGCTAATTATCTTATCTGTTGAGATTGAAGCGATACCGTCTTCTTTAGTATTAATTTTAAGATATTCCAAATTGGGATCTATCCAATTTTCATTTGATAACTTAACATCGTTATGCTTACTGTCGACAAATGCAATCAATCTCGGCAGATTATCTAAGTTTTCAATTTCCGCAAAAGCTCCAAGTTGGTATTTATTTAATTTTGCTTCTTTCTTTGGCAAATCCATACCATAATTAATCTTATAAGTGCACTCAGTCAGTATTGAGTCTCCTGACTGACCGGACTTGAATAACGGAAACTCTACCCTTGCAAGCTCTAAATGCCTTTTTATACCTTGTTTATGCAAGTGATAAACAGCGTCAGTATACCAAAGCCCCGGCATTTCACTGAAGATAGGAGCAATAGATTCTACCGGATTATATTTTACATCAAGCACTTCGATTTGAAACAAATTATTATCAGGAGTAGCAAAATATTGATTATTATCTATAAACGAATTTTCTAGAGAAGCGTCAAAATCATTCGATACAGAGAATTTATAAACATCATTAGCAGATAAATCTATAATACAAATCGATATTATTAGGAGTAAATAATTTAATTTCATAGCATCCTCAAAAGGTTAAATTCTTTCTTCTTTATTTACACTTACAAATAGATTTCGCTCAATATAATTGACACTTCCAAGCTAAAAAAGTTTCTATATAAAATTATAGGCTGCCTAAAATTAGACAGCCTATCTATAAATCGCAATAATTAGCAAAAGACTAATTACATTTTCAAGTGAATCTCTAACTCAAAGTCATCATAGATAGCTTTGTCTCCTAAGGAGTCAAAGAAACTGGTAGACCCGTATTTAACATTCCATTTTGTTCTGTCTATTTCGAATTTTGCTTGAGCTTCTGCACCTGAATCTGTTTTTTTAACTTTAGCAATAAATTTAATCTGATTTTTAATGCCTTTAATAGTCATATCGCCAATCGCCTGATAATAATCCCATCCATTTTCTGATTTTGTTTTATTAACTTTAGTAATTTTAAAAGTTGCTGTTTTATGCGAGTTAACTGAGAAGAAATCTTCTGATTCCAAGTGTCCTTTCAGTTTCTTGTTGTATTCAGCATCTTCTATATCTAAAACTTTAATAGAAGTCATATCTACAGTAAACTCACCACCTTTCAAGGTATTTCCATCAAAATTCAAATGACCATCTTTGAATTTTATAGTTCCGTTATGCTGCCCTAGTATTTTCTTCCCAACCCATTTTATTTCACTTGTCCCTGTATTTATTTTATGGTCATCACTTGTTGCACTTGTATACCCAAAAGCAACTATTAGTAAAGCGAACATTAGTCCTTTTATCATCTTTTCCTCTTTTATAGAGATAATACATCTGTTTAGTATCTCTAACGAAGACTATATAGGTCTTATTTTAAAATATTTAGGCAAGCCTAAATATTTTTATCTTTTTCTATTCGAATTTTGAATGGAGGAGCAACATAATCCTTCGGCAAATATGATTCCGGGATAGCAGCCATATTACCATCTCTATTAGCTCTATAGTGAGGGGAAAGAATTTCTACTCCACCTGCAAAGAACTCATCTTGTATGTTTTGATGCAATTCGGAATACATAATTGGTTGCATATTTGGAAACATCGAGTAAGCATTGATTTGATAAGATACGTAGAAATCATCCAAACTTGTTTGGAGCACAAATGGCTTAGGAACTTTCAATATTTTATCTGTTTTTAGTGCTGCATTGATGAGTATTTCATGCACTTTACGCCATGGCACATCGTAGCCAATAGTTACAGTGCTATGCAGAATAATCCCTTCATTTTCTTTGGAAGTGCTAAAGTTTATTACGTTAGACGACAAAATGTTAGAATTAGGCACAGTGATATATTCTTTTTTCGGAGTTTTTATTCGTGTTACGAACGGAGTTTTTTCTACTACGTCGCCAATTAAATCATTGATTTTAATCCTATCTCCAATTTTAAATGGCCGCATATAAGTCATCACAATTCCTGCTACCAAGTTGCCGATAACAGATGAAGAACCCAGTGAAAATATAATACCCAAGAAAACAGACACACCCTGAAAAACCGGAGAATCTGACCCCGGAAGATAAGGAAATATCATAATAAACATAAAGGCAAGTACCAGAACCCTTACTATATTAAAAGTAGTTTTACTCCATTCAGGATAAAATCCAGGTATTTGCAGATTCTCATTCTCTATTTCTTTAGTGATGAAGTGTAAAAATTTAATTATATAGCGGGTAACCCCTATTATAACCAAGATTGTAAACAGGTTAGGAACATAATTTAAAAACGAGGAAAATATTTCTTTTAAAGGTGATAAAATATAGCCAAACAAAACTTCAGCTAATCTTTGAGTTGGAGGAAATATACTGAATAATACCGGTATAGTTATGTAGAGTTGGAATGCATTAATAAACCACCTAACAGCTTTCGACAAGAACATTGCTACGTTTGTAACTTTTTCAGCATCAAGTAGCTGTAGCTCTTTAATAGAAATAGACTTGAACCAGACACCTTTTTTAGAAGCAACTAATGTATCTATTTTCCTTTTAAAAAGAAGATTTACTAAATATACTAAAGCTATCTGAATCGATATAGCTAAGATAGCAAGACCTATCTGCTTCAGCAATGTAAATAAACTAGTATTCTCCTTATATCTAATCAGATTTGATAAAATCTTAGCTTGGTAATCTTGAGCTAAAACCATTTTACTCTTTTCATACCACATTTCATCAAAATCAGTGATATTTATAAGAGATTTATCTTTAAAGACAACATCAGCAGTTTGCCCATAATCCACAATTTCTATAGTATCAATACCTGGAATAAACTTATCATATAAATCTTCCAGCCTTACGCTAATGAGTTTAGCTCTTTCCTTAGGTGAAACAGTACCAATTTTGGTATATATTGTAAAGAGAGTGTCCGAATCAACAATAATAGGATAACCAATAGTTTTCCCTTTTAGTGAGTCGATTTCACTCTTAATAGCAAGATGCCTAAGCGAATCTTGCATGTTTATTTTAGACAGCTTAGCTTCGAGCTCTTTTCTTCTTTTTACTTCGGTAGATTTTAATTCTGTCAACTCTCTTTCAAGATTAGATTTTGAAAGAGAATCTGCAACCCTAATCGAATCTGCTTCGCGAATAAGATTGATAGCAGCATCGTCATGTCGGAGTGTATCTATTTGGGTCGTATCCTGCTCTAAGTTTTGAGCAGAAGCTGTCAAAAGACCTAAACATACAAGTATCAATAAAGAAAAGTATCTCATATTCTGTGACCTAATATTCTATAAATTCAGGCAATAAAAACAATTAGATTTTAATATAATTTAATCATGTAGCTTTTTACCACAATGAGGACAGTATGTATATTGCTCTTTATTATCAGTATTTTTAGATTCTTTTGTATTTTGAATCTGTTCTAGAAATCCTACACTTATAATTCCGGTAGGAATTGCAACTAACCCGATACCAAAAAGAGCTGTAACAGCAGCAAGAAATTGCCCCCATCCACTTATCGGATATACATCTCCATAGCCAATGGTAGTAAGTGTGGCAACTGCCCACCAAATAGCTTCAAATACATTTGAAAATTTATCAGGCTGAAGCTCATGTTCTATCTCATACATCAACGACGCAGAAACAAGCAACATCAGTGCTGAACCAAACAAAGTAATTAAAAGCTCATCCTTACGCTCTTTTATAACTTTCAAAAGAAGCTGAATCGAGCCAATGAAACGGACCAACTTGAAAACTCTAAAAATCCTTATCAATCGCAATATTCTCATAAAGCGAAGATCTACTTTGATAAACATTGGTAAATAAAAAGGTAAAATTGCTAATAAATCAATAATTCCAAAAAAGGAAAATATATATTTCAATCTTGACTTTAGTTTGCCAATTTGAGGGTAAATTTCATCAGCAATCCAAATCCTTATTATATATTCGACTGAAAAAACTGCGATAGAAAATATATCAAATATCTGATAATAAGTTTTATATGTTTCATAATGTGTCTCTATAGATTCAAGCATCATTGCTACAATATTTAAAACAATGAGAGCTGTAATAAAATAATCATCTAATACATGCCATTTACTCTGTCGCTTGTCATCATAAATAAAAATATCAGCTATTTTGTGTTTTATATTGCCCATATTATACCTCCACTCGATACTAAAGCAATTTGCATGCCTGATTATTCCTTTATAAATCATAATTTTATGTAGTTCTCGATTTGTTGGATTTGAGATTATTACGTATTTTGTGCCAGTCTGTAAAGTGGAGAAGATAAATGAAATATATCAAGTTATTATATGCAATTACCTTTCTTATATACTCTTCGAGTTTATTTGCAGGTACTCAGACTACAGACACTACTTTCTGGACTAACCAAGGCAACGTAAGCATTAATCTGAATCAATTGGCTTTAGTTAATTGGGCTAAGGGTGGTGAAAGTTCAATTGCTGCCACCGGATTGCTTAACATCCAGTCAAACTATAAAAAAGACAATGTGCAGTGGGATAACGTACTAGATATGCGTTATGGGCTGATGTCCTCGGAGCAATATGACATCAGAAAGACTGATGACAAATTTGAGATAGAATCTAAGATAGGATATAAAGCTTTTGCTAACGTTTTTTACACTGTAGATATGTCTTTTAATACTCAGTTTGCCAACGGGTATAAGTATCCTGACGATTCTACTTTAGTGTCTACTTTTTTATCTCCGGCTTATCTAACAATGTCTACCGGATTAGATTATAAAATAAATAGTGCCTTTTCTTTTTTCTTATCGCCCTTTGCAGGTAGGTTTATTTGGGTTGCAAATGATTCCTTATCAGCCAAAGGAATGTACTCGTTAGACCCCGGAGAAACTTTTAGAGCAGACTTTGGTGCTAAATTTACTGCAAAAGCTGAAAAGCCTTTGATGGAAAATATTGTTATTAAGTCTAAACTTGAACTTTTTAACAACTACACAGACAAAGATGAAAACAATCGCAGTAACATTGACATAAACTGCGAATCTACTCTCATCATGAAAGTAAATGACTACATAGCTGCAAATATTTTCTTGCATCTGGTTTATGATCATAACATAAATGTGCCACTGTTTGAGCAGGTGGATGGCATTAAGACTAAGGTTGGTGAAGGTAAGAGACTACAAGTTAAAGAAGTCCTTGGTGTCGGTTTTTCTTATAAACTTTAAATATTCAGATGGCTGAAATAGACATAAAATCTTTTATCCAAAAAAACATCTTATCCTCTACTGCGGAACTTATACTTAAGTACGGCAAGGATGAAAAGCTTAAATTTGCAATATCTCAAATTGCTGCAAGGCAAAAAATCAAAGACAAATTACCTACTTTGTATAATAATCCTGATTTTGTTTTTCCTGACTCCATACCTCTCGAGCAGGCTTCTTCTGAAATTACAGCACAATATAAATCTGATATTATTCGATTTGATAGTTCTTGCGACCTTACCGGTGGTCTGGGTATTGACAGTTATTATATCAGTAAAAAATCTAAACATCATATATATATTGAGCAAAATCAACATCTGGAAAGCATCTTTAATTTAAATATTAAAACTCTATGTCAATCTAATATTGAATCAATAAATGCCAACAGCCTAGATTATATATCAAAGTGTGAGGATTTACCTGATTTTATATATTTAGACCCTGCTAGAAGAGGTGCTGCAGGTCAAAAAACCTATTTTTTGGAAGATACGGAACCTAATCCCATTGCAGTTCTCGACATAGTGAATGATAAATTTAAATATATCCTAATCAAAACCTCCCCTATGTTGGATATTTCACGAGCAATAACTCAGCTAAAATATGTAAAAGAAGTACATATTGTCTCGGTAAAAAATGAGTGTAAGGAATTACTTTTTCTGCTCGAAAGAAAATATACAGGGCCAATTAAATATATTACTGTAAATTTTGACAAGTCAAATAATAAACAGAAACTGGAATTTGTTGATAATGAAGGTATTTTAGAAATCAGCAAACCCAAAGCTTACCTCTACGAAGTAAACACGTCAATAAGTAAATTAGGTTTTTGGAAAAGTTTTGGAGCTAGATATAACTTAGCCGCTTTGGACATCAATACTCATCTTTTTACTTCAGATGAAGTAATCAATAATTTTCCTGGTCGCTCTTTTCAAATTTTAAATATTACAAAGATTAGTAAAAAAGATATTTCTAAAGTGATTCCTAAAAGGAAAGCAAATATTTCCATCAAAAATGTACCGATAAGTATCGATGATTTAAAAAAGAAAACCGCCCTCAAGGAAGGCGGTGATATATATATTTTTGTAGCTAAAGCTACAGATTTAGGCAATATATGTCTAATTTGTAAAAAATTATGCTAAAAAGTCGGGCATACATTCAGGGGATTTACCCGGCTTAGCTAAGGCTTTCTCTGCTAAATAATTAGCAGTAATTTCAGTTAACCACTCAAAGTTGTTATCTTTCAAAAATTCTCTATCTGCATTAGGAGTTGGATTTAGACAATCCATAACATATATTTCTCCATCTTTCACTGCTATTTCAACAGCATTAAAATCAAAACCTAAAGATTTGCATAGTTTAGTGCATATCTTTTCAATGTCAGATTTCAATTTAGGCTCTAAAATAGGATCTTCCGGCGAGTAACGTAAGTGCATAGGTTGCTCTGGGTTATAAGCCATTATTTTTGCATGCTTATAGCCTACTGTATATACTCTATAGTACTCCTGATAATCAATAGCTTCCTGCACTATCATTAGTTTTTGAGCCGTAAGGTCATAGGTCGAGAAAAACTCATTCCGGTTATATACCTTGAAAGATGTATAAGCTCCTGTCCCTAAATTTGGTTTTAGAATACAAGGAAAACCTACATATTCAAAAACATAGTCCCAATCTAAAGGATATTGCAGGTTACGCATAGTAACCGGTCCGGTTCCCTCCGGCATTTCTTTGCTGGGTATAATTGCAGTTTTCGGCACTTTGATGCCTAATCTTTGAGCCAAAACTGCATTGAAAAAATTATCATCAGCACATTTCCAAAATGGATTATTGACTACATGAGATCCATTTACAGCCGCAAGTTTTAAAACACTTCTGTAATAAGGCACTGCGTTAGAAACTCTATCCAAAATAACATTGTACCTAGGCAGCTGATCCATTTTAACAGCACCAACTATGATAGACTCTGCAACAACTTTATCAGGATAAATTTGATTAATTTTATCAATGACTGCTTGTGGGAAGCTTTTTTCATTACCAAATAATACACCAATTTTTTTCATAACTCACCGCGATTAAGGACAAACTAAAGACTTAATAGAAAATAGAATCACTATTTGCATAAAATTACTTATTTTAATATAAGATTTTTGACGTACTGCTACTTACAATAATTTGATAATATGAGAGAAAAATTGGTCACAGTAGATAATATTTCTATGGAATACCTTGGGCAAACCTTATTCCGAGATTTATCTTTTGATATCTACGAAGGCGATAAAGCTGTAATAAAAGGTTCTTCAGGCTCAGGCAAATCTACT
This sequence comes from Kapaibacterium sp. (SeqCode), assembly GCA_963678775.2. Taxonomy (GTDB): domain Bacteria; phylum Bacteroidota; class Ignavibacteria; order Kapaibacteriales; family UBA2268; genus JBFHIJ01. The sequence goes on from CAXXGR010000008.1 coordinate 64,502, forward strand.
ATTCTTAATATGTTATGCTGTTTTGAAAATCCTTTGGCTGGTAGTATAACTGCTTTAAATCTGGATTTGATAACACATGCAGAGGAAGTAAGAAAATATTTTTCATGGCTGCCTCAGGACTTAAACTTTCCAGATGAGGATACAGTTTTAAATGTTATAAAGTTCCCCTTTTCCTTTAAGTCAAATAGCCACCTACAGGTCTCTAAAGAAGATATTTTGTCAGAATTTGACTTTTTAAATTTAAGAAGAGAAATAATTGACAGTAAATATGTCGATCTTTCCGGTGGTGAAAAGCAACGTGTCGGTATAATCATATCTAAATTGCTAAGACGCAAAATAATGCTATTGGACGAACCTACTTCTGCTTTAGATAGATATTCACTTAACAGAGTAATTGATTATCTGTTAAAAGATAACTCTCTAACCATCATTTCAGTCTCTCACGATGACACTTGGTGTAGCAATTGCAATAAAATAATTGAGATAAACTCATGATAGATATACCATGGCAAAATATAGGTATAGCAGCATGTTTGCTTCTAATTCCAATTTTTATACTGGGGTATTATAAGACAGGTCAACTTAGAACTATGGCTTGGTCGTTTCTAAGGATGACCGCTCAGTTAAGCCTCGTAGGATTTTATTTAGAATATATTTTTGACTTGAACTCTATTTATATTAATATAGCTTGGGTTGTCTTGATGATAATTGCCGCAAGCTATACTATCACTAAAAGAAGTGACATAAGTATCAAAAAATACTATTTCCCGGTAATGGCAGGCATTGCGACCAACGTGTTTATTAACGGACTTGTTTTTGCATATTTAGTTTTTGACGATAAAGATTTTTTTGCTGCTCGATATATCATTCCTATCATGGGGATGGTAATAGGCAATACACTTAATAGTTCTATTGTGGCTATTCGATCTTATTTTTCCTCTGTAAAAAAGGAAAGACAGAAATTCAGATATTATTTAATGTTAGGAGCAAGTAGAGAAGAAGCTCTGTTTAAGTTTAGCTCAGAAGCTTTGAAAAATGCTTTTAGTCCGGTTCTTGCATCTGTTGCTTCTATGGGATTAATTTGGTTGCCTGGCATGATGACAGGTCAAATACTTGGTGGAAGCAATCCATTAACTGCTATTAAATATCAATTCCTAATCATGATTGCAATTTTTACCGGCAGCGTGGTAACTGTTGCAGTTAGTATAAGGCTTGCCCAAAGGTATAATTAAATCCACTTCTAAATATTTAATGTAGATTGGTATTCCCTCTGTAAAACGATTAATTCGCTCAGCATCATGGCTGTAGCTCCCCACAGTGGAACTTTTGGATGTACATCCCAAAATGGGACATCAACCTTTACTCCTTTAAAATCCCAAATTTCATTTTTATAATACTTATTGCTAATGAACTTATCCAACTCTACCTCAAAAACTTCTTCAACTTCATCTTCACTAAGCACATAGTTAAAAGAGTGTTCTATAAATGCTACCACCGGAGTGATTACTGAGTTAGACGGAGGAACAAAAAGATTAGACAAAGTACCGAGAACTTTAGTTATTTGGTATGGCAAACCTATTTCTTCTTTAGATTCTCTCAAAGCAGTCATGATTGGAGTTTCGCCAAGATCTGCTCTCCCACCAGGGAAGCTAATCTGTCCGCTATGACTTCTCAATTTTGAACTTCTGAGAGTAAATATTATCTTTATTTTGTTATCTTGCTTGATTAGTGGAATTAAAACTGCACTTTTTCGTGCATTATAGTCAGGTTCAAATTTCCTAAATGGCTTTCCATCTATTATCGGAGCCATTTTTAAATGAGCTTTTAACCCAGGTAATCCTTGTGGGATTCTTTGCTCCAAAAAGCTTATAAATTCATTGCTAATCATTTTTTGAGTCGTTACTATGGAAAATAAACAAGATAAAGATTTTTATTTAAGAGTATATGAAATTGTTGCAAATATTCCAACAGGAAAAGTTACAACTTATGGCACCATAGCCAAAGCCTTAGGTAGTGGTATGTCATCCAGAATGGTTGGTTGGGCATTGAATGCGGCTAAAAACAGAACTGATTTGCCCTGCCACCGAGTAGTGAATCGGCTGGGTGAACTTTCCGGCAAAAATGCTTTCCCATATCCCGGTTTTATGCGGGAATTACTGGAACAAGAAGAAATAGAGTTTATTGGCGACAGTGTAAATTTAAAAAAGCATTACTGGTCTCCTGAGTGATTAGTAGGAATGCTAACTCTAAACGCAGTCCCCTTTCCTAAGACACTTTCTACTTCGATGGTTCCTAAATGCCTATCTACAAACTCTTTTACCAACAATAATCCTAAGCCTGTACCGGATTCGGCTCTAGTACCACGTGTAGATATTTTTTCACCTAAAACAAACAATTTTTCTATTGTTTTTTGTTCCATGCCAACACCGGTGTCAGAAATAGTAATTATAGCTTTTCCGTCTTTAATATTTGCTTCCATAATAACTTTACCGCCACTGTCAGTATACTTAATAGAGTTAGCTACTAAATTTCGTATTACGGTACTCAGCATATTTCTATCGGCGAGTACAAAGTAGTCATTTGGAACTTTATTCTCAATTATGATACCTTTCTTTTTTGCATTTTCTTTTACTAAATATTCCACAGTCATTGCTAACTCGCCTAAATCAGTATTTTCCTCTTGATACTCCATCCTACCGGTCTGAGAGCGAGCCCAATTAAGCAAGTTATCAAGCAAATTGAGCAATTTATCTGCAGAAGTGTATAAATCATTTATAGAATCAGCTATTTCTTCTGAGCTTAAGCTATCAAACCTCGTTTTCAAAAAAGATGTTATTCCAAGGAAAACTCCTAAAGGGTTTTTAAGGTCATGAGCAATTATTGATAAGAATTTGTCCTTCATAGAATTTAACTGTTTAAGGCTTTGCTCCGACTCGAGCAATTTTTCATTCAACTCAATAGCTTTATTAGCTTTGTCATTGATTTCATTTCTCGCTCCATTAAGCTCTTTAACCAATGTTTCAAGCTCATGTTGTTTATTTATATTCTCTGTAATATTAAACATTACGACAATATATCCATTACCTTGATTTCTATAAATTTGCCTGATAAAGACTTGATAATAATTTGCCTGATTATCTATTTCAAGTTGTAAAAGTTGAGTATGATTGATTAAATTATTATCCTGCTGCATACAATTTTTCAGTTCTGCAGGAATATGAAAGGACGGTTTTGTTTGAGAATCATCAAGAAGAAAAAGATTATCAAATTGTTTATTAGAATGCAAGACACTACAAGAAGAATCAAAGAAAGAAACAGGGCTTGGAATTGCATCTAACAAATCAGACATAAATATGTTATTTTCTTCTATTTGTTGCTTATACTTCACCTCAGTATCGACATCACGAACAATAGCTAAGATATAGGTTTTATCTTCTAATGGTAATAAACTTAAAGTAACTTCTGCATGGAACTCTTCACCGTCTTGTCTTTTGTGTAACCAATTGAAATGCTTTTCATTACCCTCTTTAGCAGCTCTAAGATGCTTAATTGACATGATTTTAGATAATTCACCATTTAATTGTTTTTCTGGTGAAAAGACATAAGGCGGTTGTTTTAAAATTTGACCTTTAGTGCAGCGAAACATCTCTAAAGTTTTTTGATTACAATCTACAAATTCATTACCATCCATGATAAAAATTGCATCACCGGCATGCTCGAATAAATTCCTATAGAGTATCTCGTTTTCTTTTAACTTTTTCTCTGTTTTTTTTCTTTGGCTAACATCTCGAAATATGGCAAGTATAGCTCCTTTAGCTTCGAATAATATGTGAGTAAGGGACATTTCTACATATTTTATTTCCCCCCACCCCAAATTGAATTCTGTTTCTATAAAAGCGGATGAAGCAACATCTTTTAAAACGCTTTGGTAAACATCATTAAACTCTTGTGAAACCTCTTCTGCAATAAACAAATTCAGAGATTTCCCTAAAAATGACTGATAATTCCGCTCTAAGATAGTCGCGGCGGACTCGTTAATAAATTCAATTTGATTATTGACGCAGATAACAATCCCATCATTAGATCTTTCAACTATGCGTCTATAGTCAGAATTTGTACCTGATATGTTTTCAATAGTTTTGGTTAGCTCTTTAGATTCCAACTCAACCTGTTTATATTTCTTGCTTATCGTTTTATATTTAAAATAGTAGCTAAAAACAGCTAAAATGAGAATTATTAAAGTGAGCAGCAAAGCTATCTGAGTTATATCATATTCTAATATTTTTTGTATTTCCATCATATCACTCCAGACGATTGAAACAAATAATTCTTTAGCTGTAACTGTGGAAAACTATGTGGAAAAACCATGCTCACTGTGGAAAACATGTTTATAATAAACTTTTGTAAATTAACAATTTAGAATATCCGTATGATATATCGTAACTTAGATAATTGAGACGGAAAGACAAAATTTTTGGTTGGGCAATTACATACTTTTACTTGTGTTAGAAACAAGAATCTAAAATTTCAATTATTAAATAATTATACAAATCAATATAGTAAACTTCTTTGTAAATTGTACGTTTAGCTTAAATACAAACAAGTAGTACAAATATTTTTTTTTCAAATACACAGGTCAGTGTCATGCGTAATTTTAAAATTACTCACAGCCTTATGAAGAGACTAACTATGCTTTTTGCTTTTTTAGTAATCAGCTCTGTTAGTGCTTTTAGTCAGGCTAACCCTATTAAATATGTGGAGGAAGATTTAGATAACGGACTTCACGTAATATACTCAATCGACAAGAGCGCTCCGGTCGTTTCTACAATTTTACACTACAAAGTTGGTTGTAAAGATGAAGATCCAAACTTAACAGGTTTTGCACACTTCTTCGAACACTTGATGTTCGAATCCACAGATGAAATACCAAGACACAGCATGGATAAATATATCCAGGAAGCTGGTGGTATCCTAAATGCGCATACTTCTTTTGATGAAACAGTATATAAATTTACTGTACCTTCTCATCAGATTAAATTAGCATTATGGATTGAGTCTTCAAGAATGAGACAACTTCAAGTTGGGGAAATTGGTGTAGAAACACAGAGAGGAGTTGTCAAAGAAGAGAAGAAAAACAGAAATGACAACTCTCCTTACGGAACTTGGATGGAAAAAATGTTTTATAATGTATTCAAAGGTGGTAACTACTCATGGGTACCAATTGGATCCATGGAACATATTAATAAAGCGACAATTGCAGATTTCCAGAAATTCTACAACAACTTCTACCAGCCAAATAATGCTACATTAGTTATTGTTGGTGATTTTGACTTAGAACAAACAAAAGAGTATGTGAAAGCATATTTTGGTCGTTACGAAAAAGGCTCAGAACCTGTTCGCTCAGAGTTCAAATTACCTCCGATGGAAGGGCCTTACAGAGAAAATATTGAAGATGACAAAGCTCAACTTCCAGCTGCATTTATGGGCTTAAGAGGTCCAAAAATGGGCGAAAAAGACTATTATGCATTGTCTTTACTTTCTGACATTTTAGGCGCAGGCGAATCTTCAAGATTCTACAGAGAATTAGTTGAAAAACAAGTAGCATTGCAGGCAGTTTTAGCTCCGATGGCTTTACAGGATGCAGGCATCATTTATATGGTTGGTATTCCTGCACAAGGTAAAGAATTAAAAGACGTAGAAGCTGCAATGATGGCTGAAATTCAAAAAGTAATCGATAACGGCGTAACTGATGAAGAGTTCCAAAAAGCAAGAAACATCAAAGAAGTTTCTTCGGTGAGTGGAAAAAAAGGTACTCAGGAAAAAGCGATGTCTTTAGCTACTTATTATAGCTATTATGGTGATGCAAGCCTAATCAATAAAGAATTGGATAACTACATGAAGGTTACTAAAGCAGATATCCAGAGAGTAGCTAAAAAATATTTAGGTACAAAAAACAGAGTTACTTTAGAATATATACCTGCAAAAGGTGAGTAGTTTTTCCAGTTTAAATCAAAAAAAATAATTAGGACTCAATAAAATGAAAAAAATTCTCAGTTTATTAGTTATAATGTTTTTTGCAACTCAAATGATTGTTGCTCAAAATATTGATCCAACTAAAAGACCAGAACCACTTAAAGGCAATGATTTCAAATTTCCAAATTATACCACTAAAACTTTGTCAAATGGCGTTAAAGTATTTATCATTGAAGATCACGAGCAGCCAACTGTTGCTTTTAGCTTGTTGATTCCAGGCGGATCTGCTGTGCAAGGTAGAAAAGCCGGCGTTGCTGAATTTATGACTACCTTGCTTACAAAAGGTACAAAGACTAAATCAGCTTTAGATATAGCACAAAAAATGGATGGTATTGGAGCTAGCGTAGGAGCCGGTGCTTCTGCAGATTATTTTTCTGTTGGTGGTAGCGGATTAACAAAATACACAGATGATATTTTGGCAATGATGGCAGATGTGCTAATCAACCCTACTTTCCCTCAAGAAGAATTTGACAAGCTACTTCCGCAAGCAATTCAGGCACTTGAATCTGAAAAAGCTAACTCAGGTTCTATAGCAGCTGCTTTGACTAGGATTGCATTATATGGTGAGCACCACCCTTATGCAATTAAAGAAACAAAAGAATCTTTGGAATCTATTAAAGTTTCAGATATTAAAGACCTATACAGAACTTGGATTAAACCCAATAACGCTACTATGGCAGTGATTGGTGACGTAAAAGCTGACGAAATTGTTAAAAAATTAGAAACTGCATTCAAAGACTGGAGAAAAGGATTTGCTCCTGAAATACTAATACCTAAAGCTAAACCAATGCCAAGAGGTGTTTACTTTGTAAACCGCCCTGGTTCTGTGCAGTCTTCTGTAATAGTGTCTACACCTGCAATACCTTATGCTGATAGTGATTATGATGCAGCTGATTTTGCAGCAAGAATTATTGGTACAGGTTTTGGTGGTCGTTTGTTCCGCACACTTCGCGAAACTTATTCTTATACATACACTCCATTCGGTTACATGACTGGTAGTAAATATGTAAATAGATTTGCTTGCGGTGCTGATGTGAGATCTTCTGTTACTGATTCTGCTATCGTTGTAATCAACGAACAACTTGAAGATTTATGCACAACACCAGCCAGTGAAGAAGAACTAAAAAGATTGAAGAACTTCCGTGTTGGTACATTTTTAATGTCATTTGAAAATTCAGGAACAATGGCAAGTTTAGTGCAAAGAGCAGACTTCATGGGCATCCCTATGAGTCGCTTTGAAAACTATCCGGAATATATCATGAATTTGGCACCTGAAAAAATTCAACAGGTTGCTAATAAATACATGAATCCAAAAGACGAATATATTATCGTAGTGGGCGACCCTGAAGTAAAAGAAAAACTTGCTAAATTTGGTAAAATCTACGAATATGATTTAGATCTTAAACCGATTAAAACTGAAGCAGTTTCTATCAAACCTGAAGAACTTATCGCTAAATATGTTGACGCAATCGGTGGACAAGCTAAATTAGATGCTGTCACTTCTATCAAAATGGAAGGTAAAGGCACTATGTCAATGCAAGGGCAAAGTATTCCTTTTAGATTAGAACAAGTAATGACAAAAGACAAGAAACAGTATATCATCCAAGATTTGGGTATGTACGGAAAGATGAAAACAATGACAGATGGCAAGAAAGCTTGGCAGCCTAGTCGTACGGTACGTGGTAAAACAGAGGAACTTCCAGCTGACAAGGCTAAAGAAATGATTGATGATGTTGAGCTTTTTGATGTTGCAAACTTAGCAACAAAACCTTCTGAACTTACCATTAAAGGTAAGCAAGGCAATTATATTGTACTTGAACACAAGAATTCAAAAGGTCAAAATTCTTACTACTATTTCAATGCTAAGACTTTCTTGGTAGAAAAAACTGAAACGTCGAGCGAGATGGGTAGTACTACTGTTGAAATGAAAAACTACAAAGCTGTTGATGGAATTATGTTCCCTACTACTTTAGTCCAAAAAGCCGGACCTCAAGTATTAGAACTTGAAGCAAATTACGAATTAAATCTTAAAATAGAAGACAGTATGTTCCAACCTGAATAAGCTAAGCTTTAGGATAGAATCTCAGTATTTTATGTCAAGCACACAGAAATATTATTCTGTGTGCTTTTTTTTATTATTTTGTATATACAAATATTTTATTTAGATTATTTATACTTTTTATAATATCGTGAAATGATAGTATGTTCAAGCAGTATTTGCTAATATTCCTGTTAGTTTTCACTACACCAGTGTTTTCTACACAGATTGACTCATTAATTGAACTGGCTACGAAGTATCAGTTTATTAATATAGACTCTTCTGCAAATTATGCTTTAGAGGCGCAAGTACTAGCCAATAAGAAGCAAAAGAGAGAAGCAGAAGTAGATGCTATCAATTTACTTGCTACTGCATCCATTTATAAAGGTGACTTCAAAAAGTTTGAGGAGCTAAATATACATGCTTTATATTGCTGCCAAAAGCATGGACTAGAAGATAAACGTATATATACTCTAATACTGCAATCAACTTTATACAGATGGACATATGACAGTGAGCAAACAGTTCGTAAAATAAACACAGCAATCGATGAAATATTAGATAAACCCAAAAAAGAACAAGTTAAATTCTATCCTGAAATGTATGAGGCATTGGGAAATTTATTATATTATGAACTCAATGATAGTATTATATCTCTAGAATATTTACACAAAGCACAACACTATTATAAAATACGTGGCGACCATTATAAAATTAATTCTCTATATTTAAATATGGGAGAAATATTCAGATATAATAATAGAAGTGATAAAGCTCAGAATTATTATAAAAAGGCAAAAGAAGCTGCTGAGAAGAGTAAGGATTCGACCATGTTAGGTATTTACTATAGGCTTAGAGCTTCATTATATTTAGATAAAGACAATGTAGCAACTGCACTCCAATATTTGCGCCAATCTGAAACGATATTTTGGAAACTTAATAATTTGAAACAAATAGCAGACTTATACAGTTTGTTCTCATTTGCATATTCGTATGTACAGGACTATAATTTAAGTCTTGAGTACAATCTAAAATCTATGGATATAAGAGAAAAAATAGGTATTCAGTCTCTCCTATCCAGCTCATATATAAATGTAGCCGGTGCCTATGAGCGTATAGGTTTAATAGATAGCTCCTTATCTTATACAACTAAAGCATATCACATAGCGAATCAAATCAAGCATAGATTATATTTGCCAAAAGCAATAAAAAAGTTGAGTCATATATATTCTGTGAAACACAATTATGAAAAGTCTTTAGAGTATTTGCAAAAATATATCAAACTAACTGACTCATTAGAAAGCGAACAAATAAATAAGGTCTCTTTACTGGAGGATAAAATCCGGTTTAATATGATAGAAACTATAATGCAAAATAAGCAGAAGGTAGCGCAGCTGAATAATGAAATATCCACATATCAAGTCTTCCTCTTCACCGCTTTAATATTGGCAATTTTACTTATTATAGTTATCATCTTACTGTATAAAAAGTATCAAATATTGCAGGATAAGATTCAATCCTAATTACGACAATACTCTTGGCTATTCTTCCAATTTTTAATAGATTAAGAGCTTCTACACTGTAGTTATGCAAACCTGAAATTATCTTCGTTAGTAGCATCAAACTAAATATCTGTCTAATTATTTATCAGCATTATACAGACTGCAAAATAGATTGCACTTTCCTACTCTCTCTAAGATTAAGTAACAATTGTAAGTTATTACTATCAATAGAATTAACAGCAACAAATTGTTATATTATCCTTACCATTTTTTACTTAAAGATTAATAGCAGGACTGATCTAAATAGATTATATTAGCTTCTCTAAATTATACTCCAAGGAAATTCTTGAAAAAAAGTATCCCTATATTATTTGTTTTGGGCATGATACTTGTTTTAGGGCTGACCAGTCAAAGTACAATAACAGCTACTAGGCCGGCAATAGCGAAACAAGTAGATGCCTTGTTAGATAGTGCAGACTTTTATCATCATAAAAGTTTAGATTCAGCATTAGAGTTTTCTCTAAGGGCAAGAGAGTTGGCCTCTGAGAACAACTACATTGAGGGAGAAGTCAACGGACTTGCAAAAGCCGCACTAACCTTGACTTTCAAAGGCGAACCTGTTAAGATGCAGGAAATTTACAATCAAGCTATTTATACTAGCCGTAATCTCAAAGATAAGTCAGCCCTGATAAATACATATTTTGCTATGGGAATTAGTTATCGCACCTTATTTCATTTTGATCAATCTTACTTCTATTATCAACAAGCGATGGATTTGGTCTTTGATGATTTAGAAAATCAATCAGATGCAATTATGGCTAAAATGTATGATCAGCTTGCTTATTTATTATTTAGAGAACTTAATGATAGTACAGTTTCAATAGAATTTATGAATAAGTCAAAAGATTTGTATTTAAAAGATGGGAACTTTGAGTATTATGTAGATATGTTTATAAAAATTGGTGATGTTTTTAGGTATAATAGGCACAATTCTATGGCTAGATTCTATTTTGATTCTACAAGAATATTGCTTCAAACCCACTATTTCCCTCTCGTGGATGCGAATTATAACAAGCTTATGGCTGCTCTTCTATTTGATTTAAAAAACTTAGCTCAAGGTCTAGAACACCTCAAAAAAGCTGAACAGTTATTTATTCAGGTTCAGGACAATAAAAATTTAGCGGATGTATATACAATGTTTGCTTTTGTTGCGTCGAAGATGAACGAAACTGAGAAATGTCTAGATTACAATTATAAAGCATTGCGATTAAGGCAGGAGTTGGGACATAAAATATTAATCTCTAGTAGCTATTCCAATTTAGCATCAAACTTTTTTAAATTAAATAAGGAAAAATTGGCATTTCAATATCAAAAGAAAGCTCTTAGTTTAGCTTTAAGTGCCAGCCATTACTATTATAGTCATAAATATGCCCACTCTTTATACAGAATGTATAAAGATATTCAACAATTTGATTCTTCATTAGTATATTTAGAAATAGCGGATTCACTATCAGTGCTACTGCCAAGAAGCAGTATGAATAATATTGGTAGTAGTAATTTAATCGAATCTAAAATCAAACTACAAAATAAAGAATCGATAGAAAATTCTAAGCTTAAAATGGAAAATACTAGGAATCAACTGGAATATAGCATTTATATTTCTCTTTTCTTATTGTTTATTATTATTCTATTTGTTTTTTGGATTTTTAAACTAAAGAAAAATCTTTAATATGTTACGTCCTGAAATAAGTCGAAAGTTCTATTGATAAAATTGAATTCCTTTTGTATACATATAAAAAAATATACTCTATCACAAAAACTATATGATTCTCTATAATCCACGATTTATCAACTTTGCGAAATTACGCCCAGTCCGTTTATTTGTTAGCCATTATCTCTTGCTACTATTCTAATTTACATAGTAAAAAAAGCCCGATACTTTTTTAGTATCGAGCTTAAATTAAGATTATCAATCAAAATATATTATTTACAGAATCTATCTAAGAATTTATAAACTTCTGCATCCCAGATAATGTATTCTTGTGGTTTTGCAATGAAGTGTGTTTCTTCTGGGTAAATCAATATTTCAGAAGGAATTCCTTTGAGTTGAGCAACTGTGAATGCTTCCAATGACTGAGTATAAGGCACACGGAAATCAAATTCACCTGTAGAAATAATTATCGGCGTATCCCATTTGTCAGCAAATTTGTGTGGTGAATTTTTTTCATAAAAATCTTTATATTTTTTATCCCAATATGGTCCGCCATTTTCCCAATTAGGGAAGAATATCTCTTCAGTTGAACCATACATAGATTCTAAATTAAATACTCCACAATGTGCTAATAACGCTTTGAAACGCCCTTCGTGATTGCCTGCCATCCAGTATGCGGCATAGCCCCCGGCAGAAGCTCCTATTGCACAAACTCTATCTTTGTCTACAAAAGGAAGTTTATTCATTTCGTCTGTTACTGTCAAATAATCCTGCATTGGCATTCCGCCCCAGTCTTTACTTATTGCGTCGTTCCAATCCTGACCAAATCCCGGTACGCCTCTGCGGTTTGCAACATTGATTATATAACCATGAGAAGCCATCAAATACCAGTTCCAGCGATAGTGGAACTGCTGGCTAAGCATAGATTGCGGGCCGCCCTGCAAATAAGTAATCATTGGGTACTGTTTATTTGGATCAAAATTTGGAGGGTATACTACCCATGTATGTATTTTTTTGCCGTCTTTGGCTACAAACCATTTTTCTTCAATTTTTACCTTGTTGAATTGTGCCATCATTTCTTTGTTGACATCTGTGATTTGTTTCACTTCGCCGCCGTTTGCAGGCATTGTAATCAAATTGTTTGGCTCTTGCATAGATTCCCTTCCAAGTACCAAAGTTTTGCCGTCTGGAGTGATGCTAAGAGTTCCACCGTAGTTATACCAGCCTTTAGTCAATATTTTCCATTTGCCTGCAAGGTTCATAGTATAAACTCTTTTTGTGCCTTCAGTCGGGCAGTCGAAATATAGAGATTTGCTATCCGGTGACCATATTGTAGTGCCTACCCACTGATCTAATGTTTTTGATAGTTCCGTGATTTTACCGGACTCTCTATTGTAAAGCATTAATCTTACTCTGTCTGACTCAAAACCTGCTCTTTCCTGACTGTGGAATGCAATCCATTTTCCGTCAGGAGAATATAAAGGAACTTTATCATACCCGGGCATATTTGGAGTAATATTTTTTGCTTCGCCACCTTCTCTGCTTACTATGTATAACTGTGAGTCAGTAGATATTTCGAACTGAGGTACAATTTTCATTGTATAGCACAATTCGCTCTCGTCCGGTGACCATGAGATGTCTTCAGCGCCATCAAACGGCTGAAGTGGAGTGTCGTGTCTCAAGTCTTTTGTCAAATCCTTAGCAGTGCCGCCATTAGATGGTATAACAAACAAATGGCTATAGTTTTCATCTATCCATACAGACCAGTGTCTGATAGGAAGGTCATCATATATACGTACTTTGGCTTTGCTATATTCAGGATATTTCTCTTGAGGTGTTTTATCTAATTTTACTTCGGAAGTAAAAGAGAAAAAGTTGCCTTTAGGAGACCAGTCCATATTAGCAACTCCTGCTTCTATGTCTGTTATTTGTTTTACGCTTCCATTTGGAAAATCTTTCACAAATATCTGAGGAGCGCCGTTTCTTGTTGAAAGAAATGCAATTTTTTTACCGTCAGGGGACCATCTGCCGTTAAAGTCCGCAGCTTTGTCAGTAGTAATTTGCATGGTTTCCGAACCATCAATCTTTACTGCGTATAAGTCTGTATAAAACTTATTTTCTTCCACTGCAGGAGTTTTTAAATTATAAAGTACCCACTGACCATCAGGTGAAACCTGTCCGTCGGAAATGCGATTTAATGACATTAAATCTTTAGCTGTAAAGTTTTTTGCTGCTTCCACTGAAGTGTATGAAGCGAAGCAAAATAAAGCTAAAAGGATTAAACTAACATAGTTTTTCATTGTAAACCTTTGATGTTGTAAATATAAAGTTATTATCTTTTTGTGTATTGATCTAAAAACTTGAAGAATTCTTTATACCAGAATAATTTTTCTTGTGGTTTTAACACCCAGTGGTTTTCTTCCGGATATACTATTAGTTTTGCCGGCACATTTTGAGCTCTTGCGGCAGTAAATGCTTCTAATGATTGAGTATATGGAACTCTATAGTCAAGCTCTCCTGTGATTATCATTATTGGTGTGTCCCAGTTTTGTGCATAACTGTGAGGTGATACATTCGCATAGTATTCTTTTAACTTTTTGGACTCCCAGTAAGGGCCGCCGTTATCCCAATTTGGGAAGAATAGCTCTTCAGTAGAACCATATTTACTTTCCAGATTATACATACCACAGTGAGAAACTAAAGCAGAAAATCTACCTTTGTGGTTTCCGGCAAGCCAAAATACTGTATATCCACCTGCCGAAGCGCCTATAGCAGACATTCTTTCTTTGTCGATATAGTCTTCTTTTGCCATTTCATCTGTGGCGACCAATATGTCTTGCATAGGCATTCCACCGTAGTCTTTGCTCATTGCATCAGTCCAAGCCTGACCAAATCCCGGGCATCCTCTCCTGTTTGGAGCTACGATGACATAGCCTTTTGAAGCCATAGTAAGGAAATTCCAGCCATAACTGAAGAACTGATTCACTGACTGCTGAGGGCCACCTTGGCAGTATGTTATAAGAGGATAAGTTTTAGTTTTATCAAAATCAGGAGGATAAATAACCCATGAGTGGAATTTTTTGCCATCCTTTGCTGTAAACCATTTAGCTTCGATTTTGACTTTATCAATATTATTTAGGATATCGTCGTTGAGATGTGATAATTGTTTGGTTTCTTTCGTCGCCAAATCCATGTAGTAGAGTTCACTTGGAACATTATAATCTCTTCTGTTGAAGATTAGAGCTTTACCGTCCGGCGTTACTTCAATCCCTCTGTCGCCAAAGTTATGCTGACCTTCTGTAAGTACTTCATATTTGCCTGTTTTTGCATTAATTCTATAGATTTGCTCTGTGCCGTCATTGTGACCTGCATGGAAGTATAGAGATTTACTATCAGGCGCCCAAACTGTTTGTTCTACATTTTGGTCTAAATCTTTTGACAACTCTTTAGTTTTTTTAGAGGTTATATCATATATCATAAGTCTATGTCTGTCAGACTCAAAGCCTGCTCTTTCCATAGAACTGAAAGCAATACTTTTCCCATCCGGTGAGAATAGAGGATCCATGTCATATCCCGGTAAATCCGGAGTAATATTTTCAGTTTTTCCTGTCTCAGTATTTACTAAGAATATTGAAGAATTAGTAGAGGACTCGAAATTCTCTACTTTTTTGCACGTATAAGCGATAAACTTACTATCATTAGACCATGCTAACTGAGAGGCTCCTCCAAAAGGAGGAAGCGGTGTGTCATACTCTTCGCCTTCCATAAGGTCTTTAACTTCTTTAGTTTTCAAATCCATCACAAACAGATGTGAATACTTTTCATCTAACCAATGATCCCAGTGCCTTACCGGCAAATCGTCATAAATCATTGCATTGATTTTATCAAATTGAGGATAGTTATCTTTGATAGTTTTTTCTAACTTCACATCTGAAGTAAATAGGATTTTTTTCCCGTTAGGCGACCAAATAGGATTAGCAATTCCGTTTTCCATATCAGATATTTTATATGCTTCTCCACCGTTTTTAATATCCATCACATAAGCCTGAGACTTGCCGGAGCGAGTAGAAACAAATAGAATTTTATCACCGTTTGGGGACCAAGTAGCACCAAAATTATAAGAATCATTACTTGTGATTTGCCTAAGCTCTCCCCCTACAGCAGGCATCAAAAATAGCTGCGTTTTTGTACCATTGTCTTTAACATCAGGCACACTTACCTGCACCAAAAGCTCTTTTCCGTCAGGAGATAAAGAATAAGAAGAAAGTCGTTTTAAAGTAAACAGAATATCTTCATCCATTTTTTCAGAAAATAGAGAGATTGGTATTATAAATAGAATTGTGATAAGCCAACTGTAATATTTCATTTAGCCATTCCTAAATTTACTTAAATGTCGTTTATTTAAACCTTTAAAAATACTACATTAGTTTGAGAAATGCGATTATTTTTGACGTAAGTGGATAAAAAGTATAAAACAGGGGATATTCAGAAATAAAAAGTATATGCATTTGGCATATAGAAATGCGTACTTGCTTGTCGAGTTCTTTGCCGATGTAGGCGGTGCGCTGGTCTGCGTCTCCTACAGGTATTTGTTTGCCGAATGGAAGATAATCACATTTTTCGGTTCCGTTTGGACCTACTCATTTGAATTAGCACCTATCTTAGATTTATATATAGCTTCTATATCAAGAATAGTATCACTTTCTACAACAAAAGAACTTCTATGAAAATCATTATAATCTGAATTGCTATATTTTATATCACTTTGTTTAAAAATCAGAACCTCGAATTGACTATCTTTATACTCTTTAAAAGAAGAATATTCTACTAAATGAGATTCTGAAGGCGCTGAGAATTTTCTTGCCAGCACCTCATTCATTGCTATAAACAGATGGATATGAAAATTTACACAGTTAAATTCTGGATGAGATGAAAGTTCATCATGATATCTATCTATATAGTTACTAAATGGAATAGCAAATTTAATAACTAACGAATCTTTACTTAGTATAGAACGATAGTAAGGACTTATATTACTATCGTCTATCGTAAGCTCAAGCATAGAGTCCTCCGCATTAATGCCACATGGCAGAATGTTTATTAAATTACCATTATTTAATCCTCTGGGTATATACTCATACATTGGGTAAATATCATTAATCACAAATTTTAAACTTGGATAAAATACGGTATGTTTACTATTGTTATGTATTATTATATCAAATCTTAAACTATCTACTCCAACTGAGTACTCTAATTTAGCCAAGATATGTTTTTTGACATTTTCTAGAATCTTACTGTAATCCACCTTCTTGATATTTTTTTGATTCTTATTACTTTCTGCGTCATTTCCCTTATTACAGGCATGAAAAAATAAAGACATAGCAAGTATGCTAATCGCAAATAATGTTACTTTTGAATAACTCTTCATATTACTTGTCCTCCTCTGGCAGAGGATCCAAAGTCTCATCAGGACGTCCTTTAGACTTATTTTCTGCACGGATAATTGCTTTCTTTGAAACAGGACCATGACCGTAACTAACCCCAAAGTAATATCTAAACATATGACCATATAATTCATGTGCTGCAGTTGATCCAAATGTAGGTACTCCACTAAATCTATTATGATCTTTACTTTGTTCTTCAGCAATATATACGCGAGGCTTACTATCTTTACTGACGTCAGGAGTGAGTGCCATACCATTTCGACTATATCCTCTGTCATAATTTAAATATGTACCCCCTTTTTCTTCTTCTCCTGTCTTAGGATCACGATATCCAGCAGTTGTATGACCAAGAGGAAGTTCCTCAACTGTAATTACATCCTCTACTCCGATTAAGTAATTCAACGCTCCAATATTACTTGTATAAACGTCATCTCCATCTTTTATTGGCGGTGCTACTTTTGGCTGTTCAGTCAGGTATACTGTTCCATTATCTTTAAAAGCTACTATATCTCTATATTCCACTTCAACACTATTACGAATATGCTCTCTTGACTTATCATCCAGTGCTTGCACTACACCACCATTCCAATCCGCCAAACTCACCGGATTATTCATACTATACTGGTACGGAGACCACGCATAATATTTCTCCCACAGGGGATCTATAGTAGTAAACCTGCCTAGCTCGTAATCCACTTTTCGCACGCCGTGGTCGCCAAGTTCGCTTTCGAGGTGTCGTTTTATTTTCACAGATCCAACTGAAATAATTATTGCAGAGAAATTTTAGTTGTATCTATTCAACACTTTTAGTAGAATGTGCAATATTCAGCTTATGTTTGTTTACATCAATAATTGTATCACATTTTGTCAGAAAAAAATACCTTTCAAATAAATTATAAAATTCATCATCATAAACTTTATCGGATTTGGGAAATTCAATTAGTTCACTTGGTTTTTCTATATTGTAAATATTAAAACTTTTGTATTGAATCTGATTTTGATGTTTTATAGTCCCATTTTTTGAGGCAGTTGTATAGTCACTTATTAAAAACATTTCTACTGCAAGTTTATATTCTGATGTATCTACAATATGATAACTAGATTCAAAGTATAATTTCTTATAATACTCAATTGGTGCTGCCATCTTTATTCTTAAAGAATCGTATTGTTCAATTGTATAGAAAATAGGGCAAATATTGCCATCATCTTCTGAAAAACTAAAAAGAGATCCCTCTGCATTCTTGATATTAGGTAAAAAGTTGATAATATTCCCATTATTTAATAAGCGAGGGTAATATACTACCCATGGTATTTGATCATTAATCATAAAGTCTAAACAGGGATAATAAATATCACTTTCTGATTCATTATTGATGGTTATTTCTATATAAATGCTATCAGAATCATAATTTAAATCTATATGAGAAAATACTTTCTCCTGTATAAGCTTTTTATTCAATTGTAGATTGCTTTTCTTGTTTTCGGAACTGCAAGAAGTATTAATTATAATAAGAGCAGCAAAAGCAAATAAAGGCAACTCCAACTTAATATATCTTTTATTCATCATCTGTGTTGTCCTCCTCAGGAAGTCCTTTGGCGTTATTTTCAGCGCGTATAAATGGTTTCTTTGAAGTACTTGTATGCCAATAACTAACACCAAAATAATATCTAAAAATGTGACCATATAATTCATGTGCAGCAGTTGACCCAAAAGTAGGTATTCCACTAAACCCATTAGATTTTGTATCTTGTACTGAGGAAATATAAGCATGCGATTTACCATCAGTACTCTGAACATGTCCATCTAAATTAGGATTAGGATCTGCAAAAGTAGCCATACCATTTCCAGGTTCTCCAGTCCAAGTTTGTATTCGTGTAGAATACAATTGACCATTTTGTCTAACTTCAACTGATTCTTCATAAGGCAGTTCTTCAACTTCAATTATATCCTCTACTCCTATTAGAAACTGTAAAGCTCCAATATTACTCGTGTAAACATCATCACCATCTTTTATTGGCGGTGCTACTTTAGGCTGCTCAGTCAGGTATACTGTTCCATCATCTTTAAAAGCTACAAGATCTCTATATTTCACCTCAACACTATTACGAATATGCTCTCTTGCCTTATCATCCAGTGCCTGCACTACACCACCATTCTCATCAAAAAAGCTCACCGGATTATTCAAACTATACTGGTACGGAGACCATGCATAATATTTCTCCCACAGTGGGTCACACGTTGTAAACCTGCCCAGCCCGTAATCTACTTTACGCACGCCGTGGTCGCCCAGTTCACTTTCTTTGTCAAGTTCAAGCCCCAGGTAAGTTCGGGACTTTCATCTTATAGTTGATACCCATGATAGGCGCACCAAAAAAGAGGCTCAAACACTATTTGAATCTCTTAAAAAAACACTTATTTTTTGAGAGTGGATTAAATCATTCTAACCATTTCAATATAAACCTTATAATTTGCTAACGCAGCTAAAATAAACTTTGAAAGAAGCATTGTCCTTCTTTGATTTACGAAAACAGATTTTTGAGTTGATTTATTATCTATATTAAAATCAGTTTTATTATTTTGAGTAGTATTCTTCTTGTATATATATATTCCCCAAGCTATTGTTATTAATACAAAAACCCACCAATAAATATAAATTACGAAATCAGATAAGACATTTATATCAACCTTAGAAACAGGATGTAAAAGATCGAAGTAAACAATCGCAATTTTAACTACCCATTCAAATACAAAAAACCATAAAAAGAAAAACAATATTGATAAGTTTCTTTTCTGAGCGTAATATTCAGATAATTTACTACCATTGTTCCGTTTTGTTGACTTACTATCGTTCCTAGACAGCATCACACTATTCTTGTGATAAACGACGATATTTACCATACAAGATAATATAAAATATATTTTGAACATGTACCAAATCAAATAGATAGGATTAGCAACATCCATTATGCACCCTCTTTTGTAGCTTTCTTTTAATCATCTTTATTGTTGCTCTTCAATTGAGCTTGTTGTTTTGTTTCCAAATAGTATTGTAGAATTTCTTCTATGCTCTTACCTTTATCTTTAAATAAAGGAAAACTATCAATATCAATTCCATTTCTTTTTAAATCTTTTTTTATCAGTTTCATCGTTGTAGCAACATTAGTCACCTTTGTAATCATTGTAGTCTCAGTATTTTCTGTGTGAAAACTGATACCTGGTACTCCGATTGCATAAGAAAGTTTTGCATCGCTTGATGTTTTTAAAAGTAAAGATGACATTTTGTTTATTCCTTCACTTATAAAATCAGAAGTTACTGCTGTCCCTCCAAAAAATTCATCAAAACTCTCAGGTATAGCTATATCTATACAAACTCCACCTTTAGGAGATGATAAACTAACACCTATACTAAATCCAGAACCTTGATACTCATAGATGTCATCTGCAAGAGACACCATTGGTGACAAGGATAAAGCTCCTAGGTAAAATCCACACGATAAACCACCACCTGTTGTACTATACACTGCAATATTAAAATCATCATCCATGCCTATAGTTAAAGTGTAAGAACCAGTTAACAATCCCATTGTAGATCTAACTGTGGCACTTACTCCAACAACAGCTTTTCCATTCTCATCCAAAAAACTCACCGGATTATTCATACTATACTGGTACGGTGACCATGCATAATATTTCTCCCACACTTCGACTCGCTATGCTCGCTCAGTGACCTTGGAGTGTGCTGAAGTTCGCCCAGTTCGCTTTCGGTGTCGAGTTCTTTACATTACGAATAAGAAATGAAAATGTGGCTAAATGTAGCTCATTAAGCCACATTTGCAGAAGCAAAAATATTTCATACAAACTAGTTTATGAATTTAATTCCTTTAAAAAAGTCTTTATTTCTACGTTCTAGTCCATAATTCAACTCTATTATCTCAACATGCCTATAAATATATACTCCCTTAAATTTAGGATATAATTGTTTTATTGTATTTAGACTGAGATTTGTCCACAATGAATCAGTTCCCTGATTTATCCCCCAATACGTATCTGTTTTAAAGTGCTCATTTACTTCAGATAAAGAGCCAATACCTCTATTGTTCCATTTGATATAATGCATATAGAATTGATTATCTGAATTAATCTTCTCTTTAATATATGAGTTATAAGCGTCTTGACTTAAACTATCTTCTTTATAGATATACTGAAGAGTTTTCTTTGAGTTTATATTTCCTATCAATCTTACTTTATAATCTCCTTGAGGATACTCTATTAAGAGAACTGCATCGCTCATAATATAGTCTTTCGGATTTCGAAGTAATAAATGTTTATAGAAAATCAAACTTGAAATACTGCTATAATTTTTATCTATTTCAAAATATGGATAATTCAGAGAATTTGTTACAAGATTCTTAAAGCCATATTTCAAATTATGCAATGTTAAATTACTAAACTTAATTTTAGCTGCTTTGGATTTGTCTCTTTCAATATATTTTTTTATAACATCATACTCTATAAACTTAATCTGTTGTGTTATCTCGCTAGTATAGACATCTCCAGAAGTAAATGGATACTCGAAATTCATATCCTCTATCAAAACACTTTTTACAATAAATTTTTTTTGCGAATCATTTTTTTTGTTGCATGAAATAGTTCCAATAACAAACATAATCACTAAGCAAAGATATTTTAATTTCACTATCATGATCTACTCCTCTTCTTGGATTGGTTTACATTTCCAAGACCCATCATTATTTTTAATTGGAATTGGGGCTTTATTCGCATTTTTATCGGATTTAGAAAAATTTCTCATATTAAACATAACATATAACCAACTACTTCCCTCATCGCGTAATTGAATCCACAATTTTATAGGTCTATTGTCAGAATTAATTTTATTCAATTGTTCTGAATAAGTCTCTCCATTACGTTTATATGTTGGTAAATCGACAAAAAGAGTTTTAACTTCAGGATTCCCACCTTTTTCATAAACTTGTCCTCTTCCATCTGCAGTAGAAAGATAATTTTTATCCCATTCTTTGTCACCATCTGAAAATGTTTTACTATCTTCATATGTATGGTCAGCATGTGTATGTGCCACAGCAACAGGTGTCAAACCTGTTTCATCTTCAAATTTGGAACTAGTTGGATAAGAAGATCCCCAGCCATCTGCAACAGGTACAGGATACTTATATTTAGTATTCCCATCAGAATCTTCAAACGAATAAATCTGTGTTGAAATTTCTCTTCCTAATATATAACTAAGTAATGAATAGTTTTTTGCAAAATCATGAAAAGCTTGCGCTTCTGATTTAAAAACGTCACCTGGTAACATCCCATTCCAATCCGCTAAACTCACCGGATTATTCATACTTTACTGGTACGGAGACCACGCATAATATTTCTCCCACACTTCGACTCGCTACGCTCGCTCAGCAACCTTAGAGTGTGCTGAAGCTAGCCCAGTTCGCTTTCTCTATCGAGTTCAAGCCCCAGTTCTTTGCCGATGTGGGCGGTGCGCTGGTCTGCGTCGCCTTTAGGCATTTGCTTGCCAAATAGAAGATAAGCAAATTTTTCGGTTTCGTCTGGTGAAATTACCATTTTAGTTGATCCCATGTGGTCAGTTAATATTATGTGTTTTGTTCAATTTATAGACTAACTGGAGCATCAAAATCCTATCCATAGTCAATTTTCGGATAAGTCATTCATTCAGTTGAATATAAGATAAGGTAATTCCTGGTTATGTCCAAGTCATGATTTTTTATTTCTGTTTCTTCAAAATACATGCCCCCAAAAGTATTTTGCTAACTTTTGGGGGCATGTTCAAATTAATCGCAGTGGTTAATTTTTTTGTATTTAATGATTACTATTTACCTTCGTACCATGGGACTCCGGCTGTATCTAATGCTTTTGCTACTTTTGATATCTCTGTCATATCTAACTTCTGAAGCTTTGATTTGATATCTTTCAGTTGTTTCTCTGCTATCACATAAGAGTCTTTGCTTGTGGTGGTTGGTTTTTCTGATGAATACCATACTGACCACATCACTTCATCCAATCTTTCTTTAATTGATAAAGTTTGATTGCCATTGCGTTTTTTGATTGAGTTATTTCCTGAAAGAACTAAGTCTATATCTTCCAATTTATATTGGATTGCTCTTATATCTTCCAGTATTGTAAGATCCACACCTGCAGTTGCCAATGCGGCTTTTTTCATGGTTTTCACTTTTTTTTCTGTTTCAGACAGAATGTTATTAAATCCGAATACTTCCTGCTGAAGTACCTGAATATCTCTTCTAAACTTAAAGTTTTGAGCGTAATCTGCTTCAGTAACTCCATAGTTATCAAGCATTTTCACATTGATTTCTGCTTTTTCGGATAGCTTAGTAACTTTTCCATCCACCACTTCGCTCATAGACACATAATATTTACCGGGTAATACCATTACGTGCACACCTTCGATGCTATTAGGATCTGTTTTTGCAGTTATTGGAGATGTATCAGAATATTTCAAATCCCAAACAACTCTTTGCATACCTGCGGCATAAGGTGCTTTGATGTTTCTAATGTGGTTTCCATTTGCATCTGAGATAGAGAACAGCAAATAAGCTGACTCTTCCAGGTCTTCAGCTCTAAGTTCATCGAAGCTTGGATATTTTAATTTTTCACCATCTTTCAGTTTGCCTTCCTCTTCTTTGCGGATAGCTTTCTTAGTTTTTGGTGCTTCCTTGATATAATAAGTTATTTCTGCGCCAAATGGAGGATTATCTGCTCTGTAGAATGTATCTCCGTGCCAGTTTTTGCCTTGTGTTGTATTTGGAACAAATAGCAAAGCCTCTCTTACAGGTAGTATTTCTGCTTTTTTATCAGATTTTACTAAATCTGTTTTACGTAGTGGAGTGTAGTCATCTAATATATAAATACCTCTACCAAATGTAGCAATCACAAGATCATTTTCTCTTCTTTGAATTTCGATATCTCTAACTGCGATGGTTGGTAATCCTGCTTTAAGCTGCACCCATTCTTTACCGCCATCAGCAGTGAAAAATATACCTTTTTCAGTTCCTGCAAAAAGTAAGTTTTTATCTACATGGTCTTGCAACAAAGCGTGAACGGTTTGATCTTCAGGAAGATTAGCAGCAATAGAAGTCCATGATTTACCTTTGTCGTTGCTTTTTAATACATAAGATTTGAAGTCACCGCGTTTACGATTATCAAAGCTAATATAAACAGTGTTTTCGTCAAATAAATCTGCAACAACATCAGATACATAAGTATTTGAAGGCACTCCCGGGAATGAAGAGTACTTAGTCCACGAAGAACCATCATTATCAGATACTTGCAGTAAGCCATCGTCAGTACCTACGTAAAGCAAGCCGGCTTTCTTTGGAGATTCATCTATAGCTACTATATTCCCAAATAATGAAGTCGAGCCGTTTTTAGCAACTGCTTCAGGAGACCATAATTTTTCCATAACTTCAAGCTGGTTTCTGTCTATCTGTGCAGTTAGGTCTTCGCTTACTTTCTTCCATGTATCACCTCTGTCAGTTGATTTGAAGAGTTTATTAGCAGCAAAGTAAAGCGTTTTATGATTATGCGGACTAATAATTATAGGAGCATTCCAGTTCCAACGTAACTCTTCACCTTCTTCCGGCATTGGTTTGATGCTAGTTATTTCTCCGTTTTGGCGGTTGTATCGCATAATTCCGCCGTATTGAGATTCGACATAAGCAGTATTTGGATCTTCAGGGTCGCAAGCAGGTTCGAATCCATCGCCACCTACTGGGAAAGACCAATCTTGATTCAGGATACCGTAAGCTCCTGTAGTTCTGCTTGGGCCGTTTAGTGTGTTGTTGTCTTGAGTTCCGGCGTAAACATTATAGAAAGGCTTATCGTAATCCACTGCTACTCTGTAGAACTGGATAGTAGGTAAGTTTTCAAAAAATCTCCATGTGTTACCGCCATCATAAGATTCGTAAACGCCACCGTCACCACCGATTAGCATCTGCTTAGTGTTGTCCGGATTAATCCAAAGAGCGTGATCATCTACGTGACGATTTTTAAACAGGTAATACATTGAAAGTTTTACCACCGTCTATCGAATATCTTGTATATGTTTCAGGTAAATAAACAACATCCGGATCTTTGGGATCGCAAACTAATTCCTGATAGTACTGAGCAGAAGATGACTTATGATTATTCATTTTTTTCCAAGAAGCACCTCTGTCAGTTGATTTGAACAGACCGCCTTTGTCGCCGTCAGCTTCTAATATAGCGTATATCACGTCAGGATTAGCAGGAGATACAGCAATTCCTATTCTGCCAAGCTCGCCACCCGGTATGCCGTTAGTAAGTTTATTCCATGTTTCACCTGCATCTGTAGATTTATACAAAGCAGATTCCGGACCTCCGTTTATCAAAGTAAAGACGTGTCTTCTTCTTTGATAAGCAACTGCATAAATTACATCCGGATCTCTTGGGTCAATATCAATATCAGAGACGCCAGTGTTTTCACTAATTTCAAGGATATTATTCCAAGTGCTGCCGCCATCAGTAGTTTTATATAAACCTCTTTCACCTCCTGCGCTCCAAAGTGGCCCTTGTGATGCTACGTAAACGACATCAGAGTTACGTGGATCAATCAGCATATCCCCGATATGCTCAGAGGTTTTAAGCCCCATGTTTTTCCATGTTTTACCACCATCGCATGACTTATAGACACCATCTCCATAAGCAACAGCCCTTTGAGAGTTATTTTCACCGGTACCAACCCAAACAACATTATGGTTATTAGGGTCAATTCTTACCGTAGAAATAGAATAAGAGTTTTCTTTATCAAACACAGGAGTAAATGTCGTACCTTTGTTTGTAGTTTTCCAAACACCACCGGAAGCTATAGCTACATAAAAAGTGTTGAAATCGTTTGCTTGTACAGCAAAGTCTATTACTCTGCCACTTGTTTGAGCCGGGCCAATGCTTCTAAATTTAAGGCCGGAAAGGACTGATGAATTCAATTTACTTTTATCTTCTTCCGCTAAAGATGAAATCGCAGAAAAGAAAAAAAGTAAAAGGAACATCTTTGTGATTTGTTTCATTTTACTTTTACCCATTAGTAATGCATATATTGAACTGTTTGTACTTTAAAAATATCTTTTTTTTGTTTCAAGATTTATGTTTTCCAAATTTAGAAGTCTTATTTGTATATTTGTTGTAAGCCGTGGCAAAATAGAATAACATTGACTATTTTTACTCTTTATACGTTTTCTTAGGTGATATTCATCCGCTGCTATTCCAATCTTTAAAATGCTTTTTTCAGAGATAATCCCTTATTGGATTGCTTTAAAGACTACGATAGAATTGGAAAAAAAGATTATTTATTTATGGTATAATTAGCTTAATTCAAAATGGTAATAAGATACTTCATAATTGCCGGAGATCCATCCGGTGACATACATGCTGCAAAGTTAATGAAATCTATGCTGGTAAAAAATCCTAATGTAGAATTTTATGGAATTGGTGGTCGAGAGATGGAGGCCATCGGTTTCAAATCAATGATACCTCAGAAAGAAATTTCTGTTGTAGGGTTTTGGGAAGTAGCAAAGAAATATGGTATGTTCAGGCAACTGATAAAAGATGTTCAGTCTGAGCTTGAGACGGGTAAATACAAAGCTTTTATCCCGGTAGACTACCCTGGATTTAATATGAAGATAGCGGGATTTGCAAAGAAAATTGGTATTCCTGTCTATTATTATATTGCTCCGCAGCTGTGGGCATGGGGTAGCAATCGAGCAGAAAAGCTTGCAAATTCAGTAGACAAATTGATTGTAGTTTTTCCATTTGAAGTTGATTTTTTTAAGCAGTATGGCATTGAAACTTACTTCTGTGGTCATCCTTTGTTAGACGAGCCAATTTTTAATGGAGAAGTCTATTGAAAAAGAGAATATAATAGCATTGTTGCCGGGTAGCAGGCAGCAGGAAATAGGCAGAAATTTACCAGTGATGATTCAATCTGCAAAGGAGTTTGTAAAAAGTCATCAGGAATATAAAATAGCAGTAGCAAAAGCAGGCAATGTTAGCTTGGATAAATTCATTACAAATGATGTTGAAATAATACGACAACTCACGAGATTTGATGAAAAAAGCTAAAATCGGCATTGTAAAAACAGGTACATCTACGTTAGAAGCTGCACTGTGTGAAATGCCATTTTTAATGATATACAAAACTTCACCTCTCACTTACTTGATGGGAAAAAATCTAATCAATCTGGAATATATTTCATTAGTCAACATTTTGCTAAAAAGGCACACAATTAAAGAACTATTTCAGAGTGAAGCAAATTATCTGTCAATTTCTAAGGACTTATCAAGTCTTATAGATAACAAGGACAAATATTTATATATCTTAAATGAATTTGACCTCGTTCGTAATATATTAGGAGGAACAGGGGCATCAGACAAGGCAGCAGAATTAATATTGGATTTTGACAAATGAAATTGAAAAAAAAGGGAAAGATTGCTCGTCTGGCTTATGGATTTAATAAGCAAAACTTGGAGAGTTTCACTTGAAAATCAATTTCCTACATCCCCTTCTGTAGTGGCTTTTTGGCATGATGAAATGCTTCCGCTATGGAAAATATTCAGCAAACACTCTCCTAAGGCTGTTGTGAGCCAAAGTAAAGATGGTGAAATACTTGCATCTTTATTGAATAGATGGGGATTTACAGTTCTGCGAGGCTCTTCTTCAAAAGGTGGAAAAGAGGTGTTAGAAATGATGACTGCCAATGCGAGCAATTCCTTTTTATTAATTACTCCAGATGGTCCCAGAGGTCCTCGTCACAAATTTAAGGCAGGTGCAGCTATAGCAGCTAAGCGCGCTGGGGTGAACTTAGTAGTTGCAAGAGCTGTAGTAAGTAATAAGTACATATTTAAGAAAAGTTGGGATAAATTTCAGCTCCCTATGCCCTTTTCACGAATTAAAATTTGCTTTTCACAAAATTTCTATATAAATAACATCTTAGACAGAAAAGAAACGGAAGATTATATTTTACGTGTTGAATCAGAATTGAACTCTTTGTTAAATGATTAGTAATTTAGGTATAAAATGATCAAAAGATTTGCTTCGAAAATTTTCGGTAAGGCTGTAGAAATTCGGATAGTAGGTATGACAATCTAAATCAGGAAACAGTAAAAGCTAACTGCCCTGTTATTAGCGTAGGTAACTTATCGGTGGGTGGCACCGGTAAAACACCTTTCGTGCAGATGCTTACCGAACACTTCTCAAATTAGGCAGAAAACCTGCCATTATAGGACGTGGCTATAATCGCGACACAAAAGGAGAAATAATAGTCTGCGATGGCACTGATGTTTTGCAAATGCCGAAGAGGCTGGCGACGAAATGCTTATGCTAGCAGAGTCACTTCGCGTACCAGTGATAGCACATGACAGTAAGTCCGACGCTGCCGAAAACTTGCATGAAAGATTTGATATAGATTCGATTATTATAGATGACGGATTCCAGCACCGCAGGTTAGAGCGTGATTTGGATATTGTTATCATAGATAAAGACACAGCCGAAAAGCCGTATCTTATGCCGGAAGGTAGGCTCAGAGAACCTTTAAACTCGCTCCTAAGAGCTGATGTTGTATGCTTTACAGGTAAGATTGACAATAAGGACGAAATTAGACAATACATGAGAGAAGACGCATTAGAAATTTCTATTTGTCCAAAGCAATCTTTCCCTTATCGTTTGATAAATGACAAACAGGTGGCTGAGCAAGAATTCTTAGCGATTAAAGAGCAAAGTATGATTTTCTCCGGCATTGCAAATCCTGAGAGATTCAAAAATATGCTGGAAGCTATGAAATACAATGTTGCAGAGCATGTTGCTTTTGCCGATCACTATAAGTATACAGAGCAGGATATAGACAGACTTATTGAAGCTGCTAAGGAAAAAGATATCAAAAATCTGCTCACTACCGAGAAAGATGCCGCTAAAATCAAGAAATTTGCAGTAAAAATAGCTGAGTCAGGGGTGATGTTCTACGTTATACCTGTCAAGATTCAAATAACAGAAGGCAAAGAAGAGTTTCTGGACATTCTAAAACAAGTACTACTTATAGAGCAATAATATGAAAAAGTCACTTATTTTGATTGTAATGTCTTTTTTGCTTTTTGCATTGCAGTAAAGAGCATTCTTTAAAAATTGCTATATCTAAAGCAAAAGGCAGCCAACATTATGAGAATTATGCTAAATGGTTATCTAAGATAGAGCCAGATGCAGAGTATATTGATTTATATTTTGTTGACAGAGAGGAAGCTCTTAAAAATATTGCAAGATTGCGATGGGCTTTTGCTTTCAGGTGGTCCTGATTTGCATCCGGTATACTTTGGTAAGCAAGCTGATTCTTCGAGGTGTGATATTGATTTAGTACGTGATACTCTTGAACTTGCACTCATTAAGGAAGCAATGTCTATGAATTTGCCAATTCTTGGAATTTGTCGAGGTGAGCAAATTCTTAATGTAGCTTTAGGCGGCTCGCTTATTATTGATATCCCAAGCGACTATCAAAATGCTATTACTCATCAGACACCAAATCCTGACAGTTGCTTTCATCCTGTGAAGGTAGTAGAAGGTACTTTTCTACATACTTTAACAAATAAAATGATAATAGATGTAATTCTAATCATCATCAAGCAGTGGAAACATTGGCTAATGACTTAGTGGCAAGCGCTTATAGTCCAGACGGCATTGTAGAAGCATTTGAATGGAAAGAGCCAAATGATAAACCATTCTTACTTGCAGTGCAGTGGCATCCTGAGAGGTTAGACTTTAATAGTCTTCTATCAAAACCAATAGCTAATGCTTTTATTGACGCATCTAAGCAATATGATATAAAACATAAATGATACAGAAATAGAAAAAGGCTTCACGATAAGCCTTTTTTTATTTGACAATATGATTATCTTTATTAAGTTGTTTTCTTTAAACTCAGTAATAACGGAGACAAGATGCAAGTACCTTTACTCGACCTTAGAGCTCAATATCAAAGCCTCAAAGCTGAGATAGAGCCGGTACTCCTCAAAATTGCAGAATCTCAAATGCTCATTTTAGGCGAAGAAGTAAATAAATTAGAAGCCACGTTGGCTGAATATTGTGATTGTAAATATGCCATAGGTGTTTCCAGTGGTACTGACGCCTTACTTTGCGCTCTTATGGCAATAGATCTTAAACCGGACGATGAAGTAATCTTACCTACTTACTCTTTCTTTGCTACTGCCGGAGTTGTTGCCAGAATGAACGCAAAACCGGTATTTGTAGATGTAGACCCGGTTACAAATAACATTGATCCGAAACTAATAGAGCAAGCTATCACAGATAAAACTAAAGCTATCATCCCCGGTTCATTTGTATGGTCAGTCTGCTGACATGGATGAGGTGCTTGATATCGCTTGTAAACATGATTTAGTTGTTATAGAAGACTGCGCGCAGGCAATTGGAGCTCAGTATCAAAACGGTAAAAAAGTTGGCTCTATGGGTATTATTGGCTGTTATTCTTTCTACCCTACCAAGAACTTAGGTGGATTTGGAGATGGTGGTTTAGTAGTTACAAATGATGAAGAAATGGCAACCAAGCTACGCCAAATGAGAAATCACGGTATGGAACCCAAATATCATCATAAATTTGTAGGTGGTAATTTTAGACTGGATGCAATGCAAGCTGCTGTTCTAAATATTAAATATCCACATTTGGAATCATGGCACCAATCTCGTAGAGATAATGCAAATCTTTATACAAAACTATTTTTAGAAGCAGGCATTTCAGAAGGCGAAGGCATTTTGAAATATAATGATAATAATAAAATACTCTTACCTAAAGCAGTATACAAATCAGCAGGTCATGACAATTATCATATTTATAATCAATATTTCGTGCGCGTACAAAATCGCGACGAATTACGAGCATTCTTAGGTGAAAATAGCATCGGAAGTGAAATATACTATCCGGTTCCTTTCCACAGGCAAGAGTGCTTTGCAGATTTAGGTTATAAAGATTCTGATTTTCCGGTATCTAATCAGATATGCGAAGAAACTATTGCACTCCCAATTTATCCTGAATTAGCTGAAGAACAAATAGCTTTTGTAGTAGAAAAAATTGCTGAATTTTTGAAAAAGTAAAATTCAAACGAACTCAATTAAAAAATCCGAGGTAAATAATTTACTTCGGATTTTTATTTTTAACTTATAGGTATTTCAAACTTAAACACAGAACCTTTGCCATATTCGCTTTCAACCCATATCCTTCCGCCATGTTGCTCTATAAATTCCTTGCATATAATCAGTCCCAGACCTGTACCTTTCTCTTTAGAAGTCCCGATAGTAGTATGATGTACATCTATTCTAAATAATTTATCAATATCTTCCTCTTTTATACCCACACCGGAATCAGAAATTGAAAACACGTAGGCGTCTTTATTCTCTGATGATAAGAACTTTATAGTACCTCCCATATCAGTAAACTTCAAGGCGTTAAAAGCCAAGTTTCTAACCACAGTAGAAATCATGTTTCTATCGACTTTAAGAAAAATATCCGGGTCAACATCATTAACTAATTCAATATTCTTCTTAGAAGCACTGACTTCACACAAATCTCCAATCTCAGCAAATATTTCAAAAATATTGAGAGATTCAGGTCTAAATTCTATCCCTCCCGATTGTGTTCTAGCCCATGTAAGAAGATTATCCAAGAGGTCTCTAAGTGAGACTATAGTTTGATTTAAAGAAAGAAGATACTTCTCCATCTTCTGCTTATCATCTCTTTTCATATATAATGAAAGTAAATCAGAAGAAAACAGTAAAAGCTGAAGCGGATTTTTTAAATCATGAGCTATTATATTAAAGAATTTATCTTTTGCAGCGTTAGCATCTTTTAGCTTATACTCAGACTCAAGCAACTGGTCGTTTAGTCTA
The DNA here is from genome assembly GCA_963678775.2 of Kapaibacterium sp. (SeqCode). GTDB lineage: Bacteria > Bacteroidota > Ignavibacteria > Kapaibacteriales > UBA2268 > JBFHIJ01. The sequence continues at coordinate 96,199 of CAXXGR010000008.1, forward strand.
AGCAGTTTACCTGATTCATTTGCAATTTGTTCGTTTAGTTTGTAGAGTTCTTCGTTGGAATTTTTTAACTCTTCCTGCACTCTTCTTCGTTCTTCATTTTCGAACTTAAGCTCTTCCATGGCATCTTGTAATTGCACAGTTCTATCCACAACTCTTTGCTCCAAATCCTCATTGAGTTGTTTTATCTTCTCTTCGTTTTTCTTCCTTTCGGTTATGTCAACTACTATACCTCTAAATCCTTCATGCATATTATCTTTCACAATTGGCATAGTATAAATAATAACAGGAATGGCATCTCCTGTTTTTGTAATAAGTTTATACTCGTTAGAATGCAAATTTACATTGTTTTGAACAATACTTTTTAGCTCATGTTTAATATTCTGTCTTTCTTCATCAGAGAACAAGTCAAAAATATTAAGACCTTTATTCATATCAAAAGTATCATATCCGGTAAGGGCAAACCCCTGTTTGTTAGAGTAAGTAAAATTAGCTTGTGCGTCAGTTTCAAATATAGTCTGAGGCAGCAAATCAGCTAAATCTCTAAACTTCTGCTCACTTTTACGAAGATCTTCTTCAGTTTTTTTCCTAACTGTAATCTCTTTTTGGAGTTCTCTAGTTCGAATATAGACAAGCTCTTCTAAATGTGACTTATATTGTTCCAGCTCTAATTCCGCATTTTTCCTTTTAAGAGCATTTTCAACAGTAATCGGTAATGTTTGAAGATGTTTACCACTAGTATCTTTGATAAGATAATCATACGCTCCCTGTTTCATCGCTTTTACAGCTACCTCTTGATCACCCAGTCCGGTAACAACAATAAAAGGTATACCGTTCATATAATCAAACAAATCAAAAGCAGTACCATCAGCAAGATTGAAATCAGTAACTACAATATCAAATTCAGTATTATTTAGTGCTATAATAGCATTATCAACAGAATCTGCAGTTTCATAATCATATTCTATATTATTAGCTTTTACAAATCTTTTAAAAGCCATTCTATCTATAGAATCATCATCTACAAAAAGGAGTTTAATTTTATCTTTTATCATAATATTTACTCGGGTAATTCGCTTAAAGTCCAATATAGATTAATTGTTTTAATTACATCTACAAATTGCTGATAATCAACCGGTTTAGTCATATACCCTGCAACGCCGTAGTTAAAGCTGTTCATTCTGTCTCTTTCTTCTGATGAAGTAGTAAGTACTACAATAGGAATTTTCCTTAGTCTTTCACTTTCTTTTGCAACCTTCATAAATTCTAAGCCATTCATTTTAGGCATATTTAAATCAAGAAGGATGATACAAGGAATTTCACTATTTTCGTTGGTAAGATACTCAAGTGCCTCTTCACCATTAGAGGTAACAATAACACTATTAGTGACTTTTATTTCTTTCAAAGCCCTTTTTACTGTCATAGAGTCTACTTTATCGTCTTCTACCAATAATATTGGTTTTTTACTTTTCATATATAAACCTACTCGGTCAAATTTATTCATATGCTACTATTTTTTTTAATAAAGAAAAATGGAATATAGTTTGTTCACCAACTACAGATTCTACCCAAACTGTCCCACCATAAAGTTCGACAATTTTTTTTACGATAGAAAGTCCAATTCCTGTATTGGCGTTATCCTCTTTCTGTTCTAACGTTTGGAATATGCCAAATATTTTTTCATGGTACTTATTTTCTATTCCCACTCCATTATCTTTAATTGCAAATCTATAGAATTTGTCATCTTCACCGAATAAAATTTCAATTTTACCCACTGGCTTGTCGATATATTTTATAGAATTACTAATAATGTTTTGAAATATCTGCTCTATTCTTATCCTGTCTGCATAAATAACAGGTAAATCTATAGGGTACTCAAATGTCATGTTATCATCAGGGTTTAGCAAGTCTACAACATCGTGAATTAATTCTCTAATATCGAGTTTTTCAACTTTGTTTACAACTCTTCCAACTCTTGAGTATTCCAATATCCCGTTAATCAGTTTATTTAATCTATCCACACGTTTTATCAATAATTCTGCTAACTCTTGCCCTGCAGAATCTAATTCATCTTTATAATCTTGCAGGAACCATTGTGAAAGCTGGCTTATACCTCTAAGCGGTGCTTTCAAGTCATGCGATACTACATAAGCAAAATCTTTTAGTTCATTATTTGCAGACTGCAACTCAGCTGTTCTCCGTTGCACTCTATCTTCTAATTCAGCATTAAGCGTTTTTACTTCTTCTTCTATCTTTTTTCTATCTGTAATATCAGTGGCAATAGCTTCTATAGCAATTGGTTTGCCTTGATTGTCTCTTACAACTACTGAACGCTGGTAAAGCCAATGATTTTCTCCAGATTTATCTATAATCTGATATTCATATGCCGGAAGCAATTTGCCATAAATAAAATCTACCCATACTGCTTCGTACCATGCATGAAACGAAGGATGTATAATTTTTTTCATAAACAGTGGATCTTTGTAAAAATCAGATGGCGAATACCCAGTCATTTCTAGTATTGCAGGACTCATATATTCAAAATATCCATCGGGAATAGATATTCTAAATATAGCATCTTTAGCATTTTCTGTAAGCCTGCGATATCGAAGCTCGCTATCTCTCAGATTCTCTTCTGCAATATCTCTTTCTACTGCTCTATGCTGGATTACCTCTAACATCTGATTAAATTCATCAAACAGCATTCCTATTTCATCAAAGTATTTATTCTTTAAACGTACAGAATAATCACTATTATCAGTTATCTCAGTTGTTATGTTTGTAAGTTCTAAAATAGGGTTTGATATTATTTTCTGTAATTTGGATGCCATAAAATAGGCGATAACAAATAATATTACCATTAATATTATCATGATATATACTGAATCCAATATTTTATTGGTAAGATGAGTGTTTGATCTTATGAATAACACACCTACATCTTCCCCCATATAGTGAATGGGCTCAAAAACATTTAGGACGTCACCTTCGAAATGAGTATAACTTCCCTTTTTTGATTTTGGCAAGTTAAAATTGGTAAAACCGGTTCTGGTATAAGTAACAAATTTTGTAAAAGAAGTGTCATATATTTGTGCGTGAGTAATATTTGGGATATATTCCAGTTGAGATAATATTTCTTTAGTCTTATCTTTCATATTATATACAATACCGGGAGCAACTGACTGACTATATAATTTAGCATTTAATTGAAATTGATTACTAATCTGTTTCTTTAGCATAATTATATTATTCATCATAGTGATAGTCATTCCTAATATAATTACGAAAGAACTAATGATAAGGATTATTGCAATCAGTTTGTATTTTATTGATAGTTTTTTTAACATTTAACCACCTACTACCTTGCCTAGATTAAGTAGATGCAAGTCAAACTCAAGCTTTGCCTGCATAATAGACTTAGGATTTATTTCAAATGCCGTTGTTCCTTTGTCAGTAAAGTAAAAATTTATCATAACTCCTTGCTCACCTAATCCGATACTTTCTCCCATCAATAAGACTGAGTTCTTTTGGCACATTGTAACAACTTTAGCTATGTCCCCGCTATAGTCTTTAGAAATAAACAGTATATTACAATTACCACATTTTTCAATATTATTAAATTTTTCAAGGATAACGTTCTTATTTAAAATTTTAGAGTTATCATAAATATTTTTAGATATCTCAAATATTTTACTATCGCCCAAAAATCCGATAACGAAGTTATTCGATTTTTCGATGTTCGGCCAAGTTATAGATTTTGAAAAATGATGAAAAAAACTTGCTTTTACTTCATATTCAATATCGCTATTAAATAAAGTTTTTGGCAACATCAAAGTGACTAAAACTATTAGACTCAGCCTTACAATAAAACTATATTTTAGCTTATCTTTCACAGTAAAATACATTCAACCTAAAATTTAATTTACTTTGTTTTTGTTCACCTCTAAGATAAATGAAGTGCCTTCATTTAACTTGGATTCGACATCTATGGAACCACCATAATACTCTACAATTTTCTTAGCTATGCTTAAGCCAATTCCGGTAGAATTATCATCGCCGGCGTCAATAGTCTGAAAAATATTAAATATTTTAGAAAAATATTTTTCATCAATCCCAACACCATTATCTTCAACTTTAAACCTAAAATGCGTTTCTGACTCTTCAAAGTCTATTGTAATTAGTACTTCGTCTTTATTATTGTATTTGAAAGCATTAGAGAATAAGTTTTGGAATAATTGGGATATACGTGTTTTGTCTGCTTTTATTACAGGTAGAATATTAATAATATTAATCGTAGAACTCCTATCATCCTTCACTATTTCAAATATTTCCGGTAATAGTTCATTCAAATCTATTTTAGTAGCTTGATCTTCTATTCTGCCAACTCGAGAATAATCTAATACTCCATCTATGAGAGTATACATTTTTCTAATTCGTGACTGCAGCAAATCAAACATTTCTATATTTTCTGCTTCTAATTTATCTTCTATATCAGAGCGAATCCACTCCGAAAGCTGACTTATACCTCTCAAAGGAGCTTTAAGATCATGAGAAACAATATAAGCAAAATCTTTCAATTCTGTATTAATTTGTTGTAGCTCACCAGTTCTTTCATTAATTCTTTTTTCTAATGTTTTATTTAAGTGTATCAATTCATTTTGGTAATTTGCACGTTCCATTTCTGCAGCAATTCTTCCTGCAAATATTTGTAATACCTCTTTTGACAAGATATCATCATCTATTGGTGTTTCGTATAATGCAAGTAGCACTCCAATTTGTTTATTGTTTGAACATATTAATGGAGTGCCGACATACCCTTCTATACCCAAATCAGACAGTATTTTATCTTTAGGAAATATTTTGGCTATATCTTCATGATACACTACCATTCCGCTGTTGAATATATTTTCACAAGGGGTGCCGACTGCACTAAATACGACATTATCAATTATCTGGTTATTCTTTGCCAAAGCAACAGAAGATACAAGACTATCATTTTCTAACACCCCTATTAGAGCATAATTGCTTTTCAATATTTTATTTAAATTTAAAGCAACTGAATTAAAAAACTCTTGACCGGTATAAGCGGCAACCGCTTCTACCATAGATTGAATCGCATCATAAGCTCTTTTTCTTTCTGAAATGTCGCGAATAAAAGCCATACTTAGCACTCTTTCATCGAATTCTACCTTTGCCAAAGATATTTCGGTATCGAAAGTAGTTCCATCTTCTCTTTTATGCAGCCATTCAAAATTTACAGACTGTCCTTGTAGTGCATTACTTAAAAACATATTACCTAATTCATCTGAAGGATCATTTTTATACTGAACTGCAGGGGAAAATTCATATATAGATTTTCCATTCATTTTAGCCGGTGATGAATTAAACATATTATAAAATTCAGGATTAGCTTCTAATATTCTATCATTCTCTAAAATTAAAATACCATCAATTGCATTATCAAAAAGGGAGCGATACCAATGCTCACTTTTTTCCAAGGCTTTAGAAACATTAATTCTCGTAGTTTGATCTTCGTACAGAATAACAATCTCTGAAACACTCTCATTTTCAGTAAGTGGATAGACAAAGCTATAGAGCCATAAAGAATTATCAGCATTAAGGTCTGGCGATTTAAACTGAAATGGACCAATCATAGACGCAATACCGGCTCGTGCTTTATCAAATGCATCAGGATAACCAAACTGCTTATGTTGCATTTCCTCATAAAGATTAAAATCATCTTTATAGCCTAAATTATCATGCCATAGGTGATTCCACGATTCATTACAGTATGATTTTTCACCTTTTACATTAAATATAGCAGTTGCCATAGGAGACTGATCCAGCACTTTGGAAAGTCTTTCCTCTGATATTTTCAAAGCTAATTCTACTTTTTTGGTTTCTGTAATATCCCTGCCTTCTGCGATAGCCTGAATAAAATTACCTTCCGCATCAAAAAGAGGTTTTAGAGAAAAATCAACCACTATGAAATTACCTTTAAAGTCACTATGATTAGCTTCAAAACGTATAAATTCTCCCTTTTGTACTTTTTGAAAACCAGAAATAAGCTTCAGTTTCGCCTCCAAATCAGTTGCCCAATATGGTGTATCCCAAAATAATTTATTTTGTAACTTTTCTTTGTTTAAATCGAGAAACTCACAAGCTGATTTATTAATTTCTCGGATATATCCATTTTTGTCAAGAACAGCGATAAACTGGAATGTAGAATCAAAAAAGTTACTATATTTTAATTCTGTAGCAAATAATCGGTTATATGCTTTTTCTTTTTTAGCATTTAATTTATGGATACTTATTATTATGTATATTGAAAAGGAAAGCAGAATCAACCCTATCACTAAAAAAGCACGTGACATATTTACGTTCATTTCATGAATCTGCATTTTGATGTCATCTAAGTAAGCACCGGTTCCTATTGTATACTCCCAAGGCTTAAACATTTTAATATAGGCTACTTTTTCTGAATAAGTATCGGCATTCCCTGGTTGAGTCCATTTATAATACACATACCCTTCAGAGCTATCTTTACCTAACTCATGCATTTTTAGCAAAACTTCTTTTTCCGGTGTATTGTCTAAATCTCTAAGTTTTTTACCTAAAATATTCAAAGAATATGGGTGACTAACCAGCACAGCATCCTTGTTGATAATCCAGAAATAGCCGTAATTATTATCATACTTCAAAGATGCAAGACGCTTTTTAATTCTTGTTTTTGCTTCATCTTCGGTTAGCTCTCCGGCTTCATATCTTTTATAATAGTCAAATAGCAAGCCCTCAGCGCTTGTAACCATATCCTTTAGCAACTTCTTTCTAGAATCGTAGTAAGACTCTTCTAACTTTGGTACAAATAACACATAGAATGTAGATATAAACAATACGAAAGACAATACCACAAGTGTGAGTATTTGGAAGGACTGATTAGTCAAATACTTTAAGAGCTTATGATTTTTAGAATTTTTAAATATATTTTTCATTTTTATCTGTTTTAATAGTATGTAATAAATCTATTTTAATTTCCCAATATATAAAAATATTCTCACAATACCGTTGTTTTTATATTGCTTTCTATTGTATTTTGTAAGCTTATCGTACATTATTTAATATTTGCCACCTTGGATTATCTTGAGTATCTTTAGTCTTATAAAATATTACAACTTAGATTATTTTAATGCTAATTTATTTTACTTTAGTACTGCAAATATTTACTTTGCATTCCTACAATTTTCAATTTTCGGGAATGTACATTGATAATACATTTGGCTAATTCTAAGTTTACATCAGACTCGACAATAGCAAATTTTGTTAGAGCTTTTGGTGATTCTGTACTTTTGAAAAATAAAGATAAATCTCAATGTATTGCAAATTCTAACTTCTTTGAACAATTTAGAGTTGTTCCCGAATCTAATTTTGATTTTGATAGTTTCATAATAGATAAACGTTACACGAAATCATCTATTTCCTTAGATAATAAATCTTATGACTTTTTTCTTTTTAATTCAAAATCATCCGGTTTCGATAAATTCTATAGTTCAGTATTTAACTATTCAAAATCTGCAATATTTTTCCTCAGAGACAGTAAATTTTATCATTGTAATGATTTTTGTCTTGAATTGTTTGAATGTTCTGAGCATGAACTAATAGGCCAAACTCCTTATGACTTTTCTCCACTGATTCAACCCGGAGGTCTTTCTGCAAGACACTCCTACTATTTAATAGAACAAGCCAGACTTGGAAATCATCAAAAATTTAAATGGCAACATTTAAGTAAAAAAGGGAAGTTATTTTGGCTAGAAGTAAATCTAATGCCAGTCGAAATAGACGGAGAAATATTTGTACAAGCTTTAACGACAGATATCACAGGTTTGATTAACAAAAACGACTTGCTGTCTGAGCAGAAACAGTTTTCGGAAGCTGTGTTGCAAAGTATGGGCGAGGCATTGATTACCACTGATTCTTTCGGTAAAATAACTTTAATGAATCCTATGGCGGAACAACTCACAGGTTGGAACTTTAAACTGGCCAAATCCAAGCATATCAATTCTATAATTAATCTTACCAATGCAGTTTCAAAATATCAAGCAAACTTTGATATCAAAGAGATTATTCAATTTGGGAATGTGCTTACTCATAACGATGCATTCATTCTAAAATCAAAAAACGGCAGAAAATATACAATCAACTACAATGCTTCTCCTTTACTTGATTCAAATAATAATATTTACGGTTCAATATTTATATTCGCACATAGAGATTTAGATAAAGAAATTCAAAAAGCATTGCAAGTTGACTATGCAAAGTTTACACAACTATATAAACATTTACCAGAATCTATCTTTATTGTAAAGGTTATCAGGAACAATAGAAATGAAGTCTTAGACTACATAATGAAAGAAGCAAATACTGCCTATTTAAAAACAATAAAAAAGAGAACAAATCTAACAGAAAAAGATTTAATAGGAAAAAAAATCTCTGAGATTTATCCTACTCATTTCCAAGACTATAAAGCTCACATTACTCAAGCTATGGATACCGGTGATGCTGTAGTTTTTTCTGACAAATTAAGCCTTGGCAGTTTTGAAATCTATGTAAATATTAGGTTTATTCCTTTAAATAAAGATTATTTGTGTATTGTTGTCGAAGATGTATCAGAAATAAAGAAATACACTGAACAACTCAAAACTCAAAAAAATAAGTTAGTAAATATTTACAATACTGCTCGTAATGTAGCATTCATTTTGCACGATAGTGAGCCACCTTTTACAATAAGAGAAATTTCTCCCGGTGGTATGCAAATGTTCAAAATAAATGAATTATCTGGCAATCTCACAATTTTAGATTTCTATCTTGAAGGAAAGCTTGAACTACTCAAAGACTCTATTGATAACTTAAAAAAACAAAAAACAGTCAGCAATGTAGAAGTCTCTTTGAAAAGAATGGACGGAGAAATATTCGATGCTTTGGCGAATATTCAAACTTTTTCTCTTAATCATAAATCAGAAATTATATTAAGTGTAATCATTGATATTTCGGAGCAAAAAGAGGCGCAAAGGAGACTTGAAGAGCTCAACCATAACTTAGAGGATCTTATAGACGAAAAAACTATGGAGCTTAAAGCTACTCTTGAGGAGCTGGAAGTCTCTAATATGGAGCTAAAGGAACTGAATGAGTCTATAGCTCAAGAGACACAAAAACTTTTGATACTGAATGAACAGCTTACAGATTCTGAACTCGAACTTCAAATTGCCAATGAAACAAAAAATAGATTCTTTTCTATCATCGGGCATGATTTAAAAAACCCTGTGCATGCATTATTATTGTCAATTGATATACTGCAAATGCTCCATAAGCAAAACAACAGAGCAAAAACTGATCAATACCTTGACAACATGAAAAGTCATACTTTAAAACTAAGACTTACTCTGGAGAATTTACTAAGCTGGGCTCAATCGCAGCAGGGTAAGCTTTTAGTTAAAAATGAAAGATTTATAGTAAGCACAGTTGTAAGTGAGACTATTAAATTTACTACAGAGCAAGCAAAAAGTAAGCACATCCAAATCTTGCAAAAACTCAATTGCAACAGTAGTGTCTGTGCTGACAAAAATATGATTGAAACTGTTTTGCGAAATATTGTAACCAACGCAGTAAAATTTACTCCGGATTATGGCTCTATTACTATCTCTACTGAATCTACAAATGACAAAGTTAAATTTAGCATCAAAGATACCGGAGTTGGTATGTCAGACGATGTTTTACAAAAGCTATTTAAATTAGATTCACACCATGTCCAAAAGGGAACCAACCAAGAAACCGGCTCAGGCTTAGGTCTTATCTTGTGTAAAGAATTTATAGAGAAAAACGATGGCGAGATATGGGCGGAATCTACTTTAGGTAGTGGGTCTGTTTTTCATTTTACAGTACCAATTTCTAAATAAACTTATCAGAGTACCTTATCGGGATTATTTTTAACAAAATCGCTCCAACTACTTCCTTTTGTTTTAGGCATTCCGGATTTTAATCCATGACATATTGCTACAGCGAGCGCATCCGTTGCATCAAAGAATTCAGGAGTTTCTTGGATATTCAATATACGACGCACCATGAAAGATACTTGCTCTTTTGAGGCTGCCCCTCGCCCTGTGACACTTTTTTTTACTTCTTTTGGAGTATACTCCAATATTGGCAGATTGCTCATAGAAGCCGCTAAAATTGCGGACGCTCTGGCATGAGTCAACTTTATTAGCGATTGTACATTTTTCGAATAAAACATAGACTCAAATGCTGCACAGTCAGGATTTGTCCTTTGAATAATTGCATCAATCTTTTTGTAAATTTCTTTTAACCTTTCATAAAACTCCGGAGTTGATTTTTTGGCATGTATCACTCCATATTCAACTAAAGTGAATTTATTACTACCTTGCATATTGACCACACCATATCCGCAAACTACCGAGCCCGGGTCGACACCTAATACTATCATTTTATTCCTTGTTATCTGTGGCAATACTAAAACAATGCTCTTGTAAGATATTGTCAATCTTACTTATAAGACAATTTAAAAATAAAACTCGAGTATTCCATACACTGCTGTCCCATAGTTAGCATATTCATCGTTTTCGGAGCCATAAAAATACATTCCGGCACATTTAAGATTTACATTTTGCAACCAACTATATTCTAATATTCCTCCAATATATCCGCTTTTGTCATTCATATTCTGAAGCATATTGGCTGAAACTGTCCAAAGAGCTCTCAATTTGTAAACTATCTGCTCTGTAAAGTAATTTCTGCTAAGGTTTTGGATTTCACCAAGTGCTAATCGTAAATATTCATATTTGGCTTTATCTGCTTTACCTTCTCCATTAAACTGATACTCCACTAAAGCATATAAATCTGCAGTTATTTGATAATCTAAACCAAGCACTGCTTTAACGTATACAGCTCTACCTTCATCATTTCCAAAGGAGTATAGCATCTCACCTCTCAAACCGGCATCAAATAAGTTCCCTGCGAAATCTGCTCCAATCACTCCGCGCTTATCAAAATACCCTGTCATAAATGACATGTCATATTTTGCCAAATTTGTTCTTATTCTCAAGGCATAGTTATTATCCTCCATAAGCTCACGAAAATTTGCAACCACTTCTACATCAGAAAAAGCTCCTAAATAGTATTTAGCGGTTAAAGCATCAACCCCATCTCGTTCGTATTTAAAGATATTTGCAGGATTGATGGGATTAAATAAATCTGTTGGTTGCCAAATTCTTCCGCTTCCCCATGAAATAATTTGTCGCCCAAGAGTAAATTCAAAATCATCGAATAGATGCTTATAGTATAGCATATCTATAAAGTGGTTTACTCTATACTTATTTCCCGAACTTATTTCATCAAAAAGAGAAATAGCTTGCCTATTAGTTTTACTCATATTGGGCATACCCGGAAGTATCTGCTCCGAGAGCAAAAAATCTAACTCGTAATGAGCAGTTATTCTGGCATTTTCAGTCAAATCTAAAGTCGGTCTTACTCTTAAACGTGTAAAGTTTATAGCTTTATACTCCGAGCCTTTAATGTCTTGCACTTTAAGGATTGCAGGCATTTCAAATATATAGCCGTTTACTCCGAAATCAACCGCAAATAGTTTCGGAGCGATAAGCATGAATACCAATAAGATTATTATTTTCATCATCTCAGAATATTATCTTCAGTGATCATACCATCTTTTAAAATAACCAATCGCTTAGCCCTGTCCATAACTTGTTTGTCGTGAGACGAAAAGAGAAAAGTAATACCTTTTTCTTCGTTCATTTGTTCCATTAAATTCAGCAGCGAATCTCCTGTTTTTGAATCCAGATTAGCAGTTGGCTCATCTGCTAATACAATAAGTGGATCGTTTACTATTGCTCTGGCAACTGCGACTCTCTGCTGCTGACCACCACTCATTTCGTTAGGTCGTTTCTTTGCCAAATCTGCTATCCCCAGTTCATCCATAATATGCATAGCTTTCTCATGACGGAGCTTTTCAGATATTTTCTTTAGCATCATAGCAAATTCTATATTTTCCATTGCAGTAAGTACAGGTATCAGGTTATATGCCTGAAAGACAAAGCCCATTTTATGCAATCTAAACTCAGCAAGCTCCTTACTTGTTTTCCGAGAAACATCTTGGTTATCAATTAGAATCTCTCCGCCACTGCAAGTATCTAAAGTTCCTATCAAATTAAGCATAGTAGTCTTTCCGGAACCGGAAGGCCCTGCAACAACGGTATACTCTCCAGGTGCGATACCTATACTGATATTTTTCAACGCATTTACCGCGATTCCATTAGAATTATATATTTTTGAGACGTTAACTAACTTTATTAAAGGCATTTCAACAGCATTCACAGCTATATTCCTTATTATTTTGATATTTTACTAGTTATAGGTTTTCTATAGCTCAAAGGTCAATAGTCCATGAGCTATGCTTGTATATCAATTATATTTTTATATTCTTCGTAAAAACGTTCAAATAGTCAAATAGAAAATCGATATTTACTTAATTACCCTACATATCTCATTGCGTCAGTAGGTGCAAGTTTTACTGCTTTAATTGCCGGGTAAACAGCACCAATAACTGTAGCAAAAGGCATAATTAGTAATGAGTTAAGTATCGTTTGAACTTTTAATATCGGGTAAACTGTGGAATCTAAGCCAAAGCTTGAGAGACCTGCAGAAAACAAGCTAAAATCAATACCTGTCCCTGAAAGTACTAACACAACAATCATCCCTGAGATAAAACCTATGGCAGTCCCAAATCCTCCTAAAACAAGTGCTTCCTGGATAATCATCATAAATATTTTAGACTTCTTCATCCCAAGACTCATTAGGATGCCTATCTCCTGCACTCTTTCGAAGACAGACATAAGCATTGTGTTTATAATACCAAACAGAGCAGCAACTACAAAAATCATATACATGATATATATCATCTGCTTATAGCTACCTATATAAGCCATTATCATAGGATTTAAATCTTCAAAAGACAGCACTTCATAGGCATCGTTATTTAAAGATTTTATCAAATCTTCTTTATAATTATATACCTTTTCAGTATCATCAGTAACTATTGCAATTTCATTGATATTATTACCAAGTGCAAGCATTTCCTGCGCATCTTTTAGATTTACATAAATATACAGTTTGTCATGATTTGAATTAGTAGATTTATAGATGCCGGAAATACGAAATAGTCTGTTCTCCACTACACCTTCATAGCTATTAGAAACCATCACTACTTTACTGCCTATTTTCACATCTAACTTTTCAGCCATCTTTTTACCAATTACAATTTCTTTGCTCTTGCCTGTCAGATAGCTACCTTCGATTACTCTCTGTGATATATTAGTTATGTTGGCTTCCTTGTCATATTCCACACCTGTTAACGCGCATCCGGCAGAACCTGATGGACTAGTAAGTAAACCAAAAGCAATCTCCCTTTTCGAGTAATTCTTTACAAACCCATGCTCTTCCAAGTCTGAAATAACTTTACCTGAGTTTGGCAAGACTGATTCTATCTGTTTATCGCTATTGAATCCATTTCTATGAATTTGGATATGAGATGTATGAGTTTTTACCTGATTTGACAGCATAGAATATACTAAACCATTTGTAAAACCCTCGTTTATCAGTAATATGGCAACACCCACTATAATTGAGACAAGTACAATCAGAGATCGACGTTTATTTCGCCAAAGGTTACGCCATGCAAGTTTTAAAAGCATTATACTATTCCAATCTTATTTATTTTATATTTATAGTACTTACTACACATATCTAATACCTTTTAATGCCTGCAGTTTTGACAATCTAACAGCAGGATAGATATAGACAAGCATTGCGATTAGTAACACTGTTCCATTTGCATATAAGAATATCCAAGGGTCTAATGTTGAGTACATAGCAGGTATAAAACCATACTCCCTAATCATATCTGCAGTAGGTCCTGTGAGCACTATAGGATTTGCAACTACATAAGCATTTGCAAAATATCCGAGTAAAGTGCCACAGACCATGCCTATCAAAGCAATATATACTGTTTCTACGAACATAATCAGCACCAGAAGCCCATTTTTAGTCCCAAGAGCAAGCATCACTCCAAATTCGCTAAAACGCTCTGATATAGACATGACTACTGTATTTAGTATTCCAAATGCAATTATTATCATCAGAAGTCCCAAATAAACAATACCGGAAACATTATCAAACTCAATCATCTGCTTGAACTCTGGCAATATCTCTTCCCAGTTAAGGACTTCGGCTTTCTTCTCTCTGCGGAGAGTATATTGTGACATTACTTTTGATATTTTCTTTTGCACCTCATCGACCTGATTTACATCTTCCAGCTTTACTGCCACCATTGAAATCATCCCATACATTGAGAACAGTATATCAGCATCTTCAATGTTAATATATACTGAAGAAGCGTCTAACTCCGTTGTGCCGGTTTTAGTTGTACCGATTACTTTAAACTTCATATTACCCATAGAGCCATCAAATCCGGAGGAAAGCACCACAAGCTCATCTCCAATCTTTGATCCCAGATTTTCCAATAATTTATATCCCAGCACTAACTCGCCTGTTTTCCCGGGAGAAAGAAATTTTCCTGCTTCTAATCTGTTGTGCATAGTCGAAACTTTGCTTTCGTCTTCAGGGTCTATCCCAAAGATTGCAGCTCCGTAAGATTTCTTTTTGTGACCAACCAAACCTTCGGAAATAACTCTTTCACTAATATTTTTTACTCCTTCTATTCCCATCACTTTTGTCTGCATTTCATCAGTAAATGTAAAGCATTTTTGTAATGTAGGATTATCTCTATAGCCTTCGTACTGGATTTGGATATAGCCAGGAAACATTTCTATAGCGTTTTTGATATTGACTTCATAAGTTCCAAGCTGCATGCCTCGCATAAATATCATCAAAAAGAGTCCAAATGCAACCGCAGATATAGTTAAAACAGATCGCGTTTTATTTCGGAAGATATTACGCCATGCAAGTTTAAATACTAACATTTATTTACCTTTTATTACAATCACTTATCGTTCTAATTCTCTCAAGGAAAAGATTCGTTTAGGGATTTTTTTGTCAAATTCTACTTTTTCATAAATAAATTCTGTATAGTACCCTTTCTTTGTTTCTGATATGACTTTCCAAACTGTGGGGATTTTTCTGTCTCCCATTTTTTTAATTTTTTGAAAAAGCATTGTTCTATGTAAAGTTCCCTCTTCGTCATAGTAAGTAACTTTTGAGGGTAGATAGTCAGCTTGCCTAACCCAGTAATATATTTTACCCCAGACAACAGGTGCATCCGGTTTTGGTATAAGTTCAAACTTCCAGCACTTGATGTTATCAATTTCATCGTCCTTTAGGTACTTAATTTTATAATCATCAACCATATCAGATTCCCTTACGAGGTCATCATTTGTAAGGTCGGAGCCATTCCAGCTTTGCAGCATCATGGAAGCAGGTAGCTTCATCGACGTTTCTGTAGCTTTTAGGTAGCTATAGAGTTCTCTGTCAATCTTAAGCATTTTGTTGCCTGCTTCTTTTTTGGGTTCGCGGGTAATTATAAGTGAATTATCTTTTCCGTCATTCCAGATATCCATTTTCAAGTTACGTGTGTAATCAGGAGTTACAATTTTCATTCTAAAAGTACCCTGCATAGACTTACCTTTAGCCATATCTTCTGCTTTTCTGATTATAGATTCAGAGTCAATATTTGAGAAAACAGTAACTACTGACAATAATATCAGCAAAACATACAAAGCATTTTTAAACATTTTTTGCCTCTTCTATATAGATTTATGTTTCTCTTCAGACATTTTTCTTATTCTTTCTTTAACTTTTTCTCCGAAAATATAGTACTCTTCAAGTACGATTGAAAATGACTCTCTCATAATTTTTAATTTGTGATCTAAGGCGATTAACTCTTCACTTTTTGTAATATACTTAGATTCTTTTTCTATCATTTCTGCGGCTCGATCAAGTCTTTCTCTCAGATTTTCCAATTTAACGATACCCGGATCAATTACCATTTCCATTGAATCATGAGTGAAAATGTAAAAATCCTCTCTCGGGAACTCCGGTTTATACACTTTCTGTAAAAATCTAATCTCAACCAAGGCCTTAATAGTAGTTGAGATTGCTGGTTTTGAGGCTTGCAGACGTTGAGCAATTTGAGTTAGTGACATCGGTTCATGCTTGGTAACAAGTAAACCAAATATTCGTCCCATCATCACTTTCCCACCAATAGCATCTATATATCTGGCAAATTCATCTATTACAAAATCTTCTACTTTTGCTATAACAATTTCAGATGTAGTCATATTATTTCTCACTTTTGTATTGTTAACAACTTTCTTAACGATGCAAATATAAATAAGTTTCACATAATTGCAAAAAAAAACTCCGAACTATTATCCGGAGCTTTAAGCAATTCAATTTTTTTATATTACTTCTTTACACCAGGCAGTTTGCGTGGATAAGTAATTTCCTCGTCGTGGCAATCATCGCATTTAATCTGCATTGGCTTATTCAGATTTGTATGGCAATTTTCGCAATCAAAATCTTTGTGCTCTCCTGTAAGAGTCAAGCCTGTCTTAGAGTGGTCAAACTCACCTAATTTAAAATTCTTATGGCAAGATGTACAACCTGTGTTTAACTTGCTAAATTTATTATCCGCATGACACTTATTACAATTAAGCATAGTATGATACTTGCCTAAGTTGAAGTTTGTAGATTTGTCATGCTCAAACGGAGGTAATTCTGTTTCTCTGTGACATTTATTACAGTCATTATTATCATGACAAGTCGAACAAGGTTTATGGTGATCTTCAAAGCTCTTATGTACTTTTTTGTGTTGATCTGCCTGATAAGTTACCTCTTTTCTTAAGTCATGACATTCGATACATGACTCTTCCGTATGACAACTTTTGCATGGCACATTAAACATTTGCACGTGCTGGTCATGATAAAATGTAACTAATCTTCCGGTGTCAGCTTTAGTTTCATAAACAAGCTTTTTCGGATGATTAACTTCAGGATGCTCTATCTCGTGATACCTTTTAATTAATTCTTCGATTTCACTCTTTTCACTTTCTTTTGGTAAGTGGCAGGAGTAACAGCCGGTATTCTGATTCCACTGCCTGTGGCACTGAACACACTGCCTGTGGTATGCTGCTTCAAGGTCAGGCACCGCAAGATTTTCTCTCGTGGCTCTTGGTTCGTGACATTTGTTACAAGCAAGTACGGGACCGGCAGTGTTATAATGATGGCAAGCATCACATCCACCTGACATCTCTGACATCTGTGCATGCACTTTATGAGAAAATACTACAGGGCCATATCTGTCGGATAGTTTTTCAATTTTTATCACATTAGGACCTTCTTCAGGATCATGATGAATGGTAATCTGCTCTCGTGGACAGACTATCAAGCATGGATCATCTGCCGTAGGGTATAGACAAGCATGACAGGTGCTACACTCCAAATCAGATTTGGCATGGTCATCACTAATTTCTTTCTTGATTAAATCAGAGTTAGTTGTAACTGTTGCAGTTTTTTCGGGACTTTTCTTAATGTCCTCTTTAGTAGTATTTATATTATTCAAACTAAAGGATATAGCAAGTCCCAAAATTAGCAATGTAAAAACATATAAAACTTTTTTCATCTTAGCACTCCTCCCCTTTATTTCTCTCGGGATCTTTTGGTAAAGAAATCACAGGAAATATCATAACAAAAGCTCTATAAAGTAAAATCAGAATTGCTATAAATCCTAAGGTTACTGATATTTCTCCGTAAGAAGGAAAATATGAATAATCGGCGTTTGGCGGAGTATAAGCAGTAACAAAGTTATTAACTCTATTGATAAAGACGCCAAACACAACTAATCCGGATGCAACCATTAGTAAGCAAGGTTTATTTAATACTTTTTTAGATAAAAACATTCTCAGTGGAATAACAGCTCCTACAATTACTTCTATCAGAAACATAATGCTGGCTGTGTTAAAGTCAAGTAAATATACAAAAGTCTCCCTGATGAACATATCACCTAACTTAAATGCTAAATATATCCCTAACAATAACGGCATTACTTTGCCAAGTTTGCTTAGCACGTGCATTTCCGGTGGAATTCTAAAAGATTTTGCCGCAATCAGTGACTCGAACATAACCATCGGGAATCCAACAGAAACTGCTGACAAAAAGAACAGCAACGGTAGTATAGGAGTTTGCCAAAGCGGGTGCATTTTATCGCCGGCTATAATCATCAAAGTGCCTAAAGAAGATTGGTGTAAAGTAGAAAGAACAACACCTGCGATAATGAATGCGAACATTACTTTAGGTAAAGTCTTGTCTAATAATGCTAAGAGTTTTTCAACAACATTATTAAGTCCTTTGAGGATACCCGGCAGATTTACTTTATAGATAAATCGTTCTACTACTGCCGGCAAGAATTCAATATAAAGCACTGTCAAGTAAAACATAACACAAATACCTACTTCAAACAAAGCAGAATTCGGGTTCCAGTTTACAAGTGGATGCCATATATAATACCAACGTCCTATATCAGTAAATACGCCAAATGCTACAAAAGAATACCCCAGCATGGCTGTAAGTAGAGCCGGACGCACTATAACATGAAAATCTTCACGATGAAGTATATGAGCTAATGCTGAAGAAGTAAAACCACCAGCAGCAAGGGCAACCCCTGCAGCAACATCTACTCCTATCCATAATCCCCAAGGATAGTAATTATCCAGATTAGTAACAGCACCTATGCCAAATATGAACCTACCTGCCAGAAATACTAAGCCATTTATTGCAATAAGTATCAGCAGGAACACGCCCGGAGTAAAGTAATTTACTTTTTTATGCTCTCCTGAAAGAGGAACTGTGATGAAATTCTCACTCATGACCTTCTCCTTCGTTGTTCGGGTTTAGCTTTTCCTTCTTCTCTGTCTCTCTTTTCTTAGCAATCCACATAATCATGCCTAAAAGTGAATAAAACATCGCAGGAGGCACGAAATAAGCGAATATGCCATGCTGTATTGATTCGGACACACCAGGTGCCGGTTTGTCACCTAATTTCTTGAATCCAATCTCACCATAATCCTGGCCTGACATATATAACCAGCTAGTCCCACCTACTTCTTTTTCACCATAAATATGATCCATGTATCTTTCAGGATTACGAGCTATTCGTTTTCTGGCGATTTTAATCAAATCTTGTCTTGGACCATACGTTAGAGCTTCTACAGGACAAATCTCAACGCAAGCAGTTAATTTCCCTTCTTTGGTTCTTTCTGTACAGAAATCACATTTAGAGATATTTGGCTGAATTGCCTTTTCAAATTCGTAAGTCGGGATTTGGAATGGGCATGCTACCATACAGTAACGGCAACCGATACACTTATTAGTATCCCATACAACACTTCCATTTTCTAATTTGGAAAATGCACCTACGATACATGCAGAAATGCAAGCAGGGTGGTCGCAGTGCATACATTGAATTTTTACATTCGTAGGTAGGTATTCGCTTTTTGGATTTTTATACTCATTTACTACAGTAAGTGATTTTTCGTTTGGTCGTCTATATTCTTTGAAAATGGTCCTATCTTGATAGGTATCAATGTGATCAGTGGGAATATCATGAGCTGTTTTGCAAGCCCATTCGCAGTTCCTGCAACCAATGCAGACTGTAGTGTCTACCAAGACTCCCATCCTATCCGAAGAAAGGATGTTAACCGGGCGACTTTGTGCTTTTGATTCCACCGCACTAAGAGCTGTAGCTCCACACATAGCACCTGTTACTTTGAAGAAATCTCTCCGTGAAATGCCAGCCATATTTAACCCCTATAAAAACTATTATTACTATGTTCTATTTTCAGTTTTAGGATACACTAAACTAATGGTATATTTTGTGTATTTTCATAAAAGTCTTATAGCATAAATATAGCACATAGATGTTCGATTATGAAATTAATTCATATATATCTATTGCTGTACTCGAAGTGCTCTATAAATCAATTATGCAAGGCTCTACTATGTAGGGATTGTAATGTAAAAACAGTAGTAAAAAAAAAGAGCCTGCTGAATAGCAAGCTCCTTTTTTTATCTACACTGTATGTAAAATAATTTTAGTATTCTTTATAGAAGTCTTTTCTGAAGTCTTCTATGTTAGATTGTTCTTTAATAGCATTCATCCATTGGTAGAATGTGATACCTGAAGATTGCTGTTTTAAAGTTTCGATATATGTAGCAAGATTAGCTTCTATGTCTTCTTTTGCAGGCATATTTCTGTTTGTTACTTCTAAAATGAAGTAAGCTTTTTCTCCACGAATAGGACCGACAACTTTATTAAGTGATTGAGCAAAAGCATTAGTTGTGAAAGCAGGTTCTGTCCCAAATCCACTTACTTTACCATCATTTTTCAAATTGTCGATAGTTTTCACATCAATTGTAGGATCTAATTCCTTAGCAGCCGTAATAGAACCGGCACTTTTGATTTTAGCATAAAGCTCATCTGCTTTAGATTGAAGTACATCTAATTTTTTACGCCCAATCAGTTTGCCTTTGATTTCCTCTTTTTTGTCTTCTAATGAAATTATTCCTTCTGGTTTTTCCCCAACTACTTGAGCTACGATAAGACCATAATAATCTAATTCCATTGGCTCAATAATGCCACCAACTTCAGTTTCGAAAGCTTTATCAGTAAGGTATTGAGAACTTGAGAGAGGACGTTCTTTAGGGCTTTCTTTTTCGAAGAATCCCGGAGTGGAAGCTCTTAGACCTTTGCGAGCAGCAAGTGTATCCAAGGATAGTCCTTCTTCTGCAGCTTGTTTTGCCATAATCTGAGCATCTCTCATAAGCAAGTTACGAGTAGAAGTAGACATGTGAGGAGCTATTCTGATTTCACTATATTTAACTTCGTCAGATTTTTTATCATCAATTTTGATAATATGGTAACCAAATTGAGTTTTAATAGGACCAACGATATCGCCAACATTATTACCAAAGCAAGCTTTATCAAAT
Source organism: Kapaibacterium sp. (SeqCode) (assembly GCA_963678775.2). GTDB lineage: Bacteria > Bacteroidota > Ignavibacteria > Kapaibacteriales > UBA2268 > JBFHIJ01. The sequence continues at coordinate 117,277 of CAXXGR010000008.1, forward strand.
TCAGGAACCATTTTGCCTTTACTAAAGTAACCTAAATCACCACCTTTAGTTTTTGAGCCCGGATCTTCTGAGTGTAGCGTTGCAAGCTCAGCAAAGTCCTTACCTGATTTTGCTGCTTTGTAGATTTTATCTGCTTCAGCTTTTGCACTATCCAAATTATTTTCATTAGCTCTGATTAAGATATGGCTGGCTTTAACTACTTCATTTTCGCCATCACGTCTGTCATCTAATCTAAAGAAATAAGTACCGTCAGTTAATGTAAATGGCCCTGCTACCTGGCGGTTAGCCAAAGAAAGTATGAAATTAGATTTTCTAGGGTCAATATCATTAACTAAAGTATAATCATAAGTATCGCCATTGTGTTTGCTCCACATCAAATCAAAAGCATCATCTTTTGCTTCTGAAGTTTGAGCTTTGCTAAATGCTGTCATGATTTCTTGTATACTTTTCTGAGCTTTCAAAGAGTCTTTCTGGGAAGGTACCATACGGAAAGAAACATAAGAAATTTGACGTTGTGGTTTTTGTTTGTAAAACGCTTTGTGTGCATCATAGTATTCTTTGATTTCTTCATCAGTAACGTTAATATCTTTATCAGAAACATTTCTGATAGGAAGAGCAACGAAATTTACAGATGCAGTGCTATTTTCAGCAACATACTTTTCTTTAGCAAAAGCAGGAGAAATAACTGAACCTGTAGTACTAACTATAGAAGAAAGGTTGTTAGATAATTTTTGTTTCAACAAGTAATCTTGAATATTGAGAATGTCAGCTCTAAATTTGTTTACTTGTGCTTCTTTTTCTTCAAAGCTCATAGATTCGGGCAATCTTGCCATGATTACTTCAGGATTAGTAATTATTTCTAAGTAAGCTTTTCTGTCAAAACGTCCTGTAGAATCAGAAAACTGTTTTACCAAAAAGTCAGGAGGATTGTTTAATAACTGATCTCTGATTTCAGCATCAGTTACAGTAATCCCAGCTTTTTCAGCTTGGATTTCTAAGATTTTTTGATCTAAAATACCTTGCCACACTTGGCGTTTGATTTGTATTTCGTTTACTTCCTGATCGGGGTTTTGTCTTCTTTGGTTTTCAATTTGCTGCTGTAGCATACCGGCGAAATCTCTGTAAGCTATTTCCTCTCCGTCCACTATCGCAATTGGTTTGTCAGCACTAGTTTGCCCCGACCCCATAAGACCGGACATAACTGTTTGATCACCAATTGTAAAAAATGCCACAAGCATTACACCAAAAAATGCAAACACATAAGGCGACGCTTGTCGAATCCTTTCAATAGTTCCCATCTAAATACTCCTTTTATATAAAACTAAAATACTATTCTTATCAGACTAAATACAACTTTGCAATAAGTCAAGCAACAAAATTATATAGCTTTAATATAATTTCCAATTCTTTTTATTCACATCTGTAAAATATATTGAAATATTGCTAACTTGCAAACGAAAATATGCAGATTTTTACTACGTCTTACAAATTTTTGTTAACAATATGTGCAATTATATTATGATTTCAGGAAAATACAAAATTGATGCCATAGATACCGGTATTTTTGCTTTGGATGGCGGAGCAATGTTTGGAGTGGTTCCGAAAACTCTTTGGTCGAAAGCTTATCACCCAGGCGATGAACTTAATAGAATACCTTTGGCTGCACGAGTAGTGCTTATTTCGTTTGAGAGCAAACATATCTTAATAGACACTGGTAATGGTACAAAATATAATCAGAAATTTGCTGATCGGTTTGCAATTGATTTAAAAGCTAGTGATTTGGCATCTGCATTGGCTAATTTTAGCCTAAAGCCGGAGCAGATAACTGATGTGATTTTGACTCATCTTCACTTTGATCATATCGGTGGTGCTACCACATGGATAAATGGCGAGGCAAAACCTACCTTCCCCAATGCAAAATACTATGTACAGAAAGAGCAACTCGCTTGGGCTAAAGCTCCAAGATACAAAGATAAAGCTTCGTTTATTGAAGATGATTTCATACCTGTGCTACAAAATGGTCAAATGATAGAAGTGGATGGTGAAAAAGAAATTTTACCGGGCATTACAGTCATTCCGGTAGACGGACATACTAAAGCAATGCAACTTGTCAAAATAGAAACCGGCGAGGATACCTTTGTATATATGGCTGATTTATGTCCTACTGCAGCCCACATCCCTTACCCTTACGTAATGGGATACGACAATCACCCTCTTACTACTATAGAAGAAAAGAAAAAATTACTACCTGAATTGCATAAATTAAATGCTACTTTGATTTTTGAGCATGATGCTTTTAGGCAAGCTGCAAAGATTCAGGAACATAAATCCGGCTATATTATGGCGGATAATGTAATCCTTACGGAGAAAAACTAATGAATTTTGATTTTTTAGAAGATGATAAAAAGCAATATCCCACTTGCGAAATAAATGGCAAAACTTTTTGCGATGTAATGGCAGCCAGTGACTTATTTGAAAACAAAGGCAAAAAAGTATGCTTCGAAGAGGATAATGATTGGGAACTTGCTGTATTTAGAATTGAGGGGAAATTGTACTGTGTCACAAATATATGTCCACACAGGCACCAACCTGAAATATATAACGGATTGCTGACCGGCACTGAACTGATGTGCCCTCTGCATGGTTGGACTTACTCTTTAGAATCAGGTCAGAATGTAAATACACGGCAAGGTATTAAATCTTTGAGGCAGTTTGAGATATTTGAAAAAGATGGAAGAATCTTTGTCGAAAAACCAAATAGAGACTCCACCCCGCTTTGGAGGAAAAATCTTGAATCTTAAACACTTGATTTCAGATTTTGCTAAAGAATTAGGTTTTTTAGATATAGGATTTGCAGCAGGCACTAATTTACCTAAAGAAGCAGAAAATTATGCAATCTGGATAGAATCCGGCTTTCATGCAGATATGCACTATTTAGATAAAAACTTTGATAAAAAAGAAGATATTCGATTGATTTTTGAAAGTGCTAAGTCAGTGATAGCTTTAGCTTATCCATATAACACCGGGTTTAGCCACAAATCGGACTCTGCAAAAATTTCCCGATACGCTTGGGGCAGCGACTATCATGATATTATCAAAAAGAAACTCAAACTAACTGCCGGGTATATTACTGAATTGATGCCTGGATCAGAGCATAGAGTATACGTAGACACAGGACCTACTTTAGACAGGCAATGGGCTATAAAAGCGGGCTTGGGGTGGCAAGGAAAAAACGGCAATATTATTAATCCAAAATATGGATCCTATTTCTTTATAGGCTTAATCATTACTTCTTTAGAGTTCGACTCTGACAAACAAGTAAAAAATCATTGTGGAAAATGTACTGCTTGCTTAGATGCTTGCCCTACGAAAGCGATTATAGCTCCCATGGTAGTTGACTCACAAAAATGTATTTCATATTGGACTATAGAAGCTAAGCCGGATAAAGAAATTCCCGGATCAATAGCTGACAATCTAAATGGCTGGGCATACGGTTGCGACATCTGCCAGGAAGTGTGCCCTTGGAATAAAAAAGTAGAGTGTAACAGTAAAGATGAATTCCTTTTTCCAAGAAATGGAGAAACTAATTTCAATATAAATAAGATAATGGCAATGAGCGATGAGGAATTTAGACTTAGATTTGCAAAGTCTCCTATTAAAAGGACAAAACATGAGGGTATTAAAAGAAATTTGAGAACTTTAAGATAAATAAAACGCAGGACAAAGCCTGCGTTTCATTTTAAATTTTATATACCAAAGATTTAATTGGATTCGTTAATTAAGATATTTAGGAACATTGAGGATTTTTTAAAGTCTTCTTCCAACTCAAAAGTAAATATCTCAACATCCATATCTTTCATAATTTCATTGTTATCAACTAATATCTTCCACTGAGTAGAATCAATTACAGATAGTTTCTCGATACCTTCGTAAAATCCTGCACCCCAAATTTCGCATAAAGCATCTGCAAGTCTGACCGCAGCAACGAGTTCCTGATGATTAGGACTATTTTCCGGAAAAGTATGATGCGTAATAATTGTAGTAAGCTCCGAAGGGAGTTTCCAAAGTTTAGCTATTTCGGCTCCTACTTGATCATGCGAAACTGTAAAAACCCGGTTTTCCGCTTCTATATCAGTGATATGTTCATTTTGCACAAGTTCAACTACTTTTTGGTACTTTACCGGATCGAACTGTAACATAGCCAGCTTACCGATATCATGCAACAAACCACCAATAAACTCATTTTCTTTATAGAATTTATTGATTTTAGTTGAAAGTGATTTAGCTACCATACCAGTGCATGAAGCGTGCCACCAAAAGCGTTTCATCAAGTCTGCAATTTGCTTCTGCGAGCTCATCAAAAACTTAGAAAAAATTGAGACACCAAGCACTATATTAGTCAGCCTATTAAGCCCGAGAGTTATAATAGCCTGATGTATAGTATTTACTTCGTTTCTAGTAGCATATAGAGGCGAATTTGCTACTCTAAGCAATTTTAGAGTTAAAGAAGCATCTGTTTCTATAACTTTTGAAATATCTCTAATATCGATATTGTCATCTTCTAATAATTGCAAGACTTTTGTAGCTACCGGTGGTAACGTCGCAAACTCTTGGGTTTCTATTAAGGTTTCTATAACTGACATATAGTTTTTTTGTCTCTAATTTCGTACACGTAGGTTTACTTATTTTACGAAAAAAATACTTTAAAACAAAGCTCAAATATGAGAATATTCTAACATATCTTACAAAACGTATTTATGAGATACTTTATTTTGCAAAAGCTTTAGAAATAATTGATTTCTGCTCTATCATGTGCATCTTATAAGACCCTGTAGCGGTGCTGGCACTAGCATTTCGTCCTATATAATTAAATTTCGGTGCATAGTCATATTCTAAAATTGAAGTTAGGAAATGATTCCATGCTCCCATATTTTTTGGCTCTTCTTGCACCCAGTAAAAGTCTGTTGCATTTTTATATCCGCCTAAAATATGCTCAAACTGCTCATGATCCAAAGGATATAACTGTTCCAGGCGAATTATAGCGACATCATCTATTTCTTTATCCATTCTCTCTTTTAGCAACTCATAGTATAATTTACCACTACATACAAGTATTCGCTTTATCTTGGATTTATCAGGAATTAGATCGTTTATAATATTCTGGAACTCGCCTTTTGTAAAATCTTCCAAAGTAGAGACTGCCATCGGATGACGCAGCATTGACTTAGGAGTCATTAATATCAGAGGCAATTTGTGTGCCATGAACATTTGTCTGCGTAATATATGGAAATATTGGGCTGGAGTAGATAAGTTAGCAACAATCATATTTTCCTGTGCACAAAGTTGCAAATATCTTTCTAATCTTGCACTTGAGTGCTCTGAGCCCTGACCGTCATAGGAGTGAGGCAGCAACATCACAAGAGATGCAGATTCGCCCCATTTAACTTGAGAGCAAGCGAGGAACTGGTCTACAATAGAGATTGCATTATTTGCAAAATCTCCAAACTGAGCTTCCCACAAAGTCAAAGTTTCAGGTGAAATAATACTGTATCCGTACTCAAACCCCAGCACACCCATTTCGGAAAGCGGACTATCATAAATTCTCAGTTTGCCTTGATCCTGCTTTATATTATCCAGAGGAATATACTCATCTTCGGTAATCAAATCGGTCAAAACAGCATGACGTTGGCTAAAAGTACCTCTTCGGGTATCTTGTCCGGAAAATCTAATATGCCTGCCTTCGCTTAAGATACTTCCGAAAGCTAAAGCTTCTGCCATAGCCCAGTCAACAGCAGCAGTATCACCATTTACCATTTTGTTTCTTTTTTTCAAGAGACTTACAACTTTAGGATTCGCGTTGAAATCTTCAGGATAAGTAGTAAGAGCTTTAGTAATCTCTTTAATATCATCTTCCTGAATAGCAGTAAAATACGGTCGCAGAGCCGTTCCGTCAATCATTCTATAAGCTATTTTCTGAGCAAACTCTTTGGCTTTTCGTTTATTAAATGCTTCATCTAACTCAGCTGTTACTTCTTTTTTGATAGATTCTATTTTATCGGAGTCAACAATTTGCTCTTTTGTTAAATGCTTACCATATATGCTTGATACCGGTTTCATTTTGTTGATTTTTTTATACAAAAGAGGTTGAGTATAGCTCGGTTCATCCGCTTCATTATGTCCATATTTTCTATAACAAATCATATCAACAATAACATCGCCATGGAACTTATCTCTATACTCAAAGGCTAAATCAGCGGCTTTAATTACTGCTTCCGGATCATTACCATTTACATGAATAATAGGAGCCATGATAGTTTTACCAATATCAGTGGCATAAACCGAAGATCTTGCAGATTCTGCGTTAGTTGTAAACCCAATTTGGTTATTTACCACAATGTGGACTGTACCGCCTGTTTTATATCCTTTTAGTTTAGAAAGGTTAAGAGTTTCAGCGACTAATCCCTGGCCGGCAAATGCCGCATCACCGTGAATCAAAATTGGCAAAGCTGCATTATGTTCATCATCGCCAAGTTGATTATCTATTGCTCTAGCCATCCCTTCTATCACGGGGTCTACAAGCTCTAAGTGGCTAGGGTTAGAAGATAAAACAACCGAAATTTCATTGCCTTTCTTAGAGATAAATTTACCTTTCGCACCTAAGTGATATTTTACATCGCCGGCACCATGATAAGTGCTTGTGTCAACGTCATCATCAAATTCATTGAAAATTTTTGCTTTTTCTTTACCGATATTATTAACGAGAACGTTTAGCCTACCTCTGTGTGACATACCAAGCACAATATGCTCCGGAGAATTATCCGCTGCCTTTTCAAATAGCTTATCAATCATTACGATTAGCGACTCACCACCTTCCAAAGAAAATCGTTTATGCCCTAAGAAGCGAGTATGCAGAAAATTTTCGAACTCTTCAGCTTCTACTATTTTACGAAAAGCGTGCACTTTATCATCGTTAGAGATAACTAATCTGTTTTTCTCAACCTCAACCCGTTCTTTAATCCAAGTTTTTTCCTGTGGATTAGAGATATGCATAAACTCTATACCCATCGGACCGCAATATGAATCTCTGAGCAATTCAATAATATCCCTAAGCGCTTTATTATTGGTATCCCAACTGTCATCAGCATGAAAGATTCTATCTAAGTCCCAAATCGTAAATCCATAGAAAGCAGGATCTAACTCAGGATAGTAATAGGACTGCAAACCAAGAGGGTTGACAGATGCAAGCAAGTGACCACGAACACGATACGCATTAATAAGCTGCATAACATGAGCACCTTTTTCAATTCTTTCCCGCTCCGGATCGTTACTGTGTTGCTGTCTCCTATCATAATCAATTTCCCATCTTACAGGTTCGAAAGGAATCTGCAAGGCTGCAAATATTTGATCATAAAACTGCTTATCACCGATAAGAAGTTTATGTATATAAGCTAAATATTCTGCGGACTCAGCACCTTGGATGATCCTATGATCATAAGTATTAGTAATAGTAACTACTTTAGACAAAGCCATGGATGTCATAAATTCAGGTTTTACAGCCTGAAATTCCACAGGATAATCTATAGCACCGGTAGCGATAATTGTTCCCTGCCCTTCCATTAATCTCGGGATAGAATGAGATGTACCTATCATGCCCGGATTAGTCAAAGAAACAGTAGTACCTTCGAGGTCGTCTATATTAATTCGATTATGCCTAGCTTTATCAATGAGTTCGTCATATTTATCAATAAACTCTGCAAAATTCAAAGATTCTGCTTTTTTGATATTAGGAACCAGTAGCAATCTTGAGCCATCTTTCTTAGTAATATCAACGGCAAGGCCAATATTTATATGTTTTTTCTTAATTCTGTAAGACTTATCTTCCTTAGACATAAAGGCATCGTTCATCTGAGGAAATTTTACCATCGCTCTGACAATAGCCCACGCAAGAATATGAGTAAAAGATATTTTCTTTCGTTTATTTTGTATCAAATATTTATTTATTACTCTTCTGTTCTCGTCCAAAGCTTTTACCGGAATAGTACGAACTGAAGTTGCAGTTGGAATAGCAAGCGACCTTTCCATATTCGCAGCTATTTTAGAAGGAATAGTTGGCATTTCTTCCAACTCTTCATCCTTCCTTACGTGGATACTATTCTCTACTTTGGGTTTAACCTTTGTAGGCATTGAAGCTTCTTTAACGCCTGACGTCTCTAAATTTTGGTCTTTGCTTCCACATTCAAATCTATCTCTGTGTTCTTCGAAATATTTTCTCCAACTGGGACTAACTGACTCCTCATCCTTAAGGTACTGAAAAAACAGTTCTATTTCGAAAGCTTCATTCGGGTTTATCATCATATTTTATTAAATTGTTTGACAAGATAAGAATAAGTTATTCAAACGTTTCATGATGCCTTGAATTGTTGATTTTTAGCAAATATTCGTCACATTGAAACATTTTTATTCGTTTTAGCGTTTACTTTAATAAAACAAAAAGGCTAATTGAATGACTAAAACTTTACTCCATATACTGTTGCTACTAAGCTCTGCAAATCTATTTGCCCAGCACCCTGAAGTAATGGAAGAAGCGAAAGAACGTGAACAGCCGCAGGACGCACAAATACAATATTATGAACCTGCCGACCGATATTTTATGTTTAGTTTTGGCTACTCTCAGGTTTCGCCATTAGGTCAATTTAAGACGAACACATCGAGTATATTTAATGGTGTATCAAGCTCTGCTACTTGGTTTATTGATAGACAAAATGTAGCTGTAGGTTTCTTTTGGAACTTCCACACTTATGACCCTTATAAAAATATTGGTGGCAATAAATCAGACAACATTGTTTATGGCTTTGACCAACTCATGACAAATGTAAAATTCATCACAAATGATGGATTTCTGCAGCCTTATATGGAAGCATTTATAGGTCTTAATTGGCTATATATAGACGAGCATTCCCACTTGACCTCTATACTTTTAGGCGCAATTGATGAGGAATTAGATAGAGAATCTGAAAACACTTCTATTGCTGATGCTGCTTCTTTGGCTTATGGTATAGGTGGCGGCATATTGATCCCTTTAGATTTTAAAAATCCTAATGGTCGTGGTGCTTATATAGAGCTAGGTGTCAGATATGCTTTCAGCACTGAAACTAAATATCTCAGCAGAAGTAGTAGTTATGATTATGAAAGCTCTAATACAAATAATTTTACATTCAGCTTTGGATTTGTAGTAATATTATGATGTATTCCTCCTTTGTTTTTAGTATTTTTGTAGTATGAAATATATCGGAACCATAGTAAATACAAAAGGAACTGCAGGTAGCATCTTCGTAGGTGAAGTGCCTGTTGCTGTTGAAAAAATCAAGCCCGGTGCTATTATTAAAATAGGCTATTCTGAGAACTTTGGTAAAAATTTCACTTTAAAGCATTGGAAAAAAAATACCAAAGGTGCTATATTAGACATCGAAGGTATTACGTCCAAAGAAATGGCTCTTACTCTAAAAGAGCAAGGTGTATTCTGCTCGCTGGAAGACATTATTAAAACAGAACGTAAGAACAATTTTGATGATGAATTGCTTGATTTTATAGTAGTAAATGTAGATGATGAAACCGAAATAGGCAGAGTCATAGATTATTGGGAAATGCCTGCCAATGATGTAATCTTAGTTCAGACCGAAAAAGGTAAGTTACCTGTACCATTAATTGAAGACGTTATAGACTTTATAGATAACGACAGTCAAGTAATAGGGATAGTACCTATGGATGGACTTTTTGACTTGCTAAATGCTGACGGAGAGAGGGATGATGTCGATGAATAAATATAGAATTGATATTATTTCAGCAGTCCCTTCGATGTTTGATTCTGTTATTAGTGCCAGCATCTTGAAAATTGCACAAGAGAAAGGCATAGCTGAGATTGTGACTCACAATCTACATGATTATGCCGATGGTAAATATCAGGCTGTTGATGATTATCCCTATGGTGGCGGTGCCGGGATGCTTATTATGTGCGACCCTGTTTTCAAATGTATAGAACAGCTGCAATCCGAAAGGAAATATGATGCTATTGTATTTATGACTGCTGATGGTGAAAGGTTGACTCAGACAATCTCTAACGAATTTTCTATGATGCAAAATATTATTATCCTTGCCGGTCATTACAAAGGCATTGATCAGAGAATCAGAGAAGCTCTTATTAGCCGAGAAATATCTATCGGAGATTTTGTTTTATCAGGTGGTGAACTTCCAGCTTTGGTGTTTGTAGATTCAATAATCAGACTTCTTCCGGGAGTTTTGGGCGATGCCGAATCAGCTTTAGATGATTCATATATGGATGGTCTTTTAGAAGCTCCTCAATATACCCGACCTGCTGAATATAGAAATATGAAAGTTCCCGAGGTGTTGCTTGGTGGCAACCATAAACTAATTAAAGAATGGCAACAAGAACAAGCCTACCAAAAAACATTAAAACGCAGACCTGATTTATTGGATTAGCTTCAATATAACTTTATTCCCGTAGAGAAAATTACTATGTTTTCTCTACGTACGCCACAAACACTTTACACACTAATTTACTTTAACAACTACAACAGTCATATCGTCGTATTGACTATTAGAACCTGCGAATTTCTCAACTTCATTTATAATCGTATCACGTATTCCTTTTGCATCCAATCTTGAGTAATTCTTTAGTATTTCTAAAAGCTTATCACCGTCAAACTCATCGCCGGAATAATTCCTTGCCTCCACGACTCCATCAGTAACGAACAAGAAAATATCCCCTTTATCGAATCCTAATTCTACTTGCTCTAAGTTTCGATCAAAAAGATTCTCCTTGCTTATACCGAGTACTATACCCTTTGGAACTAATTTAGCTACAGAGGCATCTTTAGCTTTATACAAATATAATGGCAAATGGCCGGCACGAGACAGCAATATTGTATGAGTATTTATATCAAATTTTGCACCTATAACAGAGATAAAAGAGTTTTTCTCCATTGACTTGTATAGCAGAGTATTTGTTTTGATAAACAGCTCCTGAGGCGTAAAATCAAACTCACTGAGAGTTCTCAATATTCCTTGAGCTTTAGACATATACAGTGCTGCACTTGTACCCTTACCACTTACATCTCCTACAACTATAGTCAACTTATCAGGTTTTCCGTTTAAGAAATCATAGAAGTCACCACCAACTTCGAGAGCAGGCACTGACTTTCCAGAAATATCCAAGTTGCTAAATTCCGGTATATTAGGAGGTAAAGACGCAAGCTGGATTTTTCTAGCTAAATCCAGTTCGTGTTTCATTCTCTCTCTCTTTGCCAAATCTTCATACAAAAAAGCATTTTCAGCAGCTATTGATACTTGATTGCATATAATCGAGAACAGCTCCATATCATCTGCATGGTATGTTGTTTCTGCTTGCTTTTCACCCGTAATAATAATACCAATTAGATTCCCTTTGTTTAAAATCGGGAAAATATATTTAAAGTCGCATGACTCAAATACACTTTTTAGCTTATCTGGAAGATATTCTACAGGCATAGCTCCTGTATAGTTTTCAACTGATTTAATAATTTGTGCACCCACCGCTATGAAGAATTCGGTTAACTCTTCCGTTTCAACTCCGTCATAACTCTGAGCACCTATTTTATTACCATCTTTAAAAAACATTACTCCGCAGCTTTTGAGACCTATAAAAATTCCCAGTTTTTGCACTACAGCTTTAGATAAATCATTGAGTGAATGATTATCCTGAATAAGCTCTGAAAACTTCTCAGAAAGCTTCCTAAAATCAAATTTATATCTATAGTATTTAGTATCTATGAATATGTTAAAACGTCTGTCCACATATCTAAGAATCATAAATAAAACTAATGACATACCGGCTATAAGTATTTTTTGATATATAGTATCCAAATCGGTAGATAAAGGATGCTTTAAGACCTCCAACGAGGAACCGTTAAAATGCAGATTGGGTAATATTATATGCTGCTTGGAAGCTATCAATAATCCGGAGATAAAAATAGTAATTAGGCTGAGTCTCCAAAGTCCAATAATAAAGAAATATTGGATATTTCTTCTAATTCTAATATTCAAGCCTAGCAACTGATATCTGCCTATTGTATACAGGTAAGCCAGTGGTATTAAAATAAACAGCAAAGGTGAATATGTTTTAGCAATTTGGAAAAATCTGATCACAGATGGATCGAATGAGAAGAATAAACTAATTTCAGTTGCAAAAAGAAAAGAAACAATAAATACTATAATTAGGCTAAAATTCATCGCCCAGCGAATCGCTTTTCCCCGTCTGACATCTTCTTTAGAAACAATACCTCTGTAAAAGAACTTAACAGAAAACACAAAAAGTAGAAGCAATAGAACAAATCCAATACCAAAGTAATAATAAAGAACATCTTTTATCAGGTAGTACCAAACAACTGAAAATAGAAATCCTAAAGTTCCAATAATATATAATGTCCAAATAACCCAGGGTTTTGAAGTATAGACTTTATTTTCATCGGGAAAGTGGAATGTACTATGCAGAAACACCGGAATACCCAAGAAGAAACTGATATGATAAATAGCAACAAGGATTTCTGAAAATGTATCAAAATTTTTCGGATATGTATCTATTGCAAAGGAAATGAGAAACCCTATGAGAGTAAGTCCAATACTGGTTAATCTGGCTGAGCGTAACTCAGGCCTCTTAATTCCAATATAAAAACCCAGCATAATCGTTAGCATTCCCGATATTAAGAACAGTAATCTACTAAAAGAAATGCCGTATCTTGCCAGATTTACTGTAATATCTACTTTTTCACCGTTCCTTAAAATGGTATAGGTCAGAGGCCTATCCTTACCTTCTATTCTGGCTATTCTATCTGCTTCAAAAACATCTCTAAAAGTCTGACCGTCTATAGCGACTATCATATCCCCCGGCTTCATTCCTGCTATGTCAGATGCACCATCTTGAGCCACACCGGTAACTATAACGATAGACTCTTGATATTCAAAATCACTCAAGTTAATGTTTTTAGAAGCTACATAAACATCCTTAACCCAAAGGCTCGGTCTGGTACTTAGCACTCTAAACTTGACAGTATCATTTTTCATTGCATTTTTGAGCAATGAGAAAAACTGATCCTTTTGCATAACTAAAGAATCATTTATTATACCTACGAAATCTCCACGCCAAAGAGTATCGGCATACGTAGTGTCACTTTTTTGATGTCGAATCTCCGCTGCGATTTCTCGGTTTACCATAATTCTTGGCGATGTTTCAAAAGCATTTTCATCGGTTACCGAACTTATAGATCTATAAAACGAAAAGCACATAATTCCAACTAGCAGTATAGCCAGTAAACTGATGATAACACGAAACCCATTATATTTAATATTATCCTGAAGCATAGAGTCTTTTATTTATGATGAGATAAATTAAAAACGTATTTTGTACTGCAAATGTTACATTTTATTCTGACATTATCTAATATAAATACACTATGGAACTAAAAAAGCTCATAGAAATTCTTGAATCACACCAAAACACCAAAAATGTAGCAGGTATGGCTAATTTTGGAATTAACCCTACTAATACATTAGGCATTTCCGCTAAAACAATTCAAGATATCGCAAAAGGCATAGGTACAAACCACGCTTTAGCGCTTCAAATCTGGGACACAGGGATTCATGAAGGCAAGATGCTTGCTGCTCACTTAGCAGATAAAAAGCTGATTAGCAATGAACTTCTTGATAAATGGGTACACGATATGGACTCATGGGATATTTGCGACAATTTGATGACGAGATATGCTCGATACTCTCCGAACTCTTTTACTCTGATAGAAAAATGGCAGAGCAGTGATGAAGAATTTGTAAAAAGAGCTGCTTTCGCTCTTATAGCAGTGATAGCTGTGCACTACAAGAAACATGATGATAAAGATTTTCTACATCTTTTTGATTTTATTATTGATAAAGCTGATGATGAAAGGAATATGGTCAAGAAGGCTGTAAATTGGGCTTTGAGAGGCTTGGGTAAGCGTTCTTTATTTTTGAGAGATCAGGCACTTCTTGCTGCTATTTCTATTTTAGAAAAATACAAAAGCAGTACCTCTGCCAGGTGGATTGCTTACGACGCTATAAGAGAACTCAATAACGCAAAGACAATAGCGCGAATAAAAGCTAAAGATGCTAAAAAAGCAACAAAGTAGTTTTAATAGCGTATCTTTATATAACTAAATTACTTAGTCATTTCAATATATAATAGATGCTTAATATAATTAGAAATAAAATGCCTGCTTTAGTATTAATACTAAGTATTTGCATCTCTTCTTTGGGGATAAATGTACACACTCATATCTGCCATAGCAGAGGAAGTGTGGATATTTCTATATTCGAAGTGCATGAAAATGGTTCATGTTCTATTTGCTTAGAAGTCAATGAGTCCTGTTGTATAGAACAAGCAAAAGAGTTGTCCAAAGACACATGCTGCGAGCATAAAATATCTTTTCTGAAGTTACTGATAGAAACACTGACTATAGAAAAATATATCACTTCGATAGATTCCTATCAAAACATATCTTTAGATTATTTCAATATTTTTGAATTGAGCAATATTTTTATTACGCAAAAAATAGCAACACATTACAGTGGTATTTCACCTCCTGTAACAAACAATTTTCTTCATTTTATTTCTTCTCTAAAGGAATAGAGAACTCTTCTATTCCAACCACAAAAACTAATTTTTAAATAAACATAATGGAGAAATAAAATGTTATCATTCAAAAATATAAAAATTGCTTTTATTGTACTTACAGTAGCTTTAGTGTCTTTATCAAACCTAACTGCAAAAGAGGTTAAATCAGAGATAAAAACTCCTTCTGTGCAATGTGAAATGTGTAAAAACACTATAGAAACTGCTCTCAATAAATTAGAAGGCTTAAGCTCTGCAAATGTAGATTTCAAAAAGAAAATAACGACTGTCAAATTTGACGATGAGAAAATCAGCATAGACGAAATAAGAAACGAAATATCAGATGCAGGATATGACGCTGATAAAGTAAAAAAAGACAAAAGGGCATACAAAAGACTTCATAATTGCTGTAAGTTACCGGAAGACCAGAAATAGAGAAATGGATAACTTATTTAAATATCAGAGCTACATATAAACAATGTGGCTCTTTTTTGTGGTTTTACTAAAACGCAAAAAGGAGTCTACTTTTGATAAGTAAACTCCTTTTTTGCGGAGGATGAGGGACTCGAACCCCCACAGGCGCAAACCCGGCGGTTTTCAAGACCGCTGCAATACCAATTATGCGAATCCTCCAATTGGTATACATTTTTTAAGCGAATTATATTTTCAATTTCTTTGAGCGGAGGATGAGGGACTCGAACCCCCACAGGCGCAAACCCGGCGGTTTTCAAGACCGCTGCAATACCAATTATGCGAATCCTCCGATCCGCTCAAAAGAACGAGTACAAATATATGGTTTATTATCTTTTTTGCAAAACATTTTTTGATATTTTTTATTTTTTGTAGCCTCAATATTATTCTATATATTTATAAAGTATTATTAGATATAGGATTTGCAATGAACATTAGACTTGAAAATAAAACAGCATTTATTTGTGGTGCATCTGAGGGTTTAGGCTTAGCCGTTGCCGAGCGGTTAGCTGAGATGGGAACTAAGTGCATACTGTCAGCCCGAAACGAAAATAAATTAAAGGATATTTGTAATAGGCTAAATAATAAATATCCTAATAGTCACGCATATATTCCTCTTGATTTTCAAGATTATAACAAGTCAATAGAAATTATTAAACAAGAAAACATTACGGATATAGATATTCTTGTAAATAATGCAGGAGGTCCTCCTCCCGGACTGGCTATCAATTCTTCACCTGAAGATTTTTTAAAAGCTTTCGAAAGACATTTATTTTTTTCTCAACACTTAGTTAGTTCCTTCGTTCCTTACATGCAGAGTAAAAAATGGGGCAGAATAATAAATATTATTTCTGTGAGCGTAAAGCAGCCTATTCCAAATCTGGGTGTGTCTAATACACTCAGAGGTGCAATGTCCTCGTGGGCAAAAACATTATCTAACGAATTAGCCCAATACGGTATAACTGTAAATAATCTACTTCCTGGTCAGACCAAAACCAAACGGTTAGAAAGCTTAATTGAAAATAACAGTAGAATACAAGGCATTAGTTATAAAGAGTTAGAATCGAAAATGATTTCAGATATACCTGCCAACAGGTTTGGTGAGCCTTGGGAGTTTGCAGCAGCTGCCGGCTTTTTAGCTTCAGATTTTGCATCTTTTATTTCAGGTGTAAGTTTGCCTATTGACGGTGGTTTTATAAAAGGACTTTAAATATTTTCTATTTTTTAAAAATAAGCTTTTTTATATTAAGTATTTTTACCTATTTTATTTCAGTGTATATACTAAACACAGGAAGTTCAGAAACTTTGATTTATCTAAACTATACTCATAGTATCTACATTATTTAATTTGCAATTTGTTTCCTATTAAACATACTTAAGGATTTTTTTATTTAATTTTATTTTTTTCCTTGCTATTTAAAGGAAAGTCTTTTACATTTGCACTTAAGAGGAAAATAAGCAGCATAAAGGCGGGAGTCAATTCGCTCGGATTACCCCACCTTCTTAGAGAAAAAATCGTACCAAAATATTCAAACTGAAGGCATTATTTTGTCTTCTGATTTTTTGCAATCCTTTTTTCATTGGGGGAAAATGAAAAATAGGCTACATAATATTGCACAGACATACGCATCTTTTTTTCAATCAAAGAAAAGACTGAATTTATTCAGTTTGATTGCATTAATTTTATGTGTTACACTGTTAGTAGTTTATGCTCGTGAATGGCAAGCTGAACAGGTTATCGAGAACATCGAATTTGTTGGGTCTAATTCACTGAGTGAAGACTATTTACGTTCTGTATTGCCTGATAGTATTATCGGTACTAAACAAACCCCACAACTACTAAAAAGCATATCAGCCTCACTGAATAAAATTTCAGCTGTAAAGGAATGTGATATTGCTTCCAGTGGTTCATCAACTATAGTTATTTACATCAATGAAGCTAAACCTGCTGCAGTCAGATTGAATGCAAAAGGTAGTCTTGAGTATATTGGTGATAATGGAAAAGTTCTTAAAACTCCCGGCGAATATTACAAAGACGTACCTTTAATTTCCGGGTTCAACTTCTCCCCTATTTCCGATACAAGTTTAAAAGCTCAGGAAAATTACAGAGTTAACCAAATTACAAAAGCAATAGATGTAATCGAAAGATTAAAATCATATAAAGATGGCTATTACTATCACATTTTAGACGAAATCAGATACAATAGCCAAGAGAAGTCTTATGAAGTCTTTTTGACTAATGATCGCATCAAAATAATAGTCGAACCAGTCTACGGTTTAGATGCACAATTAGAAAAATTAGATTTTTTCTGGCTTAACAGGCTTCTTAGCAATAGCGTAGAAGTTAAAGAATATATTGATTTGCGTTGGAATGATCGAATCATATACAGTTAGATAATTTTGCAAAAATAATAAAATTTATAGATGGACTTTGTCTCATGAGTGAAGAAAAAGTAGTTATTGACAATGAAATCAATCCAAAGATTACTGTTGGTATTGATATAGGTACTACTAAAATCTGTTGTCTTATCGGCGCCCCTTCTCCTCAAGACGGTAGCTTGAATATCCTTGGAATTGGCGTGGCTGAAAGTGAAGGCTTAAACAGAGGTGTAGTTGTAAATATAGACAAGACTGTAAAAGCTATCAGAAGCGTTATCGACCAAGCTCAGCAGCAAGCCGGCATTAAAATAATTGAAGCTGTAGTTGGTATAGCCGGTGACCACATTGAAGCTTTCCAAACGCGGGGCATAGTGGGGCTGTCTAACCAAAATCATGAGATATCAAGAAGTGATGTAGAAAGGTTGCTCGAAGATACTAAAAAAGTAGCTATACCTTCGGAAAGAAAAATTATACACGTCATCCCTCAAGACTATATTATTGACGGACAAGATGGAATTACTGACCCGGTAGGTATGAGCGGTGTTAGAATGGAAGCTAATGTACACGTAGTAACTGGCTTAGTAACAGCTATTCAAAATATTTACAGATGTGTAGAAAGATGCGGTGTAAAAGTTACTGATGTAGTACTTGAACCTATTGCAAGTAGTGCTGCTATACTTAGTGAAGAAGAAAAAGAAGTAGGTGTTGCACTTATAGATATTGGTGGTGGCACTACTGACGTCGCTATTTTTGAAGAAAATATTATTAGATATACATCTGTTTTCGGCATAGCCGGCAGACAGGTAACCGATGATGTAAGGAAAGGTTTAGGAGTAATAGTAGCTCAGGCAGAAAGGCTTAAAAGAGAAAATGGACATACTTATTTACCTTCAATTATGAAGGACGAAGTGATTATGATCCCCGGTATAGGCGGAAGAGCTCCTATGGAAATAAATAAAAGTTACTTGTGCCAGATAATCCAGCCAAGAATGGAAGAAATATTTGAATTTGCTCTGGCTGAAATTAGAAAGTCCGGTTTTGAAAACAAATTAGGTGCAGGCATTGTACTTACAGGTGGCACTACACTGCTAAGAGGCACAGAAGATTTGGCTCGTGAAATATTCCAGATGCCTGTAAAAATAGGTATGCCTTCGCAGCTTAATTTATCAGGCTTAGCCACTGAGATACAGTCACCTGTATACTCAACTTCTGTAGGGCTTTCATTATACGGTCTTCAAGATAATTACGGCAAAGGTGCCACATCTGACATTAGACTTAAAGATGTACAAACCTCTGCAGATAAAGAACCAAAAGAATCAGAAGAGAAAGAAGCAGAAGAAAAACCTTCTATACTCAATAAAATCACTAATTTTTTGAAAGAATTATAATAAATATAAAATAGTTGTAACAAAAATCACAGGGTCAGCAAATGTCAGCAGAAATCATGATAGACGTTCATACCCCTTCAAATGATGGCGCTCAAATTAAAGTCATTGGTGTAGGTGGTGGTGGAGGTAATGCGATTAATAATATGATAAGTAAAGGTCTTTCAGGTGTAGAGTTTATCGCAGCTAACACGGACAAACAAGCTTTAGATCATAATTTAGCTCAAATCAAAATTCAGATTGGTGCAGACACAACTAGAGGTCTTGGTGCAGGCGCTAATCCTGAAATTGGTCAAAAGTCAGTAGAAGAAAACGAAGAAGAAATTAAAGCTGTTTTGGACAAAACGGATATGCTTTTTGTTACTGCAGGCATGGGTGGTGGTACCGGAACTGGTGGAGCTCCTACTATTGCTAAAATCGGCAATGAAATGGATGCTTTGGTAGTTGGTATCGTTACAACTCCTTTCACTTGGGAAGGCAAAAAACGCATGAAACTTGCTGAAGAAGGTATAAAACTATTACGTCAATATGTGGACGCTTTAATTGTTATTCCTAACCAGAGATTATTAGAAATAATTGATAAAAACACTAGCTTCCAAGATGCATTTTTGAAAGTTGACGAAGTACTTTATAATGCTACAAAGGGTATTTCTGATATTATCGGATGCCATGGTATTGTAAACGTTGACTTTGCTGATGTTAAAACTGTAATGAAAGGCATGGGCGACGCTCTTATGGGCATTGGCACTGCCAGCGGTCAAAACAGAGCTGCTGAAGCAACTAATAATGCACTAAACTCTCCTCTTCTTAATGGTATTTCTATCCAAGGTGCTAAAGGCGTTTTGGTTAATATCACAGGTGGTTCTGACATGGGAATGCTAGAAATAGCTGAAGCTGTTTCTATCGTAGAAGAAGCTGCCGGAGAAGATGTTAATTTAATTCATGGTGTTGTTGAAAATCCGGATATGAAAGATGAGATAATGGTTACAGTTGTTGCCACAGGCTTTAACAAGGTAGAGACTCAAGAAACTACTACCAATAATCTTATGGGAAAAAATAAAGATTTTAGTGACAATTCTAATTCAAAAAGAATTAAACCTCCAATATTTGCACCTACAAGACCATCTTTTGGTGCTCAGCACCTAGACACCGTTGCGACTACACCTCCTCCTCTAACAAAGGTAACAGGTAGTCCACGTGGATATGATGAGTTGAAAAAATATGACGAGCCGGCTTTCAAAAGAAAGCAAAAAGAAGTACAATCTAACGATAATAACACGGGAATGGCTTCTACAGCAAGCCCATTTGCGAGAAAGCGTTTCTAATATATAGCATGATGATTATATTTATATCAAAACCGAAACTGAAAGGCTACCAGAAATGGTGGCCTTTTTTATTAGCTGCCCCCTAAGAAATCCCGGGAATTCTGTATAGAATTACTTTTTCCTTTAGGTCATACTTCTGATACAAACAACTAAATAATCGATATTTTAGAGGGAAAGAAAAGACGTAATGCTTTCCGTCTTTTCAAACTGCCTCTAATGAAATATTGGTCAGTTAATATATATAATAATTTAGTACTTACGAATGCCTCTTTACAGTCTCTAAGACAGAATTATGATCATCGACACCTAAAATAGTCCAAATTCTTTTACCTGCAATATCTATATAATATAATTCTTTATCTTTCCATACCTTTGCAAGTCCACCGTCAAAATCATCTGCATAATCATACTCTGCAGGAATAATAACGTTGTCATTTTCATCTATATAACCATAGAGACCATCTAATTCAAAAGCCATTAGACCATTTTTAAAATCGCCAAGACTAGTGTACTTAGGTCTTATTTTCCAGTTTCCATTACTATCTAAAAGCCCCCATAATCCACCGGAAAACACATTTACATATCCTCCATTCATCTCGCCTGATTTTTCATATTTAGCATCAATTACCATCTTACCTTTTTTATTGACAAATCCAAAGAACTTACCAATCATTACTTTCGCAAACCCATTATGAAAAGGATTTACAAAATCAAATTGGGGAGAGATTTGAACTCTAAAGTCCTCGTTCATAAATCCCCATTTACCGTTAATTTTAACTCCGGCAAGACCTTCAGAATATATGTCGGCTTCTTCAAACCTTTCTTTACAGACAACTAACTCTTCGTCTACTTCTTTGATATACGTGTATGGAGTGCCATCTGTATCGGCAGATAGTGCTAATGCTTTGCCATCATGAAATCCTGTAACAAAGTACAATCTAGAATATAGTATTTCGACTCTGCCTTTTTTGGTATCTATAGTGTCTTTTACATACACTTTTTTACCGGAAGTGTCAATTAATCCATATTGAGTGGGAGATTTTTGGATTAAGATTCTGCTATAACCTTGTGAAAAAGAAGAATAATCAGGATCATTTACCTCTAATATAACTTTTCCACTTTCATTTATAAAATAGTAATCGTTCCATACTGTAAACAAACCAAAAAATCTATAAGGATGTCTAACAAAAGCCAAACCATCTGAAAAAAAAGCATTATGTCTGAACGTAATATTAGCTAAATCCTTTCCATTGATGGTCATTTTAGATTTATCAAATAAAGGGTAATATTCCCCTCTAATTTTTACTTCTCCTGTAGAATCGATGTAAGAGACATAATCTCCGTCAAAAACAGGAAACAGTTTTGCATCTGCAGTGTAACATATTATAAGTGCAAATAATAAAGTAAAGTATCTCATTTTCTTAATATAAAAGTGAATAAACACAACTTGTTGTTTTACAATTTAAAATTACAATCTAATATTTTTTTTCTAAACTCAAATATTTCTTTTACCTTTTTATCAACCATGACCTGAGCCACAATGCGTCCAACTAATCCAAAAGGTACGTCATAATGCACAATATCTGTCATTTCTGTCTGTCCACCCTCTAGCTCTTTAAAAAAATGCTGGTGATGCCAAAATTTATAAGGCCCAAACCTCTGCTCGTCTACGAAATATTCTTTATCTTTCACGTGGGTGATTTCAGTAACCCAGCGCAGAGGAATAGCCAGCAAGGGAGTAACTGTATATTGAATTATCATTCCTTGGTACATTTTTTCCGGCAAATCAGAAATTATTTTAAATTTCAAGTAGTCAGGTGTAATCTCTTCCAAATTTTTGGGAGATGAAAAATAATCCCATGCATCAGCTAAAGGGAGGTTGACAATCTGCTTTACTTCATATTTTTTTATCATTGTAACATCTCGTTGTATTTTTTAGTGATAAAGAGCTATAAGTAAATAATAAATTGTACTTAAATATTTATACAGGGTGGGTATACCTATCTAAAAATTCTGATACTATAGGATCTTTAGCATTTTTGAAATCAGTAACATCTCCCTGAAATTGTACCAAACCTTCATGTAGCATGGTCACCTGATGGGCAACTCGATCCACCGAAAACATATCATGAGTGATAACGAT
Organism: Kapaibacterium sp. (SeqCode); assembly: GCA_963678775.2. Lineage (GTDB taxonomy): Bacteria > Bacteroidota > Ignavibacteria > Kapaibacteriales > UBA2268 > JBFHIJ01. The sequence goes on from CAXXGR010000008.1 coordinate 139,675, forward strand.
AGAAGTTACTTTAAACTGTTGTGCCAAATCCCTTATCAGCAAATCAATTTGCTCAGAAGTCACAGGATCAAGTCCGGTAGTTGGTTCATCATAAAATATATATTCGGGGTCTCCTACCAAGCCACGTGCCACACCAACTCTTTTACGCATACCACCTGACAAATCAGAAGGTTTCTTGTTTTTTAATATTTCCCATTCATTTTGGAATGACACAGTCTCCAATTCGCTTATATCCGGCAATAAACCCACCGCAGAGAGTACCCTTTGAGCTCTTGGCTCTAAGAGTTGCAAATCTCTTTCTCCGTGTTCATACAGCCCAATAACTACATTTTCGAATACAGTATAGGAATCAAACAAAGCTGCCCCCTGGAATACAAACCCCATTTTCCTTCGCAAATTAAATAGTTGCTTTTTGTTGAGATTACTTACTTCCATTCCATCTACTTTGACGCTACCTTTATCAGGTTCCAGTAAGCCTACAATATGCTTTAATAATACACTTTTACCACAGCCTGACTTGCCTATGATGCACATAGTCTGGCCATTAGGTATTTCGAAGCTAACCCCCTTTAGCACTTTTTTTGCACCAAAAGCTTTATGTAAGTTATTTATTTCTATCATGCTGGTTTTCCTATTTTAGATAGCAAATGGGAATAAATAAATATCTAAAAAAAAAACTACCTGAATATTATAATATTGAGGTAGTTTATAAACGTTCTATTATTGTTATTGGTTACATTCTTTCGCGAATTTCTGCAATTAATCTTTTAGCTTCTGACTCTAAGCCATCTGAGTCGCCATTTATTTTAAGATATTGCTTCAAATCTTTCAAAGCTGCTTCGTGATTTTCTTTATAAAGATAAACTACAGCTCTTCCGTAATATGCCATACCAAAATCTTTTTTCAATTCGATAGCTTTTGTATAATCAGCTATAGCCAAATCGTCTTCTTCCATATAGTAATAAGCATTTGCTCTTGCATGGTAGACTTCAGGCACATCGTTTTGTTTACCCAATGCATCAGTCAAATCTTGTATTGCATTTGCATATTTTTCTAATTGAATATAACATAGGGCACGTGAAAAGTAAGCTTCAAAGTAGTTACTATCTATTTTAAGAGCTACAGTAAAATCATTTAATGCTTTTTTGTAGTCATTCTGATAGTAGTATGCCTGCCCCCTTCCATGATAAGAAGGTGCATAGCTTGACTGAGTTTGCAGTGCTTCTGTGTAATATTTTACAGCTGCAGAATAGTTTTCAGTAAGCAGTGCATTGTAAGCCATCTGTATGCTGCTCTGTTGAGCATATAAACTACAGGCGGCAAAAGTCAAAAAGATGAAAACGGCAATCTTTCTCATTATTCTCCCCTACGTTGTAGGTTTGTGATTTAGTAATTTAATCGCTTGCTTGACATGGCCATCGGCTTTTAAGATTGCGTCCTTTGCTGCATTATAGTCGCAGTCGCCGATTATCATAATCAAAGCAGTTTTTACGTTCCCCTTTGCTGCATTTAAGTAATTTGCAGCCTCATCATAACTTACACCTGTCAGACTCATAATTGTCTTTTTAGCTCGCTCTTCTAACTTTTTATTAGTAAGCTGCAAATCGACCATTACGTTCCCGTATGTCTTTCCAAGCTTTATCATAGAAGCGGTAGTAAGCATATTTAATACTAATTTTTGAGCTGTTCCTGATTTCATTCTTGTAGAACCGGAAACTACCTCAGCCCCTACATTGGGGCATATCATAGTATCTGCTACCACGCCAATCCCTTGGGCCTGCTCCTTAGATACAGTAGTGATAAGAACTGTGTAACAACCTCTTTTATGTGCTTCCTGCAACGCCCCCTTTACGAAAGGCGTTCTTCCTGATGCAGCCAACCCTACGACAACATCAGGAGGAGCAATAAGCCTCTCTCTTATCTCATTAGCACCATCATCTGGCGAATCCTCAGCGCCTTCCTGTGCTTGGAAGACTGCAGGCTTTCCGCCGGCGATAATTCCCTGAACCATGTGAGGCTCTGTACCGAAAGTAGGCGGACATTCCGAGGCATCAAGTATGCCAAGTCTTCCGCTTGTGCCGGCACCCACATAAAAGAGTCTGCCCCCTAAGCTAAAAGCTTCTGTAATTTTATCTACTGCTTCCGCGATATTTGGTATTTCTTCTTCTACTGCCAAAGCTACTCGCTGATCTTCCTGATTTATCAGTCTAAGTATGCTCATCGTGCCCTGCTCATCAATCTCTTTAGTAAGTTGATTGACTTGCTCAGTTCTCAAGGAACTTATTTCTTTGAATAACTCGTTTTCAGGCATCTATGTTAAGAAACAGCAAATTAAATTCCAGTTATGTTTGCAAATAATTTAAAATAAAAATCCGAAATAAAAAAGTAATTGTGTAAAAAATGACCACTTTTGCTGCTTTTATTGTAAAAAAAATGCTGTTGTAAAATATTTAACAACAGCACATCTTTATAATTTATCTATTTGCAACTTTTACTTCATGTAAGATTCAACTGACGATTGTAAAGCCGGTGATAATTTTTCAAGTTCCAAAGCATTAGATACTGCCTGATAGTCATTTACATCAATATTCTTCAATTTGTATGCATACATTGGATATATGATAACAATTTTGAAATACATATCATAGCCCGGTGATAATGGCTCAGTCGGGTGACTATCCCACCAGTCAAAATCTATATAGCCATTGTAGTGCGAATACCATATCTCGTTTGAGAAAAGTACTCCATTTTCTTCTACCAATGTAGTTACCGGCATAGCTTCAAATGTCTCTATACCATTTATAATATTACGTCTATAGCAAAGGACAGCTCCGTTATCTACGACATCTTGAGTAACTTCAGGCATTTGTAAAGAATAAAACCATCTGCCTTTATCTCCGGTCGGTGTCCAGTCTTGCATAGCCATATTAAAAAATACAGTTTTCATACCAACATTTCCACCAGTGCCATCCATTCCGTCTAAGCCTCTGGGGCCGGACGGTCCCATAGGGCCTTCGCATGCAGAAAATATTAAAATAAAAGCCAAGCTTAGGCTCAATAGCATTGTAATCTTTTTCATATTCTATCTCCCATAATTATATATCTGTTTAATCTTACGTATTTTACAATGTTTTAGTTGCATAAAATACTGATTAAATGTAAAACAACAAAGAAATGGAAGATAAATATAGGCAAAAAAGCATAACTCCAGTAATTAAAGAAGAGTTGGCTAGTATTATCTATCAAATTCTATTAGTGAAGTAGTCTTATAATATCCTATCTTAACTATTCCAAGAAACTTATCTCTTAAATATTAAGCTAAAATTTTATAAATTCGTTTTCCCGTTATGCACATTTTGGAAAGCAGATGAAAGAGAAAGAAGAACAAGGCAGAGAACTTGGCTTTTTGGGTCACATGGAAGAGTTACGCTCGCGTATAATCAAGGCTTTGCTGTGGCTTATCGTTGGTGTTTCTATTGCTGCTTTTTTCGCTAATGACCTGATTAATTATATTGTTCTGGATCCGGCTACCTCCCAAGGGCTAAAAATACAGAACTTGAAACCATTTGGTCAGGCATTCTTGTACTTCAAAGTTGTAATTATGGGTGGATTTGTACTCTCTTTTCCTATGATGCTTAATCAGTTTTGGAAGTTTATAGAGCCGGGATTATATAATAAAGAAAAAAAATGGGCAAGGCGAATTACTGTATTTACCAGTGTATGCTTCCTCGTAGGCATTGCGTTTGCATACTATGTTATGCTGCCTTCAATGATGAACTTTGCTGCTCATTTTGGCTCTGATCAGATAGAGAACCAGATAGACGTAAGCGAGTATATGAGTTTCTTTATCATGATTATTCTCGCGTCCGGTTTACTTTTCGAGCTACCCATGATTACTTACGTACTTTCCAAATTAGGTTTTGTGACACCTGCTTTTCTACGTAAATATAGACGACACGCTATTGTGATTGTATTGATTTTAGCAGCAGTTATTACACCTACACCTGATCCTGTAACTCAGATGATATTTGCAGCACCACTATTTGTACTTTATGAAATAAGTATTTTTGTATCTAAATTCTCTTATAAAGAAAAATAAGTCTTATTGTTTTTATATTTACGTCCTTTTATGTTATATTGCTTAGTTAAAAGGTCTAAGAACCTAAAGCATTTAAATTTAATTAATACTTTAGTCGAACGGAAGTGATATAAGATGAGTTTAAGCGATATAAGTAGCCCCGTAAAAGAGCATCTTGGAGAATTTAATAAGCACTTTAAAGAGCTTATGAAAACTAATGTAGCTCTACTGGACTTAATAATAAAATACCTCTCTCAGAAGAAAGGTAAGCAGATTAGACCAACGTTGGTTTTGCTTGCTGCCGGCACCTGTGGTAGTATCAACGAACGCTCGTACACAGGAGGTGCTATGGTAGAGCTCCTACACACTGCTACTCTTATTCACGATGATGTAGTAGACAAATCTGACGAGCGCAGAGGCATGGCTTCCATAAATGCAGAGTGGAATAATAAAATTGCAATACTCGTCGGAGACTTTTTGCTTTCAAAAGGTTTGCTTTCAGCTATAGATCAGGATGAATTTGAATTTTTAAGAATTGTTTCCAAAGCAGTCCGAAGGATCTCAGAAGGCGAATTACTCTCTATCGAAAAAGCCAGATCTCTGGAAGTAGATGAAGATGTTTATTTCAGAATAACTGCTGACAAAACCGCTTCACTCATGGCTTCATGTTGTGAAATTGGTGCTTTTAGTGCTAATGCTAACGAGCAAGAAAGACAAGCTATGGCAGATTACGGCGAGTTCCTTGGCATAGCATTCCAGATAAAAGATGACATCATGGACTATACTTCTAAGAAATTTGCGATAGGCAAACCGGTCGGCAATGACTTAAAAGAAAAAAAGATAACTTTACCTCTACTTTATGCGTTTAAACAATCAGAGAGAAGTAAAGTGAAACAGATTATCAAAACTATAAAGAAAAAGAAAGCTACTAAAGACGAAGTAAAAGAGATAATCGACTATGTTGTTAACGTTGGTGGTATAGACTACGCAGAAACTAAAGCACAGGAATATATCAATAGAGCTAAAGACGCTATTTCAATCTTTGAGGATTCTATATATAAGCAATCAATGATAGACTTAGCTGATTTTGTAATAGCAAGAAAGTCGTAATTTTAGTTGGCTTATTATACTAGTTATAAAACATGGAATAAAAATTTATAAACCATTAGCGAGGTCATAATGTATAACGAACATGCTAATCTGAATCAAGAACAATCTAAGGCTATTGAAGAAGCCCAAGTTACATATATGTCTAAAGTATACAGCTGGATGATGGCAGGACTTGCGGTAACAGGAATTACTGCATACTTCATTTATTCTTCTGACTTTATTTACAACCTAAATGGCACTATTATGCTATTTTTGATTATTGCACAATTCGGTTTAGTAATTGGCATATCAAAAATGATTAATAGAATTTCGGCATTCACAGCACAAATGCTGTTTTTACTATACTCCTTTCTTACCGGCGTAACTTTCTCAGTGCTGTTTATGGCATACTCCGCCAGCAGTCTTTCTAATACATTTTTTATAACTGCCGGGGCATTTGCCGGGCTTAGTGCTTTTGGGTTTATGACTAAAAAAGACCTCAGTGCTATGGGGCGATTTTTATACATGGCACTTTTTGGCTTAATAATTGCTTTAGTAGTAAATATGTTTGTAGGAAGTAGTACCTTTGATTTTCTAATCAGTGCTGTGGGGGTTGTTCTGTTTTCAGGACTTACAGCTTATGATACTCAAAAAATCAAAGAAATGTACTTACTTCAGGAGCAAGGAGAAGAAATGGTTGCCAAAGGTGCTATATTAGGTGCTTTGACATTATATCTTGATTTTGTAAATCTATTCTTGTTCCTACTAAGGTTTTTAGGTGGTAGCAGAGATTAGGAAAAAAGGAAATTATGCCGGATATTTCGCCATTATTTGCGGTTGAAGCTGAAAAATTATTATCAGAGGGTAAAACCGATGATGCAATAGAATTATGCGAAAAGGGTATTTTGGTCTATCCGAAATACCCTGTTGCTTTAAGTATACTTGCCAAAGCTTACCGGATTAAAGGAGAAATCGATACAGCTAATGAAAAATTGGCTGCTGTTGAGCAGTTCCGACCTAATTATAAAGCTGTAGAAACTACCAAAATTCAAATTGCCCAGCCTGAATTTAAAATAGAACTCTCGTCAGAAAAAACAGAATCACATGCAGAAGAAAATATAGATACAACTATCTTTGATGCTTCTGAAGAAGCTGATATTGATGAAGTTGACTCCCTTGTAGAAGAGGTCATACCAGAAGAAGAAATTGAAACTCCTAAGGTTGAAGAAGAAAATACTGAGGATGATTTTGATATCAATCCTGAAGATATTGATGCTATATTCGCTTCTGAAGATGTAAATGCTGAATCTACAGAAACCATATTATCTGAGGAGAATTCTGAATTAAATGAAGAACCTGCAGAGAATCTAATCATTGAGGGTGAATTTGACCCTATGCTGTTAGATAAAATTGCCGACGACCTCTATGATAAAGATACTCAGGAAGAAGTTGAATTAACTTATGATATAAGTGACAATTTGACTGCAGAGTTAGACAATCTGATTGCCGATATAGAAGAAACTAATACCTTAATTGCTGAAGCTACACCAGAAGATAGTAAGAAGCAGCAGATTACTGCTCATGAGACGACTTCTTCAATCGATTCAATAGAAAACATTAATGAAGTGTCTGATACGCTACAAGCTATTTATGAAGAACCTACTGAGTTCGACTTAAATTCTGAATTAGACGATTTAGAATATGATGAAGATTTGGAAGGGGTTTCGGATATACTTAGCCCTTATGACAAAGAGGAAGCGCTTGAAACTCCGCAAGATATTGAAGAAGAATCCACTGAGTTCGACTTAAATTCTGAATTAGACGATTTAGAATATGATGAAGATTTGGAAGGGGTTTCTGAAGAACTGAGATTTGATGACGAAGAAACAAAATTAGAAAAAGTTACAACTAATGTAGAAACTGAAGAGGTAGATTTATCTAAACTTCCTAAAAATGCTAAAATGTCATATTTTATGGATGATTCTGTCTCTGCAATCAGAGCCAAAGATGTAAGCCTTATTCAGGGCTTAACTACTTCTCCGCTACAAGCTGAAAGAAGCCTCAAGTCACGCAATTATTCCGAGCAGATATTACCGGCATACCCTGCATTTCCTGACAGTATTTCAGTTAATGCAATTACTTCTACACTGGGTAATAACTGGGAAGAAAACAGCATAGACCTGGATGATAACGACATAGATCGCAGCGGCGCAGAAGATAACTTCAGCATGCTGGCTGATAAAATCAAAAATCTATCAATGCCCAAAATAGAAGAACTTGACTACGGCGACGAAATAGAAGATTATGCTCCTCCTACAATTATTAGCCCGACTATTGCTACTCTGCTTGCTATCCAAGGCAGAACTAAAGAGGCAATCGCCGCTTATGAAAAGCTTATCTTAGAAGATCCTGATAATGCGGATGCTTATAGAGAAAAGATTGAAGAGTTGGGTTAGTACTACTTCTCTTTAATAAATCCTTTGTTGTTTATTTTTTCAAGAATATATCGTGCTTCAGCTTCATCTAATCCTGCAGCAAAATGAATAGTTTTAAAACCGTAATCAAATTTAATGGCTCCAAAATTTTTTGAACCAATCATACTAAGATTTGAAACGGCACCAAAAAATGGGAAACTGTTTGACTGCTGATTTATCTGTAAATTTTTAATTTCTTTTGTATAGTATGATTTCTTTGGTGAAAACATAGAAAACTTAGTATCTATGCTTAGCTCTTCTCTATCGAGTTGAATTATTTCCTTACCTTTAAACAGCCAAAGCCAGTTTTTTAATGCAAAAAGCCCTCCTACTGTCCACCCCAAGAACCAGATTGAAAGAAAAAGAAAATCGAAAGATAATAATCCAACATTTTCGATTCCGTCAATGGAAACATGCATTACAGTTGCAAGTAGCATTACAAGAACCATTAACTCTCCAAAAAGCCATGCACACAACCAAAAAGATAGAAACAGGAAAACAAACATATTTCTTTTTACAGGGATTTCTATATTAATAGCTCGTAAAGTATCTTCAACTTTAGCTCTACCTTCGTAAGGTTTTTCTATTGCCATTTCATCATTCCAAATTAAATTAGAGAAAACTTCACACCTTACAACTTCCCATATCCATTTACTCCGGCTTTCATCATTAGCCCTGCAGCACGCTCCGCCTGCAGTGTAAAGGTTTCAATGCGGGCTTCTATAACCTGTGGGTAAACGTTGCCATCTGTTTCTATAGTAAGGAATGGAATGTTCATATTTCCATTGAACATTTCAGACATTTTATAGCCCGGATTGTGTTTCTGCATTATTTCAAGCTTTTTGGCGACTGTCATTTCAGGAGCAGTGATTGCCTCTGAGAAACGGGTAGGCATGCAGCCAAACGGACCTATATTAATAACACCGCAGTATTTATCTAATGTTTCATGCAGTGCTACTCCTAAAGTCAAGCCCGGTTCGCCTTTGTATTCCAAAGGAAGGATATGTTGGCTGTGGTCTAATAGTGGTGCTATTTCAGTTTTCATATACTGATAATAGCCTGATTTTTCGAGAATTTTCTTTACTTTTTTCTCAGCACCACGCATAAAGAATTCTCGTACAAATCTCTCAAATTTTTTCTTTACTGATTTCTCAGGTTCTAAAAGATTGATTTTAAGAAGGTAGTCGACATAAAATACCCATTCACTTATGTAGGCATCTTTCACAACAAAGCCTTTTTTTGCAAATTGTTTGTTGAGCCATTTGTGAGAAAAACCATCTCTTCTGACATATATCTCCCCTACCAGAGCAATGTATTTAGATTGATTAATAGGTATCCGAGCAGGTACTTTCTCTTTTATTATTTTTGAAAAAGCCTCTAATGATGCATAAAGAGAACTTTTATCTTTGATAAATTTTTCTTTTACTTTGTTATACTCTTCGTTAAATATTTCAACACCTTTATCAGGATCAACCGCATTTGCCATTATTGCAGAGCGGACATCATCTAACACATCGCTAACTATAATTGCCTGTATAGCAATTTTAGAGAAATCACTCCCGAAACCGGCAAATCCATCTTCGTTCATGAGGGTAACTTGTGCTACATTTTCTAACTTTTTACTTCTGATAACGTGACGCATAAATACCGGATACTGACCTAATCGGCAGTTGCCAGCTCCCTGCACATTGAAAAATGCAACATATTTTTCATCTTTGAGGTGGTTATCTATCCAATCAAGCATTCCGCCCGCCATAAGGATTATTGGGAGGCATTCCTTTCCGTTAGCCACAGAGCGTCCGTATTTTAGGACTTCAGCGGTCGCTTCCGGTAGTGCGTATGCATTATAGCCGATAGCACGGAAAGCAGCAGCTACCATTTCCGAAGCTAAATCACCCATGGAAGGAATCAGAATTGCTACTTCAGGACTTTCTAAAGGTATTTTCTTACCATCACTTGCTATAAACCATGACTGCTTATCATCTAATATTATATCAGCAGCACAGAACTCCTCATCTTTTTCTGTTAGCTGATTCTGTTGAATTTTGCGATAGTTTGAAATTACATCCAATGCAGCATCTATTCTTGTATTTAAACCTGCATCCGCCGTATGTCCGTCAAGTTCTAAGGTAAGTGAAGGCTTAGTACCCATCATCTCTCTAAACGTCGTTAGAAGCATCGAATCCGGCCCACAAGAAAAATTGGAAATATAAGTAGCAAATAACTGAGGATGCTTTTGTACTATTTTTGCAGCTTTAAGTATCTTCTTGCCACCCTCCCAGTACATATTGTCCTCTATCAGCAAATCACGATAATCAAATAAGTCAAAAGGTACCACGTACACTCCTTTTGAAGCAAACTTACGTGGTATACCTTTATTTGCTGTATCAGTAAATGCGTTGTACGGTCTGCCTAAAAGTACAATAGCTGTTCTGCTTGGATCTTCTTCCAACATAGCAAGAAACTTAGTCCCGAGTTTTCGCTTTTCAGCCTGATACTCATATTGAATTTTAACAGATTCAGTAAAAGCCTGCTCTATTTTAGCTTTATCTTTCACACCCATTTTAAGTGCAGATTCCACAAATCTATCTTTTTCTTTGTCTATTCCATTTGCAAAGTTAAGATGTGGAGCAATTACTTTATCTAAATCAACCAAATCCTTAAATGCCTGCTTTAGGTAATATGTTTCACCTGAAAGAAAAACGCAGGTACAGTTGAAATCTAAACGTTGGTATGCACTTTCTTCTACTTGCATTTCAAATATAGAAGGCACAAAATAATAATCAGGTGATAAATCTATCAACTCTCTAAAATATCCAAGTGATAGTTGAGCAGGGAAGCAAAAAGAGGTAGCTTCTCTCTCTTGACCTTCCGGATGTAACTTTTCAGGTAATACGACTTTAAACCCAAGCTTAGTAAAAAAGTTATAGTACAGAGGAAATAAAGTGTGAGTGTGAAAACTTAAATTAATACCTACGGTCGGAGCATTTTCTTCTGATTCCGATTTTGGGCAAAAGGTTTCGTAAGTAAGTTCATTTCTCAATTTCACATAGTCAAATTCGGTAATATCAGAACGTTCACCGGACATATTGTAATACTTGTCGCAAGCGCCACCAAACGGATATATTTTACCTTCTATTTCAATACGAGCAATGCTACATTTCAAATCACATTTTTCTTTACCACCATTGCATACAAAGTTTGATTTGTAGCTCACTTCTCTTTGCGATAAGGCTTGTAAGTCAAAAGATTTTTTGGGCATTATCCCAAGTTCTATCCTTTCAGCTATACCAAGGGCAACACCAAATGCACCCATCAAACCCGGATCAGGCGGAACAATAATATCTGCACCAGTCAAAGCCGCCATGGCAACAGGAATTGCTTTGTTGTAACAAACACCCCCTTGCATAAATATTTTATTGCCGATATTACGGTTGCCTTTTACTCTATTCACATAATTCATACAAATAGAATAAACCAAACCGGCAACTACATCTTCTTTGCTAATTCCTTCCTGCAGTGCAGTTTTAATGTCAGAACTAATAAAGGCAGCACACTGGTCACTGAAGTTTGGAGGTCTTTTAGCAGCAAAAGCAATATCTTGTATTTCTTTAACATTAATACGTAGAGTTTCGTAGGCTGCTTCTTCTATAAAAGATCCTGTACCGGCAGAGCAAGCTTCATTCATTGCATAATCAGCGGGCACTTGATTAACTATATAAGTATATTTTGCATCCTGTCCGCCAATTTCAAATATAGTATCAACATCTTTATCAAAATGAACAGCAGCATTTGCGTGAGCTATAATCTCATTTATTATACCGTCAGTGCCGGCGTGCAGTCCTGCAATGTGTCTACCCGAACCGGTCACACCTAGCCCAATTATATTTACTTTATTTCCAACTTCATTCAATATTGTTTTATAACAATCTCTTGCTGCACGAATCGGATCACCGGATGTATATAAATATATTGACGATGTAATTTCTTTACTTTCTGTATCAATAAGTACAGCTTTCGTTGTAGTAGAGCCAACATCCAAACCTAATATATAGTCTTTATCGGGACTGAATTGTAGCCTTTTTGATTCATTAAACTGCACTTTATCTTTGAATGTTTCTAATGGCTCTAGGAAGTCAAAAGAGCTGTGTGATGTAATAAATACCTTATCAATATCTATCAATGCTGAAGAATTATTCTCTAAGGCATAAATGGCAGCACCAAGAGCCTCGAAATAAGGAGCTTCATTCGGAATATATAAATCAGAATATGATTTTTTTAGATAGTCTATCACAGAATCATTTTGACTGATACCACCGGCTATAAGTATAGACTCACTATTAAGCTTAGACATTAGCTCATCTGCTTTGTCAGCTATCATCTTACACAAGCCTGCAGCAACTTCGCCTTTTGGTATACCTTTATTTAACGCGTGAGTGCAGTCAGATTTACAAAAAACAGAGCATCTTCCGGAAACGTGGAATGGATCTTTATCTTTACTAATATTCATTGTTTCATTAAGCGATAAATCCATTCTCTTGATTTGCTGCATAAAAAACTCGCCTGTACCTGATGCGCATTGGTTTTTTGTATGAACGTTTGAAATATGGCCTGAGGAGTCTAAACTATAGACCATAAACGTCTCACCGCCTAAGGATGCAACACCATCGAAAGATTTATGCGTAAAGTAATTTTGGAGAGCTACTTCAGTGGCTTCCGGTTCGGAAATATTTGATATGTTTAGTATATTTCTAAATTTTCTGCCTGTGGCAGAGATAGGTAAATCAATAGAATATCTAGATTTGAGTATTTCAAGCAGCCTAAGCTTTGGATCACCATTATGAGCTAAATTATCTGCATCTATAATTCTATATTTTTTATTAGTAACTTTTTCGATTAAACAGTAAGAAACAGATGAAGCACCAAGGCACACACCAAAAGCTTTATTCATAATCAGAACCATCCGAGTTTAACACAATTTATCTAACGGCTTCCCATTCTTTTGAGACCGACTTATTGAAGAACATAACAGTGATAGAGTTTAAAGTCCAATAGAAAATAGTTCTGATATATCCATATTTTCTAAATCTGCGAGGTGACTCGTAAACTTGAATATCTTTAGCAAACTTTATTTTTGCAATTTTGGCAATTCGCCTATATAAATCAAAATCTTCACCGGCAACAATATTGCTATTGTACCCGTTTACTTTATCAAAAATATCTTTTCTAATAACTTGGCATTCTCCTCTGCCCATTCCCATACCTACTTTATTTAGAAAATTCACATAGCCATTGTGCAATGTATAAAAGACTTTATCTTTAAAGAGTATTTCATCAGGGAATCCGGTAACGCTAATAGCAAGTGCGTCAGCTTTAGCATATTTACCTTTACCTTGCCTCCACTCTTCTATCTTAGAGAAAAACTTTTCTGCATCCACTGGGATAGAATCGCCATTAATAAATACCAGAGTATCAGTAGCAGCAGCTTCTGCACCTTTATTCCTACCTTCAGCTATGGTTTGCCTTCTATCTTCTGAGTGCACTACAACTTTATCTGCATACTTACGGGCAAGTTCCACAGTTGTATCAGTACTTCCACCATCGCTAACTATAATTTCGAAACCGTATTTTTGTCGAAGTTCATCAGTATAGAACTCAAGATTTTGCGCAATTAATTTTTCCTCGTGATAAACCGGTATTACTAGGCTCATCTTATAGGATAGCTTTTTAGTTTTAGGACTATAAGTTCGGGAATCCGCACTTGTAGCTATATATTCTTTATGTTTTCCGGTTTCAAAAGTCAATTTTGCCTCTGTTTTCTCTTCATACAAACATGTAATTTACTAAAAAAAGCATTATCAATAAAGTTATAACTCAAAAGGATAAAACAAGAAGTATTTTGTTCCACTATCTCCAAATGAAACTGCCGGTGCAGGAAATTTCAAATAGTTAGCGCTTTGCCTCAACCAATTCCAGAAAGAAGCATTAGTATCCGGTATGAGATGGACTAAGTTATAATCCAGTGCAATAATAAATCTTCTATCGCCCCATGCTTTATCACTTACAGGCAATGACTTTTCAGGGTCAAAAGACTCAGTAGAACCGGGTGCATAAAGATTTCTGGCAGCATACCCGACACAAAGTTCTAACCATTTAGGCCAGTATGATTTCATAGATTTGGGCAATAAGTTATATACATTAACTGATAGCCACATAGTATGCGAGCTATAATTATCAATAAACATATCATGCGGTACTCTATCATTCTGTCCATGCCATTTGGGTGGCATATAAGAAAACTTTGGAGTGAAATTTTGCAGAAACGGCGAATAATACTGCCCTATAAAAAAAGCAGCTCCGGCAATGTCACAATAAAAATCTGATGGTGAAAAGCCCCAATCTTTACCATACCCATCAAGAATTTCTACATAAGTATTATATGCTAAACCCATCACTCCTCCCCATACAGTAGCTGCTTCCCATGACAGTCCTGACTGTAACAGACCTTCACTCATAAAATATGACATATAATATGTCCCAAAAAAGTGACCTGCTTTATCTGCCCAAAGAGCGTATTCTCCATCTTCCATTATCCTAAAGCTAGTTTGTTCCTTCCAGATTGTTTCACTTTGCCATTTATGTTGCATATACATAAAAGTACCGTATACAGCACCAAAACCGGCAAAATTTAATGGCTTAATTTTTGTTTCTCTTCTTGGTAAGTCACCGAATAGAGTAAATCTGGGCATATTTGCATATTTGAATTCTTCTTTAGTAAAATAATCAGTACTATCATTTATTTGATATAAAGGAACTCTATTATTTATATTAGTCATTGAAGCTTGTTGAGCATTTAATCTTAGAATATTAAGACATAATAGTATCATTATAAAAAAGAATATTTTGTACATTTTCTACTCGTATTTTGGTATGATATTTGTATATTAAAGCTATAAGTTCTTATTTTACATATAGTATAGTTAGTTCAGGAAAAAGTTCATCTACCAATTTAACAAAAAAACGTCATGAAAGCATCGGGAAATATCATAAAAACACACAGAGAAAAAAAAGGTCTGAGCATAAAAGAAGTCAGTGAGATCACTAAAATAAGACCTTTTATTATTGAAGCTTTGGAAGCCGGAAACTTCCAAATCATGTCGCCTATATATGTCAAGTCATTTCTGAAAACTTTATCTCAGTTTTTAGAATTCCCTTTGTCTGATATGGAAGGCTCTAATGTTGAAAGCACTGCTAAAGCCGAGACTAAAGTTAAGCCTGAAGAGCAGGTTCCGGTAAAGGAATCAAAGTCTACTACTCTTGATACAGTCAAACCAGAAATAGCCGCCGAAAAAGCTAAGTATAAAAAGAAAACAAATAAATCTGTAAAAGCTAAACTTGCTTTTGATGACGAAATTCCTGATTTATCAAACTTAAAACAAAAAAAAGAAACTCCTGATTATGCTGCGATGTTTAAAAAAGCAAATAAGCCCCACGTCAGCACTACTCAAATAATCAATTATTCGGCTGCAGGTGCAATTTTTATTGCACTGATACTAATTATCTATTTTACGTTCTTTGATGAAGGGCAGAAAGCTGAATCTACTGCTATTATTCAAGATCAAATAGCGAATGATATTGATACTACAATAATTAGTGCTGAAGATAAAGGTCTGCTTAATTACTTTGAAGAACCGGACAGCCTTACTTTAGAAGCTGAAGCTACAGATGACTGCTGGATGCGTGTAGAGATGGATGGAGAACGAATGGAAGAAATCACCCTAAAAAAAGGGCAAACAAAAAAGTGGAAAGCTTTTGATTATTTCTCTATCAGCCAAGGTAATGTAGGTGGAGTCATTTTCAAAAGAAATGGTAAACTGCTAGAACCTTTTGGTAGCAGAGGTAGTGTAGTCAGAAACGTAAGAGTTACCAAATCTGATGTACAAAATGCTAACAAGGAAGCTCAAGATTCTATCAGAAGAAGATATAAAGTTATAAAAAGAAATTCGAACAAATCAAATGTCCCTAAGCTTATACAGCCTTCTCCGATTAATTCTGACGATCCGACTAAATTATTAAAAAAAGCAACGGAATCTAAATAAGATTCCGTTTTCTTTTATATGCCACTACTAATAATATCGTGAATCCTAATTATTCCGAGACATTTATTATTCTCATTCGTAACAGGCAGCACGCTTATCTGACTTTTTCTATTTTCCATTAGAGAAAGTGCTTCAGCTAAGTAACTGGTATCATAAACTTTTACAGGCGACTTAGTCATTACGTCTTCAATTTTAATAGTATCCAAGTCTTTTACATTTTGAAATATTCTACGAATATCACCATCAGTCACTAAACCTAACAAATCGTTTTTCTCGTCACAAATACAGACACAGCCTAAAGCCTTATTGCTCATTTCTAGAATTAGCTCACGCATAGAAGCATTAGTATGGACTTTAGGAGTCTTTTCTTTGGAGTGCATAACATCTTTCACCTGCAGTGTAATATTTCTTCCTATTTGTCCGGAAGGATGCAAACGTGAAAAGTCCTCCTGAGTTACTCCCCGCACTTTCATAACTGCTACTGCTAAAGCATCTCCCAAAGCGAGGGCAACTGTAGTGCTGGTAGTAGGTGCTAAATTAAACGGACAGGCTTCTTTTTCCACAGTAGCATTTAAAGCAATATCAGCAGATCTGGCAAGATATGATTCCATGTTGCCTACTATAGCTATAATCTGAGCTTTCCTCATTTTCAGATATGGGATAAACCTGACTAACTCTTCTGTGCCACCTGACTTGGATAGTAGTATTGCTACATCTCCCTCCTGAACAATCCCAATGTCACCATGCAAAGCATCAACAGGATGTAAAAATACTGACGATACACCTATTGAAGATAAAGTAGCAGATATTTTATTACCAATATTGCCTGATTTTCCAACTCCGGTTACAACAATTTTATGAGCATTGGCTACCATATTTACTGCTTTTGCAAAATCTTCATTCAAAAAAGACTTTACTTTTTCCATTGCTTGTATTTCTTCTTCAAATACTCTATTTGCTTCTGTTAGTATACTTATATTATCCATTTATCGATTTTCTATCAATAGTAAAAAGACAAAAATACTAAATATGACTGTCATTTGAAACAGATTGATAGTTTATTGACTATTATATCTAAAAAAAAAAGAGACTCTCATTTTTTGAAGAGAATCTCTAGTTTATCATAATGTGCAATTAAACGTCAACCCGGAGGCCACAGTAGTGGACGCCCACCAATTAGGTGCACATGTAAGTGAAAGACAGTTTGTCCTGCACCTTCCTGGCAGTTCACTACAAGACGATAACCATCATCTGCAAGACCTTCTGATTTAGCAATTTCTTTAGCAGCCACAAATAATTTACCTACTAAAGCAGCATCATCCAATTCAATATCATTAACAGTAGGTATCTGTTTTTTTGGAATGATGATAATATGAGTAGGAGCCTGCGGACTAATATCACGAAATGCTAGAATAGCCTCAGTTTCATATACAATATCAGCCGGTATACTCTTGTCAATTATTTTTGAAAATATAGTTTCAGCCATATTTCACTTCTCAAATTAGTTAAAAAAAAGCTCCTCACTTTAGAAGTGAGGAGCTAATATATCATAATTTGATATTATTATCTAATAACATTTACTTTACCGGAAACAACTTTGTCACCGGAAGTCATTCTCAAGATATAAGTACCTTGAGCGACAGGCATGTTATTATTATCGTTAGTATTCCATTCAACACTATTCATACCGCGTACAGCATTGTCAACATTGAATGATTTAACAGTATTACCATAAAGATCCATTATTTCAACTTTTGCATCACCATCTTGTGGCAATACGAAAGAGATATTTGCAAGATTAGCTTTAACAGGATTAGGGAAACTTGCTACTGAAGCATCACCATAATTATATGTTAAAATTACAACATCATTGCTAGGACAGTTATGAACGCCATTAAAGTCAACGTTTCTTAATCTGTATTCGTAAGTAGTATTGAAAGTAACATCGTTGTCACTGTAATCATATTCAGAAATTGAAGATTTATTACCTTGACCATCTACCCAACCTACTTGGTGCCACTCAGAACCTAATGCAGGAACTCTTCTTTCTACATAGAAACCAGAGTTATTTTCTTCCCAAGCAGTAGACCAAGTTAAATCGATAGCATTTTTACGAACTTTACCGTTAAAGTCACCACGATATTCAACAGGAGGATTTGAACTGTCAAAATCACATTCTTCTTCAAAGCTACCAGGAGTTTCAGATTTGTTACCAAAGTAAGGTCTCAAAAGAGGAATCCAAGTACCACGAGTAAGAGTATGAGTATAACCATCAACCGGAGTCATACCAAAGTGGCCCATGTGTGGATACATTGGGTTACCAAAAGTAGGCATACCAGCAAACCATTGATTAGTTGTAGCAACATTTTCAGCAGCGAAAATATTGTTATTAATCAAGAAATTATCTTCACTGTATTTTCTCAATGATTTATCTAACATCAAGTGAGAAGCGTTGATACCCAAAGGACCAGGCATTTGGTTTACAGTTACAAACACTGAACGCATACCCATTCTGCTTTTTGAAGCACCAAGCTCAAGACCGGTTTCACCTAACTGAGCAATAGCGATCCAATAAGTTCCCGGAGGTAAAATTACAGGAGAATCAAGAAGATACGTACCATAAGATTCCCAACCCGGATCATTAGCTTGAACCGGTTGACCATACTGATCTAAGTCACGCATACCACGTTGAGCAGTAAGTAGTGTACCATTTATTTCAACAGATGGTAAGTCATTATTATCTCTGTAAGCAGAGAATCTAATATAGTCAGGAGCCATGTTTTTTCTACCAAATAATGCTTGGAAACCTCTAAGGGTATCTTGATTATCTAATACAAATTTCATAGCTATTTGACCGGAACCTGAACCACTATTAGCACCAGCTGCATCTTGATCAGGATCCCAACCACTTTGATACATATTAGTACCAATACCACCAGTGTTAGAAGCATAAAGGTTAAGACCTCTACCTGTAGATCCTGTAAAAGCATTAGTTTCTACATCGTTTTGAGCATTATCTGGTTCGTAAGCAAATACGTTACCAAATGTCAAATCAACATAAGTAAAAGTAGTATCGTTATTAGGTTTTAAGTCACCATCTTCCATAATAGAGATAGCTCTGATTGTATACTGTCCATCACCTGTTTGGCGAGCATTCCAGCCTGGCATAGGGATTTCAGTTTCAATACCGGCAGTCATAGTAGCCAAAGGAAACTTACGACAGTAAACAGGAGTTACTGTAGGCCAGAAGTTATCTGGATTCAAATCAGTAATTCTACCTTTATAGATATCTACCTGTACTTCAAATGCTTTCGCAACTACAGATGTATTATTTGATAAAGTAACCCAAATAGGAATATCTGTAGCCTGAGAAGCAGGAGCTACTGTATAAGGCCATTTAATTTTCACAGAAGAAACTTCAATATCAGTTTGTTCTGATGGGAATAACAATGTAACGTTATCAACGAAGAAATCATCATCATCATCATTTATATAAAGCATACCTTTTTTATCATTAGTTGCTCTAACTTTGATTCTAAATCTAAAGTTTTTAGCACCTTCATTAGGAGCATTGATAAATGTATCAGGGATAGCAACAAAGAATTTTTGGAATTCTTCATCAAAACCATCATCGAAAGGTTTAGGTCTGAAACCATTTGGTTTACCTTCGCCAAAGTTAGGAAGAGAGAAAGAAGAATCTTTATCATTTTCCCAGAAACCTACCATATAACCGCCGCCACCAAAGACAGTCAATGCTGCCATATCGGTAACAGGATCAACAGGGTCTGGTCCCCAAGCTCTACGAGGGTGGTTTCTCCATTTTTCATCAGGAATATTAGTAATATACTTGATTCCGTCAGGAGAAGGTTGTGCTAATTCTACAACGATTTCATCTGGCACAGCAGATGCAGATCTAGTATTAGTATACAAGCTCATCATATTCATGTTAGCAAATGCAAGTGGTTCTGGACCTACAAGCTGACCATCACCAAATCCACGATCCCAAGTTTTATCTGCAGGATTAGCTACACGAGAGATAGATAGAGACAATACTGCATCATATCTGTTTCTCATATCAATTGGGAAAGATCTCAACTGATCTCCACTGTAACCATCGCCATCAGCAGGATGATCAGATTGAGAGAACAACACTCTATTCATTTTCACACATGGAGAAATGATAGAAGTAGTGTCACTTCTTAACCAATCAGATTCCCATTGAGATCTAAATCTGCCTAATGGTGGAAGTGGGTGGTGAGTAACTGATTCTGAAGGTACAACTTGAGCATCAATATTAACCCATTTCAAAACAGAAGGAATTGGACCTCTATCAGACTGGTTAAATTCACTCATGTTATCTTCAAATTGTTTCAATCTGTTCATAACAAACAAGTTAACATTTGTAGTATCATCAAATGGCCATTCGTCGCCTAAAGATTCACCTGTTTCAGGATTTGATGGATCAGCGATGATATATGCGCGCAATCTACCAATGTTTGCAGGTTCGAATTCATTTGGTTCGAATGGTGGGAAAAATACCTGTACAAATCCATAAGGAGGAATACCGGTATAACCTGAAGTAGTAAAATCTAAAGCCGTAGCTTCATAGTTACCATTGTTATTTTCAACTTCTGACAATCTAACTTTTACATACTCTTGACCATTACAAGGGTTTGTTGTGATATCAGGAATTGCTAAACATTCTTGAGATACAGGCACAATTCTATTATAGATAGGTTGTGCAGTAATTTCATTTACGATTACAAAACGAGTTCTAAATTCAATATCCTGAGGTACAAAGTTTACCCCTGTAGGACCTTGAACTTGATTAGAAGTATTTTGAATAAGACAAACCGGTTGAATAGCACCGATTCTCTCTTCACCAGCTAACAACTCATAGTTTGCAGCATTACCGGTCAAGATACTTTCAGTAAAATCTAAGTTTGCATTTTCATCAAGTTTTCTAGCCATATATTGAATGTCAATTACTCTAAGAGTATTTTGCCATTGTTTAAACCTAACAGCTAAGTTAGTACTTGGGAATGGAGTACCAGATGGGTGACCACCATTGTGCATTGCATAGTAGTGAGTAAACTGAAGATATTCACCACCCCAAGGATAGTAAGGGTCAGTATCTTCAACACCTGTTGGGTAATTTACGTGACGAGCAAAACCTCTTACACCTGAAACTGTATTAAATCTATACATTTGAGATGCTTCAAAGATTGTATATGCACTGATATAACCATAACCGGAGAACTTAATGTAGTTAAATGTAACTGAAGAGTCAACACGATTTAAAACTACCTGCGCATTTGCAGATAAAAAGTTCATATCACCAGGTCTGCCATTAGTTGGGGCAGTTAAGTTTCCATTTGGTGTTTGAAGTTGGCCTCTCAAGTTTGCATTTACATAATAAATAACAAGCTTGCTATTATCATTAAATCTTCTGTACCATACTTTACTATAGTTATCAACCATTTGTAAGTTAGGATTCCACTGAGACAAATGCAAGTCACCCCAGAAAGGAGCAATCAAAGCAGATTTGTGTTGTAAAGGAATCGCACCTTCCAAATCGCCAGGGGCAGGATTTCTAATACCACCTGTCAAACTAGCTTCACTACCACCGCATACTGAATACAAATAACCGAAATCATCCGCATGAGTATCACCGGTACCAGGACCATCCAAAGTGCCATCGCCATCAACATCAGCTTCAGCACCTGTACGTTGGCGAGATTGGCCTGAACCACCTAAGAACCAATCCATAGACATATTGTCATAAGCACTGGTAGTTTGTGGTAATAATGTTCTGTTGCCTTCTTGATCATAATAGTATCTACGGTTAGTAAGTGCGATTACACCATTTGTAGAAACATAAAATGAGTCAAATCTAACACCGTTAAAGTAGAATGGGAAACCTATAGACATAGGACCCGCAAACGCATTATCAACAGAGTCAGTTGCATTAACTTCACCATCTAACCAAAAGTTTTTAGTTGGACCAGGTGAAGCAGGAATTGCAGGATTTCTAAAGAATGCTAAACCTTGGTCAGGATTTTGATCCCAATAAGATTTAGGTAAAATTCTTGGACCGGCAATAATTTTTGTCCATAAAGTAGTTGCTTGAGTTGTATCATAAAACTCAATTGTTGGTTTCCAATAAGCCGTTCTTGTCGGATCATTTGGAAATTGCATTGGATCATTACTATCCACATAGTAATAACCTGTAGAAACTGCGGCATCCGTAACAGGATTTGCAGTTTCCTCGAATGGCTCTGGAAATGAAGTATTATTGATGAACGGGTTAGGTTCAGCAAATGCACTTTTCCTAAGGACATCGTCCTTTTTAGAATCTTTTTTACCATCAGCGTAGCTGCTGGTAACTAAGAGACCCAAAGCCAGAGCGAGCAATAAAGTAAACCTTTTCATTAGGCGCTCCTTGAAAATAATGAATGATAAATATTTATATCAACCTCTAACATAATATTAGCGTTTGAATCGCCAGCCTTTATCTTCGTATTCAAATATCCAACCTGCGATTTTACCTTCATCAATAGTTTTGAAGTTGTTCCAATAATCGCTTGTGTAAGTATATCTTGAACCTGTTTCTGAAACCGGAATTGATTCAGCTTCGGAGATAATTCTGTCCATTCTTTCTTTCCAGCCTTTGAAGTTAGAAACTCTTAAATCTATCCAGCCCTCAAAGCACCAAGCTTCTAAGTTTTCTGGAGTAAGATCTAATTCGTCTACACCTCTACGAACCGGAATTTTTACTTCTGAGCCACGCAAATAATGATGTCCATCAGGCATTAGGATTACCAAGCCGATTGATAACATTTGCTGTCTCAATTTATCGTCATTTTTAATGATTTCAGTAGCTTTAGCAGAAAACTCTTCCGCAGTCACTTCTTTGCAACCAATCATGCTACCTGCAATTTTTTTCATCAAAAATGATTCATATAACAATTTAGATAATCTTGGTGGTCCGAGTAATTCGAAAGCAACACTATCTACATCATATTCTTTTTCCATATCTGCAATTTTATTTACAGCTACATTTTGCAAAACACCACCACGGTAACTTGGTCCTAATGTAGTAGCATCTAAGCCGGCAATTACATCTTTTCCTGTGTTGCCACCTCTGATTTCGTGTACTAAGTACTCAGCGATTTCCTCAGAGTAACTATTTCCATTTGACCTAATGCAGATATTGCCTGGAATTCACCGTGAGAGAAGATACCATTTTCACCGGTATCAATATAAACTGATTTAAATACATCCCCTGAATCTATAATATCAGATTTATCGTCAAAGATAAATTTACCTTCTGCTTTTTTAGCACTTTCAGGTTTCATATCTACTAACGGAATAGCTTGACCGCGTTTTTTGATTTCGCCATAAGCAATTTTTTTCCATGCAATAGTAGCTGCAGGTTTAATTTCTTTTACAAGTGGTCCGTCAGGTGTTCTTGCTAACAAATATAGAAGCAGTGTATGTGCACCTGCAACAGCAGTTTTAGACATCAATACTCTTGATGGTCTTTCTTCACTGTGAGTGTAAGGGATATTAAAGCCCATACCGCCTGTACCTGTCGTACCAACTTTGAAGTACATTTCGGTTTTTGCATCTACCAGACCTTTGTAAAGGACTTGTACATGTCTGATTAATTGTGGGATATAAGTGCTGGCAATTACTTTTTCAACCCAAGATGTTTCTAACTCACCTTTTTCGATTGATTTCATAGTATTTACAGCAGTATTATAAATATCCATATATGCAATAGCTGTAGCTGTGTTAATACAGTCAATTACTATGTCTGGCTTAGATTCGGTAACCATTGTATAAAGAGCAGATTCATCTAATATCTTTTGATCTAATTCATCAAATACATCACCAATGTATCCTTTCCTACCATTATCTGTATCTAGTACTTCTTTAAAGTTATCGTCTTTCCACTCTGTTCTTGTAAAAATGTTGCCCCATTTAGCTACAAACATATTAGGGTCGCATTTTGGGTATTCATTTCTCAAAGTGTCTACAGCACCTTCTGCTTCATGTTTGAAAAGAGAAGATATAATCAATTCCGCAGGCTCGAACTGCATAAGTTTACGGCAAATAGCTGAGCCAACCAAGCCGAAGCCACCTAAGATTAATACTTTTGAACCTTTGATTTGCATATTATTAACCAATTTAATTTATAAAATCCAAAACCGATGTTATTTAAGTGCGTAAAATATAAAAATCAACTGCTTTTGCCAAATGCTTTTACAGCTTTTTTGCAAATAATTATTAACATTTTATTCTTACACTTCATTATTCTATTTTTTATTTAACATATTCCCTATAACATCGTACCTAGATTTATATTTAAAACATCTTATTTGCCTTAGCTACAAGCCCATTTGCAACTAATTTATTCAGGTCTTACTAAGAGAGACACATCAAAAAAATAAAGGTCTCAACTATTTTTTATATTTTTTTATATTTTTTTCTCAACTGTATTGAAAGGAAAAATTATGCCAAAGAGTGCTTTATTGCTTCATTTGCAAATTTTATAAATCATTGTTTATAATTTTTATTTGCCTATCTATCTCTATGGCTATCTCTTTTAATGACATTACTCCCACATTTATTTTTGTGTTGATGAGAGATTTTGGCATAGAAGGCGCTACGGCATGCTCCGGATCTTGTGCAAATATCCGTGCTCCAGCATTATACATTTGCACTGCTCCCTCTGTACCGTCTCTACCTAAGCCGGTTAATACTACACCAACAGCATAGGCACCAAAGGACTCTACCATAGATTTGAATAAAGGATCTGCAGCTGGTCTTGCAAAGTTTATCTTCTCTCCAAAATATACGTTCAGTAGCATCTGTTTTGTTACAGTTGTATGCGCATCTCCCCTTGCAATATATAATTTTCCGGGTTCTACTCGCATTTTGTCAGAAGACACGAGAACATCCAAAGGCAATTCGGAATTTAATCTGTCTACAAATGATGAAAACATCCATTCAGGTCCGTGCTGAACAGCAAAAAATGCTGCATTTTTATATTCAGTTACTGATTTGAATAATTCTTTAATGGCTGGAGGGCCACCTGTACTTGCTGCAATTGCTATACCTGCAAAAGGTGGTTTGATCTCACGAGAAATGTGAATAGTTTCAGAATGCAAATCCGGCGCTGGTTGATTCTTTTTCAGTAACGCTTCGTCTAAGCCTCTAAATAAAATTTCAGGAACAATTGGTTTTGTAAGAAAATCATCAGCACCTGAGTCAAGAGCATAGTTTCTTGCAACATCTGAATCTAAATGAGTAATCATCAAAATGATAGGAATCTTACGCATCCTTTCTCTTATAGCTGTAATTAGTTCGATACCATCCATTACAGGCATCATCCAATCAGTAAGTAGAAAATCGTAGTCACTCAAAATTAGCTTTTGCAGAGCCTCTCTTCCATTGCTGCAACAATCTACTTGATACCCTCCTTTTTTAAGCATGTGCTCAAGTAACAGGGCATTGGATTTTTCATCTTCAACTATTAGTATTCTTTTCATTGTACACTATATTGTTATTTACTATTGATATTCAGATATTATAATTTAAGTATCTGAAATTTACCACTTTATATTTTTAAAATATTCTCTAAATCTATTCATCTCGTAACTTAACTTATTTAATGTTTCATCAGCATTTGCTAACTTTTCATTCTTACCCATAAGCTCCAAGTCAAGCGCCAAACCGGCAGCTTCTTTAGCATCGAAATTTACTAATGCACCTTTTAATTTGTGAGCAGCATGATCTAACTTTTTATAATTTCTAGCTTTAATCCCTTCTCCCATTTCCTGTATTAAAGACGGTAGCTCTTCAAAGAAACTTTCGACCATTATAATTATTATTTTACTATTTCCTTTCAAAACCTTCAGAAGATTTGTAAAGTCAGCTGGTGGAATTTCTCTTTTATCATTTGTTTTCTTTTGGAGACGTATCTGATTTTCTATGGCAGCAAATAGTAGTTTATCACTAACCGGTTTGGATATGTAATCATCCATCCCTGCTTCAAGAAACTTCTCTCGATCCCCTTTTAAAGCATGGGCAGTCAGTGCTATAATTGGTATCTCACTATATTCCTTATCATTTCTTATAAGTTTAGTAGCTTCCATGCCATCCATTTCAGGCATTTGTATGTCCATTAATATTAAATCATAAATGCCTTTTCTACACTCTTCTACAGCATCTCTTCCGTTTTCAACAGTGGTAATTTTCCAACCATTTACCTCACATAAATCTGTAATCAAGATTTGATTAACCATATTATCTTCTGCCAGCAATATATTCAAATTATCCGGCATAATAAATTCTTCGGTTGTATTATAAGGCAATTCACTTTGATAAGTCTTCTCTCCTACTTCCTCATAGCTTTCTACTCCTAATGCTTTTTCTATTATATTCAACAGTTGAGATTGCTTCACCGGCTTTACAAGATATGCATCAAGCACTTCTCTTTCCGTAGGATTTAACTCTTCAAATCCATTGGAAGAACTTAGTAAAATTATCTTCGCATTAGAAATATTCTTTAATTTCTTTGCTAATGTAACACCGTCTAATCCCGGCATCATATAGTCTAGTATTAGTAATTCATAGGGTTCACCTTTAGCATTCTCGCTACGATATAAATCAATAGCAGTCATTGGGTCATTTGTGGTTGTGGTATCTAATCCATAAAATTCTAACATATTTTCAAGTATAAGTAGATTAGTACTATTGTCATCTACCACTAGTGTTTTCAGATTTTTAATATTTTCTGACTTTTTCTCTAAATTTTCTCTATAACGCTTATTACTTGCCATTTGTATTTCAAAAGGTAAACTAAATAAGAATTTGCTGCCTATTCCTTCAGTGCTGGAAACACTAATATAGCCACCCATCTTCTCTACCAAATGCTTAGAGATAGCAAGCCCTAAACCTGTACCACCATACTCTCTCGTAGTAGATGCATCCGCCTGTGCAAAATCATCAAATATTCTTTGCAGATTTTCTTCTGAAATACCTATGCCCGTATCTTCTACACTGAATTTAATTTGGATATGATTCTCGTCGATTAAATTTTCTTTGCTCACTTTTATTTTTATTTCGCCGGAGCTGGTAAATTTAATTGCGTTGCTTATGATATTTATTAAAACTTGCCTTAGTCTGGTAGGATCACCAATCAAATAAATTGGCAACTCAGGTTCAATAAAACATGTAAGTTCTATAGATTTTCGATATGCTTTCAAGGCAAACATATCTACAGATTTTTCAACTGTAGAATTTAGTTCAAACTCCAAACTGTCCAGCAAAAGTTTTCCTGATTCAATTTTCGATAAATCCAAAATATCATTGATGATATTCAATAAAGAATCGGCAGACGTTTTGACAAGATTTAAGTGAATTCTTTGCTCCGGTGTAAGCTCTGATTTTAGCACTAAATCAGTCATCCCGATTATTCCGTTCATTGGAGTGCGAATTTCGTGGCTCATATTTGCTAGGAACAAACTCTTAGCTTTATTTGCTGCTTCTGCTTGTTCTTTAGCATTTTTAAGGTAGTCTTCCATATTTTTACGTTCTATCTCAGCAGCAGCTCTAGTAGCAAAGATTTCTAATATGAACTCGTTTCTTTTTTTAGGCTCTGGTTTCTCCTTATCCATAGCAAGTACAAATCCTTTGAGTTTCTTACCATTTTCAAAAATAGGAATGCCGAGTATATACTTCACATAACTATTACCTTTGGCTCTGGGAATATTAAGAAACGGACTGTCTTCCTGATGATAAAACACAGAAGGTAGAAACTTTTCGTGCAAATGGATATCTATCTCGAAGGTTTCATAAAACTGTCTGTCACCCCAGTATGCTAAAACATATCCTGGTTTTTTGTTATCACCGACTATATAAATACAAGTATCACTGACATCAAATACTTCAGCAAGATAGTACACAAAAGAAGAAAAGAAATTAACTCCAGTATTACGAGCAGTCCCTTCCACGATAGTTTGCAATGCATTCTCTGCTCTTTTCCTTTCAGTAATGTCTTCTATTATTCCATCTATATAGTCTATCTCTCCCTCTAAATTTTTGATAGGACTACCGGTATCTCTAATTATTATTTTTTGATTTCTACTATTAATCAGTTCATATTCGCTAACAACAACTGCTTCACTCTTACTAAGCTCATTTAGATGCAATTCCCTTTTATGTGGGTTGACATATAAGTCATTTACATTAATATTTTTCAAATCTATATTCTTTTCAAAGCCTAAAATTTCCAACAAAGCAGGGTTTGCGTAAAACAGTCTACCTTTAGGATTAGTTCTGTATATACCAACAGGAAGTTGATTTGTCAGAGTTCTCACTCTCTCTTCTGACTCTCGAATTTTTCTATCCGCGTCTATTCTATCTCTAATATCTCTAATTATTGCATAAACGTTTCTTTTATTTTCAATATAGAGCACAGCAAGTGATACTTCAGTAGGGATGATTTCTCCTTTTAGATTTTTATGTTCCCAGATAAACCTTGAAGCACCTTTTTGAGCTGCACCTTCCACCATCCGTAGCATTTTCATATAAGAGGAGTCACCATCGCTTTGAAATTCGGGAGATAATTCTGAGGGTTTTCTACCAATGATTTGCTTTTTATCTGTAGTGTCAAACAGCTTAAGTGCTGCATAGTTACAGTCTTTTATGTTATAACCATCAAGGAGTAGCATAGGGTCAATAGAATTTTCAAATAGTGAGCGGAATTTAAGCTCACTATTCCTAATATCAGCTTCTGCTACTATTCTGTTTGTAATATCTAAAACAACTACCAGACAGGATACAAGTTCTTGTTGGGAATTAAAAATAGGATACCATTCATATGCACCTTGGAATACAGAACCGTCTTTTCTCTTAAATTTGGTTTCACCGCTATAATTGTCTCCCAAAGATTTGATACTTTTGACAATAGAAATTATCTTGTCAAAATATTCGTAGTCTACAAGTTTTTTAAGAGAATATCCTGTAACTGAATCCGAATTATACCCAAAAAGCTGCTCGGCGCCTTTGCTGAAATGGAGTATATTCAAATCAGGAGAAGTAGTTTCTAAGTGAATAAATGCCAAATGTTCTAATACACCATTTATTTCATCATTCCCTTGATAAGGCAGTAGCTTCTGTGGCTTTTCTGCATATATGTTTGTTACGTCGAATACGTTAGTGCATGTAACAGTTAATGCTGTACCTTTATTGTCAATACCGGTACGGTTGATTTGAAATAAGCCATTAGACGTATTGCTAAATTTGTCATACTGTTTGTTCAATAATATAGTTTGACCGCTTCCATCTTGAACTTGCACACCTACAGGAAGATTATCTAAAATATGTTTATAAAGCTCTAACTCTCTTTCCAATTCTTTTATATCTGAATGACTTTTAGCCATTTCGAACTCCGACTATTATTACTCTTTATGCAAATTTAAATCTTTGCAGTGAAATTGCAAGAAAAAAAAGCTTTGTAGTAAAGAAATACCCCCAAAAGTTATTTTATCTGACTTTTGGGGGTAAATACAAACTAACACAATGTCTGTTTATTTATTGCCATTGAGTAACTTGCGTCCGATATCATCCATATCGCCTTGACGATGACTTATATCTCCACGAGCTATCTCATATTCATATTCTTGTCGCATAGTATTTCTATGTATTTTAAAATGATTTATTGCTGATATAAGTTTTTCAGTCTGTTTAGTCATTTTTTCTGAGAATATTGCAATTTCTGTAATTTGTTTTGCTGTAGAGCCTGCCACTGTAGATATAGAAGCTATATTTTGTGCTATCTGTTCAGTAGTAGAAGATTGCTCTTCGGAAGCAGCCGCAATCTGATTAATCATTGACATTACATCCTCTGAGCTTGATACAATCGCTTTAAGTGCGTAACCTGCTTTATCAGCAAGCTCTATGCCTGTATTCACTTCAGAGTTACCTTGCACCATTATATTGACAGCATTACCTGTTTCATCTTGTATACTTTGTATCATTATAGCAATCTGTTTTGTAGCATCAGTTGTTCTTTCAGCAAGTTTTCTTACTTCATCAGCAACCACGGCAAAACCTCTGCCTTGATCGCCTGCTCTGGCAGCTTCTATAGCAGCATTAAGTGCTAATAGATTAGTCTGGTCAGCTATCTCATTAATTACAGAAATAATTTTACCAATTTCTTTACTTGATTCACCCAATTTCTGAATATTGTTGGCAGACTGAGTTACCACTCCGGCTATATCTTTCATCTTGGTTACTGTGTCACTAACGATATCTCCACCTTTTAATGCTTCCTGACCATATTTATCAGCTATTTGAGCAGCTCGGTTGGAGGCTTTTGCATTTTCTGCAACTGTCCTTGTCATCTCTTCCACAGCACTGGCTACCTCTTCAGTCTGCATACTCTGCTCTTGTGCACTGGATGCAATCGTTGCAGATTCGCCATTTATTTGATCTGAAGATGAAGCTACCGCCTCTACGACAGAATGAACATCTTGGATTACACTTTCTAAAGAACCTGCCAAGCTATTGATATTATTTGCAAAATCATTAAATTCACCATTAAACTTACTGTGTATCCTAGCAGTTAAGTCCCCTGAAGCTAAAATTGAAATACAGTTTGCATATTCGTTTAGGGGAGTAATAATGGCATCTAAAGTACTGTTTACGCCGCCTACTACTACTTGCCAAGAGCCTTGATATCTATGTATGTCTACTCGTTCGTCTAATTGGCCTTTTATTGCATAATTTGTTTGCTGTTGAACATCTGAAGTAATAGAAGTAATAATATCAGTTAGTACATTGATATTTTGAATCATTATTGCATATTCGCCTTTATAGTTACCGGCAATTTTTTCAAGACGTTCGCCTTTACTGACTTGTGCAATGAAGTTTTTTGCAAGTTCAAATGGCTCGATTATCGCATCTAATGATTTATTAAATCCACCAAAGATATTAATCCATTCGCCTTGCAGACCTGACACATCAGCTCTTTTATCTAGCTTGCCTTCCACTGTAGATTCTGACTGCTCAGCCATTGTGATTACCAGTTTATACAAAATGCTACGCAAAGTATTAATGTTAATTTTGAGAGTATTATATATCCCTTTATAATCTTTAGTAATTTCTATTAGTTCGTCACCTCTGCTAGCTCTGGAAATAAAGTCTATCGCCATTTCAAATGGTTCTGCCATATTATCAACAGCCAGATTCATTCCTTCTATAATTTTGCGATAGTCTCCTTCCAGTCTATTCACATCAGGACGATACTCTAAATCACCATTTTTAATAGAATCTGCTAAAGAATTTACATCTGTGGCTAATTGCAATAAGTTAGTCCTAACTCCATTTATAGCATTAGTTAAAGATATTTGAGCTCCTGGAAGAGCTCGCATTTCTTTTGTCAAGTCACCTTTTGCATAATCCATTATAATTGCGATGCCTTCTTCTACAGGTTGTATGACTGAATCTAATACCTCGTTAATGCCGCCCATCAAATCTCGATAGATTCCGCTCATTCCGGTTAAATCACATCTGCTACTAGTTGTACCCAATTTTTGAAGTTTTATAGTAGTAAATAAGGAATTATGCATATTATTTAATGTGTCTATGCACATATTCAGATTATTTTTGATTTCGTTGAAATCACCTTTCATGTCATCTTCTATCTTCGGTGGAATGTCCCCTTTACTGATTCTGTCTATATATTCGGCTGATAAGTTTAGCGGGCCAATTACTGCATCAAGTGACTTATTGAAGTTCCCAAAAATATTTAACCATTCGCCTTCTAATCCGGTTAAATCTGCGCGTACATCTAAGCGACCGTTGAGAGTTGCTTCTGACTGATCCATCATTGTAAATACCAGTTTGTAGAGCACCTCCCTTAGGCGATTGATTCTAGTTTTCAAATCTCCGTATATGCCTTTATAGTCTTTAGTTACTTCAAGTAACTCATCACCCCTACTTGCTCTGTCTATAAAGTCGATGGCTATTTCAAATGGTTCTACTACGTTATCCAGTGTTTTATTCATGCCGGTGATAATTTTGCGATAATCGCCATTATGCAACATCTCATCAGCTCTTACATCCAGCTTGCCATCTTCTGCAGATTGGTTCAGTACATTTGCATCTGATACAAGTTTGTTGATGGAATCTATACACATATTCAGATTATTTTTGATTTCGTTGAAATCACCTTTCATGTCATCTTCTATCTTCGGTGGAATGTCCCCTTTACTGATTCTGTCTATATATTCGGCTGATAAGTTTAGCGGGCCAATTACTGCATCAAGTGACTTATTGAAGTTCCCAAAAATATTTAACCATTCGCCTTCTAATCCGGTTAAATCTGCGCGTACATCTAAGCGACCGTTGAGAGTTGCTTCTGACTGATCCATCATTGTAAATACCAGTTTGTAGAGCACCTCCCGTAGGCGATTGATTCTAGTTTTCAAATCTCCGTATATGCCTTTATAGTCCTTTGTTACTTCAAGTAACTCATCACCCCTACTTGCTCTGTCTATAAAGTCGATGGCTATTTCAAATGGTTCTACTACATTATCCAGTGTTTTATTCATGCCGGATATTATCTTGCGATAGTCACCGTTATGGAGTGATTCGTCTGCTCGTACGTCTAATTTCCCTTCTTCAGCTACCTGATTTAGGGTATTGGCATCTAAAACTAACCGGTTAATGGAATCGATACAAGTATTAATGTTGTTTATTATCTCTGCAAAATCTCCTCGGAACTCATCTTCTATTTTCTGAGGAACGTCACCTTTACTTATTCTATCTATATATTCGGCAGCAAGATTCAGAGGTCGAATAAAAGTATCAACACTTTGATTCATGCCGTCAATGATTTCTGAATATGCACCTTGCAGTTTATCCGAACTCGCTCTGTAGTCTAATTTTCCCATTTTAGAAGCCTGCACAAGTGCCTGCACTTGTTGGTTCATTTCGTCTAGGGTAACTGAAACTTTAACAAATGCTCGCTGCACATCAGAAACTTCATCGTTACCCTTGATTTCTCTATCTATTTCGAGCTGTCCACTTGTTATATCCTCAGCCATTTTTTTAAGTTTTTTGAGAGGATTAACTACGGAAATGCGCCCAATAAAAATCAAAGCTATGTTCAAAAAAACAATACTACCTAGCACAAAGAAGAGTAACAAAGTATGAAGTCCAGCCCGTTTAGAATTGTAAGAATCTAAATTATAATCAGCTATTACAACCCACCCCAAATCTTTATCCAGATGAGCATACGCAATTTTTTCGACTACGGTATCACCTTTAGCAATAGCATATTTTGTATATACTGATTTATTATTTCTAACATCATTGGCCATTTTTGCCAAGATAGAAATGCCATCCACATCTTTGTAACTATGAATTTGCTTTCCAGTATATTCATTTTGGGGGGAAGAGATAATCTTTGTATCATTGACTACATAAATACCATTACCAGTATGATATGATATTTCAGATAAATTATTAAGTACATCTTGATATACATTATCAATTTTATCTTCATCGTCTATATTTTTTGATTTAGTTTTCTCTATCATTGAAATAGGAATACTACTTACATCAACTAATGATTCTTGTACATCTTGGATTAATACCTCCTCAACTTTAGGCATTAAATAATAATCCAAAGCAAAGTACATTGCAACTGTAACCAGAATAAAAGGCAAGCTTATCTTTATAGAAATGCCTGTTTTTTTGAAAATTCCCATACCATTTTACCTTACATTGGGTATAAAATAATAAACCACATAATTAACTTTACTACCAAATATTGTATAGTAAAATTGAGTGACACTGTCAGGTAAAAAATAATACAAAGGATTGTTTCAAAAAATTATTTTGAATCAACTAGAAAAGAACATTACTTTATTATGTTTTTAGAATCTCTGATTTTTCCAAATAACATTCTGTTTTAACAAAGTCCAAGGAATTAAGAGTTCTATTGACATAAAAAATGCTAATGACAAAAGCACGAAGGGTTTTAAATTTTCCTTTTTTTGAGAACTTATTGAAATATTAACAACTAAATAGTCTCCATAGAGTCTAGTAAACAAAACAGCAAATAACCATAATAAATTGCCGGAGATAATGGACACTAATAATGAAATCCATATAGCCAAAGAAGTAAATACAAAGATTGAGGCTTTATGCCCTAAAGCCTTACCACCTACTGCCCAGCGATGTTTTTGATTCATATATTCAGTGAATGTTTTGCATCCATATGTTATTACAGATGAGTTATAATTATTTAAATATAAAATTTTCCCTCCAATCTCGTCGACTGCTTGCATTAATGCTAAATCTTCAGTTACTGAAAATTTTATGTTACGATAGCCACCAATTTTTCTAAATATTGATGAACGAATATTGAAGTTATTTCCATATGCTCCGAGCACTTTCTTATGACTTACTCCGGCACTTGCCATTGTATGCATATATAACCACTCAACCGCCTGAATTTTGTCAAAAAGCGAGTTACTTTCTACATGGGTGAAAGACGGTATTAAATCTACGTAATATTTGCGAAAAGCTCTGACAACTGTTGAAATCCATTTTTTTTGAACTCTGCAATCTGCATCTGTCAGTAATAAGAACTCACCTTTTGCTTCATCAGCTGCAAATTGTATCGCTCCGGGCTTGCCTAATAGATTTGTTTCTACATCTGACTCTTTCCTATGCAGTACCTTCAAATTAGGTATCTCTGAGGCTAATGTGTCTAAAATAGCACCGGTACTATCTATGGACCTGTCATTCACGGCTATTATCTCGTACCTGCCGTCAGGATACTCACATTCTGCTACTGATCTGATAGCCCTTTCTATATTACATTCTTCATCTTTTGCCGGAATAATCACAGATACAAATGGTAAGTCATCTAAATCAACATTAACATCAAAATCAGATAAGTTCCTCTGTTGCAATGCACCGGAATACATTACATAAATTCTAAACAAATAAACTATAATTCCAAAAACTACTATATATATCATAAATTCACTTCAATTTGCACATTTAACCTAGCTACTAATATAATCCCAAATATTGAATTATTATTGTAGGAATTATCTATTTTTATAGAAGAGGATAAAAAAAAGCGAATCGCTTTTGAAAACGATTCGCCTTAAATAAAAAACTATATTATTATCTTATTCAGAAACTGCTTCAAATAATATGTTCATTAGTTTTTTTGCAGCTGTAGGAATAACTGTTCCCGGTCCAAAGATTTCAGCACAACCTGAATTGTACAAGAATTCGTAGTCCTGCTGAGGAATTACACCACCTGCAATAACTATGATATCATCTCTACCAAGTTTTTTGAGTTCTTCGATAAGCTGAGGCACTAATGTTTTATGACCTGCAGCCAAAGAAGAAACACCAACGATGTGAACATCATTTTCTACTGCTTGCTTAGCTGACTCTTCAGGAGTTTGGAATAATGGTCCCATATCTACGTCAAAGCCTAAATCCGCATAAGCTGTAGCAACTACTTTAGCACCGCGATCGTGTCCGTCCTGTCCCATTTTCGCAATCATAATACGAGGGCGACGGCCTTCCTGATCTTCAAATTTATCAGTCATAGCTCTTACTTCGTCAATCACAGATTGCTCAGCATATTCGCTTGAGTAAACACCGGATATGGAACGAATAACAGCTTGATGTCTGCCTGATATTTTTTCAATAGCATAAGATATTTCGCCAAGTGAAGCTCTAGCTTGAGCAGCTTTTACAGAAAGATCCAGCAAGTTGCCTTCACCTGTTTCAGTACATTTTGTAATTGCATCAAGCCAGTAACGCACGTCATCGTTATTACGATTAGCACGCAACTCTTCCAAACGTTTGATTTGTGATAATCGAACAGAAGTATTATCGATTTCAAGAATTTCAAGAGGATCTTCTTTGTCCATGCGGTATTTGTTTATACCAGTGATAATTTCAGTACCAGAATCAATTCTTGCTTGTTTACGAGCCGCAGCTTCTTCGATACGCATTTTAGGAATACCTGATTCGATAGCTTTAGCCATACCGCCAAGAGCTTCAACTTCCTGAATGTGAGCCCAACCTTTTTTGATTAGCTCATTAGTAAGAGCTTCTACATAGTATGAGCCTCCCCAAGGGTCGATAACTCGAGTGATACCTGTTTCTTCCTGCAAGTAAATCTGAGTGTTACGAGCAATACGAGCAGAGAAATCAGTCGGCAACGCAATAGCTTCATCAAGAGCATTTGTGTGCAATGACTGAGTATGCCCCAAAGCAGCACCCATTGCTTCGATACAAGTACGAGCAACGTTATTATATGGATCTTGCTCAGTAAGAGACCAGCCTGAAGTCTGAGAGTGAGTACGCAAAGCAAGTGATTTAGGGTTTTTAGGGTTAAACTGATTAACAATTTTAGCCCAAAGAACACGAGCTGCACGCATTTTTGCAATTTCCATGAAGTAATTCATGCCGATTGCCCAGAAGAAGGACAAGCGTGGTGCAAATGCGTCTACGTCAATACCAGCAGCGATACCGGTTCTCAAATATTCCAAACCATCAGCCAAAGTATATCCCATTTCAATATCAGCAGTAGCACCGGCTTCCTGCATGTGATATCCTGAAATAGAAATGCTGTTGAATTTTGGCATTTTTTGAGAAGTAAACTCAAATATATCAGCTATTATCTGCATCGAAATTTGTGGTGGGTAGATGTAAGTATTACGCACCATATATTCTTTCAGAATATCATTTTGAATAGTACCTGAAAGGTGTTCCAATTTGGCACCCTGCTCCAAAGCAGAAGATATATAAAAAGCCATAACAGGAAGCACAGCACCATTCATAGTCATAGATACAGATATTTTATCTAATGGAATTCCATCAAACAAAACTTTGGTATCCATTATAGAATCAATAGCCACACCGGCTTTACCTACATCACCAACTACGCGAGGGTGATCAGAGTCATAGCCACGGTGGGTAGCTAAGTCAAATGCCACTGACAAACCTTTTTGGCCTGCAGCCAAGTTCCTGCGGTAGAACGCATTAGATTCTTCTGCAGTAGAAAAACCTGCATACTGACGAACTGTCCAAGGGCGAGCCACATACATAGTAGGGTAAGGGCCACGCAAGTTAGGAGCAATACCTGCAGTAAAAGGCAAGTGAGCTAAATCTTTATTATCATCTAAGGTATATATAGGATTTATGTCGATTTTTTCCATAGAGTTGGAAATCATCTCAGCATAATCCTTACCTGTTTCCTTTTCGAATTTAAGCTTCCAATCTTCCCTACTAAGTCCGGGGAAAGCTTCTTCAAATTTTATATTAGAAAAGTCAGGTGTTTTCATTTTATCAAACTCCAATTCAATTATTTTCTTTTACAAAAGTCTATCAGAAACTATTTCCTGATACCTGTTTCTTTTTGCAAGTTGAATGTGATATCGTAAGCATTAGCTTTAACGTGTATGAATTCATCTACGCCTGCTTGCTTGAATGCTTCAATATGTTCTTTAGGGTAACCCGCCACAACAACTTTAGCATTAGGTTTTGCTTCTTTTACCATTTTAGTAAAATCAGGTACAAATTCAGGATATTTTTCATCTGTAGAACAAACGACAACAATATCAGAACCTGATTCTAAAAATGCTTTGCAAGCATCTTCGTTATTATCAAAACCTTTGGATTCAACAGCTTTAAATGCAGCCACCTGGAAGAAGTCAAGAGAGAAATCACTTCTCGCTTTCCAGTCACGCACTGCACCAAAACTAGCCAGATAGACTTTTGGAAAGTCGCCGTTAGCTACTTTGTAGTCTTCAGCCACTTGTCTTAATTCTTCAAATTTAGCACCCGCTCTAAATTCTTTAATTGGTTCTACTTCTGTAGCTTCACCTCTCATATCTTTAAAGATATTGAGTAATTCTGATGAACTAGCACCCGCCTGAGCTGCATCAATTGCGATATCGAAGCATTTGCCGGCTTGAGCTTTAACTTCTTCAGTCAAGTTTTTCAATAGGCCATATACTCTTTCGTTATCGCGATTATTGCAGAAGTCGCTAAATGCCTTCATTCTGCTATCAAAAACTTCCTGACCATATACTTTAGCAGTAGTTACAGGTTTTTCTTGAAGATTTGCATACTTATTAGTACCAAGCAAAGTATCTTTACGTAATTCAAGATTTTTATTTCTTTTTGCAATAACATCATTGATAGCATTTTGCACTTTCCCTGATTGAAGAGAGGCAACCATGCCACCATCTTTTTCAGTATCAGCGAACAGCTCCCAAGCGTTTTCAGCAACTTGGTTAGTAAGCACTTCTACATAATAAGAACCACCGGCAGGATCTACCAGTTCTTTGAAGTGAGTTTCATCAGCAAATACGTTTTGTACGTTTCTTGTTACTCTGCGGGTAAAGTCATTTGGGAGACCGTAAGCATCATCAACATAAGTCAAGTGCATAGAATCACAGCCACCAATCACAGCAGAGAACGCTTCTGAAGTAATACGAAGCAAATTAACGTAAGGATCGTATTTTGTTTTATTTACAGTTGAAGATTTGGCATGCACAAAGATTTTTTGTGATTCTTCATTTCCACCAAACTCTTTCACTATTTTTGCCCAAAGCATTCTTGCAGCTCTGAACTTAGCAATTTCCATAAAGAAATTTTGACCGATACCTAATTTGAATCTGAAACGAGGAGCAATATCATCAATAGATAAGCCTAATTCCATAAATCTACGGATATACTCAACAGCAGAAGACATAGCATAAGCCAACTCCTGCACCGCAGTAGCTCCGCCATCAGCAAATACAGCACCATTAATAGTAACAGATTTCATCTTAGGAGCGTTTTCTTTCATCCAGCCGGTTAATCTGCATGCTTCAAAGAAAAGCGAATCCAGAGAGCCACATACTTTACCTGCACCTGCAAGTTCACCGATAACGTCCATTTCGATGCTGCCGTTTACAGATTTAATGTCGATGCCGTTTTTACGGCAAAATGCAGCAAATTGTGCTGTAGCAGCTAAAGCTTGAGTTCCTGCATTGATATACACAGGCACTTTAGTCAAATCGATACCATCAAAAGCTTTTTCCATGTCATTGACATTAGAAAGATATAAGCCCTGGTATGCATCGCTACCATTTTTAATAGCATTTGCACTAATTTTTGCAGATGCTTTGTTTAATTGAATATTTAATGCACTTTGACCACGAGAAAGGTCATTTTTAGCTGCAGCATTAAACTCTTCAGGAGTAGGATATGGTATATCTTGGCTAATAAACCAAGTACCATTCGTATATCCCGCTGCAGAAGTACCTCTCAAATATGGATAAGCCCCTGAGTATTGGCTTTCCATTTGCGGTAAACTATCACGATCCTCTTTATTATAAATAGGACTGAGCGTGATACCTTCGTAAGTCTCGGTGTACATTTTTTTATCAAAAGGTGCACCCTTTAGTGCTTTCTCAGCAGCAACTTTCCAATCTTCGTAAGAAGGTATAGGAAACTCGCCGAAAAAGTCTTTTGTAATTTCAACTGACATAGCTATTCACTTGAATTTTTTTATACAAACAAGGCACACAATTAAGTGTGCCTTAAACGTCTTAATAATTTATCCAAATTAAAAAGAAAAACAAATACTGAAAAAAGTTTTTTGCCAATCTTAGTGCTATTTAATCAAAAACTTACATAAATAACTGTTAGTTTTTTTATTAAGCTTAGATTATGAGCATTGCGTCCCCATATGCAAGAAATCTGTAGTCATCTTTGATTGCTTGTTTGTAAGCTTTGAATATTAGCTCTTTTTCTCCAAATGCAGAAGCAACTAACAAAGATGGTGAAGCAGGCGGATGGAAGTTCGTTAAAAATCTTGTTACGATTTTAAAATCGTAAGCAGGATATATAAATTTATCTGTCCAACCTTTGTTCGGTTTCACAGCACCGGTAGTCAATACAGATGCTTCTAAAGCTCTTGCTACAGATGTACCTATTGCATAGATATTCTTTTTAGCTTTTAGCGATTTATTTATAGTTTCAGCCGATTTCATTGATATTTCGAAGTATTCGGAGTACATTCTGTGTTTAGTCAGGTCTTCTACTTCGATTTTTTCAAAAACTCCCTGCCCAATATTTAAAATTACTCTAGCCACTCGTACGCCTTTGTCTTCCAAAGCTTGTATCATCTCTTCCGTAAAGTGCAAACCTGCAGTAGGAGGAGCTATAGAAGCTAATTGAGTAGGATTAGCAAATACGCACTGGTAAGTTTCTTTATCTTTCTCTTCCGGCTCACGTTTAATATATTCGGGCAAAGGCATCTCCCCTATGCGCTCTATCACTTTGAATAGATTGCCTTCATAGCTAAACCGAACAGTCCTTCCACGAGAAGTTGTATTATCTATTACTTCGCAGTAAAATTTGCCATTATCAAAATATATTTTATTGCCGATTCTAACTTTACGAGCCGGCTCTACAAGTACGTCCCAGATTCTTTCGTCAGATTTGAGTTCACGTAAAAGCATAACTTCAATTTTTGCATTTGTTTTTTCTTTCTTGCCGTAAAGTCTCGCCGGGAAAACTTTAGTTTCGTTCAAAACAATGCAGTCACCTTTTTGGAAATAATCTAGAATCTCAGAGAACTGTTTGTTTTCCATTTCTCCTGTTTCCCGATTAACCACCATCATCTTAGCAGAATCTCTAGGTTCTGCCGGATACTTAGCAATAGAATTTTTAGGGAGTATGTACTTAAATTCTGATAGTTTCATAGACTCTGCCCTTTTCGTAGTATATATTTAGATATTTTCTTGTCGGATATTAAAAAGTATAACGAGTTCTCTAATTTTATAAATAGAGAACTCGTTAGCGAGATGTGTTATATTTTACTTGGATGTAGCTTTTTCCATAAACTCTGTCATGCGTTTGACAAAATCTGTTGGCTTTTGTATATAGCCTTCAATCAGTAAAGCTCCCTGATAAAGTTGCTCTACACTTTCTTTAAGCACATCACTTTCTTTATTCTCATCTAACAGTGAGGATAAGTTTTTAATTAGCTTGTGAGAAGTATTGATTTCTAATATTCTCTTAGAGCCCTTAAACTGTTTATCTAACATCTGCATCATTTTTTCCATGTGAGCATCCATTCCGGCTTTGCCCACGATAAGAGTTACCGCCGAATCAACTAATCTCTGTGATTCAACTACGTCTTCCACCTCTTCGCCAAGCACTTCTTTGAAATAATCTATAATTGAGTTAGATTTTGTTTCATCTAATTTATCTGCGTTATTTTCTTCTTTTTTGATATCAGCTTTTTCGATTGAAACTATTTGTTTACCATCATATTCATTGATATATGGGATAGTAAATATGTCCGCAGGGTCTGTAAGTAAAATAACTTCTATTTTATTTTTCTTAAAATACTCAAGGTTCGGATTAGCTTCTACTGACTCTCGGGTATTACCGGATATATAATAAATTTTATTATCATTAGCTTCTGTCATCCTTGCGACATAGGAATTGAAGGAAGTCAATTCACCTGCTTCAGTTTGAGTAGATTCAAATCTTAAAAGCTCTACTATTCTGTCTTTGTTTGCAAAGTCAGCATTTACACCTGTTTTGAAAAGACTGCCGAAGTTATTATAGAAAGTTTCATATTTTTCTTTGTCTTTATCAGCCCAGTCTTCTAATAAGCCTAAAACTTTACCTGTTAATATATTTTTTATTTTTGCCATAACAGGACTGTTTTGTGTAACTTCTCTGGATACATTAAGAGGTAAATCTTCAGTATCTACAACACCTTTTAGGAATTTCAAATAATCAGGTAAAAGGTTTTTTGCATCATCCTGGATAAACACTTTACTGGAATACAGCTGCAAAGATTTATCTTGAGAAGCTTTAAATACGTCTGGTGGAGCTACTTTTGGAACAAATAACAGAGCTTTGAAGTTAATATTACCTTCTATATTCAAATGCAAGTGACCCAATGGCTCTTGATAATCATTAGAGATAAACTTATAAAAATCAGTTAACTCTTCTTCTTTGATGTCATCCTTGCGTTTATGCCAAAGAGCTGTCACTTTATTGACTTTCTCTTCGCCTACATATAACGGAAAATCAACAAAATTAGAGTACTTTTGTAGAATATCCTTAATCCTGTAATCGCTGGCTAAATCTTTATATTCATCTTTCAATTTGAACGATATTTTAGTGCCTCTGGTTTCTTTTTCAATTTCTTCAATGTTGAATGTATCTTGTCCGGAAGAAATCCATCTATAAGCCGGGGCATCTTTTTCAGCATATTTAGTTTCTACTGTCACTTCATCAGTTACCATGAACAAAGAATAAAAACCTACCCCAAACTGGCCAATCATATTAGCATCTAAGGTTTGCTGGTTTTCCTTCATTTGTCTGATAAATTCCATGGTACCGGAGCTGGCGATAGTGCCAAGCTTGCCTGTCAAATCTTCTTTAGTCATTCCTATGCCGGTATCTTCTATAGATAACTCCTGAGTGTCGGAGTTGACGCTAATTTTGATACTTAGTTCAGCATCCGGATTATTAATATCCGAATTGGTAAGTTTTAGAAATCTAACTTTATTAAGAGCATCAGAAGAGTTAGAAACCAGCTCTCGTAGGAATATTTCCGGATTTGTGTAAAGTGAATGGATAATCAATTGCAGCAACTGCTTCATTTCTGCCTTAAATTCGAATTTTTCTGCTGCCATGCTTTTATTCTGTTCCATCTCGTAATACCATCATAAATGTTAAACAAAACAAGAAATTCCAATAAATTGACGAAAAAATATTACAGCTATTGAAAATTTGTTATCTTATACAGCTGATAATTTGGTTCGTTTTTTATCTTAGTATTCTTTTCTCAAATGCGTAATTTGTCAAAGGTACAAAGATAAAAAATTGTCACGATTATTTAAATTAATATATTTTATTCGTATAGACTCATGCACTTTTTAAGACTATCAATATCAATTATTATAGCACTTTTCCTGAGCTTTCCATTGCATGCTCAAGACAGCACCTCTACGCTTGACACGATTAATAAAATTATAGTGCCAAAGATTAACAAAACTGATGAACTTAAAGAAGATTTACATGCTATCTTAGATAACCCCGATTTTGCTAATGCTATAGTCGGCGTTTGCGTCCAATCTATCAAAACAGGCGAATATCTTTACAAGCACAATTACACCAAAAACTTTACGCCTGCTTCTACTTTAAAAATCTTTACTACCGGCACCGGACTTGAATATCTTGGGCCTGATTTTAAGTTTTCTACCAAGGTATATCTTGATGGAGTTACATCTGATAATGGTGAATTCCTAGGCAATATTATCATTCAAGGCAATGCCGACCCAAGTCTTTCTACTACTTATGGGATAAATCCTCAGTTAGTCTTAGAGTCTTGGGCAGATATACTGGATTCTCTCAATATTACTTCCATTAGAGGCAACATCCTAGGAGATGCAAATTATTTAGACGAGATTCATTACGCCCCGGGTTGGGCATGGGATGATTTATCTAATGATTACTCAGCTCAGATAAGTAGTTTGTCCTATAATGACAATGTCATTGATATAAAAGTAACTCAGGGAGATACTATTGGTTCACCTGCTATGCTTTCTGTATACCCGGAAAACAACTATGTCAGAGTGATAAATTACATTACTACTACTGATAATAAAGTCCCTGAAGACGTGATGGTTTTTAAAGAACCAAATTCAAATATTATTGAGCTGTACGGTGCTATTAACTATGACTCTTTAGGCACACATGTGTTGCATAAAATTGTTACTATTGATAATCCTGTTCTGTTTTTTCTAAATCAATTTCAGCTTGCCTTAAAGAAGAAAAATATTAGATTTAGAGGCGCTTTGCTAAACGTGAATAACTGGAATGAAAAATTAGATTATTCCAATATGAGATTAATAGCCACACATCTGTCCCCCGAACTTAAAGATATTATTAAAATTATTAATAAGAAGAGCTCTAACATAAATGCCGAAATTCTTTTAAAAAGCATTGGTAGAGAATTTCGTGGGTATGGTAGCACTTCTAACGGTATAGATTGCATGCAGGATTTCTTGAAAAAGAAAGGCGTTTCAGTTTCTAATAGTTCAATAGTAGATGGTTCCGGACTTTCGCGAATGAATCTGATTTCGCCTAGATACCTTGTCAATTACTTAGTGGCTATGTACAGATCTAAGCACAGAGATAACTTTCTTGCTTCGCTTGCCGAGCCTAATAAAGATGGAACTTTGGCGAACAGACTTAAAATGACTTTAGCTGAAAAAAAAGTAAAAGCAAAGACAGGCTCTATGAATCACATTGCTAACATCGCCGGATACGTAATTACAAGAGATAATGAGGAGTTAGCTTTTGCTATTATGATTAATAATTATACTGTACCACATAGCTTAGCGGAGAATCTTCAGGATTTAATACTAATGAGATTAGCCGGCTTTTCGAGAAAATAATATTTTTTTATGCATCAAATATAGCAGCCGTTTCACTATAAGTCCCCTTTTTCAAGAGGACTTATACAAATTATTTTTAGGAGTTTGAAGATTCTATAAATTTAATATTTCTTTACTCTACTTCCACAAATCAACCACTACTCTGCCTTTTTGTCCGCCTTTAAGTATAGTATCTATTTCATCACTAAGCTCTGCGAGTCCAACTTCTTTAATCATGAAGTTTAAATCTACTTTCCAATCTTCTGATAAATGCATCCATATCACTCTTCTTATATCCATTGGAGTTGAAGCAGAAGCAATAC
Organism: Kapaibacterium sp. (SeqCode); assembly: GCA_963678775.2. Lineage (GTDB taxonomy): Bacteria > Bacteroidota > Ignavibacteria > Kapaibacteriales > UBA2268 > JBFHIJ01. The sequence continues at coordinate 184,258 of CAXXGR010000008.1, forward strand.
CTTGCACTGTTATGCTACGCAGCAAGAAAGGCAGCACTGTGATATTCAAATCGTTAGATTCGACGTTCCCCATTACTGTTACGCAACCTCTTTGCTTTGTAGAGCGGATAACTGTGGAAAGCGTTTTACCACCAACTGTATCGATAGCACCATGCCATCTTGCTGACAGTAGAGGTCGAGCAGTATCGTCATAGACTTCACTTCTGTCTATAATCTCAGGATTGCCAAGTAGTGAGAAGAATGCGTCGTCTTTTTTGCCTGTAGAAGCTATTACTTTGTAGCCCAATTTGGAAAGTATAGCAACACTAATGCTGCCGACTCCGCCGGAAGCACCTGTTACAAGCACAGTGTCGCCGGGCATCACATTGTTCCTCTCTAGCTCATAGACACTGACTCCTGCTGTAAAACCGGCTGTGCCATACATCATAGCTTCTTTCAGAGATAAGCCGGCAGGTCTTGGGACAATCCATTCAGCAGGAACATTGATAAATTGTCCAAAGCCTCCATAAGTATTCATACCTAAGTCTTGCCCTGTGACTATTACTTCGTCTCCCGGTTTCCATAAATCAGAGTTAGATTCTTCTACAATACCCGCAGCGTCAATACCGGGCTGAAAAGGAAAATTTCTGGTTATACCTTTATGGCCTGAGGCTGAAAGAGCATCTTTGTAATTAAGAGAAGAATATAAGACTCTGATTAGAACACCATTCTGTGGAAGGTCTTTTGTTTCCAAAGTCTCTACTTTCCTTTCAAACTTTTTTTCTTCGATTTCTCTTACGAACATTGCTTTGTATTCAATATTTCTCATCTTCATTCCTCATATATTAAATAAATATATTATTAATTCGACATAATAATAATTTTGAGTGGATTACTCAATCCTCAAAATACAAATTAGCAATTTTTATTCTAAAAATACAGATACAGGAGTTTTAAAAATGACACTAAACAAAGTAATGGTAGTTGGTGCCGGCACAATGGGAAACGGAATTGCACATACATTTGCTCAATACGGCTTTGATGTTGTAATGTTCGACATTGCTGAAGACGCTTTAAAGAAAGCACTTGTTGTAATCGAAAAGAACCTAAACAGACAACTAAAAAAAGGAATAATCACTACAGATGATTTACCTGCTATCTTGCATAGAATCCAAATTTCTACTGATTTAAATGATGGAAAAGATGCTGACTTAGTAATTGAAGCCGCTACTGAAAATAAAGAAATAAAATTTGAGCTGTTTAGAAAATTGGATAAGTTAGTAAAGCCTGAAGCTATTTTGGCAAGTAATACTTCAACTATATCCATCACTGAGATAGCAGCACAAACTAAAAGACCTGACAAGGTGATTGGTATGCACTTCATGAATCCGGTACCTATGATGAAACTAGTAGAAATAATTAGAGGAATTTCTACAGATGATAAAGTATACAGAGCTGTAGTAGATACTTCTATCACTATGCATAAAGTACCCGTAACTGCAAATGATTACCCCGGTTTTATTGCGAATAGAATATTAATGCCATTTATTAATGAAGCAGTCTTCTCTCTTATGGAAAATGTAGGGACTGTAGATGGCATTGACGAAGTAGCGAAGCTTGGTTTTGCTCACCCGATGGGACCTTTACTATTAGCTGATTTGATTGGTTTAGATACGACTTTATCTATTATGGAAGTTTTGCATAATGATTTAGGAGATAGCAAATATAGACCGGCTCCTTTGCTTAGAAAATTAGTTAACGCAGGGCATTACGGAAGAAAATCAGGCAGAGGATTTTATGATTATTCAGGCGAGACTCCTTACCCGGTAGATTTTTCATTCAAAGCAAATCTGAAATAATAAAATAAAATTTTACATTTATATAAGCGTTTATTTTAATAATATAAACAGTTCATTTAGGAGACAATAGAATGACTTACTCAAATTTCGACTCGGACAATAAACACGTGCTTTCGGCATATCAGGCAGAAACAAATGGCGAATACCTTAAAGCAATAGAATTCTATAAAGAAGCCCTTAAAGATAATCCTGATTTGGGAATAGTCTACAAACATATAGGTAATGTCTACTATAGATTGGGTCTGTTAGATCAGAGCGTTCAGTTTTTAAAACAAGCTATCGAAAAACTACCTGATTTCCCTACTGCCAGATACGATTTGGCATTGGCATACTATAGAATGGGCAAAATCAAAGTAGCTATCTCAGAATTAGAAACAGTTTTAGAGATGGATTCTGAATTCCTCATGGCTGATTATTGGCTTGGAATTATGAATTACCACTGTGGTGATTTGCATAAAGCCAGAACACATTACAAATCAGTTGTAGATAAAGCACCTGAATTCACAATAGCCTTTTTCCACTTAGGTGTAACAGATTTGCGTTTAGGATTCTACGAAGAAGCTGCTAAAAGTTTGGAAAAAATGATACTAAAAAATCCTGACAGCCCTTCTGCTTATGCTTTATTGGGCGATGCCTATATGAACTTAGGTAAAAATTATGATGCCAGAGTATCATACAAAAAAGCTTTAGACCTTGACCCGGATGATGTAAAAGCTAAAAACGGGTTAGCATTTATTGAAGACTTTAAAGGTGTAAATTTCTAATACTTTGATATTATATTTTGGGACTGCCTTTGAAAAGATTTATGATTTATTTCCTATAACATCCTTGCTCAATTCATAAGGCAGTCTCATTTTTTTTACTTAGTGATTTGCAAATCAAAATATTCCTATTCTAATCTCTTCTGATAAACAAACCAAGTACATATAGATACTGTTGAAAATTATTATGTGGTATTGAAATCAAATAATTTGTCAGCCTAATGTTAAAAATTCGACTACTGTAAATATAGTTTCTTTTTGCATAATCACATATTTGCTAAATGCTTTATTTTTAGTAAGTTCAAAATATTACCGAACACTATTCGATATTTTATGTAACTCTTAACTTATTCCAACGTATTAGCACTGTTTTTATAATCAAAGGGTCAAACATGAAAAATCTTCTTATCTTAGTAGCATTGTTAATTATAGGTACAATTAACTTGCTTGCTCAAAAACAAGTAAATAATGATGCTGCCTCTAAAGATCAATACTATCCAGTTGCTTTCAATATTAGTTTCCTTGCCGGAATGCCGCAAGGCGAATTTGAAGATAATAATAACAAAACAGGATTTGGTATAGGTGCTGATTTGTTTTATAACGTAGAAAACACTCCGATTTATATTGGAGGCAAGTTCGGTTTTATGAGTTTCGCTTCTGAAACTGATGAAAGACCTTGGAGTACTACCATCCCTGATTTGCGAGTAGATGTAACAACTGATTATCAAATGTATAATATGGATTTTGGAATCAAACTAATGCCCGACTGGGGGCCAATTCGTCCTTATGTAGAAATGATGGCAGGTTTCAATAATCTTTCTACTACAACCACTGTTGAAGACATAAACAGTAATAATGAAGATAACAATATTGCATCATCAGACGATAAATCAGATTGGACTTATAACTATGGTGTTGGTGGCGGTATCGCATTTAATGTTTATAGAGGTCAGTTAGAAGATAATTCCAGATTTTGGGAATTGCTGATAGATTTGAATGCAAACTATTTATTAGGGGGCACAGCACAGTACATAGTACCTAAATCTAAGCAAGTAAGCGATGGCACAGTATCATACGAAGAAGCAACTTCAAAAACTGATTTGCTTGCTATTCGTATGGGGGTTACTTTTAGATTCTAACAGGAGTTTCACATGGTAAGCAAATCACAAATTGATATTTTTTTTGAGTCCGACTATATAGCAGTTGCCGGAGTCTCAAGGAATGAGAAAAAGTTTGGTAATATAATTTATAGAGAGCTTAAAAAGCTTGGCAAAAATGTAGTACCTATAAATCCAAATATGGAAAAGTTCGACGATGTGAAATGTTTTTCTTCTTTGGACTCTTTGCCTACGACCACCCAAAGTATCGTGATAGTGACAGGCAAAGACCACTCAGATGGAATTTTTAAAGAAGCATTAGCTAATGGTTTTAAAAATATTTGGGTACAACAAACTTCTGAAACAGATTATATTATCACACAATCTAAACTCTCAGACAGAAATATTATCTGCAAACAATGTCTTTTAATGTATTTAGAGCCTGTAAAGGGTATACATAAATTCCATAAAAACATCAATAAAATATTTGGCAAGTTACCTAAGTAAATCGCGATAACTATCCACATAAAATAAACAAAGCCCTGCACTTATATTAAGTACAGGGCTTTATTTTTATTGGGTCTAGTTTTTTATATAAGCTTATTTTTTTCCACTGCAACCAGTGTGCTTATGACCTTTAGGAGTAGTTCCTTCGCAGCTAGATTTGCCGTCTGGGCAGCAGCTTTTTTTATCTACTTTTTTATCTGTGCAAGTGCCGTCTTTTTTCTTAGTTTTATCACAGCAAGCTGCTTTTTTAGCAACTTTTTTATCTGCAGACATGATTTCTTTTTTATCTACATTTTTCATATTATCTTGAGCTGTCATTACCATTGAGTTAGCACCAAATAAAAATGCACCCAACATAAGCGTCGCAAAAAATTTCTTCATCTTAATCTCCAAAATATAAATTATAGAAGTTTCTGTTTCTATATTTACAAGTATCATGCCATAAGTTAAAACCCCCTATTTCTGGCATTTTCCAAGTTTTACTCTATACTTTCTATCGACAATATTGTCGATAGAATAAAAATTGTAGGCAAATGTAGGCAAAACATTGTAAATTTTGTAATCCATTTAAATTTACTACGTCAAAATAAGAATATTACTTTGCAGAAAATGGTATTGAAATTGATATATTTATATTTTTGTCTATGTGGAGTTTATCTTGAAGATAAAATATATATGGTTAATCGTTATGGTTCTTGTATCCACCTCTTCGAAAGCAGGCGAGTGGCAAATTTATAAAAGCTACGAAGATGCAGGTCTGAATCCTAAGAAAATGGAAAGCCTTAAAACAAGTTTTGACACTTTGAATAGTGATGCCTTTATGGTTATTAGAAATGGCCGTGTTGCAGCTTCGTGGGGTGATATTTATCGCAGATTTATGCTGCACTCTTTGCGGAACAATCTTATACATGCTCTATATGGATCTTATGTATCACAAAATCAGATAGATACTAACCTGACTATCGCTCAGATGGGATTAGATGACATGGGCAAGCTTTCTGAAAATGAGAAAAGTGCCAAAATAATTGATTTGCTTGCTATGCGTTCTTGTGTTTTCCATGATGCAGCCTACGAATCTCCACGTTCGAGAGCTTCCAAACCGAGTCGCGACACTCTCCCCCCGGGCTCATTCTTTTATTTGAATAACTGGGACTCAAATGTCTTAGGGCAAATATTGGAAAGTGGTTTTAAGCAGGACTTCTTCGAACTACTTATGATTAAGATAGCAAGAAATTTAGGGATGCAGGACTTCCGTTTTATAGATGGTTATCACCACTGGGAAGCCAAACACTCATACTTCCCTGCGTTTCCAATTAAAATGTCAGCCAGAGATTTGGCGAGACTTGGAGTGCTATATCTCAATAAAGGTAAATGGGGCAATCAGCGAATATTTTCAGAAGAATGGTATGATGTATCTACATACCCACGAAGCACTGAACTTGGCACGTTTAGTCAAGTTTTTTCGGGGTGTGGCCTTATGTGGTGGCTACCTAAGGGTGAGCTGGCGAAGCAAGAAGCAATTATAGCTGTAGGAGCAGGTGGGCATTACATAGCAGTAATCCCAAAAGCAAATATGGTAATTGTTAACAGAATGGATACTTACGCAGGTAAATCTATTACTTATGTAGATTTTGAAAACATGTGTCTCCAAGCTATAGACGCTATAGAGAAAGCTCCAAACCCTGACGCACCAATCGCTTTTTTGCCTGAAAACCCCAAAAAGATAGAAAAAATAGAAATAACAGAAGATAATTTTAAGAAGTATATAGGCAATTACAGCTTACCATGGGAGAATATTTCTATCAATCGCGAACTTGACTATCTGACTTTGGAAAGTGCAAGCTGGGGCATATATAGAATGATTCCATTATCAGATACAAAATTTATTATTGAAGATATGGAATCGCCTCTTGAGTTTGAATTTAAAGAAGACGGTACAGTTCAAAATCTCTCTATTAAATTGAGATCCGGTCAAGTGTTTAGCGCTACAAAAATTGAAGCACAGGAGACTAAGTGATAACGCCCGAAAATATTCTGATGCTATTTGGCTTAGGACTTATAGCCGGCTTTATTAATGTTATGGCAGGCGGTGGTTCTACTTTGCTTTTGCCCGCATTGATATTCATGGGTATGGATGCCCCTATGGCAAACGGAACAAACCGAGTCGGTATACTTTTACAAAATTTATCTGCTATTCTCTCTTTTAAAAAAGAGAACTATTCTAACTTCAAAATAAGCCTAAAAATGGCTTTATTTACTTTACCCGGAGCTATAACAGGTGCTTTGCTGGCAATTAACCTAAGCAATGAAGCTTTCAAGGCGATACTGGGTGTAGTGATGATTGGAGTTGTAATTTCTATGTTACTGCCGAGAAAAAAACTAGAATTAATTGCCAGCCCGGAAGGCAACAGAAGCTGGAAAGTATATATAGCTATGTTCCTAATCGGATTTTATGGCGGCTTTATGCAGGTAGGAGTTGGCTTTTTACTGATGGCATCTTTGTACTACTTACTTCGACTCACATTAGATTATGTAAATATGCACAAAGTATTTATAGTCTTCTTCTTTACAATCCCCTCCCTACTCATCTTTGCCCTCACCGGAAATGTAAACTGGGTTCTTGGTCTTGCAATAGCTGCCGGAACATCCACAGGCGCCTGGATCTCAGCTAAATTAGCAGTTAAAAAAGGCGAAAAAGTCATCCGAATAGTAATGATAATAGCAATTCTTATCATGGCGGTTAGGTTATTGGGTTTGGTGTAGGGGAGGACTTGAATCTAGCCTTTTATTCAACTTTAGGATTATACCAGAATTTACTCTTAAATACTTTCATAATTTCTTCTATAGTAGATTCTTCAAAGTCCAATTCTTTTAGTATAAAATAAAGCATTAAAACTCTTAATTTTAAAGTCAAATAGATAAGGTCTTTTCCATATCTTGCTTTTTCCTTAAGTCGTTCGTTAAAATGTGTCAGATAATTTCTAGAATCTACTATATGCTCTGCAGTATCAATAGTTTGTAAATCGTAAAGGTTCTTAATACTCTCTGGGATTTGATCTAGTAAATTTATCATTCTATCTTTAAAAGTTATTCTGCTTTTACCAGATATTTGAAATAAAGGATATTTTGAATGATGAAAAACCTCAATACATCTTGATAAATGTAAAAATGTAGTTTGCAAAGTCAGATGCTTATATCTGATATTATTGCAGTATATGTCAAGAATTTCTTCTAAATCATTATATAAGTTCAACCAATTATCTATATATTCAAGAATCTTCATTTTTGCTAATGAGCTGTTTATCAATTTTTTACCATAATGTCTGTCATACTCATCATCGATTCCCTTCAAAGGTGTAAATATTACTTCAAAATTTCTGTTATCATATGTCAAAGTGATTTTAGAGATCGGTATAGGATGGAAATATATGATGGAAAGAAAACCTGATATCTTATATAAAAAGCGACGCCAATATGAAAAACCTTCCGGTTGCTCAATCGTTATTCTTATGAAAGCGTCGATTGATAGGTGGAACTCATTTTTTAATTTATTGTATCGATTATCGTATAATAACTCATAGTTTTTTGAATCTTTTTGGTAACTTATTGGTTCAGGCAATTTGGATGTTATCTCAATATTATTTTTTCCATCAAGTTGCTTAAATTCAATTATATTTTCTTCCAGCCAACCAGTAAATTGAGGGAAACTGAATTTTACAGAGTTGAACACTACATTGGGATTATCAAGATGGACTCCTAAAGCAACAATTGAACTTTTTATCTTACTGGTAAAAGACATACTAATTACATTAGAATTTATTAGGGTTATTTTTTGTCCAGATTCGACGAAGCCATAAATAATATCTATGTTGTTATAAAAATTTGATGATGCGAAACTTCCACCAACTTCTAAAGTTATGCCTTCATTAATATTATAAGTTAAAGTTCCCCAAACTTGATTCTCTTGATCATCTGGCAGAAACCATTGACCGTAAAAAGATTGATTAGGTAAATCAGTCATGTAATTGACACTCGAAGTAATGAAATTTCTTTATCAAAAGATACTACAAATCAATAAGAATATAAAATTTATTCTTCTTCTATTCTACTCCCTCTTTTCTTTTCCGCACTATTTCCCTATTTTACCAAAATGAAAAAAGCAATCATAATAGTAATAGCTGCACTTGCGCTGTTTTTTCTTCTAGACTTAGTATTTCCATTCCGTCCGACTAAGGACTATTCTACTACGGTTTATGATGCTAATGGGTATGTGCTGGCGACATTCCTTAACACCAGTGACAAATGGCGGCTCGAAGCTAATTTGGATGAAATTTCAGATGATCTACGAAAAGCTATTATTGCAAAAGAAGATGATAGCTTTTATTATCATTTGGGATTTGATCCTTTGGCTATTGTCCGAGCGGCTTATCAAAATATTACTTCCGGTGATATCGTTTCAGGTGCATCTACTATTACCATGCAGCTTGCCCGCCTTTTAGAACCCAAAGACCGCACATTTATTAATAAGATTGTTGAAGTCTTTCGTGCTGTTCAGTTAGAGCTTCATTATTCAAAAGATGAGATACTGACTATGTACCTGAATCGGATTCCCTTTGGCGGGAATGTGGAGGGCGTCAAATCAGCCTCTTTGTTTTTTCTTGGCAAAGCTCCCAAAAACTTATCTCTGGCAGAAGCAGTCTGTTTATCCTTTATTCCAAATAATCCGAATAAGTTTAAAATAGGTAAAAATAATACCGCTATAAACGAAGAGAAACTATTCTGGCTTGATTATCATAGCTCTGCCGGTACATTTGCTAAAGATAGAATTGAAACTGCTAAGAACGAAGAGTTTGAATCTAAACGTAGAGACAGACCTAAATACGCACTCCACTTCTGTGAAAACATCAAAAATATGCACTCACAGAGCTACAATCTAAACACAACAATAAATTTGAAAATGCAGTCGCCTATCGAAAATTTATGTTATACTTATACCAAAGGCTTGGCGAATCGTGATATTTATAACTCTGCAGCTTTAGTTATGGATAATAGCACCGGAGAGGTGGTAACTTATATCGGTTCGAGCAACTTTTTTGATTATGATCATGCCGGGCAAGTGGACGGAGTAAAAGCTATACGCTCACCGGGAAGTGCATTAAAACCGGTTGTATATATGATGGCTATAGAAGAAGGAATCATTACTCCTAAGACTAAAATATTAGATATACCCATGGATTTTGGATTATACTCACCTGATAACTTCGATAAAACCTTTTCCGGATGGGTGAGTGCTGAAGATGCTTTGGCAAAATCTCTTAATATCCCTGCGGTCTATCTGCTCAATCAACTCAGCAAAGATGATTTTGCTTCAAAATTGACACAAATGCACTTCCAAAAAATCAGTAAAAACAAGAAGGATATGGGACTTTCTGCTGTGCTTGGTGCTTGCGGTGTTTCACTGGAAGAACTTTGTGGTATGTACAGGTGTATCGCAAATCATGGTGTGTATTCTAAGACAATCTATTTTAAAGATACTACTGCTAATAAATTAGATACAATTTTCAATCCGCTTGCAAGTGAGATGGTAGCAAAAATGCTTACTCAACTTGAAAGACCGGATTATCCACTGTCTTATCAATATTCTAAAGATTTGCCGGAAATTGCCTGGAAAACAGGTACCTCTTATGGAAGGAAAGATGCATGGAGTGTTGGTTTTACTAAAAAATATACAGTAGCAGCGTGGGCTGGCAACTTTGATAACAAAGGTGCTGCTACTCTCACAGGAGCATCAGTTGCTACGCCGCTTTTGTTTGATATATTCAGAATCTTGGAGAAAATTGATCCATCGGGTAAGCTACAGTTGTCGGATATACCTGAAAGAGAAGTTTGTAGTGTAACGGGCAAAAAAGCCGGAAAATACTGCTCAAAAGTGACTGATGGCTATATTCCTTTTGTTTCGTCAAATGAAGAGTGTACTCACATCAGTGATATTTTTATTTCTAAAGACGGTAAATATGAATACTGTTTGGACTGCCTACCGGAGACAGGCTATAAAACTATGCAGGCGGAGAGCTATCCACCGGAACTTATCGATTTTTACAAAAGCCAGAATATCAAATATAAAGAACGTTTGCCGCATAATCCAAAATGCACCAGATATTCCGAAGTTAATAATCCTTCGATTACTTCACCAATAGCAAATCAGGAATATCTTGCGGAGAAAGGACAGTTTAAACTGGAACTTTCTGCCGTCATTGCGCAGGATGCAAAAGAAATGACCTGGTTTGTAGATAATCTGAAAGTAGGTAGCTGCAAGTCGGACGAAAAGATATTTTACACTCCGGAAACAAGCAGCACAAAAAAAATCACCTGCACCGATAATCTTGGCAGAAGCTCAAGCGTTTGGGTGAAGGTGACTGTATATTAGAAAGTTTGTCTATTTTAATTTGTATTCAGGAATCTGATATTTAACAATTTCCACTTCGTTTTTAGAATTAGATTCTGCGGACATAATGATTCCATTTTTGAAATAGTAAGGTTTTGAGTTTGTTCTTACTTTTATATCATCTTCAAATATTCTCTTTCCATTGATATCGAAAAAAGTATAATATGTATTTTCTTCTAATTGCTTATTGGCATTAGTAATTTCAGTATCATATGAAACCAAGAAAGTTTTACTAATTTCATCGTAAACAAAATGTCTGAAAATAGCAGTATGTAAATTAAGTTTTGAATAATCTTCAGGAGTTTTACATTGAGCTATTTCTTCTTCAATCTTAGTAAATACTTCGTTATAAGCTTTACCCATTTTAATAGGAATATATTTTAGTAAATTATACTCTTTATCCCAAACTCTAATAGTATCTTGCAGTCTCTGCAAAGAGTAATAATGCTTCCCGTCACTCTGAATATAATCAATGTATCTACGTCCCAGAAAATTTTCTCTAAAGAAGCCGGATGGCTCACCAAAAGATGTTTCATATTTACCGTTCATATCAAAAACATAAAAGCTTTTCCAGTCTTTATTTCCACCAGATTTAGTGTTATACCAAGTGTCATATGAGATAAATATTTTATCATCTAAGTATGTATAAGAATTAGAAATGAATGTAGTATCTGAAATCTTCGATATATCTAATGTGTTATAAGTATACTTGTTCTCTTCAATATCATATAAAAATAGCTTATTTTCTTTGATGTAATATTCACCCTTAAATAGGGAAATAATGGTGTCACAACTCCCATTCATATACATACCATAATAAGATTTTCTTTTAATATCCAGAATTGGATGAGATTTTTTCGAAGTTAGTATTTCAGCGTCACCAGTCGAATCTATTTTCCATAAAGAATACGAGCCGTTAAACCGCATATAAGTAACATTATTGATATTATCATAAGTCCCAAATTTATGGAAGCCGGAACGTTTGCTCTTTCCATTGCGCAGAACTTTGACTTTAGAAAGTACTTTTAATGGATTTGATTTTTTTACATTCTTAGATAACGAATCTAAGAGTGACTTTAATTCAGGAAATTTAATATGAGCACCGTCAAGTCTTGTATTGAGTATTTCATTACCTTCTGAATTCAATAATAAAAATCCCGGAACATTTCTAAAAGCATAATATTCTTTAAATATTTGATACTCATCAGCGATACATTTTGATTGCCACTTTTGCTTAGATCTTATAGAATCTACATCGCCGGGGGCTTCCTGTTGCAGGAAAACAACTCGTTCCAGATTATACTTTTTTGTCATTTTCTCTACATGATTGACATTTCGAACATAAGCAGCACAACTGTTCATGTCCAAATAAATGTAAATTCTACCGATGTAATTGGAATCTCGATCAATTGGTTTTAGCTGTTGTGATTTTAGGTAAGTATTTGATATCACAAGTAATAAAAGCGATGTCAGAATAAGTGTGATATACTTGGATGCAATCGAATTCGAATCAAAATGATTGGTATAATGCTTGAAAATCATAAGAGTAAATCTCTCAAATTTCTAAATATACTTATTAATTAAAGTAGATTTGTATTTTTAAAAAGTTAAAACAATTATAACTATAATATAAGAATATACTGCAAGATAGAAAAATATAACTGCATGATAATTACAATAATAAAATCACCTTCACCGATAATCTTGGCAGAAGCTCAAGCGTTTGGGTGAAGGTTAATTTGTATTGAGAAGGATGCTCTAAACCACTTCAATATCTAAATGTGCAAGTAACCCCACAATAGAAATTGAAGAGAATTTTGCTTTTTTTAGATTGTTTTCGCTGGGATTGATGGCATAGTTTATTGCAGTAGTCAGATCAGCTTTCTGGAGATTGGTTTGGTTAAAGATAGCTTTTTTAAGATCACAGCTCTCAAACACTGCTTTACTCAGATTAGCGCTAACAAAGTCTACTTCTTGCAAATCACACGAAATAAACTCAGTTTCTGCTATATTTAAGTTATAAAACGAGGACATCCGAAGTATGCAGTTTTCAAACTTAAAGGAAAGTAGAAAGTCATTTATAGACTGGAAGTTTATCCCAAGCATCTTACAGTCATGAAACTCTACCTCTTTAAACGAAGTATCTTTGAGGCTAAGCATACTTAAGTTGCAGTTATGAAATGTGCAATCTTTAAAGACTGCGCCATTGAAGTCAGATTTTGAAAAATCGCAATCTTTAAAGATGCAGGAGTCAAACTCATAAGAACAAAGCTTGGACTCCTGCATAATCAAATCTTTAAAATCTTGATCTATATTTACTGTAGTAATCATTACTCATTGATTTTATTAATGATATTTGTTGTTGACTTGCCTTCTACTAACGGTATAACAGCGACCTCTCCCCCATTTTGAGTAACAATATCTGCACCCACAATAGTTTCAGGGGTATAGTCTCCACCTTTAACTATAACATCTGGTATAGTAGCAGACACAAGCTCAAAGGGTGTCACTTCGCCAAACACTGTAACATAGTCGACAAACTTCAATGCTGAAAGCACACCGGCACGGTCACTTTCTTTGTTCACAGGACGACTCGGCCCTTTTAGCTTCGAAACAGATTCGTCACTATTAAGACCAATAACTAACACATCTCCAAGTCGTGCTGCCTTTTCGAGATATGTTACGTGTCCAATATGCAGAATGTCAAAACAGCCATTAGTAAAAACTACTTTCTTGCCGTTCTGCTTCAGTTCAGCACAAACTAACTTTAATGTATCTCTACTTATCAGCATCTACACCATTTCTTGCAACTGTGTCCAATAACTCATTAATTTTAATAGAAACGATACCGGGTTGTTCGCAGACTACGCCTGAAGCAAAGTTAGCCAAAGCAGCAGCTTCTTTAATACAGGCCTTGCCTGCAATAGCTAAAGCTAAAGTAGCAATAGCAGTATCACCGGCTCCGGAGACATCTGCAACGTTTCTGGCTCGCGTAGGTACAGAAGAAACGTCGCCATTTCTTTCAAAAAGCATCATACCATCTTTACCTAAAGTAAGGAGTATGTTTTCGCTATCTAATTTTTCTAAAAGCATATTTCCGGCTTTTCCGACATCTTTCGGAGAATTTATTTCAATGCCTAATGCTTCTTTTGCTTCTTTTCTATTAGGCTTAAACACTGTTACGCCTTTGTAAGTAAAGAAATTAGCAAATTTAGGATCAACAAACACAGGAACTTTATGTTGTTTAGCTCGTGAGATAATTTCTCTGATAAGCCCCTCGGAAATAGTACCTTTGTTGTAATCTTCAAAGATAATTCCGGCAAGCCCTTTGGTCTTGTCAAGCAAATCCAGTATAAAGAGTTCGCCTTCATCAGAAAGGTCATCTCTGACTTCGCGATCTAATCTAATTAACTGCTGATTATTTCCGATAATTCTTGTTTTGACTGTAGTAGGTCTTTCATCATCTAAATAAAGTCCATTGGCATCTAAGCCAATTTTTTTACAAATGTCAACAAATGTAGCACCCGAACTGTCATTACCCAATACACCACAAAGCAATGGTTCCATGCCAAGTGATTTAAGATTTTTGGCAACGTTAGCTGCACCACCAAGATGGTAGGTTTCTTTTTCTACATCGACTACAGGCACCGGAGCTTCAGGAGAAATTCTGCTCACACCACCCCAAAAATACCTATCAAGCATAACATCACCAATCACAGCAATTTTTTTGCCGGCGGCGTTGTTAATTATTTCATTTGCTCTATCACGTGTTAAGTTTTGCATACTATAAATTTTCAATATTTATGAATACTAATACAAAGATACGTTTTTTTGCACATAAGAATAAGTTTTTTAATAGCTCTTCCGCATTTTTTTTTGATTATTAGCTCCAGTTTTCCAGACTAACTAATCAGCAAGCAGTACTAAGTCTACTTTTAATATTTATAAGCACCATATAAGTCTGATTCAATACATACAATTAGCTAAATATCAATAATTATTGCTTAAAATGAAATCAGAATATTTTTTTCTGCAATAAAAGCAGGTATATTTGTATCTAATACATTTGCAAATATGCACTTATAATTTTTTACAGAATATGATTGACTAAAATATATGAGAATTTCTTATTATAATATTGGCTGCAAAGTAAACTACGCCGATATGTCTAAATTGCAGGAACTTTTTGAAGCCAGAGGACACACTACTGTTCCATACGGAGACGAAGCTGATGCAGTATTTATAAATACATGCACTGTCACTAATAATGCGGACACAGATGCTCGCAAAATAATCCGCAAAACTCAACGATTACTACCGGACGCTTACATTGGAGTTATGGGTTGCTACGCACAACTAAAGCCTCTTGAGATAGCAAAAATTGAGGGGGTAAACGGTGTGTTTGGTACGAAAGAGAAATTTGATATTCCTGATATAATCGAATCCTACAAATTGGAATCCGGAGCTTGTGTTTATACTTCAGACATGACAGATCTTGCATTTACAGCTTCATCCAGTTTAGAAAATAAAGAACGTACAAGAGTCTTTATGAAACTGCAAGATGGTTGCGATTATAGATGTACTTACTGCACCATTCCTCTGGCTCGTGGTAAAAGCAGGTCCATGCCATTTGACCAAGTAAAACAGGAATTTGAGCAAGTGGCGAACTCCGGTGCTAAGGAAATCATTATATCAGGGATTAACTTAGCAGAGTACAAAACAGACACCGGACAGAACTTTGAAGACTTAATTCAGCATATAGATAGCTTTGATTTAGGAATTCGTGTGAGGATTTCATCTCTTGAACCAAACAAAGCAAAAAGCTCATTAGTAGAAAGGCTTAAGTCCTCTAAAAACTTTTGCCCCCACTTCCATATACCTCTGCAAAGCGGTTCGGCAGAAATACTGAAACTTATGAAAAGGCGTTACAGCGTGAACTTTTTCAAAGAAGTAATTTATAATATCCATAATAGTATAGATGATGTTTGCATAGGTAATGATGTCATTGTTGGATTTCCGGGTGAAACAGAAAAGCATTTTCAAGAGACTTATGACTTGCTGGAGTCTTTGCCTATATCATATTTACATGTATTCACTTACTCAGAAAGAGACAATACTCCTGCAGCAGGCTATAGCGATGTTGTTCCAATGAATATTAGAAAAGAGAGAACAAATGCTCTTCGCGAACTAAGCGATATAAAGCAAGAAGCATTTTATGACTCGCAGATTGGTAAAACAAAAATAGTGTTACCAGAATCGTTTAACTCAGACACCGGACTCTGGACCGGCTGGACAGAAAACTATGTAAGGGTTACTTTTAGTGGCAGTGGCATACTAAAAAAAGACTTCTACAGAGTAAAACTTACACATAGGCATGGCAATAAAATCTTCGGTGAATTTATATAACTTATCTTTTACAAGAAAATAACATACATAGTCAAAGGCTCAAAGAGAATAATCATTGAGCCTTTTTCTTAAGTAGTATTACGTATTTTTTAAGATACACTTGCAAGATAGTTGATTTTGTAATATATTTGCTATATACAGCTAATAATTGAAAAAGCATATTGTGAGAAATATTTTTGGAAAATTCTATTCATACTATTTTAGATAATTTGCAAACACCTCTTTGCTTATTTGATACCAATGGTGAAATTTTACATCAAAACTCATCACTCAAAGCTCTGATTTCTCCTGAAAACACTGCTTTATTAATTGCTGATATTTTAGAAAATACAGATTTATATAGAACTCATATCTTAGAAAAAGAAATTTCAGGTTTTAGCTTTAATATATATATCAAATCTGTGATTAGTGATAACATCCAACTGTTCACTGCTGAGTTTATTGCGGATAATATTGTTGAGATAAATAATTTTAATGAGACAGCTATTCCTCAGCTAATAGAATCTAATGGTAGGATAGTGTCTGTGAACACTGCATTCCAGGATTTAATAGGTCATACTATAGATACCACTCAAAATATTACACTAAAGAGTTTATTTTATCCAGCTGAAATTGAGAAGATTAATAAACATAAAGAACTGCAATTGGAAGGAATAGCTCCTGTAAAAGGGATTACGCTTCATCTGAAATCAAAGACACATGCAAATATTATCTGCAAAACAATAATTGAAAACTCAGAAACTACATCTAAATTTATGTTCTGGGATATTTCAAACTTAGTGCAGAAATATGATAACTTAACCAAGCATTACAATAGGCTACTCAAACTTATTGACTCACTACCTGTTTTACTCTTCGCTATAGATCATAATAATAAAATTTTTCTATGGAATAAAACAGCTACTAAGTTATCAGGTATAGAAAGACATATAGCAATCAATAAAAATTGGAAAGACATTTTCGGCAAGATAGTAGAGAAAAATTATCTTAATAAAGATTTCTTTTTGTTGATTGAAAAAAAAGAATCTATGCTAAATAAAGAATTAGAATTAGATTTAGACGGGAACAAAACTGTACTTTCATTTACAACTTTTAAAAATGATTACACTATTTCAGATATTAGCTTTTGGGGAATTGCTACTGATATCACCGAGCTAAAACAAACTCAATATTATAGAGAAGAACTTATAGAAGAGCTCACCGCTTCCAGAGACACAATTACTCAAGATGCCTTTAGAGCTATATCATTAAACGAACGTTTAGCAGATTCGGAAGAGCAACTAAGGCAAGCAAATGCAACTAAAGATAAATTCTTTTCTATTATTGCACATGACTTGAAAGGACCTATCCATTCTTTTACTAATTTAACAGCAGTAATTTTAAAAGATTTTGATGTTTTAGATAAAACTGAAACATTAGAACTATTACAAGCTATATTTAAGTCAGCAAAACAGTTAACAAACTTACTTGAAAATTTGCTCCAATGGTCCAGAACCCAAACCAATAGAATAAATATTCAACCTGAGAACATCCATTTAGATCAACTAATTGCTCACAATCTTTCATTACTAGAGCAAAATGCTGCTAATAAAAATATTAGTCTTATTAGCAAGCACCACGGCAACCAGATAGCTTATGCAGACGAGAATATGGTTTACACTGTGATTAGAAATTTGATTTCCAATGCCATTAAATTTACCCACCCAGGTGGTAAAATACTCGTAACAAGCGTAGGAAAATCTGATATAGTAGAAATTTCTGTTTCTGATAACGGAGTTGGTATCAGAAAAGAAGACATAGACAATCTATTTAAAATTGATATTTATCATTCTACTATGGGAACTCAGCAAGAAACCGGTACTGGGCTTGGCTTGATACTTTGCAATGAGTTTATTCAAAAAAATCAAGGTAAACTATACGTAGAAAGTGAAATTGGCAAAGGAAGCACTTTTAAGTTTGAACTACCTATAGGTAATAATGTCTCTGTAATTCCTAATAATACTAGTCCATTGGAAGCAGACAGTTTGTCTATAGAGGACGAAGAAATATTTGATGAAATGTTATCAGAGTATCACCCAGCTGCTCAAATTGAATTGGATACCCTTGACGAAGTACTATTGGAAGTGATACTAAATGACTACATTCCACAAGCAAAACAGCTATTAGAAACCATGCTGATAGATGACATTAATCTATTTGCATCAAAGCTGAATGACTTATCAAAACAATATGACGCAATCGATATCATCCAGTTTTCGGAAGAGCTTGGAACTTATTGCGAAAATTTTGATTTGGTAGATATTGAAAACAATTTAAATTTATTTATAAATTTAGAAAAGCAATATGGAAAGTAGTAATAGCTCAAGACCTACTGTACTTATAGTAGATGACATGATAAAAAACCTTAAAGAAGTTGGCGGATATCTCAAACAAGCCGGATTAAATATCTCTATGGCTCAGGATGGATTGCAGGCATTGAAGATTTTAGAAAAGCTCACACCCGATCTAATTCTTTTGGATATAGTCATGCCTAAAATGGATGGTTTTGAGACTATACAAAATATCAAATCTACTGAACGACTTAAAGATGTACCTGTCATCTTTTTCACTTCGCTCGACGAAACTGATAAGCTTATGAGAGGCTTCCAGCTTGGTGCAGTTGATTATGTTATAAAACCAACAAAGCAAAACGAACTTCTGGCCAGAACGCGTACTCATCTTGAACTCAAATTTGCTAAAGACAGGATATTAGAACAGAATAAAAAAATTACAGAACAGAATCTTAAAATGGAGAAACTACTCCAAGATAAAAATGAGTTTATGGGAATCACTGCTCATGATTTACGCAATCCTCTACATTCTGTATTGAGTAATATTGAACTACTTAGAGCATATAGCCATAAAATGAATGATGACCAAAAAAAAGAGCGATTAGACCAGATAGAAAGTATAACTCAAAGGATGTTCAATATAGTAAATGATCTACTTGAAATAAATAAAATGGAAGAAGGCAAGCTTCAGTTTAATATCAAAAAAATCAATATTGATAGAGTATTCAGTAAACTTTTAAAAAGCTATTCGACTGTATCCAAAAAGAAACGAATCAATGTAGAATATAAGTCTAATACTCTTAATAAGTTGATATTGGCAGATGAAGTCAAAATGGAACAAGTAATAGAAAATCTCATTTCCAATGCTTTTAAATTTTCTCCATTTTATACTAAAATAACAATATCAATAGACGACTTTGACAAGCTTAATAAAACTTCGAAATCAATGCTTATTACTATCAGTGATGAAGGCCCCGGAGTAAAAGAAGAAGAACAAGACAAGCTATTTGATAAATTTTCTAATACATCAAATAAGCCTACTGACAACGAAATGTCTTCAGGATTAGGATTATCTATCGTGAAAAGACTAATAGAAGCAATGAATGGTGAAGTCTGGTTCGAGCATACTGATGCTACAAAAAAAAGCGGTGCAACTTTTAAAATTGTCATGCCCCGCCCTTTGAAAGAAGAAAGTGATTAAAGCTCTATATTTAGATATTTCTTTTTTATATATTCTACAGGATTTTCTTTTTCGTCAGCTTCCTGTAAAAAGTGATAAATATATGCTTCATTGAAATCAATAGATGCTAAAAATTCTGCAACTTTTTCTGCAGTTTCCTGACTTATGTTTTTCAAATCATATTCCATTTTCGACTCCGATTATTTGTTTTATTTATGTAACGAATGTAAGAAATGAATATTTCTAATCTTCGAAAATATCTTCGGAGCTGCTGCAGTAGTAGAAGTCTAAAATATCACCAAAGTTGTATTCGCTCAGTTTCATTACTGATTCTCCACGCTCTCCGTATTCTTTGAGATATTCCAGCAAGCCCTGCTGCTGCCATATAAAACTCTGCTTGATAGTAGGAAATCTTCTTGCCAAATGACCATATCTATTTTTTGATTTGGCAGACCAGTACCACACAAACAGCTCTATCCGAGTTCTGTCATTTGACAAAGCAATAGCCATAGGAAGAAAAATATTAATTAGTATTTCTGTGCGTAATGCCTGCCCTTCGCTCATTATATTATTTTTATTGAGTACATGCAGATCGTCTGCAACAAAAGCAGATTCTATGGAAATTTCTTTAAGTCCGTCGTACAAAATAGTATTTGCAATACCACTTATTATCTCTCCCAAATCCTGCTTAGAATAAGCCGGGCGACGCCTGCGTTTGTTGTACCTTTCCATAAACTGACGAGTATATTCCGAAAGGGCTTCCTTGATGTTTAGCTTTTTCAGTAGATTTTTTGACTCAGTTGCTTTTCTCAATAGCCTAAGAAGTGCAAAATTTTGAAGTACATCTATACTTTGCAAATCTATTTCATGCTCTATCGAGTATTCAACTTTTTCTAATGTTTCATTGGGAAGTAATAAAGTATCGAATTTGCCATTTTGCTCTTTATCGTTTTGGCATACAATATGTAAAATTACATTGCTGTATCGCGGGTCTTCTGCATGTTTATGATTAGTCCAGTCTGAACTTTTAAGATGAAACTCTCCATCTCCTATATATACCATCCCATCCAATAAAATTGCTATATCTAGCAGATCCGGACCTTCCTTTACATTAAGTTTACCGGGCGAGAGTATTTGCAGTCTTTTCCCGGACAAAGTTTCAAATACCAATGCCGGGTTTGAAATATACTTATGCAATTTTGGTTGAAGCTGTTTTTCTGTCAGTTTCATCTTACCTCTACTCCTGCACATAGTCATAGATGTCATACTTCCAGAAGCGCGTAAACCCAAACTTCTCAGCAAAGATAAACTCATCTCCCTCATTCGGTAAATCACCATAAGTGTTCTTCTTTACGGAGCGAATAAGATACTGCTTAGTAAAAAGACTATCATCATAGATAAAAGTTCCCTTAGGTGAGTAGATAACGCTATCCGCACAGCGATAATCCACATTTGCAATTTTAAAGTTATATTCTGTAGTGATGATTGTGTCTGAAAACTCACTATTAAGCTTGAATAGAGATACATAAAAAGGCAGTCTGTCATATTTGTCTATTATGTTTATGTCACGCTTGCCCCAGTAGATGTTAGTATCGTCCACAGCTGCACCAAACATAGTAACGTGTGGAAAAGTGCCTTCATACTCTGTAAACTTGCAAATATATGTATGGTAAGCGGCAAGCCCGGTAGTGTCCCAAAACTCAAGACTCCAGTCGAACTCACCTTCTGCTAAAATTTCTAATTGGGCTTCCTGTCCGTCCTGTGACTTATATTTAAATACACCACCCACTTGAGGTTTCCATATTGTATCAGGGACATAAGTATCTACCGGTGGGTGCACGACAGTTGTTGTTTCATCATCACCACCACAAGATATGATAAAAATCATTATTAGAGCAGAAAGGAAGTATTTCATAGCACTACATATATTTGTTAAACTCATTTTTATAATTCAAAGCAGCTTCTCTTGCTTTATCGGCAAAATCTGAACCTGATGAAGCATAAATTACACCACGCGAAGCATTGATAATAGCCGGACCGGCCGCATTTGCTTTTATCACTGCTTCTATATCGCCACCCTGAGCGCCAACTCCCGGAATAAGCAGACAATTTTTTGGAATAAACTCTCTAATCTCAGCGAGTTCGCTAGGGTGAGTTGCTCCCACTACGTAACCTATATTTTCAAACGAAGCCCATTTCGAAGTAGTCTCTATTACATGACGATATAAGGTTTTGCCATCAGCTTTAAGATATTGAAAGTCCTTTGAGCCTTTGTTAGAAGTAAGACCAAGCACAAAAACCATCTTATCAGTATAGCTAAGGAATGGCTCTACAGAGTCGCTACCCATGTAAGGATGGACAGTAATAGAGTCGGCATTAAAGTGCTCAAAGCAAGACTTAGCATAGGCTTTGGAAGTATTCCCAATATCTCCACGCTTAGCATCTGCTACTACAAAGCTTTCATCAGGAATAAGCTCCATAGTTTTTTCCAGTACTTCAAAACCCTTTATTCCATATTGCTCATAGAATGCATAATTGATTTTAAAAGCAGGTGCTATGTCTTTAGTTGCATCTATTATTGCTTTATTAAACTCCACCATCCCTGCAAAATCTTTGGAGATTCCTTCAGGCAGTTTACTTATATCTGTATCTAAGCCAACGCATAAAATCGAATTAGTCTTTTCAATCGCATATTTTAGTTTTTCAAAGGCTTTCATATTTCTCCGTTATAAAGATTTTTTAAATTGCTGATATTTATCTGTAAATATATTAGCTTCTGTAGGTTCTGAAATATTATACTCTTTAATTAATTCGTCTACTTTCTGTATCCTTTCCTCCGGCATCGGGTGAGTAGAAAGCAATTCCTCTAAGAAATTACTGGAGCTACCACCATTTTCAGTTATCTTATTAAAGAATAGCTTAATAGCACCTGGGTACCATTTACTAGTTTCAAGATACTTGAAAGAATATTCGTCTGCTTCAAATTCGTCTGACTGACTGTTCTGCATAAATGCAACATTAGTAAGTATTCCGGCAGCCAGTTCCGCAGTAGCATCAGGGTCAGTTCCCAGTACTAAACCTAAAAGGAATTCGGCACCATAAGCTTTTGTCAGCCTTTTAGTAGAGTGTCTTCTTTCTGCATGAGCTATCTCATGAGCCATGACACCTGCCAGAGTAGCCTCATTATCCAAAAACTTAAGCAAACCGGTATAAACATAAATATATCCGCCGGGAGCTGCAAAAGCATTTACAACATCGTCCCTATTTATCAAAGTAACAGTGTAAGCAAATTTGTCTCTATACTCTATCTCCGGTGAATCAATTATCTGATCAACCATATCCTGTACATATTTCGTAGCAGTGGCATTATTTAAAATAGGATATTCTGCCTGATCAGAGCGTATCTGAGCATCCAAATCCTGCCCTAATTTAATATCGTCTTCTGCAGAGAATATATTGATTTTAGTAATATCATCAACATCTGAGCATGAACCCAGTAAAAGCATCATAAAAGATACTATAAAAAGCGTATAAGTTTTTTGCAGTTTAAGCATTATTAAGTCCTTATATTGAGCAATAGTATAATAAACCAAATATTATATTCATTTACAAATTATTTAATCCATATTTTTCAGGATAAATCACTTTGCTAAGAATCAGTCCCTCAGGCGGAGCTACTTTAACTTGCAAACTGCGATCGGATCTTCGGAATGCCTCTTCCAAATCTGTTTTGGTAAGTCTCCCACGTGCTACATCAAGCGATGCACCAACTATAATACGAACCATGCTATACACAAAACGATTCGCAGATATATCAAGCCTGTATTCATCTTCTGATATTTTTATCCATTCACATTTAGTTACATTGCAGCGATAGAATTTTTTGGCAGGATTGTATTTAGAGAAAGGAGTAAAATCTTTTTCTCCTAAAAATATTTGCTGCAAGTCTATCATTAATTCCGGATTTATAGGGTACTTATAGTATGCATGGAAGCGGCTTTTGAACACACTTTCGCTAAGAATCAAATTATAACTATACTCTCTGCCTATTGCATGAAACCGAGGATGGAAATATTTATCTAATATTAAAGCAGATTTTATACGAATGTCTTTAGGTAATCTGGTATTAAAAGCCGTTACGATTTTATCTGGTGGAATAGAAAAGTTATCATCAAGCTTAAGAGAAGCCACCTGACCTGATGCATGCACTCCTGCATCCGTCCTACCCGAACCGTCTAATCTATACTCAGCACCAGTAAGCCTTCGCATAGCCTTCTCTATTTCCCCTTGCACGGAACGCTCTTTAGGTTGAAACTGCCAACCGGAAAAATCAGTTCCGTCATACTCAATTTTTAAAACTAAGATTCGCATAATATCCCCATTTATAATATGCGAATATATGGATTTTTTGCGGAATGTGAATAGTTAGAAGCGGTATAATGGATTCTGTAATCAAAAAAGAGTTGCATAATAATCACAACTCTTTATTTTCAATCTTTAGATAACAATCTCTTTTACTGAAACTATCTTACCGTCTTTTACTTCGATGTATTTATCTTCCAAATCAGAGAGGGCACTATTATTTAGCATATCTCTTCCATCCAAGAGTATATTAATCTTTGGATCAAGGCTTTTTGCCTCCTCAGGCTTAGTATCTGACCTTGTAACTAAAATCAAAGTTGCATTGTTCTTCGACTTAAGATAATTATTTACATCTACCAAATAATGCGTTGCACAACCATAGCAAGAGGTAAAACTTACTATTGCATAGGTCATATCTTTTTCTTCAATGTTTACGTGATGTATTTCTTTCAAGTACTTCGAGAACTTCTCCTCTTGTTCGTTTTTGCTACAAGCTGATATAAAAACTAGTGTACTAATCAATAACAACAAAATAATCTTAGTTTGCTTCATGTTTTAGACCTCCATCTATATTAAAAACAGAAAACACTATCTTATCTTCGCTATATTTCTTTGAGTGAGGATGAGTGTGTGGAATATAAAGTCCGTCTTTACCTACAAAAACACCATTAATGTCAAACTCTCTTGCCGGAAACATAAATTCCCCTATAGTCTTTAAGTTTGAATCAGCTACTATTACAGTCCATTTTCTATCTTTATGTAGATTTTTGCGACCTAAGCTATCCTTCTCAGTTTGACTTAGTAAAACCTGCCTATAGTACACTTTTCTATATTTATCATAAAATATCCCACGATAACCACCAACTGTATCTGCATACTGTATTGATTGTTTAGCATATCCTTTATCCTGCATGTCAATATCAAGAGGATTCAAATCTGATAGGTATTTACTTTTCATTTCGACAGATTGTATTTTTTTACCTTTTTTATTGTAGATATCTACTGAATCTGAAGCAAAGAAAGCAAAAACAAAATCACCATTTGAATTGAGAGCATAAGATTCACCGGGATCATAGAAGTCGTTTTCGAAGTACTTTATTGGAAAGGTTCCGATTTTGCAATCTAAACTTATTTCAAAGTTTTTATCAATATTAACTGCAACAACAAGACTATCAAAGAATTTATTTTTTAAATATTCTAATCGAGACAATCTAAAATAAAGATTTTGATTATCTTTTATAATAGGTATTCTAGCCCACACTAGAGCATTATATTCTTGAGTAAGATTCAAAGCACTTTTTATAATTACTTTTTTCTCTACATTAGAATATTCGTCAATCAATAATAAATTATTACTATCTGTGATTATATAAATGGAGTCTAGATTTTCAATATAAAAACCTCTGGGACATTCCGGCACTTGAATAAGTTTTTCCAACTTACCATTTTTAGTATTGAAAAGTTTCAAGGTATTATCCCAATCACTAAGCAAAGAAATATAATCGGTATTTGAATCTTTTTCATAGAAAACTGACGCATCTGTATAGTCCATATCTGAGGATTTATTGATATGTATTACTATTTCTTTATTACAGTAATCTAAACCATTAATTGCTTGTTTGTTTTTCTCTGTATTTGTACAGGATAGCAGTGATAAAATTAAAAATATCAATATAAAAGCTTGCATACTAACTCCAAATATTTGAACCGGTAGCTCAAGTAGTGTTTACTTACATAAGCTACCGGTTTAGCACTATTACTTACTCAAAATTAAATACCTTCCCCGGTTGTACTAGAAACAATCGCATATTGTGCATCTGTTTCTGGTAAATCCAGTTTTTTCAAAGTTGCATCTCCTGAAAGTAACACCTCGAGCTGTGCTGCGTTAAAATCAAACAATCCACCAGCTGAATTATCTTCCTCAAGGTATGCGTCTAAAGTACCTGCTGAGATATGCGAATCTAATGTTGTTACAGCATCTATTCTGTCAGCTGTGACAAATATTTTTGGACAACAGCTACCACCAGTTTCAGGGCAAGATAGTTTTCCATTCTCTAATTTTTTTAGAAGCAAATTACATTTAACTCTACCGTTTGAAACTTCATTTACAAATACGGCTTTTGTGTTGTCATTTTGAGTATCAACTCCTGCAACCGGAGTTTCAGTTGTACAATTCACAAATAATAAACTACTAAAAGCAAATGCTGTTATAGCAATAATCTTCTTCATAACTTCTCCGTTATACGAATTAAATATTATGATATTGAGAATACAATATCACCTTTGATTTTGTGTGTGTTTAATGTACATTTTTACACTGGTTATAATATATATATATATATATATATATATCCAAATAATATTTTGAATTGTATCAATATTTTTTTACTATTTGATGTGTTTTTTAGACATGCTATAGATTTATATTCTGTGATATAATCTCTATTTTAGGATAAATTAGCATATTACTATATATTGATATAGAATTACAGTATTGTATTTATTCTATATCTTGATTTTATTGTGTTTACTATAGTAAATTTTTAACGAATAGCTTCTATTTTTATCTATATTCACTAATCTGCACTTGGAGAGACAACACCACCCGACTCTTTATTAGGTATAAGCCTGAAATCTATTCCCGACTTCATATCACCATCTTCAGAGAAACCGATGTATATTTCCTGACTTGGAGGATCAGTTGTCATATTTAAAAGACCGAGCTGAGTTTTATCTACATAAACATCATAATATCCGGGAAATAGTCCGAGATGGTAAAAACTGCCATCAGAGAATACGTTTACTGTAACATCTTTTCCTGTTTTTTTACTGATTATATGCAGTTTTAAACCCGATTTACCATTTCTGTTTCCTGACGAATCCTGAGTAAACACCTGCCCTTCGATCAAGCCTGTGATAGTAAAAGGTATATCAATTGATTTAAAAGTATTGGGATCTGCTATAAAAGAGAAATCCTCCCAAAGAGGTCTCACGAGTGGATTTTTTAAGCCTTCTTTTGCTATTATTACGTTGTACTGATAGCCGGGACGCAAGTTAGAAACTGTTTTATATTCATCGTCTCTGTCACCTAATACAGATGCACGCGGCACTCTAATAGGTACTCCTGTTAAAACTTCCTCTCCATCGTCATAACTTAAGTTACCATTGCTGTCTATAAAGCATTTGATAGTTGCAAGTCCTGAGTTGCCGGTATAACTAAGCCGCTTATTAGGAAAGATGTTAAATCTATCAGTGTCAAACCCTAATGAACCATCCAAGTTGTTATTAATGCTTTTATTTGACTCGTTTAATTCAGCTCTGCTGCTAAATCTTGCAAAATCCATATTGAGACTCAAATTAATATTGAAACTTGAGTAATTACTGACTAAGTTATTTCTATAGTTTGCACTTATAGATAAGATTCGAAAAAGACTTTGAGAGATAGAGGCACTTAAGTTAGTAAACTGCCCAATATTCAAATCATAATTGAAGTTTGTTGAAATACTTGTTCTGCCTAATGCTTTTGAATCTTGAAGAAATGGAAGTTGCAAATAGTAAGATACTCCACTATTAAGATTATGATTATAGCTATTGTCAAAATCTTTCATAATAGTTTGAGCTAATCTATACGAGCTGTTGAGTCTGATAGAACCAATATTACCGTAGGTATTTACAGAATAGTTTCCGGTCAGTCTGTTACTATATTGGTCTATATCTGCTCTAAGTCTCAAACTAAAAGGTATAAAGGGTATCCTTGGTAGGTTAACATTTAGTTGATATTCGGCTTCTCTAGCATATTTATCAATTTCCGAATCAGTCTTATACTTCATATATGACAACTCATAGTGACCTATCTGCGAATTAGCATAAGCAATCATAGCTCTATAGAAGTTATCATGAGAATATGCTACACTACTATATGCTCCGCCCATTAGCCTAAAGGTGCTATTGCTTACAAGTAAATTTTCCTTCTTATCTATATTATAAACATTACTGACAGAGGTACTTAGCCAATCTGTAATCCCAGTCTCTACTATGCCATCTACAATATATTCTTCATAGTTTATATCTTTACCACTCGTTAGCGTATACCTAACTTGGCCGGGCTGAAGCATCATGCCCGGGATATTGACTGTTTCCTTTTTATAATCTCTTTGCCCAGAAGGACTATAAATTTTTGTTTCAATAATTGAATTACCATAAGTCAGTGGTAAAGCAAAGCTATATCGCCCGTCTTCCTCACATCTGAATTGTTTGACTAAGCGAGAATTTACATATATTTCTATCAAACTGTATGGTTCAGCAATATCTTCGAACTGAAATTCATCAAATACCTTACGATTATCCATTTCTCTATTTGAAATAGATATTCCCTGTAGGTTTGAATATTTATTCCTGATATTAGAACCGGAGGAACCAAAGTTTAAAGAATTTCCTGTTACATAACCAATTCTTAGAGAATTTAAGTATTTATTTTTATTGAAAGGAAATTGCCAGTTATATCTAATATTTTGAAATTTTGTTTGGCTGTAGGTATTATAAATATAGCTATTGTTTATAGCCAATTCCCCACCTAATAATTGCATCCCGAGGTTAGTGTTTAACCCGATTACAGTTGACTGCTTATTTGTATTAGTATTGATTCCATAGTTCACCACTCCTCCGTCTATAATCTTGAAGTCTCTCCCGTACATCAAAGGAGCAAAAACTTCTTCGCTTGCTAATCCTTTTAGTTTTAACTTGTTGTATCTTAGGTTGTATTCTTCTAAAAGCGGCATTTCATACGTAGATTTGAGAAGACCGACTAATCCAAGCTTGCTGACAAAGATTTCCACGTCCAGTATTTTACTAAATTCTGAGGCAGTCATGTACATATCTAATTCATTTATAATAATGCTGTCTTTTTCAATTTGATAAGAATCGCCTTGAAGGTTAGTAGCTTCATACGTGTTAAAATCTATAGAATAACTCCTCTCCTCTGTGCTTACATAGCCTGATAGTATTTTGGAAGAGGGGTCATATTCTTTATATATACGGAGAAAATCGAATATCTCAAAAACAGGAAAGTACACTGCATCTTCTTGAATATATACTATCATATCTTTTTCAAAATTTACATATTTGAAAGAAAAGACACCCTCGACAGCTTCCGAGCAAGAAACCACCGAAGGCATCAGAGATAGCAAAAAGCACATAAGTGCAATTTTTATGTACAGAGTTGCACGCACTAAATAATTTCCGTTTAGATGATATAAAGTTAAATTCACTACTGCATAAGCATATACTAAAGCACGGTCAATACCTGGCTTTTGCACGCAAATGTTACTCAATTTTTACCGAAGCACTTATAAATCAGTTTCCGCTTTCTGCTTTAACTTTTATATCAAAAGTTTTATCAAAAGGGGTAAATGATGCTCGATAGTCTTTTGGTATATCATCTAAATCGTTATTGAAGGAAAATTTGGCTTTGTACGAGCCAGCGGGCAAATCTGTCCTTGGAAAGTTAAACTTACGCTTACCCTCGAAATAATATGGGCAAGGTTCTTCTTTTTCAGTTACAAGATTTCCGGTTTCATCAAAGATTTCTATCTTTGTTTTGCTTAGAAGCGGCGAGTTACCCGTACGTTTGTAATTTAAAAGAAGATTTGTGTTCGCACTATCAGTACCTACTGCAAGATAAACTATATCTAAATTAGTGTTTGTTTCTCCTTTTTTATACCCAATAAAAGTTACCATAGAAAATGCCAAATTAATTCCTACTTTTACATCGCCTTCTGCGTTTGAGGAATCTATCTGCTTAGCTGTTTTCATGCCGGTAGTTCTTATTCGTGACCAATAGAAGCCATCTTCCATGTTGCCTGAACCTCTTAGTAAAAATCGAACTGTTTGCCTTTCTCCGGGCTTTAGTTCAAACTTTTTAGGAAATATTGCCAGACGATTCGCGATTGAGTATTGCTCTGCAGTGAGTGAGTCATTATATTTCATCGCTATATTACCTAATGAATCAGGTGCCGGATAGCCGTATTCGAGTTCAACAGTTACTTCCTGTACCTCATTGCTCGAATTAGCTACAAACATTTCTGCAGATCGTGAGTGTTTATCGATGAAGACAGCGGGTGGCATTACCGCCACTTGCGCTTTAAGTGACAAAGATAAGAATAGAAATGATAAGATTAAATTTATGTGCTTTTTCATTATTGCTACCTCTATTTTAAGTAAATTTTAGAATTCCAATCTCTACATACTTTTTGTA
The DNA here is from genome assembly GCA_963678775.2 of Kapaibacterium sp. (SeqCode). Lineage (GTDB taxonomy): Bacteria > Bacteroidota > Ignavibacteria > Kapaibacteriales > UBA2268 > JBFHIJ01. Next base: position 214,437 of record CAXXGR010000008.1, read on the forward strand.
ATACTTTATCTTATGGCGATAGCCTTACTTTTATGAGTAAAGTGGAGCCTAAAAAGTACAGTATTCCACTTGAACGACCTGAGTAAAAGTGTACTCTCCCGGAGGAGTGCTCGGTGACACTTGAATCGAGTTTACATTCATCTTTACGTAGATATTACCCGTTAGTAAATTGTGAAGACCGTTAAAATAACATATCCATAAGCATTGGCCTGTGTGGCTATATTTGAAGCTCAAATCAAGAACAATCCCATGTTTTGTTGTTTCTGTGTCGATATCTGTGCATATCCATTTTAACTGCTGACCTGATATGGTAAATATACTTTCGTTAAATGGTGACTCAAATGTCGAGGTTGAACCGACTACCACTGCACCCAAATCTATATCATTAGAAACAGTAACCTGAAGTGGAATGGGTTGATTGTTATTATGACAATAGGAATTCACATTTACTTGCGCTTCTGCCGTTGCCTGCATTAATAAAACAAATATGATTATATAAAAGTATTTCACTTTTTTGTTTCCTTGTTAAAAAATCCCTGTCTTAGTCAAAGTCAGGGATTTAATATTTTTTCTATTAAAATCCGGTATAATAAACACTTACTGTAAATGGAATTGTATAGTTACCAGGTGGTGTACCTTCTGCAGCTTCTATTTTTTTAATAAACATATAAGCTACAAGTATCCCTGTATTGGGATCTGATTGCGTACCATATAAACCAGTTTCCCAAATATTACCAGGTATTTTATTAAATTCGTCTGGTATCATTGCTCTATACCAATTAACAGTTGCCTTGACCTGATTAGTAGGATCACAATATTTCATATCACCAGAACCATCACAATTAGCATTGAAATTAATTGTAATTTCTTGATTGAATGACCCCAAGGTTCTTAGGGTATAAGCTGGATAAATGTGCCCGCCTTCGAATTCATCTTCTGCTCTTTCAGTACCTTGAATTATAATTAACTCAGTACTTCCGTAGCCACTATTATCATTCGGATCGATTGTGCAAGTAAGTTGCTGTAATATTTCGATGTTAATAGTAGCTTGATTCGTTGGCTCTGGTTCTGGTTGTGTATCAGTGCTATAAACATATACCGGAGAGATTATTATTATTGCAATTATTATTGCAAACATATTTTTTACTAAATTCATATACACTCTCCTATTTAATTTATATAGTAGGGACTTACTTAGTCCCTACTATATGATATAATTTTCTTAGAAGTTTGTATAGTACACACTTAGAGTGTAAGTATATGAATAATCGCCAGCTTCAGAATCAAGTGCATTAATTCCATTCACTGTAAAGTCTAAATCAATATTACCATCGTTATTAGCAACTGTTACTTCGCCATTAGCAGATTCATCAAACGCGATAGTAGGAGCTGTAGCAGCTGTAGAACCTGTAGGTTGTGTAGCGATCACAAAATCTAAATCATAAGTCAATGCATAGCCACCTGTCGATGTTACATTGTAAGAAAGTGCTTCTAAGCTACCTGATTCAGGATTGTAAGAATCTGTACCTTCAACTACTGCAAAATCAAGAACAGACTCAGTAGTTACTTCTATTTGTTGAAGAACTGTTAAATTAATAGTTGCATTTGCAGAAGCAGGTAAAACTTCAGTACCAGGACCAGTTACATCATCAGCGAACATATTAACAGAAGCGAACATTACGAAAGCGAGAGCGATTGCGAAAAACTTTTTCATCTTACTTTTCCTTTATGGATTTTTTAAATGTTTTTTTACTTTTGGATTTTGTATTTACTTCGTGCCTAGGATGTGAAGTAGTTTAAAAATCCAGTCCCGATTTATTCGGGTAAGTTATGTCATTGATTGTTTTTGTTTGATTAGTGTTTGGTCAACCATGTCATAACTTTCACAAGCAATTTACTTCCAAAACAGTTGCTACACAATACCATAAGTCCCTGAAAATGTGAGAATAAGTATTGTATATTAGTTTCTATTAAATAGCAAATAACACTTATAACTGCGGAAAACCCGTAGATTTTCACATCTAATATTTCATGATAATATTCACCACAATTCTCGTATCTTTTAGCTATCACTATATTTGGGAAGATTGCTTTTAAACAAATATTTGAGTTATTATTATTTATACTTTTTGGTATTTAATTTTACTTTTTTTTTGAATTTGGCATTTTTAATTATATCTGCGTAGTTTTTGAAATAATTAGTAGAATTTGCGGATTAGTACGTATATATTATGAAAGGTTCAATAGCTTTTTTAGCAACTATTTTGCGTATTTAGAATATAAATATCTAAAAGTCTATCTTTTTTCAAATACTATAGTTTGTTTGTGGTATTGATTGATATGCACAAAGGAATTTGGGAGTATAGATTGGGTTAAAACAATTGGTTTTGAATTAATAGTCTCAAACGGGATAAAAAGTAAGGGGCGTTAGCCCCCATATTTTTTTATTTAAAATCTTTTCGGCTATCGTCTTCCTTTTTAGAATAGATAATATTGATAAGATGTGGTACATTTCGTGCCCCAAACTTCGCCAGCATATTTCTGCGGTGAGTCTCTATGGTGCGTGGACTTAAACATAGTTTTGTAGCTATCTCAGAAGTTGTAAAGCCTTCTAACATATAATCTAATACTTCTCTCTCGCGAGAAGTAAATTCATGTCCAAGACAGCAATTGACTTTGTTTGGAGTTCTATTTTGAACCAGTGCCATAGTTACATCAGAACATAAATATTGTTTCCCTTCCAATATCTTTTCCATAGCACACACAAGTTCTTCTACGTCTACATTTTTACTTACAAACCCCTTGGCTCCTAAATTGAGTGTTTTTTTAATCAATTTAGGATCTAACTCTGCGGAAAGCATCATAACCTTCAAATCAGGATTATCCGGTATTAACTGTTCAAGAACTTCGTCACCATACTTGTCAGGCATTTTGATATCTAATACAAGTAAGTCTGTATTAGAACTATTAACAAATGCCAACACCTCACTGCCGTTTTTTGCGGCACCAACTAACTCCATTTGCTTATTTTCTTGAACTAACTGCTGAAGAAGAGAAGAAAACAAAGGTTCATCATCTGCGACAAAGACTCTACTAACTTTCATGGCTTATTGCCTATATTAATCATATAAGTTTTCGATTTTGAATAAGTAATATACAATAATTACATCTAAACTCAAACTAATATTACTTATTTTTATATATTTCCGTTATACTACCTAAAACTATACCAATATATATAATTTTTATATACCATATTTCAAGTAAGTATTAATCATTCGTCTCGGTACTATCTGTCTTTTTTTTAAAATACGTATTTTTTCATTCTGAATATATTGTATATTATATCAAATAGTTAATAGATTTATTAATAGGCTGTTTGATGAAAAGGATACTTATAGCTGATGACCATAGACTCGCTGCGGAACTACTTAGCAAGTATTTAAGTATTAGTTTTGATCAGAAGGATATCTCGATTGCAGCAAATGGAAAAGAAGTACTTCAAAAAGTGCAAGATGAGCAACCTGATTTGCTATTATTAGATTTAAATATGCCCGAAATGGATGGTATCAAAGCTCTACGCAAAATTAGAGAATCTAATAACGAATTAAAAATTATCATCTTATCAGCTCTAACAGAACAGTGGCTAATCAATCAAGCTAAACAATACGGAGCAGATATTTATATCAGTAAAACATTCAATTTCCGAAATTTGGTGCAAGTCATTAATAGACTCGACAGAGGAGTTAAAGATTTGCCTTTTGCATATTTCTAATTTAGGACACTGGATATTTTATTCTACAACTTTCATACCCTTACCAAAAGAATTCTGATATAGAACTATCTGCTCCAAATATTCCATATACGCAAAATGCCCCGCACCATTTCTGAATGCGGGGCACTTTTGCTCTGTCAAAATATTTATCTATAATGACTATGCTAACGGTTCGAAACGACCTTGGAAGAATCTCAAGTATTGTGGTTCGTAAACCATTTTCAAACCTTTCGCTTTATGGCGATTAGCATATAATTCTATAACTGATTCAGCTACAACGTCCATGTGAGATTGAGTGTAAACACGACGAGGAATAGTCAAACGAACTAATTCCAATTTAGGGAAGTAGTGTTCGCCGGTTTCTTTATTACGGCCTGCAGAAACGATACCACGTTCCATAGCACGTACACCAGACTCAATATATAGATTAGCAGCAAGAGACTGTGCAGGGAATTGATCTTGTGGGATGTGATCGTAAAATGCACGAGCATCCAAGAACACAGCGTGACCGCCGATAGGTTTTACAACAGGCACACCAGCTGCAATTAATTTATCGCCTAAGTATTTTACTTGTCTGATTCTGTAAGACATATAAGTATCATCAGCTGCTTCTTCCATACCGCGAGCCATAGCTTCCAAGTCACGACCTGCAAGACCACCATAAGTATGAAGACCTTCATATACAACAACCATGTTACGTAACTCTTCGAAAATATCAGGATCGTTAAGAGCAACAAAACCACCGATATTCACTAACAAGTCTTTTTTACCTGACATAGTACAAGCATCAGATAAAGCGAAAAATTCCTTCAAGATTTCTGCAACAGATTTGTCTGCATAACCTTCTTCTCTTTGTTGGATATACCAAGAGTTTTCCATACCACGAGTAGCATCGATAACAACTTTGATACCATTATCATGAGCTAATTTGTGAACTGCTTTCATGTTTTCCATAGAAACAGGTTGGCCACCAGCCATGTTTACAGTAGCACCAACAGTAATATAAGCGATATTTTCACCGCCTTTTTCGTCAATTAATTTTTTGAATTTATTGATATCAACATTACCTTTGAACGGGTGTTCAGAGTCAGGATTATGAGCTTCGTCAATGATAACATCGACAAAAGTACCACCTGCTAATTCTTGGTGCAAACGAGTTGTTGTAAAGTACATATTACCCGGTACATATTGACCTTTTTTGATCAATGCTTGAGAAAGCATGTGCTCAGCACCACGACCTTGGTGAGTAGGTACTAAGAATTTGTAACCATAGTATTTACGTACATTTGATTCTAAGTAGTAGTAGTTTTTACTTCCGGCATAAGCTTCATCACCTAACATCATACCAGCCCATTGATAATCACTCATAGCACTTGTGCCGGAGTCAGTCAATAAGTCAATATATACGTCTTCGGATCTTAGTAAGAAAGTGTTATAGCCAGCTTCTTTTATAGCTTCTGCACGATCTTCTCTTGAAGTTACTTTCAAAGGTTCAACAACTTTAATTTTGAAAGGTTCTGCCCAAGATTTGCGTTGTTCAGCCATCAGTTAAATCCTTCTTAAAATTCATCAATGTAACATCCCCGCTTTTCGGGTTTATGTTAACTATCTATTAAACCGCTTGTATAAGTAGTTTTTCTATTAAGAGTAACAAATTTAGGAAAATAATTAGAATATTCCAAACGCTTTGGGAATAAACAAGTTAGAGTTTTCCACAATGATAACAATTTAATCGTAAACTTTTACTAATTACCTTTAGTTGTCTTTCGTGGTTTATTCTTCGTTGATATATAAAATATTTAATATTGGAACATAATAGCTTAGCCCATAGATCCGTATATATTTCTACACGTTACATATTTTAGTTTGATATTATCAGCTGTGATAAGTATATTGATGTTACTATGAAACGAGAGATTAAACATATTGATAGCCATTTTTATAGTGGCAATACTGACATCGCAGTCTATGGAAAATGCGGTGTAGCTATTATATTGTTTTCTTCCGGCGAAGATAATATTTTACAGTCTGAGCAAGACGGCTTGATTGAAATGCTTTTGCCTCTTTTGAAAAAAGGAAAATGCAAAATATACTCTGTTGCAAATCCATCCAATCACATTTGGAAGAATTCGCGTGCTTTAAATGAAAAATCAGAAATGTTGCTCGACTATAATTTGTTTCTGACTTCCGAAGTATTGCCTTACATTTTTAATAGCTGTGGCACTCCCGTACCTATTATAACTGCAGGAGCTCTGGAAGGAGCCTACCACGCAGCTAATACTTTTTTTAGGAGACCTGATATATTTATTGGTACTATTGCCGTTAGTGGTCAATATGATTTATCTATATCAACCGGCGAATATTTTGATGATAACTGTTACTATAACTCTCCCGTTCACTTCCTGCCTAACCTGACTGATCCATACTGGATGACTTTCTTAAAAAGCAGACGACATATTTACTTAGCATCCGGCGAACATGATTCGGTTTGTAGTTCCACACTGACTCTTTCAAGCATATTAACTGAAAAAAATATATTGCATGATTGCCATATCAATCAGGGAAATATAGAAAACAGTTTGACTGCTATTAATAAACAGCTTATAGAATCAATCTCCAGAATAATGTCTAAATCCGTCTGATAAAGTTTATACATTATTCCATTCCTACAATTTTTTCTGCAATAATGAGTATATTTGTTATTATTTATAATATAGAATATAGGACTTATGATAGACACTCACGCACACTTAGATACAGAAGCATTCGATCAGGATAGAGAGGAAGTTATACGCAGAGCTATGGACAGTGGTTTGGAAGCTATAATTATTCCCGGCATTGAACCAAAAGATTTTGAAAGAGTAATATTATTAGCTCAAAAGCACAAAAATATATACTGCGGTCTGGGAGTTCATCCGCATAATGCTACTGATTATAATGAAGATATTGCTCAAAATATTCGCGAAATTGCAAAAGACAGCAATGTAAAAGCTATTGGCGAAATTGGGCTTGACTACTATTATGACTTTACTCCCAAAGATGTGCAGATTAGTGCTTTTAAAAGTCAATTAGCATTGGCAAAAGAGTTAAATCTACCTGTAATTATCCATAACAGAGAGTCTGACGAAGACTTGATTAGCACCTTAAAGGATTTGCAGGACGGCTCGTTAAAAGGCGTACTTCATTGTTTTTCTTCTGATGTAAATGTACTAAAGCAGGCATTAGATTTGGGCTTTATGGTATCTTTTACGGGCAATATTACGTTTAAGAAATCTACTTTGGACGAGGTGGTAAGAGCCGCCCCATTAGACAAAATTATGATAGAAACAGATTCTCCATATATGTCTCCTGTACCTTTCAGAGGTAAAAGGAATGAACCTGAAAAAGTAAAATATGTGGCAGGAAAAATTGCAGAAATAAAATCAATTTCTACAGAAGAGGTAATATCTATGACTACAAATAATGCAAAACATCTTTTCAATCTTTTTATACTTGCCTTTGTATTTATTATTAGTTCCTTCTCTTTATATGCTCAGGAAACTGAAGAGACATACGAAGAAGGCGAATACTACGAAGAAGAATATGACGGAGAAGAAGTAGAACTCCAAGACGGTGAATATATAGATGAAGAAACAGGCGAAATTATGATTAACCCTTTTGTTAGGTTTATTGGTTTTGGTCCTGTCATTGGTACTAATACCGTTGTGCAGTCACAACTAATATCTCAGAAGGAAGGTGGCACATTAGACAAGTCAGTTTCTTACGATGGTATCGTGGCTTATGGTGGCAGAATTATGTATGGTGTTACTGATTATCTACTTTTAGAGGGTGCTTATACCTACTCAAAAAATACTAAAATCTCAGAAGAAAACGTAAATATTGATCCATTTACCTATACTGTTTACAATTTGTCGTCACACTGGATACCTAATCCTAAAAACCGTATCAACTTTTTCGCTACTATTGGTATGACTTACTTTTCCAGCAATATATCTATTTATGATGAAGTGCTGGATGCAAGAGTTCCTAAAACAAATAATCAGTTGGGCATGAATGTTGGTCTGGGAATGTTCTTCAATTTTGATATGGATACTTATGGCATGCTTACCTTATCAGCCGAATGGCGCGTAGACTTTAAGTTTGGCAGTGAAGCGATGTCTGTAGAAATAGAAGGCGATTCGCGACCTGCAGAGGTATCAGAGTTCTTCTCTATTCCAAGGTTTGGTGTTATCTGGTATCCACCGTTTTAAAGAAAGATTCGAGTAAAACAATAGATTTTAATAAAGGGCTGTCTATCTGTGCAAACACTACAAATAGACAGTCTTTTTTCTAATATCAACAAATATATGCCTTGTAAAATAAAATAACGTACCTATGAGACAGCCCCTAATATATTGTTGTATACCCTACTCACCCATAATCACTATCCCATAGCCGGATTTACCGCTATCTATATACTCTAATAATAGTTTCTTTTTGTCGAAGGCGACGTAGCATTTGGCTTCTCTGCCTTTTTCGCAGTTGTAGATGCTGTAGTCTAACCAAAGCTGTTTTGGTCTGCCGCTTAGGTCGATTTTGATATCGCTTAGCTCTGCGGCGCTTTCCCAATTACTTCCGTCAAAGGAGTAACGGAATAATGCCGGAGCGTCCTCTGTAAATTTCATCTTTCCAGGCAAATCAATATTTATTCTAAAGTTGCTGATTGCTTTCGCGATAAATTTCTCCTCGCTAAGCTTTTCTTTGACTTGCATCTTATTTTTGGCATTGATTTTTAAAGTGATCACTTCTTTAGTTTTTAGATTTGCTACTCGCACCAAGTCGTTATTGGTATCAGTAATATAAAGCAAATTGCCAACTACTTCCACATCATTTGGTTCGTTAAGCATTGCATCTTCAAAACTACCATCTTTATATCCTCTCTCACCTGTTCCTATAAGAGATTTTAATTTCTTTGTCTTAGGAACCAGCACTTTAATCTTATGGTTGTATGTATCAGCTATATATATTAATCCATCATGGTAAGTGCATCCGATAGCATGCTGAAGTCTGGATTTGGGGAAGCTTCCGTCCACATCTCCAAACTCAAATAAGCCTTGCCCTACTAAAGTCGATACCTTGCCGGATTGCATTTCTATTTTTCGAATGCCACTAACTTCGCTATCTGCAATGTAGAAATTATTTCCGTCGAAAGCTATGCCACTCGGCTGGGCAAACGAAGAGTTATTGCGAGTTCCGTCTATTATGTCTTCACGCCCGTTACCGGCGTATATTCCACTTAATGATTGTTCCAAATCAATTGCCCATATTTGATGCGGGCCAGCCATGGCTACAATCAGGCTATCACCTACCAGCATCAAGTCCCAAGGACTATTGAGCTCTTCCGTAAGTGCGTCACCACCCTGCTCTCCCCAAGCTCCCTGCTCTCCTGTGCCTGCGAGAGTCGTTACAGTTCCATTTCGGATATCTATTTTACGTATTGAATGATTTTCAGTGTCCGCTACATAAACCGCATTTTGGGCCGATGAATAGAAAACGCCCTGCGGTCTGAAAAACTGAGCCTGATCAAAAGCACCATCTTTCATTCCACTTATTCCGGTGCCAATCACATATTCAGGATTTCCATCTTCATCTATGCCTAAAATACGGTTGTGATTTGAATCACTAATCCATAAGATATTACGATTCTCGTCATAACTGATTTTCCCGGGATAACTTAATAAAGACTTAGGTCTGGAGTTTTTTTCCAAGGCAAGATTAAGAGGAGAACGATCTATCTCGCCAATCTCATCAAACTCAGCTATTACATCAGCTATCACATCCCTTATTTTCAAGTAAATCCCTTCGCCGGAAGTCATCCCCAGCAGTTTACCTCTTGGATTTATGAGCGCAAATGAAGGCCATGAACGCGCACCATACTCCCTCCATACTTTAAAATCTTTATCATTTACTACCGGATGTTCGATTTCATATCTTATTATTGCTTCTCTAATATTTTTAGTGAGCTTTTCATTTTCAAATTTAGCAGAATGCACTCCAATTACTACTAACTCATCAGCAAACTCTTCTTCCAGCTTTTTCAGATCTGGCATCACATGTATACAATTTATACAACAGTAAGTCCAAAAATCAAGCAGAATAACTTTGCCCTTTAGCTCTTTAATAGATAATGGTTTTTCGGTATTTAGCCATTCCAGTCCATCCTGAAAATCAGGCGCGTTTACAGTCCCTGCGTATTTCATATCTTTTCCTTTCTGTGTGTGTAACTTTTTGGCATCATGATTGTCTACATTATAGTCAGCATTGCATGATATAATTGAACCTATTAGTCCAATAAAGAGTATTAAACTATATGGATAATAATGCTTCATCAGGTATTAGCCTTTACTAAATAATGAACCCTACAAATAAATAGACAATAAGTTTTCAACAAAATTGTATATTTATATATGGAACAGTAAAATTTTGCTACTTAACACATATTTAACAAGAAATTGAATTGATTATTAAATCTAAAAAATGTATATTAGTCGTATGTTGATTACAAAAAAAGTATTGATATGAAAAATAGACTTATAATAGCACTTTTTATAGTGATGGCATCGGTAGCAATTTTTGCTGCAGGGACTACTATTCGCTCATTATCTGCTAAAACAAGCGATACTGATATTATCGTCGAATGGACTTCTTCTACTGAGGTAAACCTCAAAGAATATCAGATAGAGAGAAAGAGCGACCAAAGCAGCTTTATCTATGTGTCGACAGAAGAGGCTCAAGGAGATAACTCCCAATATACTTACGTAGATGATAAAGCATTTATGTCTAAAGGCGATGCTGACGACCAAATTTTGAAAGGTAAAGATTATTTTTATAGACTGAAATTCGTGGGCGAAGATGGCTCTATTTCTTATAGCGACCCCGTGCCTGTTACTCAGCATATCAACTCAGTTCAAAGAACTTGGGGAATGATAAAAGAAATGTTTAGATAATTCCTTTTATCTAATTGATTTTTTTAACAAATTGCACTATGTTTTCGCTTAGTGCAATTTTTTTTATGTGAGAAATCCTATGAAGTATATATATACATTGCTATTAGTCCTCATACCATTTGCAAGTCAAGCTCATGAAGGCATGTTTTCAGAGCCAATTAAATGTGGCACCTGTATGCCTCCGCAAGAAACCAACTCGATTATAAAAATATGTAGCTTCGACTATACAATGCGTCACATCATGGATGAAACTTATACAAGCCCAAGCGGTAAATTCCTAATACATTATGATATATCAGGTGATCATGCCGTAGAAAATGTAGACAAAAATGAGAACGGTGTACCTGATTATGTAGATTCGGTTGCTTACTATGCTGATTTTGCTTACCAAAAAGAAGTAGTAGAAATGGGTTACTACTCTCCACTGCCTGAGCCGGGTGGAACTAATGATTTATATGATATATATTTATATGAACTTGGAAAATCAGCAAGACTCTACGGACTTACTCAATCTGACAGATCAATAGCTTTGGACGAAGGAGACAAGGGTTATTCAAAATACCATTCTTTTATAGCAATAGATAACGATTACAGCCCAAAAGATTCTATATCGCAAGGAGACAAATTAGTAAAAGCCTACACTACTGATGGAATTGAAGCACTAAAGGTAACAATGGTTCACGAATTTCACCATGCTATCCAATATATGTATGGCAACATGCCAATGGGAGCTCTGTTTGCAGAAATGACAAGTACTTATATGGAACATAAATTTTTCCCTGAAATCAAAGACTATTATCAATATGTCAATTATCTTTTTGCATCTCTTTATCGATATCCATTTGGTATAGATAACTACAAAGCCGGATATGCATTTTCAATCTTTGCTCAATTTCTGCATGATAATTATGGAGATGATGTACTTAAACGTGCATGGGAATTAGTAGATGAAATAAATGATAAACGGATAAGTTATGTAGAGGCAATAGATATGGCTCTAAACGAAATAAATGAAGACATAGAAACTGCGTGGAAAAATTTCCAACCTTATATGTATTTCACGGGTTCCAGAGCGATAGAAGGTCAGTATTTAGATGATGCTAAAGATTTGCCGGAAATAGACTTCTACCAGCAACAGGAATTCTCAAATGGAAGTTCCTTTTCTTCCGGTATATTAAGCCAAATGGAACAACGATGCGTAAGATTTATGCTCAAATCACAGGATGCCAGCAATGATACATTAGATATCATGATGACCAATCTTGATTTTGAACACTCAGGTGTTATTAGCGATGTAAAATCATCATATAACTTGCTGTGTGGGTTTGATAATTTCCCAGGTGCTACTAATGAACAAAATAAAAATGTGTTCTGGAAAAAAGAAGACCCCAAGGAGATAACTTACTTTATTCCTTATCTTGGCAAGGGAAATAAAGCAGTTTTTATTGATTATGCTTTCCCAAATCCGTATATTCCTAGGCAACATCCTAACATATTTATTCCTATTCCAGAAATATCAGATTTGTATAATCAAATTAATATTGTGGTATTTTCTTCGAATATGCAAGAGGTATTTTCCGGTTCTTATGATTTTGAATTTTTAGATAATAACCGAGTTGTTATAGATATCAGTGACAGAGCAAAAGATTTGCAAAGTGGAGTATATTTATACAAAATCTCTACAAAAGAAAATGACTATCTTGGCAAATTTGTAGTAAAGGATACAGAATGATAGATTTTATAATAAATGCCAATAATTTAGCAAAATCCTTTGATGGAAGAAATTTTTTATTCAAGGATATTACTTTTACAATAGCTAACGGCGAATCTCTGGTTGTTACAGGCATTAATGGATCCGGCAAGTCAACACTCTTGAAGATAATTGCCGGTGTTGTTACTCCGTCCAAAGGTGAAGTAATTTATATGTCGGGTAATAATAAGATAGAAAGCAGTAACTGGCATGAACATATTTGTTTCGTATCTCCCTACCTTAATCTGTACGAAGAGTTTACACCATTGGAACATCTCCAAATATTTGCTGAAATCCAAGGTATTAAATATGACGAGGAGTTTGCAAAAACAAACCTAGAAAAAGTTGGTATCTATAAAGCCAGAAAAAGGGAAATAAAAAAATTCTCTTCTGGCATGAAGCAACGAATGAAATTTGCACTTGCTCTACAACGTCCGGGTCAGCTTTTCTTTATGGATGAACCTACAAGCAACTTGGATAAAGAGGGAATAGAAACAGTAGAGAAGATATTCGCAGAACACATCTCAAACGGTGGTGCTGTGCTAATCGCTTCCAATGAAGACAGAGAAATCAAACTCTGCGACAAATTGATAGACATTCAGCAGCAAAATTGATAAATAATTAATTGGGGGAACAACACAGGTATGAAGAAAATTATTCTTATTCTCGTTGTGTTTGTATTAGCTTGCACTCAGGATAATCATAGCTTGCTTTCTAATCAGAATAAAAGAAAAAAAGAAAATTACAGACTACATATTTCGGAGTATAAACTTCCAAGCGAATTGTTCCTATGCGGTGAGCAGTTACCACTGGACATCCCGGAAGTAAAAGAGCGTGCAGAACGAGAGTTTTATCTTCTGCTTCAGCAACCCGGCCAAATCATGCTATATCTAAAAAGATCCGGCAGATATTTTCCTATGTACGAAAAAATAATTGCTGAAAAGAAACTTCCCGATGATTTAAAATATCTTTCTGTTGCAGAGTCAGCTCTTTACCAGGCACTGTCCAGTAAAAGTGCACTTGGCTTGTGGCAGTTTATGAAAGGAACAGGTAGAAAAATGGGGCTACTATGTGGCAATTATGTAGACGAGAGGAAACATCCGGAAATGAGCACTCGCGCTGCGATGGAATTCCTTAAAGAAGGCTATGAAAGACATAATAACTGGTTAGTCACACTTGCCGGCTACAATATGGGGCAAACAGGCATCTCCAGAAGCATGAACTATCAGGATGGTGATGACTACTTTGACTTATTTTTAAATGATGAAACATCTCGCTTCATTTTCAGGATTGCAATTATTAAAGAACTTATGGCTAATCACGAAAAATATGGATTCTATCTTGATGATGAAGACTATTACAAGCCTTATAAATTTAATATAGTAAAAGCAACTAAAGTAAATGATTTGGCAGATTGGGCAAAGGAAAACAATACAACTTATAAAGAAGTAAAACTATTAAATCCTTGGATACTCGGTAGAGAGCTTCCTCTTCATCCTGATAGAGTTGACTGGGAAATAGCAGTCCCAAAGAAATAGTAAAGAAAACTAAAATGAAGAAATAACACAGATGCCGTGGGATTAACCTCACGGCTTTTTTGTATTAGTTGAAATTGATCTCCAAAAAGAGTCCATGAAATAGTTTTTATGTTAACTTTACAAATCTCCCTTTACTTTTACTTTTGCTCGTTCTTACTTCGATATTTTGAATGTGACTAATATTTTCAAGTAAGATATTGAAATTCACTACTTCAATATCTAAACTCAAAAGCCACACATTAGCAACTTATTGAGAAATTGAGTGTATTTAAGATCAACATTCAATACTAAGAAATAACTCTTAGAATATATAAATATAGGATCCGTATTCTTTGAGTAACTAGTAATTATGTTATAAACTCTATTTCTATGGCAAGTATTGTTAGTTATTTAATGGAGGTTTTGACATGAATAGCATCAAATTAGCACTTAGTTTATCTGTTTTGTTTTTGTTGTTTGCTTGTGGTACGGAAGATAATAATCCAATAATTGATGATCCAGAAGAATTTGATTATAAATTTGAATTTAACAATGATACAGAAGGTTGGATTGGAGATTTTGCGGACTATCCTAATCATGCAGATATTGAAGAATTCTATGAATTAGATTTTGCCTTTTCCGCCTTACCTGAGCCGTTAGATACAAAAAACGGTGCGTTGATACAAACCGGAAATAATCACAGCGATGACCTATTCATGTTTGCAAAAAAGAAAATTACCGGATTAGAGCCAAATCAAGAGTACTTAGTACACATGGAAGTCGAGATAGCAACAAATGCAGCCAGTGGTCAGATGGGAGTAGGCGGAGCTCCAGGTGAATCTGTTTATATTAAAGCAGGCGCTGCTAATATAGAACCTCAAAAAGTACTAGATAATTCAGACAATCATTTCAGAATGAATATTGACAAAGGCAATCAGGCATTGGGCGGTAGCAACATGCAGATTATAGGTAACTTTGCAAATGGTACTGACAAATATCTATATAAACTAAAATTTATGGAAACTGACACTCCCATAGCTGTTACAGCAAACTCTGAGGGAGAAATATGGGTAATAGTCGGCACTGATTCCGGTTTTGAAGCCACTACAACTATCTACTACAATTCAATTTTTATAGATTTAGAAAAGAACTAGTTATTTATATAGCTGTTTATTGTGCAAACTTTAGGTAGAGCTCAGCTAATATGATTAATTTCTTAATATTTTAAGTATAAATTTTTATATTAAGGAATCAACATATTCCATTTTTGATATAGGAGTTCTCATGAGAAAGTTCGTACTACTTCTTTTAGTTTTATCCATCTCGTTTGCAAGATCATACAGTGCTGACATTCCAATTATTATTGATCATTCCTGCACTGATTTGAGTCAAGTGCCTGACAGTTGGGTTGAATCTGCAAAATCGCAGTTTCGAATAGCTTATGGTCATACTTCACATGGTAGCCAGATAGTTTCCGGTATGACAATTCTGGAAGAGCTCCCGGGCTCTCTCTATACTTTCAATGATGGTGAAAACTCTTTATATTTAAATGATGCCTCGCTATTGGCAGGTGATTTGGGAAGTCCTGATAGAGTAACGTGGGAAGCCAGAACCCGCTCTATGCTTGATAATAATACAAAAAATATCAACATGGTGATGTGGTCATGGTGCGGTCAGGTAGATGGTTCTGTTACTAATATTGAAACATACTTGGGCCTTATGGATAAACTTGAAACAGACTACCCTGATATTACTTTTATTTATATGACAGGGCACTTGGACGGAAGTGGTGAAGATGGAAATGTAAATCAGAGAAATAATCAAATCAGACAGTACTGCAGAGATAATAATAAAATCTTATTTGACTTTGCAGATATAGAAAGTTATGATCCTGATGGGAACTATTTCCTCGATAAAAATGCAGATGACGCTTGCAATTACGACGGCGGCAACTGGGCAGACGAATGGTGTGAAGCACATCCCGGTGAGTGTGAAGACTGCAGCTGTGCCCACTCAAAATGTATCAACTGCCAGCAAAAAGGTAAAGCTTTCTGGTGGATGCTCGCCAGAGTAGCAGGTTGGGACGGAATCACAAGCGTTGACGAAACTCCAAACTCAGAAACAGCTCTCTCCCCTAACCCGGCATCTGATTATATCGAAATATCATTTAATGCCAACCGCAGTGAATCATATAATCTCAACCGTAGGGTTAACCCTACGGCTGAGATAGAGAATAAAGTTAAAATATATAATAGCTATGGTAAGGATATTTCTCTATCACAAAGCGAAATATCTACAAACGAAAACACTATCAGAATAAATATTTCATCTTTGCCTGCAGGCATCTATTTCATAAAAATAGGCTCGCATTCAGAGAAGTTTGTGGTGGTGAGGTAAGATACTACTTTACAAGTTTTAGAATCTGCTGTTCGGAAATTCCGAACAGTTGATTTTTTTATTAACTCAAGACATAGATATTCATAATAAATGGTGGAAATTTTGGTAAAAATATGCAAAATAAAAGATTCGAAATATTAGACGGACTTCCCGCTTATGGTCCAATGTATAAATCTTTTCCTAATAGTGGGAAAAATATATACAGTGAAGGCTTTGTCGTACGTTTCTTTAAAGATGATGGTACAGATTGGGTAGCCAATTTTACAAATAGTTGGACAGAGCTTACTAAAGTGATTGAGCTCCCAAATTCAAATTTACTTTTAGTTCTTGCAAAGGGCACTGCATATATAGTAAACCCTAACGAAGAAAAGATAATTGATAGCTTTGGGATGGCGATAGACACAATGTTTCAAATCTCCAACAATATACTCGTATTTACTGATTGTACTCATTTAATAATCCTTGAACCTGACAACCAGATTTATGAAACACAAAGAATCTCATGGGATGGGTTTAAAGACGTTTATGCAGAAGATAATACGGTTAGAGGATTATCCTATGATCCCTGCAATCATTCTCAAGAATGGGTATAATTTTCATATAATCTTGAGTCAAAAGAACTGATAGGCGGTAGCTATAACAATTGTGTGATAGTGGATGATAAACAACAATTAATAGAGCAATCTGTATATACAATTGAAAAAAATGAGACTAAAGATAAATGGTGGAAATTTTGGTAAAAAATATGCAAAATAAGAGATACGAAATATTAGACAGACTTCCTCCTTATGGTTCAATGTATAAATCTATTCCTAATTGTGGGAAAAATGTATACAGTTAAGGCTTTGTCGTACGTTTCTTTAGAGAAGATGGTACTGATTGGGTAGCCAATTTTGCTAAAGGATACTATCCTAAAGATGATCCCACAGACCATATTATTGAGATTCCAAATACGGAATACCTATTAATTTTAGGTTCTTATATAATTGATCCTAATAAAGATGAATTAGTTGATTTTATTGGTGGTGGATATGATATAATATATCGTGCTGACAATGCTAGACTAGTCTTCGAATCTCATCACTGCTTTTTTAATCTGGAATCAAATCTAGAAACTTGGGAAACTGAATTTATATCTTGTAATGAAATGAGTCAGATTGAAGTAAATGGAAATACAATATCAGGTCTAACATTCGATCCAAGAGATGAATATGATGTGTGGCCACCGAACTTAAATTTTGAAGATGTTATGTATAGTTTTACCTATAATTTGGATACAAGAAAGCTAACTATAAAAAAGCTCACAGATTATTATCCACCAAGAGTAGATCTGAGTTAAATGAAAGCTCTCATATCATGAGTATAAAATCGATCAAATATGGATTCTGAAATGAGAAATTCAATATTTCTTACATTAATATTCTCTATAATCATATTTATATCTGCTTTTGCTGACGAACCACCTTTTTATCGGGATTTTAGCACTTCTTCAGCTAACGGTAAATATTTTGCTAAAGTTTATAGAGATAGCTTAGAAAGCAAATGGAAATTGGAAGTGTTTAATTCTGACAGCACTTTACTATGGGAACGTAACTATCAACATTGTGGCTATGAATCAACGACATTGAGTAATGACGGTACTTGTTTTATTTATATAGAACATTGGTTTCGAGATAATACTCCAGTGGTAAGTATATATCAAGAAGATACAATTCTTTATTTAAACGGGTCTGAATTCGAAATAAGTGAAAGTGATTTGATTCCAAGCTTATCACACAAAATATGGTGCGAGAGCAATAGCCTCCAGGATTCTATTCTGAAAATTGAAACTAAAGACAGCAGACATCACGGAGTTAATATATACAGTGGCAAACTGGTCACCGATAGTAAATCAATACTCTCCGGATATTTCAAATACGGCTTGATATTATTTGTTATTACTATAGTTATAGGATATAGAGTTCGGAGGAAAAAAACTTCTGAACTTGCTTAATCTATTTTCGTACATTGTTATGTAAATTGTCAAAATTTGAAACATAAAATTACTCTGCTATGATGAATAAAGAAAAGATAGAGAAGATATTTACTAAAGCTACTCAGTCTAAACATATACATGAAGCTGTTTTATTTGCTGAAAACAGTGAGGCCGATTTTTCTGTTGCTTGCAGTTATGGCAATAAAACCATTGATTCGCCGATGCAGGCGGCAAGCGTAGGTAAGCTTTTTACCACCACCTGCATTCTGATCTTGCAAGAACAAAACAAAGTCTCATTAGATAGTCTTGTAGTTGATTATTTTGATAATTACGATATGGAAGGTCTACATGTTTTTAAGGGTGTTGACTACACAAATAAGCTAAAACTATCAGATCTATTATTCCAGACTTCAGGCTTGCCTTGCTACGAATCTGAAGGTGGAATTATGAAAAGAGCTATAAAAGAAGATTTTAAGGTTAGCACTCAGGAACTAATCGACATCACCAAGAGACTTAAACCTCGCTTTGCTCCCCTAGGAAATAAAACCTTTTATTCTGATTTCAATTTCCAGCTTCTTGGTGAAGTAATAGAGAAAACAACTAATCTACCATTGGAAGAAGTCTTTCGTAATTACATTTTCGATCCTTTATCTATGCGCAATACATATCTGCCTGCCGGTGATGATGATGTTCCGAATATGTATTATAAAGAACTAACATTGAAAAGACCGATGTTGATGAAAAGCTTGCGTGGCGGTGGCAATACTGTTACAACAGCAAAAGAATTAATGGTCTTTTTAAAAGCATTTTTCAAAGGCAGATTTTTCCCCGAAAGTCTTTTTGACCGTCTGTCTAATTATAGAAAACTTCAGATTCAGATGGGGCCGATTTATTACGGTGGCGGCTATATGCAAATCCCATTAAATACATTGATGACTCTTTTTATGGGTAAAGGTGAGTTAATAGGGCATTCCGGTTCTACAGGGTCTTTTGCATTTTACTATCCGGAAAAAGACATGTTTTTTGTTGGCGATGTCAACCAGTTATTAAAACCCGGTCTTCCGGTCAACTTAGTAATGCGGCTAGCAATGTCAATTAAATAGGATACCAAAAAAAAATGGAAGTGCAATTGAATTACACTTCCATTTTTAATATTTTAAAGCCTGAAAAATTATTCAGCAGCTTCTTCAGCTTTTTTAGCTTCAGCTTCTGCTTCTAATTTTGCTGCTTTGCGTTTTTTACGAAGGTCGCGCTGACGGTCGTAACGAGCTTTTACTACTTGACTGTGTTTTTCAAGTTCAGCATTGATTTCTTCTTCTGTTTTGCCTTTGAATTCCAAAGCACGGCGAAGAAGTACACCTTCGTAGCTCATAAGCAAACGAACAACTTTTGTAGGCTGAGCGCCAACATTCATCCAGTAAATGCAGCGTTCAGGTTTAAAGTTAATAGTGTTAGGTTGTGTATTAGGATCGTAGAATCCTACTTTTTCGAGAAAAGCGCCATCGCGACGAGCACGTTGGTCAACAGCAACGATATCATACACTGGAAGGTGTGTTCTACCTTTGCGTCTTAATCTTAACTTAACCATTATATAAACCTTAGATATTTAATTTATAAAACTCTGTTATTATGGGCTTAAGCACCGCCGAGTCCACGAGGGATTTTAGGCATAAAACGAGACCTTTTGCCGCGGGTCAGATTTTTCATCATTTTATGCATTTCATCAAATTGCTTTAGTAAGCGGTTAACGTCCTGGACTGAAGAACCGGAACCGAATGCAATTCTTTGCCTGCGTGAGCCATTGATAATTTTTGGATTGTTACGCTCAGCCATGGTCATTGAGAGGATAATAGCTTCGACACGGTTAAATGCATTATCGTCAATCTGAACATTTTTAAGCTGGCGATCCATACCCGGAATCATACCAAGCAAGTCCTTAATAGAACCCATTTTCCTGATAGTTCTAAGTTGATCGAGGAAATCCTCGAAAGTAAATTGATTTTTTCTTATTTTTTCTTCTAACTCTTTAGCTTGCTCTTTGTCGATTTGAGATTCAGCTCTCTCGACAAGAGTAAGTACGTCACCCATACCAAGGATACGAGAAGCAATCCTTTCAGGGTGAAATGGCTCAAGAGCGTCAAGTTTTTCACCAGTACCAACAAATTTGATTGGCTTACCTACTACGTCAAGCACTGAAATTGCAGCACCACCACGAGTATCACCATCTAATTTAGTAAGTACAACACCTGTTAGGGCTAATTTTTCGTGAAAAGCTTTAGCAGTAGTTACTGCATCCTGACCAATCATTGCATCACATACAAACAAGGTCTCAGTTGGTTTTAGAATGTCAGCAATATTTGCGACCTCTTCCATCATCACTTCATCTATAGTTAGACGGCCGGCAGTATCAACAATTATAATATCACGAGCAAATTTTTTCGCATAGCTTATCGACTCTTTAGCGATAGCTACTGCGTCTTTGTTGTCATCTTCCGAGAAGACAGGGACTTTGATTTGCGCACCGATTTGTTTCAGCTGCTCAATGGCAGCAGGCCTGTGAACGTCACAAGCTACCAAAAGCGGTTGGCGACCTTTTTTCCTTAGGTTACGAGCTAATTTGCCGCAGAAAGTAGTTTTACCTGACCCCTGCAAGCCAGCTACCATGATAATAGTAGGAGCTTGAGGCGAAATGCGCAACTCACTCATCTTGCTACCCATAAGCTCTACAAGCTCATCGTGTACAATTTTTACGATAAGCTGCTCAGGTAGTAAGTTCCCTTTTACTTCAGTGCCGATTGCTTTTTGTTTTACTTCTTCAGTAAACTTCTTAGCTACGTGAAGATTAACGTCAGCTTCAATCAAAGCACGTCTAATTTCGCGTACGGCATCAGTTATATTATCTTCTGTTATTGTCGATTGACCGCGGAGGCGTTTTAAGGCACCCTCCAGCTTCTCTTGTAAGTTCTCAAACATAATATACCACGCTAATTTACAGAACTACAAATTTATAGTATTTCTAGCATTTGTGCAATAGCAATTCTATGCTACTAGCAAAAAACTTGAAATTATTTTTGCAAAATACGAAATTTTTAGCTCACAAGCTCGTTTATAATTTAAAATGTAGAATATAAAAGACTTGAACCATGCTTTGCGAAACCATGCTAAATCTAATTTTTTGCAAAAGCCTGATAGATGGATGCAATAAATCCCAAAAAGATAAATCAATTTCAGATTACGAACTCTATTTGGATAAATGCGAAAGCTCCGGTGAGCTTAAAAATGCTATCAGACTTAACTTGCGTCATAATGCACTACCAACCTATCTTGTGGTGGCGTCTTTTGAAAAGTATTTACTATTTGAAAAAAATGACGCAGGAGTATTACAAATATACGCTAATTATCTGATAAAAAATGTACCTGAATGGAGCTACTATGCAGGTATATTATTAGATGAAGCTCGTAGAATCAAAAGTAAAAATTGCCGTGAATAATAAAATTGGGTAAATTAGAACTTTCCCATTTATCTACGGTGCATTTCTATGCCATTTTATGGTGAATCAGTTGCTCTATTCGTAGCATTGCTCTGGTCTCTAGGCTCCTTTATTGTTACAGCTGCTGCACAGAAAGTTGGTGCCATTCAGCTTAATATCGACCGCCTTATACTCGGTACTGTTTATATCCTTATCACTGCATGGATTTTGAATATCGACTTTGACATGAGTCTTAATCAAATTATGTGGTTGAGTGCAAGCGGTATTGTAGGCATGTTCTTAGGGGATAGCTTCCTTTTTAAAGCGTTTAAAGAAATTGGCCCCAGATTCGGATTACTTGTGTTTTCACTAAATCCTGCTATCGCTGCTGTCATAGCTTATTTTACTTTTGGTGAAAATTTAGGCTTATGGGGTATGCTTGGCATTTCAATAACTCTTTCCGGCATTGGTATTGTAGTTATGGATAAAAGGAAATTTGCAGAAAACAAATTTCAGATAAATACCAAAGGAGTTATTTATGCAATACTTGCTGCCGCAGGACAAGGGACTGGTTTGGTGCTTGCAAAAATGGCTTACACAGAATCATCGCTGCACTTTTTTGCAGCTACATCAGTAAGACTGATTGCTGCTTTTGTATGTATGCTACCGATAGCATTGATATTCAAAAAGTACAAAAACCCAATTAAACTATATGCGGGCGATACCAAAATATTTGCTCTGATAGCATTAGCTACACTAATGGGAACATATCTTGGAGTGTCTTTGAGCTACGAAGCAGTTACCCATGCAAAAGTGGGCATTGCTTCTACTATAATGTCATCTATGCCCATTATGATGCTTCCGATGTCTTACTTCTACTACAAAGAAAAAATCGGTATCAGAGGAGTTTTTGGGGCTTTTATAGCTGTAGGTGGAATAGCTGCTCTGTTTATAGTTTGATAGATTTTAGATTTGCCTATTCGTGACGATACTAATGAAATAGATTATTACACATATATTTTATAAAGGTGGTGATTAAACTTGGGTAAGGATAGAACTCCGAGATACTCAGCAGCAGAAATATTGACAATAGGCTAAGGGTGGGTGGTGTCAATTATTCTGAATTATGCATAACCGGTATCTTCCAATAATAAATCTTTTCTTTACATTGTAACTCTCATAAAAAAGACCGCAACATCTCTGCTACGGTCTTCTCTTATTTTCTATTTGTACAAGATTCTTATTTATAATCATATTTTACAGAGCAGCCATAAGGTTGAGTTACACTTTTGCTTACTTTTTTGCCTGCTAATAGTTCATCCAGTGCAGCTGCAACATAGTTCTTAGATGTTTTCACATCTTCAGGATCGGTAGATTTTTTATCGTCAATCGCACCTGCATATACAAGTTTACCTTCTTTGTCGATGACATACATGTGAGGTGTTGTTTTAGCTGAGTACATCTCCCCTACTTCTCCGGAAGCATCTAACAAATATGCCGTCATTGCTGCCTTTTTATCTTTGATTCTTTTGTTGATTTCATCGTTTGAGAAATCCCCCTGTTTGCCTTCTGCTGAAGAGCATATTGACAACCAGATAATACCTTTTTCGGTATATTTTTTCTGTAATGATTGCATATTATGACCATCATAATGCTTTTTTACAAAAGGGCAGTCGAAATTAATCCACTCCAACACCACTGTTTTACCTTTAAAATCAGATAGTTTATGCGATTTGCCATGACTATCTGTTAGAGTAAAGTCAGGTGCTTTTTCACCTATTTTAGCTTTATTGGGCGACACTGCATAAGCAACAGAAAAGGCGAAGATAGCAACTAGCGATACGGTAAGGTATTTATATATGTTTCTCATATATTTCTCCTATTTATTTGATAAACTAACAATAATTGATTCTTTGCCGAATTTTGCAATTAGTTCAGGACTTATAAGAAGTATTTCAAATTTATTTGGCTCTTCAATTCTGAAATCAGAAAGAGGCATCACAAATGTAAAACCATCCGCATCTCTTTGAATTTCAGGATCTTTCCCGTTTTCAAAAATGCCTTCAGTTACAGGAAATATTTTTACATTACTTAGTTTTGGCAGATCCAGAGTAACTTTAACTGTTTCACCTGAGATTACGATATCTCCTGCAACATCAGTTTTAATTGGCACCATATTTTCAAACATTGCAAATTCTTTCTTTTTGGCTTCCGGAGTATTTAAAACTATTTTAGCTTTTCCACTTCCGGGAAGACATTTCTCTTTACAAACCAACCAAAAAGCTTCAGCATTAATTTTAGAGAAATCAAGATTCCCGGTATATTCAAATGTATAGAATGCTGCAACTACTCCTTCATATCCAAAATTTGCCATATCAGAGAATGGGATTTTCTCAGGATAAGGCCAGGCATTTTCTTTAAGCTCAATATTTTCCGGAAGCTGCCATTCAATGCTAGTAGGAAGTCCGGCATCGCCCGGATTAATCCAGTAAGTATGCCAATGTTTCTCCATAGTGAGTTCAGCTGCCACTGTAAACTGTTTAGCAGCTTTATCATGCTTATATAGAAATAGTTTAAAATCTACCAGCTCATCGCCATTGTCTTCTTTTGCCAACAGATTGATACTCATAACTAAAGCCAATAAAAAAATCAAATACTTCATCTTGTTTCTCCAATATTTACATCTTTTAGCCTAAGCTAATTGACAGATTTACTTGTTTTTTATTTTGTTCATGTCAATTACGCTATATAAAAAAACCGTGTCTTCATAAAAACACGGTTTTTCTAATATCATTTATATCCAGTAAAACTACTTCACAATTACTTTCACTGATTCCCTAGCATAACCATAATTGAGTTCAATCATATATACACCCGGTATCAAGTCAGCAGGCAACGGCATACTAATAGTTTGCTCCCCGGGATTATCAAGTCCACTATAAAGTAAAGCTAACTTTCTGCCGGCAACATCATAAAGACTAATATTAGTATAACTCATTTTCTCAGGTGCATAATGAATTGTAATATTATCATTAGTCGGATTTGGGAATATAAACACATTTGACTCACTTCCGGCATAGTCTTCAATTCCTGTATCGGGGCTATCTGGGCTTGGGCATACAGTCCAATCGAAAATATCATGAGTCTGAGCAACCGAACCATTAGCAGCTGTAAAACCAAGGTAAGCCCAAGCATCATCTTTCAAATCAATAGAAAGACTTAAATCGATAGTCAAAGAGATAACTTCCTTCAACGCTTGGCCATCCTCTGCAAAGTAGATAGTGAGTTTTTGCTGAACCCCATCATACTTAACTTTACAATGATAGACTGTACTATCATCTTTAAGTTCAACATTTGCGAAAGTCTTTTGTGCGTCATGGTGAGAAAGGAGAGCTCCGCCAGACATACCCATCACAGCAATATGTCCGTCAGAAGGATCATTCTGATCATTATAAGAATCTTCATCATTTTTGTAAGTGTCAAATTCAATAGCAATACCATTAGGAATTCCCTGGTATCCAATACCAAAATCAGTTTCACCAAGTGCCATACTAGAGCTATTCTGAATTACAAAAGCCAAACCACCTTCGGCAGCTCCGGGGTCTTCTATAACATTTTGAATATTATCATTTCTAGTCATTCGGAACTTAAACTCAGAAACGAACCCAATATTTATAGGCATCAACTTATTATACCAGACTGAGCCTTCCAAATAACTTGTTTGCGGGTGCATAACTAAAGTATCATTATCGTAAGCAGCGTTCCCATTAAATGCAAAATTAGAAACAGGCTCCGCCCCTAACTCAAATGCAGACTGATGACAAGGATTTCCGAATCTGACTATGTAAGCGTCTGTGCCATCATGTTTGGTATTATAAAAAGTATTCTCCGTTACAGGGAAATTAATAGAGGTAGTATTGCCGCTGCAAATTATATTACCAAAAGAATCAAACAATACATCCATATTTTCTTCATAATTACTTCCACCTATATAAGCAGACCATTTAGGCAAGCCATCAGAGGAAAGTAAAAGAACAACTCCATCCTGATTCCCTCCAAATTTATTGAATTCACTACCAAACATAGGAATATTACCACTTTTGGTGCGACCACCTAATAAGATATCTCCATTTGTAAAAATATCTAAACCGCCATACATATCATTTGTTGTTTCGAACCCTTCTGAGAAGCTACCGCCGTAATAAGTGGACCAAATATTTTTTCCTTCAGTATCAAACTTAGCAAGATACATATCATAATTGCCTCCATATCCATCCTGCACAGAACTAATCAAGTTAGGCAAAAGTTTACTTGATGTATATCCTGACATATAAATATTATCGAAATTATCTATTTCTAGGTTAGATCCCCAATCATTATCTTCACCACCATAATAAGTTGACCATATAATGCCATTATTTGTAGAATATTTAAGAAGAAAAGCATCGCGTGAGCCAATATATTGATTAGAATTTTTGCCATAGGTAATAAAATAATTAGAAAAAGTATGTCCTGAAACATAAATATTATCTTCAGAATCTACAGCGAAACCTTCGGCTATATCAGAACCGGAAGTTCCTAAAAAAGTAGAAAGAAGTAAATCTCCATTGTCTGATAGCCCAAAGATAAATCCATCATAGTCTCCCGAATATGGGGTTGCACCTTGAGTAATTGGAAAGCCACCTGAGGATCTACCAGTTGCCCATACATTATTTTTTGAATCAATATCTAATTCAGCAATGACGTCATATGCATTCCCACCGTATAGAGTAGAAAAAAGTAAATCTCCATCAGAAGATAATTTTGTCAATATCATATCAAAATAACCTGATAAATAGGTTCGAGGAGCATTCGCAGTTACAGGAAAAGAACTACTGTTAGTTTCCCCACCTAGCCAAATATTATCGTCATGATCACACTTAATATCCATGACGTGGCTTGTACCATTAGAACCTAAATATAATCCCCATTGGATCTCCATATTTATATCATATTTTAAAACACAAATAGATCTATTAGAATTAGATTTATTATTGATAGCTTCATCATTTACTAAAAAACTAGTTTCTGTCTGAAATGCAAAATATATATTTCCTTTACTGTCTTTAGCAAGATGACCGCTATAATCCTGATGATCACCTCCTAGTAAACTCGAAAATACTAATTCAGGGTCTATGACCAATGGCAAAGACCTATTGTATTCTCCAACCTCAAAAGATAAAACATTGCCGTTCAGAGCAAATTTACTTTTAACTACTTTTTTATTTCCATCTACTATTTGGTAGGTATCCGGTTTAAGCTCTTTGAGTATATTAAAACTCCCGAAATGCAAATCCCCTTCAATAAGTTTTGTTTCATCTGATAGTTCTATTTGAATATTATTAGGGTTGCCTTTAGGATAGACAATAAAATCATACTTCAAAGAATTATCTTTTTTATAAACAGTCAAATCTACATTTTTATAAATGTTCTGATATAATATCTTATCAGTAAACTTCATTTTAGTGCATTGATTTGCTTCAAATAGCTTCATTTCTCTAGATTTACCATAATCTAAGGGGCTAACAGAATTTGTATTTAAATATTTTATATGCAAAAAATATTGACTATTTAACTTTGATTGTATAGATATACTCGAAGTTTCAGCAGAAACAATATTATCTCCTAAATCTATATACAAACCATCTGAAGCAAATAGATTGAATGAAACCATGACGACAAACAACATAATTAAATATTTCATTTATAATCTTCTTGATGAATTTACAAGCGTATAATACTTCAATATAATACAATATGTATAATATTACAAATACATTATGATATTTACACCTCTATTTTTTTACATTTTGTTTCTTACTTTTAATCAGTAGAATGCATTTATTAAATTTGCAATTATTATATTGCATATAATAATAACACTCGAAATATTGATACTATGATAAAAGAATTCATAAAAAGCTTTCTACCTGATAAGTATATAGAAACAAAACTCAAAGAAAGGTTAGAAACAGAAAGAAAAAATACTTTAACGAAAGAAAAGATTGAAAAAGAAGAAGTTATAAATCTGTTAATTGAAGACTTACATATAAAAACCGGGGATACAGTTTTTGTACACAGTTCTGTAAACAACTTAAATCTAAACTTCTCTTCTTTACAATTACTTTCAGTTCTAAAAGATATCATAGGCCCTGAGGGAAATATCCTCATGCCTACATATCCAAAGCTTACTTCATATAGGTTCTTAAAATCTAAGCAAGTCTTCAATGTCAGAAAAACACCGACCTATACCGGTTTTTTAAATGAAATGCTTAGGAGAAGTAAGGGCGCAGTAAGGAGTCTGCACCCTACTAAATCAGTAACTGCTTTAGGAAAAGATGCTCATTGGTTAACATCTGATCATGAAAAGAATATTTATCCATACAGTAAATTTAGCCCTTACTATAAAGCAATACAGTTAGATGCTAAAATAATTGGACTTGGAGTTAAAACTACTTATCTTTCCTGTGTACATTGCGTTGATGATTATTTCGCTGAAGATTTTGAATATAAAGTTTATTATCCAAAGCAATTTCAGTCAAAGTGTATCGATTATAATGGCAACGAAGTTAATGTCAATACCTTAGCTCATAATATGTCTAAAATGGATTTTGATTTGCCGATGTATTTTAAAAATTTTGTAGATGATAGTATTTGCATGGACTTTGAATTTAAAGAACAACCTTTTTTTATAGCTCAATCTAAATTGCTTTTTGAAAGAATGGTGGAATTAGCAGAAGACGGCAAATCTATTTACAGTAAAGCTTATAGGAAGTAAAATGAAGCTTATTCTTGTTTTTACCAACGACTGGGAATTGTATGGGGATGGTTCCGGTGACTTTTTTGAAATCCAAGCTGAACCGATGAAGCATATTATTGACTTATTTGACAAATACAATGCAAAAATGACTTTCTTTGCAGAGATTGCACAACAACTTAGCTTTAGGCATAACTCGAAAGCATATCCTAAATTTGCAGCTATTTGTGAAACATGGGAAAATATGGTAAAGCATGCAATAGAAAGAGGGCATGATATACAACTACATCTTCACCCCCAATGGATAGATGCAAAATACATTGATAACAAGTGGCTTCTAAATATGGATAAATGGTCAATTGCCAAACTTAATCGAACTGAGTGTAGCTCTTTCATCATGGAGTCAAAAGAATATTTGGAAAATATAGGTCAGCAGTCTACCTCTGAGTATAGAGTGATTGGTTTTAGATCAGGTTCGTATTGCACTTTGCCTTCGCAACCGTTGATAGATTGTCTTTACAGCAATGGTATTTGCTATGACACCTCAGTTACTAAAGGTTGGTATCATAATAACTTATATGATTTCAGGAATGCACATTCTAATGTAAAACCTTGGTACTTTAGTGACAACTACAATAGGTCAGTTCCAAAGGAACATTCAAAGCTTATGGAATTTCCAATATACTCAGTAAAGAAATCCCACTCTCTTCTACTTAAAAAGTTTAGTCCTAAGCTATATTATCAATTCTTTTTTGGTATAAAAAATATTAAAAAAGAAATTGCATGGCAAGTAGAGAAAGAAAAAATAAAAGACATAAGGTATCCTAAAAAGAATAGAAAACTAAGAAAAGGAATTTTAACTAAGTTACAACTCTTTAAAAAAGCTATTTTAAAATCTGACTATATTCAACTGAGTTATGATGATTTACCTGCTTCAGTCTTTGTAAAAGAGATTAGTAAATTGGCAAAATTAAAAGGAGAATCCTATCTACCTGTTGTAGCTATTGGACATACTAAAGATATTCACAATACTGATAATTTAGAGAATATTTTAAAACAACTGAACCATTTCCCTGAAAATCAGGTATCATATATGAGTTTGACAGAAGCTTACAATTTTTTTTCTGAAGGTTCGATAGATAAGTAAAACACCAAAGCCATTAATCGAGGATGCTATGAATTATAAAATACATGATATTGAATACTATTTACCTGAAATTGTTATTGATAACGATTACTTGCAAAAAGAATGTGATATAGATAAAGATTTCACTGAAAACAAAGTCGGGATTACAGAAAGACGAATTGCCAGACCTGAAGAAACAACTTCAGACATGGCAACAAAAGCAGCCAGAAAACTTTTAGATAAAAACAATATTGCACCGGATGAAATTGATTTACTCATAGTATGTACACAAAATCCTGATTATAGGTTACCTACTACGGCTTGCATTGTGCAAGATAAGTTGGGGTTACATAAAGACGTAATGGCTTTTGATATCAATCTTGGTTGCTCAGGTTTTACGCATTCACTTCCTATTGCAGGAAATATGATTAAAACAGGAGCAGTGAGAAATGCTTTACTTATCATGTCAGAACAGTATTCCAAAATAACTAATTACAAAGATAGAAATACTGCTTCAATTTTTGGTGATGCTGCATCTGCAATCCTCTTAACTCCTTGTGAAGATGGTTATGGTGTTATAGATTTTAATTACGGAACTGATGGCAGCGGAGCAGAAAAACTTGTTGCGTGGAATAGTGGAGTTGCTATTAACGAAGATAAAGATAACTTTTTATATATGGATGGCAGAGAAATTTTTAAATTCTCCATGATGACTGTGCCAAAATATCTAAAGAAATTATATACTAAGAACAACATTACAAGCTCGGATATAAGAAAATTTGTATTCCATCAAGCTAATAAGTATATGCTTTCAGAGCTTCAAAAAAGACTTAAAATAGAAGATAATCAAATGATTATTTCTATGCAAAAAACCGGAAATACAGTATCTTCTACTATCCCAATCGCATTTAAAAAAGTTATTGATGAAGGTGAACTCCACAAAGGTGATTTAGTTATATTTGCCGGATTTGGAGTTGGATTATCTTGGTCAAATGTATTATATAGATATATCTAAAAAGGAAAATAAAAATGAACAAGCAAGAAATTAAAACAAAGCTTTACGAAATTCTTGAAGACATCAAAGATGAAAGTAATTTTGACGAAAACGCTCCTCTTATTTCAGATGGAATTTTAGACTCTTTAGAGTTAATTAATTATTTAACTCAGATTGAAGAAGAATTTGGATTTGAAGTCCCAATGGAAGATTTAGAAGAGAAGCATCTTGGTATTATCGTTAATATGGTAGAATATTTAGCTAATAAATTATAATGATTAATCTAACTAATAAAAATATTTTAGTAACAGGCGCGAGTGCCGGCATTGGTAAAGGTATCTCTTTATTACTCAATTCACTCGGAGCTAATGTTATTGGTGTATCCAGAAGGATGAAGGAATTGGAAGAAGTTAAGAAACTAACTTCTTTCCATGATTCTTTTCACCCTGAGTCGCGAGACTTAAGTCAAGACATTCAAGATATGCCTTACTTTATTAAGTCCATAACAGAATCTTACGGTGCATTAGACGGCATGGTCTTAAATGCCGGTGTGGAACTTACTGAACCTATTTCTATTAGTAATTATGAAAAAGCTAAAAAGCTATTTGACACTAATTACTTTGCCAATATTGCACTGCTAAAATCATTTCAAAAAAGAAAACATAACAAAGGTAACGGTTCTTCTGTTGTCCTTATTAGTTCAATCACTGCCAATATTGGTATACCTGCTGTCGCAAATTATAGTGCTTCCAAATCAGCGCTAAATGCAGCTATGAGGTCAGTCGCTCTTGAATATGCAAAAACAGGACTTCGTATTAATTCTATTCTGCCAGGTCATATCCTTACAGAAATGACTGTTTCTGATAATAAAGCCAGGCAAGATTATCTCAAAAAAATTGAATCTGCCTACCCTTTAGGATTTGGCACTGTCGATGATGTTGCTTACCTTGTCGCTTTTCTTGTTTCTGAAAAGTCAAAATGGATTACAGGGCAGGAATTTACTGTCGATGGTGGTGCTAGTATTAACTTTTTAAATGGACTATAACCTTATGAATATTCTTGTTATTGGTGGCGGAGGAAGGGAGCATGCTATTACTCGTGCTCTGGCTAAATCCGACTCTGCCGGTGAGATTTATGTTGCTCCGGGTAATCCGGGCATTTTAACTATTGCTAAAAAAGCTGATATTGATATTAAAAATTTTGATGCTGTTACTGAGTTTTGCAAAGCTAATGGCATTACTCTTGTAGTTGTTGGGCCTGAACAGCCTCTTGCTGACGGAATGGCTGATGCTCTTACAAAAGAAAATATTTTTGTGTTTGGGCCAATGCAGAAAGCAGCTATGTTGGAAGCTTCCAAAGGCTTTGCCAAAGATTTTATGGCGAAATATAAAATCCCGACTGCGGCTTATGATACTTTTGATGCTACTCAAAAAACTCAGGCAATAGACTTTATTAAGGCTAATTTCCCGGTTGTTCTTAAAGCTGACGGACTTGCCGGTGGTAAAGGCGTACTTATTCCTGAGACTGCTGATGAAGCTATATCTCAGCTTGATGAGATGTTTGGCGGCATGTTTGGTTCAGCTTCGGAACGCATCGTAATAGAAGAGTTTATGGAAGGTGAAGAGGCTTCTGTTTTTGCTATTTGTGATGGCAATGACTTTGTTACGCTTGCTCCATCTCAGGATCACAAACGTGCTTTTGATGGTGATCTAGGTTTAAACACAGGTGGCATGGGTGCTTACGCTCCTGCTAAAGTTGCAACTGATGAAGTAATAACAAAAGCACATAAAGATATCATCGCTCCCGTTTTGGAAGGAATGAAGGCAGAGGGCTCGCCTTATATCGGCTGCCTTTATGCAGGTTTGATGATTAAAGACGGCAATCCTCGTGTTGTTGAGTTTAATGTTCGTTTTGGCGATCCTGAAACTCAGGCTGTTCTTGCAATCTTGGATGCAGATTTTGCCGGATTACTCGATAGCGCTGCAAAAGGCAAATTGGATAAATCTACTATTCGCAGCGTTGCCTCTAAATCTGCATGCTGTGTTGTGATGGCATCTGAAGGCTATCCGGGAAAATGCGAAAGCGGCTTTGAAATCAAAGGCATGGATGATGCTGAAAACGAAGACTTAATTGTCTACCAAGCAGGCACTAAAGATGCTGACGGCAAAGTTGTTTCCAACGGCGGCAGAGTTCTCGGTGTTACAGGTCTGGGCAACAACCTGCAAGAAGCAATTGACAAAGCCTACATCGGCGTTAAAAAAATCAACTTCTCTAATCATTTCTACAGAAATGATATTGGTAAGAAGGGATTGTAAGTTTTTATATGGGCAAGGGGCTTAAGCCCCTTGTTCAGTTTGGTGTAAGTCATTAAAAGAATAAATTTAGAACGTATAGTAGGATACCGTTCATTATATAGTATCCACTCTATTCCTCAATCTTCATCACAATATAATGTTCAGTGTGATAAGTCAAAACAAAGATATCTTTGAATACTTTTTTATATACATCAATAAATCGCTAAATTCAAGTAATATAGACTTATCGCTGATAAAGTTATAAGTTTTTTACTTTTTGTTTGTTGGAATGCTTTCTTCTTTATTCGCGAGCTTTATGTGCATGATCTCACAAGCTCATTTTTTGTTATTCTCTCCAATGTTCCGGTTTGTTCCTCATATCAGCACAGATTACCTTCTTTTTGCTTTGATATGCAAATTTACAGCCAACGGATATAGTATGTGATTAAGTGACTGTTTTTTATGTTATTTAATATAAAAACTACCATTTGTTCTTACATAGAGCAGAACAAAATCATCAGTTTTATTTGTTAGAATATGTTTTGCAGTGTCAGTGGAGCTGAAACAACTACCTAGATCTAAAGTTTTTATGCTATTATCTTGAGGTAGTAAATATTCGGTTTTACCTTGAATAACAATAGAATAGAATATGTTTCCATCACTTTCTAACGTTCCATCAAAATTCTTTGGCAATTTTACAAACATACCCTTAATTCCATTGTTTTTAGTTTCCCACAAATAACTGATTTTGGCATCGCATTTTTTGTCAATCCAATTCGATCTTTCATTATCAAGCCATATTACATTTGAAACATCAATGTTTATAGGTTTCTCATTAGTTTCGTATGCGTCACTTCCTGGTTGTACAAGATAAGGACCATTGTCAATCTCTACATAGGCCATGTTTTCCTCACCCTTTGCTGCTGTGATATGAGATTCTCCTACAGGTTGAGTCCAAAAACTTCCAGGTTGCATCCACATCTGTGCTGCACTAGGATCATCATTATGTATAGAGCCCTTTATTACTACAGCTCGGTACGTTATGTTGTGTATGTGCGGAGGAGAAGAGAAACCATCAACAAATTTTGCAAGGAAACCTGTTGGTACTTCACCATGTCTATCTCCCCAAATTGTTCCGGCTTGTGGGCTTTTATCTCCACGAGCTGGGTTTAGTTTTTCCCATTCGATTTCGGAACTAAGAACTACTTTGTTGGTAGGCTTAATTTCGGTTGCTGCCTCTGTAGTTTCTTGTTTCTTTTCTGAACAAGAAAAGAGAAAAGCTACTATTAGTAAAAACAGTGTGGATTTAATCATAGTTCACTCTATATTATTAAAAAAAGCGTTGTAAATCATGCCATATTCAAACAATAAATGCAACAGATGTTAAAATAATAAAAATTTCTTTCCCAAAGAAAGAATTATTGTACTAAATACTTTTTGAAAGCAAATCATAAAATTCCCCTTCTTTTGAAGAAGGGGTGCCC
The DNA here is from genome assembly GCA_963678775.2 of Kapaibacterium sp. (SeqCode). GTDB lineage: Bacteria > Bacteroidota > Ignavibacteria > Kapaibacteriales > UBA2268 > JBFHIJ01. The sequence continues at coordinate 249,001 of CAXXGR010000008.1, forward strand.
TGAAAGGGCGGGGTAGCTGTTCTGAGGTTCAACTTCGACCTGATTTAGATGTCATCTTTTATATGCCTGTAAGGACGGTCAGATTCTCTCATTAAAGTGGTAATAATAGGAGCTAGGGTTTTCTTTTTTTATAGCTGAATTTTGTATATTGCTGCAACTTTTTTTCCAAAAAAATATTCCAAAAATCAAGATATTCAGATGTCTATAATTAGAAAATCCATACTTGTCTTAATTTTTCTACTAACGCTTATCTCAACAATTATTTATTTTGGTATGAAACTTGAGAGGCAAAAGCAGTTAGAAATAGGGTCATATATGATTGAAAAAGTAGAAACTTATAAAAAAGTACATAATAAACTACCTGTAACCGTTGAGGATATGGGTTTAAAAAAATCAACTTTTGATTTGCCTACTTATGAAAAGCTCAATGATTCATCTTACAAATTGTTATTTATACTACCTTCACATGAACGTGTAGAGTATTCATCGGAATCAAAAACTTGGAATAAGCGACGTATCCATTAAATCACATTTTTGAATCAAAAAAGTGTCAATACCTAATTCTCTCAATCGCAATTATCAATTCTCCTTCCAGGTTTTATATAAAAAGCGTACAAGTAAAAACACTACAATAGGGAGAAGTATAAATTTGCCTATTATATTGAGTATAATTGTTAGAGTATTGAAAAAAACTATAATAAATACTTCACTATTTAGCTCTACATCTGCTCCTTCTATCTGTAAATAAGTAATCAATATCAAAGGTAATAATACAAATTGGATAAGTAGAATAAAACGAAGTAACTTTTTATTCCAATACTTTGAAGTTGCCATCTCTCTTATTTTAGAGTTTGCTTGTATTTTAATACGAGTTCCTGTACCTCCAAAGAACTCACCCATCAATTCTTTGAAATTTTGAACTATAGTGCTGAAAATATTCATCTGAAAAATCCTTGGTGATGTAGAGTTGTTCTATAATGACAATAATTATTTTAAGCCTCAAACCTTACAAATATAATGATCTTATCTTGTAATCAATCTTCCTTACTTTTTTCTTTTTTTATTATTGGACTAACTATTAAATCCTGAGCACTATATACCATCTGAAATCGATTTATTTTCAAAAAATCTTGATAATTTGGCAACTTGATTTTGTTATCATCATCTAAATTGGAATTGAATTTATCTATGATTGTCTTTAGATTTTGATAAGCAATATAATAATGGTCGTTAGTACTTGCCGAATCGGATATAGCATTCTTTAACCAATACGACTTATATTTTGAAGTCTCTGAAGTATATGCTTCATTAATAAAATTTGTATCTTTAGACAATTCACTCAGTTTTGAATATGTTTCCGGCGTTATGCTATAAAGCCAGAATAGATAATTTGGATTTGGATTATCATGTCCAGTCCTTAAATAAATTTGTCTTGGATTTACTACCAACGAAAATCTACCTTCATCTGTATATGAATACCAAAATATCTTGAATCCAACCTTCTTATCTTGTTTTTCTAATTCTATGCCTTCCGGAACATAGAGAGCAACATAATCAGTTTCAAAAATATCTTCTCTTATTATTTTTATCTGATATGTACTATCGGTTGGACAACTATAAATCTTACTTTTTATTCTTCTTTCTTGAGCCATTGATCCCATACTGAGTACTAAAACTAAAAAGAATACCATTATACTTTTTAACGCTATCATCAACAATCCTTTTTATTGCTTATATATTTATATAATATTACTGGTATTACACTTTAAAGTTTCAATATATTTCCAAAAAAATAAATTCCCAAAAAGGACTAACCACCATGTCAATACTTAACCGCTTATCCTCTGCTATTGGGGCTTTAGTCTCATCCCTTTTTGCTAAGCTGGCACACTTTGCTTTTAGCAGTCAGGTATCTTTTTGTATTTTTGACTATATTGAGAATTAGAGATTGAATTTTACTAATATTCGTTTGGTGAAGCTTTATGTCAAAATTTTTCCGTAGATATGTTATTGTGCTGTTGGTTCTCAATTCTGTTGTGCTGTTGGGGCAGGTTTATCCTGAGGGAGCGCCGCCATTTGCTCGTTTAGTGAACTTAGTTTTTCTTGTTTTGAGTCTCTTGTTCTTTATTTATATCGCCATCAAAAAGCCAAAAATAAAATAAGCGTTCTCTTGTATCTTTGCCCGAAACTACTAAGTTCCTATTGCATATCTACTTCTTGCAAATAATTCTGTGGAATACTTTGGCGGTGAGTTATCAATAACTTTTGTATTTTTGGGATATTGGATTTATAATATATATCTACAAAAGAGATAAGAATGGTGTTAGATAAAAAAAGTAAATGGTCTTTGCTGATTAGCATTATGGGCTTTTCTGTGTGGCTGGGTGCTAATATTTTGAGATCTTCGTTTGCTTATAATTTGTTACTTATAGAAGATGGGATGCCCCTCAATATGGGCATTTCTCCTGATAATTTATACTTTGCTGTCAGGCAGTATGCCGAAATGTTCTTTTTACCTAATCTTGGCTATGGGCTGTTTTTTATTGGTATCGTACTGCTACTCTTTTTCAACCGCAAAGAAATAAAGACTTTCGGCTGGATTATCATGGCAGGGCTTTTCCTGCTTATAGGACTGCCCGGTGAACTATATAATCATTATTTAGATTGGCGTCTGATAAATGATTTCAAAGATAACTTTATTAAAGATATTTATGCAACTCAGATAAAAGATTACTTTCTAATTCGTTTTCAGAATAATGGTGTCAAGGTATTTACTGTGCTGTCTTTTATGTCCAATATCTCAGCAGCAGTATGCTTACTGTACCAACCTCTGCAAAGATTTGTTAATAAATCAGATAAGGTGAATGATGAAACCCAAAGAAATGCATAAAGAGTTACTGGAAATAGCGAAAACTCTGGGCGTGAAAGTCAGAAAAGGTGATGGTAAGTTCAGAAGCGGCCTATGCATGGTAAACGACTTACCTGTGATTGTTATTAACAAAACTACACCTGTAGAAGGTGCAGTTTCTGTTATTGCAAAGGGGCTCGGCTCTTTAGATATAGATAATATATTTATCAAGCCGGCTGTACGAGACTTTATTGAGGGAGAATCAGTTACTGCACTCAAAGAGCAAGACTTTGAGTTTAAAGTAAATTATTAATTACGTTGATTTTACTGTTTAACATTCCACTATTCGATACAATATTTACTTCCACTTTTAGAAGCGGTAACCTACGCTTAGCCCCGGCCATGGAGCAGGTTTCCAGTTAATCAAAAGTGCGTTTAAGTTGATTCTAAATATAAAATGCTTCCCACCGTGCCATCTCCATCCGGCAATAACAGTCGGCATGTAGTATTCTTTATGACTATCAAAAAATAAACCACCATTAGAAAACTTAAGAAAAGTCATGCCACCACCTAACTCCAAATAACTACCTTCAGAACCTATATTATAAGAATACTCTAAATGAAAAACGTGAGAGTCCGCTTCTAGCATAGGTAATGCACCAAGCGTATAAGCTGATAAATTTGAATCTTTACCTTCAACCAAAAAACTTAAATCAAGCGACCCCAAAAAAGTAGGTCCTAAAAGAGTCCCCTGCAGACCTACTGAAGATTCAGCAGAATGTTTCTGGCTAAAAGCTTTTAAATTAATAGACATCATACATAAAATAAAAACAACTACATACTTCATAATTTTTGACTCGTACCTTATAAAAATACTTATATTTTAATATATTAAACAAATATAGGCTAATAATTTATATATTTCAACTTAAATTATACAATCACATATTTTTATTTGCTTCATATCCATTTTACATATATATTTGTCATGACAATTATAATACAACAACTCTAAAAGGTGCATCATGGATATCAAGAATTTTATCGAGCAATATAGACATGCTTTCGGAAGCTACGAATTGCCACTTGGCATCTGGTATACTGATAGCCCTGTCGCTGAGCCTCAAAAATCAAAAGGATGTTTCATTAAAGACTTAAAAGCAGCTCGCAACGGATATGTTGTAAGTTTTAACTTAGAGTCTATATTTTGCCCGGGCGGCAAAGTATATACCGGATTTATGGGAATGCCTCAATTTTTACCGGGATTTGTTTCCGGAAAAGAGAAATACAAAGAAACTCCGGAAATGGTGGAAAATTTTGTAAAAGAATTAAATATGAGCGACAAGTCGACAAAGTATCTTAATTTTGTATCTATAGATAAACTCGAGTCTTTCGATTCGTTAGAGGGTTTAGTATTTTTTGCAAATCCTGATGTTATGACCGGACTCATATCGTGGATACATTATGATACAAATAAATCAGACGCTGTTTCTGTTCCATTTGCTTCCGGCTGTAGCGCTATTGTTGCTCAAACAGTAGTGGAAAACAGAGAGAAAGGGCATCGCACGTTTCTTGGGCTGTTCGACCCTTCGGTGCGGCCACATGTCGAAGCTGATACTTTAAGCCTGTCTGTACCAATGTCCCGCTTTAGAGAGATGTATCATACTTTTAGTAAGTCATGTCTTCAGGGAACTCATGCGTGGAATAATGTTAAAAAGAGAATTGAGAATAATGGAAATTAAGTTAGAAAAGTCGGCAAATCATAGAATTGCGATGCTGGCTATTTTACTCAAGAGGCAAATATTCAGGATTATTGCGAAACATAATCTGGAGATTACTCCCGAGCAGTGGATAGTAATGTACTACCTATGGCAAGAAGACGGCTTAGCAATTGGTGAGATAGCGCACAAATCTAAAAAAGATTTTGCAAATGTCACAAGGATAGTTGAAAAGTTAGAAAAAGCAGGCTACCTTACAAAACGAAAAAACCTGTCAGACTCAAGAAGTTACACAGTCCATTTGCTTCCAAAATCTGAAGAAATAAAAGAGCCTATACAGCAATGCTGGCAAGAGTCTATGAATATTTCTATGGACGGAATCAGCTGTGAGGAGCAAGAATTTCTCATTAAGATAATAGATAAAATAGAAAACAATATTGTTAACAATATAGATAATTTGCAGTAGTAGTTAGGCTAAATAATCAGCTATAATACCCCAAATATAATAGCTGATTTTAGCTTTAACAAATATCAGCTTACTCGCTTCGGCCTGTAAACATAGTAGTTTGCAACATATTCTACTGCATTTTTAATTGCAGTATTTATCGGATAGTATTTCATAGTTAGATTGCTATCTATGCTATACAACTTTAGATAATAATCTCGCATGATTGGTACAGTCAGTCTACTTTGAATATCGTTACTGATAGAATCAAACTTTTCTCGATCAAGATTTTTCATAGTAGTACAGGTAACTATCTGTCTAACTCCTGACTTGCTAATCATAGCAGAAAATCCGAATAAACGACATATCAATCCACGATGCGGATAGCTGATGCAAGCTCCCGGCTCTAACATAGTCTGTAAGGGACTGTACAAAATACACCTTCCGTCCAAAGGTATATTATCTATTCTATCCAAAAAAGTAAAAATCTGATTTTGCTTATAGAGTTTATAAGCAAATGGTAGGAACTCCAAAGTTGTCGCCTCTATATCTTCTTTCAGGCAACACTTTGAGCAACCAATAGGACACTGCAATCCACTACTATCAGCGAATTTCCTAGTGTCTTTCAGAAGTGAATTAAAAACAGCTTCTATAGCTCGCACTTTATTATATACGCTCATGCAAAACTCCTTTCGCTGCAAATATACTTACGGGGTAGTATATTTAAAACTTCTTTTTTTTTGGACAAATAAAAAACTAATCAAGTAGTTTTAAAAATGCTATATTTATCTATTAAGCAAGAATTTGTAGTATTTTAGTCTTTCGATATTTCATATTAAAAGTTCAATTATCCCAGATTTGTCATTAGATGCCGTAAAGTGCTGTAAAAGACCGTAGAATCAAGGAGTATGCTTACTTCCTTTGTAAGAAAATATTACGAAATTGCTGATTGAACAAGGGGTTTCAACCCCTTGCCATGCAATGACTTTAGAGCTTTTTCATTCTTTCAAATGACATTTTTGGGATTATATCAAATAACTACTCTTGCTGCTGCAAAAAGAAATCCCGTTTTTATTACTCCCACAAGAAAAGAGTATAAAAACGGGAAAAGTATTTTTTTGATTATTATATAATTTAACATCTATGTGCCAATATAAAACCTAAGTTCATAGGTAAACTTATAGCTTGTGTCGCAAGTAGATTAGATTGCAAGCCCTTTACCTGCTCTCTATATAGTTTTTTGTATCTGGGGGTTGACAGCCTTGCGCTTAGTTCTGTCCTGTCGTTCACGTAGCAACAATATAGGAACATAGCATATTCATCTTTCATACTTTGCCAGAGTTTAGGTTTATCTGCTATTTGCCTGCAATAGTCATACTTATTTTTATCATTATAAATCTGATCTGAGACTCTATCGGAAGAGATAGAGTAAGAGTCTAAAATTTTGATTCTGTCACTAAGCAGAACGTCTTCTATCATATCAACAAATGACAGTAACTCCACTTCGTAAATCTTCAAATTTTTATCCATTCTCTCAGCATAAAGCAAATCATCAATAGTATTATAAATTTTAAACAGTGATTCACTATTTTCCAAATTAAGTACTTGATTTACTGCATATAAATCTTTGCTCGCTAAATATCCAATTACTAAACCCATCTTGCTGTCTCCCTAAATAGTATAATTGACTTTTGTTCTTATACTAAAATACTTTGACAACTGACATAATATGTCGCAGGTTATTCCAAAAGATATAAAATAGAAACAATAATACAACTATTTTGTCTTATCTACCAGAGTCACATAACTTACAAGCAGATAGCAGTATGTATAAGATTAAAATGCCAAACCTATGCTAAATATTTTATTATGAAGCTTGACCTTACCAAATTCTTCTACTTCATCTTTAAAGAATGGAGTTATCGTGTGATTAAAGAAATAAAAATCTACATACAAAGTAAATATTTCTAGCCTAAAGCCCATATTCCAACTATATCGCATCTGGTTAATGCCCATATTAGCCCAGTCCAGATTTTCTCCCCCAAGAGTACCACCCAAGGAATAATGCAAATCCCCACCAACAAAGAGCATAATTCTGAACGGCATATATTGCTGTTGTTCAGAAGAAAATGCAAATTTTACAGGTACTTCTATCGAGTGTATTTTCAAATCTCCCTGGAAACTAGGATTTTGCATATATCGATATCGAGCCTCTAATATTAAATTAGTGTGTTTTGACAAATTTGTATTATAGAACAAACCAACTGCCCCACCTATGTCGTTTTTCCCATCATAAGGCCCGTCAGAATATTCAAAGTTACTCTTGCAATAATCAAGGCTAAGTCCGAACTTATGAGACTCTAAAGATATTCTTTTCCACTCTCTGGTAGTTTCAAATTCATATCTCTCTTTAGATGCCATAGCAAGTAATAAGTTATAACTCTGCTTGCAAATTAGCTCCAATCCTTCAAAGTTTATCAAATCAATATCATCTTCAGGTTTATGATATTGCCTATGCTCCCCGGTAGTAGCAGCAATGCAGGGAATACTATTTCTATAAAATGGTCCATGATCACTTTGATCTCTCCAAAGAGCTTTTCTATCTTCAAATTTTACGTAAAGTCCTCTCACTCTTTCTATGGTTTCAGAAAAGTCATCTCCTTCCTCCATAGATCCAAATCCTAAAAAGGAAACTCCCTGAGCATTTCTGAGTCGCCCAATCATATCCAAATTCAGCATGGCTTTAATTTTAGATAACTTCACTGGCGGTTTTTTTACAAAATTTCTACTACCATAAAGTCCATCTTCTTCGCCATCAAAAGCGGCAATAATGACATTTCGATCTAGTTTGTCTCTATTTGCCATAAGCATTCCGGCTAGCTCAATTACAGCTGCCACTCCAGAAGCATTGTCATCAGCTCCGTTACACACCTTCATTTTGTCACCATTACTTTCAGATTCAACACTAGGTACAAGCGAGATATCATCGTCTTCAATTATAAACCCTATATGGTCATAATGTGCACCAAGCACAATATATTCATCCTTATATTTTGGATTAACAGCTTCTATCAGCCCTATCACATTTTGTGCATGCACATTGCTATAAGAGAACTTCTGATAGTAAGAGTCTCCAAATCTTTTCAGCCCAATTGTTTCAAATTCTGAAGCTACATAATACGCAGCTTGCCTGCCTTTGGCAGTACCGGCTTTTCTGCCCTCCAGAGAGTCAGAGGCAAGGAAGTTTACGTGCTTTTTAAGATTTTCTTTCATTTCAGTTGCTTTTACATTTACATTAAATCCAATAATTATAAATGCAATTAATACTAAATACTTCATTTCATTATCCTAATTTATAGTAATCATATCAATTTTATTCGTGATATATTACGCATAATAAATATCATAGTTCAATTTTGATCCATTATATAAAATTGATTTAAGAATAAACCGATATTTAGCTTAGCTAGTAGGAATAATGAGTAGGAGTTAGGATTGATACAAGAAATATTGTAAACTATTAGTCTACATTTGCAAAATAAAATAGTTGTGATGTGGATTTCGCTTTATTGAATACAATTACAAGTCTAGACAAAGAGAATATATAATCCTGCTGCCAAAAGCTGTTGTAGGGATTTGATTTATATTTTCTCTGGCACGAATATATTCAGGGATAAGCATATCGCTATTATTAATATTTGTAACAGATAAAGTATGATTCAAACCCAATTTGTGGGATAAATCATGATGATAAGAAACATGTATATTTAGAGTAAATTGCATAGGAATATCAGCTAAAATTCCATAAGTTTTACTGTATAAATAGCTGTCAAGAGCAAGATTGAAATTACCAAGTTCTTTACTTACACCAGCAGATAAAGTATGTTTAGGTACAAATCTATAATTTGAATAAGCTTCATCCTTGTCTTCGCCATTGATAATATTATAATTCAAGAATGCGCTGATAATTTTGTGGTTTATATATTTCAATTCCAATTCTATACCATAACCTGCAAACTCTCCTACATTTCTATATTCAGAAGGTTTCTCTCTACTATAGCTAACTCTCTGTATTAAATCATTATAATAACTATAATATGCAGTCGCTTGTGCGAAGAAATTTTCTATTTGGGTAATATATGCTATTTCATAAGAAACAGAAGTCTCGGGTTTAAGTTTAGGATTACCCACTACACTTGGGTGTTGGAAATAAAGTTCTAACATATTCGGCGTACGAAAAGATTCTCCATAAATAAGTTTTAGTGCATTGTTTTTGTTTAATTGAAAGTTTGCAGTGGCCCTAGAAGAAATATTACTTTCGAAGATATCATTTCCGGTATATCTGGTACCAAGTATTATACTAAAGAAATCAATTTTTAAATTCCCCTGCACAAACGCCGAATATTCAAATATTTTCTCTTCACCTTTTAAGTTTTCACGAACAACTGATTCGTTTGGAATAGAAGAAATTGTATGATTGTAATCGATCCCTTTTACAAAATCAGCCCCCACTTCAAAGTTTAGAGCATTAGTTAGTCTGTAATTAGCATTCAGCTTAGAGCCAAATTTCTTATCAAAAATATTTACTTCCTCTGTGTGTAAGTAATTTATAGGATAATCCCGTTGAAAATAATCATAGTAAAGGTTAAAATCTAAAGACAAATCTTCATATATCTTCATGTTTTGAATTCTGTAAGCAGCAAGCAAGCCTTTATCCGCAAAATATCCCGGCATTCCTGATGAGTAAGAAAAATAGCCTCCCATATAAGCATGTTTGTTATTGAAAGTATTTATAAACAAAGAATGCTCTTTATATTTTAACTGTATTTCGGCAGTACTTTCCTCCAAATTTTCCTGATAATTTACGATAGAGTCATAATTCAAAAGAATATCTTGACTAAGAACAATACTATCAGGTGCTACAACCAAATTATATGGATTCCTCTCTTCTTGCAAATTTGACACTGAAATATGTGCAGAGAAATCTCCGATATACTGAGTTGATGTTATTGATGTTGAATATAATCCGGGATAGCCTAATCTAATCTGCCCTGATGCTTGTGAATGCTTTGGAGACTTTGTTATAATATTGATTACACCTGAATAGGCATTAGTACCATAAAGTACAGAGGCAGGACCTTTCAGAATTTCTATACGCTCTACATCTCTAATATTAATTCTGTTCAGGATATGATTTCCGTATATAGTCTGCCATGTTGGGGTATTATTTATCAGTAATAAGGTTTTATTGCTGTAATAGTTCTGCAGAATACCTCTAAAAGTTTCTACATTTCTGTCATTATTAGTTTGAGTTATATCGACACCTGCGATAGCCCTAATAGCATCCGCTATGCTTTCGAAATGATAGTTCAATATCATGTCTTTGTCAATCACAGAAACAACTGAAGGAGTGCTAAATATTTCTTTAGGAATACTTGTAGATACATTAATTGGTATCTGCATGAGCTCTTCCATAGTCATATTGCGGACACGTTCATAGTTGTCTTGAGACTGTGCAGTACAAAAGACGAAGACAGTATAGACTAAAAATAAGAAAATATATCGTTGCATTATAAATCCCAATCATACCCATGAATTATTGACTTATTTAGAATAAATATATTTTCAACAAATATATAAAAAATATATTATATTCACCTAATCATATGGATTAATATTATATTCTGAATACATAAATAGAACGCTAGAGCTCTCTGTAACTTATTTTCAGTAGAAATTATTTCTAATGTATTATTTAAAAAGTAGGGTTAGCATCTGCGACCTATAAAGGTGCAATGCTAACCCTATTAGATGCATACCAACCCAATAATATTTAGTATCTGTTACGCTTACGATAGTGAGTATGTAAGAGCTTATGAGATTTATGGCCAAGAGGCCCAGTAGTTAAATATTCATTATATAACTGATTAATTTCAGGATTTTCGTGAGATTTACGAATTTCTAAACCTGCATCTTCTTTGTATATTGCCTCCATCCTTTTATTTCTTATTTCATCATTGGTTGGAATAGGCTGACCGCCACCACCGATACAACCACCAGGGCAAGCCATTATCTCTATAAAATGATATGGAGATTTGCCTTCTGCTATTTGATCCATGATGATTCTGGCATTTTTGAGACCATGTGCTACAGCTACCTTCAAAGTAACTCCTTCTAAGAAAGACCAATCAGCTTGCACTTGCTCCAACTTAATCTCAGCTTCCTTAATGCCTTCAAGCCCGCGAACCGGAATAATATTTAATTTTTCAAAAGGCACTTCTCTGCCCGTAATTATTTCGTAAGCTGTGCGGAGTGCTGCTTCCATAACACCACCCGAAGCACCAAATATAGCACCGGCACCGGTAGATTTACCCATAAAACTGTCAAAGCTTGCATCTGAAAGCTCAGTAAACTCTATCCCGGCTTGCTTTATCATGTGGGCAAGTTCGCGAGTAGTTAGACCTGCATCAATGTCCCTAAACCCGCTGGAATTCATTTCAGGCCTATTAGCTTCATATTTCTTCGCAGCACAAGGCATTATTGAAACACTTACCATATCTTCCGGTTTAACGTCTATTTTTTCTGCAAAGTACGTTTTTGAAAGAGCTCCAAACATCTGTTGAGGTGATTTGCATGAAGATAGATGACCTAAATGATTCGGATACATGTGTTCAATAAACTTCACCCAGCCAGGCGAGCAAGATGTTATCATTGGAAGAGTAACATCTTCTTTGGTAACTAGCGCTTTTTTCAATCTACTAAGGAGCTCATGCCCTTCCTCTATAATAGTCAAATCTGCAGTGAAGTCAGTATCTAATACAGAGTCAAAGCCAATTTTTCTAAGAGCTGCAGCCATTTTACCTGTTACTACTTCACCGGGTTCATATCCTAACATTTCACCTAATGCAACACGCACGGAAGGAGCGGTATTGACCACAACATGTTTATTTTCATCTCCGATTGCTTCCCATATATCATCAAAGTAACGACGTTCTGTCAAAGCGCCAGTAGGGCAGTGAGTAATGCACTGACCGCAATTTACACATACTACTTCGTTTAGCGGCAGTTCCATAAAGGTAGTTATTTTCATATCTTTACCTTTGTGTGCAACACATACCGCGTTTACATGCTGAAGCTCGGCACAAGTCCTTACGCACCGCTGGCATCTAACGCACTTGCTATCGTCTTTTTCAATTGACCATGAAGATTTATCTATTTCGCTTTTTTGGCAAATATTGATATAAGTATCGTTGTCTACATTATACTCTGAAGCGAGCTCCTGCAACTCACAATTTGTAGAGCGGTAGCAGGTAGTGCACTGAGTATTATGCTCAGAAACGAGAAGAGCAATAAGGTCTTTTCTGGCAGTTCTTACTTTTGGTGTATTAGTTTTGATTACCATGTCTTGCTCGCACGGAGTAGCACAAGAGGCAACGAGATTTCTGTGGCCATCCACTTCCACTACGCAGACTCGGCAGTTACCGGCAATACATAAATCTTCATGGTAGCAGAGAGTAGGTATTCTGACGCTTACCTTTTTAGCGGCTTCGAGTATTGAAGTGCCTTTTTTTACACTTACATCTATGCCGTTAATTTTAACACTTATTATATGTTCCATATCTATTTTTCGCAGAATTGTTTGACAAATTAGTAAATCATCTCTTCTCTAAAGTTTATCACAATAGAAGCAAATGAGTTGGCAACTGATTGGCCTAAGCCGCATTTGGCAGTTATTTTCATAGTTTCCGAAAGTTTCAATAGCTGCTCTAAGTAGTTAGGAGGTCTTTCCCCTTTTTTGACAGCAGCTATGCCTTCTTTGAGTTGCTGGCATCCTACTCTGCAAGGAGTGCACTGCCCGCAAGACTCTTCTTCGAAGAACTCTAAGTAGTTATCTAAGACTCTATACATAGACCTTGTGCTATTAAACAACATCATGGAACCACCGGTCGGAAGTGAATCTCCTGACAAGCCTCCTGGGAATCCAATAGTAGTAGAAGCAAACTTTTTACGTGGCACACAAAAACCGGATGCACCACCTACTTGGACTGCTTTAGTATCACCATCGCCAAATTCTCTAACGAAATCAGATAAAGACATTCCAAATTCTATATCATATATTCCCGGCTTTGGTGTGTCGCCGGATACAGAAAATAATTTAGATCCTTGAGAATCCTGAGTCCCTAGTTTTTTAAATTCTTCAGGGCCAATTCTCGCTACCATTAGTGCAGAAACTAAAGTCTCTACGTTATTAACAACAGTAGGTGAGTTTTTATAGCCATTATTTGTAGGAAAAGGAGGTTTATTTCTAGGTTCACCCCTTTTGCCTTCCAAAGAGTTAATTAGTGCTGTTTCTTCGCCGCAAACATAAGCACCACTACCAAGGAAGATTTCTATGTTAAAATCTAAACCAAGTATTTCTGCATGTACATGGAATTCGTCAATTTCTTTCTGCAACTGTGGAACAAGATATTTATATTCACCTCTTAAATAAATAAACCCCTTTTGAGCACCAATTACTTTCGCACAGATTCCCATCCCTGCAAGCACTCTGCGAGCAACTTTTGTAAGGATTTCTCTATCTTTAAATGTACCCGGTTCGCCTTCGTCGGCATTGCATATTACATATTTTTCTTCGCCTTCAGCCTGAGCGGCAAACTTCCATTTAAGACCGGTAAGGAAGCCGGCACCACCTCTGCCTTTCAAGCCTGAGTCTAACAAGTCTTGAATTATTTGCTGATTAGGGCGCTTCATGCATAGCCCCAAGGTTTTGTACTTATTGGAATCGTTATAATTTCCCAATATGACATCTACTCTTTTAAGTCTATCTTTCATTATTAAAGCTCCCTTGATTATCTATTTCTGTATTCAGCAATAATTTTTTCGACCTTTTCAGGTGTGAGTTCTGTGTAAATTTCATCGTTAATAAGCATAGCGGGGCCTTTGTGGCACCAACCCAGGCAGTTTGTATATAGCAGTGAAAACTTGCGATTCATAGTAGTTTCGCCTACTTTAATTTTGAGCTGATTTTCCAAAGTTTTAAGAATAGCTTCTTTTTCTTTCATTTCGCACACTATGGTTTTGCATAGCCTGATAACATATTCTCCACGTGGGACAGTATCTAAGAAATGATAAAAAGTTGCTTTACCATAAACTTCGGCAGAAGATATGTCAAGCTGCTTAGCTATCTCTACCATAGCCTCATCAGAAACGTAGTGATCATAATCGTATATCCCTTGCAAAATAGGCAACAAACTCGTTCTTGCTTGCCCATGTTTTTTCACTAAAGATTGAATTCTTGTTGCTGTAGTGGTCATAGTAGCCTCCGGCATACTTTTTAAAATGAATTGGAATATATAGTATATATATCAATTAGACAATTAGCATTAAAATTATAAATATATGGTTTTAATTTTTACAACTTATTGGTTATAAAAATATTAATAATATTATCAGTAATATCAAAACGTTATTTTAAGTATTTAAATTATGTAACCTTTATGTTGCTATAGTAATTTGCATATCATCTGTCATTTTCAACGCTCTGCTTACACATACTACAGCCCAAAGGAAAGTGATAAACTATGAATTTCAAGCTCCGTATTTTGGATTAAATTCTTAGAACATTGTGGAGTAATGCAATGAAATTTGCAACAATAACATTATACCTTATAACAATCTCTCTATCCAATCTGTTTGCACAACAAACAAAAAGTATCATGGGTTATGTGTTTGACAAAGAAACTTTGAAACCATTACCAAGTGCTAGTATAATGGTAGATGGAACTCCACTGGGAGCAAAATCAAAAACCAATGGTGAGTTTGAAATAAAAGACTTAACTCCGGGCAGATATACTATCATCGTGAAATACGTAGGATATAAACCAGCAGTAAGAGCGAATCTCATTCTTTCATCTTCCAGAAATCTATTTATTGAAATTGGGCTGGAAGAATCGGTCAGCAGGACTGAAAAAGTATATGTTACTGCAGAAAAAGATAAATCAAAATCAATTAACCAAGCATCTCTTGTCAGCTCTAAAACATTTACTGTTGAAGAAACTAACAGATATGCAGGTGCAATGATGGATCCTGCACGAATGGTAACAAATTTCGCGGGAGTCAGTGCTGTAAATGATGATAGAAACGACATCATAATTCGTGGGAACTCACCCCTGGGTGTACTTTGGAGACTTGAAGGCATTGCTATCCCCAATCCAAATCACTTTTCATCTTATGGAAACACAGGTGGCCCGATAAGTATATTAAATAATAACAATTTGTCAAACTCTGACTTCTTGACCGGTGCTTTTCCTGCAGAGTACGGCAATGCAATCTCGGGTGCTTTTGATTTGAATCTAAAGAAGGGTAACAGTGAAGAATATGAAGTAATGACTCAATTAAGTCTTACAGGATTGGAAATTGGTGTGGATGGACCACTTTTTGTTGAACAGTCTTCTGTTATTATGAATTACAGATACTCTACTTTGGGGCTTTTAGATAAAGTATCTGATGTAGTAGCTGACCTGCCGAGTATCCCAAAATATCAGGATATTACTTTTAAAATTTCATTTCCAAATACATCTACAGGCTCATGGAATATTTTTGGAGTTGCCGGCTTATCCGAATCTGATTTCTTTTACAAAGCAGACAAAGACGATGAAGACTTTAATACATATGATGAAAATTTGAATAAAAACATATATAGCCGAAACAAACTAGGAGTTTTGGGTATTTCAAATACCCTAATGCTTGGCGAAAAAGGATTTTTAAAATCAACTGTTGCCGTAACAGCTACAAAAAGCAATACTCAAACTGATACTCTCACAAATTCTCAATCATTACTAAGCATCAATAATGCAAAGGAAATCACATTTCAGGTAGCAGAACATTTTAGTTATAAACTTAATAACAAAAACCTCTTTACTTCCGGATTTAATGCAAAATATTTAGATTTCACATTAGCTGACAGCAATTTGATAAACTCAGGTAGTTCAGAGGGTGTCGGTAACAGGCTTGTTTATAAAGTAAATACTAACTTATCTGACAACTCTCTTCTGACAGAGGGATATATGCAGCTCGAACACAAATTTTCAGATTATACTAAAATCAATTTTGGTATACACGGTACTTATTTTAATCTTAACAAGACTTGGTCTGCAGAGCCACGTTTAGGATTTTCTACCACCTTAAGTACAACTCATATTCTATCCTTAGGTCTTGGCTTGCATAGTCAGATACAGCCTTTGCCTTATTATTTTTATAGAAATAATGAAGGAGAAACTCCGAATCAATATTTAGATTTAACAAAAAGCCTTCATACTGTTGCATCTCATAAATGGACTCTTAGCAGTAATTTATATCTAAAAACAGAGATCTATTATCAGTATTTATATAACATACCAGTTGATAAAGAACCTTCCACTTTTTCTATGGTAAATGCCGGTGCCGATTTTGAACTTCAGACTAAATCAGAATTGGTAAATAAAGGCACGGGTAAAAACTATGGGTTTGAGTTAACTTTAGAGAAATTCTTTGATGATGGTTACTACTTATTAGTTACGGGTTCAGTTTTTGACAGTAAATATACTGCAAGTGATGGAATAGAAAGAAACACGGCTTTCAATGGAAATTATATGTTAGCAGCTCTTGGCGGAATCGAGTTTGAGATGTTTAATGGTTTTGATTTTATCATGGATACAAAGCTCACTTTTGGAGGAGGAAGAAGATATATTCCAATTGATTTGACAGCATCAATAACAAAAGGTCAGACACAATACGACGAGAGCCATGCTTACAATGAGAGATATAAAGATTATTTCAGGTGGGATATAAAAGTTGGATACAGGATGAATCTTACGAGCACATCTCACTATCTGATTTTAGATTTTATGAATATTCTCAACACCAAAAACGAATATATGCATCTATACGACCCTATAAATAAAAACATAGCATCTATATACCAGTATGCTTTCTTGCCAAATTTGATATATAAAATTGAGTTCTAACATGAGCAAACTTAAAAACTATTCTATTAGATTCTTAGTAATTAGCGTGATTCATATTTATCTGAAGATGTATGACACTACATTCTTTGGGGTCTCTATAATTTTTGATTCACGAGATGTATTCTATTATTTATTTACTCTTATGTTTGGTTTTATTGTTTGGGAAATAACTGAGCAAACTAATAAGCGCATGCTCAATGCAAATGAGGGGAAAGAAATTAGTAAAAAAATTGTGCTGTTCACCATTATGCATCTCGGAATGGGTATATTTTGGGGTGCTCTGTTTTCTACTGTGTATTACTATTTAACTCTGTTTCTTTTTGGAATTAAAGTATTTGATAATTTCTTTATTTCAGATATGGATTTATCCTTTGCAATCTTGATTTTTTATTCAATTGTAAACTCTATAGCAGGTATTAAACTGTTTTACTCTCACTGGAAAAGTGAACTGCTCAGAAACGAGAGTCTGGAAAAAGAGTATGCACTCTCTAAATATGAAGCGCTTAAGAACCAAATAGATCCCCATTTTTTCTTTAACTCATTGAGTGTACTTTCTAATTTGGTATACAAAGATCAGGACTTAGCTGCTGATTTTATTGGGAAACTATCTAAGCTTTATAGATATATTTTAGATATTCGTGAGCGGCAACTGGTAAGTCTGAAAGAAGAATTGACCTTTGTACAAAACTACTTTTATCTTATGAAAATCAGACACGGGGAGCAAATCATTTTAGATATTTCCGGCTTAGAACATGAAGAGAGTTATATTCCGCCCATCACCCTTCAACTTTTAGTAGAGAATGCTATTAAGCATAATATTTATTCAGAAGAAGAACCCCTACTGATAAATATTTTCAAAAAAGACGATCGTATTTTCGTCACAAACTCTATCCAACAACGTAAATTACTCAATCCCGGCTCAGGTCTTGGTTTGACTAACATAAAATCGAGATACAATTTGATTGGAAATAAGGAAGTTAAAATAGAAAAAACAGATAAAGTTTTTAAAGTATCTCTACCAATTATCAGGAGTAAAGAAGATGAAAGTAGTAATATTTGAAGATGAGACACATTCTGCAGAACGACTTGTAAAACTGATAGAAGAAATTGATAGTTCTATAGAAATCGATGCTATAATACCAACTGTGAAACTTGGACTTGAATATTTTTCAGATACACCCAAAGCAGATTTATTACTATTAGATATACAACTATCTGATGGCAATTCGTTTGATATTTTTGACAAAATTACTACTAATATTCCGATTATCTTTACCACTGCTTTTGACGAATATGCGATAAAGGCTTTTAAGCTAAACAGCGTAGACTACCTCCTGAAACCTATTGACAAAGAAGAACTAATAGTGGCTCTAAATAAGTATAGCAACATAATCTCAAGATCTGAGTTTGACTACAAATTTCTGACTGATATTTTAAGCTCCCAAAATAAAACTTACAAACAACGCTTTTTAGTTAAAAAAGGCAATAATCTAACTTATGTCCTTTCTAATGAAATATCATTTTTTAGATTTGCTGATGGATTAGTAGACATCTGCACATTTGATAACAATATTTATTTAGTAGATTACACTCTTGACAAAATTGTAAAGATGATAGATTCTGATAAATTTTTTAGGATTAACAGGCAATATATTATAAATATAGAATCTATTATTTCAATCCATACTTACTTCAACAGTCGGCTTAAACTCTCTATTAAGAGAAGCTCAGAGGCTCTCATTGTCAGTCGTGACAAAGTAAAGGATTTTAAGTGTTGGTTAGATCGCTAAGATTAAACAATACAATCCCCTTTTTATTCGTTGTCAACATAAAATACAAATAAGGAAATTGATATGGTTTTTAATTCGTTCGAAGAAGTTATAACATTTGCTATTAACAGAGAAATTGAAGCAGCCGATTTTTATAATAAGTTGCAAACTTTAGTTAAGCATGAGTCAAGCATAAAACTACTTAAAGAGCTTGAATCTATGGAAATAGCACATGCAGAAGTGCTTAAGAAAATTAAAAAAGAAGAAGTAGAATCTGAATACGTTTCGCCAAATATTCAAAATTTGAAAATATCAGACTCTATGGAAGATATTGGTCCACAAAGCGAAATGAATTATCAGGAGATTCTTATCCTCTCAATAAAAGCAGAGCAATACGCTAATGAGTTATATCTCAAATTGGCTGATGAATCAGAGGATAAAACTACAAAAAATCTATTCCTAAGATTAGCTGACGAAGAGGCTAAACATAAGCTGGAATTAGAGAAAATTTACGACGACGAGTTCATGGTAGAAAATTAACAACTATCTACCTTGCAGAATATGTAAAAATAAAAAGTAGTTCTGATATATGGGGATAGCTTGTTGCCGTAAACCTCCTATTTAGAGCTACTTTTTTTGTTTATTACAATATTAAAAGAGACAAATATGTCACACGATCACTCACATCACGGACACGACCATTCAGTTTCAGCAGAGAATCTGAATAAGGCATTTTATATTGGAATTGCACTCAATCTTGCATTTACAATCATAGAATATGTGATGGGATATATTTATGGTTCGCTTGCATTGCTGTCTGACGCCAGTCATAATTTAAGTGATGTAGCCAGTTTGTTCATCTCGCTTATAGGTATGAAACTCGCCGGAGCAGTTGCCAAAAAGACATTTACTTACGGATATAAAAAGGCATCTCTGCTGGCTTCTTTGATAAATGCTGTGTTATTGATTATAGTAGTCATTGGGATTATCAAAGAATCTATAGAACGTCTGCTTTCGCCTACTGAACTAGGCGGTATGGCTATTGTTATTGTTGCAGGCATAGGCGTAATCATCAATACAATTTCAGCATTCCTCTTTTTTAAAGGACAAAAGCATGATATTAATATAAAAGGTGCATTTCTGCATCTTATGGTGGATGCATTGGTATCAATTGGTGTAGTTATTTCCGGTTTAGTGATTTACTACACAGATTGGTATATTATTGATCCGGTTATAAGTCTGGCAATCGCAGCAGTAATATTGATTTCTACCTGGGGCTTGCTTAAAGAAAGTATCAGACTGGTGATGGATGCAGTGCCTAAAGAAATAAATACAGAAGAAATGATAGCTACCATGCTGGAAGTAAAAGGTGTTAAAGATATACACCATATTCATATCTGGGCACTTTCTTCAACTGAAAATGCTCTTACAGCTCATGTGTTGATTAATGAGAATGATATGGAAAACTGGGACAATATTCGTGATGAACTCAAACACGAACTGGAGCACCACAAAATATCACATGCAACTCTTGAACCGGAAGCAGATAATTCGGAATGTAAGCATAGCGGGTGCTGCGGGTAGGTTATTCTAACATAAACAGATTATGTAAATCATTATTTAGTAGGAATTTTTGTATCCTAACCAATTATTTTTTTAGCTTATTAGTTGTCGTTTTTATTCGCTTTAATATACTTTTCCAAAAATACAAGCTCCAGAAAAGTATAATCACAAATAATGAAATTATGTGAAATTGAAATGCCCAAAAATGATTGATTCGATCTTCAATATTTGATACATAATTCAAGTCTGTCGCTCTACCCCATGCTATAAAGGCATCTGCCATAGGAAATTTTCCAAAAAGATATTTCTTCTGCTTTTTAGTTTCTGTGCTAAAACCCAAAGCATGTATTGCTTTGTATTGTTGCTCTGCTAATTCATGATTTTCATACATGGCATAAGTGCCAATCATTACAATCGTGGCTGAAAAACCTACACCAAAAATAACAGGGCCGGAATCAATATCTCCCGAGCCGTCTATACCTTTAGGATATTCTCGTATGTAGGGTAATCCTAAAGTTTTGTCAACAAAAAGAGAGTCAAATAAAATGTATTGTTTTTTAGCAAAATCAGGGTCAATTTCTGTTAACATCCTTAAACTTAAGCCACTTGAACTACCTCTTGTTCCTTGTACTGCTTTTCCACTTTTAGAATCAACTTTATGAGGTAGCATATTTGTATGAGAATCCACTCGTTCTTTGATATCATGAAGCCAAGCTGTTATCAGAGATTTATACTTCTGCCCAAAAATTTTGTCAAAATTACTTAATGATGCCACTGCCAGACACATATCAGCTGGCCAGCATTGTTTATTATATGATTCCAAATAAGGACAATCTGAACTTCTTAATGCTTCAGAAATGATTTCACTTTGGTTTCTATACGCTCTTAGGTATTGGTTACTTTTTTCAAAAACTGTGTCGACACTCAATATTCTGGAAAGCAGATAATTTTTCCACCCAATATAAAAGATTCCATTTTCAGGATTCACATTTTTAGGAAAATTTTTTTAGCTTGCTCTGAGTTCAAATTATTATAGGCAAAAAGCGCTTCATTCAGAGCACGTCTTTTCAATATAGAGTCTTTTAAATCCGCTAGACTCAGTTCACACCAAGCTAATCCATATAATGCATTTATAAAAACATATCCTTCAGGATATATTTTCTGCATTCTATCCCCCAAATTATTATTCTTAAGTTCTGATTCCAAAAAATTCAATTGAAGAATAATATCTTCTTTTTGCTCAGTTCTTGTATAATTCTGAGTATGTAACTTGATATTGACACTGGAAAGAAAGTATGTTATAAGAATGAAGAGTACTAAAAATATATATTTCATTAGTTTCTAAGTTATTGGTTGTTCGATAATCAACGTTATTTATAGGATATTAAGCTTATTGTATTTGATATAGTTATATGTCTGACTTAAAACGTGTATTTTTTTACTTTGCATTAGAAATGCAACATCATATAGTATTATGATTTTTATATTTGCATGGTTTAGTACTTATATTATAATAGATTTTGAATATAATCTATAAAATAATTTATTCATTTCCTAAGTTTTATGGCACAGTTTTTTATTATTTTATGAAAAAGAATATTTTTGAGGTGCATAATGAATGAGCTGTTCCCTTCATCAAATCCTAAACAGGATATGTCTTTTCAGCCGCTTGCTGAGAGGATAAGGCCAAGAACTATTGACGAAATTTTTGGTCAGGAGCATCAATATAATTTGATTAACTCATAATCATGCGATTATAAAAAATCAGTCTGAGCGATAAGATAAAAGGTGTTATATGCATAAACTATTTATTATTTTGTTGGTGTTAACCTTAATTGCTGCCTGCAAACAAGATTATAAATATTGTAAAGTTGCATATTTTACAGAAGAACATGATGTTTTTCTAAAAATAAAGACAACTTTATATGATAATGATATTTATAAAATGAGCATGACTAACAATAGAAATTTTCCCAAAGGTTTTACTTTTAATATTTTAGCAAATTTAAGTTCTAAGAAATATAGACAACTTGATTCTTTTCCTGTAATTAATTTAAATAAAACGGGTATTGAGGATACAGTTTATTATTCAAATTCCGGAAATTATTATCAAGATACAGTTGAAAAATATTATCCATTGGTTCAACTTTACTCTCCAACTTTACCATTTACTTTGAGATTTATTGAAGAACAAACATTTAATGTATACAAATCTAACTACAAGGTTTTAGTTTATAAATACAATGATAACGTTAGTTACAACATATTTAAGAAAGAACCAGTGTACTCTTCATTTGCTTACTATTTAGAGAATTTTGGTTTTTTAGGTTTTGGCAACAGTAGTAAATTATATGTCCGAATTACAAAAGTTGTAAACTCTCCTGTTCCACTCGAATACTTGAAAATATTGACTAATAAAATAAACAATGAGTATCTGAATAAGGTAGATCTTTTAAGTAAATAACAACTCCCTTTTATAGCACAGTTTTTTATTCTTTTATGAAAAAGAATATTTTTGAGGTGTATAATGAATGAGCTGTTCCCTTCATCAGATCCTAAACAGGATATGTCTTTTCAGCCGCTTGCTGAGAGGATAAGACCAAGAACTACTGACGAAATTTATAGGAGCATCAATATAATTTGATTAACTCTTGAACCGGAAGCAAAGAATAATACTTGCAAGCATAGCGGGTTCTGTGGGTAGGAATCCATATTAAGGAATACTATATTGATTATTTGCATTTCGAGGGATAAAATATCCCTTAATACAATTAGGGTTTCTAATAGCAATTTGGATGTGATTTTTGTTCTTAAGGATATAATTCTTCACCTTCCCAAAATGCTCCTCTAACAGAGTCGTATTCATTTCCTAATTGTAAATTAAGAGCATGTACTACTTCAATTACAGCACAATCGAGATTCCGTAAAAGGACATCTCCGGATTTATCAATATCTATATTCTTTGGTAATTCAATCGGATTATCAGATAGTAAAGAGTTATCATAAGCAGACTTCAAAATATCATAGCCATTTTTGAGTAATTCAAAGTTTGAAGATTCCAAAAGATCTAGACAAAAGCCTAAGTCAATAACTGCTCCCAAGACTGCAGGTTCTTTAATTTTTGAGTTTCTTTTGGAAGATTCAGTAGCAAAAAAGAGAGCTCTATCAAAATCATTTTCCTAAAAATATATGCCATGACCTAACCAATCATATTCATTTTCACTCTTAGTTAAGTTGAAACCTTTTTTACTTACAACCTTATCTCTAACAGATAGATCGCAACCATGGAAACCAAGAATTAAACCATGTTTTCTTGAATACATAAAACTTTTACCTCACTGGCTTGTAAGCTTTAGTCAGTTCTCCATTTTTATTTAAAATCTTGGCATTTTTAAGCAACTCAATAGTGCTTACTTTATTAGATTTTATTTTCTCAGCTAGCTTTGAGAAGGATTTTATGTATTTATTTTGCTCTGATGTTGTCATAATATTTACCTAAGTAGATATAAATATATAGTTTACAATATACTATAAATTTTGTTTATAATCAATATATCTTTATAAACGTATTATCTTCAACTCCCTTTTATGGCACAGTTTTTTATTCTTTTATGAAAAAGAATATTTTTGAGGTCTACTATGAATGAGCTGTTCCCTTCATCAAATCCTAAACAGGATAAGTCTTATCAGCCGCTTGCTGAAAGGATAAGGCCAAGAACTATTGACGAAATTTTTGGTCAGGAGCATCTTGTTGGTGACGGAGCTCCTTTGCGAGTGTTTATGCACAGAAAGCAGTTTCACTCCATTATTTTCTGGGGCCCTCCAGGCACCGGCAAAACTACTTTGGCTTTGCTAATTGCAGAGTACGCTGACACTGATTTTATCAGACTTTCCGCTGTGGAAGCCGGAGTAAAAGATGTCCGCGAGGTTATCTTAAAGGCAAGCCAAAGGCTCAAGTCAGGTAAACGCACTCTACTTTTTATAGATGAGATCCATAGGTTTAACAAATCGCAACAGGACGCTTTGCTACATGCGGTTGAAAATGGTATTATTATTCTAATTGGTGCAACTACTGAAAATCCATCATTTGAAGTAAATTCTGCCTTGCTTAGTCGCTGCCAGGTATATAAATTAAAAAGCCTTAGCGAAGAGCAGGTACTAAGACTAATAAATCATGCTCTCGAAAAAGATGAGATATTAAAAGCTGCCGGCACAGAAATAGAAGATAAAGAGTTCCTCGTCAGTATTTCCGGTGGAGATGCTCGCACTGTGCTAAATGCTATAGATTTAGCTTTTAAACTTGCCGAAAAGAAAGACGACAAGGTCATTTTGACAAAAGAATTATTCCATAAGGCTCTTCAACAAAAAACTACCATTTATGATAAAAAAGGCGAAGAACACTACGATACTATTTCAGCCTTTATCAAATCTATGCGTGGTTCGGATCCTGATGCAGCTCTGTTCTGGCTTGCCAAAATGTTGGAAGCAGGCGAAGATCCTAAATTTATCGCACGCAGATTAATCATATTTGCATCCGAAGACGTAGGAAATGCAGACACTTATGCTATTACTCTGGCTGTTTCTACATTCAAGGCAGTGGAAGTAATTGGTATGCCTGAGTGTAGAATTAATCTTGGTCAGGCTGTAACATACCTTGCCTCCTGCCCTAAATCAAATGCAGCATATCTGGGCATTAATAAAGCAATGGCAGATGTAAAAAGCGGTGCGGACGTATCAGTACCCATGCACTTAGGCAATGCCCCAACTAAATTTATGAAAAACGAAGGTTATGGCAAGGGCTATCAATATCCACACGACTTCCCGTTCCACTTTGTCCAGGAAAATTACTTCCCAGACAGTATCAAATATAAACAATATTATATTCCGGGTGAGTTTGGCAAAGAAAAAGTCTTTTTAGAAAGACTAAAACTTATGTGGCCTGATAGATTTGAGGAGTAGGGGGACATAATGCCCCTTTGATAAAAAATACAGAATATGTATTTTCGTTTTTCTGAATAATATTACTTATTTTGATTTAGTGAAATATTTTCCCACACCACTCGCTTTTGCGAGTCACCCCTCAAGAGGGGAATTAGACGGAATAGATTTTTATGGAATTCATTTTTATCAAAAACTATAAGGCTATAAAGTTATTAAAAATAGATAGCCTTAGTAGAGTAAATGTTTTTACCGGTAAAAACAATACAGGCAAATCCTCTTTATTAGAGGCAATCGCACTATTGGCTTCCCAAGGAAGTTTAAAATGGATAAAAATTATTCTTGAATTACGTGGAGAAAATGTTGATAATGACTTTTTTGACTTTGATAGAAATTATAGAATATTAGCTTCTCTTTTTTCAAATAGGAACAATGCTGTTAATTTTGAAAATATAATTACTATTGAAAGTAGCAACAAATCTTTCTTTGCACGATTTGTCTATTATGTCAAAAACTACACGCGTGCGATGATAAACGGCAAAGAAGTTTTCGGAGATGTTACAACCATTTTAAGCAAAGATGAAGAAGATGAAGATAAAAAAGTTGGTTTAGAGATAGGTAATGATGAAGATGCCCATCTATTGGAATTTGATACCAATATGTTAAAAATCAACAGTTTATCTCAAGAATCTACTCCCATACATTTCATAAATTCTTACGGGAAAGCTTTAGAGGAATCATCAGTATTGTGGGATAAAATAACTCTGACTGATAAAGAAGATTCCGTGGTAGAAGCACTTCGAATTATTGATCCTAAAATACAGAGGTTGTCTTTTATTAGCGAAGAATATTCCAATAATAAAAGATACCCAGTTGTTAAACTTGAAGGAAGTAAGGAAGTCTTGCCACTTCAAAGTATGGGTGATGGTATAAATCGTATTCTGAAGGTGATTCTGGCAGCAGTTAACTGTGAAAATGGAACATTGCTTATTGATGAGTTTGAAAACGGATTACATCATAGCGTTCAACAAAAACTATGGGAAGTCATATTTAGTATTTCTAAAAAGTTAAATATACAGGTGTTTGTTACTACTCACAGCGAAGATGCAATTCATACATTTGCAAAAGTTTTAGAAAAAGACGAAACTAATGAAGGTAGTTTGTATCGATTAGCTTATCGCAATGATAATCTTACCGCAAATCTATTTACAGAAGAAGAAATAAAAAATGCAGCTAAACTAAATATAGATTTGAGGTAGTATGGATAAGATTCTTTTAGTAGAAGGAAGTGATGATCTTCATGTTTTTTCAGCACTATTTGAAAAATATAAGTTACCTGAATCATTCAAAATTGAAGATACAAAAGGTATTTCAAATCTATTAGCTTCAATCCCTATTTATATCAAGGCTCAGCAAACTCATATAGGAATAGTTGTTGATGCAGATGAAGACTTGCAAGCCCGTTGGCAAGCTGTTACTAGTCAATTAGAACCTTTTGGTTATAGAATACCTGCTTCTTCGAATCCTCAAGGATCTATATTAAAAAATACTGGTTATCCGACCGTTGGAATATGGGTAATGCCAAATAACCAATTGACAGGCATGATTGAAGATTTTATGGCATATCTTATTCCTGAACATGATTTGCTGCTGGAAAAAGCAGGTGTAATTTTAGATCAGTTAGAAGCAGAAGGTCTAAACAAATACAAGGCAATTCATAAATCAAAAGCTAAAATCCATACTTGGCTTGCTTGGCAAAAGTCACCCGGAACTCCTTTGGGATCAGCTATCACAAAGAAATACTTCGATGCGAACAATAAAGAAGCACAAAAATTTATTCAATGGATTAGGGATTTGTTTGACTGTTAAGCTTTTCCCTGCTTCACTTCAGGCTTTAAATTCCATTTTTTGTCTATCTGCTTAGCAAGTAAAGTAATCAAAAAGCCTACGCTCGTTCCTAAAATCGCGCCGCCTGTAATATCAATAGGATAGTGCACTCCTACATATACTCTTGAAAATGCAACAGTTGCCGCTATGCCGTAAAACCAATATCTGTTTTTTCTGAAATAATATGTCAATATTGTTGCCAGGGCAAAGTTGTTTGTGGCATGTGACGAAGGAAATGATTTGCCACCACCACAGCCTACAAGCAGGCGAATATCATCTCCGCTCAGCGTGTGACATGGTCTTGGTCTTGCAAAAAATTCTTTCAGTATACGACTCGATAACTCATTGGCAAGACCAACAGTTAAAACAATCATAAATGCATAAAACAAACCTTTCCACCTAAATTTTATAAATAAATATAAAAATCCTATGATATATACAGGAGTCCAATATTTTATACTAGTAATAATTGGCATCGCCAAATCCATTATTATATTAGACATTTCGGCATTTACAAACTGAAATATTTCAGTATCTATTTGTAAAATCTGCTCCAACATACTGAATACCTTTTTATTATCTAAATTTTATTATACTTGTAACCACTTATCCACAAACGAGTTATAAAGATGTGGGATACTTGTGGAAAACAATAGTCTTTTATGAAAAATATAGACCTTAATTTGTATCTTAAGCGAAGTAGCCACTAAAAGAAACTATTATTAGTTTACCCCTTTTACGGGACTCGCTTTAAGTTTGTTATACACTATTATATGTATATATCAAGGTTATGTTTCACAATATACCAATTTTTAAGTTGATTTGGTATATTGTCAAGTGTAATTATTGATATTTCCGACGGTGACAGCATGAAATTTAGCCGACTATTTACGAAAGATGGTGTAAGTCCATTCGACTTATTTAAATATACAAAACGGACTTCTGTTCTTAGGAATCCCGATGGTTCTGTCGTATTTGAAGCAAATGATGTAGAAGTTCCTACTTCATGGTCTCAAATGGCAACGGACATTCTTGCTCAAAAGTACTTCCGAAAAGCGGGCGTACCTCTTTTTGACGAAACAGGCAAACCGGTTTTAGATAAGGATGGCAATCAAGTGCTTGGTAGTGAAAAATCTATCAAACAAGTGGTTCACAGATTAGCTAACACTTGGAGAACTTGGGGACAAGAGCACAACTACTTCGATACAGAAGAAGACGGAAAAATATTCTATGATGAACTTGTTTATATGCTTGTAAATCAAATGTCTGCTCCTAATTCGCCTCAGTGGTTTAACACTGGCATATTTAACGAGTATAATATAACAGGCAACAAACAGGGACATTACTATGTAGATCCTGTTTCTAAGAAGATTAATAAGTCTAAAGATGCATACTCTCGCCCTCAGCCTCATGCTTGCTTTATCCAGTCTGTGGATGATGACTTGCTAAACGAAGGCGGTCTTTTTGATTTGGCTACCAGAGAAGCACGTATATTTAAATATGGCAGTGGTACAGGTACTAATTTCTCTAACATTAGAGCGCTGGGCGAACCTCTTTCCGGTGGCGGTATTTCTTCCGGTTTGATGAGTTTCCTAAAAATATTTGACAGGGCTGCCGGAGCTATCAAATCAGGTGGTACTACTCGCCGGGCTGCTAAGATGGTTATTTTAGATATTGACCATCCGGATATTGAAGAGTTTATTACTTGGAAAGCCCGCGAAGAAGAAAAGGTTGCCGCTTTAGTTGCCGGCTCCAGAATCAATAAAGCATTTTTGCAAGCGATAGTAGAAGAAGCTATTAGCAACGGCACCGACCGTAAAAATAATCAGCGACTAAACACTCTTATCCAAAGAGCTATACACAGAGGAACTCCTCTTAATATAATAGACAGAACATTAGATTTAGTTTCTCAGGGATTTACTTCTCTTGATTTTGAAGATTTTGATACTTATTACGAAGGCGAAGCTTATCTTACTGTAAGTGGTCAAAATTCAAACAACTCAGTACGTATCACTAATGAATTTATGCACTGCGTTGAAAATGACGAAATGTGGGAATTAAGATACCGTACCACAGGTGAAACGGTCAAAGCTATCAGAGCTAGAGATCTCTGGAACAAAATTAATATGAGTGCTTGGAAAAGTGCTGACCCGGGTGTGCAGTATGACTCTACTATAAATGAGTGGCACACTTGCCCGGAATCAGGCAGAATTAATGCGTCTAATCCTTGTAGCGAATATATGTTCTTAGATAACACTGCTTGCAACTTAGCCAGTTTGAACTTAATGAAGTTCTATGATGAAACGACGGGCAGTTTCCTGATTGACGAATATTTACATGCTATTCGTATATGGACTGTTGTGCTTGAAATATCTGTACTTATGGCTCAGTTCCCTTCTAAAGAAGTTGCACAAAAAAGTTTTGATTTCCGTACACTGGGCTTGGGATATGCAAACATCGGCACATTGCTTATGGTAAATGGCATTCCTTACGATTCTCCTGAAGCTTTGGCTATGACAGGTGCTTTGACTGCTATGCTTACAGGCCAGGCTTACGCGACTTCTGCGGAAATGGCGAAAGAGTTAGGTACATTTGACAAATATGACATCAATAAAGAACACATGCTCAGAGTAATTCGTAATCATCGCCGTGCGGCTTACAATGAAGCTCCGGCAAAATACGAAGACCTTACTGTAAGACCAATGGGTATCAATCCAAAATATGTGGATGAAAAGCTGGTTGCTGCTGCAAGAGCTACATGGGACAAAGCTTTGGAATTAGGCGAAGAGAATGGTTACAGAAACGCTCAGGTTTCTGTGATAGCTCCTACCGGAACTATTGGCCTGGTAATGGATTGTGACACTACCGGCATAGAACCAGACTTCGCTATTATCAAATACAAAAAACTTTCAGGCGGCGGTTATTTCAAAATTGTTAACCAATCAGTACGCAAGGCTCTTTCTAAATTGGGCTACAGCAACAAACAGATTGAAGATATTGAAAAATACTCAAAAGGTAATGCCACTTTAGCCGGGTGCCCTTATATTAATAAAAACTCTCTTGAAGCAAAAGGCTTTTCAAAAGAGCAGTTAGACGCCATCGAGCCTCAACTTGCATCTGTCTTTGATATTACTTTTGCTTTTAATAAATGGTCACTTGGCGAAGATTTCCTAAAATCATTAGGATTCTTCGAAAGCGACTATAACGATTCTAAATTCAATTTGCTAAAACGACTTGGATTTACTGATCAGCAAATAGATGCCGCTAACGATTATGTATGCGGGACTATGATGATTGAAAATGCACCTCACTTGAAAGAAGAGCATTTGACTATTTTTGACACTGCCAACAAATGCGGTAGAAAAGGCACTCGCTTTATCCACCACATGGCTCATGTCAGAATTATGGCTGCTGCTCAACCTTTCATTTCAGGCGCTATCTCTAAAACTGTAAATATGCCACAGGAAGCATCTGTTTCTGAAATTGGCGACGTTTACATGACTTCATGGAAGTCTATGGTGAAAGCTATTGCCCTCTACAGAGACAGCTCTAAACTTTCACAGCCTTTGAATACTACGAACTACTCGGATTTGGATGAAATTATTACTCTTGGTGATGAAAACACATTAGACGAAACTAAAGGACCAAAAGAGGTTCAGGAAATTATTGCTGATAGAATTCATTACAAACTTGTACGCCATAAACTTCCTAAAAAACGCTCCGGTCACATCAGAGAGGCTTACGTTGGTGGGCATAAAGTCTTTTTGAGAACGGGCGAATATGAAGATGGTTCTCTAGGTGAACTTTTCATCGATATGTACAAAGAAGGTGCTTCATTCCGTGGCTTGCTGAATAGTTTTGCTATTTTGGCTTCAAAAGCCTTGCAGTACGGTGTACCTTTGGAAGAATTGGTGGATTCATTCACTTTTACAAGATTTGAACCTGCCGGATTGGTAGACGGCCATGAAGCTATTAAAAATTCCACTTCTGTTTTGGATTATGTTTTCCGCTCACTTGGGTATGACTATCTTGGAAGAAATGATTTTGTGCATGTTAACGCTGTGGACGAAGACAGACATGATAACGACTCAAGTCCGGCAATCTCTACGCCTACAATTATAGATACAGATGAAACTCTGCCATCTGATGAGGAAGATATCGAGCCGGAGTTTATTGATGAGTTAGTGTCTGTAGGCTCAGAAGCAATCACTAACAGCAGTACAAATGGAACAGCTACTGCGACTCTTACAGTGAGTAAAGACGATGCAGTTGCCTTTGGCTATACAGGCGAGCAATGCGCTCAGTGCGGTTCTGCCAGAGTAAAACGCAACGGTAGCTGCACTGTATGTGAAGATTGCGGTAGCACAAGTGGTTGCTCATAATTTGATTTTTAGCATTTGATTTTGATTAAGTCGTTCTTCGAAAGTGGAGCGGCTTTTTTTTATGCAGTATTCTTCAATACATAATTATAATTAGTTATTTCTTAATTTTACAGTTATATTGCAAGCTATTAATATAAAATGATTTATTTCTTGAGGGAACTAAATGTACTATTTAATCAATCCTTTTAAAAATATTTTCAATTATTCCGGTAGAGCATCCAGAAAGGAATTTTGGATGTTTCAGCTTTACTATTTTATTCTATATATCTTACTGATTTTCCCTTTAAGTTTCATAATTATGCTATTTGATACTGATATAGATAATCTTTCAGATATATTTTTCTTTGGTTTCCTTATATTACACAGTATTGTTAATTTATCTATATCTGTTAGAAGAATTCACGATTTAAATAAAAGTGCGAGTTATTTGTTTTATAGTTTTATTCCTTTGGTGGGACATACAATAGACGAACCGCATTATAAGTTCAGCAATAAAAGCAGGTACACTTTATGGTAAAAGCTTCAATAGTAATCCTAATTCTTACTTTAGCACTGCAGGGTTGTGTATTCGATATTGCAGGATTCGTAATTAGAGGAGGAAGAGCTCCATTAGGAAAGCTTGAATATTTAAATAAGTACACAGATTCAGTGAAAGCGTTGGCAAAACCTTTAAGAACTGATGGATATTATTATGCTATTGGGTCACGCTATACTTTAGACACAAAACACGATTATATGATATTGGTCCTATATTATGATGGAACAGTTTTTGTAGAATCATGGTATGATCCTGACGGTGAATATGTAGCAGATTTTTCTGAAAGTAATGTTGAATATTTAATTCAAAAAAATAGAAATTTTCGAGCGACCTGGGGTGCATACATAATAGAAAAAGACAGTATCAAATTTCAATATTATACACCTAGTGATAATATTTTCTGTGATTTTTTGAGAACCTATAAAGGCACTATCATAAATGATTCCACAATACACTTTAAATATTATCATGATACGAAGTGTGGTGGTTCTTATCCAAAGAAAGGACAAATTGATTTCGAGTTCAAATTCTTTCCAATGGAAAACAAACCGGACTCAAGTAATACCTTTTTGTTTAAATGATAAAAAATGAGATAAATCTATGAAACACAAAAAACTAGTCATAATGCTACTATTAGCATTGCTGCAAACTTCGAGTTTGCTTGCGCAGCACACGATAACTTTCGGCTATGACGCTGCCGGAAATAGGAATCAAGTAAATTCTCCTATTTCATGCTTAGAAATTGATTGCCCCTGCCCGGATAATACCGACGGGTGGTTAGTGTTGGATGCTACACAACAAGAGGCATAAGTTTCGTATTTTTTCTAGCTATTATTTTTTTAATAGCTATTGACCCCGTTGGCACTTGGGGACCAAAATATAATCAAGATGTTATTTCACAAAATATTGGCGGTAAATTAGTTCTTGATATATGTTATACAGCAGATCACCATGATTGGGATTATAACGAATTATATTTTTCCTGAGGCTCTTGCAGATGATGGTCATTCTCTAGGAATCAGTATAGGAGTTATCATTTTTATGGTAATTCTATTGCCGGACTTTTCCATAAATCTTTCTCTCACAGTAAGAAGACTTCATGATATTAACAAAGAAGGTACTTATGTGTTATGGAGTTTTGTTCCGCTTGTAGGTGGAATAATACTATTGATGGCATTGATCGAATCAGGTGATATAGGCAAAAACTACTATGGTGAAGATCCAAGAGATATAAGAAGAAAGAAACAAAATATAGAAAATTTTTAAAAGTGGCTAAGGATATCCGAATAAATAGATATCTTTTTTTCTCATGAACTAATTTTTCATATCTGTGTACTTATTTTATGTCAGGGAAATAATACTTATCCATTCGACATATTTTCTTTTTCAAAGGGGCTTTTAAGTAATCTTTATTCCTTATGCTGGTACTCAGGATTTAGGAGGTGTATGCTTGTATCCGAACTTCACATGAGGCAGGTATTTTTTTGATTTGAATAACAATGCAGTAGGTGGTTGTAAATACTATTGTTGTCAATTATTTTCAGAGGAAGATTATGCAAAGATTTGATTTTAAAAACAACGTCATGTTCAAAGTTGTAGTTATTGCAGCCCTTATTATTATCCTTCAGTTCCCTAATGCTTTGGTAAGATCTCTTATTCATGAAAGGGAAGAGATTCATCAGAATGCTGTTATGGAAGTCAGCAAAAAATGGGGGACCGGGCAGACTATCACCGGGCCTTATATTTCTATTCCTTATGACAGAGTTATCACTAATAGGGGTGCTTATACTGACACTACTGCAAGCATCGAGATTAAAAAAGAGTTCTTATACATTCTGCCGGAAAAGCTTAAAATCAATGGAAAACTTAAGCCAGAAGAGCGCTACCGTGGGCTTCATGACGTTGTAGTATACGAATCGGATATTAAGCTGGAAGGAGCATTTAAACCATTGGAACTGTCTGCTATGGACTTAGATATAAGACGCGTTCATTTCAACAAAGCGCAACTTAATGTCGGGATTTCTGATTTGAAAGGGATAGAAAAGCAGATAAAGCTAAAGTGGAATGACACACAGGAGTTCTTTAATTCCGGCTTAACTACTAACGACATTGTCCGCTCCGGCATAAGCGTACCTATTGATGTTTCTGACACCTATAGCAATGGCTATAATTTTTCACTTAGTCTGGATCTAAAAGGCAGTCAGGACGTATTTTTTGCACCTCTGGGTAAGACTACAGATGTATACCTCCAATCATCATGGAAGCACCCAAGCTTTGCCGGAGAGTATCTGCCTGACTCAAGGACTATCAATGAAAATGGCTTTAAAGCCCACTGGAACATACTCCACCTAAATAGAAATTATCCGCAAATGTGGACTAATGATAAATATAAAGTTGGTAAAAGTCTATTCGGTGCTAATCTGTTGCTCGCCGTTGACAGATACAAAAAATCCGACAGGGTTGCCAAATACTCAATCTTATTTATAAGCTTAACTTTTATGGTATTTTTCTTTGTAGAGATTTTAAATAAATCGTACATACACCCTATTCAGTATTTACTTGTAGGTACGGCGCTAATAATATTTTATACTTTGCTGCTATCATTCAGTGAGCACATGCTATTTAATGTAGCTTACCTGCTTGCATCACTGCTCACTTTACTTCTGATTTGCGGATATACCTTGGCGATACTCAAATCTAAGCAAGTCAGTCTTCTGATGCTTGGCATATTGACAATACTTTACGGTTTCATCTTTACTATTATCTCTATGCAGGAATATTCACTAATAATCGGCAGTATAGGCTTATTTATGATACTTGCCATTGTGATGTATTTCTCTCGCAAAATAGACTGGTATGAAATAAAGCTAGGTGGAAAATTGAAACAGGATATAGAATAAATATTTAAGTTATGTTGAGTTGAGATATTTGCCCCGTGCAGCCGCACGGGGTGTGTTTTTTAATCGAATATTAAAAATTATTTTAATAGATTTATACAATCTTTTATATTAGGAAAATATATGAGTCTTTCAATAAATCTTGAAATGAAAATGCACAACGATTCTAATTTAGAACAAAACCAAACACCTACAAACAATGCATCAAAGAAAGTTGATTTAGTTACACTTTTAGATGATATAGACCAAGGTGAAATATATAAAGAGTTCGAAACCGGTAATGATGTTGGTAATGAGATTTTAGAAACGGAAAAAATATGAAGGAAATTTTCAATTTAATTTATATCATAGCTATACACATTGTATGTTTGCCAATATTATATGTTTTTATATATTTTACTTTTACGAATACTCTTAGATTATTCTTGATTTCGGATATTAGATTGAAACCAATCTTATCTAAACCTTTTGGTATTGTCGGCATTTGTTTAGTTGAGTATTTTCTGATATTAGCGGATATACCAGATGAAATTACGAACCTATTTATGTTTCTAAATGTAATTTTAGCTACTAATATTTTATTCTACAAAATTATTCTAAGTGCAAGAAAAAAAAATGGAAGACCTTTTTTAATTGCACATTTAGGAACTGCAGTTGTTCTATTGCAGACATTGATTGCATTTACCGTTTCAGCATATTTAGATAAAACCAGTCCAAATGAATACTACGACGGTAAACCTACGATTGATATCATAAAGCAGGATATTGGAGGATATTTAAGAGTTGAAAAAGTATCAGATATCTATGATTCTTGGAATATCAAGACTAAATACATGTATATTACTCTTTCCAACGATACTTTGAAACTTGGTGAAGGATACTTCTATCAAATTTGGCAACCACCTATTAATCAGATTTATAAATACAAAAACTGGTATTTATTGCCTTCATCAGAGCGAAAGGAATCAAAATTGATAATGTGGAATTTGGAAACTGAAGCAATAAAAAATTGGATTCTATCAGAAGATGATATTATTGACACTGAAATATGGCAAGATAACGAACCAGACAGTTATGAGAATAATACAGACAAATCTTGTAATTTTATATCAAAAATTAAAGACAACATCGTTTTTATTAGATACGAATATAAATCTTTAGACTCTGAAATTGAAGAAGATTCCCGTATACTAAAATATAAAATCGATCAGCAGACTGGTGATTTAACTTTGATTGATGTCATTGAGGAGTAAAATTGGATTTATTTTGGGAAATAATATACTGGTCAGGCTTGCATCTTGCATTTGCCTATCCCCTATTCCTTTTTTTTAAGATAAGCATTACTATACTTAATGCAATTGAAGCAGAAGGTTCAAACAAAAGGAGACAGAGAATTTATTTGATTCTGTGTTGCTTAGCTGTGCTTACAATCGAAGCTCTGGTCTTCACTAAAGCCCTTCCACATTGGCTGATGATGCTACAGATATTTATAAATCTGATGATTCCCAGTTTCCTGATTTACAGCAAGATGCACGACAAACAAAGAGAGCAAAAATTGAAAGAAAATGGGAATGTGTTTATCATAACTTTGATTTATATTCCACTAATTGCTCTCAGCATGGGTGTGGCATTTGCTGTTACTATATTTATGATGGACTTAACTAATAAAATGGATACTAGAAACTGTGAATTTCAAATCATTCTGCCATCTTACCCGCCATTTACAAGGGAGGGTCGGTTTTCCATAGGAAAAGCGGGGTGGGTTTTAACGCTCTAAACTATCCCTCCAAAAAACCACGTACACACTCTCTTATTTTATGCATGCCTGTTAAATTTTGCGTATATTATAAAATATCATTAATTATATAATTACACAAAAAACATGGCAAAAGATAAATATATCAATGATCAAGCTGCAACTACCGATGACTTCGGTACGCACGCCAATATAGCCACCACCCTACTAGACACAATCGCAGATGAAGATAATAAGCCAATGACTATAGGTCTGGAAGGCTCCTGGGGCTCAGGTAAGTCCACTGTTGTGAATTTGATGTTTGAGGGAATAAAGAACGGTTTTATCGAATCTAAAACGGCTGAAGAAAACTCTGATTCTCAAAAAAATGAAACTTGGAAAAACATCGAATACTTTTATATAGATGTTTGGCAGCACGAGCACTCTTGTATTAAGAGGGCAATTTTGCATGAGATGATAAAGACTTTGAAAAAAAAAGAAATTTACAAAGGTCTTGATCCAATAGAAAAAGAACTGCACGGAACAACTACTAAGACATTCGTCACACCCTTTAGTATAATTCTTGCTTTTGCTGTAGTTGTAATTCCACTTATCGCAGCAATTTTGAATAATGCAGATTTAAATAATCTAACCTGGGAATTTACTGGATCGTTCGAAATAAATCTGATTGTTAGTATTGTATTACTTGTTGCTTCTATTGGTGTTTTATTTAAATGCACTCCTAAACTCCTAAACATAACTGATAGATTTAAAAATAAAGATAACAAAAAAGAATTCCTTCTAGTTGAACAAACAACTACGACCTTTGAAAATTCTTCAATCGAGTTCAGTAGACACTTTAATGATATATTAGAAGTAGTAAATGGACAAAACAGTAAAAAGAAAACCCTAATAGTCTTCGACAATCTCGACCGCATAGATGAAAAGAAAGCCAAAGAAATGTGGGCAGAGCTTCAAGTATTTATGCAGTATAGAAACCCGGGGGCAACTGAAGAAGAAAAAGAAGAACGCCCGTGGATTATTATTCCTTATGATTTAGATGGAATAAGGAAGATTTGGGGAGAGGAAGATGAGAAAAAGGCTTACTCTAAAGAAGAACTAAATAAGAGACTTGAACTTCTTATCAATGATCGTGAAAGTAATCCAATTAAATCTTTTTTAGATAAAACTTTTTCTTTTAGAGTTCATGTGCCAAAGCAAATTACTAGTTACTGGAATTTTTACTTAGACAAATTTTCATGCAATTCCCCAGCGTCTATTCCTAGCATCGAATATCATATCACCTTAAAAGAAGCAGAAGATAATGAAGACTATTTTAGTGACGATAAAATTTTCAAAACAATTAAAAAAGTAATAGAATTTAAAGATCTTCAAAGCATAAGTAAACCAATAAAACCGCGGGAAATAAATGATATTTTAAATACAGTAATTTTCTATAGAAATTTGATCTGTAAAATTAAAAACCACTCAATTTCTATTGAATCATTATGCTTCTTTGCTTATCACTATTCTAGAAACGGACATTTGACACAAGAAGACAAACTTAATGTTGCCTATATCTCTGATCAGCAAATTTTAAAAAATAATTTTCCAGTATATAAAGAAATAGACTATAATTTAAATTTAGATGCGATAGACTATCAACTTGACTTAACGAGTACAATAGAAATTACAATGGTTGACTTAATCCCAAACTATAAAAACAGTGGTAATAGATCTATCTGCTTAGATAAACTCTCTGATCTTGAAAATCAATTTAGCAATCTATTTTGGAAGAGAATACATTCTTTTCTAACTTATGGGAATGATTTCAATACATATATCTGTTATTCTAATATACTAATGTTTTTCCACTCTAAATACAATGCATTTCATAATGATATTTATCAGTGTTTATGTCTGCTAAATGATTTATTTATAAAGCAAAATATATCAACAATAGCTTTCAATAAATCTGGGAAAAACTACCTAAAATTAATTCATCAATATAATATTGCAGATAACAACACAGATTTCCTCAATAAAGTCTTGAACGCATACAAAAAATGGATCCTCGAAACATGGCACAACAAAAGCAATAGTCTTGTCGATTTTAATATTTATTTAGAAATTTTTTCTATTGCAAAAATGCTTGATAAAGATTTTGTTATTAATATTAATTATAAAAACTATAATATGCTAATAGGAGCAATAATTGTACAAAAGATTATACTTCGTAACTTTTTTAACCTCGAAGAAAACAACTTTTACCCACAAAATGAGAAAACTATTGATCAAATTGGAAAAGTACGACTAACTGATTTAGTATTAGTGATTTTATTTACTAATGAATATAATAAGGAGTTTTTACAAAAGATATCTGAAGAAATATTAAAGATATTAAAATATGCAGTAAAAAATGCTGAATACGAATCATTTGCTCATTTGTTAATAAGCATTTGGGAGTCTTTTAAAATCTTCTCACAGGCAAAAATACCAAATGATACACCTTTGACAAATTTATTTCGAAAAGTATTATTGCATCAAATTACTTGGAAATATATTGATTTTTGTAATAATATTTTAGAGATGGAGGAGTTTAAAATTATACCTGACATACTGGATGCTGACTCAAGTAATATCTCTGAATCCATAAAAAAAAGTGATCTAAATAGAGCTATTTTAAATCGCATAAAAATAGGGAAACAATAGAAAATCTTTAATTAAAAAATCCCCCACTCTCAAAATACTGAAAGTGGGGGTTTCATTTTTCAAAAATCTAAGTGGGATTATTCTTATGATTTTTGATGCAATGGGAATTTTGCTGTAAATTCTTTTACTTCGTTTCTTACTGCTTCGTAAACTTCTTCGTTACCTACGTTAGTAAGTACTTTGTCGATCATGCCGGCAATTGCTTTCATGTCGTCTTCTTTGCATCCGCGAGAAGTCATTGCAGCAGTACCTAATCTGATACCTGAAGTTACTAATGGAGAGCGTTTTTCGCCCGGTACAGTGTTTTTGTTACAAGTGATGCCAGCTTCATCCAAAGCGTTTTCAGCTTGTTTGCCATTGATGTCTTTATTAGTAAGGTCAATAAGCATCAAGTGGTTATCAGTACCGTCAGAAACTAATTTATAGCCGTTAGCCATCATTTCAGTAGCTAAAGTTTGAGTGTTTGCAATTACCTGATCGATATATCTTTCGAATGAATCAGTCAAGCATTCGCCAAAAGCAACTGCTTTAGCAGCAATAACGTGCATTAATGGACCGCCCTGTACGCCAGGCATAACAGTAGAATCCAATAGTTCACTCATCATTTTAGTTCTGCCTGATTTAGGCGCAACAACACCAAATGGATTTTCGAAATCTTTACCCATCATAATAAGACCACCGCGAGGGCCACGCAAAGTTTTGTGAGTAGTAGAAGCTACTACGTGGCAATGAGGAACCGGGTTGTTCAATTTGCCTTTTGCAATAAGACCTGCAGGGTGAGCGATATCTGCAAACAAGAAAGCACCGATAGAATCAGCGATTTCACGGAAGCGTTTGAAGTCGATATCTCTTGGGTAAGCAGAAGCACCAACAGTGATAAGTTTTGGTTTGTGCTCTTTAGCTAATTTTTCAACATTATCATAATCGATTCTGCCTGTTTCAGGGTCAAGAGTATAAGGAATAAAGTTATACAATTTACCTGAGAAGTTCACAGGAGAGCCGTGAGTCAAGTGACCGCCGTGAGAAAGGTCTAAGCCCATCACAGTGTCACCAGGTTTGATAAAAGTCATGTAAACAGCCATGTTCGCTTGAGAGCCACTGTGCGGCTGCACGTTAGCATACTCAGCACCAAAAAGTTTTTTCAGTCTGTCGCGCGCGATATCTTCCGCAACGTCCACCCATTCGCAGCCGCCATAGTAGCGTTTGCCGGGGTAACCTTCAGCGTATTTGTTAGTAAGGACTGAACCTTGCACTTCCATTACTTCAGGAGAAGTAAAGTTTTCACTGGCGATAAGCTCGATTTTTTCATGCTGTCTGTTATATTCTTTAGTGATAGCATCAAAAACTTCAGGATCTGCTTTTTTGATCAAATCGTACATTTTTGATTTCCTCGATTTTTATTTAAAATTGGGTATAATTCAATAGGAAAATGTGCTAGTGTAAAATTATCCAAAATAAAGGATATTATCAAATGATTTTGGTTTCAGTAATCAGGAATAAAAGTATTACGAATGGTGAATATGTAAAAGTAACAATATATAAGCACATTTTATGATATTAAATCAGCTAGCACCTGCACAAAATGGAAGAGGCAACTCTAAATTTTAGAATTGCCCCAATCACTAAAAATATAATCAAATAATCTAATCAAATTGCATATCATAGTAGGAGAGCTCACCGCTTTCTTCATCAATTTGATAAACTACATAACGGAATTTCTCAGGATCAGGATCTTCACCCAATTTAATATCTTTAGGATCAATCATTATAATTGATACAAGATCACCGTAAACTTCACCAATATAGAATAAAGTATTTTTTGTGATGTAAGATTTTTCTTCTCCGTAAATATTTTTGCTGATAAAATTGTAGTCTATCTTCTGTAGTAATGTTTCATCTTTAGCAAAGTTATACATCAAAAGCTGAGCAGATAGATCTTCATTTACCGGAATAATAAACCACTCTCCAAAAAGTCCCATTTCCAAGTTTTCAAGAAGAGGTTCACGTTTGCAGTTCGCAGATCCTATATAAGTAGTGTCATTTGCTTCTGAAATATAGCTAAAATCAATATTATGTTTCTTTGATAGTTGACTACCGGTAATCTTCATATTATAAAGCAGTTCACCGCCAATTGACTGACTTATAGTACCAGTTTTATCTTCATCTACTTCAGTCATCCCGTCTTTAACCAGAAAACCAATTAAAGTAAAAAAGCCAATGACACCCAGAGCAATGACAATAGAAGCAAAAATTGTAATTAATTTTCTCTGTTTCCTGATCTTTTCTTTTCTTTTCTGTATAAAACTCTCTGTTTCTTCATCAGAATCGGAAGGATACTTATCTTTGTATGGATCTTCACCATATTGATTCTCCCCTACATCACCCGGTAATAAGTGCATAGCAAAAATACTAAATGCTCCAAAATAAGGAATAATTCCCCAAAAAATATTATACCCACTTTTACCTATATCATGGAAACGTCTGATAGATAAAAATATATTTGCTATCATCAAAATTAAGATATAAATAGTGAGAAAAATAAAAAACACCCCACTTATAGAACTATAAGTGAATTCAGGATCATTCAGCATTTTGAATTCAACCCCAACGATATGTTTTAGAAATTGCACAATTAGGAATGGTATAAACCACGACATAAAGAAAAACAACCAGTATTCTTTTCGGGTGGCTCTGCCC
The DNA here is from genome assembly GCA_963678775.2 of Kapaibacterium sp. (SeqCode). GTDB lineage: Bacteria > Bacteroidota > Ignavibacteria > Kapaibacteriales > UBA2268 > JBFHIJ01. The sequence continues at coordinate 291,135 of CAXXGR010000008.1, forward strand.
TGGAAGTCAAACAATTTTTTGAAGTAAATTTTGTAGTCGTTCATAAGTCTTTAAAATCAAAGTGTAAAAAGAATTGCAAATATATATATAATATTTATTATATCATAATAAGCATTGATATAAATTACTCTTATCTTTATCATGAAGTTATTATACTCTTCTACTCAAACTCCATCAAAAACTTGCGCACGTGTAGGTGCTCTATACCTTTATAATTGCCATCTGCAAATGGATCCATTGATATTAGAATTTTTCTGTAATTGTCATCTATCTCAAGTAGATTTCCGAACTCTCTTTGCCTTGTGGATTCGTCTGATAGCATATAAGCGACTTGTATATAGATAGTATTATCACCTTTTTTGGAAACAAAATCGATTTCTTTATCGCCGAGTTTCCCTACATAAACATCATACTGCATAACTTTCAGATGATGATACACAAGATTCTCCAAAACTTTAGATATATCATTTATCTGATATGGTACTATTGAGTGGCGTAATCCCAAATCTTCTAAATAGAACTTTTCACCAATTTCGAATATCTTCTTGCCTGCAACTTCGCTTCTTTTTACTCTATCAGTAAAGAATACACTTTCCAAATGCGAGAGATATTCAATAATAGTTTTTGCCTGAATATTCATATTCCGTGATTTTAGAGACTTACTTATATTTTGAGCTGAAAATATATTCCCCAAATTATCGCATAGAAAATGTATCAGATTATCAAGAAAACTAATATTTCTAATTTTATATCTTTCTACCACATCACGCAAAACGATGGAGTTGTATATGTTTTTTAAGTACTCGTAGTAAACAGCTTCATCTTTCTTTAGATTGATAAGGTGCGGCATTCCTCCATACTTTATATACTCCAATAAACTTGCATCACTATCTTCAAGCTTATGAAAATCTAAAAACTCTTTGTAAGAAAGAGAAAATATACGAATTTGGATATATCTTCCGGCAAGAAGAGTAGCTATCTCGCCCGAAAGCAGCTTGGCATTACTACCCGTGCAATAAATATCATATTTGCCTGTTGTAGAGAAGTGCCTTAACACCTTCTCAAATTGCTCTATATCCTGTACTTCATCAATAAACAGATAGTTATTTGATTCAAAGGACTTTGCTTCTACAAACTCAATCAGAGACTTATAATCAACAATGTTATCGAACTCATAGCTTTCTTTATTGATATAAATAATATGAGCTTCCGGGTTAGCATTTTGTATTTCATCCATCAATTGATAAAATATATAGCTTTTCCCTACTCTACGCTGACCAATAAGTACTTTTATCAAATTAGAATCGATATAAGGTCTTATTCTTTCGATATAAATGTTACGTGATTTGAATGACTTTTGCATACTATTTTACTTATAAGTAACAGAATGCCTAAATATACAAAAAGTTTTACTTATAAGTAAAACTTTTAAGGTTTTCTGTATTTACGATACTCATCCTTATTGTGCGGATATTTCAACTACATCCTCCGGCAGCTTAAGTATATCTTTGAACTTTCTATTATAAAGAGTAATAGACATAGGATTAAAAGCAATCTTAAGCAAATACTTCTCTCCAAATTCAGCTTCCAGATTCAGCATTATCTCATTGTTCACATCTTCCACAGATACTATGTTTGAGCTGCATAATCTATACTCCAGTATCATTTCCGATAAATCATGAATGCCTTTCACTACGGTTTTGTCGCTCCAGTCCAAGGCAGCAGTAGAAAATAAAGGAAGCTTATCAGCAGGAAATTGTTGCAAATCATCAGTACTAAACCCCAATCCTGTGTTTACAGGCATAGTCTCATTCAATTCAAAGCCCGAATGAATATATGGCACACCATCTCCCAAAATCATAGTTAGAAACCAAAAAACTATATTTGCATGCTCATCATCAGGCAACAAGTATTGAGTTCTGGGAGTGTTATGACTCTCAGTAGTAGCGAAATATTTAATATTCGGATTTTTTCTTTTCAGAAAATCAATCAACTTATCTTTAGAATAATAATCAAACGGAAGAGCCCCAATCGCCGCTTGATAGCCAATCTTAGCGGATTTTTCGTCTAAATAGAAATTTTCCTCTCTCAGAATCAAGTCGGGCTTTGCCTCTTTTGCCTTACTAATTATATTACGAAGTAAAGTATCAGGCAGAGCATGCCCCATATCTACCATAGCACCATCAATTTTGTAAGCTCTAACATAATATGGAATAATATTTTCAAGATATTGGTGCAATTCTTTATTTTCATTTTTAGGATGTAGCAAGTTTTGATCATACATTCTCAAGGTATTATAAGCCATATAATCAAAATCATCTGCATTATATAACTTCAAATAACTTACATCTGACCATAGAGGCTGAGTATCATCAGGCGGCCAGTCTGCAAAAGCACCGGGGATAGTAAGCTTTTCGCCATTACTATCGAATGCAAACAACTTAGCATTAGTCAAATCGCGTCTAACTTTTCCTACGGGTTTTGCATATTTATTTCGATAATTTTCATCCGGTACTGGTAGATTCGAAAAATCTTTTGAGTTTATCTTGCTTTTGATTTCATCCAGTGTATGGTTATCAAATGACGGCGGAGTAAAATTCTTTTCCATATCAGATTCTTTCACCCAGTAAAACCAGTCAGGATGCTCTATCGCAAGCTCTGAGTCTATAGAGGCAGTTCGAAATACAAACTCACAAATTACTTTCATATCAAGCAAATGGGCCGCTTCTACAAATGCTTCAAACTGTAACTCTATTGGTAATTGCAACAAATCTTCGCCAAGTCTCTCATCAAGACTGTAGTGATTGTTTGTCGCATAAGGAGAACCAAGATCTCCCTTTTTGCCATAAGAGCCAACTGAATTGACAGGTAAAAGGTGAATAGTATCGCAGCGAAGTGATTTAATATATCTTAACATCGCTATGGCTTTCAAAAAAGTACCCGATGATTTAAACTTCCCGCGAATATCTTGAATTTTACCAAGATTATAATGATCGAAAGCCGTACTGTAACGTATCATCATATTATAAGTGCAGTTCTTGATTGGCTTGGTATTATCGCCTGCCTTAATGAGGAAGATTGAATCTTCAAAAAAGTGAAAAGGGTCTGTCCGGACACCGGCTTTTACGTAGCTGTAAGGGTCATACCATTGAGTAGGCACATAGATTGGCTCGTGCTTAATCTCTCGGTAAAGCACCTTAATTCTTTGCATTACAATATCTAAAGCAGACGTCATAAACCAATCGTAATAATGTGATATAACAAAATAAGTTATTTTTTTGTAAATTGCATAATTATTTCATCCCATAATCAGAGAGAATCGAAAATGATTACTTTGAATGTGAATGTAGATCATGTTGCTACATTAAGACAAGCTCGCGGCGGAGTTGAACCTGATCCGGTAACTGCTGCAGTTACTGCCGAATTAGCCGGCGCAAGCGGCATAGTTTGTCACCTCCGTGAGGACAGACGCCACTTGCAAGATAGAGACCTTTACGCTCTAAAAGATGTAAACCAAACAAAGCTGGACTTTGAAATGGCAGCTACCGAAGAAATTATAAAAATTGCTTTGGATGTAGTGCCTGATTTGGTAACTATTGTACCGGAAAAACGCGAAGAACTTACGACAGAAGGCGGTCTTGATGTTATCAATAACTTTGAACTTCTAAAAAAGACTACTGAAAGAATGCACGAGAAAGGCATAGAAGTAAGCATCTTTGTAGAACCTGATGAAAAGCAAATAGAAGCTTGCCTCAAAATTGGTGCTGATATGGTAGAACTCCATACAGGGACTTATGCAAATGCTATAAAAGGTGATTTGCTGCAGAAAGAATACGAAAGATTAGTTTTTGCTTCTAACTTAGCCGCAAACGAAGGCTTAATGATTGCTGCAGGTCATGGTTTGAATTATACAAATTCAAAACCTATCTGCTACATCCATGAGATTAACGAGCTAAGCATAGGTCATTCTATTATGGCTCGCTCTATCATCGTAGGTATTGACAGAGCTGTCAGAGATATGCTTGACTTAATTAATAATGCAGTTCTTTTGAGAAATCTTGATTTATAAATAATTGGAAATAATATGTGTGGCATAGCAGGAATAATAAATCCGGCAGGTAATTCTGAAAAAATCAATCTTGAAATTTTGAAAAATATGACTGATGTTATAACTCATCGTGGACCTGACTCCGAAGGGCAATGGATATCGGTTGACAACAAGTGCGGTTTAGGATTCAGAAGACTATCTATTATAGATTTATCCGATGCCGGCAGTCAACCTATGCACACTCCTGACGGTAGATATTCTATAGTTTTTAACGGTGAAATATATAATCACCTGGAAATTAGAAAAGAACTTGAAAAGATTGGCTATAAGTATAGTTCCGGGACTGATACCGAAACTATACTTTACGGCTATGCAGAATGGGGCAAGGGCATCCTTGTGAAAATGAGAGGTATGTGGGATTTTGCCATTTATGATAGCCAAGAGCATAAGCTTTTTGCTTCTCGTGACAGAATTGGTATCAAACCATTTTACTTTGCTAATTACAATGGTGTTTTTGTTTTTGGTTCGGAAATCAAATCTATTCTACAACATCCTTCTATTCCAACGGAACTAAATGCTAAAGAATTGCCGAATTACCTTAATCTAGGCATGAGCAGTCAAAAGACCTCGCTATTTAAACATATTCAAAAGCTTTCTGCAGGTCACTACCTAGAAATAGATAAAAATGGCGAGATAAATGTACAGCGTTACTGGTCTCCTTTAGATAAATCTGAAGAATCATATCATGATTGGGATCAGAAGAAAATACAGACTCATCTTATAGAACTTCTTAGAAGTGCCATAGATGACCGCATGATGAGCGATGTACCTTTTGGAGTATTCCTTAGCGGTGGCATTGACTCAAGCCTAAACGTTGCCCTGATGGCAGAGCTTATGGATAGACCTATAGACACTTATACTGTTGGCTTTAAAGAGCTGGAAGAATACAATGAATTGGAATATGCTCGCATCATTTCTAAACGTTATAAGACTAATCACCACGAAATACTAATCGACGAACGTGAATCCATCGATGTACTGGAGAAACTGGTTTGGCACGAGGACGAACCCAATGCGGATCCTGTGTGCATACCTCTATATTTTCTATGCAAGCTTACAAAGGAAAGTGGCACTACAGTAGTGCAAGTCGGCGAAGGCAGCGACGAACAGTTCGTAGGATATAAGTGGATGATGCGTGATTTGAATTTTTACAATTCTTATTACAAAAAATTTGCAGCGCTGCCCGCTTTTATGAAAAAAGGTACTTATGGATTAGCGAAACCCATATTCGAATCGCAAAATCAATATTTGGCTTTGGACTACCTCCGCAGAGCCACTTTTGACAAGCAATTTTATATGAGTGGTGTATCTATTATTTCTCCTGCTCACCAGCAAAGATTATTCAAATCTGCTCACAGTGATTTGACAAATATTCCTGATGAATATGCAGAAATGCTGCATAGTGAAGCTCTAAAAATCAAGCCTGATGCTGATTTATTGCAGCGTATGTTTTTTGTAGAACAGCAGCACCGATTGGCAGAAACTTTGCTCATGAGAGTTGATAAAATTGGTATGGCTCACAGTTTGGAAGCACGTGTTCCATTTTTGGATAATAGGATTGTAGAATTTACTACAGCACTTAGTCCTCAGCAGAAAATTCCTGACAAAAGCATCACTAAATACATCCTCAAGAAAGCAGTTGAGGACATACTACCTCACGAAATAATTTATCGGAAAAAGCAGGGTTTCTGGGCTCCCGTCTCCGAATGGCTCAAAGATCAATGGTATGACTTTGCCAAAGAGGAAATACTAAACTCTGACATAACAAAAGAATATTTCGATAGCAAATTTATTGAAAAGATGTTCGAACTTCACCGAAATGGCAAGAAGAAGTACTCCACCGAGCTATTTTCTTTGTTAAATCTATCTATCTGGCATAAAAGATTCTTTTAGAACAATTTATCAATACATGTCGCAACATAATAGATAGCTTATACGTATCAAAGATATTGACTGATTGTAATTATTAAAATGCAATCCATCAACTCATATTTTGGAGTTTTATCATGCGATACTTATACCTTTTTATTTGTTTTTTAGCATTACCTACCTTCCTTTTTTCTCAGGATACAATCAGCGTTGACCAAGCATACCAGTCAAGAGATATCTGGCAACATAAAAATGTCGAAAAAAGCTTAACGCGCGGCAAATCATTTCTATCGATTGGGTATATGCCGATAAATTATTACCGCTTCACAAATAGTTTTTCTGACGGTGATAATATGATGGGATATTTAGGTTTTAATCTTGGATGGGCACTTTGCCACACCAAAGGTCATTTCCTTAATTTCAGCTTGGGTTACGACGAGATGTCTAAAGACAATATGATTGTAGGCAACAATGTAGACAATATCGATATATTTTCAATTTTTAACTCTGACATGTACATAAATCAACCTTACGTATTAGGTAAAGATTTTGCTAATTTTTATATAGCCATTACTGAGAATTTAGCTTATGATAATCTAATCATATCCTATGGTTTGGCTTATACATATACCAGTTACAGATTTTTGTATGACTATAGCGATAGATTGGATATTAGTTACTGGGAGAATCGCAAACGGAAAACAATAGAATCTGTATATGCTTCTATAGATCCTATGTTCGCTATAAAATATTATTTTTTCAAGAATTTTGGAGTTGAACTTCAGTTTAAATTTGCTGGCTTAGAATTTAAAACCAGAAGTAATGATAGAGATTCACAATTTTCTATAAATCTGGGCTTCAACTATAGAATCCCACTCCAAGAATCGAAAATAGCATATAGAAACGACAGCTATTATGAAGTGGATTAGATTGTAAAAAAAGAGTTGCCTTTTTTTGTTAAAAAGACAACTCTTTTTTAGACGAGTAGTGCTGAATCAAGTCAACAATGTATTATTCAAAATTAAGGTAATTTCCTTTTTTCTTACAAGAAATAAGAAAAGCTATTCAAACTCTAATCTTAAAGAGCACCATCGTCATAAGCTCTTTCACCGTGTAGTGATTCATCAAGACCGCTTTCTTCATCTACATCAGATACTTTTACAGGAGTAATAAAGTTGATTACTACAAGCATAATGTATGTAAAGATGAAGGCATAAGCTGAAGCAACAACAACGGCTACTACTTCTTTCATGAAGAATGCTGAATTACCTTCTAATAGACCTGACTGACCGTTGATAGCTTCAGATGCAAAGATACCTAACATAATAGTACCAAAAACGCCACCCATACCGTGAACGCCCCATACGTCTAATGCATCATCCCAGCCAAGTTTATTTTTAAGTTTTACTGCTAAGAAACAAGCAGCACCGGAAACAATACCTATTATCATCGCATCTTGAGTCGTTACAAAGCCTGCTGCAGGAGTAATAGTAGCAAGACCTGCAACTGCACCTGTCAACAAACCAACAAATTTAGGTTTTTTCTCAGTGAACCATTCGATGATCAACCAAGTAATTGCTGCAAAAGATGCTGCAACGTCAGTATTCAAGAAAGCCAAAGTTGTGATAGAGTCAACACTTAATTCACTACCGGCATTAAAACCATACCAACCGAACCACAATAGACCAGTACCAATAGCTACTAGTGGAATACTGTTTGGAGGTGAGTATGTGTCTTTTCTTTTACCTACATAAATAACAGAAGCTAATGCCGCAAAACCGGCAGTTGCATGAACTACTATACCACCTGCAAAGTCAAGTACGCCCCATTCTTGCAATAGACCGCCGCCCCATACCATGTGTACGAACGGATAGTAAACAAATATTTGCCACACAACAAGGAATATCAAATAAGATTTAAAAGTTACCCTGTTCACAAATGCACCTGTGATAAGCGCAGGAGTGATAATAGCAAACATCATCTGATAAGCAATAAAAATAAGTTCAGGGAATTTACCATCAGGTCCACCATAAAGAGCATCAAACGGTATTCCGTTCAAAAATGCTTTGTCAAGGTTACCAATAATGCCGCCTTCGCCGCCTGAGAAAGAAAGTGAATAACCAATGGCTACCCATAAAATTGTAGTAATACCTAAAGAAACAAATGTCTGGATCATAATACCAAGAATGTTTCTTTTACTTGCCAAACCTCCGTAGAAGAATGCAAGTCCGGGAGTCATGAGCATCACAAGAGAAGTTGCGATGACCATAAAAGTAGTAATACCCGTATCCATCTAAATATCTCCGATTGTATTTTATAAACTTATGCCAAAAACTAAAAACATATTTTCGGCTTGAGGGTTCGTAATAAATGAAGCCTGAACAGGCAATGAGAATGAGTCAGTAAATTTGATTTCTTTATGAACTGTAGCGCCAAAGTTAACAACGCCAAAGGTTTCGCCATAAAGACCATCATCTAATGCAAAGCCCATAAATAAGTCAAACGCATTGTCTCTAACTTTACCACTGTAAGTCAACTCTACGTACATAGAATTATCTTCGTCAGCCCCCCCCCCCCCCCATAAAAATTATAGTTAAATGACACACCGATTGGAATTGTTTCAGTACCATTGAAAGCTATATTAGCTTCAACTGTGTGGCCAGTGCTTCCATCTTTATAGTCAAAATATTTATTATTTGCTAGAGTATCATTAGGAAAGAAATAGTCTGTCACTCCGACAGAAAACATACCATCAACTAAATCGCAAGCCATATACAAATCAGCTTCCTGTACATTTGTCCCATTAGTAGTAAATGCACCCCAGGAACCAATTTTAAAGAAATCCCAAGCGAATTCAACTGTGGGTTGAATACTTGGCGAATCACCAAAATCTTTACCGCGCCATACGTACCTGCTCATAAGATCTGCACTTGCAGATAATTCCGGTCCGCTTTCTTTTACTTCTTTCTGAGCTTGAGCATCAACTGCAATCAAAGGAAGAAGAAGCAACAAGAATAATAAGTTGTACATTTTCTTAAACATTAGACAGCTCCTTATCGAATAAAAATTACACGACAAATTTGCCTAATAATGTGATGGTTTGAAATGGAGTTACTCGGAATTATGAATGTGGTTTTTACGGAATCAAATTACGTGTTTCACTGAAAGGAATTATGAATATTTTTATTAGAGGTCAACGTATTTGTTTTTTATGGCGTATTTAATAAGGTCTACGGTATTTTTAAGCTGAAGTTTCTGCATGATATGATTTTTATGCGACTCTACAGTTCGAACTGAAATAAATAACTTGTCAGATATTTCTGAATTAGAACTTCCTTCCGCAAAAAGTATGAGTACTTCTTTCTCTCTTTTGGAAAGTTCCTCTGTCGCTGTTTCATCCTTCTTATTCTGTACAGTATTAATATAGCTTTTCAGAATAATTTCAGATATTTCAGTGCTGAAGTATTCGTTCCCTATAAAAATGGCTTTAACAGCAGCTAATAATTCTTTTTTATTTGTATTCTTAGGCAAGTAGCCCTTTGCTCCGGCTTGCAAGGAATTAAATATAAATTCTTCATTTATATACATTGATAAAATTAGTACTTTGATGTTAGGATGACTTTCTCTCAAGATACTACAAATCTTAATCCCCGAAACATCAGGTAATGATATATCCAAGACAACAATGTCACATTTTTTATTTTTGAGGTATACCTGCAGCTCGTCGAAGTTAGACGCTTCGCCTACAATCTCGATATTCTCCTCAGTTTGCAGTATAGATTTGATACCATCTCTTACCAGTGAGTGATCATCCACGAGGATTATTCTAATCTTCTCCATACAAATACTCTTTATTTATGTTTAATGCGATTGTAGTTCCAACATTTAGCTTGCTTTCTATCGATAGGATTGCACCAATGGACTCAGACCTCTCCTTCATATTTAGCAATCCATTATGGTTGATAGTTGTTACTGATTCAGGCTGAAATCCTCTACCATGGTCTTTAACGCTTATTTTTAATATATCATTTTGATAAATCATACTCAAATATATTTTACTTGTTTCAGCATGCTTTATAGAATTATTCAGTGCTTCTTGCACTATTCTATATATGTTAATTTTAGCATGCTTTACAATAGCAAAAGGTAATTTTTGAGAATCAAATAATATCTCAAGATTTTGGCTTACATTCAGCGTTTCTACTAAGTACCTCAGAGAGGCAGCAATACCAAATTCTTTAAGCACCGAAGGCATTAGATTATTAGAAATTCTCCTAATATCATCTACAGCCAAATCTACGGAGTTTGATAATAATTTTAGTTTATTTGCAGACTCTTCGCTGAGCCTATTGTAGTCAAAACTTTCAATTTGAAGCTTCAACGCTGTAAGGGTTTGACCTAATCCATCATGCAACTCCTTAGAGAGTCGTTCTCTTTCGTTTTCTTCGGCTTCAATTCTAGCAGTGTTCCGGTGTTGCCGTTCAGCTTCCAGTTCTTTATTTGCAGATTTTATTTCATTTATCATTGCATTAAAAGAATTAACTAAATCGCCTATTTCATCATTAGAATGCTTAATTTCAATGGGCTTTAATATCCCCTTCCCTATTTTCGCAGCACTTTTCTGCAATTCAAGTATTGGTCTTGTAATATTTTTAGAAAATATAAAAACAACTATAAATATTATAAACGCCAACATAATAGTCGAAAATATTATTTTATTTCTTATATCATTTATAGACTCTATAGCTTCATGATAATCTATTTCTGCAAGTAAGCACCAATCTAAACCATCTATATCCATCTTTCCAAAAGAGCTGAAAACATTGACTCCCCTGTAATCATCAAATAGACCTGTGCCGTCATTACCCTGCATCGCCTGAGCAACGCCCTCAGTTGAAACCTTAATCTTCAGAATAGAATTTTCTTTAAACCTTGAAGTGGTGCGAAGCAATGAGTCACCCCCAACTATATATGATTCTCCCGAATTACCAAGCCCGGAATTTGGAGAGTTCTCAAGCATTATTTCATTAATAACCGAATATTCTATCAACATATCAAAGAGATAGATATCTTTGTTATATTTAAAAGCTTTAGTGATGTGTAAATTCAAAACTCCATCAGACTTGTCTTCATAGATATCTGCATTTTCAATTTTATTAATATTTCTTTCCACCTTGGTGATAGAAATATCTCTAATTTTCCTGTTATGCGATACGAAGTCATTGATTAACTTTGGCGTGTCTTTCATTTGCACATCAAATATAAGATATGCAAACATATTTAGCTCCTCTTTTCTATCCTCAAAATAATTTGAAATCTGTCTGCTTTTTACGACTCTTACTGATGTTAGTTGCTCTAATGTTCTACTAATTAAAGCATTTTTGGCATCTATATAAGAAACTATACTTACTGCCAAAGTAGTAAAGACACTAATCAGTATCACATAAAGTATTAGCTTATCTTTAATTGAAAATTTTACCATAGTCCGGCGCCCTATTTACAAGTAGTCTATAATTTAATTCTAAAAAACGAATAATCAAACTAATAGCTAAATATTAGTAAAATTTTTAGTAAGTTTTGCTTTATCGAACACTGTACAAGCTGGCAAATGACTAACTACAAAAAAATAAAACTGAGCGCTGTGATACTATCGGTATTATTCTTTGCCGTAATTACTCCATTCTATTTGAGTTATGGCAATCCTCTTCCGCAGGCAGGTTATTCTATTTTCGGGAATCTGTGGCTTACTGTTATTCCTATTATGCTGATTGGGCTGTTGGTTGGTATAAAATGGGAAAAGACAGGTGCATACATGATTATATTGCCGGTCTCTATTGGGTTTATCTATTCAATATTAGCATGGGAAGACCCTTGTCTGCCTATGGTATTGCCGTTGATTCCGGGTATTTTATACTGGAAGAGCAGTAAAGCTAAAGTATAGAAATTATAGATCTAACCATTTTTTAAAATCGGTAGATCTCTCTATACTTACTATAATATCCGATTCTACTGGCTCTGGTCTTAAATGCAATTTTACTCTACTGCGAGACCAAGCAGTCATACTAACTATAGAGTTAATACTTATAAGATACTGCCGGTTTATTCTAAAATAATCGTTTTGATCTAATATGTTTTCTAAAGCTTCAAGACTATAATCTACCGGATAAAGTCCCCCGTCAAATGTCTTAAAGTAATTGCTTTTATTTGCAGAAAAAAAATAAGCAATATCTACGCAGTTGATATTTTTTAGCTTATTACCAACTTGCACAAGAAACCTTTTCTTGAAAACTTTTCCTTCTTGAATGCCTTTACTAATCTCAACATAGTCTCTGTTAAATTCAGATTTAAGTGTGGAAATTTTCTCAAGAGCTGCTGATAAATCGCTTTGTCTAATAGGTTTTAGTATATAATCAATACTATTTAGCTGAAATGCCCTTATGGCATATTTATCATAGGCACTGGTAAAGATGATGGGCGTAGATATTTTTACAAAATCAAAAATACTAAAGCTAATTCCATCCGATAGATGAATATCTAAAAATATTAACTCAGCACTATTATTTCTAAGCCATTCCACAGACTCTTCTATGGAGCTTAGCATAGCTAAGATTTCAATATTAGCATCTATATCTTTTAACATGCGTGCAAGCCTTTCGGCTGCTATTTTCTCATCTTCAATAATTATTACTGTCATCTACCCATGATCTTATTATTGGAAACTTACTATAATAGAAACTATCCTTTTCGTAGTATATCGGTAATTTATCGGAAACCATTTGGTACCTATTATTAATGTTTTTCTGCCCAATTCCCGAAGAATAAGATGTCGATTGTTTTTGTTGTATATTATTACAGACAACTACATATTCATCCTTAATTGAAAGATTTAAATGCAAAGGCATTTTATCAGTTGCTATATTATGCTTTATAGCATTTTCAATTGCAAACTGCAAAGTCATTGGTGGCATCAATGTGTCGAAATCTGATATTTCTATTACAAAATCTATTCTATTACCATATCTGATTTTGATTAGTGACAGATATGATTTAATAAAATCTATTTCTTGAGACAATTTTACAATTTTAGAGTCTATAGTATCTAATACATATCTATATACATAAGCTAACTCATCAATAAATTCTTGAGCTCTTATAGGGTCTATACTTACAAGACCTGATAGTACATTAAGGCTATTGAAAAGAAAATGAGGATCTATTTGACTCTTAAGTACCAAATATTTCATATCACTAAGCTCTAAAGCCAGTTTATCTTGCTCTCTTAATGCTCTGTTTTTTTCGAAAAGAGCAATCCATAACTCCAACACTGCAGTAATCAATATATTACCAACTGCGACTATCATAATATTATTAACTATTACTCTCCCTAAAGGCTCTCCGTAAGAATTTAGCATTTCTGCAATTAGAGTAATAGCTATCGCCACAACTACACCAATAAAAATAACAATGATAAACTGTATGAATATTCTTAATCCTGCTTTTTTTGCCCAAGTAATTTTTCTATTCAAAATACCAATAACATACAAATCTATATATGCTATAAAAACACAAGCTACAAAGCTAAGTGAATAGCTATAGACTAAACGAATTAAAAATTCTATCACAGAATTTACAGTTACATACCCCGTAATAGCAACAAAAGAAACCACTACGGTTTCTATAATTACAACAAAAACAGCACAAAGCACAAGCATTCGCTTAAGCGGTATGATTGTATTGAGATATGTAAGACTCATATAAAAATGCACTTAAATTCTACCTTGACTGTTAAAAATACACCTTTTTATCTCAATAAACAAAAACTGATATAACTACTAAATTCATATACAATCTCATATTTGAATATTGTGCAGAAAACTATCTTGTGTTTGGCAAATAATATTAGCAATTATTATTCTTGAGTAGGTTTGTTGGAATCAGAGGGAATTTGCTAAAGTATTTACTTCCATCTGTAAAGTATTTTGGCTCCATTTCAGTAATCAGAGAGTATCTTTTATTAATATTACTCTGTCCTAAGCCGGTGGAGTAGTCTTTGGAGAATTTATAGCTTATATTATTGACCACAAATATTGAACCTTCACTACAGTATATATTAATTATTAATGGATGTAGCTCAGATGCTGAGTTATGTTTTAATACATTTTCTACTGCAAACTGCAAACTAAGAGGCGGTAGCCACCATTCAAGATATTCTTCTGATTTATGGATATTAAAGATGATAGTATCAGAAAACCTAACATCACTTAAGTATATATAAGAATTTAAAAATTCCAGTTCTCTGTATAGTTTGACGCATTTGCAGTCTATAGTAGCCAGTACATAGCGGTATATCTGAGAGAGTTCTAAAAAAAACCTCTGAGCCTTTTCAGAATCAGATTCAATCAGATAACTCATAGTATTTAGATTGTTAAAAATGAAATGAGGCTCTATCTGACTTTTTAAGACATTATACTTTAAATTACTTATATCATTTTTAATAGTCTGCTCTTCCAATTCCATTTTATTCTTCTCGATTATAGAAATCCATAAATCTAATATGATCATTAGCATTAAATTACTCAGGATACTAACCATCATGTTGTTTACGAAAGCTTTATAAAATTTCTCAGGGTATTCCTGAATAGTATTTACAAAAGCGGTCAGAAAAAATGCCACAAATATCCCAATGATGGTCACAAACAATAATTGTAACGTTAATCTTAAAATTGGAGTTTCCTGCCATGTAAAATATCTATCCAAAAATGCAATAGCGCACAAATCCATAAAGCCGGCGATATACCCTCCAAAGAACGCTATACCAACACTAATTAAATATCTATACATCAAATAATAGAAGTTTGTAATTGGTGCATATCCAATATAATCTAAGTAAAACACTATGAATAGCTCAACAAATGCCACATATACAAAAACTACTACCGCTAACTTTTCAGGAGAAAGTACTTTATATATTTCAGATTTTTTCAACTATAAATCTCATTATTAATTCTTTAAATTATATTTTAGTTGCTTATATCAATATAGTATAGAAGCTGTCGAAAGTATTGAACTATAATTTACACTGAGTATAACTTAGTTCCGACAGCTTCTATGGATTAGTTATTGAGTCTTAATTTATCTGATATTTAAGAGTTAAGCCACCGCTTATGTTATTTAGCAAGAAATCATCTGTATGACGTAATTCTATAGGTGATGTGAGTTTGCCGGAAATTGTACATCCAATCCACCATCGTGAGGAAAGCTTGTACGATAACTCTGCAGCAATTATATTGATAACAAAGTTATCTTGATCCACGATACGTTCGTACCATAGTTTATCTTTGCGGTATTCTTTTTCTAATTCATATTTGATTAGACCAGTGCCAGTAGTATATTTAAAACTAAGCATTAGATTATTTGATATGTCAGTTTGATATTCTATGAATATGCCTCCATATCCTCCTTCCAACCTATATGCTCCTGTTTCTACTGCATCATTTAAGCTATGATCATAATAAATACCTGAACCTACTATTCCCAAATTCCAATTCTCTCCAACACTTAAGCCGTATTGGATTGAAATTATTCCTGCAGGTTTGGCAAGGATTTCGGTATACTCTGAATTTAGACCTACATATGATTTAAATTCAGTTTTGTTATTTTCAGTTGTATTTTCTGCTCCAACAACATTTGAAAATGCAATCATCATAAATAAAAGAGCCATTAGCAGTTGCTTGAAAGTCATAACACTTCTCACTTGTTTGTAAAAAAATTATACTTCAAACATATAGTATTCAACATTTCAATAAAACTAATAGATGACGAATATGCAGATTTGAATGCTCAAGCTGTAAATTGCCATGATGAATAAAAAAATCCATCGATCACGCAACCGATGGATTAACTGCAAATAATTGGCAAAACATATACTTATGTGTTTTACTGTAATTAATTTATTTGGTAATATTTCATTTTATTCTACTATGACCTTTCTACTTACGTACTCTTCTCCTTGCTGAATTTTGAGCACATAAACACCGGGTGTTTCAAATTCTATCCCTACTTTGCTATTTTGTGCTTCTATTTCTTTCACAAGTCTACCTTCCAAATCATAGACAAAAATAGAATATATGCCTTCAATTTGATTTTTTATATTTAAAAAACCTGATGTAGGATTTGGATATATTTCTAAATTTTGGATTTGGTTATCAGCAACAGATGTCGAAGGCTCTAAAGTAACAGTAAGTGCATCGCAGTAAGCACTTTCACCGCAGCTGTTTATAGAGCTAACCGATAGTAGTACTTCTCCCTTATACTCTTCATTCCAAGTAATAGTAGCAGAAGTATTTTGAGAATTTAGCTCTCCAGCTCCTATCGGTTCCATCTTCCACAGATATTCATTTGCTTCGGGCACTGCAGCTACTTCATAAGTAGATTGAGATTCTTTATCGGGTGCTACTAATATCTTTCCTTGCGGGGTAGCCGGCACAGGTGGCAAATCACTTAGAACTACAGAGTACTCATCAGATACATCACTTTGTCCAAGTGGGTTAATAGCTACTACCTGCACGCTTACATTCCCGTTGAAACCTTTGTTCCATGTTACTGAAGCAACGTTATTATTAACTTCAATAGAGGCAGCACTTTCCGGATTAACTATCCACTCATAAGCGGTGGCGTCTTCTAGTTCAGAGCATGTATATTCTACGACTTCACCAACACAGGAGCTCGTAGAGCCTTGTAGGATTTCAGGTTTTGAAGGAACATCAGCATAATCATATTCAATTATAAAATAAAGAGCATTTGTTTCATCAATATCATTCCATTCGCCGATAGATCCTAAAAAGCCTGCACCTTTAGGCCAAGCTTCCAAAGCAAATGCAGCAGCATCCTGCTTACCCATAAAATCATCAGGTTCGTTACTTAAAGATTGACCCTGCGCACCGCCCCAGTTCTGATATCTTTCATTTACGGTTTTGCCGTTTCCGGCTCCGTTTGCCCCCTGACCTTCCCAAAATTTTTCTCCGTTGCCGTCATTATCTCCGTCCCATTTCCATTCACCTTCTGTGGCTTTATCGTTAGCACCAATCCACACATAAGCAATACCACCACCATCATTGACTGCAGTATATGTTTTTTGCACTTTTCCGCTAGTTATGATTTCGTGATATACGGCTTGCTGTTCTGCTTGTGTTTCAATTTGCATAAGATAGCCACCTTTTTCTTTAGCGTACTGAGCAGCATCTTCCCAATTCATCTTCTGTTCTACAATTTCGTATGTTTTATTCTCATGTTTAAACTGTTTCGCTTGAGTTTGAGCATTGACAGAGCTAAAAAATACAATATTTGCAAATATTACTCCGGCTGTAAAAAGAGTAGCAAGTTTCTTCATTGATTTGTCCCGTTTTAAATTATTATACTATGCTTACAATAACACACGAAACAGAACAATGTTTCATTTTTTGAATATTCATCTACTTACACAGTAACTCAAACAATCCAAAAACCGCAGCTAAGTGAGTTTCTCTTTTTTTTGCAATTATTTATTTAATACGAAATCATTATGATACGCTCTATTTAGCCTTTAAAGCACCAATTTTGATGATTTTTTTGGCTATATCAGTGTTATCATAATACCCTGTAAAGTTTTCTGATCCAGCCCCTATTGCATAGACAGAAACCGGAAGAGCCGTGTGTTTATAAGATGCCCAATCAAGTCCTGCTTTTCTGTTTAAAATATGATTAGCAGCCATTAGAAATGGATTATACCCGCCATCATCAATATGCTCCTGCTCAGGATATTTATCAGTTTTGCCTTCAATCATCTGATGATATGCACTTCTTAGAAGACTCATTTCATATTCTGATAAAGCCAGTTTTTCGTGCAAAGAGCTATTGCCTAATCCTGTATATTGAGAAAGTATTTTCAATGCCTCATCCAAAGTAAAGGAAGATTTATCAGATTCAAGTTTTTTATTTACTATTTCTGTCAGTTTCTCAAAAGAGATTTTCTGATATTTAAGTATTTCAAAAGCAGATTCATAGTCTGTCAAAGCATAACCTAAAGTCAAACCTCCTGTCTCATGATCTGCAGTAACTACAATCAAAGTTTCATCAGGATGTTTTTTATAAAATTCTATTGCTTTAGAAATTGATCTGTCAAAAGCTAGTACATCATTCGCAGCTGCAACAGCATCATTAGCATGACAAGCCCAGTCAATCTTTCCACCTTCAACCATCATAAAGAAACCGTTTTCATTATCTAGTAGTTCAATCCCTTTCTGAGTAAATTCAGGTAAAGATATATGATCTTCCGGTCTATCTATTTCAAAATATAAAGCGGCTTCAGAATCAACAGTATGATTATAAGCCCAGACTTTTTCGCCATTTTTCAAAGATCTCATATCTTCAAGTGTAGTTGCAATTTTATAACCAGCTTCTGTCATCTTATCTTGTAAATCTTTAAGAGTATCACCCAATGCATAGCCACCACCAAAGTAATCAAAATTTGACGCAGGCATTTGAGCTGCAATATTGTAGTAATCTCTTCTGTTTGCTTCGTGAGCATAAAACACAGCCGGAGTAGCATGATCAATGGAGACAGATGTGACAATTCCAACCTTCATCCCTTTATCCCTGGCCATTTCAGCCATTGAAGTAAGGTTTGCTGTATGGTCACCATTCATAGCTATAGTGTTGATAGTAGTCTTATGTCCTGTCGCCAAAGCTGTACCAGCAGCAGCAGAACCTGTAATCAGCCTATTTTCAGCATAAGTTGTGGCTAAGCCGGTCATTGGAAATTCTGTAAAATGCAACTTCTCCATACCTATTCCATCATTAGGATTTTTTGTGTATCTCAGATATGCCTGTGTCATAGCTACTTGAGGGGCAGCCATTCCGTCACCAATGAAATAGAAAATATATTTAGGTGTTTTAAATTCTTTTGCTGAGTTCATCTCTGATGATGAATTGGAATTATCCTGCTTAGTACAAGATGCTGCAAATGAGACCAGGAAAATAAAAATCAGCAATCTCATTGCTGCTGGTATTTTTTTGTACATGATTTCCTCTATAATTATAAATTCAACAATTTCACCTGCAAATTACAACAGAAAACGAAACTACAGTTATTTTCATTTGATTACTTACTATAAATATATCCACCTAAAATAGCAGTCACAGGAGCAACTAAAACAAGTCCAAAACTGCCAACCATTGTTTGCAATATCTCAGCAGCTATAAAATTTAGATTAAAGATGCCAATAGCAGGTGTTCCTTTTGACATAAAGACCATCAGAGTAAAAGCAAAACTACCGGAATATGCGAAAAGCAATGTAGTTGTCATAGTTCCTAATACTGGATATGCTATTTGAAACCCGGATTTTATTAACTGTTTCGATGTAATTTCCGGTTTTTGTTCTTTCAGCTCATTTTGAGATGCCGCTATATCCATCGCCACATCCATAACTGCGCCTGCGGAAGAAATGAATATCCCCGATATAAATATATCAGAAAGCATATCCACATTAAACCCTGAAAACAGTAGCAGCTCAGAAAATGATTTGACTGTACCCGGGATCTGAAAATAATGCCCAAAAATAATCGCTAAAATCGTAGTAATACCAACTCCGGTAAGCGCACCTGAAAGTGCAACTACTCCTTTCCTGCTGAATCCGCTTATAAGCAAAATTATGACTGTAGTCGCAAGCGCTACCACAGCAAATGAAGAAACAAGAGGTGAATATCCGCTTAAAAACATCGGAACTAGTATCTTCCATATTGCAAGAGCAGTAAACACAAATGAAATAAGAGCTTTTAAACCTGTCCACTTCGCAAAGCATATTAAAAAAAGTGCAAATAGCGCAAACAGTACTATTTCAACATCAATTCTATACAAATCATGGGCTCTTGCACTGATTATCTTTTTACCGGACTTATCTTTTTTTATTATCAATAGAATCTCGTCACCGACTTTATAATATTTATCAAGACTCAACTGACCAAGCATAATGTTCTGAGCTTCAATTTCCTGCCCCTCAAAACTCCCTTCTTTTACAAAGACCTTTAGCATCTGAGTTCCATTCAAAGAAACACCATAGTGCTTAACATCAGAATTGTCAACTGTTAATACTTCAGCTTCCACCCTTTCAGTATTTTTAAACTGTGCATCATTTTCAAAACCTGTTGGCACAAAAAACAAAATAATACAGAAAATAGATACAATAGCGACAAATGCTATATCAAGCTTTCTCTTCAACTCTTTTTTCATTTCTTTACTTTCATTTTGATTAAAAAAAGAGACGCAGGTTAATGCGTCCCTTCGGAATTAGCGCTTTACTTATGTAATTGAGGTCATAGATTAGTATTTCACTGTGTCTTATTTTAAAGAACCAATTTCCATAATTTTTTTAGCTATATCAGTATTATCATAGAATCCACCGAATTCGTATTGTCCTTGTCCAATTGCCATTACCGGAACAGGTACACCAGTATGAGAGTAAGAAGTCCAGTCAATACCGGCTTTTCTGTTTAAGATGTGAGTTATAGTTACTGTAAGAGGATCATAATAGCTATAGTATAAATCCTGATCTTCTTTAGGGTAAGGAGATTCACCATTTACTGTTTTATTGAAAGCATTTTGCAACTGAGTAAGATCATATTCAGAAAGTGCAAGGTTTTCATTCAAAGCTGCATTACCTAAACCAAAGTTATCTTTAATTCTTTGAAGAGCAACATCAAAAGTGAAAGCATCACCTTCAGATTCAATCCATTCTTCTAATTTTTCTTCAAATTTTTCGTAAGACATTTTTTGATATTTTAATATCTCAAATGCAGTGTCGTATTCTGTATTTGCATAACCAAGAGTCAAGCCACCGCATTCGTGATCACCAGTAACTACGATTAAAGTTTCATCAGGATGTTGCTTGTAGAATTCTAAAGCTTTACCTAAAGCATCATCAAAAGCAATCATATCATAAGCAGCTGCTACAGCATCGTTTGCGTGGCAAGCCCAGTCAATTTTGCCACCTTCAACCATCATAAAGAAACCTTTATCATTGTCAAGAATTTCTATACCTCTTTGAGTAAATTCTGCTAAAGATAAGTGATCTGAAGGTCTGTCCATGTCATACCAAAGAGCAGCAGAAGCATCTAGAGTATGGTTATAAGCCCAAACTTTTTCACCATTTTGAATAGCACTCAAATCTGAGCGGTTATCAACGATTTTGTATCCCGCAGACGTCATTTTTTGTTGAATATCTTTCAAATTTTTACCGTCATAATCGCCTTTTGCATAGCCACCACCAAAGTAGTCAAAATTAGAAGTTGACATTTGAGCAGCGATGTTGTACATGCTTTTTCGAGTATTTTCATGAGCATAAAAACAAGCAGGAGTTGCGTGGTCAATGGATACAGAAGAAACGATACCTACTCTCATACCTTTATCGCGAGCCATTTCAGCCATCGTTTTTAAATCTCTTGAGTAATCACCTGATTTTGAGATTGTGTTGATTGTTGTTTTTTCGCCAGTTGCAAGAGCTGTTGCTGATGCAGCAGAACCTGTAATATATCTGTCTTCTGCATGTGTAGTAGACATACCGGTAACAGGAAAATCAGCTATATGCATTTGGCCAATACCCACATTTGATTTAAGATGAAATTCAGGATCATTCAAAGCTGCCTGAGCAAGGTTGATCTGAGGAGCAGCCATTCCATCTCCTATAAAGAAAAAGATATACTTAGGAGTTTTATAATCCATCGGGTTTGAAGTTGGATTTGAACTCACTTCATCATCGTCATCAGAACATGATACCATAAATGATACAATTAGCGCCATCATCATTACCTTTAACGTGCGCTGTAAAAACTTTTCCATAGTCGCTCCATACATTATTGAATAGAAAAATACATTTCAGAATCAATGCAATGTACAGTTCGAAAATTAAGACTTGTTAAAACATATATAAATTTTAAAAACAGCTCATTAGATAAACATAAGGCATTGAATATTATCGATTTGCGACTATAATTCAAACATGAATGATATTCTCTTTTAATTCGCAGCAAAGTTTTCTAAATTGCAGTTAAAAGCTGGATTTTTATATACGATATCGGCCATTTTTTGACTTGAAATTTCTAGATGTATTTGATTAAATGTTTTTGGTGCAGCTAAAATATAATTACTACTTTTAGTTCATTGTATATAACTACTAACATATATTCCAGCTTAGAATTATACAAGTATCTATAGAATATATTATGAATATCTATGACATTCGTCGAAAATTTCATCAAATTGCAGAAATTTCCGGCAAAGAACTTCGCACAAACCAAACAATTGTTGATATTCTAAATCAGCTTAATCCTGATTTAGTTGTCAACAATTTGAACAATTCCTACAGCCTTGCTGCTATATTCGAAGGAAACAGACCCGGCAAGACAATTTGCTTCAGAGCAGATATTGATGCTTTGCCTATTGAAGATAAAATTTCTACTGATTATATATCAACTAATCCCAATGCATCTCATAAATGTGGACACGATGGCCATATTTCCATTCTTTTGGGTTTAGCCTTAAAACTGAAGGATAAAAATTTTGCCGGTAGAGTTGTTTTGTTATTCCAAGCAGAAGAAGAAACAGGCACAGGAGCTGAAAAAGTAGTTCGTGATGAAAGATTTTCTAACTTAAATATTGATTCTTTTTATGGACTGCATAATCTTCCGGGATTCGAAGAAAAAAGTATAGTTATTAAGGACAGCACCTTTGCCTCTGCTTCTCTGGGCATAATTATCAGATTAAGCGGAACGACTTCACATGCAGCCGAACCGGAAAACGGCAACTCCCCTATTCTGGCGATGACTGCGATTATAAATAACCTAATTGCATTGCCACAAAGAAACACAAATTTCAATGATTCAAACTTGGTAACTATTATCCATGCAAATTTAGGCGAAGAAGCTTTTGGGACTTCCCCAAGCGAAGCAACGGTTATGGCGACTATCAGATCAGACTCTCAGGCAAATATGGATAAGATGTGCGCAGATGCTGAGAACATTTGTAATGGATTGGCAAAAGTATATAATCTGAAGTGCGAGATCAATTATAAAGAAGTGTTTCCAGCTACAACAAACCACGACTATAGTAATGATATAATCAGAAAAGCAGCAAAAGAACTAAATCTAAATATAATCGAGAAATCTAAGCCATTCCCTTGGTCAGAAGACTTTGGTCATTATCTTAATTATAAGTCAGGTGCTTTTTTTGGATTGGGCGCAGGAATAGATTCTCCAAAACTGCACAATCCGGATTATGATTTCAATGATGAGATAATCAAATCCGGAATTGAGATGTTTTGGAAAATATTAGAATTAGAAAACAAGCCGAGCTAGAATTTCAAATATTCGTACCATTTTAAGAATAATTCCCAAGTGGCATTGACATCTCTCAGGCAGTATTCTGAAATAGTTTCCACCTCGCCTGCTCGGTATAACTCGCCAACCATCGAGCCATCTACCCCTTTTTCTTTTGGTGATGTAATACCAAAAACGCGAGTGTAGTAGTCAAAATTAAATCTTTTTGTAGCAGCGTAGGGCGATGGGCTAAAGAAAGTAAGCTCATCAATTAAATCAATGTGATTTGGATAATTGAATTTAGTACCTGCCATCAGGTTGCGCGAAGGCCTTACTCTAAGGATAGCGCTTCTTAGCATCAAAAACGGAGCATCAAAATTTCTACCATTGAAAGAAACAAGTTGAGCATATTTATATTTTGTTAATATCTTCCAAAAAGCTTCCATTAGTCGCTTTTCGCTATAAATATAACATTTATTGCCATCCGACATTATTCTTTCTTCAGGCTCATCTTTGTCATAACCCGGAGCAGTAGAAAATGCCGCACAACTTTTAATCTCCCACTCTCCTTCCTGGTTGCGTTCCATAAGCTGCAAACCTATGCACACTACTTCAGCAGTCAAAGGAGTAAGTCCCATTTCAAATTTTTTCTGTTCCTTTTCTTCCTCTGTTTCAGCATATCTTACTATATATTCCTGCTGAGATTCTGAAAGTGAGTCCCAGTCCAAAGGTGAAGTTTCAATATCAAAGACCAAGTATTGTTCTGGTTTCATAGTTGTTACTTTTAAATTTATTTGACAAAGATACTCTACTTGATATACTATTTAAGTATAATAATTCAAAGCATATATCATACCAACTTATATATGCGTCAGATTATGTCAGAATTTCCTTTGAACGAATAAAAATCATCACCTCCGATGATTATGTGGTCTATCAATGGGATACCGATTATGACACCTGTATCTAAAATCCTTTTAGTCAAATCCCTATCCTGCATTGATGGAGTTAAATTTCCAGACGGATGATTATGTATTGCAATTATCGAAGCTGCACTCTCTGTTATAGCAGATCTAAATATCTCTCTCGGGTGTACTGTTACCTGATTTATCGTCCCCTTAGCTATATCAATATCCTTAATAATCTGATTCGCATTATCTAATAGCAGCACTTTGAATATTTCTACATCATAGTCTCTCAGTTTCGGGCCAAATATTTTGTAAATAATCTCGGGGCTTGTAATCTTTTCTTTTTTGTCGATAGGTTTCGACTCTATTCTCTTTCCCATTTCGAAAGCAGCCATTAGAGTAATTGCTTTTGCATCTCCAATGCCTTTTGTCTGTTTAATCTCACCTAAACTTCTTTTTGCTAATTTGTTTAGTCCTCCATACCGACGAAGCATCTCCTGAGATGCATCAATTGCAGAAAACCCAACTGTCCCGGAGCCGATAAGAATAGCAAGCAGTTCGCTATCTGTAAGAGCACTCTTCCCATATTTCATTAGCTTTTCGCGGGGTCTGTCATCTTCCTGCAATTCTTTAATGGTAAAATTCTTTTTCTGTATTTTATATTCCTCACTCATCAACAACTTCTCCTACCCACTCTGCATACTTGTCATGCACTTGGTCAGCCTTTACTTCTATAATTTCAGGGACATCATAACTATGGAGCTCAAGCACTTTCGTCCGAATTTTCTCAAAGAGATGACTCTTAGTTTTAATCATCAGCAAGGATTCTGTGTCATCGCAAAGCTTACCCTCCCATTCATAAATTGAATTTATTTCCGGAAAAATGGAACAGCAAGCAGCTAATTTGTCTTTAATCAATGCAATTGCAATACTTTTTGCCTCTTTACTATCCTTGCAAGCAATATAAATAAGAGATAAATCAGTAATTACTTTCATTTTTGCTCCGATATTTGTAAATTATAAGTCTATGTCGTATAAGGACGAAATGTATTATGGTAGAATTACTAATATTTCACCTGCATATAGTGGCAGCTGTTTATGCTTTTGTTAAAAATTTTCAGAGTCGAAGCTCGAAAGACGCTTTTTTGGCTCTGGGAGTCATTGCCTTAGTCTTTGCTATTGGCTGGGCTATGACTGGAACTCTGGCATATTACATCTATCCGCAAAACTGGAATTCAATGTATTTTAATAGCGACTCGCTTGCATTAGTACTATTGATTATTCCGGAAATATTCTTTTTCAAATTGTTTTTCCTTCAGGACCAACCGGAATTAGATACTAAAGAATCATAAATAAAAACGGTAATGTTATGAATATTAAAATAGAAAAATTACAAGGCAAATCTGATACCAAAAAGTTTATTAAATGCCAGAAGCAGTTTTATGTAAACGAACCAAATTTCGTTACTCCTCTTATGCTGGATCAAATGGACGCTCTTGACACAGAGAAAAATCCATTTTACAAGCATTCGAAAATTCAATTGTTTATTGCAAAAAATGATAATAAAATTGTTGGACGCATAGCGGCAATAGTTAATGACTTGCACAATGAAATACATAAAGACAAAGTTGGCTTCTTTGGCTTTTTTGAATGTATAGATAATGTTGATGTCGCCAAATCACTTTTTGCTGCTGCAGGAGAATGGCTAAAATCTCATGGGAAAACTAAGATGAGAGGCCCTGCCAACCCTTCTCTAAATGACACTTGTGGTGTTTTGGTAGATGCATTTGATACCCCTGCCGTGGTACTCATGCCCTACAATCCGAAATATTATGATAAGCTTATAAAAGACGCCGGCTTACCTAAAATAATGGATTTATATGCCTACGATTTATGGGTTGATAACTACCTTACTCCTAAAATGGAAAGAATGCAAGGCATTTTGAGGGAAAGATATGAAATAACTACCAGAAATGTAAACTTCAAAAACAAAGAGCAATTCAAAAAAGATGTAGACACCCTAAAAGCTCTATACAATGCAGCTTGGCAGCCGAACTGGGGCTTTGTAAGAATGACGGATGAAGAGTTTGACCATCTTGCCAAAGGAATGAAAATGATAGCAGAGCCAACGCTTGCTTTCATGGTAGAATCTAAGGGCAAAACTGTTGGTTTTGGACTTGGCATTATGGATATTAATCAAGTTTTAAAGAATAACCCTAGTGGCGCTACTATACCCGGCGTGTGGCAATTACTTACAAAAAGAAAGAAAATTGATTCATTCCGTATTATTGTACTCGGAGTTTTACCTGAATACCAAAAAACCGGAATAGATGCAATATTGTACTATGAATATGGCCTGCGTTGCAAAGCTCTTGGGATGAAGCACTCAGAAGCATCATGGATTTTAGAAAATAATACCATGATGAATCGGGCTCTAACTCAAACACTAAACGGTAAACAATATAAGACATACAGAATGTACGAATGCAAATTATAGAAACTAGTATTATATTTTTTAGATTTTAGTTTTTGTAAAAAAAGTAGAGACATTACATACAAGGTCTCTACTTTTTTGAAAAATACCTGTTTCCTATTTCATAAACTACAAGTCTATAGCTAAACCACCCAAAGATGTTTCTTTATAGATAGATGGCAAATCATGGCCTGTTTGGTTCATAGTCTTTACAATTTTATCAAATGAAACTAGATGGCTTCCATCAGATAAGATAGCATAAGTAGAAGAATCTAAGGCTCTGGTAGCACCAAAAGCATTCCTTTCGATACAAGGCACTTGCACTAAGCCGCCAATGGGGTCGCAGGTGAGTCCAAGGTGATGCTCCAAGCCCATTTCAGCAGCGTATTCGATTTGGGTAACTGTGCCGCCAAAAACTTGAGCAGCGGCACCGGAAGCCATTGCACAAGCAGTACCTATCTCGCCTTGGCATCCAACTTTTGCACCGGAAATAGAAGCATTAAATTTAACAATATTACCAATTATGCCTGCTGTAGCTAATGCCCTTAAAATTTTCTTTTTTGAAAAATCAAAATCATGACGCAACATATAAAGCACTGCCGGCAAAACACCACTGGAGCCACATGTAGGAGCAGTTACTATTTTACCACCGGAAGCATTTTCTTCTGCAACAGCAAGAGCATAAGCAAAAGTAAGCGAACGTCTTTTTAAAGAGCTTCTATAGCCTTTTGCCTTTGCATAGTAGGACGAAGCCTTACGTGAAAGGTTCAGACCGCCGGGGATAGTGCCTTCATCATCCAAGCCTCTACGAACAGAGTCTTCCATAACTTTCCAAACACTCTCTAAATAGTCCCATATATCGCTATCTTCTCGAGATTGGACAAATTCCCAAAACTGATTCCCATACTGCCTGCACCAGCGCAATATTTCAGTCATATTTGTCAAATCGTATATTTCCTTGATATCTTCTTTTATCTTCCCATCATAAAGCTGCCCACCACCGACACTGTAAACTATCCAATCACCTTGGGTATCCCCTTCTTCATTAAGTGCTTCGAATTTCATGCCGTTGGGGTGATAGTCTAACTCAATTTCCGGTCTGAATACAATTTCTGTCTTTTCTTTGCTCAATTCATTATAAATAGCTCGATCAGTTAAGTGGCCCACACCTGTTGCAGCCAAAGAGCCATATAAAGTTACCCTATAACTGCTAACTTCAGGATATCTCTCCCTAAACATTATTGTAGCTTTGCGTGGTCCTATAGTATGGCTACTTGAAGGGCCATTCCCGATTTTGTATATTTCTTTAATAGATTCCATTTTTTTCATCCCTATTATTTCATTTTGCAATTTATGTAAAAAACAAGTATATCAATTAGGGAAAAAATAGACTGTTTGTTTTTTCACATAAAAGAAAGAAGGCAATAACCCAAATTACTTTCTCACGGCTTCTTCCAGTAATAATAGAGTGTGTTTGTCTGCATCTATTGCAGCATTTATTCCTATTGGCAAAGTAAACTGGTGAGCAGTATGACCTATCAGTAATCCGGAATAGCAAGGGACATTAAGAGGTTTAATAATTTTATCTAAGACTTCAGCTACGTCATAATCCCATGTAGACCTACTTGTCCCGGGCTCACAACCTTCACACTTGCCCCATATTAAACCTTTAATATTATCAAATTTGCCGGCAAGTTTGAGCTGCATAAGCATCCTATCTATACGATAAGGGCTTTCTTCTACATCTTCTAAAAATAAAATATGACCGTCCGTCTCTATTTCATAAGGCGTACCCATCAAAGAGGAAATAATGGACAAGTTCCCGCCAATCAGTTTCCCACTTGCTCTGCCCGGCACAAGTGTTCGGCAAGGATACTGGGCTCTTAAACCAACTTTATCTATTGGATTTTCTATCATATAATTTTTAGACTTACCAAATATTACGTTTGAGAAACTATTTGCAGTTACATCTGTGAACTCTGAAAGGAGAACAGGACCGTGCAACGTTACCAATCCGGTCATTTTATAGATGGCAAGCAGGATAGCGGTTATATCACTATAGCCAATAATTAGCTTAGGATATTTTAGTAAGCCTTCATAATCTATGCTATCGAGCAAATGGCAAGAACCATAACCTCCTCTAATTGCCATAATAGCATCAATTTCAGGATTATGAATAAAGGAATTGAAATCAGATACACGCTCTGATTTGCTTCTGGTCTTATAACCACTGCCTGAGATAACGTGTTCCCCCCAAACCGCTTCTAAGCCGAAGTATTTAATAATTTCTTCAGCTTTTTTTATATCTGCCGGTGAGCTTACAGAGCTACCCGGAGCAACTATTCCAACTTTGCTTCCGTTTTTAATTGTATTAGGCTTGCTATTTACACTTTTTTTGATTTTATTCTTATTAGCATAGAGAGCAGAAGGCAGAAAAGGTAATGCAGCCATTATACCAACAAAATCTCGCCTGTTCATATTTTTCTCAAAATATTGATTGATGTAGATAGTTTTAAATAAAAGGGAAAAAATACTTAATAGCAACTGATTTCTTATTAGTATTTTACATTTTTGTAAACAGTATCTCTCTTTTTGTTTTCCCAACGCAAAAAAACAGAATAATATCGGAATTTGAATATGGAACTTTTATTTGAGTTTGAACTGGAATACGACGAACAAAACGACTTTGGTAAGGATCCCCAAAAGGACTGGCAGTTTTTAGCCTCTGAGATAGAGCGTTTAGATCCTGAAATTGATATTCCTTTTGTCGAAAAAGCATTTTGGTATTGCGTAGAAATGCACAAAGGAATAGATCGCAAATCCGGAGTGCCATACTACACTCATCCTTTTAATGTTACTTTAGTATTGTTACGTGAATTTATATATCATGATACTAATTCTCTTGTTGCCTGTTTGTTGCATGATGTGATTGAAGATGTGCAAGGTATCAAAAAGCATCATATCGCTGATTTATTCAACCCCGATGTAGCAGAGATAGTAGATAGTGTAACTAAAATATCTCACCGAGAAATGAGAGCCAATGTAGAGAATGTGCAGCAAACTAAAGAAGTGAAGCTAAAAGAGAAAGCGGAGACTTACAGAAAGCTTTTTCTGGCATTAGTAAAAGATATTCGTGTAATTCTTATCAAATTTGCAGATAGACTGCATAACTTAAGAACTTTGCACTATATGCCTGAAAACAAACAAAAAGAGATAGCCTTAGAAACTCTAAACTTTTATACGCCTTTAGCTCATAGACTTGGTCTCAATAAAGTCAAAATGGAGTTTGAAAATCGCTCTTTCTTCTATTCTGACAGAGATGCTTACGAAGCAATCAGAATGGCACTTACTGAAAAAAGAAGAGACTTTCTTGACTACATTAAAGTATTCTCGGACCATATCGCTAATTCTCTTAATGAGCATCATATAGACCATATCCTGACTATAGTCCATAAACATGAATATGAAATATATCAGATGCTGGAAGATGGCCTTAGTATAAGCGATATAGATAATTTTTACTCCATGGTGGTGATAGTAGACTCCGATGATGTAATGGAATGCTACAGAGCTCACGGCGTGCTTGCAACTGCGTTTAATACTATCAAGTTTGTTGATTACATATCCAACCCCAAAATAGACTGGTTTAAAGCGTTAAAAACTGAATTGTTTGGGCCGGATGGGAAACGTGTAGAAATTCTGATAAGATCACAGGAAATGGAAAAAATCAGTGAGGAAGGTTTTGCTACACAATTCTCTTTGCGTTCCGGCAGAATTAGAGCATTGCAGTTTAGCGACGAAGATATTACTCAATGGGGCGACTGGATGCAGGATATGATAGAAACTGAAGGCAGAAGGGCTGCTCAAATTATCTGGGAAGCTATAAAAGTAAACCTCTTCGATTCAGAACTTAGTGTCTTTACCAAAGAAGGCATGACTATTACGCTGCCCAAAGGTGCTACTCTGATAGATTTTGCTTTTAACAAAGGCTACAACTGGGGTAAAAATTTGATTACAGCAAAGGTAAACGGAGTGCTTAAAGATATTACTCATAAGCTTAAAAACGGAGACCAAGTAGAAATCATTACTTCTCCTAATATGGCTCCTAAACCGGAGTGGGAAAATAGTGTTATTTCTCACAAAGCTGTAGTCGCATTACATAACTACTTTAAAGCTCATCCAATAGAAACGGAAATAAAAAAAGAAAAATCTAACTTTATGGCGAAGCTGGTAATTAGTGGTGATGACAGAGAAGGTATGCTAACAGACATCTCCAGTGCTATTGGTCAGAATAATATTGTCAGAATCAATCTGGATACTTCCGGAACTAACTTCGAAGGTGCTATCATCGTAAAAGTTATTGACTCAAGGGAGTTAAACCAGATTTTTGCAAGATTACTTGGCGTCAAAGGAATTAGCTCAGTAGAGAAGTTTGAGGACGTATAGTTGTAGTTTATACTACTGTTGTTTTATTCAAATATTTAGTTTTATATATTTTAGAATTTAGGGAAAAATGCAAGTACAGATATTCGGCACTAAAAAGTGCAAAGACACCGCTAAGGCAGAGAGATTTTTCAAAGAAAGAAAAATTCAGATTCATTTGGTAGACTTGACACAAAAGGCGATGAGCAAAGGCGAACTTAATAATGTGAGAAGATTTGTGCAGCTTGAAGATCTAATCGATAAAGAAGGCAAGCAGTACAAAAAAAGGAATCTTGAATTTATGACTTACGACTTAGAAACTGAGCTTTTAGAAGATCCGTTATTACTTAGAACACCTATTGTCAGATATAACGGCAAAGCCACATGTGGAAACGAACCGGACACTTGGAAAAAATGGATTGAAGAAGCAAAGTAAAAATATAATTCCACTTCCGTGGTTGATTTTGGGCAATGCACTGCTGGGGCTGTTTGTGTTGCTCTTTTCTTATATAGAAATATCTCAAACTAAAGAAGACCTTAAGCAAACGGTAGTCGGTGAAGCAAAATCACTGATTTATACTATTTCTAATAGTGTTAACTTATCACTTAGCGCTTCGGTTCAAAGTGAAGAGAACCTATACTACCGCCTTAATGCTCTTAAATCACTAATCCAAAATAACAATAATATATCCACACACCGGTTAGAAGAATATGGTATTGATAGCTTATTCATTTCTGATGAGACTGCATCTTTGCCGGACTCTATATGGATAGCAGATGAATATGATGACAATCTGCAATGGCATTTATTCAACACCGGCAAGAATATTATTAACTTTGGTATAAAGCGATCCAGACTATTAGAGTACAGAAGGAACGTCGGTATTGGAAAAATCATGCATGACTTATCTAAAAACGAAGACATAGTTTACTGCGTTTTGCAGGATACGATCGGCATTGTGGCAGCTTCTGAAAACATCTTAGAACTCAGTCGTATATCTCATGACAACTTACTTTCAACGGCTTGGTTTGATAATAAATTCTACTTTAGAGAGACCTCGTTTGAAAGAAAGGATATTATAGAATCTATAATTGCGACAAACACTATACAGGGTAAATACCTAATCCGCTTAGCCCTCGACACTAAAAAATCTATGGATATTTATTCCAGATCTGTAAACAGGACAGTGTTAATTGCTATCGGTATGTTTATTACAGGATTTATTCTTATCAACTTTATTGTAAGCAAGCGTAGGATGCTAAGTCTCGAAGAAAAACATGACATGCTACAGCACAATCTTGATATGATAATGAGTAACATCACCGATGCTGTTATAGTAATAAACAAAGACTATACTTTCCGCTTTTTTAACAATGCTGCCAAAAAACTTCTTTCCATTCAAGATAATAACTGTATTGGCGAATCTTATGACAAAGTATTCCCCAATGATGACTTTGGAATCAAAAGCATAGAAGTTATTTCTGTAAAAAGCTCCATCAATGAAATCAAGTTAAATTCCGGCGGTGCTGAAAAGGACATTGTCTATAGCATATCGTTTTTAGAGTACCAAAATGAAACAGAAAATATAATATTGATAATCAAAGACTTGTCTGACATTAGGGCTCTAAAAGAAAAGCTAAGACAAAAAGATAAAATGATAGCTATGGGACATTTGGCTGCAGGGGTGGCTCACGAAATACGTAATCCCCTAAGTGCAGTTAATATTATAGCCCAACGCTTTGAACTTGAGTTCTTGCCACAAGAAGACAGGGAAGAATACTTACAACTGACAAGAACTGTGCAAAATGAAATTAGCAGAGTAAATCAAATTATTAAACAATTTCTTGATTTTGCTAAGCCCAATCCAATTAGTAAACACCCTAATGATATTGCTGATGTTTTGAACAATATTATATCCTTAGTTACTCCACTTTGCGAAAAGAAAAATATTCAAATTGAGACGGAGCTATGCAATCAAATTATGGAGCTGGATAAAGATAAAATTACTCAGGCAATACTAAATCTTTGCAACAATGCAATTGACGCTATGGATAATGGTGGTAAACTTACCATTTCTAGCAAATCTATAAACAATAAAATGCAAATATTAATTCGGGATACAGGCGAGGGCATCCCTGAAGAGCATTTGAATAAAATATTTAATATCTACTTTTCTACTAAGCCGAATGGCACCGGTTTGGGGCTGAGCATCGTGTATCAGGTCATCTCTGAGCACAGCGGCGACGTTTCTGTAACTTCAACCCAAGGCATTGGCACTTCTTTTATAATTAATCTACCTCTTTCAAAAATACTTTGAACCATATTCACTGTGCAATGTATAAGTAAGCAAGATTTGAGACATTGCTTTTGAAAGATATGATATTAAAAAAAATATACATTTATGCTTTTTTACTTTTTATGGGTGTCAGCTTCTTACAAGCCGAAAGCCCGCAAAAAGTATATCCGCTCACAAAAACGCTTCATAGCATCGAGTGGTTCAAAAAGCAATCTAATTTATGGCAACGTAAGTTAAACTCCTCGCCTCGCGACGCTGAGGCATGGGAAAACTATTACATGGCAGAACGTATGGTTAGGCTTATTCAAGATGGAGAAATTAAGCTAAAAGCCGCTAATTACGATATGCTAAACAACATAGTCGATAGAGCCAGAAAATACATTGATGGCACTTATGAATTTTATTATATAAGCTATTTAAACGCCGGTGCAAACTTTATAGATAAAAATTTACTGGATAAGGCTTATAAACTAAATCCTAAGCGCACGGAAATACTAAAAGGCTATATCTGCTATTATGAATTTACAAGAGATACCGGACAAGTTGCGATTTATGCACAGAAATGGTACGATGCACAAGATATATCACCGGGCATTTTGGCTTATAACTATAATTTATTGATGTCTTTGGACTCTAATGCTATACTATTTACAGCAAGTGACAATGATACTTATCCGATATGGCTTCTGCAGTATGCAAAAGACTTTAGGACAGATGTAACAGTTGTTAATATTTCCTTAGCATCTAAAACATCTTATTTGTCAGCATTAACAAATGAAATAAAAATAGCACCTTTCAAAAAAGGTCCTTATAACTTTGACAACTATAATGATTATGTAGCTGAAATGATTAAGCATTTTGCTAAAACTTCTAAGAAAAAGCCTGTTTATGTATCAGCTACTTTGCCAAAGTCTATACTAAAAAGCTTTTACAGTAAGTTATATATAGAAGGTTTAGCTTTCCGAATTAGCGAAAAAAGCTATCATAACTATGCAGTGCTCAAACAGAAGTTCGAAGATAAATTCGTGACTGATTACTTAGAAGTGGGCATACATAATGATCCAAGCCAATCGGTTTTAGATAAGCTTAATTATAACTATCTTTTTTCCTATGATTAAATTATATGAGCTTTACGGCAAAAGTAGGTCAAGAATACAATCTGCAAAGCTAAAAGAAATGATATTAAATATAGCAAATAGAAGCGGATTTAAAAACGAAATAGCCTCAATTTTAAATACTCTCGATAACTAAGGCTTGGGTACGGTTAGACTTTTATGCAATTGGGTAGAAAGAAATATAAAGATTTAAGCGACGAAGAGCTGATGACGTATGTCCAAAAAGGCGAAAAGCAAGCCTTTGATGAGATATATAGCAGATACAGTAGTAAGTTGCTTTTTTATCTGTATCGCATGCTTAATCGAGATGAAGAGAAGTCGCAGGATATCCTGCACGATTTATTTATGAAGGTCATTGACAGACCTGAGTTATTTGATACTACAAAGAAATTCTCTACTTGGCTATATACTATTGCTACTAATTTATGTAAAAACGAGTATAGAAGCCAAAATGTAAGAAGCATTGTCTCTAAAGTAGACGATCCGGAAATATATGGCTCTGAAGGCGAGAAGTCTTCTTCCTCTGTTGATTATTCTATCTTTATGCAAAGATTAGAGGAAGAGCTAAGCGAACTAAGCGAGCAACACAGAGAGGTATTTACCTTGCGTTTCCAGGGAGATTTATCGCTTAAGGAGATAAGTGAAGTGGTTGGCTGTCCCGAAGGTACGGTCAAGTCAAGATTATTTTATACTTTAAAAAAATTATCGACTAATATGTCGGATTTTAAAGAGCTTTTAAAAAATTAGCAGGTGTTTTGATGTTAGAAAACAATACCCCCGAAATCGTTTTCGATTTAGCTCAAAATGGAAATTTCAAATCCCTTTCCAATGAGCAACAAAACATAGTAAGTCAGTATCTTTCCGAACAGGAGTTTGATAACATTCACTTACTAAGTAGTAATATGCAAGATGTTTTATCCGTAGATTTATCCGGTTTGAAACCAAATCCTCAAATCAGACAGGATTTACTTGCTAAATTTCCAACTAAATCTTGGAATTTTGATTTCTTGCGTAATATGTTTAATTATAAAATTCCGGTTTATAGGCTCACACTGGGTGCTGCAGCCGCCTACGTAGCTTTGTTTATTATCACTCCGATGTTTGAGCAGGCAAATCCCACTCAGATAGCAAATACACCTGGCCTCCAGACAGATAATGGCGAACAGATACAAAAAACTAGGAAATCATTTACTGATATTACTTATGGCAAAAATGCAACCGGCTCCACGGATGAGTTCGAAATTTTTACCGGTGCTTCAATGGCAGATGATGGTTTACTCAAACAAGTACTGGAAGTAAGAGATTAATATTTTATAGAGCTCTATACCTGCTATAATATAGATTCTATTTAGAAAACGATTTGTAACTAATTTTATAGAGAGTACTCGCTACTTTAAGTGCTTACTCTCTATGCTATATTTCTTATTTATTTTTCTTTTTAGCTATAATTAAATCTCTTTTTATGGATTTATCTACTAAGTGCTCAAACGAGCTAAATGGCTCTTCTTTTAGCACTGTAAACCCACTGGCTTCAAAGATTCCTGTCAAATCATCTTTGCTTGCCACGTAAGAATTCCAAGCGACTACCACTGATCCTCCTTTCCTAAGTACCTTATGCCATGCAGGTAGTGCATGGGCTATCAACTCTGATGGATTGCGCGTAATAGATGATTTTTTTTTGCCTCTTGAATTGCCATGAGCTATACCATAGGGCAAATCGCCGACTATTATATGAAAAGAATTTTTCTTGAAATATTGATCTACTTCCTCAGTGTTGCCATTAACTAAGGCAAATGTTTTGCGTAGTTGCTCGTTTTGAAACTCATCTTTACTTCTGGCAAATTCGTACTCTTGAATGTAGGTTGCGTCTGCTTTGCTTTTACCAGCAATGGGGCGTTTCTCGAAATCATGCTTATAGCGTTCTGTCTCAAGATATTTCTTGAAAAATACATTAGCCTCATGCACTGACTTCTGCTCTATTTCGACTCCGTAGACATCATGTCCCAAGATTAGTCCTTCAAACATCGTAGTGCCTTTGCCTGCCACAGGATCTAACATATTAAAAGTTAAATCTAAAGGATAATCACTTACTAGCATAGCTATATTAATCATCATTTTTGTAAATAGTTCATTAGTCTTACCGGAATACTTCAGAAGAGAACTGATCTTACTATCAATATATTCATAGTTGCTCTTTTCGATTGGTATTAGCACAGTTTTACCATTTATCTCAGTAGATTCAAACAAAGTAAACACAAAAGATAAACGAGAAAGTAGTAAAAGATCGGCTTGAGTTAAGGCTTGAGGATAATCAAATTTCAAATATCGCACACTGCAGAGATTATAATCAGTTATATTCTCACAACTTTTTTCCAACCTGGAACAAGTAAGCTTTAATTCTGCCAGAGCTAAGTTAATTGAATTATTGTAATAAACTCTATTATGGCCGGGGTTCTGTAAAATCAAATAGGTCCGCATGTCTATAAAATGTTAGTATATCTAAATCAATTATTTCAGATACAAAATAAATCATTTACACACAGATATGCAATATAAAATTAGTCAATTAAAACTATATCTATAAGTTTGCTATTATGCATACAGACAAACTAATACTGACTCACAGACGTTTAATTAGATTAATAAATTTGGAGATGATGTGAAGCCCGGTTGGATACACATATTATTGCTTTTACTTTTATCTGTAGGCTATTTAAATGCTTCTAATATAGATAGTTTACAAAATGAGCTAACACAAGCTGAAGGTATTCAAAAAGTAGAAATACTATATTCCTTAGCAGCTACTTACGAAAGGATTAAACCTGAAGATAGAAGTAAATATGCTAATTTGGGATACCATTTAGCTGTTGAATATGGGAACGACTCTTTAATTGCAGTTGGCCTTAAAAATATTGCAGTCAGCAAATACTACTTGAATGATTTTGACAGCACTACATACTATTTCCAAGTTGCCTTAGAAAAATACAAACAAAACAATGACACATTCGGTATCTCCGTTTGCCTTGGAAATTT
Source organism: Kapaibacterium sp. (SeqCode) (assembly GCA_963678775.2). GTDB lineage: Bacteria > Bacteroidota > Ignavibacteria > Kapaibacteriales > UBA2268 > JBFHIJ01. The sequence continues at coordinate 328,706 of CAXXGR010000008.1, forward strand.
GGGAATGCTATATCAGAATAATCTTCAATATCAGATGGCTATAAACTACATACTTGAAACCAAAGAGCTTAAAGAAAACATCAAAGACTCAATTGGAATGATAACCGTTTATCTTAATTTGGTGTCTCTTTATTATGAAATGGACGACACATATCAAGCATTAAAATATAATAAACTTGTGCAACACTTAACACAAGTTGTTGAGACTTTACCTACTAAGTATTTTCCAAGCATTTCTTTAAATTTCGGAGCTATTTATCTAAGATTAGCTCAGAATCAAATTTCACCATACTTCCAAAATATTGAAAATATTTTAAATCATAAAGAGACTTATTTACTCAACGACTCAGCAAAATACTTTATTAAACTTGCTGAGGAAAATTATCGGGAGTCTTTAGAATATTTTGAATCTAATAATGATTCTGTGAATATAGCCCTAATTCTAAAGGGAATAGGGAATCTATACATGACTCAAAAGAAGTTTCTTGATGCTATGGCAACATATAATAAATCAATCAAATACTTCCATAATGCTAATATGCCATTAGAAGTAGCAAGAGTCTATATTAACCTTGCTCATACTTATCTCCGAACAAATCAATACAAAGAGGCAATTACTCATTATGAAATAGCAGATTCTATGGCTAATCGATATAATTTTTTTGATGTAAGCCAAAAAGCCAATGAGGCTTTATATAAATACTATTATATGTTAGGTGACAAATCAAAAGCAATTGAGCCATTGTTAAAGCTTCAGGCTATTTCTGATTCTATCAACATTCAAGATATAAAGCATAGACTTAACCAATTCAAGGCTCAGGAAACTATCAAACAAAAAGATTATCAAATTCAATTGCTTGAAAAAGACAAAGAAGTGCTGGCAAAAGAAAGAATCATTCTTTTTATATCTGTGTCAATAGTTATCCTACTTGTAGTGCTGCTTTATGCTCGATTTAGATATAAAACCAAAACAAATAAATTGCTTGAGAAAAAAAATCTAACTTTACAGCAATTAAATTTAGAACTTGAGCAGTCCAAGGAAAATCTTACTGAAACTAATATAGCCAAAGATAAGATGTTTTCTTTAATTGCTCACGACTTAAGAAATCCAATAGGTAGCTTCAAAATGATGGTAAATATGCTATCTGAAGATTATGACCAAATAAGCGAAGAAGAAAGAAAAGAATTTGTGGATACTCTAAAAACATCTTCTATTAATGTATATTCGCTTATGGAAAACCTATTGACATGGTCTCGCTCGCAACGTGGCAAAATAGAATGCAACCCGGAAGTTACTAATCTTTTCCGTTTAGCAGAAAACACTAAGAATAATCTAACTATACAGGCGAATAGCAAAAATATTTATATTTACAATCTTATTAAACCTGAGTATTCTGCTTTTATTGATCCCAACTTAACATCTACTATAATTAGAAATTTAATTTCAAATTCTATTAAATTTTCAAACGAACATACCAATATCACTATCGAATACAAAACTGACGAGAATAATTTTGCAATTATATCAATAAGAGATGAAGGTGTTGGTATGACGCAAGAGCAAATAAATAAACTTTTTGATTTGGATAGTAGTAACTCTACCAAAGGCACTAAAAATGAAGAAGGTACAGGTCTTGGTTTGCTTCTTTGCAAAGAGTTTGCAGAGCTTCAGAATGGTTTTATTCGAGTAGAATCCCAAATAAATGTTGGCACTGTCTTCTTTGTTCACCTCCCAAAAATTGCAACTTAAAAACAGGGATTATCTTGTTAAAACAAAGATAATCCCTGCACTTGAGGAAGTGATAAATATATGGCTAATATATTTTAGAAGTTAACTTCCACAAATTTAAGTCTATTTGGTCCTGCTTGAACAACTTCCATAGGAATTCCTTCGGAATATAGTTTGAAGTTCTCTATATACCTTGAAGCAAGAGCATCATACTTATTCCAATACTCTTCTTTGTTGCCCCATGCATTAGATGGTTCAAATACTTCGCTTGGAACATTTGGGCAGGTCTCTGGCACTCTGAAATTAAATAGCTTATCTACTCGATATTCTACATTATCCAGTTTGCCTTCTAATGCAGCATTTAACATATTTCTGGTGTGTCTAATAGAAATACGTTTACCGATACCAAACTTACCTCCTACCCATCCGGTATTAACTAACCAGCACTTAGAGCCGTGTTTGCGCATTTTTTTCATCAGCAAATTAGCATAGAAGTATGGATGATGTACCATGAAGGGAGCACCAAAGCAAGGACTAAACGCGATCTCAGGCTCTATGCCTAATCCAATTTCTGTTCCTGCTATTTTAGATGTGTAGCCACTAATAAAGTGGTACATCGCCTGATTTTCATCTAATAATGCTATCGGAGGCAAAACTCCTGTGGCATCGCAAGTAAGAAATATAATATTCTCAGGGTGAGAATCTACTTTCTTTTCAGGCATTGCATTTGGTATAAAATCCAGTGGATAAGAAGCACGAGTATTTTCTGTTAATGCATCATCTTCCAAATCTATTACGCGTGAAGCTGAGTCAAATACAACATTTTCTAAAATGGTTCCGAAGCGTTTTGTGCATTCATGTATTTCAGGCTCTGCATCAGCAGATAATCGTATTACTTTGGCATAGCAACCACCTTCGAAATTGAAAATGCCTTCATCACTCCATCCGTGCTCATCATCACCAATCAGGTTACGGGAAGGATCTGCAGATAGAGTGGTTTTACCTGTGCCGCTAAGTCCAAAAAACAATGCAGAATCGCCTTTTTCTCCAACATTAGCAGAGCAGTGCATTGACATAACTCCTTCGTTAGGCTTCAGGTAGTTCATCACTGTAAACATTGTTTTTTTGATTTCCCCACCATATGACGAACCGGCAACTACTGCAATTCTTTCGTCAAAGTTGATAGCCATGCATGTTTCGCTACGTGTGCCGTCTATCATAGGATCTGCTTTGAATGAAGGAGAAGCTATCAAAGTAAACTCAGGAATATGCTTTTTCAATTCGTCTCTATTATCTATTGGAATAAACATATTTCTGGCAAAAAGAGATTGCCAAGCAGTATCTGTAATAATTCGGATAGGCAGTCTGTAATTTTTATCAGCACCTACATAACAGTCTTGCACAAATAGCTCTTCACCTTGTAAATACGCTTGCATCCTAGCCATCAAACCATGAAATTTATCTAAAGGCATTGGCCTGTTGTACACGCCCCACCATATTTTATCATTACTGGAGGGTTCCTGTACGATATATTTATCATTTGCTGCTCTGGCAGTCCATTTACCAGTATTTACTAATAGAGGGCCACCATTGACTATTTTAGCTTCACCACGAAAAACCGATTCTTCGTATAATGCAGCAGTTGGCAAGTTCCAATAAACTCTGTCTAACTGAGTCAAGCCATGATTCTTTAGCTTAAATAGGCTGGCAAATTCATGTGCATGACTCTGAGCCGGAGTTTCAAATTTCAAATATTTTGTCATAGCCAATCCCTTACTAATTTTCTTTCACCAATATAAAGTTCGTTTGGAGATTCCGGATCCAATACCCATTTAATCCTCTCAATGCCTTCTGTAATCTCTTTTATTGAGCCACACGTAGATAGCCTCAGGAAACCATCTTTTCCAAATTCTACGCCGGGAACTGTAACTACTCTCACTTTGTCCAGCAGTAAATTCGATAGTTTAACAGAATCTTTTTCATAATAACTGAAATCTACGAAACAATAAAAAGTACCATCCGGCTTATAGGCTTTGACTCCTTCGAAACTGTTTAAATGATCCATCATAACATTACGATTGTTTTCTAAAGTAGCTCTTAAGCTTTCTACAGATGACTGCACTCCATTAATTGCTGCAGTCGCAGCTTTTTGGACTACAACAGAAGGTCCGGAAGTCTGATGCCCCTGTATGTTAGTCATCACTTCAATAAGTTTTTTATTCGCTACAGCCCATCCAATCCTATAACCGGTCATAGCATATTGCTTAGAGACCCCGTTTATAATAATCATTTTAGATGTTTCTGTTTTATTTTTTGCATACTTCCATGCGCTGATAGGTCTTTTGCCATCAAATACCAAACGATGATAAATATCATCCATAATCAAATAAATGTCTTTCTTTTCGCAGTAGGCAACTATTTCCTCTATAAAATCTTCAGAGTACATTGCTCCTGTAGGATTATTCGGACTGTTTATTATTATCACTTTGGTATAAGAAGTTACTACCCTGTCTATATCCTGAAGTCTCGGCAAAAAGCTACCGTCTTCAGCGTGGACAGGCACAGGTACGCCACCGCATAGCTTTACCATCTCAGGATAGCTAACCCAGTAAGGAGCAGGAAATACAACCTCTTCCTGTGGATTTAAAATAGCTTGCAAGGCAACCATGAGAGCTTGCTTTGCTCCACTAGACGCGATTACATTTTCCGGTTCTACTTTTCTCTCATAAAAATCTTCAGTATATCGAATTATAGCTTGTTTAAGTTCAGGTATCCCGTCAGCTGGTGTATATCTGACTTCTCCTGTATTAATGACACCGGATGCAGCAATTAAAGCATCGTAAGGTGCTTTTGACTTAGGCTGTCCCCCGCCCAGGTGAATCACCGGTTCACCTTTCGCTTGTAAAATGGCAGCAATCTCATTTAAGCGAAGAGTAGCTGACTGGTGAATTGATTTTCCAATTAAACTGATACTCATAAGCATCCTGAAAATATATTGAGTAAATATGTGCTTTCCAAAGCATTGTTAAGGAAGCGCAAAATCTACATAAATTTTCGTTTAATTCAATATATTTTTTTACACTAATCACCATTTCAATCAATTTTACAGTAATATATTGTGTTTTTTAATTTATATGCTATTCAGCATTTACTTTATAGCCTAAACTAAACTATGGCTTGTTTATAGAATTTTATATTACTTATAAGCAATATTTGCATATTATATGATAAAATAGTCAATCCAAGCATATATGAAATAGAATATTTCTTAGCGGATATTATAGTAATCATAGCTAGGATAATACACAGGTCTTATTACTGGCGTCCTTCCAAAAATCTAATAAACTTAGACATAACTGCTAATATTATATATTTATAGACAAGCCCCCTCAATAAACAAATATTTATTATTGGAATATTCAAACTGAAGACTTGTTAATTAATCAAAATTTCAAATATTTTCATCCTAAAAACGACTATAATATTTTATTTTTGAATACAAAGAAAATAAAGTATACATTTGACGCTTGAAATTTCCGTAAGGTTATTTCGTGTTTTTATCATATATTTATACTTTTTTTCAACGCTCAACGCAGTACTTGTTATGCGACATACTTACTCCTTTATTTATTTTATTATTAAGCCTTTTATTAATCGAGTCGGTTAGCATTGCAGTTCTTGTAGTCAAGGTAAAACATTTATTACATATTCTAAATATTAGTTTTTTTACCCCTCTGTTTGGGATAAATAGCTTAATATTGTTCTATTCAAATAAGAACGGATTTACAAATGAATTTGATTTTTCTCGGACCTCCCGGTGCAGGAAAAGGTACCCAATGTGCTAACATTGTAAAAGATTACGGTGTGAGGCAGCTTTCTACGGGTGAACTGCTCAGAAAGAATATTCGGGAGGGTACTCCAATAGGAATAGAAGCAGATAAATATATCTCTAAAGGCAATTTACTCCCGGATAATTTGATGATTAACATATTGAAAGAGGAATTGCAACGCGGGGACTACATAGAAAAAGGTTGCATCTTTGACGGTTTCCCAAGAACAGTGCCTCAGGCTGAAGCTCTAATAGAATTACTTCATGAACTCAACACGCAGCTTGACGTAGTAATTGTTTTAGAAGTACCTAGAAGTGAGTTAGTGGAACGACTAACTGCTCGCAGAACTTGCAAGGTATGTGGTAAAACTTACCACTTAAAGTTTAATCCTCCAAAAGTGGAAGACTTCTGTGATGAGCCTTGCGGTGGAGAGCTTTTCCAGAGAGATGATGACTCTATTAGCACAGTGCTGCAACGATTGGAAGTATATAAAAACCAAACTGAGCCTTTGCTCGAGTTTTATGAAAATCGTAAGCAGGCCAGCCGAATAAACGGTGTTGGCTCACTAAATCACGTCTATTCCAGAATTCAAACGGTACTTGCCGAAGTAGAATAATATGTAAACAGGCTGACTTATTTGTCAAGCAGCCTGTTTCTAAAACAATACTTCAGTATACTAATCGAATACGAATCTAATCTATTCGATTGCTTTCCGCTACATTCCCACAAAAAGTTAGTACAAAAGAGATTACCCAACATTACTATTTAATTTAAAAAGTTAGCTACAAATTACACATCATCAGTCTAAATATATAATACTAACAGCTAACATTTCACATCAAACTACATCATATATCAATGAGCATAGATATATTTTAAACAGAGGCAGAACATATTTTCATGTTAATTATATTTGTTATATATTTGACTATGTAAAAAAGTTCCATTTCAAATAAAGGTATCTAATATGTATCAATTTAACTCTATCTTAAAAATGCTGGTTCTTGCTCTTGCAGTCAGCTTCTTCGTGTCTTGCTCTGATGATAATGACGATAGCAACGTAATAATTCCTGGTGGCGGTGGAAACACTGATCCTACAGGCACTATTGAAGCCAGTGAATTAGTGGTAACAGGTACTCTTAAACAATTTGACGTTATGAGTACAAACGACTTTAATGACTGGGATTCAGGCCAATGTTCAATGGTAGCTTATATGGGTGTCAACTTGCCGGAATACAAAGTAGGCGAAGGAACTGTGCAAGCAGATGGTTCTTATTCAATGACCCTACAAAAATCAATAAAAAAAGAACACATATCTACTTTAGCGATTAGTCTTAATAATTTAGATGTCTCTCCTGCAGATTTAAGTAAAACTATTGCCGGTATATATTTTTATGCTGTAGTTAATGGTGTAGAAACAAGGATACACATGGATGCTCCTGAAGGTAATGAAGAAAACAGATCTATTGAGTATTATTATAACTTCTACTCTGCAGATGGTCATATTTCAGGTACTGCTACTAATTTATCAGGCGAAGAAGTGATTGGAATTTATGATGTCAACTGCAAAAAAGGTTGGAATCTTATTTCTAGTAATAATATAACTAAAAAGATTCAGAATGAAGCTGCACTGCCTTCAACAGCTACTGCATATATTTATAAATTCTAAATCCCGAAATAGCTTTAGTTTTTCCCAGCATATACCCTAACCGGTATATGCTTTTTTTATTTATCCCAAGTGTGAGGTAAAATAATATTTGCACATATTAACACTATTAATTATATTGCGAGTGTTAATATGTTAAACAAGCGAGAATGAGATTGACTATGGTTAATCAGCTCAAACAGGATAATATCCGCAGGATATTTATTCAGGCTGCTAAGAACACTTTAAAAAGTGAAGGCATCAAGGCTCTTAGTGCACGCGAAATAGGGAAAGCAACCGGCTTTTCTTATGCAACTATTTATAACTATTTCAAGGATATGAATGAACTCTGTGAAGTTTGTATGCTTGAATTTTTGGAAGAATGTAAAGAGTCCGTATTAAGCTCTACTAAATCAACTGAAATAAAAGATTTGCTAAAAGCTTATGCAATGTTTTTTGTTCAGTACCCGGGCTTATACGTCTTAATTTTTACAGATCCTAACTATGCAGGTAGGTTTTATAATAAATTTTCTGAAAAAACAGAAGAAATATATAAAGCTATATTTGACGCCAGTAGCATAAAATATGAAAATCCTCACATTCCGGTACTCACTTTTAATGCCATTAACGGATTGCTGTTATCCTATGTAAACCGCTCTACTCCCACAGATTTTCAGGAGTTTGTAGTACTATTAAAGGAACAAATGGAACTATTATCTATTTAAAATTGTTTATGGCAGTCGGTTTTATTATTTTATTTTTTTTGAAATCAACAAAATGAAAATGAAAAAAGTTCTTATAGTTGCTTATTACTTTCCACCATCGGGTGGCCCCGGTGTACAAAGAGTGCTTAAGCATATAAAATATTTACCCGAATATGGATGGCAACCTGTGGTATTGACTGTTTCTAACGGTCAGTACCCCGCCATAGATGAGTCTTTGTTAGCACAAATCCCTAAATCTACCATAATCTATAAAAGTAAGATACTGGAGCCTTATGACTTGTACCGCAAGTTCACAGGAAAGAAAAAGGGAACTGCGATTGATGTAAATACCATCAAAAAAGACGGTCAGACGGTTTCATTTACTGAGAAAGTTGCGGAGTTTATCCGAGCTACTTTCTTTATACCTGATGCAAGAGTGGGATGGCTGTTTACTGCCAAGGATGCAGTAGCGGAAATACTTAAAGAGCATAAAATTGATGCTGTCTATTCCAGTTCCCCACCCTACACTTGCTCGCTGATTGCGAATCATGTAAAAAAGACTACGCATGTAACTTGGGTTGCCGGATTTCGTGATCCGTGGACAGGATTTATTTCCTCTCCTAACCGATGGTTTCTGCCTAAAATGATAGACCGAAGGATGGAATTTAACACATTCAATAATGCAGATGCGGTGGAATGTGCATGGCAGGGAATCATCAAAGATGCTGTTGGTAAGTATCCGAAGTTGGATCAATCCAAATTCTTTCACGTACCAAATGGATTTGACTCAGCTGACTTTCCTGAAGTGGAAGAAGTGAGTAATGACAAATTTACTATTACTTACACAGGCTCTATGTATGGCAGACGCAATCCTGCAAGTTTCTTTGAGGCAATAGAAAAGCTGATATCTACTAATCAGATTGACCCAAATAAACTTCACCTTAGATTTGTAGGCAGGTTTGGCAACGAAGTGGAAGAAATGTTTACCAAAGCTTCTTTTGCTAAGTCTATCGAAAAAGTTGACTATGTGCCTCATCATGAAAGTATTAAGTATCTTATGCAATCTGATGCTTTGCTGCTGGTAGTCGACGAATCAAAAGAAAGCGAAGAGATAGTACCGGGTAAAGTCTACGAATATGTTGGATGCAAACGCCCTATAATTGCTATCGCTCCGCCAAAAAGTGCTATAGCCGATCTGATGAGAGAGACAAATTCCGGAAGGATTGCACATCAAAGTGAAATAGACAAAACTTGCGATATTATTTTAGAATATTATCAAAATTGGCAATCCGGTGGAAAAAATTACAAACCCAATTCCGATTTGATACGTAAGTATGAAAGACGCGAAGCAGCTAAGACTTTAGCTGAACTTCTTGATAAATTTACTAAATAATTCGGTGTATCATGAGAGATTTCATCAAAAATCTTAAAACTATTGCCATTGTCACAACAATAGTTTCATCTTCTCTTTTTGCCGAGGAAGGTATGTGGACGTTCGATAATCCACCTCTGAGCCAGCTGAAAGAGAAATATAATTTCATCCCTAATCAGAACTGGCTAGAGCATATTAGACTTTCCTCTTTGCGAATTAACGACGGTGGCTCCGGCTCTTTTGTTAGTCCTAATGGCTTGCTAATGACTAACCATCACGTAGCACTTTCTCAGATTCAAAAGCTTTCTTCCGAAGGTTTTGACATTGTTAAAAATGGATTTTATGCTCCTACGAAAGGTGAAGAGCTTAAATGTAAAGATTTAGAAATAAATGTCCTCATGGAAATGCACAACGTTACTGACAGAGTCAATAGCGTAGTAAATGAGGATATGGATTTAAAAGAAATCGAATCCAAAAAAAATTCAATGTTCAATGATATCAGAGCAGAATACGAACAAAAAACAGGTCTTCGTGCTGACAAGGTAGACCTTTATTATGGTGGAGAATATTGGATCTACTGCTATAAAAAATATACTGATATTAGACTTGTCTTTTCTCCTGAGTATCAAGCCGGTTTCTTTGGAGGCGCTTATGACAACTTTACATATCCACGGTATAACCTTGATTGCACTTTTCTCCGTGCTTACGAAGATGGAAAGCCTGTAAAATCAGAGAATTATTTGAAATGGAACACCAAAGGCGTTAATGCAGGTGAACTTGTATTTATGGCGGGCAATCCCGGCACTACTAAAAGACTATACACAAACGACCAACTCCTGGATGAAAGAGATAACTCAATTCCTATGATTATTGAGAGTTTGGAGTATACGCTGCAGCAGTTGCACAAATATGCTGAAGCATCGCCTGAAAATGCGCGACGAGCTCAAGTAAATATTATGTATTTAGAAAATAGCTTTAAAGCATACACGGGTATTTATAATGGCTTAAATAACAAACGCCTGATAAAGCAGCACCTATATGCTGAAACAGATATGAGAACTAAAGTAAAAGCCAACGATGATTTGGATGACCTTTATGGAGATGCTTGGGAAGAGATAAGTGATTTGATGGAAGAAAAGCAAGAGTTTTACTCTAAATATTTCTATCATAATCTTGGCAGAACTTCTCTTATGAGATATGCTGGCGAGCTTAATGCCTGGGCTAAAGAAACTGATAAAACTATAGATAAAGACGCAAACAGAATAGAAAACTTGAAACGTATGATTCTTGCTCCGGTTCCTTTCTATAAGGATTTGGAAGAAGTAATGCTTCGTTCTACTTTGGTTGTTGCTGCTCAAAATCTTGACCCTGATGATACATTCTTAAAGTCAGTTTTAAAGGGCAGATCGCCGGAAGAAGCAGCTAAAGAAATCATCGACGGTTCTAAAATCGGTGATGTCGAATACCGTCGCCAGCTTCTTTCCGGGAACTCTTCTTCTATCGAAAACTCAGACGACCCTTTCCTTAAGTTATACAGTGAAATCAAAGATTTGACTAAAGAGGAAGCTCACTGGTACAGCGAAAATATCCAAAGACCTTTGGCCAAATATAGTGAACTTATTGCTAAAGCCAGATTTGCTGTTTATGGAAGAAATGTTTACCCAGATGCAAACTTCACTCCACGTATAACTTACGGTACTGTAAAAGGTTACGCTATGAATGGAACTTTGGCTCCACCTTTCACTACTTTATATGGCTTGTATGACAGAGCTTTGGGATTTGGTAACGAAGGCGACTTTCAGCTGCCAGAACGCTATGTCGAAAGAAAAAATAAGTTAGACTTGTCTACTCCTTGCAACTTTGTGAGTACTTGTGACATTATCGGTGGTAACTCCGGATCTCCTACTTTCAATAAACGTGGCGAAATAGTTGGGCTTGTGTTTGATGGTAATATGGAATCTCTACCGGGCAATTTTGTATATGATTACGAAAGCAACCGCGCTCTTTCCGTTGACGCAAGATACATGATAGAAGCTTTCAGAAAACTCTATGATGCTAATAACCTTGCAGATGAGTTGACGAAATAATCTATCTTTGTTATCTGAAAAATATTCTAATCAAAGGCTGTCAGAAATGATAGCCTTTTTTATGATAGATAGTGTGTGAGCAGAAATAAATATTTACTTGCAAGTGCAGGAACACCATTAAGTCAATAATAGATTATATAAAAAAACCGAACAGGTCCATGCTTTTTTAGTGCTGCTAAATATACGCAAAACCCGTTCGGAAATCTTAATCGCTGGGAGTTAATTTAAGTAAAATAATATTGAATAGCAAATAAAATGTTCAAGTCGCTCATTAAAAATATTTATGTAACAATTCTAATATGCTCTTTTACCCAATAAAAAAGCCACGAAGTTGCTATCCCTCGTGGCTTGGGTTTCAAAAAACTTTCTTGATTACTCTACATGTTCCAGTAAAATTTCTGCAATGTCGAGCACTCTAACTTCTTCATCTTTATCTTTTGTTTTTACACCATCGCTTATCATAGTCATACAGAAAGGACAGTTAGACGCAATAGTTGAAGCACCTGTGCTTAATAGCTCTTCGGTTCTTTCTATGTTTACTCTTTTGCCTTCTGTTTCTTCCATAAACATCTGACCGCCACCTGCTCCGCAGCAAAGGCCTCTATCATGAGATCTTTCAGGCTCTAAGATGTTTAAGCCGGGAACACTTGTGATAACGTTACGAGGTTCGTCGTAGATGTCATTATATCTTCCAAGATAGCAAGAGTCATGATATGCAACATCCATTTTACTATCAGCTTTCAAACTTAGCTTTCCATCTTTTATTAACTGATTCAAGAACTCAGTATGGTGAACAACTTCAAAGTTAGCACCAAAATCAGTATATTCATTTTTGAAAGTATTAAAGCAGTGAGGGCAAGTAGTAACAATTTTCTTGACATCATAGCGAGTAAGAGTTTCCATATTCATTGTAATGAGCATATTTGCAAGGTATTCATTACCAGCTCTACGCGCCACATCACCATTACATGCTTCTTCAGTACCAAGAATTGCAAAGTTAATATCCGCTTTTTGCATCAATTTAGAGAATGCAACGGAAATCTTCTTAGCTCTGTCGTCATAACTTCCTGCGCAACCAACCCAGAATAAGATATCAAAGTCAGGTTTATCTGCAGCAGTTGGTACATCTAATCCTTCAGCCCAGTCAGCTCTTTCAGCTGAAGAAAATGCCCAAGGTGTAGAATTTGTTTCTAAGTTACTAAACGTTGTTTGAAGCTCAGGAGAGAAGTTTGCTTCCATCATAGCAAGGTTTCTTCTCATGCCAATGATAGCAGGTACATGTTCGATTGCAACAGGGCATTCCTGCATACAAGCACCGCAAGTAGTACATTGCCATAAAGCATCTACATTTTCGTATTCGCCAACAAATGTTTTGCTCAATTTTTCCTGCTCAGCTTCAGTTAGTTCAACATCTTCGCCAAATTTTTGTTTTTTGACTAGGATATCACCAATATCAAAAGTACGCTCTCTGATTTGAACGATAACTTCTCTTGGATCCAGCTGTTTACCGGTTAAGTTTGCAGGGCAAACACTTGTACATCTACCGCAGTGAGTACAAGAATAGCCATCCATGATAGATTTCCAATTCAAATCATCAATATCCACAACACCGTATTTAGTAAGTGTTTCATCTTCAAAGTTCATTTTTTCTAGTTTGTTAGGATATTCTATAGATGAAATGAAAACATTCGGAATTGATGTATACACATGCAAGTGTTTTGAGTATGGCAAAAAGTTCATAAATGCCATAATAACACCAATATGCAGCCAAAAGCCAGTTTCATGTATATAAGGAGCAGCATCTGTGCTGATAAAGCCGGCAATAAATGAAGCTATTGGTCTAAGTGCATGTTCGGCATCTAAACCCATTTTGATATTAGCTGCATTTTCCAGCATCAGAGATGCAACAATAGTAAAAATCATACCTAATATCAGAGCAGCTTCTCCAGCCTCTCCTTCTACCTGCAAACGTTTTTCTTTTTGAATAAATCTGCGGTAAGCAGCCCATAATAGAGCAATCATTACCACAGGAATAAAAATATCAGTGGAAAGAGTTATAAAGCTCCACACCGGCCCCAGAAAATCAAAGAAATGTCTAACTCCAAACCCTTCGAAAATAGAATTAGCTGCAGAAAACATCAGCACTAAGAAGCCCCAGAAAATTCCTGCATGAATAGGGCCTGCAATCGGGTCTCGTAAAATCTTAGACTGAAAAAAAGCTACATTAAAAGTCTTTTTAATTCGGTCAAAAATTCTGTCTGTTTTGTCTTCCGGCTTAGCTATTTTAAGATAGGAAATAAGCCTATGTATATTTTCTCCAAGAAAACCCATAGCTGCCAGAAACAAAACGATAAAAATCACGTTTCTTATACCAAATTCCATTAGTATATTTCTTTCTATTTATTTAACAAAATGTATTATCTTATAAACTAAGTACAATAGTGACAATTCCTTTTGCACCATATTACACCTAGGAAATCAAAAATTACTTGAATTGGAATTAAAAACCAAATCAAATTGAAATTTGGCTCGGTTTTTTATATTTTACAATTATGTAAAAATAGCAAAATCAATCAATGATAAAATTTATTAGCATATTCATTTTACTTATTCAGTCTATCACTTGGGCTCAAGAGAACGAAATTAAACTAAATTCCGACAGGCCTGCAAGATATAAAACTATGCCCATCAACTTTTCTTTAATGCCGGGCATTTCAGTCGGCGAAATAGTTTATCCTTACGGCAGGATAGTAAATCATTTCTCTATTAATATTACAGGCTCTTCTTATAGGTTGCAGGGAGTTGAATTTGGAATATTTTGGAATCATTATAGAGAAGATGTATCCGGTATTCAGATTTGTGGCATTGGGAACCGAGCTGAAGGATATGTAACGGGTACGCAGACTGCAGGCATAATAAATATTAGTCACTTAGGTATGAACGGCATTCAGTTATCGGGAGTGTCAAATATTAATCAGTCGTCACTGCTCGGTATACAATGTACAGGCATATATAATCTAAGTACAGGATTTTCGCAAGGTATGCAGATTGCTGGAGTTTTCAATAGTGTAGAATCATCTCTCAACGGCTTACAAGTAGCAGGAATTAGCAATACTACCTTAGATGTGATGAACGGCATCCAAATTGCAGGCATCAACTCTTCTGCCGGCAGTGGCTTAGGTGCACAAGTATCAGGCATTGTAAACTCAGCAGGAGATTTTGAAGGGGTACAGTTAGCAGGCTTAGTAAACGTAGCAGATAATATGTCAGGAGTACAAATTTCTCCAATTAATATTGCCCAATCTAATTCAGGTGCTTCACTTGGTATCTTTTCATTTGTTGGGAAAACAGGGGTAGACTTGAGCTTTTGGACCGATGAAAACAAAATTGCAAGGATTGGTATAGTTTCTGGGAATGACAACTTTATAAATGTCGCATACATTGGATTTGATAGAGAGAAAAAAGATAGATGGTTACTTGGATTTACGTGGGCTGTAAATACTAATCTTAGCGACAAGTTCTACATAGAGGCAGGTCAAAGTGCAGAGCATTTAAACGAACCAGTAAAAGGTTTTTGGACTAATGAACTTCATTTTATTACCAGAACTCACATAATAGCCGGTTTTAAAATATCAAAACATGTCAAGATTTTTGCCGGACCTACTTTTAACTTCTATTACTCTATTGTAAATGACGGTTCTGATATTACTGATAAGGGTAACCCTGTATATAGAAACAATCACCACTGGACCAGAGACTGGTTCGGCATGATGATGGGAATAAGACTTTTATAATTTAAATAAAAGCCCCCTATGCCGGCAACTCTTAAACTAACAGCTTTACTCCTATTCTTATATCTTCTACGATTTAGTTAATTTTGCAAACTTCATCATCAAGGTCTTTTTACCAACATTTTTGAAGTTGACGATTACTTTCCTTTGAGTGCCCAAGCCTGACATACCTGAGATTTGCCCTTCGCCAAAGACAGGGTGCATTACTCGGTCACCTATATTCAACTTTACATCTTTTGTAGATGGTCTTGGAACTTGCGAGTAATTTTCATTTTCAGGAATATCATTGAAGAATTTCTCTTTTTTAGGTTTTGACGGAGGTATAAACCTGCCGGTAGGCTTTTCTTTTTTCTGCCAGTCCAAAAGCTCAATATTTATTTCTTCTAAAAATGATGATGGTATTTGATAAGATGTCTCACCAAATCTCATTCTTTTATTTGCGTAAGAAAGAAATAATTTTTGCTCAGCACGAGTGACTGCCACATAAAACAGTCGCCGCTCTTCTTCTAAATCTTCTCTATTTTCTTCAGCTTTGCCTAATGGGAATAAACCTTTTTCTAATCCGGCTACAAAAACAACCGGAAACTCCAAGCCTTTGGCAGCATGAACAGTCATCAGAGTTATTTTTTCTTTGCCAAAATCACTTGTATCAAGATCAGTTATTAAAGCAACTTGCTGCATATATTCTTCTAAAGAACTCTCGGGATTGGCTCTAAAAAATGAAGAAATGTCAGAGATTAGCTGTTGCACGTTATTCCAACGATCTTTTGAATCTTCAGTTCCTATTTCTTCATACATTTTCAGAAGACCTGTTGCTTCGATATACTTTATTACAAGCTCTGCAGGCTTCACTTTTTCTTTCATTGCTTCATACCTTTGGATCAGAGCAGAAAACTCCTTCACTGACTTAATAGCGCGGCTTTTTAGCAAAGGGTTGAGCTCTGCAGCCATAAAGGAATCATAGAAGTCCATTCCTCTATCCAATCCAAACTGCCTAATATTTTCCAGAGTAGTAGTACCTATACCTCTCGGTGGTTCGTTGACTACTCGCATAAACGACTCAGAATCTTTGGGATTTATCAAAATTTTGATATACGAAAGAGCATCTTTTATCTCTTTCCTTTTGTAAAATGACAACCCACCAATAATATCATATTTTAAACCATTACGTCTAAACTGATTCTCTAACTGCATAGACTGGGCATTAGTTCTATAAAGCACGGCAAAATCTTTCATAGTAAAACCATGCTTCAGATTTGTGCCTATGATAGAAGCAATTAGCTCAGCTTCTTTCCTGTCATCAAGAGTAGATAGAACTTGTATTTTTTCGCCGTCTACATTTTCGGTCCAAAGCTTTTTGGGAATTTGGTTTTTATTATGAGCAATTACAGAATCCGCAGCTTCAATAATAGTTTTTGTTGAGCGATAGTTTTGCTCAAGTCTCACCACCTTGCCGTCATGGTAATCCTTCTGAAAGTCAAGTATATTTCTAATATCAGCGCCACGCCATCTATAGATAGATTGTGCATCATCCCCAACTACACAAATATTCCTATATTTATTTGCTAGTTTATTGATTACTACATACTGAGCGCGGTTTGTATCCTGATACTCATCTACAAGTATATATTTAAATTTTTCCTGGTATTTAGTGAGATGTGCAGTAGATTTGTCAAGCAGCCTAATCATATTCAATAGCAAATCATCAAAATCCATAGCGTTATTTGCTCTGATATCCCTTTCGTAATGATCGTAAATCATTGCTATCATCTTTTCTTTGCCGGATGCTGCTTCATTAGAGTATGATGCAGCCGACTGCATATTGTTTTTGCAGGATGAAATAACAGACCTTACCATATTTGGGTTAGTCTGTTTAATATCTACGCCAAGCCTTTTCATGATTTTTTTTAAAAGAGAGAGACTATCGTCCGAATCATAAATCGAAAAGGATGATGTATACCCCAACTCCTTAGCTTCATATCTGAGCAATCGTGCAAAAATACTATGAAATGTACCTGCCCAAATTTTTGAGGCATCTTCCGCTGAGGCTATGCCGGATATACGTTCCACCATTTCAGTAGCAGCTTTATTCGTAAAGGTGAGAGATAAAATATTCCATGGCTTTACATTATTTTCAAGGAGATAAGCTATCCTGTGAGTTAGCACCCGAGTCTTACCACTTCCCGCACCGGCTACTACTAACAGAGGACCATTTATATGTGCGACTGCTTCAGCTTGAGCATCGTTTAGTCCTTTGAAAATTTTTGATTCTTTATCTATATTAGCATTAGCCATGGGAGGAATTCCTTAAATAATTATAGAAACGAAAAAGAGGCCGATAAGATTACTCCGTATCGGTCTCTTGTGAAAATATTTCGGCATATTGGTGTAAAAAAAAAAGAATATTCTATCTAATTTTTTCACTTCATTGCTAACTCCACAGGAGCAAAAGCCGAGTTAGAAATATATTAGCTTAGCTATTGGCTGCCGGGCAAGTAGAGCAGGCAGATGGTTCACTGGCAGGAGTTGATGAGCTCTTGCTTGTGTAATCTGTTTGATAAAAACCTTTGCCGTTAAAAACCAATCCAACATTAGAGGAAATTTTGCGGAAAACCTCACCATCGCATTTTACACCCTGTTCGTCTGTCAAAATGCATTCAGTCAAAGCTTCGTCATTGATGCTTTGCCTATATTCAAATTCATTTTGACATTTCCTACATTTATAAACGTAAGTAGGCATTTCTCTTAGCCTCACCATAAAGTTTAACATAAAATATTAAAAACTTACAAAACCAATTTTCTTAAATACTTTTCGTAGAGTTTTGTGAGCTTGGCGGCGTGCTTTGTCAGCGCCTTCAGTTAGTACACTTTCTAAATATTTTTTATCACTTCTGATTGATTCGTATTTTTCTCTCAAAGGTTTAAGATATTCGGCAACGGATTCGCCGACTTCAGCTTTGAAATCACCATAGCCTTTGCCTTCAAATTCTGTTTCTATTTCTACAAAGGTCTTACCAGTAGCGACGTGGTAGAGTGTCATCAAATTGCTAACACCAGGCTTTGCTTCATCAAATTTAACTTGGCTGTCAGAGTCAGTTACTGCTCTTTTTATTTTCTTTACAACTACATCGTATGGGTCAGACAAATATAATATAGAGTTTTCGTTTTCATCTGATTTTGACATTTTACTTGTTGGTTCCTGCAAGCTCATAATCCTTGCTCCCACTTTAGGGATATAAGGCTCCGGCATTGCAAATGTATCAGAGTAGTTATGGTTAAACCTCTGAGCCAGATTTCTTGATAACTCTAAGTGCTGCTTTTGGTCTTCGCCTACGGGCACTTTATTAGCTTGATAAAGTAAAATATCAGCAGCCATCAGCACAGGATACGAAAACAAACCAACATTTACATTTTCAGAATGTTTGGACGATTTATCTTTAAACTGAGTCATTCGAGAACATTCGCCCATGCCTGTAAAGGTGTTAAGCACCCATGCAAGCTGTGCATGCTCTGGGACATGACTTTGGATAAAAAGTGAGCTTTTTTCAGGATCTATTCCTGCAGCTAAAAACATAGCGGCAGTGTCTAAAGTTCTTTTTCTTAAGTCAGCGGGAGTTTGGCGAACAGTAATTGAGTGCATGTCAGCTATCATAAAATAGCATTCGTGCTCCTCTTGCATCGCTTTCCAATTTTTTAATGCACCTGTCAAGTGACCTATTGTCAAAATACCCGAAGGCTGTATACCGCTTAAAATGATTGGCTTTGTTTCTTGTACGTTACTCATGATTCTTTTTTTACTTAGTTAACAATTTCGATGCCGCCAAATATTGCGACGTAATGAATATAAATGATTGGTTTATCAGCAATGGAATCATCTGAAAATCTAACATGATTTTTCAAACCTCCGAAAATAGGCATCCCTTTAGAAACTACTTTCCAATTAGGAGGAACGTAAAGTTTGACTCCGCCGAAAATGCAATTTACATCAAAAACCAACTCTTTTCGATTAAAGTCCGAATTAATTAAATCTAATTCTATACCACCAAAAATGCTGGTTAGCTCTCCGCCTGACAAGTTGGGGTTGTTTACCTTCTTATTTATTCCGCTAAATATAGCAATTTCTTCAATCTTTTCATCATCAGAGTCAAGTATCACTTTCTTATCTTCATATTTTTTCTTGCCTTTGATCAAGTATATACCGGAGAGGATTAGAATAATCGGCCATAATGCTTCCCACAAGCTAATCGGCAATAAATTTAAATAATCAGCTTGCAATATTACACCAATGGTAACAATTATAGCACCGGTAATCCATGATTTGCTATCTTTCCAAAGCATATATGACCCCACTGCAATAAGTCCTGTTGGCCACCAGTCGAACATATAATCAAATATGCCAAAAACTCCGAACCTATCTAATAGCAAGATAGAACCAAAAAAGATTAGCATTGCAGCAAAAATATAGCGAACATTCATTTTTTTAATTCCTTTGTTTATATACGAATACAGAAACGAATGAAGAGTAATAAAGTTTCCATCTGCGAACTGATATATTGCAATATACTATATTTTATGTATTAAGACCATATACTCCATAGTAAATATCGTTCCTTAATTTATTTATGAATGTAATGAATATATAAATTATTTGATTTAGAGCTGTCAAAGTGATATAATGCAGAGATTTGTAAATATTATTATGATGAAATATGAGTACGAAACTTATCTATTTTAGTCCTACCGGCACTACTTCCCAAATTATTAATAAAATTGCCGAGGGGCTTGGAAACGAAACTGAAACTTTTGACTTTACACTTCCGAAAAGCAGATTAGAATATAAGCAACTTAGCTTTGGCTCTACTGATTTTGTTGTGGTTGGAGTACCTGTTTATTCCGGCAGAATTCCTGAATTTTTAGAAGACTTTTTTAATCAAATCCAAGGCCATGAGACGCCTGCAGTATTTGTAGCACTCTATGGAAATAGAGACTATGACGACGCACTCTTGGAACTCAAAGACTTCTTTGAGAAAAGAGGTTTTAAAAGCATTGCGGCGGCTGCCTTCATTGGGGAGCATTCTTACTCAGATAAAGTTGCTGCTAACAGACCAGATAAAGTAGATCTAAATAAAGCATTCGCTTTTGGTCAAAGTATCAAAACTAAAATAGATAATATTACAAATTTAAACGATGTAATCTTTGAAGTAAAAGGAAACTACCCTTATAAAGAAAGAAAACCCTCGCCTCAAATAGTACCACAAACTAGTGAAGATTGTAACGACTGTGGCATCTGTTCAGAGTTATGTCCTATGGAGGCTATTAATTTTAATAATTATAAGATAATTGCCCCGGAAAAGTGTATCCGTTGTTGCAACTGTATCAAGAAGTGTCCTGAAAATGCAAAATCGTTTACAGATAAAATAATCATAAACATTGCAAATTATTTAGAAGAGAATTTTGCTGATATAAGAAAAGAACCTGAGATATTTGGTTTATAGTAATGTATATACATACGTCTATATCTCTGAAGATTAAATAGCTTTCTAAGTTTTGGGATAGAATAAATGTATCCGTCTGTGTTTAGCAGACGGTAATATTTACATATAAAAACTTCACTGCTCACTCCACTAATCTATTTAGTAGGAAAATATTCTTCAACCTGCTTTTTGCCAAATGCTTTCTTTATAGTAGCAATTAATAAGATTGCAAGCAATGCGCCGCAGGTTGCCAGGAACATATCTTTTTGCGCATCCCAGATGTCGCCCTGAGTGCCAAGATAAGCTGCACCTTGTGCTTTGAAAAAGATGTCTGCAACTGCCCATTCAATCAGCTCATACAAGCCACTGATAGATAAAGTTACTTCCACCGGCATTATCATGCTCATTCTTTTAGAAAGTTTTACCCAGTCTCTGAATATCTCTCTCATAGGATAAGCCAGAAGGAAACCGAAACTGAAGTGAACTATTCGGTCGTAGTGATTTCTCTGCGTATGGAATAAATCCTGGAGCCAGTAGCCTAGAGGATTTTCCGCATAAGTGTATTTTGAACCGTAAACATGTAGGCACATAAATAGAAAAATCAGAAGATAAGACATATCGCTTAACTTCCGGTTTTTATATGTAAAGAATAATGCAAGTAGCGATAGAAAAGTAAGTGCATTTTCTATAATCCAGTTTGCAATATCAGTTGTGCCCACAAAAGTGAAAATCCATAGTCCCAAAAACACAGGAACCAGAAACCACAATAATTTATCTTCGGAAAAGGAAAGTCTAAAGTCAGAATTTGCAAAAGAAAACTTCACTAGTTTCTCCAATTATGTTAACGAAACAGCAAAGATAAGAAGAAAATTTATATTGTCAGAAAAAAACAGAGTAAAAACAAGTTCTTAATATTATAGATCTATTAATGATTTGTTTTGCTAGTTGATGTTATATGTTGTAATATTGCCAATAAAAATATGTTAGTTTTACTATTTTAAATTAGAGATATGAAGAAATTTGCATTGATTTTGTTAGTTTTTTTAAGTTCAGTTTGTATCAGCTTTGCTCAGGAATATGAGTTTACTGAACAAGATATTTTTGGAGATCTAAAAAACAATATTGAAGAAGTTTTCAAAAAAGTCATTAAAAATGGACTAAATAAAAAAAGCTTTGATAGCTTAAATAAGAAGCAATTATGGAGTTGTTTTCCAAATACTCAAATAGATCTTGGAGTCAGTCCCAGTGTAGAAGATTTGAAATTATACTATCCACTTTATGAATTTGGCCAATCAGATTTGTATAAAAATAATATCGGAACTTTTTTAAATTCCTCAGAACCTTATGAACGACTCTTTGCCTATAGAATAATAAGCGTAACAGGAGACACTTCTTTGATCGATAAATTAGTTGAAAAAGTTACAACAGATACTAATGAAGTAAGTAGCGCATGGGCAGGTATAAGTCTTTTGTTTCTCAAATGTAAAGAAACAACTCTCTTATTTGATTTTTTAGTCAATAAAGAAGATCTAGGAGATGCACATTTCTTTCCTTTTTACCTTCAACTAGACAAAGATTCATTAAAAAATACTGCTTTTAACAAAATAGGAGCAGAAGACCTAAAATCAAAAATTATTTCAATACAAACGCTCTCAAAAGTTGAACAAGATAAAAGAACAGAAGCTATTTATAGGAAATCACTTTCTAATTGGGAAACTGATTTAAAAGGCTATGCTTTAATGCCTATAATTGATAATAAAATTGGCAATATCCAAAAAGATGTAGAACCTCTACTTTTACATCCAAGAGCAAGAAGAGTAGCTATTAGTGCATTAATAAATAGCCCTGTAAAATCTGACAGACAATTTCTGTACGATACTTTCTTAACATCTGATAGTATAAATCAATATGAGTTTGTAAATATATACTTTGAGTATAAAGATGAAATTAAAGATTTATTTGGAGCGCTGATTAAAAAGCATAAGCTTGATAAAAATTCTTATTTATATGGACAATTTGAAAAAATAAATAACTCAAAATCTATCGGTGAGCAACAATTTGCTGAATTATTTAAAATGGCAGAAGAAGAAAAGCCATCTACGTTATCAATGATTCTTCCTGTAATGGCACAATCTCATGGTGACGATCAAAGAGTTATTAACTTTTTATCTGATCTGCTGGAACATCCAGATCTTTTGACAAGAGAAGTTGCAGCTAAATCTCTTAAAATGATAGAGTCGGATAAAATCATTCCTATAATTATTTCTACTTTCCAGAAACCCGAGTACATTACTGAATCTTTGATTGAGCTTGCAATTGTTAAAAAGCTGGATACATTGCATAGTCAAATTGAAAAAGTATATAATGAGAAAGGCTATAACTCTTATGCTGCACTGAAATATATAAGCACATTTCCTAGAAAGAAAGATAAGCAATTATTTAAATCTATTTTGACTGATGGCAATCTTGATAAGTATGATGGATGGGCTGCTATCGGTCTTGCCAAATTGGAAGAAAAAGAGGCTTTTGACTTGATTTCTAAGAATCTGGAACTTGTAGAAAATAGTTATTATAAAGTGCCATTGACTTATTTGCTTGAAGCATTAAGCCTCGTAAAAGAAGATGAAGCAAAAGCAAAGCTTGAAACATACTTGAATAGCTCAGAATATGGTATCCCTGAGGTAGCTAGAGAACTCCTGGATAAGATGTAAATAAAAAAGAATTGCAGTTAAAAGTAAATATGATGAAGTAGCAACAGAAGTAAGAAGAAGAGTAATCCCTACTACTCTTCTTCTCTCGCTTTTATCTTAATTACAACAGACTGGATTTGGCGGGTTGTTCTGTCTACAATCCGAGCGAAAAATTCGTCAAATTCGATAATTTCGCCAACTTCCGGTATTCTGCCGGTTTCGGAAGTGATTAGCCCCCCAAGAGTTTCGTAGTCTTCACTTTCCGGCAAATCTATAGGTAGGTAGTCATTTGCGTCATCTATTATCATCTCTGCTGAGATTGAGTATTCTTGGTCCGATAACTTTTTGAGCAGTGGCATTTCTTCGTCATATTCATCTTGAATTTCACCCACAATCTCTTCCAGTATATCTTCAAGTGTTACCAGCCCGGCAGTGCCACCAAACTCGTTCAGCACGATTGCTATGTGCATTTTGCGTCTCTGCAGCGCACGTAGCAAATCATCTATCATGCTGTCTTCTGATACGAAATACGGCTTACGGAGTACATCTTTTAAATTAAAATCTTCGGAAGTTCTAAGCAAGGCAAGAATATCTTTGGCAAACACCATCCCAATAATATTATCAATATTACCTTCGTATACCGGTAAGCGAGAATAGCCTTCTTCAATTATAACATCTATAGTCTCTTCTTTCGTCATATTCACTTCGATACCTATGATTTTATTTCTTGGTATCATTATCTGTTTTACTTGAGTCTCAGCAAAGTCAAACACATTTTGTATCATTTTCTGCTCAGAGTCATCTATAACGCCACTTTTACTACTTTCTGCAATAATATATTTTAACTCCTCAGGAGAGTGCAATTCCGACCCTTCGGAAGGTGGCTTTACCCCTATCATGCGAAGAAGCATATTTGCAACGTAATTTAAAAACCAGATAAATGGTTTGAAGACGACATAAAATACTCGCAAAGGTAAAGAGATACCAAGTGCAACCTGCTCTGAATACTGTATAGCCAGAGATTTAGGTGCAAGCTCTCCAAAAACAATATGCAGAAATGTAATTAAAGCAAATGAAAGTGGAAGTGCTATGCTGTGAGCGGTCTCAGGGGCAAGCGCTATACCTACAAAATCAAAGGAGTTAATGACAAGCTGAGCAACAACGCTCTCTCCTATCCAGCCAAGCCCCAGCGATGCAAGAGTGATACCAAGCTGAGTAGCAGATAGGTATCCATCAAGATGGGCAACCATAACTTGAGCAATCTTAGCCATTTTATTACCTTCGCGAACTCTTAGTTCAATCTGCGAAGCTCTAACTTTCACTAAGGCAAACTCTGCTGCCACAAAAAAACCGTTCAAAATTACGAATAACAGGGTCAGGGCTATGTCCGATATCATATTTTTCTTCTACTTCAAAAACAACTGTTTAGACTTAAAAAATACTTTTTTATCCATATGGAAAGCAAAATATTTAGCAAAGAAATCGATTAGTTCACTCGCTTCTTTATCGCTAAGTTCTATTTCAGATATTTTGCTATGCTCCAATATAAAAATATAATACAATTTTATATACGTTTCTTTTGCAATTGTAATAAAATTAGTGGAATAATTTGTTCTGTCTATCAAGCAACCACTTTCCAAAGAGAAATCACAGTGGGGTTTGCCTAATTTAAATTTAGACAAATCTTCGAGCAGATACGGATCAAACTCGAACCCTAATTCTATAGCTAAATGTATGCCAAAGCTTACAAAAAAAGTATAAGGAGATACAGGCAGTGAGTTCAAGTCCTCTAATATCACTTTGAAGAAATCAAATAGCTCCGGATGAGGCGCATTTAGCTCTTGAGTGATTAGTATAGACTCTGAAATAATCAGCCCGGCACCAAGATGATTAAAAGAACTACTTATCTTACGGTAAGGCACTATAATATCTGCTTCGGCTAAAATATGCAAGTCACGATTTGGTTTATGATAAAACTTAATTTCAATATAGCTTAACGGCTCAAGAGCAGAACCATATTTAGATTTTGCCTTTCTGACTCCTTTTGCAATTACAGTGATTTTACCGAAGTCTTTGGTATATAAATTAACTATCTTACTTGTGTCTCCAAATTTTCTGGAGTGCAATACTATAGCTTCAGTTTGCTCTATCATCAGCACGCTCATTTTTTTAATGCAATATAAAATAATTCTTGCATAATTTTATAAAATAGTCTATTTTTGTGTCGCTTTGATTCCTGAGTAGCTCAGCTGGTTAGAGCATCTGACTGTTAATCAGAGGGTCCGCGGTTCAAGTCCGTGCTCAGGAGCTTTAGTTCTCAAAAAAAAAAGATTTTCGAGTGTGAGGAAATTTTTCTTGCACATAAAGAGAAAAACAGTTAAGTTTGTTTTCTCTTTTGATTCCTGAGTAGCTCAGCTGGTTAGAGCATCTGACTGTTAATCAGAGGGTCCGCGGTTCAAGTCCGTGCTCAGGAGCTATTGAAAATCGAACTGATACTTACCTCGTGTAAGTATATTCCTGAGTAGCTCAGCTGGTTAGAGCATCTGACTGTTAATCAGAGGGTCCGCGGTTCAAGTCCGTGCTCAGGAGCAAAAAGCTAATCCGTCTAGGGTTAGCTTTTTTTGTTATTAACCCCAAACCCCTTGTCAGGGGCTGTTTTGTTTGAATTGCTAAAAAATATATTTATGTTAGACAATCTTACTTTTCTTCTCTATCTCGCTCCGCACCATTTCTCGTATCAAATTTTATAATTGCTGATTTTCGGTTAAATTACAAAACTACTCACTCATTTGTTTCGTTTCAGTTTTGGTAAAGTATATTCTTAAAGGTGGGATATGGAAACAGTTTCCAATGCAACATTAGATTTTCTTTCTACAATGTATGAAGTCAGTATAGATAAAGCTAAACGGATACAAGAACTTGTGTACAATGTTACTCGGTCAGACGAATATTCCAATTTGGCTTCTTTAATATATGCAGATATAGACAATCACGAGATAAAACAATCCATTATTGATAAATTTGGCGAAGAAACAGGTAAGAAACTAGAACTATTAAAACGTATATCTTCTATTTCTTTTCCTGATACTAAAAAGCAAATACTGCAACTCCGTAAGCAATTTATCGGCTTAGTAAGTGATTTGAATCTTATTTTTATAGTACTTTCCGAGAGGCTTATCGCTCTGAAAGAATCTATTGATAATGAAAGCTCTGATCTGCTAAAGATTGCGGAAGAGTGTTTATATCTATATTCTCCTATAGCTCACAGGTTAGGAATAAGAAAAATTTATACTGAAATGGATGATCTCTCTTTTCAGTATCTATACCCAAAAGAATTTAAAAAACTTGATAATTCTATCGAAAAGCATAGAGAAAATTTGAACTCTAAGCTCGAGGATATGAAGAATAATCTTAATATCACTCTAGCAAAACATAGTATCGAAGGTAAAATCCAGTTTAGAGTTAAAAGACTTTATAGTATATATTTAAAGCTAATCAATCAGAATATTTCAATTGAAGATGTTTATGATTTGATGGCTCTTCGAGTTATACTTAAAGATGTAGATAGCTGTTATCTTGCCTTAGGAGCTGTGCATAGGAATTGGATTCCTATTGAAAAGAGATTTCGTGATTGGATTACTTTCCCCAAAGCGAATGGTTACCGCTCCATCCAGACAACAGTTGTAACGAGAAGTGGCGACAGATTTGAAATTCAGATAAGGACTGATGATATGCACCGCGAAGCTGAGTACGGCTCCGCAGCTCACTGGGCATACAAAGAAGGCATATCTGCTGATACATGGATACTTCGATTGAAAGAGTTTTTGGAAAATGATGAATATTTCCAAAATCCGTATGAGCTACAGGAGCTTATGAAATCAGATTTAAAAACTGATAATATACATGTGCTTACTCCAAAAGGCGATGTAAAGTCGCTTAAGCTTGGCTCTACTGCCATTGATTTTGCTTACGGCATTCATACTGATATCGGTGAAAAGCTTGTGGGCGTTAAAATAAACGGCAAGCTGGCAAAGCTTAAAACTCCCTTAAATTCCGGAGATGTGGTTGAGGTTATTACAAATCCAAATGCAACTCCTTCGAGAGACTGGTTAGATTTATGCCAGACAAGCAAAGCCCGGTCTAAAATATTACTATGGATAAAGAAAAACGAGCAAGCTCAAATATTAGAAGATGGCAAACGACTTTGGGAGAGATTCAAAAAGCGCTACAAAAATAAACTTGAAGGTCACGCGGAGGATGCAAAGTTTAAGACAAACCTAATAAAAGTAGGTTTTAAAAATATGGATGACTTTTACTCTGCAGTAGCTATTAAATCACTGAAACTGACCCAAACTCTACTAAGAAAACTATATCCTGATGCATTCGCAAAATCTAATGATTTTGGATTGCAAAAGTCTACTAATCAGGCTCTGCTTAATAGAGCGCCAAAGATAAAAGTGGAAGATAAAGTAGGGATAATCACCAAACTTGCGAAATGCTGTAACCCAATCAAGGGTGAAGCAATTATTGCTTATGTGACAAGCAAATCAGATATAAAAATCCATGCACAGAGATGTAAGCATTATAAATTAGGGGAAATGGATCCTGAGCGCATCAAACCTGCCGAATGGGAGCTTACTGCTTCGCTTCAGCAGGCAGTGGTCAATCTATTTGGTGAAAACTACTTCCTGATGCAAAAAGCACTGACAGACGTTTCGTCTGCTATGGGAGTAGCTATTAACTCAATGCAAAGGAAAGACATAAACGACTATATGTTTGGCATGAAAGTAAGTATAGAGGTCAAAGATTTATCGCAATTAAACCAATTTGTAAATAAATTACAATCCAGTGCAGATATTGAATCTGTGGATGTAGTGTAAAAGTAAGAATTATGGATACTGATTTGATACTTATAGCACAAAGCACGGTGCACTACTTCTTGCATTTGATTTTTCCCGGCATTATAGCTTATGCCTTTTTTCGTGATGAATGGAAAAAGGCATGGGTGTTGATGCTTTTTACAATGCTGATAGACCTAGACCACTTACTTGCTACTCCTATATTTGACCCGAGCAGATGTAGCATAGGCTTCCACCCTCTTCATTCATATCCTGCTATAGTCATCTACTTAGTAATGCTTTTCATTCCTAATAAAACAATTAGAATAATCGGCATTGGATTGGTGCTTCATATTATTACAGATGCTCAAGACTGCCTTTGGAAATGCTTTATTGTGTAGTATTACTATAACTTACCCTTATTTTCTAAATACTCTATCCAGGCGTTAATTCGTTTTTGAACTTGCTTAGGATTATTTCTGTCAAATTGGTATTTAAAGCCAAGCCATGTGTTGTTTTCAAGTTCGAGGATTCTGATTAAGGTTAGGACAGGGGAGTATTCTAATTTATTCTCCTTATCATATTTTAAAGCTAGAGGTGATTCAAGCTCTTTTGAAATTAACTGATAATTCAGCTCTTCTTTAGAGAATAATTTAGGATATAGCTTTTTTGAATGTCTCTTAAAAAAGGGATATTCATCATATTTATTCAGTATTCTTAGTAAAGTCGGAAAATCATTCTTGGTGTAATTGTCCATAGAAATTCCAATTGAAAATGTCAATGTTTCAAACATATTCCAGTATGGATATATTCTGGAAAATTTTGAATAGTTTTGAATAATTATAGATAAATCCTTATAAGTTGCTGTTTCTAAAAGTTTTTGGAATTCAATTTTCTGAATATGTCCTTTGAGTGTATCCATTATATAATAGATTTTAGATTTTGTATCCATCTTTTCTAGAGTAAAAAAATATAGAGGCGGATTATTTATATTCTTTTTACTAAACAAAATATCGCCTTTTTCTTCTAACATATTATCAAATGGACTAAAAATGGAATCGCTAGATTTTTTATTTGAATAATACTCTCTGAACTTAAAGACTCTATCCTTTATATAGTCATCAACAAAATAGGCTCGTTCAGGATGTTCTAAAATAGCCTTTTGAATGTATTCATACGACAGCAAGCTAGTTATAATTTCCCCCTGATCAACCTCATTATAAGTGCTAAGAGCAGCATAAATTTTATGAAAAGGTACGTTTTCTAGTGGCTCTAAGTATTCAAATAATTCTGAGAAAGAGCCTAATCTGGACATTAAATGTTCCAACTGTTCTAAAGAATCCACTTTAAATACATTGTCTGTTTTGAGATAAAAATACTTGCCTGGTATGATTTTCCGTAAAGAATTTTTCCATACTGTTGTATCTTCATTTCTTCGAAATTTGGAATCGACAATATAATTTATGTGATAACATTCTAAAGAATCAGCTTCATCTATTTTTTGTAATGTCTGCTTATAGAAATTCTCTCCCCAAGTTCTAAAATTCAAACTGTCTTTTTGCCATAGTTGTTTCCAGTTAGAAGCTACTTTTTCATAATAAGAACGTAGATGCATCAAATGAAATCCATCTTTAATTGCAGAATTCGATGATTCGTCAAAGAATATTCTAAACAAATATATTTTTTCCAGTAGGACTATCATCATATTTGAGACCCGATGTTTATCCTTTTCCCCTCCAGAACCATCCGGCCCATCCCACATAGTAATAGTGGTACGTACTAGTCTATGATCATTCACAATTCGCATAATGGCTGGAACCATTTCAATAGATTTGTTAGTATCAAGAATATCACATAAATAATGGAGTGCTAGAGATTCTTCTTCAGCTATTTGTATCAAGTTAACGACAGTATTATAGTTCTCCGGAGTATGATCAAATCTAAGTTTTATTGGATTTTCAAAATTTATTTTTTTAATAAAGTCTGCCGGCAGCTTTTCAAAATATAAATCTTTAGCTTGTTCAGCAGAGGTGGTAGATATTGATAGTAATAAGAAAACAAATATGGTGAATATGTATTTCATGCTTTTAATTCCTGTTTATTAACCCTTTACTTTCTAAATACTCTATCCAGGCGTTAATTCGTTTTTGAACTTGCTTAGGATTATTTCTGTCAAATTGGTATTTATAGCCAAGGCTTGTATTGTGTTCAAGTTCCAAGGCCCTAATAAGAGTAAAGACAGGCGAAAACTCAAGCACATCATTATATTCGTACTTCAAAGCAAAAGGAGATTTTAACTCTTTTTCTACATACTCATAGTTGAGTTTATCACCATTGTATAGTTTAGAGTAAAGTAGCTTTGCATAGCGTTTATACAGAAGCTCTTCATCGTATCTTTCGAGAATTCTAAGTATAGTAGGAATATCGTTATGATTATATTTATACAGTGGAATCCCAATAGAAAAAGAAAGCGTTTCAAATACACTTTTGGATAAACAAATTTTGTACACATCTGAAGTATTTTTAAAAATGAACGTCAAATCCTCGTATGTAGCTGACTCTATTAGTTTAATCCCGGCTCTATTCTGCAATTTATCTTTTAGGGTATCTAAGATGTAGCTTAATTTTTCTGAAAATTTCATTTGAGACATTGCTATAAAGTATTGAGGATTGTCCTCTCTGTTAGCTAAATAAAGCAAATCAAATAGTTTATCAGTTTTAGTAGGATTTTTACGATACTCCTTTATTTTATCTAAGATATAAGAATCTGTGAAAAAGCTTCTGTCAGGATTTTCCATAATTGCAGTTTCGACTACATCATGGGTCAGCAGAGCAGTGATAATCTCCCCTTGTTCATTATCAGCATAAACCTGTAAAGCTTTTTGTATTTTTTCAAAGGAAATACTTTTGGAATCAGATATATACTTAAACATGTCAATAAAGCTTTGCTTATCAAACATCACGTATTCTAACTGCTCCATTGTCTCAACTTTGAAGATATCATCAGTTTCTAAATATAAAAAACCATCATTCTTAATTTTTGGAAGTAATGTTTTCCATATAGTTGTATCTTTTGTTCTTCTATAAGGAGACTCTACTATAAAATTTAATTGATAATCTTCTACATAATCTGAATTTTGCAATTCTTTCAGTTTTTCTTTATAAAATTCTTTTCCCCAGTTTTTATAGTTCCTACCATCTGTGTGCCACAGCTTTTTCCATGCAGAAGCAATTCGTTTCCCCTTATCATCGCTAATACCAAAATATGGCATAGATTCCTTTCTTATAGTCTCATACTCTTCATCATAAACCAATTTGAATTGGTATATCTTTTCCAAAATAGCAATCATTAGAGTTGAGACATAGTACTCGTCTTCAAATGTGCCTGAACCGGATGGTCCATCCCACATACTAAAGGTTGTGTATGCTAATCTATGGTCATCTACAATTCGCATGATTGCCGGTACCATTTCGATAGATTTATTTGAATCAAGAATTGAACACAGATATGAAATATTATTGGTGTCACCTTTCTCAATTAAACCTACTATTGTATTATAGTTTTCAAGAGTAGGTGCAAACTTTAGTACATCCACTCTCGTTGATTTATTGTTTTCTAAATACGCCTTAGGGATCTTTTCAAAATAGACTGATTTTTTTTCTTTCGCATCAGCAGCTATACTCAAAAACATCATACAAATAAATGCTAAAAGTAGTGTTCTCATACATCATAACTTATAATTGACTAATAGCTGAATATAAAATAAAATAATTTAATATCAAATCATAATTTAGCAAATATTCAACTCCACTAATTTTTCTTCCCACAATCCAATTTTTTACTCGCATATCTCTTCGATTATCTCTATATTTAGAGTTAATAAAAATTTGTTTTTCCGAGGAAAGAAAGTAAACATTTGTTTCTTTTATTCGTATAAATCAATGCATTTTGTGGTATAATATTATCGGAATTGGACAATGAACGATCTCAGAGAAATTAACGAGCGTATACAAAAGGAAAGTGCTTTTGTAGATATGCTAATGATGGAAATCGGCAAAGTAATTGTCGGCCAAAAGTACATGGTGGAAAGGCTTCTGATAGGCCTACTTTCTAACGGGCACGTGCTATTAGAAGGTGTTCCCGGGCTTGCAAAAACTTTAGCAATTAACACTCTTGCCCATGCTATTGATGCTAAATTTAGCCGTATTCAGTTTACTCCTGATTTGTTGCCGGCTGACTTGACAGGTACACAAATATATAATCAAAAGAAAGACGAATTTACTATAAGGCAAGGGCCAATATTCGCAAACTTTATTTTAGCCGATGAGATAAACCGTGCTCCGGCAAAAGTGCAGGCTGCCCTGCTCGAATCGATGCAGGAAAGGCAGGTAACTATAGGCGATAAAACTTTCAAAATGGAAGAGCCTTTTTTAGTGCTCGCTACCCAAAATCCTATAGAGCAGGAAGGTACTTACCCGTTACCGGAAGCACAAGTAGACCGTTTTATGCTTAAATTGGTCATCACTTATCCGAACTTAGAGGACGAACGCCTAATACTAAGGCAAAATATAGCGCAAAACTATCCTAAAGTTGAAAAAATACTTAAACCTGAAGATATTATCAATGCAAGAAATGTAGTTAAAGATGTTTACATCGACGAAAAAATTGAAAAATATATACTTGATATCATCTTTGCTACTCGTTTCCCTGAACAATATGGCTTAGAAAAACTTAAAAACTGGATTAGCTTTGGTGCATCTCCTCGTGGATCTATTGCATTGGCAATGGCAGCAAAAGCTTATGCTTTTATTAAGCGCAGAGGCTACGTTATACCTGAAGATATAAGGGCAGTCTGTCATGATGTATTGAGACATAGAATCGGTATAACTTATGAAGCTGAAGCAGAAAACGTGCAGTCTGAAGATATAATAAACGAAGTGCTTAACTCTGTAGAAGTTCCTTAGAGAGATGTTGGTGATAATAAACGTGCAGACTAGTTAGCGATTTTTTTAAATCAATGTAATTGATTTTGTATACAGGATAATATTCAGCCTGCAAGGCTGCTAGACGTATACTTATGGGCTGAATATACAAATACATTGATAAATCTCACATAGGTCAATGACACATTAGGATGGATTAAAATGGAAACAGTTGATTTATTAAAAAAAGTAAGAAAAATAGAAATATATACTAGAGGTCTCTCTAAAAACATCTTTTCGGGTGGCTATCATAGTGCTTTTAAGGGACGAGGTATGGCATTCTCAGAAGTAAGAGAGTATATGCCGGGCGATGACATACGTACTATCGATTGGAATGTGACTGCTCGATTTAACCACCCTTATGTAAAAGTGTTTGAAGAGGAACGCGAACTAACCGTTATGCTACTTGTAGATGTGAGCGGTTCGCAGGATTTCGGTACAAATACGCAGAGCAAAAGAGAATTACTCACAGAGCTAAGTGCAGTGTTATCTTTTTCTGCAATATCTAATAATGATAAAATCGGTGTGATATTCTTTAGTGATAAAATAGAAAAGTTTATACCTCCTAAAAAAGGTAAAACTCATACACTTAGAATAATTAGAGAACTAATAGAATTTAAACCGGAAAACAAAGGCACGGACATAGGTCTTGCTTTAGAATATATGACCAATGTAATTAAGAAAAAAAGCATTGTATTTTTGCTTTCTGATTTCGTGTCTAATGACTTCTCCAAAGCTCTAAAAATTGCTTCTCGTAAACATGATACTATTGCAGTGAGGTTGTATGATCCTCGCGAGCAAGAAATCCCTAATTTGGGCTTAGTTCATATCAAAGATGCCGAAACAGGGGAAATATCTTGGGCAGATACTTCTTCCCAATCTTTCAGAGAGCAATATAAAGCATCATGGATTGAAAAGGAATCGAAACTAAGTAAACTTTTTACGATAAGCAATGTAGATGAAATAAAAATCCATACGGGAGAGCCGTATATCATTCCACTAAAAACTTTTTTCAAGATGAGAGGTATGAGAAGATAAATTTTATAAATCAAAAGGGGTGTTGTTATGTATAAATATGTACCGGCTTATATATTGGTGGCTGCTTGCTGCCTTGCGGGCATTTTTTACTTCTCAGGAAATGATAACAATCAAAGTTGCGAAACAAATGCTGAAAAGATTAAAATCTCTGAGTATGATGGGGATTTTTCTCCTAAAGAAAGGGCTCTATACGAATTTTGGCGTCTTAGAGATCCTAAAACTAATGAAATTCCGAGCGGCATCAGGAGACGTTCTCTCGAATTTGCTCAAACTCTTCCGGGTGCATTGAATTCTAAGGAACACAGCGACAGACTTCTTTCAGAAGATTGGTCTGTGCGTGGACCTCGTTACATCGGGGGACGTACAAGAGCTTTAGCTTTAGATGTTAAAAATGAGAATATTATTTTGGCTGGTGGAGTTTCCGGCGGTGTTTGGCGATCTATAGACGGTGGCACTACTTGGAACAGAACTACTAAATTGCATCAGTTACAATCTGTATCGACTATTTCACAAGATAAAAGAGAAGGCAAAGAAAACATCTGGTACTATGGAACGGGTGAGCTTTGGGGCAACTCTGCTGATCTTATCGGAGACGGCATCTTTAAATCTACGGATGGCGGCCAATCGTGGACTCAGTTAGAATCTACATTGAGCGGCACCAGTGGTTCATGGGATAATATGTTTGATTACATCTGGCGTGTTGAGACCGATCCATCTGTTGCAGATCAAGACGTGGTTTACTGTGCCACTGCTCTTGGTGGTATCCAAAAATCTACTGACGGTGGTGAATCATGGGAATTAGTATTAGGTGGCTGGGGCAACAGTTATGGTTACTTTACTGAAGTAGCGGTTTCTCCAAACGGAGTAAAATATGCGGCGCTCGGCAAAAGAGGCCCTGCGGCAAATGGTTCTCCTGCTGCCGGTATTTATCGCTCATTAGATGGTGAGAAATGGACTAATATTACTCCTGATAACTGGCCTGAAGAGTACAATAGAATAGTCATCGGCATAGCTCCCTCTGACGAAAATCAGGTATACTTCTTAGCAGAAACTCCCGGCAGTGGTAGACTTACCTTTGACTATCGCGGAGATTCTTTATGGAATTCAATTTGGAAATATACTTATAAATCTGGCGATGGTTCTGCCAGCGGTGGAGTATGGGAAGACCGCTCAGCTAATATACCAAAACCTGAATCAAGACACATGCAGTTTAACCCTCAAGGGTCATATAACTTGGTATGTAAGGTTAAACCAAACGATCCAGATGTGGTCTTTATCGGTGGTACTTCGCTTTATAGATCTAATGATGGATTTGCAACGGATAATTCAGTACTTGTTGGGGGCGTGTGCCCATTTGAAGATTGTGAGTACTGGTACAGATATCCTAATCATCACTCTGATTTGCACGAAGTAATCTTCCTTCCTTCTAACCCGAATGTTATGTTTACAGGTGAAGATGGAGGTATCCATAAAGTGCTTGATAACACTCAAGATATTTTTGATTGGATTTCTTTGAATACAGGTTACTATACTACTCAGTTTTATTCTGTCGCAATAGACCATGCTGCAAACAATCCTAAAGATTTATTACTTGGCGGTATGCAGGATAACGGAACTCTATATGCTGTAGATACTGATGTAGATAAGCCATGGCGTCCTTCTTTAATGGGTGATGGCTTTTGCTGTCAGGTGGCTGATGGTGGTAATGTAATTTACTCATCAAACAACACCAACGAACCGGTTAAGATAAAGATATGGCGCAGACATATTTCTGACGAAGGTGATACTATAGCCACAAGAAGAGTTGACCCTACCGAAGGTCGTGATTTTATTTGGAATACTCCTTTTGTTTTAGATCCTAATGACAATGCAAAAATGTATGTAGCAGGCGGAAAAATAGTTTGGCGTAATAATAATTTAGACGAAATCCCTATGGATAATTCGACTCAGCCGACTATGATTAATTGGGACAGCCTTTCTTTCACAAGAGTGGAAGGTGCTGCAAATATTTCTGCTGTTGCAATCTCTAAAAGTCCTGCCAATGTATTATACTATGGTACTAGCCATGGCGAGGTATATAAAATTACTAATGCAGACCAGGGTAATCCTGAACCGGAACTTGTATATACTGACGGTAACGCAACTTCAAATGTTAGCTGCATTGCAATAGACCCTTCGGATGCAGACAAAGCTATTATTGTATACTCAAACTATAGAGTTCAATCTCTACTATATACAGAAGATGGTGGTAAAAACTGGATTCCTGTAGGTGGAAACTTAGAAGAAGGTCAAAGTGGCGGCGGAGATGGCCCAGCGACTTTGTTTGCTAAATATCTACCAATTAATGGTGGCAATCGAATCTTTTTAGCAACTTCTACAGGTGTCTACTCTACTTCTAATTTAAATGGGTATTACACTGTATGGCAGCAAGACTCTCCTGATGTAGTTGGCAATGTGGTAATAAACATGGTCGATACAAGAGAATCTGATGGACTGGTTATTGTCGGCACACATGCTACCGGTGTCTATCAAAGCCATGTAACTGAATTGCACTCTGCTCCTAATATGCCTACTTTGCTTGAACCTCACAACGGAAGCAAAGGAATAGCAGAATCCGCTAAACTTCAGTGGGATGCTAATAATCCGGCAGCAATGTTTACTGTAGAGGTTGCAACGGATGAAGAGTTTACTAATATCGTATATACCGGAGAAGAAGTAAAATCTAACTTTGATTTTGCAAATGGTCTGGAACAAGGCGGTAAGACTTATTACTGGAGAGTCAAAGCTCATAGCGCAGGTGGACAAACAGAGTTCACTCAAGCATGGTCATTTGTTACTGCTCCTTTAGCTCCTGAATTAGAATTCCCTGCACACATGCAGAAAGAAGTAGAGACTTCTGTAACATTCCTTTGGAAGGAAGCTGCAGGAGCAACAAGATATAATCTGCAGATTGCTTCGCAGCCGGGATTTAACGGTATCATTTTAGATACTGTGGTTTCCGATATAAGTTGCTTCGTAGATAATCTTGCAAGTGATTCTAAATATTACTGGAAAGTAGCATCAGGCGACGAAGACGGGATTGGCGAATTAAGTAAATCATTCACTTTCTACACTAAGGACCCAATTTCAGTGCAGGAAGATAATAACTCTGGTGTTGTATTATATCAAAACTATCCAAATCCATTTAGTCAAATGACTCATTTAGAGTTCGAATGTGATGTCGCTATGCCGGTAATTGTTGAATTATATGATGCGTCCGGTAAAAAAATTGAAACTTTATTGGACAAAGTGGTGTATGGTAAAAATAGAATAGATATTAATGCTGCCAAATTAAACGCCGGTATTTATTACTACCGTTTACATGCGGCAGGCAAAACATTCACGAAAAAAATGGTTGTTGTAAAATAGAATCTATAGCTCTATGAAAAGGATACTAGGCTTTATAAGTTTTGCTATATTTATAGGTTCGGTCGCTTTTGCGGCTGAACCTGTATTTAAGGCAAAAATCGATACGAACAAAACACTAATCGGTAAACAAATTGAATTAAAACTTAGTGCGGAATATGACAAAAATCAATCAGTATTCTGGCCTGAAATTAAAGACAGTGTAGGCAGTTTAGAGATAGTGAAATCTATGTCTCCTGACACAGTAGAAAAAGACGGCAGAGTAGCCGTAAATCGCCAATACAGTCTAACTTCTTTCGACAGTGGTAGCTATCAAGTGCCACAGTTTACTTTTTCTTATCAAAACGAAGGCAGTGAAGACTTATTTGCTGCTAAAACCAAAGAGCTGTCTCTGGAATTTGCAAGTGTTACCATTGATACTGCTCAGGACATTAAAGATATTAAACCACCTTTAGTGCCACCTAAGCAGTTTGACTGGATGATTCTTCTCTATATTGCGTTAGCACTGTTGCTTTTAGGTGCCGGATATTACGTATGGAAGAAATATTTTGCTTCTAAACCTAACGCAGAAACTAAAGAACCTATCAAACCTAAGATACCGGCTCATGTATTGGCGATGGAATCGCTAAAAAGACTGGATGAAGAAAAATTATGGCAAAATGGACAGGAAAAGCTATATCATATAAGGCTTTCGGAAATTCTAAGAACCTATATCGCTTCCAGGTTTGCTATTGATGCTATAGAAATGACTTCCAGTGAAATATTGGAATATTTCACTAATAGCAATAACATTACTGATGATATATTAAACAGTCTTAGAAAGCAATTAGATATATCGGATATGACTAAGTTTGCTAAATATAAACCCTTGCCGGATGAGCATGGATTTTGCCTAACTTCGGCAATTCAGTTTGTAGAAAAAACTCATAGAGTACTTTCAGTCCCTTCATCTAATGAGGAGGTGGAATAGTATGTTTACTGACTTTAAATTTACTAACCCGGATATGTTCTGGTTGTTACTTGTAATTCCATTACTTCTGATTTGGAGCTATGTAAGAAGAAACAGAATGACTTCTAACATTAAAGTATCCAATAGCAAGGATTTTACAATTGCTGCAAAATCATGGAAAGTCAAACTAATGTGGCTACCTACTCTTTTTAGAATGTTGGCACTGGCTCTCCTTATTACTATCCTTGCAGAGCCCCGCTCCAGCACTGTTAAAAAAGACGTAGTTACCGAAGGTATCGACATCGTCTTGTCTTTGGATGTTTCAGGCTCTATGCTGGCTGAGGATTTCAAACCTAATAGGCTTGAAGCTTCTAAGAAAACAGCGATTGGCTTTATAGATGACAGGCCAAATGACAGACTTGGAGTAGTTGTATTTGCAGGCGAAAGCTTTACTCAATGCCCACTTACTATAGACCATGATGTCCTAAAAAATATCATTTCTAAATTGGAAACCGGTAAACTTAAGGGTGGAACTGCTATTGGTATGGGACTTGCTACTGCAGTAAGCAGGCTAAAAGACAGCAAAGCCAAAAGCAAAGTAGCCATTCTCCTCACTGACGGTGTAAATAATACAGGAATTGTTACTCCTGAAACTGCCGCCGAAATAGCTGAGAAGTTTAAAATTCGATGCTATACAGTAGGTGTTGGTACAAATGGGACTGCACCGGTTCCTGTGCATCATCCTTTACATGGCAAAATTTATCAGCAGCAGGAAGTAAAAATTGATGAAGACCTTTTAAAAGATATTGCAGACCGAACCGGCGGTAAGTACTTTAGAGCTACAGATAACAAGAGCTTAGAAGCCGTCTATAAGGAAATAGACAAGTTAGAAAAGACAAAAATAGACGAAACTTCTTTTGAGCAGTTTGCCGAAGAGTATATGCAGTTTGCGATAGGTGCCGGTATATTATTAATATTGGAATTCCTCCTTAACTATTTCGTATTTCGAAAGAATCCATAAATTTAAGATGTTTTATACTCCCTGGCAGATACTGATTCTTGTATATAGAGTTTGTATCTGCTTTTTTTATTTGCCATACTATCACCCGGGAATTAGAGATGCCAATGCAGGGATAATCCCGGGATATTTTGATGCTAATGATAATTGGTATGGTAGTAGCGGTTGGATGAATTCACAACTTCCACAACCGGGTAGGGCTATTTATCTCCAACTTATGATAAATATAGAATAGGAACAACCG
This sequence comes from Kapaibacterium sp. (SeqCode), assembly GCA_963678775.2. Lineage (GTDB taxonomy): Bacteria > Bacteroidota > Ignavibacteria > Kapaibacteriales > UBA2268 > JBFHIJ01. The sequence continues at coordinate 368,503 of CAXXGR010000008.1, forward strand.
AAAAAGGCAACACTATAATGTATTGCCTCTTTTCAAATATTTACATTTCCTTGATAACCGATTTCGTAAGTTTAACTAAAGCCGGTTCTGCCAGCGCTGCACAGCTTAATATTTCTTCGATATTGACCGGTTTAAGTGAGTCAGGGAAACATTCGTCTGTAAGCACTGAAAGCCCAAGCACTTCCATTCCCATCTGCACAGCTACTATATCTTCAGGTATAGTACTCATACCTATTACATCAGCACCTATTGTACGCAAGAAGCGATATTCAGCTCTGGTTTCAAGAGACGGCCCTGACATTGCTGCATAGACTCCTTTGTATAGAGGTATAGACTGCTCTAAAGCCACTCTTTCTGTAATAGAAATTAGTCGTTTGGAATAAGGTTCGCACATATCCACAAATCTATGACCAAATCTTTCATCATTGACTCCGATAAGTGGATTATCTCCCAGTAAGTTAATATGGTCTTCTATCAGCATGATTCTGCCTTTTTCCCACTGAGGGTTTAAGCAGCCACAAGCATTAGATATTATAATCTTATTGGCACCCAGATACTTCATGACTCTTACGGGAAATGTAATCTGTTGCATTGTATATCCTTCGTAGTAGTGGAACCTACCTTGCATCGCCACTACTTTTTTACCTTCTACTGTGCCAAATATCAACTTCCCGGCATGACTTTCTACAGTGGATTCAGGGAAATTAGGGATTTCTGTATAATCTATTTCAATTTCTACTTCTATTGCTTTCTTTAACTGCCCGAGCCCCGTGCCCATAATTATTGCAATTTCCGGCACGTGCTCTGTTATATTGCGTATAAACTGCATGGATTCTTGTATTTCAGACATCATATTAATATTATTAGTTGACATATTTTTTACCTATTAGGATAATAACGTTGACCAAAAATAGCAGTGCCTACTCTAACCATAGTAGCACCTTCATTGATTGCAATATCGAAGTCGTGAGTCATACCCATTGAAAGATGCTTCAAAGATAGACCTAATTCTCTATTTACTCTTTCTAATGACTTCCTAAGCAAGCCAAACTCTCCTCGGATAAGCCGCTCTTCAGAAGAGAAAGTACCGATAGTCATAAGACCGCCAATTTGTAGGTTGCCGATTTCTCCTACTTCACCTGCCAAGTCGACTATAGCATCCGGCTCCACACCACTTTTTGAATCTTCACCTGAGGTATTTACCTGTAGTAGAATTTTCAGTGATTTATCTGTCTTTTCTGCCTGCTTTGATATTTCTTCTGCTAAGCGTACAGAATCTACAGTATGTATCATGTGAACGTGTGGGAATAAATATTTTACTTTATTTCTCTGCAAATGTCCAATAAAATGCCATTCCGGATGTGATTTAGAGACCTCGTCGAACGCTGCGAGTTTATCTCTGACTTCTTGAGCATAGTTTTCTCCAAATACCGTCATTCCGGCATCCATAGCGTTATAGACCATTTCTACAGGATAAGTTTTGGAAACTGCTAATATCTTGACATCTTCAAAGTTTCTACCGGACTTAACGCAAGCCTCTTGAGCTTTTTCTGTTACTACTTTCCAATTCTCTTTAAGTATCTCTACCGGTAATACGTTCATTTCTCACCTTCTATCTTATTATCTGTATCGTTTTATACATTGTTTCCGCAGCATTTATAACCTCAAGAATATAAGTGCCACTCGGGATATTATTTAAATCAAATTTTATAAATGAGTTACCATTAAGTTGAATTTCTTGAGTTAGCACTGCTCTTCCCTGCAAATCATTAATTGATATTTCTGCTCTGCCGTTTAGGTTGGTAATATTTACATTTAATATCTCTGTCGCAGGATTTGGAAATACTTCAACTTGCGAGTCCGGCAGCTCTTCTATGGAAGTAATACCGTCCAACTCTAAAGAGTTGATTTTCATTAATGGAACTATTATCCCGTTATCTATCGCAATAGAATCTAAACCGGGCATATTCGGAAGTTGAAATTTCTGATCAATACTTTCGACAATATAAACTGTATCTATTTGATTGCCTGTTTCATCAATATATGTAACCGGCACGGGCACATAAGTATAACCACCAAAAGACTTAGCCTGCACCTGTTTGAAAGATATATAGCTACTAGACTGGTCATAAACTCCCTGATCATTTCTGGCAGCATAAACTTTTATGTCAAATTCCGGCCACCCTTTACCATTTATCCATTCAGTAAAGAAATTATCAATATTCTTTTTAGTAAGATTTTTTATTTCAGCTTTTAGACTTTCAGTATTAACATTAGAATAAGCATTATTCTCTAAATAGTTTTGTATAGAATTGAAAAAAACATCGTCTCCAAGATACTCTCTGAGCATTGCCACCACCAGAGCACCTTTTTGATAAATTGTCTGGGGGTAGTTAGAAGATGGCGGTTCTCTATCAAAATTGTATATAGATAGTACACCTTCTGCTTGTGTTATATTATCAAAATAATCAGTTCTTTTTTCTCTGAGCACTTTTGAATATTCGTTTTTACCAAATATATACTCTTTATACAACGCTTCCGAAAAAGTAGCAAAAGACTCGTTTAACCATGCATCTCGGAAATCTTCAGGAGTTACTAAACCACCAAACCATTGGTGTGAAAGCTCATGAGCAATAGTTGAGTTTAGAGAGTCATTGTTTGATTTAATTTTTGCGATAATTGAATTAGGTAAAGAAATCATAGTCTGGTGCTCCATTGCTCCTTTTGGAGTGCCTACATACCCTACTTTGTCAAAAGGGTAATCTCCCCAATAATTCTCAAAAGCATCTAAAACAATGGGCAACTTAGCAAAGGCATAGTCAGCTCTGTTAGATAGGCTTTCTAAACTATAATAGACTATTGGCTTTTTCCATGTATTAATCTCTCCTACTGCAAATTTCGACATTGCAAAGTTCATCATATATGTAGCTATGGGATGATTACTTACCCATTGATAGATATCTGTACCGTTATCAAGATTATGCACAGTGAGCATACCGTTAGAAGCCACTTTGTAGCCTGTATTAACATGATATTTGATATCAGTTGTGGCTTTATCACCCGGATGGTCTAAGCATGGAATCCAATTAGATCCACATGAAACCCATGAATTATTAAACCCAACTCCGAGGTTATATAGAGTCATATCCTGCTGATGCACCCCGCCCCAAGCGTAACCGGGCTCAGCAGCCATAGTGCCATGAAAATAAACAGATACTACTGATGTATCCATGGCATCAGGAAAAGCAAAATAGTGTACATAATCAGCATCATTATACTCACCATGTGTTTCTACACTAACTACCTTATCATTGCAGAATACAGAATCTATCTCCAAATCCCTCAAATGAAAATAGAACTTATTATTTTCAGATTTATCAGTTCTATACACTTTAATCCGGTTTACACCGTAAGTACGTAGACTAATATCCTTCAGGAAATATAAGTCTGCTTCGTAGTGTAATACATCGTAAGAAATGTTAAGAGGCTTTAAAGAATTAGGTATTTCGTCAGCCTTAGCATTTAAAAAAGAGAGCAGAATATATGCAATCATCAATAAGCGAAATATCTTTAACATAGCTATTATCCCTATGATTGTTAGATTTATCAAGTTAAAAAAATACTGCTACTAAAACAATAAATAAAACGACGAAACCTCAACTAAATATAAACGTAAAAATAATTATCACACTTGACTTTTTTTCTTTGCTATTTATTCAAATGTATGCTATCTTATAGCAAGGATTAAAATTCTTTTACCACGTCAAAATAGGAGTACGTTATGATGGATGGTGCAACAACCCCGGGAAAGTCAATAATGACCTGCTACTCTGTAGAAGAGGCTTTGCAAAATAAAGAAATAGTGACTAAACTAGATCTGCATTTCAAAGACCTCGAAGAGTTCCCAAGAGAGATTTTAGACTTAGAAAATCTTACCGAATTAGTTTTATGGAACAACCGACTCACTTCAATACCAGATGACATTTACAGATTAAAAAACTTAGAGAAATTGGAACTTAGCGGCAATAAAATCAAAGAATTGCCTGCCGGCATCGGCAACTTAGAAAACTTAAAAGTACTCGTGCTTAGCTGGAATCAGCTTACTGCTCTTCCCAAATCAATTGGGAATTTAAAAAATCTACAACGACTTGGTCTAAACAACAATCTAATTGAAACTCTCCCTACTGAAATCGGCAACTTATCTAAATTAAACGAATTAGTTTTAAGCGAAAATAATATTTCTTCACTCCCGGATGAAATTGGGAATCTAGAAAATTTAGTCAAGCTTCGTGCTCATGGTAATAACTTGTCTGAAATTACAGCTTCTGTGACTAAGCTTGCAAAATTAGAAAAATTAGAAGCTAACCAAAACAATATATCTGCTTTGCCTGCTAATATTGGTGATATGAAAAAATTGCAGAAAATTAGGGTTTGCTCTAATTTGCTAACCGAATTACCGGAAAGTATTACAGAACTTGAAAACTTAGAAAAATTACTTCTTTTTGAAAATGATTTGAAGGCGATTCCTCAAGGCTTCGGTAAACTTATCAAACTTACTGAACTAGATTTAAGCTCTAATGAGTTTTCAGCAGTTCCGGAAGATATTGCGGAGCTTAAGAATCTTAAAGAGCTTAGACTCAATAAGAATAATATTGATAAGCAAAGTATCGAAGGTCTGTCATCTGTGCTGCCAAATACCAAAATAAAATGGCAATAGTTATCGGCAAATGCAACAAAGGAGAATTATGATGAGCGAAATGCTTACTGCTGCTAAATGGGCAGATAAACTCGGGGTTTCTCAAGGTAAAGTAAAAAAAGCAATTACAGAACTTAATCTTGAGCCTGATGAAACAAAAGGCAGATGTGCTTATTTTTCTGAAGCTTCTGCCGAAAAAATAAAAACTCACATAGAATCAATATAATTATTGATACACTACAAACAAAACCGGACAACATTCTTAACATGTCGTCCGGTTTTGTTTCTTTATATTTACGCAAAAGCTATTCGCTTTTATCACCTTCTAACTCTTTGAAGTCTGCCTTGCATTCAGGACATTTGTAAGACTTTTCGTATTCGCCTTCTACTTTTTTATATCTAATTTCTAAAGTAGGATTACCACAGCTAGAACACTCATGTTCAATTGGTTCATAGTTTGTGATATAATCACAATCAGGATATCTTGAGCAACCAAAGAATTTGCGTCTTGCTTTTTTGCTATAGCGTTCTATAACGTCGCCATCTCCACATTTAGGACACTTCACGCCCGTTGTTATAGGTTTTATACCTTTACACTCAGGATAGTCAGTACAGCCGTAGAAACGACCAAAACGTGATTCTCTAATATACATTTGTTTTCCGCATACGTCGCAGAAAATACCTTCAGCTATAACAGGTTCTTTTTTCTCCATCATTTCCTGCTCTATCTTCGGAAGCGGTTTAGTACCTCTACATTCAGGATATTTAGAGCAACCTAGGAATCTGCCGCCACGACTAATCCTAATAATCATAGGCTCACCACATTCAGGGCATGGAATTTCCGGGATGTCACCATGCTCCTCTGCATATTTCAGAGATTTAGTAAACGGCCCATAGAACTGCTTCATAAGCTCTACATAAGTTAATTCACCATTGGCAACTACGTCTAAATCCTGCTCCATTTCTGCAGTAAAGTCAACGTTGAATAGTGTAGGGAAGTTTTTAACTAATACTTTGCATACATCCATGCCTAAACCAGTAGGCACAAAGGATTTAGTGATAAGTTCTACATACTCTCTATCAATCAAAGTACTGACAATTTGTGCATACGTAGAAGGTCTACCGATACCCAACTCGTCTAACTCTTTCACAAGAGATGCTTCATTATATCTTGCAGGCGGTTTAGTTTGAGAATGAGTAGATTCTGTATTAGTACAGTCTACAGCTTGACCTTCCTCTAAAGTAGGAGGTAAAATCTGTTTTCCATCATCTTTTTTACCATTATCTATATCGCCATAGGCGGCAAGGAAACCTTTGAAAACAACTATTGAACCTGAAGCTCTAAAAGTAAGGTTATCGCCATCAATTGAGATAGTTGTTTGAGCCATTATTGCCGGTGCCATTTGCGATGCTAAGAATCTGTTGAAAATCAACTCATAAAGTCTTGCTTCATCTTTGTTAGCATATTTCTTTACCTCATCAGGAGAGTAAATCATACTTGTCGGACGAATAGCTTCGTGCGCATCCTGAATATTGGAAGATTTGCTTTTATAGAAATTTGGCTTTTCAGGTAAATATTTTTCGCCATACTTTGTTGTGATATATTCAGCCGCATTTTGCTGAGCTTCCGGACTAATCCTCACAGAGTCAGTTCTCATGTAGGTAATAAGACCAACAGAGCCGTCAGTCCCCATGGTGATACCTTCATAAAGTCTCTGAGCAGTAGCCATAGTCTTTTTATTAGAAAAGCCTAAGCGACGAGATGCTTCCTGCTGCAAAAGCGAAGTAGTAAATGGAGAAGATGGTCTTCTTTTTACTTGCTTTTTAGCAATAGAGCTGATGTTAAAGTCAGAATTTTTAATTCTGTCCAGCAAGTCATTTGCCTCTTGTTCAGTTCTAATAAAATGCTGCTTCGCAAGTTTATCCTGTATTGCTTTATTTTCTTCTTCATCGTCTGCATGCGCAGAACCTTCAGGATTTTTTATAACTTTGTCATCATAAGAGTAAAGTTTAGCTTCTAAGCTATCTTTTTTATCATTTTCAAACATCCCTGCGATAGACCAATAGTCAATTGGTTTAAATGCGTTTATTTTGTCTTCTCTTTCGCAGATGAGCCTGAGAGCAACAGACTGCACCCTACCTGCTGACAGAGCCTTAGATGTCTTTTCAATCATTGCTCTGTTCAAAAAAGGAGAAACCTGAAACCCAATAAGTCTATCTAGAACTCTGCGAGCTTGCTGAGACATAAAAAGATCTTTATTGATTTCAATAGGTTCTTTCAGAGCATTTTTTACTCCGGCTTTAGTGATTTCGTTGAAAAGAACTCTTTTGATGTTTTTGTTATTTGTTTTTATAACTTCCGCTAAGTGCCATGCTATTGCCTCACCTTCGCGGTCAGGATCGGTAGCGATCAAGACTTCTTTTGCTTTTTTAGAGCGCTCTTTAAGTTTCTTGATTATGTCGCCCTTACCCTTAATGGTAATATATTTTGGTTCGAAATCATTTTCAACATCCACACCGAGCTTTGTCTTCGCCAAATCTTTAATATGACCAACAGAAGCCTCGACTACATATTTACTACCAAGATATTTATTTATGGTTTTTGCCTTTGCAGGTGATTCCACTACAACTAATATTTTTTCAGCCATCTATTTTCCCGCCTGTCGAGTATTTTTATTTTTTTGATTCTACGTTCTTATAGAATTCCAATTGCAAATATAAAAAATATAAGACTATATAAAAGGTTTGAAGGAACTTTTTTTTTCCTTATGTAACACGTAGTTAGAATAATATATTTTTTGATTTTAAAGGATTGTGAGAATCGTTCAAAATAAGAATTGTTAATTGTCGTCTCTGTAACAGAGAAAAACATAATATTATTAGTAATATTATATAATATCAAAGTACTTGATGTATTGCTTCATTAGTGCATATTTTACTCTTTTTGAGTAAATAAACTCTGTATGACAGGAGTCAAAACGGTCATGGAATTTCTGAACTAATCTCTGATTGAATGTATACGTAGAGCAGCTTTAGCCCAAGCTGCTCTTTTTTTTGTATATTTCTAAAAGTATAACTTTGCATTTGTTTGAAACTAAGTTATGTAGCCTTTTTATTCTTTAGTCTCTTTGATTTCTACAAAACTAATTTGTTTATTGCTCTGTCCCATCTTTATTATCTTTTGTACTTATATCTTTTGTGGCTTCAGTTTCAATTTCGCAATATGGCCCCTCCGGTTCATTGACTAGCAAATCATTATTCGGAGTAACACCAATATCTACAATTGTAAAAGAATCTATGTTCGCCGACGGAGTAGTTACTAATGCTCCCATCATTACCAAACCTGTAGTAATAATAACAAAAGATAAAATGCCTACTGAAAAATCCTGAATTTGATATATTTCTGGTATTTTATAGAAAAGAAGAATAGTAATCAAGCCACGAGGAGCCAAAAATATTTCAGGTATTACATTCGTTTTCAGGAATGTTCTGAAATTTACATATCTGATAATGTATAAAATCACAACTATAATACTGCCTACTAATAATACATTTGGGTTAGTCATCTGCACAATATCAATGGACATTCCAAATGCAATAAAGAAAAATGTGCGTACCAAAAATGCAGTTTCAGCTGTAATAATGTGAAATTCATTACGAATACTTTCCACCATAGAAAAGCTTATATATTTTTTGAGCTTCCATCTAAAAAAGATTTTTGAATTATTAAGTACTAAGCCAAAAATAAAAATTATCAACAGTGAAGAAAGATGCAGTTGTTTACCAACTCCGTACAAAGCAGCCAAAATCGCGAGCATCATAAATATCTTTATCTGAGTTGTAATTTTACTGAATAAATAGACAAGGAAATATGAAAATACTATAGAGACTACTATGGTCAATAGAATCATCATAAGACCATGTAGAGAAAATATGCTACCTTCTTGAATCACTACAAAATTAAAGAACATGATACCGATAATGTCCGAAAAAGTCGCTTCGTAAATCATAAATTCTTTTTTACTTTGCGTAAGGCTATGTACGCTGGGGATTAGTACTGCACTACTGACTACAGAAAGTGGGATAGCATAGACGAGGGAGTTGAAAAATGGCTCTTCTCTAAAAAACATAATGACTAAAGCGATCGCCATGGAGGATATTATCAAAATCAGTGAAGCCATCATGAAAGATTTTTTGATAGTACCCAGCTTCTCCTTGGTCAGCTTCAAATCCACTGCTGCCTCAAGTACTATCATTATCAAACCGACTATTCCAAGCAACTCAAGAGCATTATAAAATTGACGATCCAGATTTATACCAAATGAAGTGGCTAATAGCTTTAGCCCCATACCAGTGGCTATCAAAAATAAAACAGACGGGATTTTAAAATTCCGAGAAGCTATATCAAAAACGTATGATAATAATATCATAACGCTCCCACCTATCAAAACTATGTAAGGGTCAAACATACGTCACACCTTTCTATCAATATCCAAAATGTTCAAACTAAGATTTGTTTGTGTTTGAAACAATAATATAATATATTAATGTAAATTTTAAGTCTTTTATATTACATAGTAAGTTTTGGAAGCAATAATATTTTATCTGGAATAATTTTGGAGACGTTTTATGCTAAAACTAACATACTTGAGCCATTCCTCTTTTATGCTTTCTAATGGAGAGCAAACAATAGTTATCGATCCTTTTATTACAGGAAATGCAAACGCTCCTGTGCCTGCAGATACTATCAAGCCTGACTTTATTGTGTTGACTCATGCTCACGGCGACCATATTGGTGATGCAATCCAGCTGGCAAAAGATAACGACAGCATGATTATTGCAGTAAATGAACTTGCAAACTATGTGGCTGCCCATGGCGTAAAAGCTCATAACATGCACATAGGCGGTGCTTGGAACTTTCCATTTGGCAGATTGAAGTTTACTATTGCCCACCACGGAAGCTCCACTCCTGATGGACTTTACATGGGCGAACCTGCCGGCGTAGTTATCACTATGGGTGGTAAAACAGTTTATCATGCAGGAGATACTGGCATATTCCTCGATATGAAACTAATAGGCGAGCTAAATGCAATAGATGTGTATATGATGCCTATTGGAGATAATTTTACTATGGGAATAGACGACGCTGTTAAATCGGTAGAGTTTGTAAACCCTAAGTTATCTATACCAATGCACTACAATACATTTCCAATTATTGAAGCAGATCCAAATATTTTCAAAAGCAAAGTCGAAAACCTTGGCAAAAAAGCAAAAGTAATGGACTTTGGCGAATCAATAGTATTTGACTAATTTTAGAAAATTTATATAAGCAGAGGTACTTATAGCCGTATCTCTGCTTATATCAATAATCTCACCACTCTGTACCGTTATATTCCTTATGATATTTTGTAAAAAAGCAATTTTTGCAAAAAGTCTTAAACCAATCTTTGTTAAATTGAGTCTCTAGGATAGTGAAATAAAATGAAACAAAATTCGATTTTTTACGTAGCACAAAGCGATTTTCAATAACTAATTTAAAGATAGTCTCATGGCAAAAAGACAAATTTCTATTTTTCTGGCAATAGTTGTGACTTTGACTATTGCTGTGCTTGGTTTTGGATTCTTTGCAGATATGAAAGAGGAGCCGGAGCAGCAAATTCCACCCGAGAGAATTTTAAAAGTTACAGTTTCTAACGTAAGTTATGACACTTTAACTACTGAAATTATCTCAACCGGACGTTTAGATTCTCGAAGTTTCGTAGATTTAATCTCAGAAGTTTCCGGTAAAATTTTGCCCGGAGACATTCCGCTGAAAAAAGGGCAGAGCTTTAGAAAGGGACAAGTAATTGCCAAAATATTTTCTGAAGAAGCAGAACTTGCTCTCAAAGGAAGAAAAAGTCGCTATCTGACTACTTTGGCAAATATGTTACCTGATCTAATGATCGATTTTCCTAAAGCATATTCCGCTTGGGAGAAATTTTTTAATTCCATTGAATTGGAAAAAGATATTCCTGATTTGCCTCAAATTGAAAATAGTAAAGAAAAAATCTTCCTATCAGGCAGAAATATCATAAGCGAGTATTTTGCTATCAAGAGCGATGAAATTAGGCTTACTAAATATGAATTAGTTGCGCCTTTTGATGGAGCACTTAATGAAGTAGCTTTAGAAACAGGTGCCGTTGCTAATACCGGATCTCGTATTGCAAAGATGATTCGAACTGATATTTTAGAATTGGAAGTGCCGGTTAATTATGATATTTCAAGGAAGATAAAAGTCGGACAGTCTGTGAAAGTTCATTCTGACGATGATAAATACACCTGGCCTGGAACTGTAAATCGTAAAGCTGATTTTATAGATCCTAACAGTCAATCTATTAGCGTTTTTGTTACTTTATCACAAAATAGTAATCCTCTTTACAAAGGTATGTACTTAGAAGCTGAATTTGGATCTATTACTTTTAAAGATGTAATGGAATTACCTAGGAATGCAGTTTTTAATCAGGATGAAGTATACTTTGTCAATGATGAAATGAAGCTGGAAAAATCTAAAATAAAAATTGTGAAATACAATGCGACTACTCTTTTCTTCCAGGGACTACCTGCAGGCATTAAAGTAGTAAACGAACCGCTTATTAATGTTACAGAAAATTTAGCTGTAGAGATTTTAAATAAGTAAAATTTTAAAAAAATACGATATTTAAATATGAGAAGAATAGTAGAGCAATTTGTTAAATATCCTTTCTATGCAAATATATTTCTGGCTTCGCTGATCATAGGCGGTATACTGGCTATGGTTTCGATGAAAATGTCTATGTTTCCGGAGACTACGCCTAAAAATATATTTGTTTCTGTAGCCTATCCCGGTGCTTCACCTAAGGAAATGGAAGAAGGGATTACTGTCCGCGTAGAAGAGGCAGTACGAGGAATAGTAGGTATAAAGGAAATAAGATCAACATCCTCTGAAAACTTCAGTTCTGTCCAAATTGTCACCACAGGTGAGTATGACTTGGATGAAACTTTGATGGAAGTAAAAAATGCAGTTGATGGTATTTCTTCTTTTCCGGTGGATGCCGAAAGACCTATAGTATATAAACAGAAGTCAACTACCAAAGCCATGTTTATGGCTCTTTATGGTGATATAGATTTGATGTATCTAAAAAAACTGGCATACATCGTCGAAGAGGATTTCAGATCATCAGGCATCTTAAGCCAAATGTCTGTAAATGGGTATCCGGCTACCGAATTATCAGTAGAAGTTCGTGAAGATGATCTACTAAGGTATGGGACTACATTTGATGAAATATCAACTGCAATAATGAAAAATAACATTGATATTTCTGCCGGGGTGATCAAATCTCCAACTGAAGAGATATTGATAAGATCTCGTTCCAGAAGTGTAAATCCAAATATAGTAGGCGAAATTGTTGTTAAATCACAAGCTGATGGTAGCCTTGTAAAAATTCGAGATATAGCAGATGTAAAAATTAAATTTGCGGATGTAACCAGTGGTGCCACTCTTAATGGTAAGCCAAGTATCTCATTTGATATACAAAAACTACCAGAAGAGGATTTAAAGGAAATTACAGATTTTGTAGAAGCTTATGTTGAAGATTTTAATCAAAAATACCCTCAGGCAACTCTTGAAATTACTTGGAACTTCATGACTTTGCTTGAGCAGAGACTTGAAATGCTGATGAATAATGGCGGTTTAGGTTTGCTCTTGGTTGTAATTTCTCTAACGTTCTTCCTAAGATTTGGGTTGTCTTTTTGGGTTGCTATGGGAATTCCGGCGTCCTTCTTTGCTATGTTTATGGCAGCGAGTTTCTATGATGTCACCATAAATATGATATCCCTCTTCGGAATGATACTTGTGATTGGTATCTTAGTAGATGATGGTATCGTTATCGGCGAAAATATATTTACCCATTTTGAGAAAGGTAAATCCAGACGCCAGGCGGCAGTTGATGGAACTATGGAAGTATTACCGGCTGTAGTAACTTCTGTATCTACAACTGTTGTTGCTTTTGTTCCGGTTCTCTTAATTACTCAGGGTGGTCTGGAGTTTATGAAAGAGATGGCAATAGTAGTAATATTTTCACTGCTATTTTCACTCTTCGAAGCATTTTTCGTATTGCCGGCTCACCTTGCACATAAATGGGTATTAAATAAAAATGTAAAAAATACGCCAATGCAGAATTTCAGGAGAAAACTTGAGAAAGGCATTGATAACTTCCGTAAGAATTATTATGGCAGACTACTCAAGAAAATAATTACCTGGAGATGGTTTGTTGTAACTATTCCGATCGCTCTATTTATAATGACTATTGGGATGGTGTTCGGTGGTGTGATTCGTGCTACATTTTTCCCTGCGATTCCTTTTGATACTTTCAATGTAAATATTGCATTTAAACCGGGTACGGGTGAACAGATCACAAAGGAATATCTAGAAAGATATGAAGATATAGTGTGGGAGATAGCTGACTCTATAAAAGCTACCGGAGACACTCTACCTTATATAAAATATACTAGTTTACAGATGGGTAATGCATTTTCTGGAACAGAATCAGGCTCTCATACCGGTAAAGTAGATGTTTGGTTTCACGAAATTGATGATAGAGCTCTAACTTCAAATCAAATAGCTGAAATGGTTAGAAAAAGAATAGGAACTGTTCCTGAAGCTGAAAAATTTGTAGTAGGAGGTTCTGATCGATTTGGTAAACCTGTTTCTGTTACACTTCTAAGTAAGAATTCAATAGAAATGGCCAATGCAAAGGATATGCTTGAGACTGAATTAGAAACAATATCCGCTTTGACTAATATTTCAGATAATTCCCCTATTGGTAAACAGGAGATCAGAATAAAATTAAAACCTAAAGCGTTTGCATTAGGCCTAAATCAAGTTTATATAGCCAATCAGGTAAGACAAGGCTTTTATGGCGGCCAGGCTCAGAGACTTCAGGAAGGGAAAGACGAAATCAGAGTATGGGTTAGATTCCCTAAAGAAGGTCGTCAAAATATGACTCAATTTGAAAATATGAGAATCAAAACTCCACAGGGAGAATATCCTTTAAAAGAGCTAATCGACTACACAATCGATAGAGGCCCTGTAAGTATTAAAAGATATAACTTACAAAAAGAAATAACTGTAGAAGCAGATTTGAAAAACCCTAATGATGATGTACCTCCGATATTAGAAAAAATTTCAGGTGATATTATGCCTAGAATACAGGCAAAATATCCTGGTGTTAAATATGAATTTATGGGACAGATGAAAAGCTCTAAAGAAAGTGCAGGAGAGATGGGATTCTATTTCTTAATTGCATTCTTTGTGATTTTGCTTATAATCATGATCCATTTTAAATCGTACATACAGGCTTTCGTTATTATCAGTATGGTTCCGATAGGATGGATGGGGGCTGCATGGGGGCATGGTCTCGAAGGAGTTCCAATATCCATGCTTTCTGTTTGGGGCATGGTTGCTCTTGCAGGTGTTATTGTAAATGATGCAGTTGTATTTTTATCCAAATACAATGATTTAATAGTGGAAGGGATGAAAGTAAAAGAAGCTGCATTTGAAGCAGGTTTAGCACGTTTCAGAGCTATTATGCTTACAACAATTACTACTTCAATCGGGCTTTATCCATTGATTTTGGAAACCAGTTTCCAGGCTCAGTTCCTAATTCCTATGGCTATTGCTTTGGCTTACGGTGTATTGTTTGGTACTATGTTTATCTTGATATTTTTCCCTGCATTGATAGTTTGTCTCAATGATATAAATTGTGTGATTTATAGAATTTGGACAGGCAAAGAATGCGTAAGAGAAGACTTAGAACCGGCAATGAAAAATTATCAAAGATCGTTGGGTTAATAATCAAATGAAAATATACAAAAATATAATATTTATGCTGACTCTGGCTTGCTCTCTTTCTGTTGCTTCAGCAAGAGAGATTAGCCTGGAAGATGCCATCATAATTGGACTGGATAACAATCATCAAGTAAAAATAGCTCGTGCTTCCAGCAAACTGGCTGGAATAAACAATGCTTGGGGCGCTGCAGGCAGATATCCCACTCTTGACGCATCTGTAACTCAGGGCAATCGCTTAGATAACCGCCCTGCGGCTACTATGCCTGACGAAAGTACTACTAATTCTTTATCTGCATCCCTGGGTTTGAATTGGGTGCTCTTTGATGGGTTTTCAATTGCTGACAGGAAAGATAAACTTGAGGTTTATGATAAGTTAGCACAAAACAGTGAATATGATACTAAGGAAACTCTTGTTAAAGACATTACCTTAGCATACCATCAAGCTCAGTTAGATAAACAAAAATTGGACGTATTAAATAAAGTAATGTCACTTTCTGCGGACAGGTACAGAAGGGTTGAAATCGCAAAGGACTTAGGCAATGCCGTAACTTTTGAGGTGCTTCAGCTTAAAAACAACTACCTAAAAGACTCTACAAATTTGCTATATCAAGAGATCAACTATCGCAATGCATTGCGTGAATTAAATCTACTGCTTGGCGAAACCGATGATACTAAATTTGAACCCATTGGAGAGATTAAGCCTGAGAGCATGGAAGCAAATTTTGCAGAGCTTCGCACTTTGATGCTTGAAAACAATAAATCACTCAAAAGTTTAAAATATAATCAGAATATTTTAAAATCAGAGCTTAACATAAACGAAAACGCTTGGTTACCACAGCTTACTTTAGGCTCCGGATTTGACTACAATAATGCACGAGTCAAATACCAAGGGATGGACGCGACAAGCTCTGACAACTATGACTATTATGCTAATCTAAGGCTCTCTGTAAACATCTTTAACGGAGGAAACACAGAGCGAGCTCTGGAAGCTGCAAAGATAAATGTAGAAACAGGCGAATACCAAATTAGTGAAACTCAAATAAGACTTGAAAACACTTTAAAATTTCAAGTAGAGCTCTATAAATTACGTAAAGATTTATTTAATGTATCTACTGAAAACTTGAAAAGTGCTGAGTTGAATTTACAGATAGCTGAACAAAAATTTGATTCTGGTGCTATCAGTTCTTTCAATTACAGAGATATTCAACTGATTTATCTAAATGCTGCGTTTGATCAAATACAGTCTACCTATAATCTTGTTGCATCGGAGCAGGAACTCAAGAAGCTTACGGGGCAGATAGTTTATAGAAGATAAGAATAGCAGATAAATAACTTTTTTTAAGGAGACTCATTTGGGTCTCCTTTTTTTTGCGATATAAAAAGATACATCGCGCTACTTATATGCATGCCTCCTACTAAACTTTAGTATAATCATGCAACCACTCTGTAATTTCTAAACTATCCAAATGCCTTAGTTTTGTAGAGGTGCGAACAAGTTGGAAGGGAATATAAAGGCTCAAAGTAACTGCGGGAACAACAATAAATAAAGTTTTATAAGGATTCCATCTAATGGAATGCAATAAAAATACGACAAGACCAATTTGTAAGACAATCAATAGTATCTTTTTACTCCTCTGTTTTAAGAACAAAGTCGCTACATGATATATTCCAATCAATGAAACATAAAATATCATAAAATAGAAAACTCCAATCCCCCAAGAAATATCTCTCCTGAAACCACCGATTATAAATTCACTCAGCCCATGATAAAGATTAAGCAGATACTCGTAAGCAAATAAATATATAACAACACTAGTTATAATCTTGAATATCTTTAGAACAAATAGTTTTCCGAATAACATATTTTCATCCTTCAAAACCTATACATTACCCCTACCCCGACCGGAGTGGCATAAAATGATAGTGATGTTCTATCATGGCTGTCATTATCATGAGCGTCCATCACTGCCAAGCCACTTAGTGTACCGATAGCTGCTCCAAGCAATACATCGCTGAACCAGTGCCTGTTTTTATACATTCTGGCATAAGCAGTAGATGCAGACAGACCATAAGCCCCTACATAAGCCCACCAGCGATTTACTCTGCCGGCAACTACCGAGGATATAGCAAATGCTATTGTAGTATGCCCCGATGGAAAGGAATTATACTCATCATCTAATTCAAAATACTGAAAATTGTAATTGTCATCCTGATTTGTAGGTCTTGCTCGCCCTAATATTATTTTTAAGGAGCCTGTAACTACTCCTGCCAAAATTATAGACTCTCCTACTAATCTCCCGGTAACTCTTACATATTCATCGCCTGCGACAAGACCATATAAATAAGGTACAGCTGTAAACATAGCAGCACTTGTCTTCAGTCCGTAGTTATCTACAAAATCAAAGTAGTCATCTGCAAACTGAGATGTATTCCTTTGCGTAAAATCCTGTACAGTCCGGTCAGTAGGCATTGCTGCCAAACTCAGCACAAAAGACGCTCCCAAATAGTACACTTCGTCATTTCTATTGGAGATCAAAGAACTGCCAACACCTGATATATCACTTCCAAATGATTTCACGTCATGCCATAATATAGAATCTAACGTAGCGGAGTTTGCTGAAATAAAAATACTTATCAGCAAAAATGTCAATACTAATATATATCTTTTCAATTTTTCTTCCTATTTTTGAACTGTGATTTTGTACATTCGCAGAGTGTGTCTTATTAAGCTAAGTGAGCGCTCTAATTTATAATAATAAGCCTATGCTTTCCATCAAGATTGGACTGCGAGATATACTATAAATATAAGATCAAAATGCTTACCTATACCCAGGGAAGCAATTTAGTAAATTACAAGGAAACGATTTCCTATGAAAAACTTTGAAACTCTTATAAAAGATATAAACATAATTGAACAGAAAGGTTCATTCCCTACTACAATATCTAATATTTGCTACGATTCGCGAAAGGTCAACACAGGCGATTTATTTATTGCTATGCGAGGAGAGCTAACTGATGGTCATAAATATATAGAGAAAGCTATAGAACTTGGCGCATCGGTAATAGTCTGCGAGGCATTACCGGATATAATAAAAGAAAATGTAGCTTATCTGGCTGTAGATAATTCTCGGAAAACTTTATCAAATCTTGCTCATAACTACTATGACAGACCGGCTGAAAAACTCGATATATATGGCATCACCGGCACAAATGGCAAGACTACTATTTCATTTATTATGAAACATATCTATAAATCTTTGGGCTACAAAACCGGTATCATAGGCACCACCGGAATTTTTATAGGCGAAAGGAAAATTGAAGCTTCTCACACAACACCAGAGTCGCTGGAATTAGCAGAACTTTTAGCAGATATGGCAGATGCCGGAATAGAAAAAGTATTTATGGAAGTTTCTTCTCATGCACTGGTGCAGAGCAGAGCGGATAACATTAGCTTCAAGGCAGGCATATTTACTAATTTGAGTCATGAACATTTAGATTTCCATAAAACTATGGAAGAGTACGCAGCGGCGAAAAGCATCCTATTTAGCAGGATTGAAAAAGATGGATTTGCTATCGTAAATGGTGATGATGATTACTCAGATGCAATACTTAAGAGTTGCACAACAGAAAAGATATACAGTATAGGAAGGAGTGCTACAAATACCATACAGATATTAGATGAGAATTCAAAAATCAGTGGTATGACTTTTTCCATACAACACAACACAAAAATGGATTACAGCACTTCGCTGATTGGAAAATTTAATATTGATAATATCGCGATGGCTCTTTCTCTACCAATATTGGAAAATGAAGAGCTAAATTTAGTGAAACAAGCAGTCAGCTCAGCAAAAGGTGCTCCCGGCAGAATGGACAGAGTAAATCTGGCAAACGGAGCTGTTGGACTGATAGACTACGCGCACACACCTGATGCATTAGACAAAGCACTAAAAGCAGCAAAAGAAGTACTTATAGAATCGGGTTCTAAAGGGAAGCTAATTTCTGTATTCGGATGCGGTGGAGACAGAGACCGCACAAAACGTCCTAAAATGGGAAATATAAGCACTGACACCGCTCACTTCAGCATTGTAACTGATGATAACCCAAGAACAGAAGATCCTACTGCCATCAGGAAAGAAATATTTGAAGGAATTGAGTTGCGTCGAAACTGTTGTGAAGTGCCCGGCAGAGCAGAAGCTATAAAACTGGCATATCAAATATCAATGCAAGACGACATAATTCTGATAGCCGGAAAGGGACACGAAACGTACCAGATATTAGGCACTACAAAACATCATTTCGACGATAAAGAAGAGATATTGAAGTGGGGAAAATAGTATTATCATGGAGCTATTTTTTTAAGTTATACAGATTTAGTATCTATCGTGTTATATCTTGCGATACTTCCAACTTAAATAAAATGTTGAGAAGCGATATTAGTACTAAGCCAGATAAAACTCAAGTTATTTCAGAACTCAAATCTATCCATCAATATACATATCTATAACTGTTTCAATCTGTATCTTATTATGGTAACTCAGGTAGCGCAGCCTTCCTTCTTTATCAATAATAGCCACCGTGGGTATTCCGGGTATATTATATTTTAAAGATGCTATATTTTGCTCAGATGGTGGTTTTTGGTCAAACACTTGAGTCCATTCCATATCGTAAGACATTATGGCTTGCTTCCAGGCATCCTCTTGATAATCAAGAGATATGCTAATCATAGCAAATTCGCTGTCTTTATATTTTTTATATATTGACTTTACTTCCGGCATAGCTTTCGTGCAGATATTGCACCATGAAGCCCAAAAATCTATAAACACTACTTTGCCACGATAATCGCTAAGTTTTATAACATTACTGTCAATATCTCTAACTTCAAAATCAGGAGCTTCACTTCCAAATTCAAAACTTCCGGTGTCAAATTCTATTTCAGTTTTTACCGGATTGTCCGATACTTCCTTGGCGCAGGAAAAAAGCAGCAGAGACAATAAGCAAATAAATATATATTTCATATTATATAAGTCCTAAAAATTAAACTATATTACCGTATAGACACATAACTTTATACAATGTTACAATTTTTATTTTATTTTGCATAATACTATATTTGCTTCTTTATTTTATCAATCAGAGGCTATAAATGAAAAGTTATAGAAAAGAACTATGGTTTAACACTACACAAAGAAGACAATATCTGAATATCACAAGAGACGTGCAACAGTGCATAGATGATAGCGGCATCAAAGAAGGAATAATTTTGGTGAATGCGATGCACATTACTGCAAGCGTATTTATCAATGATGACGAATCCGGATTGCATAGTGACTTTGAACTATGGTTAGAAAAGCTGGCTCCTGAAAAACCATATTCACAATATGCACATAATGGATATGAAGACAATGCAGATGCTCACTTAAAAAGACAAATCATGGGCAGAGAGGTAACTTGCGCTATCACTGACGGCAAACTTGACTTTGGGCCATGGGAGCAGATTTTTTACGGCGAATATGACGGTAAAAGAAAGAAAAGGGTACTTGTAAAAATTATAGGCGAATAAATATTTCATACCTTATGTGAAAGGCGGTATGATAAATAATATTTTCGTGATATGATTATAATGACCACTCAAACTTTTTCCACATACTTGCGAATATTTTTGCTCTTTGCCGTCTAATTCACTATAATTATTAAATCTATACTTACCACAAGCGGAAAAACTTTGTCTAAATCAAAGCATTTGGAAATATTGCAAACTGTCTTCGGCTATAAAGCTTTTAGAGAGCTGCAGGGCGAGGCTATATCAAATGTATTAGAGAAGAAAGATACTTTAGTCATTATGCCGACTGGTGGAGGCAAGTCTCTTTGCTATCAGATTCCTGCTTTGATTTTTGAGGGAGTTACTATTGTTATTTCCCCGCTTATTTCACTGATGAAAGATCAGGTAGAGCAGCTTCACGAATATGGAATAGATGCTGTAGTTCTAAATAGTTCCATACCTAAGGAAGAGTATCGCTATAACTATGATCTTGTCCGAGACGGAAAAGTAAAGCTACTTTATCTTGCTCCAGAATCACTTTTCAGACCGCAAGTTATCGAACTGTTAGAGATGGTACAGGTGGACTGCATCACTGTTGATGAAGCACATTGCATTTCGGAATGGGGACATGACTTTCGACCTGAATATCGAGAGATTGCCAAAATAAGACAAAAATTGCCTGATGCAGCTTGCGTAGCTCTCACTGCTACCGCTACGCCAAAAGTAAGGCAGGACATTGTAAAAAATCTGAATTACAATAACCACAAATCTTTTATATCTTCTTTCAATCGTGAGAATCTTTTCCTTCAGGTGATAGAAAAGCATGATGCTTACAAGCAGCTAAAATCTTTTATAAATAGATTCCCCGGGCAGTCAGGTATTATCTATTGCTTCTCCAGAAAACAAACAGAGGAAATATCTGATAAATTGCAAAGAGACGGCTATTCTGTTTTGCCTTATCATGCCGGCTTGAACGAAAGAATACGCCATTCCAATCAAGAGCGATTTATCAAAGATGATGTTAATATAGTTGTTGCCACTATCGCATTCGGGATGGGGATTAATAAGCCAAACGTCCGTTTTGTTGTTCACCATGACTTACCTAAAAGTCTGGAGTCTTACTATCAGGAAATAGGCAGGGCAGGAAGAGACGGACTGCGAGCTAATTGCCTACTAATGTATAGCTATGCTGATAAATTTAAGATAGAATTCTTTATCAATCAGAAAGAAGAAAAAGAACAAAAAATAGCCAGAGCTCAGCTAAATAAAATTGTAAGTTTCTGCGAAGCTAATAACTGCAGAAAAAGTTTTATCTTAAATTATTTTGGCGAAAATACAGAGGAGAGCAATTGCGGTATGTGCGATTGCTGTATCGAAGAAGATGAATCTATTATCGACCTCACCATACCTGCAAAAAAATTCCTTTCCTGCATATATAGAGTCGGTCAGAAACATGATTTAGATACCGTAATAGATACTTTGACCGGACAGATAACGACTACTATTTATAAAAATGAATTGAATAAAGTATCAACTTACGGCATTGGTAAAGAGTACACGAAAGAGCAATGGCAGAAAGTAGTAGCTCAGTTTTGGGAACAAAACCTATATGAAGAACAGGAAGGCTTGCTTGCCATAAATGACAAATCAAAAGAAATATTCAAAAGCAAAATGCTTGTATTCGGCTATCTTTCAGGCAAAGCTAAACGCAAAATACCAGTTGCCAAATCTCACTCTCAAGAGCTATTTGAAGTGTTGCGTAGTGTTCGTAAATCATTAGCAGATAACAACAATCTACCACCTTATGCTATTTTTGGTGATAAAACTTTACTCGAATTTGCTAAATATTATACCATCAGTAAAGACGCTATGATGGCAGTTACCGGTGTCGGTAAGAAGAAATACCAAAAGTATTGCGGCATTTTCAGCAAACATATCAAAGAATACTGCATTAAAAAAAGCATAAAAGATGTGAATACTAATATTGATTTTAGTAATAATTACGCTCCAGCTAAACCCAAAGCCACAAAAAATGAAACCGGCAATACAACTAATGCAGGCACCAGTGGCAACACACGTGTAAATATTCAAAATGCTGTCAAAGCAAAAGAAAGTATCGACTCACTGATAGATTCATTAGAGTTAAAACCTGTTGCTTTATACCGCATTATTGAATACATGATAGATGAAGGGCATCGCTTGCCCAGCTCCTATTTCAAAAAGCAAATCTTTATACCTAAATATCTAATGGAAGCAGCAACGGAAGCGTTCCACTCTATTGGTTTTGACAGAATCACTCAAGTTTTTACTGAGATGGATAGCCAGCTATCCATGGATGAACTCTACAGGTTACGTTTATACCTAAAAGCGGTCTTACGAGAAAAAGAGAATTCATATTAATTCAATTTATCTTACTTTGCTACAAGCGCCTTAATCTGACCTCCAGTCTTAATAACACTTAGATCTATCAATCATTAGCTATATACAACTAAGACACTCTGTAATGATACCCCCTACTCCGCAAACTCAAACTTAAAGTTTATATCTACCTCAGGAGCTAAGCTTTTAGATACCGGGCAGGTTTTTACCACATTTGAGAGTAGTTGGAAATCTTTGTCATTTAATTTATGTGGGAAGCGGATTACTATGTCAAACTTCCCTATGCGGCGTGTTGGTTCCGAAATCATTTCTTTAACGACTGATACTTTCATGCCTTTGATATCAATGCCTTTTGCTTCTGCTTTTATTCCCATTATAGTTGAGATACAAGCAGCAATGGATGCACCGGCAAGATCAGTTGGGGAAATATATCTGGCTTGCCCGTTGTTATCCAAAGGTGCATCTGTAAAAAAAGAATTCCCGGATGGCACATGAGTTACTTGGCAGCTTAAATCACCAAGATAATCTACATCTATTTGAACAGTATGTTTACCCATCTTTTTAGTCTCCTATATATTAATAACCAAACCATCGTAGGATAGATTTCTGCCCTCAGGGAGGTACCGTTCAACTTCGCTATGCTTGATTTGGTGCGCTATGTGCGTAAAATATGTTTGCTTTATGTCAAGTTCATCTGCTAGTTCTAATGACTCACTCAAGCTGAAATGAGTTTCGTGTTTTTCATATCTAAGAGCATCAATAATTAGTATTTCTTTACCTCGGAGCAGCTCCTTTGACTCTGCAGGTATAAAATTGGTGTCAGTGCAGTAAGCAAAGTTTTTAATAATAAACCCTATTACTTCTAATTTACCATGCTGCAGACTTACAGGTAGAAATTCTATATCACCAATTTTAAATTTGGAATATGCTTCTATAATATTAACATCAAATAGAGGAACCCCGCCTCCTATTTGTTCAGGCACTTCAAATGCATAAACAAATACTCGTTTTAGCTCTTTTAACGTCTTCTGAGTGATGTATACGGGTATCGATGCCTTATGGATAAAGTTATATGCCCGAATATCGTCAAAGCCACTAATGTGGTCAAAATGATGATGCGTAAATATCACGGCATCTAATTTTTTGACTTTATGCTTTAGCATCTGGGCTCTGAAATCAGAGGATGTGTCTATTAAAACAGTGGTAGTTTCTGATTCAATTAATAGGGAACTTCTCAAACGAACATCCCGAGGATCGTCAGATGTGCAAGTAGGGCACTCACAGCCAATAGTTGGCACTCCCATAGAAGTGCCACTGCCGAGTACTGTAATTTTTATTTTAGAGGTGCTTGTGGGCATGGTAGGAACTCCTCACCAATGGAGCAGATTCTACGTAATCGAACCCCATTTCCAAACCAATTTGTTTATATTCGTCAAAGCGACGCAAAGATACATACTCCTCCACCGGAAGATGCTCTTTTGTTGGCTGTAAATACTGACCAATGGTCATAATATCTACATTCGCATTTCTTATTTGCTTCATTACTTCGATAACTTCTTCCTTAGTCTCACCAAGTCCGACCATAATGCCGGTTTTGGTGCGAAAGCCTTTCTCTTTAGCCCATCTCAACACATCAAGCGACTGCTGGAAATCTGCTTTGGGGCGAACCTTAGAGTAAAGTCGAGGGACAGTTTCTACGTTATGGTTAAGCACGTCCGGACCAGCTTCTAACACTGTATAAAGAGCCTGCTTATCTCCCTGAAAATCCGGAATAAGAACTTCCATCGTAATTTCAGGATTAAGCTCTTTAGTTTTAGATATAACTTTAGCCCAGTGCTCAGCGCCTCCGTCTTGGAGATCGTCTCTGGTAACTGACGTAATAACCACATGCTTAAGCCCCATAGACTTAACTGTCTCTGCCAGATTATCAGGTTCATTTTCATTAGGGAATAAAGATTTGCCGGTTTTAACTGCACAGAATCTGCATGCTCTGTTACAAATGTCACCTAAGATTAGGAATGTAGCTGTTTTGGCAGCCCAACATTCAGATAGATTAGGGCACTTTGCCTCCTGGCATACAGTGTGGAGTTTGTGACCACTCATCAGGGTTTTGATTTCTTTGTAGTTCTCACCTGCAGGCGGTTTTATCTTTAACCAAGAAGGCCGACTTTGTCTTGCCGGCCTTTCATGTTGAACATTGCTCATGTAATATTTTTATCCCAGATATGCTCTTAAAGTTTTTGACCTTGAAGCATGGCGCAATCTTCTGATTGCCTTTTCTTTAATCTGTCTTACTCGTTCGCGAGTAAGTCCAAATTTCTCACCAATTTCTTCCAAAGTTAAGCACTGATCTTCTAAGCCGAAATACAACTTAATGACTTCACTTTCTCTTGTAGAAAGCGTTGTCAGTACTTGCTGCACTTCTCTCTTCAAAGATTCACGTATTAGCTCGGAATCGGGAGGTGGCTGCTGTTCATTAGGGAGCACGTCGAGCAAACGGTTGTCTTCACCTTGCACGAAAGGAGCATCCACAGATAGATGTCGGCCTGAAATTTTGATAGTTTCAGCAATTTCGGAAACACTCATGTTAAGCTCTTCTGCAAGCTCAGCCGCAGTAGGCTCTCTTTCGAATTCCTGTTCCAATTCGCTAAACTTCTTACCAATTTTGTTCAAAGCGCCAACTCTATTCAGAGGAAGTCTGACGATACGAGATTGCTCAGCTAATGCTTGCAAAATAGACTGTCTAATCCACCAAACAGCGTAAGAAATAAATTTAAACCCACGAGTCTCATCAAACCTTTTCGCAGCTTTGATAAGCCCTAAGTTCCCTTCATTGATTAAATCACCAAGGGATAGACCTTGATTTTGATATTGTTTCGCAACCGAAACTACAAATCGTAAGTTGGCTTTCACAAGCCTTTCAAGTGCTCTTTTACCTTCGTAACCGCCTTTTTTAATTAATTGGGCTAACTCGATCTCGTCTTCGGGATGTAGGAGTTCTACCCTTCCAATTTCCTGAAGGTATTTGTCAAGAGACTGACTCTCGCGATTCGTATATTGTTTTGTTATCCGCATAGATAAACCAATGTATATAACTTTATTGTATAAATAAGTCAATATAATAACGATACAAGCCAAAATATATTAGCTTATATCGTCGCAAATATAATATCTTTTTAGCACTTAACCGCTTAATGTCTGTTAATGCTATCTTTAGAATGATTTAAAAGCAAATGTTTGTAAGTTTCCTCACTAAGTAAGGACAATGCAAAGTCTAATTCTTTATCATCTTGAATTATAAGATGTTTATACTTCTCATCAGAAGTTTCTCGCTTTGCTTTTTCGATGGCAATTCTGGATAAAATATCTTCTTTTGAAGTTGCAATTATTTGTTTTATACTTTTCCACAAATTATCAGTTAGTATGTTCGGATCTATACCGTAGTCTTCAAAAGAGGATTTCAATTTATTCGATTCTTTTGCCAAAAAGAAGTTATTGTACTTCTCTGTTTTGTCTAACCACTCAATAAAAGTATTAATATCTATATTAGTAATACGATTATTTTCCAAATAGTTTACAAATTCAAAAATTAAACTGGAAGCGACAGCATCTTCTACTATATATTCAAATTTATAATCTGAGTATGATGTATCGGGGGATATTCCGTCTGATTCCAGTACGGGTCTGCCACCATCCGTGTAAAAAATACTGTCTTTATGAATCACATTTTCAACGTGCTTGCCACCAAAACCAGACTTCTGAATGCACCTGCCGGATGGCGTAAAGTATCTTGCAGTAGTTATCTTCATTTCTGCTTTATTTGGCAAAGTTATTACCGACTGCACTAAACCTTTACCAAATGACTTTCTACCGAGGATAACTCCTCTGTCATGGTCTTGAATTGCTCCCGCGAGCACTTCGCTGGCACTTGCAGAACCTTCGTCTATAAGCACTGCCAGTGGCAGATTGGGATATTCAGGGGTATCCATAACTCTATATTCTCTGTTGGAGCGTGCAGCATAGCCTTTCGTCTTGACTATTACATCTCCCCGAGGCAGAAACATCTCGCATATATTGATTGCCGCACTGAGCAAACCACCCGGATTGCCACGTAAATCCAACACCAAGCCATTCAAATCTGCTTTAGAGGAGAGTTCTCTCAATGCAGTCTTAAATTCGATCAATGACTGGGATGTGAACCGAGTCAATTTAATATAAGCTACATCCCCTTTCAGCAAATCATAAAAATCTATATTCGGCACTGTGATAACATTTCTGGTAAGGAGTAAGTCTAATGTATCTTTTGCTGCTAACTTCCAGACTCTAAATGTGGATTGAGAACCTGCCTCTCCCCTTGTATATTGCTTCAAATCACCAGCCTTCAAATTAATGACCCGATTTGTATCGATACTTAAAATTCGGTCACCGGGCTTTATGCCGGAATTAAAAGCAGAATAACCATGAACTACATCTGTTATAGTCAGCATACTGTCTATAGTTTTTACAGAAAAACCAAAACCTACATAAGTACCATGAGTCAGAAATTCAATATTATCCAAATCTTCGTTATCATAGTATTCTGTATACTTATCCAAACCCGAAGTAATACCATCTACGGCATCTTTAAGCAGCAAATCAGGGTCGGTTTTTACAACATAGTTCGCTGATACTGCCTCAAACACAGCAGAGAATGAATCGAATGCTTCGTTTATTTTTAGATAATACAAATCTGCTGCACCCATGAAGAGTACAGCAGTTATTGTAATAAGCATTATTTTAAGCTTTGAGCTTTTCATATATGTCTTTAGTTTATTTTGTCATTTTATCAAACAAGTAAGTTTTAAGTTTGTCAACTGAAACTCTTTCTTGCACCATTGTGTCTCTTTCTCTTACTGTAACTGTATCGTCTTCCAAAGTCTGACCATCTACAGTAACGCAGAACGGAGTACCTATTTCATCCTGACGGCGGTATCTTCTGCCTATTGCACCACTTGTGTCGTACTGAGCTTTGAAGTGCTGCTGCAAATCTTTGTAAATCGGATGCGCTTTTTCAGGCATTCCGTCTTTGTTTACAAGTGGAAATACTGCTACGGTAACAGGTGCTAATTTTGGATGGAATCGAAGAACTGTTCTTACTTCTTCTTTTCCTTTTTCGTTAGTTACTGTTTCTTCTTCATAAGCATTGCATAGGAATGCCATCAATCCACGAGAAACACCACCAGACGTTTCTACTACATACGGAATAAATCTGTCTTTGTTCACAGTGTCAACATATTCCATTTTTTTGTTGGAGTGTTCGAAGTGAGAACGTAAGTCAAAATCTGTGCGAGAGTGAATACCTTCAATTTCACCCCAGCCAAATGGGAACTCAAATTCAATATCCGTAGCTTTATTTGCATAGTGAGCTAATTTGTCATGATCTTTCCATCTCATTTTTTCCGGTCTCATGCCAAGTGAAAGGTACCAGTTCCATCTTCTTTCTTTCCAGTAGTCAAACCATTCGAACTCTGTTCCCGGTTTGCAGAAATATTGCATTTCCATTTGTTCAAATTCGCGAGTACGGAATAAAAAGTTTTTAGTGTTGATTTCATTACGGAAAGCTTTACCAATCTGAGCAATACCAAAAGGCACTTTCTGGCGAGCAGTTTCCATTACATTTTTGAAGTTTACAAAGATACCTTGAGCAGATTCAGGTCTTAGAAAAACAGTAGAGCCTGTATCTTCTACAGGACCAACAAATGTTTTGAACATAAGATTGAAGTTTCTTACTTCTGTCCAGTCCATAGTGCCTGAAATAGGATCTTTGATTTCATATTTCATTATGATATCATGATAGTCAGAGTTTTCTTCGCATTTTGCAAGCGCTGCTTCTATTTCATCAGCGAGATCTGTTTTCTTTTTCTTGCGCATTTTTTGGATAAATTCTTCAATCAGGTTATCTGCTCTGTGACGAGACTTACTTGTTTTATTATCTATCATTGGGTCAGAAAACTGCTTAGTGTGTCCGGAAGCTTCCCACGTGCGTGGGTGCATCAATATAGAAGCATCAAGACCTTCCACATCATCTCTAAAAGTCATCGCTTTCCACCACGAATCTTTCAAGTTTAGTAAGAGCTCAACACCTAATGGACCGTAATCCCAGCAACCATTCAAACCACCGTAAATTTCAGAAGACTGAAATACAAATCCTCTCCTTTTAGCCAAAGAGATTATAGTATCTAATTTGTACATTTACTTAATCCTTATATATAAATATTTGATTTCGCACTTCGCCATAGTACAAATTTATAAGAATGGTGCTAAAATGCCTAATCTTTTGCTAAGTTAAGGAAAAATAGTCTCTATTCGAATCATTAAATATCTGTACTACCCCGGCTCGAACTAACCTTATCAGCAGACGCGAAGCACGTCTCTCTGATATATTAACGAGCCTTGCAAAGTCTTTGACAGTCGCTTTCTCATTCTTTTCTAAAAAGCGGAAAAGCCTTCTCTCTTTATCACCTATGCTTAAAGTCAGAGGAGTATTATTAGAGCGATATGTCATTAGACGATACATTTCGCGACTGGCTATTACTGATTTTTCTCCTATTCTGATATAGGAGCGTTTGAGAGTTTTATTGTTTTTAGTATCAAAAAAATCTATATGGTGAGGTTTTTGAGTACTTTCCGGGATATATACAGCAACGACATCTTTTCTTTTTACTTGGATAACTTCTATTTCGTAGGCGACCGGAGGATCTATAAAAAACTCGCAGCTTGTCTCGATTAAACTAATTTCTGCTTTCTCGCTGTGCACTCCGACTATTTTTTTATCATCATCTACGCCAACTAAAAGCCATCCACCTTTTGTATTCGCCAGTGCAGATATTTCCTTGGCAAATTTCTCCGGAGTTGTTACCTTTCGTTTAAATTCGAGAGTAGTAGATTCGCCTTTTGAAATGAGTTCTTTTAGCTTTTGGGGTGCCATGATTTTACTCTCATTGTTGTGGGACTACTAATAAAGACGAGATTCTATTTCCAAGGTTGCATTAGAAAATATAAAAAAAGGAATAAAAGAAAAAATGAATATGTATTAAACAACTTCACAATAATCTAACCTTAATTGATTCCAAACCATACTAACTTACTATATATCAGTAAAATAAAAAAAGACAGGATTACTCCTGCCTTTATGAATCACACAAATATGTGGAATACTTTTTTTATTTAGTATCAATTATAAACGGAGAACTTTTGCCCTCGCCCATAATTATAATTTTTGAGTTTGGAGAAGAAGCTAATTCTTTCTGCATTTTGATTTGTTCAAATTTCAAAAGCTTAGGACTCAAACCTTCATTGATGATTTTCTGTGCATCTGCAACACCACGTGCTTCTACGCGCTTTCTTTCTGCTTCCTGTTGCTCTTTCTGCAAGACATATTCCATTCTTTGAGCTTCCTGAACTGCAGTGATTTTTCTTTCGATACTTTCTTTTACAGATTTAGGAAGGTCAATTTTTCTGACTAACATCTGCTCTAAAATCAAGCCTCTTTCAGCAAAATCTTTTTCAATTTTTACTTTGATTCTGTTTTCAAATTCTTCTCTCTTAGAAGAGTATAAGTCAGTCGCATTGTAGTATACAGCTACCTCTCTGATACGAGTACGAGTAGTAGGTCTGATAACTTTATTTTCAAAATCGATACCGATAGTCCTTACAATTTCAGGAGCTTGAGTAGCAATTACTCTGTAAAGTATAGTCAAATCAATATTTACTTCCAAACCATCTTGACTTAGTACTGTAATGGCGTCTGAACCAGATTTCTGACCTTCGTCAAAAGTTGAAGACATAGTATAGTTCTGAGTTTTAACAGTCATTGGCGATACTTCCATCAGAGGGTTCACTATGTTTAAACCTTCAGAAAGCACATCTTGTTTTATTTCTCCAAACAATTTCTGGACTCCAACATGACCGGCATCTATAATTCGGACACCTGAAGTAAGAGCACCAACAATTATTAATACGATACCGCCTATTGTAAATAAGCTTTTGAATTTAGTTAAAGGACCAGGCGTCTTCGCTACCATGATACCAACAACCAGGACTACAATCCCAAGAATAATAATTCCCATTAGGAAACCTCCTATATATAAAAAATAAATATATCCAATTTTTATTTCTGTCTAATCACAGCCGCCACAAGAGCTGCATGACGAGCAAGAAGAACACGAACTGCATGATGAGTCATAGCCACCGGAATCTGAATCTCCCGAATCGCTATCTCCCCACGAATCTATCCATGATTTATCTGTATCCGAATCAAAATCCATACCCGAATCAATCGCATTACTTTCTCTCAGGTCAGACTCATAGTCATTACCTGTAAAATATTCTGCTTCTACTCCTTCCGGGACTTCAAAGTCTGCTTCAGGATTAAGCGTGTCAAAGTCTCCTGCATCAAAGCCTTCTTCACCTACACTCATTATATCGGCACCCTGCTCATCAACAATATTTACATCGTGGATGTGCATATTATGTGAGTGTGCCATGGACGACCACATATAAGAGTAGAAGAAATAGTCTGAAAATCCATGGTAACCTACAACTACAGGAGCACCCGCAGCAAAATATCTGGCTTTGCCAGGTTCGTTTACAGGCGCTTTTGGCCTGACGATGTCCGTTGACTTAATATTTTTAATATCTGTTACTTTTATAAATTTTCTGATTGCTAAATCAAGTTCGTCTACAAAAGTATCAAAGTTGCTTCGTTTATCACGCACAAAGCTGTCATGCTGCTCCTGTGAAGCAAAAACGTCTTTCATTCTTTCTTCTAAGTCTTCTTTAGTCTCACCCGGAGCAAGTTTGAAATCAGTCATTACTCCATTTACTGTAATATTTATAGGATAGTCGCCAACTTTATGTCGTCTGACTATTTCGATTTCTAATAAGTATTTTATAGATTTCGTTTCATGCTCTAACACAAAAAGGATACTATTAAAAGCTTGAGATTCTAAAGGGTCTATGCCCGTTTCAAATTGCATCATAGCTTCTTCGATATCGTCTTTTTTGCCTTGCTCATCTAAGTAAAAGTTATAGTCATTTACAGATAATCTAACTGCATTTGTAATTTTTAGAGAACGAAACGCCATATTAATCTGCTGCAAAATAGAAACAGCAGTAAAAGTTTCGTGTTCTTCCTTTTCTGCTTTCGCACCAAATGTAATTGCATTAAGCAATTTTGCAAACATTTTAGTCGGCTTTATAGTCTTTATTGAAGTTTCTTTCGCCGGATCAATAGAAAGTTTTGCCGAAAAATACATGATGACCCTCTAAGTATAATATATATAATCTATTAAGCTAATCCCTTGATTCTGCAAATGTGCATATACTTTTTTTATAATAGTGCATTCGTGAGCCTTCCCTGCCATTTTGCCATCCGTGTATCTATCTATAGGGCAGCTACTATTGCAATACATTTCGTATTCGCATTTATTACAGTCAGGATGAATATACTCACTTTTATATAAATTAGCTCTTTTTTTTGTAATAATATCAAAAGATTGACTTTTCCAGTCAGAAAAGCTATTCCGACTCATGAATGACTTGTTGCACGAAAAGCAAAATCCTTCGGGTGCAAACTCGTACCAGTCGCAGTCATTCCCTCTATTTAGGCAGTAGTTTTGGTTAAGTATTTGCAGTAGCTTAGTCCAATTATTCTCTATTAAAATATCGGCAAACTCCGCCATATCTTCTTCTTTGAAGCCATAATCACCGGTAGCAAGCTTAATTCTGAATTTTTTGAAATTAGGATATCTTTCTTTCAGAGAGAACAATTCCTTGACTGAAGCTATCCAATCTTTCTTATGCTGCATAGCTTCGCTTGTGACAACCGAAAGAACAGATGCATTAATACCCATATTTAAAGTAGTTTTGAAATTAGCAATTACTCTGTCATAACTATTATTACGATATTTATCATGTAATTGTTTTGGAAAATCAATCGAAAAACCTATTCTAAGAGCTGATATTGGATTTATATCTTTAGCTAAAGTATTTAAATAGTCGGCAGTTAGATTATATCCATTAGTCTGAAGAGCAATAAAATTATTTCTACCATGTGTTTTGATTTTAGAAGTAATAACCATATTGCAAAACTTCGCAAATGTTTTAGCATCAAATATGGTAGGCTCTGCTCCATGAAAGCAGAAAGACCCTAACGAATATCCTTCAGCTTCTACCTTTTGCAGGAACTGCCTCAGATTTGATTCTGCGGCTTCGTCCTCTTCCCTATTAGACTTGGCAGCCTCGGGAACGTAGCAATAAGAACATCTCAGGTTGCATTTGGAACTTATAGCATAGTATAGATTTAGTGTTTTTTGCATGTGAGGTATTTAGTTTTTTAAGAACACAGCCTTAAGATAAGCAATACAGTTGAAAGTTCAATTGTTATTTTTTAAAATTTACTTAGGTTCCCAGTTTTCACCTTCGCACGGGATATAATCTCTGGATACGTGTTCATCGAAAATGGTGCAAAGTCTGGCGCCTGAGTCAAAATGACGGCAAGAGCCACAGAGGGTTTCTTCTGTAAATTTTTCTATTCTTTTATAGTATAGCTGGTACTGCCTATAAGCCGGGTAAGCAGCTACAAACCACAGCGAGAACATGAGAAGTGACCAATTATCACGCACTGTTGGAAATTTTATAAAAAAGAGCATTAGTAGCATTACTATCAAGCCACGCAGCATTATTCCCCAAAATATAGATCCTAAAGTAACTATTGGCGTTTTAGAGTAATCGTCGTCATCAGTGCCTTCGCGGAAGAGCAATAAATCTTTTATTTTATCTATCATATTCATTTTATGCCTATGCTGTTATTATTGTCCATGTTTTTAGCAAGCATCAAGAAAACTAAAACAGTATTTTAGTTTATAATGACTATATAGACATATTATATTGCATATAAAAATCTAATCTCAACAAATATAATAATAAATAATTCAATACTAGTGATTTTACACATAAGATACAACTTCTAAGGCAGGACAGTTGTAGTAGGCAATGTAAAATAAAA
The DNA here is from genome assembly GCA_963678775.2 of Kapaibacterium sp. (SeqCode). GTDB lineage: Bacteria > Bacteroidota > Ignavibacteria > Kapaibacteriales > UBA2268 > JBFHIJ01. The sequence continues at coordinate 402,032 of CAXXGR010000008.1, forward strand.
GGTACTTCCTTTCTCCAGAGAACTCGTCACCCAAATCTTACCATGATGTCTCTCTATAAATTCTTTACATAGCGGCAAACCCAAACCTGAACCTTTTTCTCCATCAGTACCGGGAGTACTATCATTACTAGTTAACGTAAAAATTTCAGGGATTCTTGACTCCGCAATCCCTATTCCATTATCAGCAATAGCTACTAAAACTTCATCGCCATTAGCTTCTGATTTAATTTCAATATTTCCACCTTGATTGCAAAATTTTACGGCATTAGTAATTATGTTTCTAAATATAGTTTCTAACATCTCTCTATCAGCATATACTTTTATATCTTCTGGGGAGCTTAGATTTACTTGAATGTCCTTTTGTGATATTGAGAGAGAAGTAAATTTCAAAACATTATTAATTAGATTAGATAAAGGAATTGTTTCAGGTTTAAATTTAATTGTGTCAGTTTGTGATCGATTCCATAAAAGGACTACGTCAATCAGAGAAACTATTTGGGAGGTAGATTGGTTAATGCGTTCAATATGTTTTGATAATTTTTCAAAATCTCTTCTTTGAAGAAATATTTTTAAAAGTTCGGTTGAGGTATTAATAGCAGTCAATGGATTTTTTAAATCATGAGCTAATATAGACACGTACTTATGCTTTGCAGCATTAGCAGCTGAGAGTTGCTCTAAGGCTTCATTTTTTTGATTATTTTCTAACATAAGCTCATTTAAAACGGATTCAAGCTGTTTCGTACGTGCATCGACTATACTTTCTAAGTTTTCGTTAAGTTGTTTTAGCTCTTTCTCATGTTTTTTCACATTTGTTATGTCGTAATTAACTCCAATCATATCTTCTGGTTGTCCATCAGCATTCCTAAGAACTTTAGCGTAAGCTTTTAAAATATGCCAAGAACCATCTGGATGATTCACTCTAAATTCAGTATCAAATTCCTTCTCACCATCAAAAGCAAGTTTTACCTGTTTAAGCGCAAAATCTATATCGTCTACATGTATGTTCCGTTTCCATGATTCTATACTGCCTTCAAATTCTTCTTTCGTAAGCCCATACAATCTAAACATCCAGTCATCCCAAATTAACGTATTTGTTGCTTTTTGATATTCCCAAATACCAATCCCGGCAGAGTCAGCAGCTACTTGCATCCTGAAATTAGCTTTTAACAATGATTCTTCTAACTGTTTCCTTTCTGTAATATCTATTGTAGAACCATAACATATTAGCTGATTTCCTTCATAAATAGAAAATCCAGAAGAAGACAGCCAACGTATATTATTTTGTGCAGTAGCTATCTGATATTCATAAGATAAATTTACCTTTGGATTATTAAATCTATTACGCATTACTTCTAATAAGCCTTGTTTATATTCAGGTAAAACATACTCCAAAAAATGATAAAAGTTATTGTCTATTGCACCTTTAGGGAGTTCGAGTAAAATTTCTGCATAATTAGAGACATACTCAGTCACTATATTATTACCACTATCTAAGCTATATCGCCAGGAAATAACAGGAACATTCTCATTGATTGCCTCTATTTCATGTTGCCGCTGCGAGAGTAGGTTTTCAAATTCTTTTTGTTTTGAAATATCAGTTTTGATAGCAATGTAATTAGTAATTAGATCGTTTCTGTCCTTAACAGGAAATATAATGCTCCGCTCCCAATATAGCGACTTGTCTTTTCGCATATTACAAAATACACCTTCCCATGATTTTCCGGAGCTAATGGTCTCCCACAACTTAGAGTAATATTCATCAGGGTGAAAATTAGACTTAAGGATGCTAGGCTTATTATTCATAATCTCATCTGAGGAATAGCCTGTTACTGCCGAAAAGTAAGGGTTGGCAAACTGAATTTTTCCCTTATCATCAGTTATTAAAATTGATATAGGTGCATTATTCACAACCTTTGACAGAGTATATATTTGCTCATTCAGCTCCAATCTTTCAGTAATATCTCTTGATATAACGTAGCTGTTTAAAAAGTTTCCCTTATCATCATAATTGAATTTTGTGTGATCCTCACGCCATATATAATGCCCATCTTTATGTTTAGCTCTGAAACGATAAGTTAGCTCAGGCTTTTTCAACTTTATTGCAGAGTAAACATCTGCGAATACTGCATCTCTGTCTTCAGGATGCACTAAGTTGTATATATCATCGGCTTTGCGCCCAATCTCCTCATCAGCTGAATACCCTAACTGTTTAGTATAAGCACCGGATACAAATACTATAGTCGAATTAGCATCTGCAATCATGATACCATCTGAAGTATTTTCTGCAATAAGTTTAAATAATGAATCTTCAGCAACAATACTTGAGCACGAGCTCTTTAATGATTTGTCATTATTAAGTAAATCTTTATTCGCTTTTTCTTCAAGCCATTTGATTTTGCGTAGCAGTCTTTGTACCAATGTTTTTCTATACGTTTTAAGCATAATTATCTATCCTAGCTAAGCCTCATTTCATTTAATATGACTTTAAACTACATAATCTATATAATATATACAAGTAGTAATATATTTTTTAGTCGCTACCAATATTTAAGTTTTATAATTTCTATTCAAATTACAACCTCAGATTATTTTATAACAATATATAGACACTTACATTCTTTATTCATTTTAATTATTATTCAAATGCAGACAATGCAAATACTAAACACGTACTTTCTGTTAGACTATAAATACTCTATCTGTACAATATGCTTGTTTTGTAATTTTAACCCACTTTTGTAATTAGGCGATAGGTTATGCCCAAAACCAGTGCATCTGCGTGGTTTTAACCCGCCAAACAAAGTATTATTTTCTTCTCAAGCAAAAGAGCATTTAACTTGTACTTTACTGGCTTTTACCAGAAAGCTTGTTTTCTCATGACAAATTCCGGTTTAAAGACCAAGTGAGATGTTTGATTTCTCATTCCCTAAAGACTAATAAGGCCCGTGCACTGCATTCCTGAGCTTCCTGCCCTAAAGAACTAACTTTATATTTTATTAACTTTTGTTTTTTGACACAAACTCTCAGGATTGTATTAGTGAATGGTAGTGCAACAAATCAGACACGTGCAGGATTTAAGCTCATTAGAATATTCAGTAGTTCTTCCTGAAAGGTAGATAGACCTATTTTTGTAACAAATACAAATAATGGTACAGAGACACTTAGTATCAATAAGCCAACAAATACTTTCATCTGGAAAGATAAAATAAAGATGTTTGTTTGAGGTGCGACTCTCGCGAGCAATGCAAGTGATAAATTTGTACAAAACAGAGCTACAATTACGGGAGCAGACATTTTTACACCCATGATAAGTACAGTAGTCGCAAATTTGACTAACAGGATTATAGTAGATTCTGTAACTGCAAATTCGGTAAGTGGCACTGCTCGAAAAGAAATGTAAAGTGCTTCTAATATCTGATGATGACCGTTGAGAAACAGAAAGACCATAAGAACTATCATATTATACAACTCACCTATTAAAGTTGGAGTAGTACTGTCTTTGTCAAATAAAATTGAGGTTTGGTAACCCATATCCATATCTACGATACCGCCTGCAAACTTTGCCGCCATAAACATCATGTGAGAAGCGAACCCAATGGCAATGCCTACCAATGCTTCACGCATCGCCAAAATAGGAAGATACCACAAATGATATTCGATAAAAGGCTGTTCCTGCCAGTAGGCAGTAGTGATTATACTTGTAAGCAGCACAGCAAGCACAACTTTTAAAGTATTAGGAACTGCTGAGTTTTTAAAGAAAGGAGAAGATGCAATAAAAGCGGTTATCCTTACAAAGATTAAACCGCCAATAATAAATTTACCCATAAGGGCATTGATTGTTGTAGCATCTAACATTTATCAAACTCACATATTTGGGATATAGCCAATCATTTCCTTAGTAAAAGTTGTTAGCTTTTCCAGCATATAAGGAAGTAAAATCACAATTACTAAAAAGACTGTTAATAGCTTTGGAACAAAAGTCAAAGTTTGCTCTGAAATAGAAGTAGCTGCCTGAAATATTGAAATAATAAGCCCTACTACTAATGAAGCTAAAAGCAATGGCCCCACTACTAAAAGCACCGTATAAAAAGCGTCACTGACTAATTTGACTACCATCTGATCTGACATAATATGTACTCCTTATTTCATTATACTTCGCATTAAAGAATCTATTACCAAATGCCAGCCATCTACCAAAATAAACAGCAATATCTTTATTGGTAGCGATATTAGCTGTGGTGGAAGCAAAAACATGCCAAGTGACATCAAAGTGCTGGCTATTATCATATCTAATACCAAAAATGGTATAAACAGCATAAACCCAATTTGGAAGGCAGTCCTTAACTCACTGATGGAATAGGCAGGGATGATAGTCCATGTAGAGACTTCTGTTATGTCATTGGGTCTCTCCTGCTCACCACTTAGTTTCAAAAATAATCCTAAGTCTTCCTCGCGAGTATGCTTCAACATAAACTCACGAAAAGGCTTTACAATGTTATCTACTGCCATATCTTGTGTGATTTGTTCTTTCAAATATGGCTGAATTCCGTTTTGATTTGCTTCATTAAGCACAGGCTGCATCACAAAAAATGTAAGGAATAGTGCTAAACCTGTTAATAGCTGATTCGGTGGTTGGGTATTTGTACCTAATGCCTGTTTCAAGAAGTGAAATACAACTATTATCCTAGTGAAACACGTCATCATGATTAATATAGAGGGTGCCAGTGTAAGCACTGTCATCACTGATATAATCTGTAAAGTAAGCACAAGATCACTCTTGTCACTTTCCATATCCACATTAACACTTAGCTTTGGTAATTGAATAGCAGGTGTAGACTGTTGAGCCATAACTTCATTACCCGCAATGAACATTCCGGCTAAGACTATCAGTATTCCAAATATATATTTGATATGTGTTGGTTTTAGATATTGCATATTATTCTACTTTTTGTTACTCTAGTTCAAGTCATACAATTGATATGCCACTTAAGTGAGGAATGAGTATAAATATTGATTATCAGAGTTTTTAGAGAGCTGCAAGGATTGGCTTTAGCAATATTATCACTATTTATGAATGCCGAATATTTAAATTGATGTATTCACATAGGTATTTTATGTAAATCTAAACTATGGAAAGTTTTAATAACATTATTGCGTATTCAAAGCATGGCAGATAGGTGCTAAAAGTGGTAAAAACATAGTTGTCCCAAATTCGCACTCCCAATTTTGTGTTCTAAAATTAAAAATACAATACAAGATATTAAGCAATTCTATCAATTCAAAGGAGGTAGGAATTTATGTTTGCATTTGGTGATAATCAGCCCAGTGTCGAATAATAGTCTATCTCTTTTTGAATGGCTTATTGTAGCTGTTTAACTTATTATTTTGATTTGGTCTGCTCTGCTGATACCTCTTAGAAGTTAATGCTTCTTTTTGGAGTTTTTTCTTATTCGGTTCTTTTTCTACTGATAGAGGTTCTAAAGTCCACGGATCTAAACCGGTGTAAAACATAAGTGTGGAGTATGTAGAAGGCGTTGGAGTAAAGACTTGAACCTGCTCAGGATTTAACTTAAGCTCTTTAGATACAAACTTTTTCAAATCTACCATGTGTTGGTATTCGCAGCCCGGATGAGCAGCAATGAAATAATATGTCAAGAACTGTTTTTTGCCACTTTGCTCATTCAATCTGATAAATTCTTTTCTGAAATCAAGAAGATGCTTTTTCGCCGGTTTTCCCATCAAGTCGAGCACTTCTTGCTGTGCATGCTCAGGAGCTATTTTTAGCTGCCCCGAAATGTGATGGTCTACCAACTGTTTGAAATATTGCTTCCCTGATTGTTTATCTTCCATCACCAAATCATATCGCAACCCCGAACCTGTAAATACTTTTTTTACATGTTCCATTTTACGTATGGTAGAGAGTATCGATATTTGGTCTTTGTGATCTATCTGCATAGACTTGCATTTGTCAGGGAACAGGCAGCGTTTTGTCTGACAACTACCTAATTTATCCTGCTTTGGGCAATGGTTATTATACATATTGGTAGAAGCCCCGCCCACATCACTAATAATTCCTTTGAACTTAGGATGATTTTTATATCTTTTGGCTTCATCTAATATTGAATTTTCAGAACGTGATCTTATTTTTCGTCCTTGATGGACAGCTATCGCACAAAAGTTACACTCTCCATAACATCCACGATGAGAATTTATAGAAAAGCGAATCGTATCCATAGCTCTTACTTTGCCGTGTATAGCATAATGTGGATGCACTTCATTTTCGTAATCCAAACTATAGACTTCGTCCAATTCTTTACCTTCCAAATAAATGTTTGGAGGATTTTGAATGAGATATCTATTATCAACTTGTTGGACAAGCCCCTTAGCATTTAGCGGATCATTGTTCCGGTAAAAAGTATGAAACATATCTATAAATTTATACTTATCCGTAGAGACTTGTAGATAACTTGGGATATTCAAATATCCTTCTTTTTCTTGCTTGGCTATATAAGATAGTCCTCTAATTTCTGAAGTATCTTCTCCATTTCTAAGAGCACATGCAAGTTCAAGTATTGTTCTTTCGCCTTCTCCATAAACTATATAATCTGCTTTGGCATCAAATATTATGGGTTTTCGTATTTTATTAGACCAAAAATCGTAATGTGCAATCCTTCTTAAACTTGCTTCTATTCCGCCAAGTACTATAGGCGCTGTATCTTTATAATGTTGCCTGATCAGATTAGAATATTTAATCACTGCTCTGTCGGGGCGTTTATTATTGACTTCCCCCGGAGTAGCATCATCGCCCTGTATTTTCTTTTTTAATGCAGTATAATTAGCAACCATAGAGTCCACTGCCCCACCACTAACACCCCAAAAGAGTTTTGGCTCACCAAGTGCAGTAATATCACTGGGCGAGTTTACATCGGGTTGGGCGATTATAGCAACCGAAAAACCATGTTTTTCAAGATACTTACCTATCACAGCAATGCCGCTATAAGGAGAATCTATATAAGTATCACCGGACACAAATATTATGTCAGGTTGCTCAATGCCTCTCTCTTTCAGCTCTTTCTTGGTTACGGGTAGAAACAATGTATTACTCAATATATTTAGATAATATCCAAATATAATGTATTAAGGGGAAGGAATCTAAAAGAAATTTTTTGTAGTAAAACCGCCACCCTCTTTGCTTGTAACATTGTCATATTTCAGTTGGGGTGAAATCTTATGAGGGTGGCAGTCTTTTGTATTCTCTATTTACATTCTAAACCTAACTTTTCAAAAAGCATTTCTAAATCAAAAGCTCCAACACCACCATCATTATTGACAGCAAAGAAGACACCCTTTTTGAATTGTCCGTAAGGTTTTTGAGTTAGCCATACGCCGTCAGTGTTTTGAGTAGTTTCTGACTTAAAGGCAGCAACTTCTTTAAAAGTCTTGCGGTCGAAGATATAAAATGTGTTATCACCCTCATTTTGGTCGGTGCAAAACCAAAAGCCTTCACCATTTCCGCAATCGTACAGAGCTATACCTTCAGCCTGATAATTCAACAAACCTTTGCCTAAAGTGCGACCATCGAAAGTACCTTTATCTAAGCTATATGATTTTAGATATGTAAAAGTTTCGTCTTCTTCTGATAGAATCAAAGTATTATTTACAGCATCTGCATATATAGACTCTACTACTTTTAGTACTCCATCACCTGAAGTTTCACCTAAATACCTTTTAAATTCAGAAGTAACTTTTCCGCCGGCTATTTTGAAAGTATACTCAAGTACTCTTTTACCAAGCTCTTCATTAGGTGGAATACTATCATTTTTTTCGTAATTATCTGTAATAAACAGTCTGTAAGTATCTTTTATTTTATCTATTGAAAGACCATAAGGATTTATCAACTTGTCTTGAGCTATAAAACCTAAGTGTTTAAACTCTGGTAACTGAAAAACTTGAACTCTATGATTATCCCTTTCTACGACAGCACATAAGTTATCCACAACCCATATTCCGTTTGGTCTGTTTAGCTCTCCTGCAGCGCTACCTTCTTTTAAGGCATGCTTGATAATACTACCATTTTCTGCATTGTAAATCAATAGATTGTGAGAAGATTTGCCTGTAGCAATTATCCAATTTTCGCCCTCTGGAGTCTGATAAAATGCAGGAGAGTCTACATTATCACTCTCATTCCATTTGCTAAGAAATGTCTCTTTTATAGTAGGAATTGTATCCGCTTTTGCTTCAAATTTAGCTGAAACTGCTCCCAAATTATCTTTTGGAGATTCTTCTTTTTTACTATTACAAGCAGCGATTGTAAAAATAATCAATGCAAATAGTAATTTTTTTAGAGTGTTGTGCATCTTTTACCTATGTATTATATTGGAAAATTATTCTAAAAGAAAATGTGCTGTAATTTTAGGAGAAAAGAATACAATTATATGGAATAATAGAGTAAAATAAAATTCAATGTTTAGTTAATTATTTGTTTGCTGTTGGTTTATATTCTGCATATTCTCTGTTAAGCCATAAGCTCTAAAATAATATTTATCCGTTTTTTTCTATATTTAGACGTTTTTTATAACTTTAAGGGCTTATAGTAAAAATTTATATCTCTTTATATAATCATTAACATCCTCTTCATACTATAGAGTTAACTTGTAAAATATTTGAAAACACTATTTCGTTCGGAGGATTTAATGGAATTCTGTAACAGAGTAAGCATCAAATTTTTAACAGCAGTTGCTTTAGTGATGCTGTTTTCCGGTACTAATCTTTTTGCTACAGGTGCTTTATCAGGTACTGTTATCGATGCAGATAATACACTCGCTATGCCGGGGGCCAGAATCTATTTAGACAAAACCAGCTACGGAGCAATCGCCAAACATAATGGTGAATTTACAATAGCCAATATCCCTGCCGGTGATTACAATTTAGTGGTATCTTACATTGGATATGAAAAATTTCAAAAAGAAATCAAAGTGTTTGATGGTAAAACCGGTTACGAAAAAATTGAACTCAAAGCAGGTATTACCAGAACTCAAAATGTAGTTGTTTATGGTGAAGCTCTTAAAGGTCAAGCAAAAGCTCTAACCCAGCAACAAAATAACATGCAAATTTCTAATATTGTAGCTTCTGATCAGATTGGTAAATTCCCAGATGCCAATATTGGGGATGCTATGAAACGCATACCCGGTATAACTGTTCAGTATGATCAGGGTGAAGCTCGTTTTGGTCTTGTTAGAGGTACTGCAGCTCGTCTTAACTCAGTAATGATTAATGGCGAACGTGTTCCTTCAGCAGAAGCGGAAACTCGCTCAGTGCAGTTAGACTTAGTTTCTGCGGATATGATTCAAAACATAGAAGTAAGTAAGGCGGTTACTCCTGACATGGACGCAGATGCAATCGGTGGTGCTATCAATCTTATCACGCGTACTACTCCTAATGGTCGCAGAGCTTCTGTTACTCTTGGAAGTGGTTATAATATGCTTTCTGAAAAGCCAATATATAACACATCAGTTGTTGCCGGTGATAGATTTATGGACAATAAACTTGGTATAATTCTATCAGGAACTTATAAAAATCATCACTTAGGTTCTGACAACTTCGAAGCAGAGTGGTTCAAAAATGAAGATAATGCCTATATTAAAGAATTTGAAATAAGAAAATATGATGTACAGCGCGTCCGAAAATCTATTTCTGCGGGGTTAGATTACAAATTTGATAATAATCATAGTATTTATATGAATACTATTCTTACTCAAAGAAATGACTGGGAGAATAGATACAGAGACAGATACTACTTGGGCGATGGCGATAACGACGGGATTCCTGATGCTAATGGGATTATCGAAGGAGTAGAGGTAAGAAAAGAAACCAAAGGTGGCATCGGCAATGATGCAAATGACTACTCAAGACTTGAAGATCAAAAAGCGTATAATTTCTCTTTTGGTGGTAATCACTTATTTGCAGACAAATTGAAAATGAATTGGTCTGCTACATGGGCAAAAGCTTCCGAAGAGAGGCCAAACGAACGCTATATTTCTTATAGAAATAAAAGTACCAGCGTACAAGTTGGTGGATTAGATTCCGAAGAGCCTAGTATTACTCAACTTTCCGGCACAGATCTTTCGGAATGGAGTCTAAAAGAAATTACTGAAGAATACCAATTCACAGAAGACATAGACATGAATGCCAGAATAGATTTTAAATTACCTCTTATGGAAGGCAATTATAAATCTGTGTTGAAATTTGGTGGTCGCTACAGAGGTAAAGATAAAAAAAGAGATAATAACTTCTATGAATACGAACCAATAAATGGTTTAGAAAGCATGACAGATTTGGAACTAAGCGACCAATCAGATGCAAATTTCTTAGCCGGCAACTATATGGTTGGTTCTTTTGTTACTAAAGAAGCTTTAGGCGATTTAAACTTAGATAACTCCTCACTATTTACTCAAACTTCTGTACCTGCAGAATTTATGGGTGGCAACTTCAACGCTACTGAAAATATAATGGCAGGATACGCAATGATTACTCAAAACATCGGTAGCAAGTTTACAGTGCTTGCCGGTGTTAGGCTTGAAAATACATCTTTGGATTACAACGCTAATGAATTTAAAGATTTAGGTGACGATGGATTTGAGATAACTCCTACTAAAGGAACTGATAATTACTTAAACGTTTTGCCGGGAGTGCATGCTAAATACAACTTCACTGATAATCTTCTAGTACGTGCTGCTTGGACAAATACTATAGCTCGTCCAAATTATTTTGATATTGCTCCTTACAGGATATTAAATGTTGAAGACAACGAAATCGAAGTTGGTAATCCGGATCTTGAACCTACAAAATCAATGAACTTTGATTTGATGGCTGAAAACTACTTCCAATCTATTGGCTTGATTTCAGCAGGTGTTTTTTATAAAGATTTGACAGATTTTATCTTTGGTTATAAAGAAGTAAATTACAACGATCCTGTAACAGGCAACACTTATAAAGAGTACACTCAACCACGAAATGGTGCAAGTGCTACAATCTATGGTTTTGAGTTTGGTATACAAAGACAGCTTGACTTCTTGCCTTCATTCTTGAAGAACCTAAACATCTACGCAAACTACACTTACACTAAATCTGAAGTAGATGGTCTGCCGATGGAAGGGAGAGAAAATGAGACACTTGGTTTACCGGGTACTGCAAAAAATATGATTAATGGTTCAATTGCTTATGACACAAAAGATCTTTCTGTCAGATTATCTGTTAACCACACTACTGATTATGTAGATGAATTTGGAGAAGAAGCCTTTCTTGACAGATACTATGATAAACAAACATTTGTAGACATGAATGCATCTTATGCAGTCACTGATCAATTTAGAATCTACGCTGAAGCAAATAACATAACAAATCAGCCACTTCGCTACTACCAAGGCGTAAGCAGTCGCACAATGCAAGCTGAATACTACAATATGAGATTCAACTTTGGTATTAAATTCGACATGTAACTGACATAATATACCGATTATATTTTAAGCCACCCCATAATTGGAGTGGCTTTTTTTTTACCTAATTTATCTCTTAAAAAACAAACGCCCCTTGAAGCATTGAATGATAGCACTTCAAGGGACGAAAATGTATTAACAAGAAACTGCTTTTATAAAGATTTCAGTTCTTGTTCTAATTCTTCTATTCTTTTATTATTATGTTCTATAGAGACCAGTTTATCTTTAATACTGATTTCAAGTTTTTCAATATTAGCTTGGATTTCGGCTTTTGCTTCTTCCTCGGCTTTTTCTAAATCAGTATTTAGCTCAGCAATTGAAATTTTGTCTTTTTCGATAGAATCATTAATTCTTTCAATTTTAGCTTTTGTGCTATCCAATAATTCTTTTACTTTATCAGCTCTTTGAGATTTACGATTTTCTTTATAAGCATTTCTTTTTTCGTCAAAGATTGTAAATGCTTCGCGAATAATAGCGAATAGTTCATTTCTTTGATCTTTTTTAAGCTTAAAGAATTTTATTTCACCCTGCACAGCTAGCAATGTTTCTCTGATAAGTCCAAAATCAGAAGTATTTTTAACTTCCACTAAAGCTTCTTCAGCTTTGATTTTTAGTCTATTATAGTTTTCGATACATTCTTTTTCGTACTCTTCTCGCTCAGCAGACTGAGATTCGTTTATCTTTTCAAAGACTTCCCTGATTGCAGCATAAAGCTCATCCATCTGCTCACGTTTAAGTCTCATTTTTTTAATTTCTTTTTGAGCATTGATAAGCGTTTGGCGAGCTGCAGCAAAGTCATCAGTGCTATTGGCAAAGTTGATAGATTCGTCTACAATAGGTTTTATTTTTGCATAATTTTCAGCTGCTATTTCGTCGAACTGACCTCTTTCAGCTTCTTGTCTCTCATTAACCTTGTCAAAGTTTTCTCTAATAACTCCATAGAGTTCATCTCTTTGGTCGCGTTTAAGTTTTTTACCTTTGATTTCGTTTTGGACATCTATTAACTTCTGTCTTGCATCTTTGAACCGTGAAGCTTGAGTAGCAAATTGGACAGCTGCTTCTACAATAGGTTTTAAGTGATGATAGTTTTCAATACACTCCATTTCATAATTGTCTCTTTCTGCCGCTTGTCTGGCAGATAAACTCAGGAATGCCTCGCTTAGCAAATCAGAAAGTTCGTTCCTTTGATCGCGAGCGAAAGTCTCTTTTCTTACAGATTTTTGCAAATCAATAAGTGTTTCTCTCGCACTTCTAAAATCATCGGTTTCAGTTGCAAATTTAACAGCTTCATCAACTTTAGGCTTAAATTCAGCATAGTTTTTTTGAGCATTTTCTTCGAAAGCATTTTTCTTTTCTTCTCTAATTTTTTTCCATTGCTCAAAGATAGCATCAATTTTTTCGGAAAGACTGTCTTTTGTTTCTTTTTCAATAGCGGCACTCCTGACTCTCTGAGCCAAGTCTTTTAGCTGGCCGGATAGCTTTCTTACATCATCAATAGACATGGAAGTCATCATTTCTACTTCAAGTTTCAAATCAGCTTCCAAATCGCTTGCTTGATAGTTTTGGAAATTAGCATAAGGGAATAAGTATCTTCTATAATACAGGTTCCCTTCATGGTCTTTAAGACCAAAGTTATCTTCTAAAGCAAATTTCCAGACCATCACGGCATTATCCGGTTCTTCGCTTCCTCCTTGTTCCGACGGTATCACTAGCATAAATATGCAGTCCGTTGATTGGATACCATCTTCAAATTTTTTACCGCTAATGGCACATAAGCCACTTTGGCGATCCCATAATAGTTGCTTCAGTTCATTGTTAGTTACGCTGTCAGCCACGGTCATCACCTAACAAAAGTTAATGGAAATGTCAAAAGTCTAATTTGCCAAAATACAATTTTTTTACATATAAAAAAATACCGATTAAAAATAATCGGTATTTTACAAAAGAAATATTTAAAATTAAACTTATTCTGCTTTATTTTCAGGGCTACTGTTAAATTTTAGCGACTTAATCGCATTCATTTTTTGCTGACTAATCGGAGGTAAATCCTCTCCATTTACTATCATGTCAAGTTCTACACCATCTAGAGTTTCTCTTTGTATCAGAATTTTTGATGTTTTGTGCAGCATTTCCATATTATCAGTCAGTATCTTTTCTGCATTATTGCTACAGTCAAGTAGTATTTTACGTACTTCTTCATCTATTAGCTGGGCAGTGCGTTCACTATGGTCTTTAGAATGACCTATATCTCTGCCTAAGAAGACTTCGTCTTGATTATTATTGAAAGTAACAGGTCCTATCACTTCACTCATGCCCCATTCGCAAACCATCCTGCGAGCAAACTGTGTAGCTCTCTGCAAGTCATTAGAAGCGCCTGTGGAGTAGATACCAAAAACTAATTTTTCTGCGGCTCTGCCTGCCATCAGCACTGTAATAATAGTTTCTATGCTATCTTTGCTTTTTGAGTGGAAGTCCTCATTAGGCAACTGCACAGTCACACCCAAAGCTCTTCCTCGAGGTATAATAGAAACTTTATGCACCAAGTCAGCCATTGGTAAAAATCTACCTATAAGAGCGTGCCCCATTTCATGGTAAGCAGTCATTTCTTTTTCTTTGTCAGAAATCACTAAACTTTTACGCTCTATGCCCATAATTACTTTGTCTTTTGCCTGCTCGAAGTCGTACATAGTAACTAAGTCACTACTTCTTCTTGCAGCAAAAAGAGCCGCTTCATTGACAATATTGGCGATATCAGCACCGGAAAATCCGGGAGTACCTTTAGCTAAAACAGTTATATCTACATCTTTTCCAAGAGGAATCTTCCTAGTGTGCACTTTTAAAATACCTTCACGGCCTTTTACGTCCGGTCTGTCTACAACGACTTGTCTGTCGAATCTGCCAGGTCTTAATAGTGCAGGATCAAGTACATCCGGTCTGTTTGTAGCAGCGATAATTATAACTCCACTATTTTGCTCAAAGCCATCCATTTCTACAAGCAACTGATTTAATGTTTGCTCACGTTCATCATGGCCACCGCCTAACCCGGCTCCTCTATGGCGACCTACAGCGTCAATCTCATCTATAAACACAAGACATGGTGCGCTTTTTTTAGCTTGCTCGAATAAATCTCTTACTCTTGAAGCACCTACACCAACAAACATTTCAACAAAATCAGCACCTGAGATAGTATAAAAAGGGACACCTGCTTCACCGGCTACGGCACGAGCTAATAATGTTTTACCTGTACCCGGAGGGCCTAAAAGCAACACCCCTTTTGGTATTTTACCACCAAGTCGTTGGAATTTTGTAGGTTCTTTTAAGAATTCGATTACCTCTTCAAGTTCGTACTTAGCTTCATCAGCACCAGCCACATCCTCAAAAGTAATCTTAGGACTGTTTTCATTTAGAAGTTTAGCACGGGATTTTCCAAAAGAGAAAATACCTTTGCTATTGCCTCCTCCTCCGCCTTGCATTCTACGGAAGAAGAATATCCAAATCCCAATAAGTAAAATCCAAGGAAGTAAGTTCATCATGACTTCCATTATGCCGCCGTCTTCTCTTTTATACGACCATACTACGCCATGCTCCTCCCACCATTTTTCAGTCTCAGTGTCTACTACGCCCAGGCGGCATACAAAACTTCTGATTTCTCTCTCTTGTCCACCGACAACAATGGTCTCTGTCCCTTTCAACTTACCTCGAAACTCGAAATCATTAAGGTTAGACTTAGCAACAACTGCCGAGAGCACTCTACCATGTTCTACAAGTTTTTTGTATTGAGTATAAGAGATTTGCTTATCAGCAGTATAGTCACTGCTTTGAGAGAAAAGATATAAAAATATGACAGCACCCATAAAAATCAAAACAACCGTCATGTTTCGCATCATGTTGTTTTGAGGTCCTTTGCCATCATTATTAAAATCACCAAAAGGTTTCTTGTTTTGTGGGTCACTCATCTATAATAAGCCTCCATTCTATTCCAAAGTTAAATTCTTATTTCAATTTTTTTTTGACGCAAATAATTTGAATTTGTTTTTTTGACGCACTTAATAAAAGTTGCAAGATACGAAGAAAAACGGATATTTATAGATAGATTGGTATAAATATCATTAATCTTCTATTTCTTTATGGATGTAAATATCCTGCAAATTTCTACCTAATTCTGCATAATCTAAGCCATATCCTAATACAAAATCTGATGGTATTTTTATACCAATATATTTTATGTTTAAATCAACTTCCACAGAGTCAGGTTTAAATAAAAACGATGCTACTTCGATAGAAGCAGGATTAGTTTCTTTTATACGCTCTATAAGAGTTTTTAGTGTCAGTCCTGAATCTACAATATCCTCTACAATAATAAGGTCTTTACCTTTTAGATTGAGATTTTCTATAAATAAATCCACTTTGCCTGAGCTGTGCATCTCTTTGCCATAGCTTTTCGCTCTGATTGTTTCCATTGAGCATTCTAGGTTTATTTCTCTCAACAAGTCTGCTCCAAAAAACACGCTACCTTTTAGCACTATAAGAAAAACCGGAGTTTTACTTTCATAGTCTTTATTAATCTGGCAAGCAATTTTTGAGACAGTATCTTTAATTATATCTCGAGAAATAAATTTATGGAAAACCTTACCATTTAGCGCTATTTTATTCAAGTCCATCTGATTTCTGCTCATTAGTAAATCCATTTTTTTGTGTAAAATTCAATTTATAAGCCTCGAAAGTAGATTTATCTACTTTAAATTTGTCGCTTACTCTGTGCCCAACTATCCACACTATTTCATTACCGGATACAAGTACTAAAACTTTTTCTTTATCTATAAGAGCTATTTTCTGATTAGTTAGAAAGTCACTCACTTTCATTGTTCCACACATTCCAAGAGGCACAAATGTGTCTCCTTCTTCCCAGTTCCTTATTTTCAAAGACTTTGTAATTTTTGACTTGTCTATATACTCTTCATAAGGATTATCGTTAAATTTAATACCATTTTTTTGAACAGGAGTAACTTTTAAATAAATTTCAGCATTTTCAAAGCCCTGTGCAACTAAAAAGCTTTCTGATATTTTTGTGTAATCTTCAACTTTAGTAAATATTAGTCTCTTTCTATCTGCTAATACGTTATAATTTTTATTTATTTGATATATTGCGCCGCTCTGGTGATTCATCAACTCTAAGATTTCAGCAATTTTCTTCATTGGTAATGATGAAATGCGAAAGTATTTATTTACTAATTGCTGTATTATTTCGCCTTGTACAAATTCCGGAAATGTCTGAAGCAAATTTGTTTTGACTGCAAACCTTTCCTGGCGTACATCATCAATTACATAATCAATAGAATTGTTTACCATATCAGCAATAAATTCGTCAGCACCGTTTATTAGTTTTGCTGTCCGATTTAAGGTATCAATAATATTTGGATTATAAGTCTTTTCCAGCATTGGGATTAGACTTAAACGTACTTTGTTTCTGGTATAATCGAGTAATTGATTTGATTTATCTTCTTTCCAGATTAAACGTCTTTCTTTGGCATAATTTATCAAGTCAGTTTTTCTCATATCCAATAGTGGTCTGATTAAACGAACATTTTTGACAAAAGTTCGAATTTTAGGTATCCCGGCCAAGCCGGTAAGCCCCGAACCACGAAGTAAGTTGAGCAACAAAGTCTCTGCTGAATCATCTGCTGTGTGAGCTGTAGCTACAAAATCCGCATCAATATTTCTAGACGTTCTTTCAAAAAACTTATATCGTAAAATGCGTGCAGCGTGCTCTATACTTAAAGCATTTTTTTCAGAGTATGCTCTTACTTTCCCATTTGCTGTATATATTTTAGTATTATATCGCTCTGCAAACTGTTTCACAAATTGTTCGTCTTCATCGGAATCTAAACCACGTAAGTTGTGATTATAATGAGCTACTGCAATATTATAATTAAATTTTTGAGTAAGCAAGGCAATAGCGTCCATTAGCACTACTGAGTCTACCCCACCACTTACTGCTATTAAAATTCTAAATTCATGATCGATGTAAAGCTCGTTTTGCAAAAAGCTATTTACTGCATCTAATACTTTACGTACGGCAGGGTGTTTCTCCTGACGTTCCGAAAGTGATGTTTTGGCAGATATATATTCAACAGGTTCGACCAAATCATAAGTGATTTTAGTATCAAACTTTTGAACTTTTGGATCAAAACTAAGCTTATCATATTTGTAAATATCTTCTTCTTTCAAAGGTTCGATTGCTTCTTCTGTCTCAACTATACCTATCGGTTCTTCTTTTAGTTTATCTTTAGCTTTCTCTTCGAGTTTTGTCTTATCTAGTTTATCTTTAGCTTTCTCTTTAGGTCTGTCTGTTTGTATAGCTGTCGGCTTATCTTTAGCTTTGACAGGAGCTTTAGCTGCCGGTTTATCTTCTTTTTTTATCTCAGGTGTTTCTACAGCCTGCTCTTTAACCGGCTTTGCAAGATTATATCTTTCCAGAAAAATTCTATTCAGCACGGAAGAGCCGGTTTGTTTCTTGTAACTCGGACGAACTTTCAATTCATTAGTTTCTTTAGCAAAGCCTGGTTTTGATTTATTGCCTTTTTCTTCTTTAGTATCTTTAGTTTGGTGCTGCTTCTGAATTTTATTGGAATGTTTATCTTCTTGTTTATGTTCTGCTTTTGCAGTTCCTTTTGCAGTCGCAACCTTTTTAAAAAAAGATGGTTGAAGTACAGATCCGGCTTGCGGGCTGTTACCTATTATTATTTTTTCTTTTTTATATTTAGTATCAGCAGTGCTATCAGCAGGAATTTCGTTACCTTCATCGTCCATTTCTGCAATCATGTCTTCTATGTCTTCTCTAGATGCTTCTAAAAAGGAAAAGTCCATATCTACGTTTGGCTCTTCAGGCACTGCCCTAAGCTCCATTATCTCTTCTTTAGGTAATGGTAGCTCTTCTTTAACTATAGGCTTTTCAGGTTGCTTATTTTCAGGTTTTTTCTTTCTGTTATTATACCTGTTATTCCTATAATTCCTTTGCTTCGGCTTCGCTTGGGTATTTTGTGGTTGCTCAGTTTCAACTTTGGTATTTTTTGGAGCAACTTCTACCGGAGCAGATGCTTTCTGATCATCAGAAGTCTTTTGTACATTTTTTTTATAAGGCTTTCTGTATTTCGGTCTATAATTTCTCTTTTTATTAGTGTCATCTGTTGTTTTTTTAGACGCACTATTACTAAGATTTTCTTTTGATTCTGTATTTTCTCTCTTAGCCATTAATATCTTCTCTTAAAAAATAGGTTTAAGATAATCTGCAATATAAGAAAAAACGAGGCAAGGCTTTAATAATATCTAACTTTATCTTTTGGAGTCTATATATAAATACCATAATGAAAAGACCTTAGAGTAATCACTCCAAGGTCTAAGATAGAAAATATTTATTAGAATTACTTACTAATTACAAAAGAAGTAGCTTGAATAGCTCCATCAACTTCCACTTTTAAGATATAAGCTCCATTCGAAAGATTGCTAATATCTGCTTTAAACGAAGTTTCAGTTTGTAATGATGAATATGTTCCAAGTGTAGCAACTTGATTGCCAAGCATGTCTACTATGGAAAAATTAGCATCTGCATCTACGAGTGAGCTAAATGATACATTAATGTAGTCATTAGCCGGATTTGGAGATACAGATAAAGAAGTTACTTTGAAATTTCTATCATCTACAGATACTTCGAAATCACCAAATTCCAAATTATCTAAATAATAACCATCATAAGGTGTAGCAAAAACCGGAGTGTCAAGTACAAACTTGAAGAATACAACATCTCCTTCTTCAAAGTACTCTTTCATATCCATTGCTACATGGAACCAGTCAGATTCAGAAATATCTTTTTGAAATTTGTCACTAGTTTCAATATTTGTCCAGCTAATATGTTCCCATGTTCTTCCATTATCACTTGTAGCAAGCACTTTTAGATAATGACGTTTGTTTATAATAGAAATAAAGTCCCATGAAAGCACTCCCGGCTTAGAAGTAACAGTTACAGGTCTGGTAATCATCACGATATCCTCATCCGTGTCATAGTCACCGTCAGGAGAATCTGTAAATGATAAATCACCCGATACTGATGCAGCATCTGTTGTACCCCAAGGGCCTTCCAGATACATAGGAATCAATTCTGACTCAAAGTCTTCTGAAAAAGCATCGATAGAAGCGCCTGCAAATGATAGCAAGGATTCTGTAATGCTACTCTCTCCTTGAGTCTCTCCACGAGAGATTACAGACTGTATGGAAAGGAAGTAAAAGCTATTTAATTCCAACCCGGTAAGAACCTGTGTGGTTTCTTCGCCCGGTACTAAATTTTCAGTAAGAGTAGTTAGTACTTCTTCACCATTGTAAACAACTAAAGACAAAGTTCCGTTTATTTCCGTTCCTTTATTTGTTGTTGCCGGGTTTTTCCAAGTAAGCTCTATACCATCTGCAACAGGTTTAGCAGCTATAATTGTAGGGTTCGCCGGAGTTACAGATCCGCCTGCTTGGATAGCTACAGCTACTCCCTGGCTTATTGCATTATCTGTAACTAATTTGATTTCATAGTTATATACTTGACCATCAACAACATTAGGATCAAAATAAACAGTAGTGCCTTTTGCTAATTCTTCGATTTTGTTTCCATCTTTGAATAAGTGTAGTACGTAATCTGATAATGGCAAATCAAACATATCAGTAGTTGGATTTTTCCATGTCAAATTAACACCAGAAGAAGGGCTATCTACGTTTTCCGCAGCCAAATCAGATATAGTATTAATTCCCATTGTCAAATCAGCAGTAAATAAATCTACGGAATATGCGCGGGCAAACTCATCAGTTGGCATCCAAAAACAAGGATGAATTTTACCATTGTAAAATACTAAAGAAGTATAGTCACCCCAATAATAATTACCAGGGCCTTGTGGAACGACATCGTTATTATCTTTCAAGTACCATGTATCAGTAAGTTGTAGATGCTGGAAGTTGATACCGTCATTAGAGACAGCCATAAATGCATCTACCCCTTGGTTGTTTTCAGGGTCATTTTGTGAGCTATAGTAAAGTATTGCAATATTCCCTGTCACAGGATCTATAGAAATTGAAGGGAAAAATATATCATTTCTAGCTTCATTTTCATCTATTCTAATTTTTTCTGCCCAGTTCGTTCCACCATCAGAAGAATATGTAAGATAAAGTCCGTAAGGTCCTTGCTCTGAATCTCTACCTGACTGTACTACATACACCCAACCTCTTCTAGGGCTATTTGATTTATCTACATCTAAATATGGAACAGAAGAAACTCTCATGTCTGCTTTATCTGCAAGTACATATCTTCCACTTTCACTATTGGGCGAACCACAATTAAAGACACTTTGAGCTATTCGCGAATTACTCCATGTATCTCCACCATTTGTAGATTTAGAGACAATAGCTTCAGTCTTTCTAAATGTCTGATCGTAAACCGTATGCTGCCATACACAGTAAACTTCTCCATCAGGGCCAACAGCAGGCACCGGAGATTGAATTCCTCCACTGCCCCATAATATATCATAATTATAAAAATTATCATAACTATCTGCGGAAGAGATTACAGCTTGATTCGGGCTTGACATTCTTGCCCATGATACATAAAGATAATCTTTATAAGGAGAATTCTCTTGATAATCTATTGCCATAGAGAATCTATCATTAAACACTTGACCATCATTCATCCAAACCGGGACATCTTCCGGTAGCCAAGTTGCACCACCGTCTGTAGATTTAGATAAAAACAATCCATTTTCACCGTGGTCATCATCTCCACCAGTTTGGGTAAAACCGTATAGGTAAAATGCTTCACCTTTAGAGTTGAAAGCAATACCCGGATCAAAGATTGTTCCTGACCCCGTAACAGTTATGTAAACACCATTTGCATCTGGTGTTAATGAATGTCCCCATGTTTTACCACCATCTTTAGAGTACCATGCAGACATATTAAAAGGATGACTCATATACCTTAAGTCATTTGCAGTAGCAATTAAATTATCAGGATTGTTTGGATCAATAGTAATCCAAGTTTCTGATTGGTGAGCCGCAGAATTTGGTGAAATATTTACCAAGTTTACTCCGGACGAACTAAGGATATTGTCAGGCCTTGGCTTCATTTTATAAGCCTCTGCCGGTATAGGAACAGGATATAGCACTTGCCCGTTTGCTGTATTCATATCCAGTATTTCTTTGTTAAATTCTACATCCAAATAGAACGGAATTCTATCTTTAACGTATTCCGCTTGTATTTTTTGGATAGAGAACTGAGCACTCAGCGTTCCCATAATTAGAAACATTCCGAGTGTCGCACTAAGTAACCCCTTTAAATTCATCATACGATACCTGAATGAATATATTAAAAATAACATTTATTATCTATCAGCTTTTTAGCCGCATTTATATATTTAATTTAGCTTAATAATTTACCAAAAAAAATGCAATAATAAAACAATACCTACTATAAATATAAACCTTCAAGGAGCATTAAGTTACAGAGCTTCAATCTAATTCAATTCAATTTAATCTATTCTTAACAGTTATAGTCTCGAGAACTTGCTTAGTTGTCTTACCAATACTGAAAAATCTTTAGGATATGGTGCTTCTATCTTCATTCTTTCTTCGGTCTTTGGATGAGTAAACTCTACAGAAACAGCGTGCATGGTTTGCCTTGTAATTATTGGAATCTCCGTAGTACCCTTTTTCAAATTGAAATTCCTTTTGATAGCAGATAAGTAAAACTCAGTAGCATCTCCATAATCTTTATCAATGAGTAACGGATACCCAACTGATGAGACATGTACCCTTAACTGATGTGATCTGCCTGTACGCAAATCGCATTCAAGTAAAGTCGCAGCTCTATATTTTTCTATAATATTTACTAATGTTACTGACTCTTTTCCACGTGCAGAAGGCATAGATAAGCCTTTTTTACTAGGATTTGCCATAATTGGAATGTCTATAATCATTTGATCTTGTGGGAAAACTCCTTTGACTACTGCATGATACATTTTTGATAATGTATGCTGCTCAAATTGAGTATTTATATGCTTGTGCGACTCGGCATCTTTTGCAAACAGCAATATTCCACTGGTGCCTTTATCTAATCTGTGCAACGTAAAGATTTCACCATATTTACGTTCTAAATACTTTTGCACGCATGGAGCAGTCCTATCAAATCTATCAGGAATGCTTAACATACCTGCAGGCTTGTTTACAGCAACAATACTATCATCTTCAAATATGATTTCGATTTTATTATTCATTTGGTATTCTCTGTTATTGTTATTGATTCAAGATACAAAACTTATACTTTGCATCCGACTATCTGAAATATAAGAAAAGAGCCTGCTTTTAGATTATTTAAAAAAAACAGCCTCTTTTATCGAAAAATATTCTTTAATTACATACCTAATTCGCCACTGGCTGACATATAAGTGTTATACATTAACATTGCAATAGTCATTGGGCCAACTCCGCCAGGTACAGGTGTAATAGCCGCTGCTTTTTTACCAACAGATTCAAAATCTACATCACCTACTACTTTATAGCCCTTTTCGCGTGTAGCATCGTCGACTCTATTTATACCAACATCTATAATTACTACGCCATCTTTGACATCATTTTCTTTGATTAGCTCAGGTACACCTACCGCAGCAATTAATATATCAGCCTGTTTAGTATAATATGATACATCCTTTGCAGCCGAATGGCATATAGTTACTATCGCGTTTGCAAATTCTTTTTTCTGATACATCAAATTAGCAATTGGCTTACCTACTATATTAGAACGGCCAACTACAACTACGTGTTTGCCTTTGGCATCTACATCGCTTCTTTTTAAGAGTTCTACAATACCACCAGGTGTGCAAGATACAAAGCCCGGCATGCCAATCACAAGTCTTCCCATATTTTCAGGATGAAAACCGTCAACGTCCTTTTTAGGAGATATTGCGTTTATTACCTTTTCTTCGTCAATATGTTTTGGAAGTGGAAGCTGCACTAATATGCCATGCACATTAGCATCTTCATTCCATTTTTTTACTTGTTCTAACACTTGCTCTTCGGTAGATTCACTGCCCCAAATCTCTACATAGGAGTTGAAACCAAGAGCATCGCATGCTTTAGCTTTACTTTTAACATAAATTGAAGAAGCAGGATCATCACCAACAAGAAGCACAGCCAAGCCGGGTTTCACACCTTTATCTTTTAATAGCTGAGCCGTTTTTACTTTAATCTCTTCTTTAATTTCCGCAGATATTTTTTTACCGTCAATTATTTTAGTCATAATGCACCATTTATTATATTTTATATGATATCCCAAATTGAAGAATGTTAAATTTACCAATATTATAGTCTAAAAACAATCTTAGATTACTAATATCTTTGGCAAGCCCTAATATAGCTTTTACATTATTCTGATCTAATGTCATGTCTGCTACCTGCGGTTTAGTATCGCCCGGGAAGCCCGGAGTAGGTCCTTCCTGACCTTCGGCAATCATTCCTAATTCTCTCTGCACTTCTATAGGTAAAGTATAAGTGTACGTAGCATCAATGCTAATTTTATCATACGCAAAACCCGCATATACGTCAAACCAATCTTTGATAGATTTAGAAGCATGGATATTAGCACTGATAATATTTGCATCTGCCACTAATTGTGCTTTGGTTGCACCTACTTCGTTTTTCAGCCTTGTTCCCTGAAATACTATTTGTGCAGCCAAATCGAAATCTCTATCTTTCTCATTATCATTAAAATATTGAGATATACTATGTTTCAAACCAACACCCCAGAACATAAAATCACCAATATACTGCCCAAGGTTTATTTCAGGAATAAATCTGACCAAGAGTTCAGTTCCCCATAGAGAACCTATTTCGAACTGTGGCACACTGGCGTATATTGAATTCATACCTGCACCTTCGTACATCGTAAATCTTTCCGGAAACTGACCAACAACATCTAATAGCTGCTGTTGGATATTCTCAGGTAGAAACGGATACAACTCATGATTTTCTACAAGCTCCTGCAAATTCTTTCGGGGCATAGATATATATGTTTCTTTATCACCAAGCACAGTTGATGCCTCTTCCGGTAATACTATATGTCCTTTGTTTTCACCATATATTCCGTCATATAGAATATTTTTGAAAAAATAGTGTATCAGACCTGCTGTATCTTTTATATTAACGTTATAAGAACCATCGGTATTGAAACTTACAGAACCATACTTTACGACATCATTAAAGTCATAAGCTTGTGTTACAATAGTCGGATTAAAATATTTATCTGCTTCATTTACGAATCCGGTCATGCCGTGCAAACTGATTTTATAATATGGCTTGTCTACTCTGGTTGGTACATAAGCAGTGTTAAAGAAGCCGGAATTAGATGTTGCATTTACTGTTTTCACCATCGGCGATAAGTAAGCAACACTATTTTCGCTAAATAAATCCTTACTAAACATACGAGCAAGATCTATAGTATACTGAGATGCTTGCTGTGAGTATGCAGATGTAGCAAACAGCAAAACAAGAATGTAAATCAGCTTTTTCATAATTACCTAAATATATTTTTTTTAAAAAGAAAATAAAATGGGAAAGCCAATATAATCAACAATATTATAAAACCTACCCCAAAAACTGTCATCAGTGCAACTTTAAATATCCATAAAACTACATGAATAGCTACAAACGCCACAAATAGTGCGAACACTAAAGAAATAAACGTTGAGAGAGTTTTATTCATCTTATATAATCTCCTTAACTAAAATTATCTAACTTCAAGAGCTACGTTATAAATACCAAATATATCAACTAAACCATTTAAAACCTCTTCGTTTACCGGAATTTCTACTTCATCGGCTATAAGCAGTTTTTTATAATGTTTTGAGTCATCAAAAACATTAAATCGAATAATTGATTTAGCATTTTCTTTTTTAAACTTCTTATATATACTCTTTATTGTATCTTCTGTTACTGTTTGTATATCAATCCAAAGCGAATAGCCCTTGGCAAACCTGTCGATAGATTCTAAAACCGGAAATGCATCGTCGGCTATTATTTTTACTTTGTCGTCGCTGACCTCTGCCTTGCCTTCTATTACCACTACGCTGTCCGGCAGTATAGCATGATGGCACTTTTTATAAGAATTTGACCAGAAAATAACTTCGGCTTTACCCTTCACATCTTCTACGGTTAGGAACGCCATAGTATTGTTATTTTTGTCCAACTTAGTTCGCATTTCTGTAATAAGTCCAACTATGCGTACGTGAGTCTTATCTTTAATGTCTCTTTGATCTAATTTGAAGGAAGCTACATTTCGCCAGTAAGGAACATAATCCTCCATAGGATGACCACTTATATAAAACTTTAGCACTTCCATTTCTTTTTCGAGCACGTACTTTTTCTCCCATGGCTTGATATCATGGAGCTCCGGCTCTTTTAAGTCTGCAGATACTTCCCCTCCGAACAGAGAGTCCATATTTGACTTCGAGCTTTCCTGTTTAGCTTTTGCATACTCCAGTGCTTCATCCACCGCTGCGAGTAGCTGAGCTCTATGTCCGGTTTCTAAAGAATCAAATGCACCTGCATAAATTAGAGATTCTATCGCTTTTCTATTTACTAAGCGAGTGTCTACTCGGGTAACAAAGTCGAAGAAGGAGTCAAATCTTTTCTCAGTTCTTGCGGCTATTATGCTATCTACCGGCTTTATACCTACATTTCTGATGCCTGCCATGCCGAAATAAATTTCATTATCCACAGCCCTAAAATTAGCAAATGAACGATTAACATCCGGAGGTAGCACGTTTATTCCGAACTTCTTAGCCTCTTCTGTAAGGAGTACAATTTTTGCCTGATCGTTGAGTTCGGCAGTCATATTCGCAGCCAGAAATTCCGCCGGATAGTGAGTTTTGAGCCATGCAGTCTGATATGCAACATAAGAGTAAGCTACCGAGTGCGACTTATTAAATCCATAAGACGCAAATGCAACAATCAAATCAAATATCTGAAGAGCAAGTT
Organism: Kapaibacterium sp. (SeqCode); assembly: GCA_963678775.2. GTDB lineage: Bacteria > Bacteroidota > Ignavibacteria > Kapaibacteriales > UBA2268 > JBFHIJ01. The sequence continues at coordinate 428,581 of CAXXGR010000008.1, forward strand.
TTTCGCTTATGCCTTTTTTGGCAGCACCTTCCACAAATTTAGGCTTCTCTTGCTCCATTATTTCCAGTTTCTTTTTACCCATGGCTCTACGGAGCAAATCCGCTTGCCCCAGAGAGAAGTCAGCAATGTTCTGCACAAGCTGCATTACCTGTTCCTGATAGACGATAATGCCATAAGTATTCTTAAGAGATTCTTCCATAGTAGAATGCAAGTATTCTATTGGCTTTCTGCCGAACTTCCTATCAATAAAATCAGGAATATTTGCCATTGGCCCCGGACGGTACAGAGCATTCATCGCCGTGATTTCTTCCAGATTTTGCGGTTTCAGCTGTTTAAGATATTCCTGCATTCCGCCGGATTCAAACTGGAATATGGAAAGCGTTTTCCCCTGTCCAAGCAGATCGTATGTTGCTTGGTCATGGAAGTCTATTTTGTCTATATCTATGTCTACTCCATGGTTATCTTTTACCATGGTTAGAGTGTTTTCAATAATCGAAAGGGTTCTTAAACCTAAGAAGTCCATTTTCAGCAAGCCCGCATCTTCGATGTCAGCCATGGAATACTGAGATGATATTTCCACGGATGATTCTTTGGCTTTTGCAGGTTTGTAGACCGGAACGTAGTTCGCTACCGGGCCGGGAGCTATCACAACGCCTGCCGCGTGAATACCGGTTTGTCGGAACTTGCCTTCTAATAGTTTTGAGAATTCAACTAACTCTTTCAACTTAGGGTCAGTAGTGTTTTTGAGCCATTCGAGTTCGGGCAGCTCTATTGCTTTCTCAACCGGTGTTACTTTACCACCGTTCGTAGGGATTTGCTTAGTAATTTCTCTGATTTTATTTAGCTCTATGCCAAGCACCCTGCCTACATCAGTAATTACTGCCTTGCTGGAAAGTTTACCAAATGTTATAATCTGGCATACAGCTTCTTCGCCGTATCTATCTTTTACATATTCGATTACTACGTCACGTTTGTCATCAGCAAAGTCAATATCGACATCGGGCATGTTTACACGTTCCGGATTCAGGAAACGTTCGAAAAGTAAATTATATGGCAATGGATCTATATTTGTAATGTCTAATGCATAGGCAACTATCGAACCGGCAGCAGAACCACGCCCGGGCCCTACACGTACGCCTTTGTCTTTAGCGGCATTAATGAAATCCTGAGTAATAAGGAAGTAGCCGGGAAACTTCATATCTATGATAACGCCCAACTCATATTCCGTGCGGGCTTTTATCTCTTCAGTAATTTCGCCATACTTCTCTTTAATACCTTTCCAAGTTAATTCGGTTAGATATTCATCTAAATTTTCTGATTTAGATTCCTTCGGAATTGGGAATTCCGGCATATATATTTTTCCGGTTTCAACTCCGTAGTTACATTTATCTGCTATTTCGAGTGTGTTATCTAATGCATCGGGGTAATCTTTGAAAATAGACTTCATTTCGGCTTGAGATTTGAAGTAGAACTCAGGAGTTTTATATCTCAAGTCATATATATTCAACTGAGCGGCATTCGCAGCGTTGGCATCTCTGATATGTAAAAGTACGTTATGAGCTACTGCGTGCTCCTTTTGCATATAGTGAATGTCGTTAGTTGCTATCATCTTGATGCCTAACTCTTTCGCTATCAGAGGCACTTTATCTAGTATAATTTTGTCAGCAGGCTGGAAGTGATTTTGAATTTCTAAGTAGAAATCCTCGCCAAAAAGCTTATGATAAAATCTGGCTTCTTCCATCGCAGCTTCAAAATCATTATTTACCAAATGGTTATTGACTATGCCGCCGATACAGGCAGAAGAAATAACTATTCCTTCCTTGTGCCTTTCTATCAGTTCGCGGTCTATTCGGGGCTTATAGTAAAAGCCTTCTGTGTGACCGAGAGTAGTAAGTTTGAGGAGATTTTTATAGCCAACTTCATTTTTGGCTAGCATAACAATGTGGTAGTAATTTTTCTTTTTACGCCCATCTTTTGTTTTCAGATTTTTATCAAAACGCGTACCATTTGCCACATAAGCTTCCATACCTACTATAGGCTTCACACCGATTTTTTTGGAAAGCTTGGTAAATTTCCAAGCATCCAAAACATAACGCCGTGATCGGTAAGAGCAATGGCGGGCTGGTTATCATCCTTGGCCGCTTCGAGCAAATCTTTTGGGGTAGTCATTGCGTCAAGCAATGAGTAATGGGTGTGATTATGCAAGTGTACAAAATCAGACATCTATTTTTATTCCGGTGATATTATTCTAACTGCAATGAGCAAATATACTTATATCTATGTTTATTGCCATAGTAAGTTTTACACAAAATTTGTTTGGGGGGGGGGAATATGTCCCCTATATTGTTATACCTCTAAAAAAACATATTTGACTGCTCCTCTGTTCATTATAAACTGGTGTACAAGTTCCCCGTGATTGAATAGAGAGTATATAAGATAATTATTTTGATTCGGATCTAGTTTGTCGGAAGTCATCGGGATATTATACTTCCTATGACTTACTAACTGGCCGGTTAATAAATGTATTTTTATTTCATCAAAGCTCTGATCAGTATATACAGTATTGTCTTTTATCAATATGCCACTAGGTACATATTGACCTTCAATAACTCCTGTATCATCAATATTTATTATAATCAGGTCCCCATAAAAATCTAGAAAATATATAGAATTCCCATTTTCAAAGATGTTGCAATATGTTAGCTTCTTAACAGGAATACTTTGCATGTAATTCGTAGAATATTGATACTCTTCTTCTTCCGTTTTATTGCTATTCAAATCCAAAATATATACACGTCCATCTTCCAATAAATGTATAATCTTGTTTTTTATTCTTCATATAACAGAATCCATGATCATCAGAAGTTGTTAAAGAACCCTCCGAGTCTCCTTCTTTTACATCAAGCATAGTTGTATAGCTCAAATATGGTGCGTCAGCTATAACACTGTTTGTATCCCATGCGTAATAGTTGTGATTCGAATTTTTATAAAGTTCTCCGGATTTTTTTGATAATTCCGTAGATACATCATAAAGGGAACACATTGTTAAAGATAGTTGTTCGTCTTCACTGAGAGACAGGACTACTAATTGATTTTGGTATGCCGAACAATCTAAGATAGATTCGTCAAATTCTTTTGTTGTGGGGGTAGTAGTTAGATTATTGTAATACTGTATGATTTGAGTACTGTCAATAACCAAATATGCATTGTCATTTATCAAATTAAAATATGATGTATTTCCAATATATCCATCGGATTTTTGCAGCTGATAAGAAGATTTGTCATAAATCTCTACTAATATACTATCGTTTCTGCTACAAGTAAAATAGATATAATTGGAAGTTATTGCAACAGCGTTACCTCTTATTATTGCGTCATAATCACTACTGAATCGAATTACAATCTCATTTTTTTGCATGTCTACAATGCGGCAATAGTAACCAGCATATCCTAAATGGTAGCTTGCTAGATAATTATCAAATAAGTTTACATCAAAAACATTGCGTGTTAAAGGTGATAAAAGCGTCTCACTTTGTGTTGTTAAATCATATACTTTAGTTATCCCTATGCTTGAATAAATAATAGTATTATTGTTTTTGACAAAACTAATGTTATCCCTATTTGGAACTATATATGTAATTACTGTAAATAATTCTGTCTCATTATGATTTGTCAAATTATGTCTAATAAAATGACTTTCAGTGGTCATAATATTCGGATCACGCTGAAAAAAATAGATATAATTATCCTCTACACTAGCATATATACCATCCATATTTTTCAAAGATACCATTTCAGACTTTTCCTGCAAATCAAAGATTATATTATAATCATTATTTGAGAAACCTGTCAACAGCAACAAATTATTCCCAATAGAGTTGATTTTAGCAAAATATTGATTCTCTAATACAAATGTAGTCTTATCCTGAATATTCAACACATGCAAAATAGAACTTTCATCTAAGTATGCAAGATAGTCCCCCATTAGAGTAATAGATTCAATCATTTCGGTAAATACTGTATCTAAGAGCACAGTCTCTTCGTTCTTTACTATAATTTTTATACTATCCTGTGGATCTAATAAAACACCTAAATTTTTTCCTTCACTGCATTGGTAATTAGTAAAAAAGTACCACTCTTTACTATTTGGGAAAAAAATCTAAACTATCCACAAGCTCATAAGTTTCTGTATTATAAATATATCCGGTTGATGTTAGTAATGTTTTCCCAACTTCGTCTATAGTAAAATCCACAATGTCTTCCAAATCGTTTTCACATAATGAACCAGACAAAGGGAACTCTCCAATTATCCTATTTGTTACCGGATCTATTTTTTGAATATTATTCCGATCGTTATATCTATAAATATAGTCTTGGCTTGTTTGAAAAGTAGAAGCAGGGATCGTTCCTAAATTTGGATATGAATCTCCATAGATACAAGTATTTTGGGAATATATATTAAGACACATCCCAAATAATATAAAGTATAAATATATAATTTTCATTTTTGACCTCATAATAATTAGATTATTCATAATAATATATGCTATATGATAAAATACTTTACAAGCTAACTTTAATTTAAAATATGAAACATAAAAACAAATTTATGATATTTAAAATATAGGAGCAAAATAAATAAATAATATATAAAGATATATTTAGATCTTACTCAACACCCTCAACCAAATAATAGCTCTGCTCTTGCTTGATATCTTTGAACTTCAAGCCTAATTTATCGAATAGAACTTTTTTGATTTCTTCTGCGTTTCCGGTGTCATAGCTGATATCTATTCTGCGCTTGCTGCTTCCTAAGAAGCTAACCGGTTGATTCATATTTCTACTTAGAGTTTCAGATAAGTCTCTTAAGCTTACATTGGTCATTTCCATACTGCCAAATGATGAAGAAATATGTGTGTTGTAGGTTTCAGTGCTTTTTAGTTTGGTGTTTTGAGTGAATATGGCTGTGTCCGCTATGAAAATTTCTAATCCTTTTTCCAAAGATGTCTGTTGGCTTATTCTGAAATGATAGTGCGCTTGTAGCTGATCAAGTAGTTCTTTGTTTAAATTTACCGAATCTTTCAACGCTTTTGCTTTGCAATCTAAAATTAGGTTTTGTGAGTAAGGTACTTCTTCGAATTTCACAAGCTCTTCTCTTACGTCTAAAAGCATAAGAATGATTTCATTCAATCCGTAGTCTTTAAAACTAAGTGAATCATCTGAGAATTGCGCATGTTTACTTGAAAAGAAGCTGAAGTCAGATTCTTCAATTTGTATACTTACATTTTCTGTAGATAGATAAATAGTATCCACAGCATCATTTTTGAATCTATATTCATCACTATTCATCATCATGATGATTGGAATCGAAAGGAAAATTAGATTATGAGCAAAATGCAGACAAGCTCCCCAAAAGAATCCAAGTTTCAAGCGAATATAACCGCCGAATATGCCAAATACGAACTGTGGCAGAATAAGCAAAGGAGAAAAAAGCACTACACTTAAAGAAATCTGGTAATTCATTATATGCAGTAGTGCAAAAAAACAAAGCGGAAGTGTAAAATATTATCTTAAAGTGCTTGGCGTATATTGATTGGAATCCGCTTTTTACTTCATTTTTTACATTTTTCCCGAATATACTAGAAAGCACTTCAACTATCTTAAATAGCAAATTTGATTTGTAACGAAGCGGTAAACGGAATATCAACTCCTCAAAAAAAGGCAGTAATATTACAGCTGTCAACATAAATCCTAACGGAGTCATATTTTTCATCATTTCCAGGACTTCATGGTTTTCTGCATCAAATAAACCAAGTTCAGAGGCAATAGACATCACCACAGTAATTAAAAATGAGAAAAGGAAGTCAAAAGCTAGTATTTTAAACCAAAAACTTAGCTTTGTACCAAAATCTTCATCCCATTTTTCAATTTCTTTTGGGGATTTAAAAAAATCAATAAGTTCGGTTTTTATAGCTTTAAAACTTGCCATTTTATCCTCAATCTAGTATATAAAGTATCGAAATAATTCAGAAGCATATTCGCTTGAGATGAGAAATATCTTAATATAACACAATATAATATTGTATTAATTTAATCAATAAATTCAAGTTCCACTCTGCGATTTTTTAATCTGCCTTCGCTGGTGCTATTGTCGTCAATTGGTTTTGTTTCTCCGTAACCCTCATATCGAATTCTTGATTTTTTGATACCTTTTGCCATTAAATACTCAGCGATTGCTTTTGCTCTATGCTTAGATAGTATCATATTATCCTCATCACTACCGACATTATCTGTATGTCCCGAAACTTCAACATTATAATCTCCATTTCTGCTTAAAAAATCATAGAGTCGGTTTAATTCGTAAAAAGATTCTTTCTTAAGAGTATATTTTCCTGTGTCAAAATATATATTTTCAATAACAATAGGGGTGTTTTTGACAACCGGATTCACTGGTAAGTCTAACTCAAATTCTTCATATTGTTCAAGATCTTTTGAGGACAGATTTTTGCTGAAAGCCATACATCCTTCCACGTAAGCTCTTAAACCATAATCTTTTCCTTTTGGTAATATTAATTTATATATTTTTGTTGCAGGATCAGTATTTGCAACTCCGAGCTCTTCTCCTGTTTCTCGGTCATCATAATAAATTGTTGCATCCATTTTCTCATTGGTAACTTGGTTAATAACAGAACCGGTAACAAGATAAACAGGTTCAGGCTGAGATTCTTGAGGAATTTTTATCCTAAATATATCGGTATCTATACTATCATTGTCTTTTTTTATGAATGTAGTGAAATATGCATAATCGCCTTTGGCGGTTAGAAAATATCCATTCTCTGAATCCGGGGTGTTAATTTCCGGACCAAGATTAACGGGTTTACTCCAGTTAGTCCAGCTATCATCAAGTCTTTTGGAATATAGGATATCCCATCCACCATAAGTGCAATGTCCATCGCTGGCAAAATACAATGTTTTCCCATCGGCAGCTAAAAAAGGAGTAGTTTCATCACCACCTGTATTCAATACGTCTCCCATATTTTGCGGAGCACTCCATGTATTATCTTCTAATTGTCTGGAGAAGTAAAGATCTCGATATCCCCTAGAATCTTCACGGATCAATGAAAATATAAGTATCTTGCCGTCAAATGATAAAACAGCTGAAACTCCAATGAAATATGTATAAAATTTATCGATTTTTAATCCTTCTGGGAAACTCCATGATAGTTTGTTTTCTTTGTCAAGATTAAGATGCGATATTGAAAAGAACTTTTGATCAATCTGGTCTGAATTATAGTCATTTAATAGTAATATTTTAGTACCATCCGGACTTATATTTACAATACCGTTTGGATCTTTATTATTTAGAGGAGCACCTATATTATAAGCTTCCTGCCATTGGTCATCTTTTAATTCTGACACCCAGATATCTAAAGATAAATGATTATGTTCAAGCTTAGCTCCTTCTTTATTATTTGGATGACCCACTCGAACAAAATATAAAGTATTACCATCAGGCGAAACAACAGGAACCAGTTCATCGTATATAGAGTTTACATTTGACCCCAAATTTTCTTTTTCCGGGCTACCAGCGGGTTTACCGGGATAATCTAAGATACAAGGTTTATTAGGCTTTCTCATACTATTATGTTTTCTGTTAATACTTTTAAGGAAATCACATGAAAACAAACTTGATGCCACCATAATTAAGATAGAATATATTATATATTTTGAATAATTTCCAATCCATACAATCATGTAACGCCCTTTTTATTTTTTACATTTAATACATCATGCATTATACTATTTTTTTGCATATTAGTATAAACAATATTATAAGCAATTATCAGGCAAATATACTACAACTCTATAGGAAATAAGGCATAAAAGCATTATTTTTGCAAGATTTGTATCTAATCAATTTGGTAAATATAGATGAATATAAATAGAAAAGACATAGAGATAATGTCGCCGGCAGGTTCTTTTGCAGCTTTGCATTCAGCAATAAATGCAGGTGCGGACTCGGTTTATTTTGGCGCAGGGCATTTGAATATGCGCGCCAAGTCAAGCATCAACTTCTCATTGAATGACCTCAAAGAGATTGCTGAAATATGTAATACGAATGATGTAAAGTCATATCTGACTGTAAATACAGTGATTTATGACAATAATGTAGCTTCAGTGAAAGATGTAGTGGCAATGGCAAAAGACAGCGGAATTTCAGCAATTATCGCTGCTGATATGGCTGTGATTAATGCGACATACGCTGCAGGAGTTGAGTTACACCTTTCCACTCAGTGCAATGTCAGCAATATCGAAGCTGTGAAGTTTTATGCGAATTTTGCAGATGTAATTGTGTTGGCGCGAGAGCTTAATCTTAAGCAAGTCAGAGAGATTACACGCGCTATTGCAGAGGAAAACATCTGTGGTCCTGCAGGCAATCCAATCAGGATAGAAATGTTTGTGCATGGTGCGCTTTGCATGGCTATTTCCGGCAAATGTTATCTAAGTCTGCATGAACAAAACACTTCAGCTAACAGAGGCGCCTGCCTTCAGACTTGCCGCAAAGCTTATACAGTTACCGAACAGGAAAGCGGCAACCAGCTTGAAATAGACAATGAATATATCATGTCACCAAAAGATTTATGTACTATAGGCTTTTTGGATAAAATCCTTTTAGCCGGCACAAGAGTTCTAAAAATAGAAGGCAGAGGCAGATCTCCAGAATATGTTGACACAGTCACAAGAGCTTACAACTCAGCATTAAATGCAATTATAGACGGCAGCTACACTCCTGAATTTATAAAAGAGCAGGAAGAAAAGCTAAAAACTGTATTCAACAGGGGCTTTTGGGATGGCTACTACCTTGGCAGGAAGATGGGCGAATGGAGCAAAATTTACGGTTCGCAGGCAACTAAGAAAAAAGCACATCTGGGCAGATGCACTAACTACTTCAGCAAATTAGGTGTAGGCGAGTTTTTGATTCAAGCAGGAGAACTAAATACCGGAGACGACATTCTAATCATTGGCCCTACTACCGGTACAATTTCAACAAAAGTTGAAGAAATTCACTTAGATCATGGCGCAGTGGGACAAGCAACTAAAGGACAGATTTTTGCTATCAAAGTGCCTGAGAAAGTTAGAAGGAACGACATTATTTATAAATTTGTAGATGCAGATCCTTTAGATTTGTAGGGCGTGTTACCTAAAATACTTATTCTTCACATCTATAATCTGGAAATAGATTTGATGTAACAGTCAAAAGAGATTGGAGTGTTATCTAAAAATACAAATAATAATAATTCAACGATAGAAATATTATAATCCCAGATATGTCATTATAACAGTAATAATGACATATCTGGGCTATTGAATCTTTAAAGAATTAAGAATCTCTCTTTCTACACTATGGGATTAGCATCACAGAACTAAAATAGATGGATCTTGTGTTTTATAGGTTGCAAATAATTCTAACCATATTCGTAGTAAAGTATTTTTATATACGAATATCAGTTCTTAGAAGTGAATAAAAGCACCGACTCCGAATAAAAAATTTAACTCATAATATCTACTATCCAATACCAGTCCACCTTCGATAAAGATAAATTTATATGCATAAGTGCATTTCAGACCGCCGTATCCATTATTTAAATAATCCAGCACACTATATCCGGCAACAGCGTTCAGATTTAGAAAAGTTCGTTTCGTTGTCTTTAGTCTTACACTTGCATCAAGCTCTAAGCCTCCAAGCCCACCAATAATAGCAAATCCAAGTTCTTCAGTCTGGTATCCAATATGCAAATTTAATACTCCGGGCGTGCCAAAAGATAATCCTAACACACCAAATTCTTCGGGATAGTAGAAAGGAATATTTTGACTAAAGTGACTGTAAGAGTCATCTGCAAAACTTGATCTCATTAGAGCAACATGTTTCTTTGCTATTGTTTTAACTTCAATACTTTCCTTTGGTATAGCTATTTCCAGATTTTCTTCAGTAATTAGATTAAGGCTCTTATCGTCTTCACTACTGATATATCCAACATACACAGAGCCTAATGATGTTCTAATCTCATAAAGTAGTGGAGTGATTTCATCAATGGATTCTTTAGGTATTTTAAGGCTTACACCTTCATCTGTTTTGAGTTGGATTTGTAGCTTATCCTCTTCTATAATTTTGCCGGAATAATACTTATTATCATGTGTTTTGATTAAGCTATCGGCGAAGAGAGATGAACTAATTACAAATATTAGAAGTATTATGCTAAAATAATATCTCATTGATTTCTCTTTTAATAATAATACAAATCACAAATATAGCATAATATTTTTTATTAATGTTAATATTTTACTACATAACACTAAATATTATTATATTTTGCTTAGCATTTATTTGCAAATACTATAAAATTAAGCGCCTTAGAATTATTAAATATTATCTATTCTACTTACGAACTATATGTTACTTGGTTTGTTGGAGGATACACTATTTTCTTAACTACTCTTTACCACTAAAGTAAAATACCTATCTGGAAATATGGCATGTTAGGCATTTCTCTTCTCCCGTCAAATTTGTAAGCTCCCACTTCAAAGAAGAAGGAATACCACCTTATATTAGTAGAAAAAATATAATATGCATTATTTGTTGGAGAAATAATGATTGAGCCTACGCCAGGCCCTAATGCCCATTTAAAATTATCTTTATAGATTAGGTAATAATTTAAATGTAACTGAGCTGAAAGCAAACCGAAACTTCCTCGAGCTTGGAAATTATAAAAATCAGCTCCGAGGAATATGTTCATAAGGCACGGCCAACCGATAGAGCCTCCTGCAAATACATTCTTGTTGTTTAAAAATGCGGGTTTCCCAAAGAAATAGTATGGAGAGAAGATACTTCCTCTTCTCTTCGTGAAATTTTTAGTTGGTAAGAAAATCAATGAACTACTAATATCCGGCAATATTTCTCTTGAGAGTATTTCAGATTTAGTTATGTCAATAATCTGCCCATCGTCTCCTTCGAGTTTCAAATCTGTATCGTTTTCTTCCTTGACTATTCCTGTATATTCTGTCTCATTTTGCAGAACAATCTCGACAAATAAATCAATTCTTTCAGATATTTCAGATTTGTTTAGTCGAAACAGACCATCTTCAGTTTTTAAAACACAAATTGAATCCGTTTCTTCAATTACAATTCCTTCCAACGCAGCGCCTGTTTTCATTTTGAATAGTTGCTCAGACATCAGAGCAGCTGAAAATGCTACAAAAGTTAAAAGAATAATAAATATTTTCATATTGCCATTGTTTTGATTTAGTTCTTAATTTAAACGCCTACCGAATTCTAAATTGACATCCGATTTTTGCGACTCCAAAAAAATTATCATACTTGCCAAAACAAGTACCAGTTTCAAAGAGAAATCCTACGTAGCCATCCTCAAGAGACCATGACCAGTAATTCTTCCAGTTGGAACTGCCGCCGATGTTAATGTCAAAAAGTCTACCGTACATGATTGGAATATTTAAATTCCAGTCTTCATTTGAATAAACAACAGGTGCAAGCCCAGCGCTATATGACAGTATTTCGTAATTGCCTTTTGCTTCAATGTATTTTGTATGGTAAGTGCCATTTATGGAAACAAGCCTCGGAAATCCCACAGTTATACCAAGAGTAGGATAATTTTCTAAATATTCGCTATTGGTTTGCGTATGAGTGTAAACATTTGAACTGGGTTTTAAATCCTCACATACAAGACAAATCGCGCTACAGACAACAAATATCAGTGCTATGAATAATATTTTCACAGCAAATCTCAATGTATTTAAACTTACATTTGAATAATTTACTCTTTTTTTATTAGTTTACAAACAGAAATATTCAGTTTCTGATTTACTTTAAAACAAGTCATATCTCCTATGCTTTACTATGCTATTATTTCTTTTTTGCACATCTTTGGAAAATCATCTTTAAATGATTATTTTGCAAGACCTTATTTTAAATATAACTAACTTATAAACCTATTCGGAAGTATAGACTATGAAAACTACTAGATTTCATGCTATCCACAAAGAATGTGGAGCTAAAATGGTAAGCTTCGCAGGCTATGAAATGCCAATCCAATACCCAAAAGGTATTATCGCTGAGCACAATGTAGTTCGTAACAACATTGGTGTATTTGATGTATCTCACATGGGTGAATTTGATGTGGTAGGCAGCGATGCACTTAATTTTGTACAAAAAATTACAGTGAATGATGCGTCTAAATTAGTACCCGGCCAAGTGCAATACAGTGCTATGTGTATGGAACATGGCGGCATAGTTGATGATTTACTTGTTTACTGCATCGAACCAAACAAACAATATATGTTAGTAGTTAACGGTGCTAACATTGAAAAAGATTGGAACTGGTGTGTTAAAAACTCTGATGGTATGGATGTAAAGCTTACAAACTCTACTGACGAAATCAGCCTTTTAGCTGTGCAAGGCCCTAAATCAAGAGAAGCTTTGCAGAAATTGACTAAAGAAGATATCTCTGAAGAAGCTTTACCGTTTTACCATTACAAATTTGGTGAACTTGGCGGAGTAGAAATGTGTATCTCTCGCACAGGTTATACAGGCGAATTGGGTTACGAATTATACTTCCGCGGTGACGAAGCGGTTGCAAGAAAAGTATGGGATGCTGTCTTTGAAGCAGGTGCTGAATTTGGTATCGAGCCAACAGGCCTTGGTTGTCGTGACACTCTTAGAATGGAAAAAGCTTATATGCTTTACGGCAATGACATAACTGATGAAACAAATCCATTGGAAGCAGGTCTTGGCTGGATTACAAAATTAGCTAAAGGCGAATTTAACGGATCGGATGTTTTAGCAAAAGTTAAAGAAGAAAAGCCAAAACGCAGATTAGTTGGTTTTATCTCAGATGCAGAAAGATTTATTCCTCGCTCTCATTATAAAATCTTTATTGACGGCGAAGAAGCAGGCGTTGTTACAAGTGGCAATTTATCTCCTACTTTGGGTAAACCAATCGGTTTGGGATACGTTCCTTGGGACAAAAAAGATGCAGGAACCAAAATTGAAATTGAAGCACGTGGCAAAAAATTCCCTGCTGAAATTGTCAAATTACCTTTCGTAAAATAATCCGGGTTATAAAGCCCATATATATATTTATAAGAAACGCCAGATTGCATAAGCAGTTTGGCGTTTTTTTATATTTTTATTATTGCATTAATAGAGTGAATCTGGCTTTATCTACATACACTTTTATATTACATATTGTAAAAACCGCATCAGATTTAGGTTTCTGATGCGGTTTTGAGTAATTCGGTTTCCGTTTCTCTTTACCCGAAATCTTTAACTCCAAAATATCGCTTGCCTATCCAAATAGATAGATTTACGAGCATAATCAGCACAGGCACTTCTACTAATGGACCAATAACTGCTGCAAAAGCTTCTCCGGAGTTAATGCCAAATACTGCCACTGCCACTGCTATCGCCAACTCGAAGTTGTTGCTCGCTGCGGTGAAAGAAAGAGTTGCAGATTTTTTGTAATCTGCTCCCAGCACTTTACCCATAAAAAATGATACTAGAAACATAAATACAAAATATATTAATAGAGGTATGGCTATCCTTACCACATCAAAAGGTAATTTGACAATATATTCGCCTTTGAGTGAAAACATTACAAAGATTGTAAATAGCAGGGCTATTAGAGTAATTGGGCTGATTTTGGGTATAAATTTCTGATTATACCACCGATCATCTTTCACTTTTCGCATTATATATCGTGTCACAAAACCTGCAAAAAATGGAATCCCCAGATATATAGCAACGCTTTCTGCTATCTGCCCTATGGTTATGTTAACTTCAAATGCTTCTAATCCGAACCATCCCGGAAGCACAGTAATAAATACATAAGCATAAACAGAGAAAAATATTATCTGAAAGATTGAGTTGAAGGCAACTAGTCCTGCAGCATATTCAGTATCTCCTTTGGCGAGGTCGTTCCAAACTATTACCATGGCAATGCAGCGGGCAAGTCCAATCAATATCAAACCAGCCATATAATGAGGGTAACCCTGCAAAAAGATTATAGCAAGAACAAACATCAAAACCGGGCCAATTATCCAGTTCTGAACCATGGATAAGGTAAGTATTCTCCAGTTACGAAAGACTTTACCCAGTTCTTCATATTTAACTTTAGCAAGAGGCGGATACATCATTAATATCAGACCAATTGCTATAGGGATATTTGTAGTACCAACGCTAAATCTATCCCAAAAGTGTGAAATTTCAGGAGAAATATATCCTACAGCAACGCCTGCTGCCATAGCAAGAAATATCCAGAGAGTCAGATATTTATCCAATAGATTCATTTTGTTTATTATAGACACATATCACCTTTCAAAATATATAATTAAGATTTAAGCTAATTGAATATGAAGGCGTTATTTGATATTTTTTGTAGTATTTGTAGATTGGTAAATCATAACGCATACCAACTATAAAATTCCCAATAAGATAGCCAAACTGCGGAGAAAATTGCAGAACACTGTGGCCGGAATCATTATATGCAACTCCTTCCAAATCATCTCTACCCTTTGTTAGAAAGTTTAACTCTGCGGAAAGCGTCCAATCATTCAAGATTTTAGTATACATAACAGAGGTAAAATAATTATCACCCGTCTGCTTATCATTTGTTTCAGAAAGAAAGTGCTCGTATCTGAAAACTAATGCCAAGATAGATTCTATATCATCGAATCTTTTCATAGAACTACTCATCAGGCTAATAGAATATCCCCTTTCATAAGAGATAATATCATCTGATTCTTCTTCCAAAGGAATCTTAAATCCGGCAGAGACTTGGCTGAAAAATGCGTCGTCATAATTCCTTAAAAAAGAATATCCAATATTGAATTTGATATCACTCAGTGCACTTTTGTCTATATTTATTAATCCGTTATCCTGATAAAAGTATGGGATATAAGATATATCAGCTTGAATCAGAAAGTCTGTAAATAGTGATTTCATTATAGACAAAGTTGAAGTAATAGTTTTCTGCTCTTGAGTAAGACCATTTTCTACGGCTCTATCTTCAATGTAATACTCTTTGAAGTAGGTATATTTATTATTACTGCCGACAGCTAAAAGATTGCCTGACTCAAGAGCAGAGTTTTGTAATGAAGCAGGAAGAGATGAAAATCCGGCTCCTACGCTGCAACACTGAGCATGGGAAGCATTGCTCAAAACCACAAAGATTGTAGCATATACAAAAGCAATGATGCTGCCCCTCATCATTTATCAGCTCCAAATAAAGCAGTCATCTTTTCCTTAATCTCGTCCCTTATCTTTCTAAAAAAGAAAAGTTTTTCCTCTTCAGAGCCTATCGCTGCGTCTGGGTCTTCAAACCCAACATGCAGCCTATTTTTAACTTCACCGGTAAACAACGGACAGGTTTCATTTGCATGGTCGCAAACCGTAATGACATAATCAAAACTCATATCTAGGAATGTATCAGATTGCTTAGGCACAGCACCTGTCATATCGTAGCCGTCTTCTTCCATCACTTTGATAGTAAGCGGATTGACACGGCTTGCAGGTTTCACCCCTGCAGAATAAACTTCCGCTTCCGGTAACATTTTTTTTATAATATATTCGGACATTTGGCTTCTGCCGGAATTACCGGTGCAAAGTACAAGTATTTTCATGTGTGTTTTTTCCTTATTTATTTTTTTATGCTAACTGTTAAAAAAATTAGTAGCCTTGGGGTTAACCTTTTCTAGATAGACCTTGGGGCTAACCCCAAGGTTGACAACATACATTTATGTTACACTTTTATCGGTATTTCTACAAGTACAGCAACCCTTCTATTGTTCAGTTGTTTACATCCATCCCATAAAGATCATTATATAATAAATGCCGGTGATAATAAATATTAGTCCTACTATCTTGCGGAACCACTTCTCAAATGTCTTGATTTTGTTAAATAGATTCCCCACTCCGGCAAGCCCAAATGCCAAGATAATTGAAATGATTATTACAGGCAAACCTGTACCTATAGAGAAGAATAGTAGATTGAGCAAGGAGCCGTCATCTTTTACAGACATAGGTATAAGCATACCAAAATATAGAACTCCGCTATACGGGCAGAACGCCAGTGCGAAAATCATCCCCATCAGCACAGCACTAAAATAGCCTTTTCCGCTAATTTTGTCAGTTATCTTCTGTGATACCCCCAATCCGGTAACCTTGCCAAGCTTAATCACTCCTAACATAAATAGTCCAATGATAATAAGTAATGGCCCTAAAAGACGCTCACCATAAGTGCTAAAGAGTGTAGAAATATCAAATTTGCTGGCACCCAGATAGATAAGCAAGCCAACTCCCACATAGCTTATAGACCTACCCAAAGTATATAAGATAGAATTCAGTAGCACTTTTCTTTTGTCGGAGATATCTTTAGAGAGGTAAGCGGTGGCTGTGATATTAGTTGCCAGTGGGCACGGACTGATAGCAGTCATCAGCCCGAGTATAAAAGCACTAATAATAGGAATATCAGAATTTTCGAATAGTTGTTGCAAAAAATCCATTTCCTATTTCCTAAGCATATCAATTTCTTTTTTAATTTTACCCATGTACTTTTCTTTTTTAGAAGCATTCATGAAGGCAAAAGTAGTAAGATCTACCACTTTTTCTTTGCCGTCTACATCTTTAACCAAGATGAGCAAACTGCTATCAGCACCATATTTTTTAGCAAGTTTTTCATTCTGTTCAAAGTCCACAGATTTGAATACTATCTTACCGGATTTTACATCTTTGGAATAGTATTTATCTAATGCAGCTTTGGCATTAGCTTCTACTTTTCGGCAAGTAGGGCAACGCCTTTCACCATGAAAATAGTACATAGTAATTTCTGCATTTTTAACTGTTTCCTCTGCTCTGACTTCAGTCTGAGGCACTGCCCACAAAAAGGCAAGCATTAGAAAGCTTAATAAAAACAAACGCATAACTCTCTCCTTAGAAAATAATATTGAAGAAATAGCCTAAGCCTATTATAAATATGGTAACAGTTCCAAAAAATATAGCAAGGAACTGCCATTTCATTACTTTTTTTAGAAGCATTGCTTCAGGAAGTGATAAACCAACTATCGCCATCATAAATGCAAGTGCAGTCCCAAGCGGTATTCCTTTGCCTACCAAAGCTTCTACTACAGGAATAGCACCGGAAGCATTAGTATACATTGGCACTGCTAATATCACAGAAACAGGTACTGCAAAAATGTTATCAACTGCCATGTATTGCTCAAAGAAGCCATGAGGTACATACCCATGAATAACACCTCCTATAGCAAGTCCGGCAACAATATATAACACAATGCCTTTTATTATTCTAAACGCCTCTGCACTTACCTCCGGCATTCGTTCCTTCAAAGACCGCGTATCATTTGGGCCACCATTAATCTGCATATTCTGCATGGACTTGACCCAGTCAGTGAGATAGCGTTCTAGTTTCATTTTACCTAATATAAGACCGCCGAGAGTCCCAAGCACCAAACCGGAAGCTACATAAATTATGGTAACTTTCAATCCAAATATCCCAATAAAAAGAGCAACCGCTATTTCATTAATAAGAGGCGAAGTTATTAGGTATGAAAGTGTTACTCCCATAGGAATGCCACCTTTTACAAAGCCTATAAATAAAGGAATAGATGAACATGAACAAAAAGGAGTTACTGCCCCCAAAAAAGCAGCTATAAAATTCTCAAACCCATACAGATTTTTGCCTGCTAAGTAATTTTTGACTTTTTCTACCGGAAAGTAGGAGTTAAAAAGTCCCATTAAGTGAGTGATAACGATAAGCAATAGCCCTATCTTGATGAAGTCATACACGAAGAATTGCAGTGCAGGACCTAAACCTCCTGCACTGCTCAATCCAAATGTGTCGTAAATCAGCCAATCGGCAAAGGATGCAATCATTTCATTAGCCTATGTGTTTTTCTAATATTTCTTTTGCTTGCTTCACATTTAGAAGCGAGCCGTAAGAAGCAACTTTTTCATTAATCACCAAGCCCGGAGTAGACATTATGCCATAAGAAAATATCTTTTCCATATCTTCCACTTTTTCTACATTGATTTCTACACCCATTTCATTTAGAGCTTCTTCCACATTAGACTGCAACTTTTTACATTTAGCACAGCCTGTTCCTAGTACTTTCACTGATTCAATCATTCTTGTTTTTCCTTTGGTTATTTCTTTTATCTAGACCGTGGAGTTAAACCCACGGTTGTTTACATTTTCACGGTTGTTTACATTTTCACAGCGGATAACATACATTCCCACTTCTTGGACATTTCTTTACCCAATTTCACAAAAACTAACTCCACATCCGCAAGTTTGTCTATGTGCATAAACAAGCGGATCGTCATTTAAAATAGTTTTTAGATGATCTAAATGACAGTTGATGCTCTCATCTTCGCTATTCTCCACAAGAGAATAATGCACCCATTTACCGTCTTTTCTACCCTTAATAAACCCTGCGTCGCGGAGAATAGAAAGGTGCTTTGAAACAGTTGAGTTCGCAAGTCCGAGTATTTCCGGGATTTTGCAAACGCACTTCTCTCCTGCTTCAAGAATCTTTAGTATCCTAAGCCTATTAGGATCTGAAAGGGCTTTGTATATTTTTACTGTACTATCCATATTTCTCATTTCGTTATTTCGCCAAACGTCGAATTGAAAGATAATAGATTTGTTTCTTGTTTGCAAGGTATTTTTTGATTGAATCGAAAATATTTCTATCCTACTGATATATGAGTATAGTGCTATTTAGTTTAGTAATAATCCTTTTTAAATATCGTCTTTTTTATAGATATTGTTTACTTTTTTACAACCGGAACAATATAATGAATTCAGCCAACTCAAATCGATACAGCCTTGCATATGACCATAGAGATAAATACTTATATGTTTTTGTCGATGGAAAGGAAACTAGCAAAGAAATTGCAATATCTTTTTATGGTGAAATATTCTCCAAAGCAGAAGAGTTCGGATATGATAGAGTTCTGATTGAAGAAGATTTTTTAAACCAAAACAATATTGCTGAAATATTTGAAATTGCTGATTTTATTGCTCACAAAACTCGTGGAAAGATAAAACTAGCTCATGTAGATAGACAGGAAAAAGATCTTGCGCTGAATAAATTCGCCGAAAATGTAGCTGTCAACAGAGGATTTAGAGGCAGAGCTTTCGGAGTCTTTGAAGAGGCTGAGCAGTGGCTTTTAGAAGATTAAACATACTTTCAATATTTTTTGAAAATACAAAAATATTTTTTATATTGCATCTATGAAACTAACTGAAAGTCAAAATAAGTTTATTATGTCTTGGGGAAGTCTTGGTTCTCAATGGGGAATGAATAAGACTCTTGCTCAAATACATGGTTTATTTCTAATCACAGATCAGGCACTTTGCACTGATGAAGTGATGGAGGCTCTTAAAATTTCACGTGGCAATACCAATATGAATATACGCACTCTCATTGATTGGGGGATGGTCTATAAAGAGTTAATTGCCGGCGAGAGGAAAGAGTTTTTTATAGGCGAGAAAGATATGTGGTTGATTTTAAAACGCGTGATGAAAGTTCGCAAAGAAAAAGAGCTGAATCCTATGCTGCATATACTTAAAGAACTGAAGTCTGCAGAGAAACAAAATGATTCGGAAGAGTCAGATAAAATTTTAGCAAGATTAGACGAAATAGAAAAGTTTGCTACTCAAGCAGACAAAACCTTGGAAACATTACTCAGTGCTGATGAGAGCTGGTTTTGGAGTACATTTATGAAACTAATGAAGTAAATATTTTTTTACCTACTACTTTCATTTCTTTTTGAAAGTTCAATATATTCAATAGGAGACACTATGAACAAAGTCATTGTCACCGGAGCTTTGGGGTATTCAGGAAAAGTGATTACTGAGAAACTATTAGAACAGGGATACATAGTCAAAACACTCACTAATTCCCTCCAAAGAACTAATCCATTTGGGAATAAAATTGAAGTAGCACCTTTCAATTTTAATCAAAAGGATAAGCTAATAAAATCTATGGAAACATTTGACACTCTTATCAATACATATTGGGTGAGATTTAATCATAAAAAATTCAATCACTCAGATGCTGTAACTAATACAAAAATCCTCTTCGATTCTGCAAAAACGGCAGGAATAAAAAGAATAATACATGTCAGTATTACGAATCCTAATATAAACTCAGACTTAGAGTATTTTCGTGGAAAAGGAATATTAGAGGAGTATCTGGAAACCCTTAGTCTACCTTTTTCGATTGTAAGACCGGCTGTCCTTTTTGGAAGAGATGATATTTTAATAAATAATATCGCTTGGATGATCAGACATTTGCCTGTTTTTGGAGTTTTTGGAGACGGTAGTTATAAGCTTCAGCCTATTCATATTGATGATTTTGCACAAATAATAATTGAAGAAGCAAAACTATCAGACAATAGATATATAAATGCTATTGGCCCGGAAACATATACATATAAAATGCTCTGCCAAACTATTATGGATATACTTGGCATCAAAAAAAATATTATTTCGGTCAGCCCATATATTGGTTACTTGGCTGGGAAGCTTATTAGTAATATGAAAGGCGATGTAACTATAACTCGTGAAGAAATAAAAGGACTAATGGATAACCTTTTATATGTCGACGATCTGCCGATGGGAAATAAAAAATTAAGTGAATATATACAGACAAACAAAGATCGAATAGGTAAAATATACGCAAACGAGTTATCCAGAAGATAGCTTTTGCTTCTTCATCTTAGGCAAACACAAAATACTCTTGAAATTGATTTAATCTTGCCGACTCATTTCATTAATTTTGGACTTAGTCAATTGGGTTATTTACTTTTTAAGGTATAATGATATGAGCAAGAATTGTTCAATTTATCTGGCAATTTTACTATTTTCATTCATATCTCTCGCAATGGTTACTAGCATGCAGGCTCAGCCTGCTCTTCCGCATCCTGTAGATGCAACGGCTCTCAAAGCTTTGGATGGTAAGTATAGCTTTATGATAGGTAGTGATTTGGGTCGAAACGGCTATTATGATCAGAAGCCCATCGCTGAAATGATGGGCGAAGTTGCTGATTTGGCTGACGTAGAGTTCATTGCTGCGCTTGGTGACGTACATCACTATATGGGAATCCAATCTGTAACAGACCCACTTTGGATGACAAATTTCGAGTTGGTATACAGTCACCCTGAACTACAGAGACCCTGGTTGCCAACATTAGGCAATCATGAATATAGAGGTAACACTCAGGCTGTAATAGACTATAGTCAAATAAGCAGAAGGTGGCAGATGGAAGGCAGATATTACTCAAAAGAAGTAGAAATATCTGACTCTGTGAGTGCTTTGTTTGTATTTATTGATACTCCTGCACTTATTGATAAATACAGAACTAACACTGAAAAATATCCTGATGGAGCAAAGATTAGTATCGAAAAGCAGTTGCAATGGTTAGAAAATGTACTGAAAAATTCAAAGGCTAAATGGAAGATAGTTATGGGACACCACCCTATCTATACCGGAACTAACAAGGATGAAATAGAACAGCTCAATCTGCAGGAACGCATTTTGCCAATATTGGAAAGATACAATGTAGATATGACTTTTTGCGGTCATATACATAACTTCCAACATCTAAATATCAAAGGCTCTAAGATAGACTACTTTGTAAACTCATCTGCCTCTCAATCCCGTGAAGTTGAAACAAAAGAGGGGCAACTGGCTTCTAATCCTGAACCGGGATTCTCACTGTGCACTTTAGAAGATAAACAAATAACAGTTACTTGGGTAAACAAAGATGGTAAGATAGTATACCAATATAGTAGAAAGAGATAGAAATTTAAACAAATATATTATTGAATTACGAGATCAGCTTGTAACGTATGTTGGTTTCTTTTTTTAATATAAACCATTCTATTTACATGATGCATATTACCTGAAAAATTTATATTAAACTTTTCCTTGAATATACAGTCTAAACTACAAGGATATTGCCATTCAATATTCTCTTCTTATAATAGTTTGGTATAGAAAACGAAGGTAAGCATTATGAAAACAATAACTACTCTCATTATTGCATCTCTGATGCTATTTATTAGCAATATTTGCACTGTGCAAGGTCAAATGCCTGAAATTATTGAAAAGATTGCACCGGCTACTGCGGCAGCAGGTACAACTCAGTTGGAGCTAACCATCACTTTTTTTGATTTGGGGACGCCTCCTATTCCACCGGCAGAAGTCACACCTACTGTGATAAGCATTGGAAATATTGAAGCTTATAACATACAAAGAAATAATCTAATCATTAGTGCAAGCATTGATATACCCGAAAATGAAACAAATGGACTTAAAGACATTTCTATAACATTCCCGGGTCCTGACAATACTCCCATACAATTCACCAAATCTGCGGCGTTCCAAGTAACGGGTGGTAAAGATGAAGAAGAGCCAACTATAGGAAAAGGTGAAGGTGGAGAAACTCTTTTTGCACCTATAGGCTCCACTTCTACCTACCTCGTTGATGAAGATGGGAAAATAGTTAGGACGTGGACTAGCACTAAACGTCCTGCTCTAAGCTGTTATCTTCTGCAGGATAAATCACTGCTACGAACTGCAACTCAAGGAAATAATCCACTTTTTGCAAATGCTGCCGGGAATGGAGGCATTATAGAACGCTACGACTGGAATGATAATAAAATTTGGGAATTTAGCCTAGATAATGATAACTATATGCTTCACCATGACATAGAGTATCTTCCTAACGGTAATATTTTAGCAATAGCTTATGAGTACATTACAGACGAAGAGGCTTTAGCAGCAGGTAGAAATCCGGAGTTACTTTCTAACGAAGGTTTATGGCCTGACATGATTTTGGAGATAGAACCTACTTATCCCACGGGTGGCAATATAATATGGCAATGGAAAGTCATGGATCATATTGTTCAAGACATGGACGCATCAAAACCAAACTACGGTGTCGTTTCTGACCATCCCCAAAAAATAAATTTAAACTATTCATCTCTAAAAAAAGGTGGCGACTGGAACCATCTAAATGCTATTGATTATAATGCTGAGTTAGATCAGATTATGGTTACTTCAAGAAACTTTTCAGAGATCTGGATTATCAATCACAATATCACCAGCGAAGAAGCCGCATCTGAAAAAGGCGATTTACTTTATCGTTGGGGGAATCCTGCAGCTTACGATCGCGGTTCGCAAGATAATCAAAAACTTTATGGCCCTCACGATGGCAGATGGATAGAAAACAACTATCCGGGAGATGGGGATATTACGATTTTCAATAACGGACAAAATAGACCTGAAGGCAAATACTCAACTGTTGACCAAATTACACCTCCACTACTTGAGGACGGTTCTTATGCGCTCATAGATGATGAGGCTTATGCCCCACAAGCTCTAACATGGACTTACATCGCTAAAACCCCAACTGACTTTTATGGTGATCATATCTCCGGTGCTGATAGACTAAAAGGTGGGAATACTATAATCTGCGAAGGTATTACAGGTAGAATATTTGAAGTAGAGGAAAACGGCACTTTAGTCTGGGAGTACCACAACCCTATTTACCAAGTATCTGCTAATGGAGATACAAACAGATCAGTTTTTAGGGCAGCACGCTATGATATAAATTCAATGAATCCCACTATTCCTTCATTAGAGGTGCCTTATCCTATCGTTGATACAGGGCAGGAAACGTTTTATAACTCTAAAGGTGCAGAAATAAGTGTACCTACTAAGGGTGATAATTTTTACGGTCAAGATGCACAATTTGAAGGTCATCAGCCGAGTTATACTAATAATGAGGACGGTACAATTACTGATAATGTTACCGGTCTGATGTGGTCTCGCAGCTCTGACTTAAATGGAGACGGAGTAATAAATGTTGAGGATAAACTAACTCAAGCTTATGCAGAAAACAATGCCTCTGAATTCAATTTAGCCGGTTATACAGATTGGCGACTCCCAACTATAAAAGAATTATATTCTCTAATAATGTTTTACGGAGAAGACCCAAGCGGCTATACTGGTACTAATACTGAAACTTTAATTCCATTTATTAATACTGACTTTTTCGAGATTGGATATGGAGACACTGACGCTGGAGAACGTATCATCGATGCTCAGTTCGCAACCAAAACTATTTACGTTAGTACCACTATGAACAATGCTCGAACGATGTTCGGAGTGAATTTTGCAGATGGTAGAATAAAAGGCTATCCTACGGATGCAATGCAAAGCGGTAGTGATGGAAAACTCTTCTACGTTCATTATGTAAGAGGTAACCCTGATTATGGTAAAAATGACTTTGTAGACAATTCTGACGGTACAATCACTGACAAAGCAACAGGTTTAATGTGGTCTCAAGACGATTCAAAAACGGGTTTAAACTGGGAAGAAGCTTTAGCATGGGTAAAACAAAGAAATGAAGACAGTTTCTCAGGATATAGTGATTGGCGACTTCCTAATGTAAAAGAACTTCAAAGCATAATTGACTATACCCGCTCACCTGCTACCAGCGGTACAGCAGCTATTGATCCTCTATTTATATGCTCTGAAATAAAAGATGAAGCCGGCGAAACGAACTACCCATTCTATTGGAGCGGCACTACTCACGCAAATATGCAGAATGGTGCTAACGGTTCGTATGTTGCATTCGGAGAGGGACTGGGCTTTATGAGCAATCCTCAGGGAACCAGTACTACGCTTATGGATGTGCACGGTGCAGGTTGCCAGAGAAGCGACCCTAAAGAAGGAAATCCTGATGATTATCCTACAGGGCACGGACCTCAAGGCGATGTAATAAGAATATATAACTATGTAAGATTAGTGAGAGATGCAGAACCTGATGTAAGCATACATGAAAATGGAACTAATTATTACGGTTTTGAGCTAAATCAAAACTATCCAAATCCATTCAATAATAATACTGCAATTTCATTTACACTAAGCAGTTCGGGACATGTAACACTTACAGTTTGTGATGAATTAGGACAAAAAGTAAGCGTATTAGTAAATGGCAATATCACGGCAGGCACTCATACTTATTCTTTTGAGTCCGAAGGACTTACGAGCGGAATTTACTATTATACATTAGTAACAGAGCAAGGCACTATCACAAAAGCTATGTCTTTCATAAAATAGATATAGAGCATAATTAACTTCTTAGATAAAAGCTGCCCGGGATAAACTCCTGGCAGCTTTTTTTGTATATAATAGTTTGGTTCTGTACATCTATAAAACTTTAAGATTACGCTCAGCGTAATTTTTTGTTGCTATTACAAATAAAAGCAAACATTTATTACTATATATTATATAACACGTTTGATATTAATTATAATATAATTATATTGTACAAGCAATTACTGAACCATGTATAGTTTTAATAGAACACTAAAAAATACTTTTTTTGAATAGAATTTTTACAATGCTTTATAGGGCAAATACAACATGAAGTACATTTTACTTTTATTTTTCATACTGACCTCCCTTACTTCTCTTAGAGCTCAACATACCACTGATACCACTGCAAACATACATACTTATTCAAAAGTTACGGTGATTACAACGGATTACGAGAAATTTCGAGTGGATAAAATTATACTCCATGAGGACTTTATAGAGTATCTAAATTACAGCACAACAGAGATGGATACTATTTCACTTAATAACATAGAGTTAATTAGTGCTTGTACAGGTAAGTATACTCTGACTGGGGCGGCAATGGGAGCCTGCTGCGGTGCAACATTATCTTTGGGGTACTTAGTTGAATTATTTCCTGCAAGCAATCCACCCGCTATTATTGCTTTAAGCACTTTGATTGGAGCCGGAATTGGGACACTAATTGGATATGCAACAAATGAATATTCGACAATTTACCAAAGTGGTTCTTTCTTTTTGAGCAGTTTAAAAAATACTACAGAATTTACTACTGAATATCCACATTATAATATACTAAGTATCCAAATACCATTATAAAGGAGATCAAATGAAAATTTTCAACCTATTGAGTTTAATAGCTCTTGTATTTT
This sequence comes from Kapaibacterium sp. (SeqCode), assembly GCA_963678775.2. Taxonomy (GTDB): domain Bacteria; phylum Bacteroidota; class Ignavibacteria; order Kapaibacteriales; family UBA2268; genus JBFHIJ01. The sequence goes on from CAXXGR010000008.1 coordinate 454,695, forward strand.
TGGTTTCGTGCAATTCATACGATATAAAGATGAAAGGCTCCAAAAAGAAAGCTACTTCTTTAAATAGCATTGCATTAGTAAATGTCTACATTAATCCCCCATATTCGCCATCTGTACCTATAATAGATGCAGCAATTTACAATGGTGTTTTTCAAAATATTTATGGAGATATTGCAATTCTTCATGCCAAAAATGCAGACACTGTAGTCAAATATATGGGCGAAGTACTAAAAACCTGCTCTCAGAAAAATGTAATCTACGGAGAAGAACTCTACGATAAGCTTACGCCTGAGGTATTGGCTAAGTTAGATATACAAACTTACCCTCCTATCATTCAAAATGAGGACTTTCCTTTTGCAGTAATCCCAAAATATTCACTCAATTTCATGGATTTTTCCAATGTAATTTCTCCAGCTGCTTATTTTATGAGAGATTCTATGGAAACAGTAAAGCCACAGCTTGCCAAGTTATGTGAGTTCCTTAATGTAGATGGCTTAGTGTTTGCATACTTTACAGTTCCCACTTATGAGATAGAAATATTGGGAATTGTTGGTGAGAGAGCTTTATTTGAGCGTATCTTTTATTTTGATAAAAATGGTGACCAAATATTTTCAGCACGTATAAAATCAGAATTGGAAGCTAGCGGACCTAGTGATATGGAAGGTTACGAAAAGGTATTTAGGAAATATTTTAAATACACAAATGCCTTTTTCAGAAATATATATAATGATGAAAGCCTAGATAAATATTTAGATGAAGATTAGACTCCAACTTGCTTCAGTCATTATCTAAACCGGTAGAAATAATAAAAATGCTCTATCGGTTTTTTTTGAGGGGGGGGTAGGTTTTAAGGTTTATAGTAATGTAGAGAAAAATCGTGAATTTACTCTATGGCAGATATGTATTGAATTTTAGTTTTAAATTAGTTATACTTCCATATGTGATGTGCATTGCTATGTATAGTATTGAGGCTTAGAAAATAGAGGTTGTTGATGTCTAAAATTATAAAAATAGAGTATTTGGGTAAAGCGCCTGAAAAGCAAAATGAGCATAATACTATTATAGCTAGAGATACAGCTATAGTAACTTTTGAATATGATGATGGAATTCTAGAAGAACTAGAATATAATGTCATATTCGGGTACGAGCTATATTCTAAAATTGAAAAAAGTGAAATTATAAATATTAGTAATTGTATAATTATAAATTTAGAAATTAGTAGGGATACTATATTTCTAGGTAAGCCAATGACATTAGAAAAAGTAGTTTCGTTGGTAAAACAAGTATGTATCTCAACAAAATCTAGAAATAAATTTCTTGAAGAAAAAAATAAAATAGACATCAAACTTGCTAGAATTGATGCAACTAATGCAATTTTTGATGGTGACACATACTTTAAAGGTGTATTTTTTAATGAAGACACCATTTTTAAGTCGACACTTTTTACAGGTAATATGGTTTTTGAAGATTCTACTTTTTTTAAGTCAGCAGAATTTAGGGATTCTTTATTTCTAAAGAAAGCAACATTTAAAGGATGTGTTTTTAGCAAAGAGTCATACTTCAGTAGTTGCTTGTTTGAAGATGCTACAAATTTCGTCAATTCTTCTTTTGTAAAAAAATCACTCTTTATAGCTTGTAATTTTAAAGCTGACGTTGATTTCGGTGCAACAATATTTGAAAACATATCTGATTTTAGCGAATCTAAATTTTGTGGTTCTACATCTTTTAGGAATACTGAATTCCATGGAATTTCGGTATTTATAGATACATCTATTAAAGTAGATATATCATTCACAGCTGCACAATTTTTAATGTATGCAGATTTCTCCGGGGCAAATTTTGGAGGACATGCAAGATTTATAAATACAATGTTCAAAAATGTATGTTCATTTGCTACTTCAAATTTCCAGAGGCTCACATTTAGTAGATCATATATTTCAGAATATGGAGATTTCACTGGATGCCAAATAAACGAAGCAAATAGAGAAACGTTTCGAATTATAAAACATGAACTATTGAAAATAAACAATAGACTCGACGCTGTTGAATATTTCAAAAGAGAAATTGAAGAAAAATGGAAGGAAGCTAAACCTCACAGTTTTGAAAAAAATCTACTTAGTGCATATTCCTATGTAAATGATTATGGTACTGATAGCAAAAGAGCTCTTCGTGTGTTTTCCAGTTTTACTCTAATCTTTCTAATACTATTTACTTTTATGGGCTATGGCAACTGTTATTTTGGATGGGCATTATCTGATTGTGAGTCCTTTATTGAAGCATCCAGATACACAGCAGAAAATTTGACTATTTTACTTAACCCTACTCATAAAGTATCCGAATTACATGGGGAAATAAGTGTTTTCGGAATAGTCATTAGTTACTTATTTAGACTCTACATTCCTATTATGTTTTTCTTTATTCTTCAGCCACTGAAAAAATTTAAGAGCTGGTAATATAGATTTCCAGAGGCTGAAAGCCTCGAAGAAAACAGCCCATGGCAAAGCCGTGGGAATGGTAAAACAAATGAAACACACACAAAAAAAATCCCCACTCAGAAAAAAATATCCAAGTAGGGATTCAATTTATTATGTCAGGATTTGTGAGGGGTGATGATTACATCATGCCGCCCATTCCACCCATACCGCCCATTCCACCCATGTCAGGCATACCAGGCATTCCACCTTTTTCTTCAGGTTTGTCAACGATTGTAGCTTCTGTAGTCAATAGTAGACCTGAAACTGAAGCTGCATTTTCCAAAGCAACGCGAGACACTTTAGTAGGGTCAATAACGCCTGCTTCGTACATGTTGCAGAATTCATCAGTTCTTGCATTATAACCGAAAGCATCTTTGCCTTCTTTGATTTTATGCACGATTACAGATGCTTCCATTCCGGCATTAGTAACGATTTGGCGAATTGGTTCTTCAATTGCTCTGCGGATGATATTCATACCGGTAGTTTCATCATCGTTTTCGCCTTTCATTTCACCTAATTTTTCAATTACGCGGATGTAAGCAACGCCACCACCAGGTACGATACCTTCTTCAACTGCAGCGCGAGTTGCATGAAGAGCATCTTCAACGCGAGCTTTTTTCTCTTTCATTTCTACTTCTGTAGCAGCACCGATTCTGATTACAGCAACACCACCTGCTAATTTAGCAAGACGTTCTTGTAATTTTTCACGATCGTAGTCAGAAGTTGATTTTTCGATTTGAGTTTTGATTTCATTAACTCTTCTTTTGATATCATCAGAAGCGCCAGCACCTTCTACGATAGTAGTGTTATCTTTGTCGATAGTGATGCGTTTAGCAGTACCAAGTTCAGCAAGTGTAGCAGCTTCCAATTTGTAGCCTTTTTCTTCGCTGATAACAGTAGCGCCGGTAAGAACTGCGATATCTTCAAGCATAGCTTTACGGCGGTCACCGAAACCTGGAGCTTTAACAGCAGCAACTTTCAATGTACCACGCAATTTGTTAACTACTAAAGTAGCTAATGCTTCGCCTTCCAAATCTTCAGAGATAATCAAAAGACCACGACCTGACTGTGATGTTTTTTCAAGAACAGGAAGAAGCTCTTTGATGTTAGATATTTTTTTATCATAGATTAGAATATATGGATCTTCTAAAACAGTTTCCATAGTGTCAGCGTCAGTGATAAAGTAAGGAGAAAGGTAACCGCGGTCGAACTGCATACCTTCTACAGTATCCATTTCAGTTTCAGTACCTTTTGCTTCTTCTACAGTGATAACACCGTCTTTACCAACTTTTTCCATAGCTTCTGCAATCAATTCGCCGATAGTATTATCGTTGTTAGCAGAGATAGAGCCAACTTGAGCTATTTCTTTTTTGCCTTCTACGTCGCGAGAAAGTAGAGCTAACTCAGCAGTAACTAATTTTACAGCTTTGTCGATACCGCGTTTCAAATCCATAGGATTTGCGCCGGCAGTAACATTTTTCAAACCTTCACGGTAGATAGCTTGAGCTAGTACAGTAGCAGTAGTAGTACCGTCACCGGCTACGTCAGAAGTTTTAGAAGCAACTTCGCGAACCATGTTAGCGCCCAAGTTTTCGATTGGATCTTCCAATTCAACTTCTTTAGCAACAGTTACACCATCTTTAGTAACAGTTGGTGCACCAAATTTTTTATCTATAATAACATTACGACCTTTAGGGCCTAAAGTAACTTTTACAGTGTCTGCAAGTTTGTCCACACCTATTTTAAGGATAGAACGAGCTTCTACATCAAATTTGATGATTTTTGCACCCATTTCATTTTCTCCAATTTAAATTATTCAATTTTAACAAAACAAATTAGTCATTGATAACAGCGAATACGTCACTTTCGCGCATCATTAATAGTTCCTCTCCGTCCACGTTGATTTCTGTACCGGAGTATTTGCCATAAAGCACTTTGTCACCTACTTTAACTTGCATTTCGATCAAGTTGCCGTTTTCCACTTTGCCTTTGCCCGCAGCAACTATTTCGCCCTGCATAGGTTTTTCTTTTGCAGTGTCCGGTAAAATAATACCGCCTTTAGTTGTTTCTTCTGCTTCTGCAGGTTTCACGATGATGCGATCATGCAATGGTTGTAGCGTCATCTTCATTTCTCCCAAAATTTTAGCTTACCAATGAAATAATACTTTTGATTAATGTTAGCACTCTTCTTTTGTGAGTGCTAAAACTATAACGCAAATATAAAATATTTATTGCGATAGTGCCAAGAATATTTTTTATATAGAATAATTTTTATAATAAGAAACCCAAGAATATAGAGACGCAAGTCCGCTAAGCCTTTATAAAACATAAATACTCGTGCAAATATATACAGCTTTGATACAACAACTAATTCGATATTTAGAGGGTTTCGTTAAGTCTTTAAAATTTGAATATTAATTTGATATATACGCAACATATAAAATACCATTATTTAACTTTTTTTATATTCTTTTACAGCAATATATTTGCTTTGGTTTCAATTTTATTGTTAAATTTGTATTGTTAAATCTAATAAACGCTAAATGATTAGGGAGTATATATAACATGGCATTATCTAAAGTATCAGTTTGTTGTGAAGTGAAAGATACATTTCGCACAGAAGTTACAGCTTCTCATAACTTCATTATTGATCAGCCCAAAGCCGGCGGTGGCAGTGATGAAGGGCCAAACCCATTAGAAGTATTTTTAAGCTCTTTGGGCGGATGCATTTGTGCTATAGGCAGAATCATAGCTATCCAAAAGAAAATGGATGTTAAAAGCATTAAATGTCATGTAGAAGGTGACATTGATAAAAGTGTACTTATGGGTAACAGCACTAATAATAGAGCTGGCTTTACTGAAATCAGAACTTTTGTAAATATCGATGCTGACATGACACAAAAAGAAAAAGAAGAATATTTGGAAGAAATTGAAGCTCGCTGCCCTATCGCTGATAATATGTTAAATCTTTCTACAATTAAACCAGTTGTTGTCTCAGCCGAAGAGGTTGCAGCCAAAAACTAATATGATCTCCAATCTATTGTGGAAGAAACTAAGAAGCCTGTCATTTTATGATAGGCTTTCTTTGTATTCCTGATACTAAAACAGTATATAAAAATAAGGAATCTTATATCTTTTGCAATATTAAAACTATGAATAGCTATATATTAAATTCATTTAAACATATTTCACAATAAAATATGATTACATTCTTATATTTTAGTATATTGCTGTATGGTATTTTTTAGTATATTGCTATATAGTATAATACTTCTACTTGTAAGTATTGGGATGATATGCAATTAACATATTCCTGCTTTGTGGCACGGGAAAAATAGATTAGTAAATCTATTGCTGCATTATAGGAATAATATTTTTTATCTGGATCTAGGGAGTCTGTTATGAAATTAAAACTTATGGTAACGTTTGCGTTACTATTAGCCGGTACTTTTGGCATGTTTAGCTTTACACAAAGTGAAGAAGCTACTGCTGAAAAGCACGACCACTCCGAATACTTTGAATCTGCTTTCGCTACTCCTCAGGATGTAACTAAAGCTTGCATGGAATGCCACGAAGAGGAAGCTAAAAACTTCCTTCACTCTCGTCATTGGAATTGGCTTGGTGAAGAATTTGAAGTTGAAGGCAAAGGCAAAATCCGTCTCGGCAAAAAAAATATCATTAATAACTTTTGTATTGCGGTTTCTTCTAACGAACCACGATGCACAAGCTGCCACCCGGGTTACGGCTGGAAAGATGATACTTTTGACTTTACCAAAACAGAAAATATTGATTGTTTAGTATGCCACGACCAGACAGGTACTTACAAAAAAACACCAACGGCTGCCGGGATGCCGGACCCAAGTGTAGATTTATTAGCAGTTGCAAAATCAGTTGGTAAATCTTCTGTGAATAATTGCGGTAGTTGCCACTTCAATGGTGGTGGTGGTGCGTCAGTTAAGCATGGTGATTTAGACCCGTCTCTTTTGCAAAAAGATAAAAATGTAGATGTCCACATGGGCGGTCAAGATATGACTTGTGTAGATTGCCACACTGCTTCTGACCATAAAATAAGTGGTGCCGGTCATGGTTCACTCGCGGAAGGTGCTAATCACATATCTTGTCAAAACTGCCACGAAGGCAATGAAATACACAAAAACAAAAAGATAAATGCTCATATGGAAGCTTTAGCTTGCGAATCTTGCCATATCCCTTCTATTGGTAAAATCAATGCTACTAAAACTTGGTGGGACTGGTCTACTGCCGGACAGAGAGAAGATGAAAAAGGTCCTGACGGTCATGCAGTATATGCTAAGAAAAAAGGCGACTTTAAATGGGAAAGTAACGTAGTCCCTACTTATGCATGGACTAATGGGCAATTAGACTATTATTTGTTAGGCGATAAGGTTGATGCCACCAAAGTACTCGAACTTAATAAGATGAAAGGCGATATTTCCGATCCTAAATCTAAATTAGCTCCATTTAAAGTAATGCGAGGCAAGCAGCCTTACGATCCTGTAAATAAATATCTGATAGTACCGAAGCTATTTGGTAAAGGTGGCTACTGGAAAACTTATGACTGGGTTGCTGCTTCTGAGTTAGGTATGAAGAGCGTTGGACTTGAATTTTCAGGAAAAGTAGATTTTATTGAAACTGCTATGTACTGGCCTCAAAATCATGGTGTAGTTCCTAAGAAAAAAGCATTAAAATGTATGGATTGCCATGGTAGCAAATCCAATAGATTTGACTGGGAAGCACTTGGATATTCAGGTAATCCTATGAAAAAAGGTGGCAGAGTAAAAAATAAATTAGTTAAATAGTTTTATAGATAACTGTTAGAACTAAGCAGAGAGTATATCATATTCTCTGCTTTTCTTTTACCAGATTGCTCGCCATGCCGTCAAATACAAAGAAATGGAATGGTAAAACTGAATACCAATACAAACGACCTAGAAGTCCATTCGGACGAAATGTAGCAGTTTGTGTAAGTATATATTTGCCGTTTTCTTGAGTAATTTCAAACTCCAGCCAAGCCTCTCCCGGAAGCTTCATTTCTGCGTATAGCATGAGCCTCATTTTTTCTTTATTTGCAACAATTACTCTCCAAAAATCCAAAGCATCGCCTGCTTTTATTTCATGCCGGTTTGTCCTGCCACGTCGCAGACCAACACCACCCCAAAGTTTATCTAAAAAACCTCGAATCGTCCAAAGCCAATTTGCGTAAAACCAGCCGGTATCTCCGCCAATACTCCATATATTATTTATGGTTTCATGCAAATTCAGCACTTCCTTTCGGCGAATATCCTTAAATGTGCCAAATTCCGGCACTTTGAGAACTTTGTCTAAGTGTGAGTATTTAGTCTCCGTATTTATGGAATCTTTCCATGAGGATAGTACATTATCCTGCTCTATTTTCTTAAACGCAAGAGCTACTGCTCCTTTGTAGCTTATCAGATCAATCTCTATTAAATCTTTTATCTTTCTTTCTCCGCACACTACATCTATCTTCATTGAGTTTACCAGATTTACTGCTAAAGAGTATGAAGTGGAGGTTATAAAATATAGCCAGTAAGAAGAAAGCCTGGGAGTCATTACAGGTAATGTTAAAATGATTCTTTTTAGTCCTCTTGCCTCAGCATATTGTAGCAGCATTTCTCTATAAGTTAGTACATCATCACTTCCAATATCAAAGCTTATATTATAAAAACGCTCATCTAAAGGGATTTTGGTAAGATATTCTATAACATTTCTGATTGCTATAGGCTGACATTTGCTTTGAAGCCAACTGGGAGTGATCATAATAGGCAGTTTTTCGCATATATCTCTGATAATCTCAAAAGATGCCGATCCGGAACCAATTATAATACCGGCACGCAAAGCTGTAAGAGCGGCTTTTGCTTCACTTAGTACATATTCAACATTAAGCCGGGAGCGCAAATGCTCTGAAAGCTTCTCTGAATTACTGATTCCACTAAGATAGAGTATATGTTTGCAACTTGTATTGTCAAGAAGCGAAACAAAGTTTTCGGCAGCAAGAGTCTCTTTGTCTTCAAAATTGCTGACAGAGCTGCTCATGGCATGAATTAGAAAGTAAGCAACATCTATTTCTTTTGGTAAAATATCCTGAGGATTATCATTTAGAAAATCTATTTCTATCAGTTCAATCTGTTTCTCCGGATATATCGATTTGTCAAAGCGCGAGATGTCACGTAGACAGCAATAAATAGTATGTCCCTGTTCTATCAGAACGGGGAGTAAACGCTTGCCAATATAGCCGTTTGCACCGGTTAGTAGTATATTCATACAAACAGCGACGCTTCAGAGATAGAAAATATTGAAAAAGCGGCTTATTTCATTATCTGAAATAAGCCGCTTTAAGTTAGATTCTGCTAGATCAATCGAAAACTCTATTTGCCTTCGTTCATTAATTCTTCGATTTCATCTGCTTCTGCTGGGATTGTTTCCATTAGGTCTACAGGACCGTTTTCTGTAACCAAAATATCGTTTTCTATACGGATGCCGATACCTTCTTCAGGAATGTAAATGCCCGGTTCGCAGGAGAATACCATGCCCGGTACTAATTTTTCCTGTTTGAAGCCAAGATCATGCACGTCTAAGCCCATAAAGTGAGAAGTACCATGCATATAGTATTTGAAGAATAGCGGATTATTAGGATCTTGGTTCTTCACTTCTTCTGCTGTGAAAAGACCTAATTTGATCATTTCTGCTTCCATCAGCCCGCATACTTCTTTATGATATTCGTCAATAGTATTGCCAACAACTAATTTGGAAATAGCTTGTTTCATTACGCTTCGAACTGAATTATAGCAAGCTTTTTGTCTTTCAGTGTACTTACCGTTTACAGGAATAGTACGGCTTAAGTCGCCTGCATAGTTTGCATATTCAGCACCAAAATCAAGAAGTAAAAGGTCGCCGTCCTTACATTCTTTGTTGTTTTCTACGTAGTGAAGTACGCAAGCAGACTCACCGGAAGCCACGATAGGATTATAAGCATGACCTGTCGCTCTGTTGCTTAAAAATTCATGGATGATTTCTGCTTCTACTTGATACTCCATCATGCCCGGCTTTACATTTTTAAGCAATCTTCTGAAAGCTTTTTCTGTGATGTCGCAGGCTTCTCTCATCAAACCAACTTCTATTGGCGACTTAGCAACGCGAATGTCTCTAAGGATTTGAGCAGCGCGATAGTATTCGTGCAAAGGCCATTTAGCTTTTACCTGGTCGATAAATCTCATATCTGCATACTGCACATCTGTAGCAAATCTAATATTTTCATTAGAGTTCAGATACACACCATCTGTGTTTGCCATAAGGTCAGTCATTACAGTGTCAAACTGATCTAACCAGTAAACAGTTCTAATACCGGATACTTCAGTAGCTTCCGGTTTAGAGTATTTTTTTCCATACCAGCGAGCCATATAGTCATTAGTTTCTTCCACAAAAAGGACTTCGCGAAGCAACTCTCTTTTGCAGTCAGGATAAATAACAAGAATAGATTTAGCTTGATCAATGCCGGAAAGGTAAAACATATCAGAATTTTGGCGGAAAGGATGAAACTGGTCACCATTTCTAGGATATTCATCATTAGAATTTATAATTGCCAATGTGTTAGGCTTCATTTCCTTAGCAAATTTAGCTCTGTTTTCAATAAAAAGTCTGCTATCGATAGGTAAGTATTTCATATTACACCTGATAAATTTCTAAAATACTGTTATTTAATTCAATATGTCAAAATATCAAAATTGTATGGCATAGGCAAGGCTAAACGATAAATTTGGAAGAAATAGTTTGATTTGTCTATTTTTAATAGAAGTATATGTAAGTATATAAGATTTTATATTAATAGGAAAAATATAAACCCGGATTTGTCATTAGATGTCATTATAGTCCTGTAAATGACCGTAGAACCAATGAGCAAACTTCCTCTGTAAGAAAATAGTAGGTAATTGCTTATTGAACAATGGGTTGCAACCCCTTGCCAGCCAATGACTTTAGAGATATTCTTCTTTTCAAATGACATTTTTGGGACAAACGTATATATCCCACCTAATACTCCCCTCCAGCAACTCTTTTCGTGTTTAAATACTCAGGCAATTTAGGCAATTCTACATAAATATTATCTGTTAACGATTTTAGGAATGCAATTATATCTTTCTTTTCCTGTTGTGTCAAATTCAATTTATCTTCCGGTAGAGTTTGTTGTGGATTATCCAAACCTAAACCAACGGCACCGCCTTCATTATAAAACTCCAAAACTTCTTCCAAAGTTTTAAAAGCGCCGTTATGCATATATGGTGCAGTGAGTTCAATATTCCTTAGGGTAATAGTTTTGAATGAATGTCTAAATATTTCCAATCTATCTTTAAGTAATCCTTCGGCTCTTCCCATATCTGCATCTAAACCGGGATTTTTTAAATCGCTGTTTGCTGTTACCCCAATGTTTTCAGAGTCAGTCTCTATGAAGTATGGAGGCACTGTGCCGTTAAATGTAGGAGTAAAATGGCAAGTCCCGCAGAGTGCTTTTCCCGCGAACAAATTGTAGCCTCTGATTACAGATGAATCTATGTGGTTTGTCTCTTTACGCATATATCTGTCAAAATCTGAATTCATAGAAGTCAAGCTAGCTACATAAGATGCTAATGCAGTTGAAATTGTATACTTATTAATAACTTTTGGCAATTGAATATATGGATATGCTTTTTCAAACATAGCTTTATAGTCAGGACTATTCTCGAGTTTAAATATAATTTTTTCATATTCGGTATCAAATTCTTTGGAACTTGTGATGACGTGATCAACTTGATCTTCTAACTTTTGGGCTCGTAAATCATAGAAAAATTTATCAGAATATACAGCATTTACCAAAGTAGGCGAATTCCTCTCTACAGTACCCTCGTAGTTGAAACTTTTACTTTTTGCTTCTCCATCAGTGAAAGCAAGCTTCGGATCATGGCATGAAGAGCAGGCTCTTTTGTTATTTGAAGAAAGAATTGGATCAAAAAACAGAGTTTTTCCTAATATTTTTAGCTCTTTGGTATCATTTCTTTTTGATAAGTTCATATAGTAGTATTTATTTAAAAATTCAGTTGAAAATATCTCTTTTGCTCTGAAATTAACAGCCTGTTTCAAATTAGATACTTCATCATGGAACTCGATATTTAAGGCAATTTGCGCATCATACACATTTGAAAAGAGAGGACTAATATACTCTCTTGTAAAATAAGTTCTATTAAATGAATCAAAGTCCTGATTTTTAGAAATATAGGATGCTGCCTCTTCAAATAATTTTTTAGTTTCAGAAATCACTGCTACATTGGGATTCTGTACTGCGTATAGATTCCATACTTTGGCAATAGATCTAAAAGAGATATAATTCTCTTCGATTGCTTTCACAGAATTTGGAGAGTCAAAACCTGTCATACCTAATGACAGAATTCGAATAAGTCCAAGTCTTATCGCCTCAAATATATGTCTATCATAAAGATGAGCATTTTTCAATGCTAAAGAAAATCTTTTTGCAGAGGATGTTAGCTTCGCACTCAAGGAGCTCAGCATCTCAAAATTGGGTTGAACTGAATATAGTTCTTCTTCCAAAATCTGAAGGCCCTCAGGCGGAAGCACTGAAGCCGAAGGTGCATTGGACTCTGGTTGATATAGAGGAATACCGTTAAAATATCTTTCAGCATATTCTTTATCAATATAAGTAACCAAATATTCGATTTTCTTATAAGCAAACCGGGATTGCATGTAATTATATTTTATTTCTTCAATATTAGCTGAGGCAATCGAGGAGTTCAATATTTTTGTTTTTTTTACAAAATCCTGATAGTCTGAGTAGAGCGCCTCTGCTGTTTGTTTTGCAACAGATTGGTTTTGAGCAAAATAACCTGTTGTAGCAAAACTCAATATCACTATGGTAACTAATAAAATTATCTTGAGCATATCATATTTATAATATTTGGATAAAAGTTTTAATAATAGAAAACCGACGGCTAAAAATAACCGCCGGCTTAACTGTTAAATACTATTTTAAGCTATTCTTATTGAATAATCAATTTTTGACCTTTTTGGTCAGCAGTTCTTATAAAGTAAGCGCCAGCTTGCAAATCTCTAACGTCTACAATAGAAGTATTTCTTACAACCTTTACTCTTTTGCCATTTATATCATAAATTGCAGCATCGGTATTTTTGTCAAAATGCACTTCTCTTGTAGCAGGGTTTGGCCATATTTTCAAATTATTACCTAAATCAACTTTACCATTAATAACTGAAGTGATTGCTTTATCCCATCCTGTAATAGCATAAGTCAAAGAGTTATTATATGGAAACGGATTTGTAGGAAGTGGATGTTGGCAGTCAACTAATAAAGTTTTACCATCAGGAGTTGAGTTTACACCGGTAACCTCTGCACCTAAAGGAACAACGCCAATTCTTACTAAGTTTTCAACAGAAGCATTTTCTTCCATATCAAGCATCCATAACTCACATGTCCGATTAGCAACTCCAATTTGAACTCTACCAAAAGAAGTACCGTTTAAATCTTCACAGATTACCATATAAGATTTCCCATTTATATTCATTATATGTAATCCGTCTGGGTTAGAAAGGTGATTATCAGGGTATGGTTCATATTTAGGTTCCTCAGCATCCATACCCGCAAGAAAAGGTCCACCTTCTAAGAAAGGTTTAATTTCATTAGTTTCAAGATCTAAGACTAATACGCGACCGTAATAATCCCAATAGTCTGAAGATAAAACGTCATTTCCTTGTTCGGTAGCTCTCATATAATGATGATGAGCTATATCTCCACCCAAGGTGATCGCTTTATTCAATTTTGCTCCGGGATTATCTCTACCTGTTTCTGTAAGATAAACCAAGCCTGAGTTTCTATCCAAAGCAACCCACTCTAATCTGTTAAATGCAGTAGCACCATTTTCAAAACCCAAAGTAGTCATGTTCAACATATTATCTATTTTAGTATTATCAATCTCTATCCACTGCCCTTTATAAGAATCAGAGTTTTGTTTGAATACATAGGTTTTACCTTTTGTAAAGTCACCGGGTGTATCGGCTACAAATTTTGTCAATAATGCTGGAGTATCATCAGCACCTAAAATGACAGTTTTATTATCTGCAAGGATTGTTCCACCTTCAAACGGTTGACGCCCCCAGTTGTACTGTTTTCTTACAGCTTTTGCAGTTCTGGGATCAACTTCTACCATATAGTTAAAGTTTTCATATCTCTTAACTTGTTTACCGTCGAAATCGCCTTCTATGTCTGTGCTAATAGTCCAATCTGAAGTATCTCTGACACCTTTCCCATTTTCAAATATTGTAGAATTTGAAGTTCTGAACCACTCTTCAGCTGTCCAAATTCTACCATCTACAAAGGAACTGATACCACCGCAGTTCATTCCGGTTTCGCCAACAGTATTGACAAAATCAACATTGAAAAATTTACCCTGTCTACCATCTTCCAATGTTTGATTTACAATAATCAAAGTATCAGTTTCGGGATCTCTCTTTACTTTGAAGACTGTCATACCTCCACCGTCTCCAATTTTGTCATCTGCTGCTACCATTTCATGGTTTATAGTAACCCAACCAAGGTCAGAAGAGTTCTCATCAGAAGTAAAACCGATGAAATCATGCCACTGTTTAGCTAATGCACTGCCATTAGGTTTCCCCATATTATCCACAGTCTGGACTTGGTCATGACCACCAATAAAAAGTACTTGGTAGCTTAGAGGAGATTCGGGCATTACTACCTTCTCAGTCAGCCAAGTAGTATTCCAATCAGCCGGAATAGATGGATCAAAGTTTTGAGCTTCTGCTGAAGTTCCCAATGAACTCAAAAGAACCACCATTAGTAAAAGATACTTTTTCATATATCACCTTATTAGGATTAATAAATATAGAATGTTTAGTCGATACAAACTATTTGACGAGATTAATCTTAATTAGTGTTAAGCCTACAACAAGGGATAGTTAATTTTGGGAGGTAAAATGTTAAAATTTCTTAGATATTTACTTTAATCATCTACAATTCAGGAGTGTTAAGTCAAATTTAGTGAAAATTTACAGAAAATTGAGCACAGATATTACTTGTTTAATCCCCGATATACCAATGTGTAGTATAGTCGTAATGAAGTAGAATTGCAGTTTATCGGTTTCTTGTCTTTATTAGAGGATTGAAACAGCACAGAAATAAAAAGTTTTTGCTACAGAAAAGTTCTACCATATCAATAGTAATATAAAGAGGCCCAATTATGATAATCTTTGAGCCTCTGTTACTTGTATTTCTACGCCATTCCCCGCCAAACTACTAACCATTTACTGTCAATATAGCTTAACGTAAAGATATCTATACCTTCCTCGTCATATTTTTCGTTATTTACAGTGTAGCTGATTTTGTAGGTGTAGTGAGCAACTGAGGTATTGCCTGTAACGGTTATATTCAAATTTTCTATCACAAAGTCGTGTAACTCCGCAGCTTCCATAAATTGTTTATAGCCTTCTATGCATTTGTCTATGCCAATAACCTGAGCGGTAAAGCCGGGCATAGTAAAAACTACGTCTTTATGCAGCATCTCTTTTAGTGGTTCATATTCTTTATTTACCCAAGCTGCATTTACATTTTCTATTATTGTTTGTATCGCATCCATGATCAATCTCCGATATTTCAGAATCTAATAAAAAAGGTATCCTGCAAAGAACAAGATACCTTTGAGAACGAATTACTGCAAGATATTATTTGCTTTGTTCCATCCATATTCTAATTAGATTCATCACAGCTTTATTTGTGTATTCTAATGAATCAATAGAAACCCATTCCGTGCGAGAGTGGAAATTATGACCACCTGTAAATATATTTGGAGTAGGTAAGCCCATTTCAGTCAGGCGGGATCCGTCAGTACCTCCGCGAATTGGTTCCCAGTATGGCTGAGCACCTGCTTCTTCAGCAGCCTGCCATAAGTAATCAAGACCTTGAGGTTGCTCTTCTAATTTTTCGAGCATATTACGATACATTTCAATTATTTCTAATTCAAACTCAGTCGTAGGAAAGTCTTTTTTAACTTCTTCTATAATACCTTCCATCATTTTTTTCTGGTCATCGAGTCCTGAAGTTTTAAAATCTCTGAAAAGTATTTTTAGTTCAGATTCGTAAACAGTACCGGATACTGTATATGGATGGATATATGGCTGATGTCCGTCAGTTGTTTCAGGAGCCATATCTTTAGGCATTTTATCAATAATCGCTGCCATGGCACGCATAGAGTTAATCATTCTGTCTTTTGCAAAGCCGGGATGAATATCTTTACCTTTTGTGCGAATGATGCAAGAGTTAGCGCTGAAAGTCTCTTTATTTAATTCCCCCAAAGAGCCTCCGTCAATAGTATAAGCATATTTACATTTGAATTTATCCATTGTAAATTTGATTGTACCTTGACCAATTTCTTCATCAGGAGTAAAAGCAATTTTCACATCTCCATGAAGCATTTCTTTGTTTTCCATCAAAGTTTCAGCCATTACCATAATAGCAGCCACACCAGATTTGTCATCCGAACCAAGTAAAGTAGTGCCATCAGTTGTAACGAGAGTATGCCCTACGCAAAGTTTTAGTGTAGGATTTTCGGAATCTTTAATTACTACACTGTTATCAGCCGGAAGAACAATATCTCCACCTTGATAATTTTTGATAATCTGAGGTTTTACGTCTTTACCACTTACATCTGGTGAGGTGTCCACGTGTGCTATAAAGCCCACTGCCGGAACTTTACCATATTTAGGATGATCAGTAGGGATATTAGAAGGTATAGTAGCATAAAGGTAGCAATGCTCATCTAATTCAACATCCTTAACGCCCATATCTTTAAGCTCTTTTAAAAGCAAGTTAGAAAGATCAAATTGTTTTTTAGTACTTGGAGTAGTACCGGTTCCTTCCTGAGATTGAGTATCTATTTTCACGTATCTGAGGAACTTATCTAAAACTGATTCAGCCATTGTATTATTACCCTATTATATTTAAAAAAGTGTAATTATGCGTTTATATCATTTAGCAATATAGCATAATTACACTTTAACTTAAAATCAAAATCAGATTGTCTATTTTACTTTGATAAAACTTCCGGATGTTTGTTTTCCGTTATTATTTATTGTAATGAAATAAACTCCTGATACAATAGAAGACAAATCTAATGAAATAGAATTTTCTGATATATACTGCATCTGAATTATAACTATCTTGCCAAAGTTATCTAAAATTTGAATATCATCTAATTTAATATCAGACTTAGATTCGATAACAATATAATCCTTTGCTGGAAGCGGATAAAAGTTAAAACCTTCTTTTGCAAACTCTTCATTGATGCTATTGCCGTTATTAGCTTTTCCCGGTGTGCCATATAATTGCTCAGATGCATACCAGCTTTCAGGAAGCGCATTATCAAAATCAGGATCAATCAAAGAAAGAGTATAGCCATCACCATCAGCAGAAGTCGGCCAAGGCTCTTTGTCGTCATATTCAACATAATCTACTAAATTATCTTTAGAATCATATAAACGCACTAACTCTCCCCCACCACTAAGTCCAAAACCCATACTTCCAATATAGTTAGTTACATAAGGATAAGATTTTGCAAACAATGCAGCATCTTCAACTAAAACAGTAAAACCACGTCGAGGCAATACTGTCCCTTCAGGAGCGATAAACTTATGATTATCATCAGAGTCAGAAAAATACCAATTACTAATATCTATTGCCTGTTCCGAATTATTATATAGCTCTACCCAATCTCCGCACAACACTATATCATCCTGATTGTAGTGAATTTCATTGATTACTACATTAGCTTTTATATGACTGTAAGGCTTAGCACCTATGTCGGCTCTTGTACCATCTGCATCATTAGGAGAAGCCGGGTCTCCGGAATCTATGGCAGGAGAATTAGCCAGTAAGGAAAAGTCATTCTGCTCAGGGTCAGCTAACATTGCTTCTTTTTGCAGATTAGAGTTCCCAGGTAATAGCTCTTGATTTGATAAATTATAAGAGAATTGCAATTTATCAAGCGCTTCCTGAGGCATTGCCTCGTTTTGGCTAAATATAGTATTTCTAACAGTCACAAGTCCCGTGCTCATCCGAAGTGCTTCTAATGGCATTTTATTCTTATACAAAGTATTATTATAATAGTCCACCTGAGAATTATCTTTAAAAGAAGTACCAATGCCACAGCCGACTATAATATTATGATGTACTTTAAAATTAATAGAAAGTGTATCATTCTGATTTCCAATGCTGATACCTTTATCAAAAGCATTATAGATTATATTATTAGCTATTTCGAGATTAGTACCACCATTACAATCTATAGCGTCATCTTTTGAAGAATAATAAATATTCCTCAACACTTTACTATCTTCACAAGCTACAAGTTCCGTTGCATCTCTGATGTTCTCAAAGACACAATCTTCTACATTCGCCTTAGAATTCCAAAAAATGATTCCATCCAGTCCTAATGAGCTTCTGTTAAATGTACAAGACCGAACAAAATAAGTACCCCAATGAGCATCAATAAAAGGCCGATTATCATCAAGAGCTTCAAAAGAGAAAAACATACTGGAGTTGTTTACTTCTAATGAAGCAACAAATGCTTGAAACGCAACATTGGTAATATCACAGAAATTTACACTTACATCAGCTCCATCAGATAAAACAATGCGATTTCTGTAACCATTTTCATCCAAGGCTTTGATTATAACTTTTTTGTCTGAAGTTCCGTTTACCTCTAAAATACCTTTAGCATTTATTAAATGGTCACCCGTAACATACACTTCGACACCCGGATCAATTACCAACTTTCCGTTTTTAGAAATAGTCATATCACAATCAATAACATATGGTGAGTTATCAATAGTAAATCTAACTTCGGAGTCTATAGTACAATACTCTGTATCAGGCTTTTTATAAATAAAGTAATTATTATTATCTGTACCTTCTATAAAGATATATTGATCAAATGCTAAAACTTCGTAGTAGTATTTACCTTCCGAAAAATCTGAAGGAAAAGTATAGCGAAGAGCATCGATATTATCAACAACATCGTAGCCATCTGCCAGATTTTTAGATTTATTATACCTAATCTGGTAAGTCATTTTTCTGCCTGAAGGTGAGACTGACTTTTCCCAGGAAATAGTAGGTGGCTCTGTAACTATATCGTCAATCTGCTCCACTCTAAAATTAGAAGGATAATAGTTCAACTGATTTAACAGATGTTGAGGTCTATCTTTAATGTAATCCTTAGTTTTACTAATATAAGCTTCCCAGTCCTCTATTGAGGCTACATTGTCAGTTTGATCCATTTCTACATACTGTCTAATTTCTGTTTGCAAACTGTCTATTTTAGCTACAATATCATCATACCTAAACTTATTAGCAAGAAGGAATTCCACTCTGCTGATAATATCAGCTTTGACTCTATCATCCATAAAAGACCATTCCAACATAGGGTTATCAGGATACCTATAATTAGAACTATTCAATATATCAGTGTATAGACCATATTTATAAAATGTCTTATCCATATCCCAAGGAATTGGCATCCATTTATTATCAGATGTTACTCTTTGGAACATATAATAATTGTGATAATAAGTGCTAAAATTAGACAGAATCAAGTTTACACTTATAAAGTTAAGCATTTTATCGTAGTCAAAATACTGCTGTGCAAAGTCTTTAAATTTCAATGGATCAGTAGTATTTAGAGTATCTATCAAATCCTGTAAATTCTGCCTTCCGGTGCTTTCATTTGTTTTCTTTTCCCAGAGAGCATCTATATCGTCATAGTCACTTAAGCAAGCGCCGTCGAAAGTTGCTTTATATAAATCATCGTCGGGGCTAAGACTATTAGCGTTAAGAAACTCATCGTCTACATTTTCGATGCGCACAAATAGCCCCCAAAAATTGCCATTTAGATAAAGTGCGGCATGGCTTGCTTTAAAACAAGGATGACCGGTAGATCTATAAATCTGAGAAGATATTACGGAATTTAGATAAGTATAATCTTCATACTCAGCATTGAAATTGATTTTTTCACGTCCGTCAAGTGTCTCTCCATCAAATACAACTTTCACAGATTTCTTAGGCCAGTTTCTCGTACCATCTCCCCTTACACGCATGCGACAAGTAATAGGACTCCCTTGAGTTCTTATTGTTCCGGTGATATAAATATCTTCATGTGGATTAGCATATATCATATCTATATCAGACTGAGAAAACTCTAAGTGGTATTTAGCAACATCTGCGTTAGATTCATCTACTTCAAATAGTAGAAAAAATAAGCACAGCAATAGTAGTTTCATTATTTTCATGGCACTATATTATTAGTTTGACAAGACTTTATTCTTTATTATTGAATCAAATCAATTTTAATACTTTTCTCTTGAATTTTTACTTACTTACAACGAACATATTTGTTAGAGAGCTTCCATTATTAAGCTGGACTACAACATAGTAAGTTCCGGAGCTAAGATTACTAGTGTCAAATCGTATAAGTCCCGAAACATTCATAGATTTTATCGGCAAAACCGATCCCCCATAGACATCATAAAGAGTACAAGACTTGATAGCAAGTAATGAGTCAAATACTATATCAATATAGCTTTTAGCCGGCGAAGGATACACTATTAATTTAGAAGTATCAAATAATTCTTCTAATCCAGTACTTTTGTTTGCCATACTTGGAGTTCCGTATTTATAAGTCGAAACTTTCCAACTTTTGGATAAGGCATTGTCATAGTTAGGATCAATCAAAGAAAGTGTATAACCTTGTCCATCAGCAATAGTTGGCCATGGAGCTTTATCGTCATAATCTACCATATCAATCAAAACGCCACTTGCATTGTAAAGCCTGATTATTTCTCCACTACCTGCAAGTCCAAAACCCATATCTCCAATATAATTACTTACTTTAGGATATGAAACAGTGAAATCACTTCCTCGTTCTACTAAAACTAAATATTCGTTATCTTTTAATATAGTTCCTGTTGGCAGGATGAAGTTATAAGTATCGTCAGAATATGTAAAATGCCAATTACTTAAGTCAACATCTCGTCCAGAATTATTATAGAGTTCTACCCAGTCTCCGGAAACCAATATATCATCCTGGTTGCAATATATTTCGTTGATTACTATGTTAGCTGATATCTGATTAGTAGGGTAAGCTCCCATATCTGCTCTGGTTCCATCTTTATCTTTCTCAGAGGTAGGATCTCCGGCATCAATAGCAGGTGAATTAGCAAGTAAGCTATAATTTCTATTTTTATCATCTCTAAACATAGGATTTACTTTTATATTCCCTGTGCCATTGTGTAATTCTATATTGGAAAGAGAATAATTTAAATCAATTTTGGAGTTATTATCATTCAGGATATCATTTTCATTGTTAAAGAATATGACATTTGATATTTTAACCTTAGTCGCACCAAGTCCCAAAGCATTATATGTAGTAACAGCAGTTTCGCAGTTGAGGATATCTAAATTGGAGACCTCTATAGTGCTTGCATCTTTAATTGCAACTCCATATTTCGCACCTTCTACTATAGTATAGTTTATCTGAATTCCGGTGGAAGGGGTATTCCCGAAATTCCCTACAGTAATTGCCTTGTCTGTAATTTTAGACAAATGGCAATTTGATATTGTGACATTTTCTGCGCCATTCAAATCAATACCATCATCTTTCGAATCATATATTGAGCAATTCCTAATATTCCCGGAAGACTTATCATGATACTCAATTGCATCATTAATTTTAGAAAAACAAGTCTCTTCTACGTTTCCGTTAGAATTTTTATAGATAATTCCTTCTCCGGAATAATTCCCCAAGAACTCGCAATTATAGTAATTCACCAAAGCTCCTGACTCAGCAGTTATTATTTGAGATTGAAAAAAAGGAATCATTATTGCAAAAATACAATTATTGAAGTCTACGGATGCATCGTTTATTGTAATACTACAATTCTCAAATTGTATATTCGATAAATTAATATGTCTGGAATTTGCAAAGTTAATATCAAAACTAATATCATGATTTTTAGGGATTATCGAAATATAGTGTCCCAAAAGTGTTTTAATCTCACCCAAAACATGTATTCTATGCTGCCCTGTAACAACTATCTCAGTTTCAGACTCAATAGTTAAAATAACATTTGGATTTATTGTAACGTCACTCTCAATTCTATATGGGCCACCTTCTTTGGTCAAAGTCATATCTTCAGTTATTTTGCCAGTCAGTTGTTGAAAACCATTGATAGTACTATCTGCATAAGAACAAATAAAATTTATAAGTAACACATTCAGCAACAATAAGGACAACCTAAATATATTCATATTTCTGTTTTAGTATTTGTTTTATACTTCATCAATTGGTCTAAAAACAAATAAACGAAAAGAGACAAGTTGCATTACTTGCCTCTTTCAAAATATTCTACTTGCTTATAATAAACCGGCTCTTTAGAGAGCTATCATCATTTAGTCTAACTATGAAATAGTAAGAGCCTGAGCAAAGATTACTTACATCAAACCTAATCTTACCATCACTAATTTTAGCATTCTTTTGTAGAATTGAATTACCAAATATATCATATAAATGATATGATTCTACATTGCTTGAAGAATTATATTCTACAGTAAGATAATTATTAGCAGGCAGAGGATATACTTTAAAGCTTGGCACCTCAGGAGGATTTCCATAAACATTTGTGTCTGTATTAGACTTACCCGGAGTTCCGTATAGTTGCTCAGAAGCTTCCCAACTTTCAGGGAGTGCATTGTCAAAATTAGGATCAATCAAAGAAAGAGTATATCCATCACCATCTGCAGCAGCAGGCCAAGGATCTTTATCGTCATACTCTACCATATCAATCAAAACGCCACTTGCATTGTAAAGTCTGATTAGCTCTCCGCCTCCGGCTAACCCAAATCCCATATTTCCAATATAATTGCTTACTTTAGGATATGAAACAGTGAAATCACTTCCTGTTTCAACAAGTACTAAATATTCTTTATCTTTTAAAACAGTTCCCTTAGGCAAAACGAATTTATGAGTATCGTCAGAATCTGAAAAATACCAGTCACTTAAATCAATATCCTGATCAGAATTATTATATAGTTCTACCCAGTCTCCGGACACCAAAATATCATCTTGGTTGTAATGTATTTCATTTATTACGATATTAGCTGATAACTGATTAAAAGGAAACGCTCCCATGTCTGCTCTGGTTCCATCTTTATCTTTATCAGAAGTAGGGTCTCCGGCATCTATAGCAGGTGAATTTGCAAGTAGTCTATAATTTTTATTTAAATAGTCACTGAACATAGGATCTGCCTTTATATTACCTGTACCGGTGTATTCTTCTTTATTGGAAAGAGAATAATTTAAAGTAATTTTGGAGTTATTATCATTCAGGATATCATTTTCATTATTAAATAATATGACATTTGATATTTTAACCTTAGTTGGACCAAGTCCCAAAGCATTATAGGTAGAAAAAGCAGTTTCGCAGTTGATGATGTCTAAATTAGAGACCTCTACAGTACTTGCGTCTTTGATTGCAACTCCATATTTAGCACCTTCGACTATAGTATAACTTATTTCAATTCCGGTGGATGGAGTATTCTCTAAGTGACCTATAGAAATTGCTTTGTCATTAATTTTAGCTAAGTGACAATTTGCAATAATGACATTTTCTGCACCATTCAAATCAATACCATCATCTTTCGAATCATATATTGAGCAATTGATAATGTTTCCACCAGACTTATCATGATACTCAATTGCATCATTAATTTTAGAAAAAGTAGTCTCTTCTATGTTTCCGTTAGAATTTTTATAGATGATACCTTCTCCTGAATAATTCCCCAAAAACTCGCAATTATAGTAATTCACCTGAGCTCCTGATTCTGCACTAATAATTTGGGAATTAAACACAGGATCGCTTATTACAAATCTACAAGTATTAAAATCTAAAGTTGCATCTGCAATTTTAATTCTACAATTCTCAAACTGTATATTTGATATATTAATATGCTTGGAATTTGCAAAGTTAATATCGAAACTAATCTCATGATTTTTAGGTAGTATCGATATAAAATTTCCAACAAGTGTTTTAATCTCACCCAAAATATTTATAGTGTATTGACCTGCAACAACTATCACAGTTTCAGGCTCGATATTTAATATTGTATTTGGATTTATTGTAACATCGCATTCAATACTGTAAGGGCCACCTTCTTTGGTGAGAGTCATATCTTCGTTTATTTCGCAAGGTAATTTTGTAGTAGTATGGTAAGTAAAGAAATTATGATCATCTGTACCTATTCTTTCTTTGCCATCTGCTTCGGCTACCACCATAAAGTAATAAGTTTCCCCATCTTCCAAATTTTTAAATGTATAATGGGTGTCCTTGATATTATCTATTATCAGTGCATTCCCATCTACTATATTTCTTTCTGTATGCAAATATAATTTATAACTTACTTCTCCCAGCGGTGAAGTAGAAGCTTCCCAGTTAACAGTATATTCATCATAGACATCTTTTGGAGTGGTAAAAACTTCAAATGGCTCCGGCTCTTTGTTAAACATATCGTTCAAGATATTAATTCTTTCTTTGAAGTATTTTTTAAAATTACCCAATGCCTTTTCCCAGTCTTCCATGCCTTCTATTTGGTCTGTGTCATCCATCAATACATAATCCTGAATATCAGCTTTCAAACTATCTAAAATAGGAGAAAGATTATCTTCGTTCATTACAGTGTTGCTGATTTCCTGAACTCTGGCTTTGACATCAGCAAATACTTCATCATTGATAAAGCACTTTTCAATCAAAGGGTTATCCTCTCTGATAGGATGCGATGTATAAGTATAGTCTTTACCATAGCCCTGATGGCTAAATGTTTTATCCATATCCCAAGGCATATATATCCATTTACCTGTACCATTTATATCATGATATAGATAATAATTATGGTAATATGTGGATGCGTTGGAAATCAGAATATTTACTGCTACTATATCTATTATATTTTTATAGTCAAAATTATTCTGAAGAAAACGTTTAAAATCGCTACTCGGCACAGTATTCGCGGAATCTCTTAGTGCAAATAAATCATCAAATGAGTTGTTTGTATTAGTTTTCTTTTCCCAATGAAGGTCGCATTGGTCACTTCTAGACAGAGAAGCTCCATCAAGAGTTGCTTTGTATAAATTTCCATTTACATCCATGTCACGAGCTTCCAAGTACTGTTCATCTACATTTTCAATGCGCAGATACAAGCCATAAAACTTATTATTAACATATAAAGCTGCATGCTCAATATCAATAACAGGCACACCAACTTCCCTGAAAACACGTGCAGAGAGATATGAACTAGTGTAAGTTACATCCAAATACTCTGCATTAAAGTTTAGTTTCTCTCTGCCATTAGCAAAAGCATCGCCGTTAAATTTTACTTTAAGTGATTTTTTAGGGTCTAGCCTAGAGCCATCACCTCTTATTCTCATTTCTACATCAGTCCAAGTTTGACCATTATACTCTAAAGTAATAGGTATATAAATATCCTCTTCGGGATTATTATATATTTGCTGCAAATCGATTGGGTCGCAAGTAATGTAATACTTTTTAACGCTTGCAAAAGTAGTAGAGTAAGCTAATATGGAAAGCAAAAGAGTAACAAATATTCTATTCATAGCACTCATATAAATTAGTTTGTCAAATATAAATGGATAGACACCTCTATTAATAAAAAGTCTCTACCTAATAATAACAAAAGGTTTTACTTCGTAGTAATCTTTTGTTTCAAAATATAGGAAATATACACCCTGAGAAATTTCTGAGACGTCTAGCTGCAAACTATATTCCCCCGCATTGTACTTTGCGTTGTATAATTCTTTTATAGTTTTACCACTATAATCGCAAACTCTGACTTTGATATTTTTATTTCTATGTATCACAAAATATATATTCAATATATCATCTGCCGGGTTGGATAAACATTTTTAAGTAAATATCTTGTATCCGAATCGAAATAAATATTGCTTCTGTTTGGAGTGGGTACCCGAGCTTTAATCCATTCCGGCATACCATCCCCATTTCTTGCAAATGATTCGTCCGAGTCAGCATCTATATAATAAACACTATCACATATATAGTTTTGTAACGGATTAGTAAGTATTACGTAGCCACTGTCGCCAGACAGCTTAAAATCTATGTGCATTTTGCCCTGCTCTTCATCTTTATCAGCCCAAAATAGCAAATATCCATTTGGCTCTATAACTATTCCATCGGGAATTTCCATTTATCCAACTCTTCTAACTCATCTGATAAAAAATATCCTGACAAATCTACTTCAAAAGTATTCGGATTATATAGCTCAATCAGTCATCATATTCGCCTTTTTCATCAGCCAATGTAGAATCATTTTTAGGCATGTATTCGTTAATATATATTTTAACTAAATTTTCCATACCTTTATTGCTTGCATTATAAGTAATTGATAGTAAAGGTCATCCACTGATTAGAGATATTGTCTAACTCAGCAAAACAATTATTTACCGGTAGAGCTGGAAAACTACTTCATCTGCTACTACTTCATCATTTGCATAAATCAGTTTAATTTTACCCGCCGCTGGAGTGACGTCGAAATCAATATTATGAGTTGTAGCACTAAGAGTTTTATCAAACGAAAAGACTCTGTACGAATTTGCTTTTACAACCGAATTTATTGGAAAGTTTGAAAGTTTTAAGAGAACCCGACTGCTCTATTTCCAGTTTGAAATCTGTTAAATCTATATCGATATCATTAGAATTGTGAAATTCAATCCAATTTTGATATTTCCCAGATTGAGTTTCTACAGCGCTAATATTATTTGTCATTATCTCATTAATAGTAATTCCTTCAGGTATTTCACACCCGAGATTTCATCAAGCTGGCTCACTTACTAATTCTGCTCTTTTTACAAAATATTCTTTCAATGTATTATATCATTTTCAAATACATCATTATTCGCATGACTATATTTGTTAAAATCTTTATTTACATCCTCTCTAATGTAATTTGCTGTAGAATCTATTTTACGATTAATTTGTTCCGGTAAACATTTATCAAAAGCTAATTGCTTTACTGTAGCTATGAAAAGATATTTGTATTTAGGAATTTGTAATATTTATCAAAAATATTAAATACACATCCATAAGCATCAGCGTGTTCTTTTGTGTAAAACAGAATATGTTGTTTACTATTTATCAAAGCAAAGTTGTTGTCGTAAGTCAAAAATCGCCACTTCTTATCTTCAAACTCATAAATTAAGATGTAATTTGATACATTGGTCACTATCAGCAAGATAATTTATAGTTGCTCTTGTTTTAATAAAATCGCTAACATAAAACATATCGTCGATTTTATCTTCAAGCACTTCAACTGAAGCAGTATCTATAAAAGTAATAATTCATCCAACAAGAAAAACCCACCCTCATAGTTATTTGTATCTCAAAGGATATCTCATATTGGTCATAAAATTCTTTTGGTTTTGTATTGGAACTTGTTCCTTTAAAAACAGCTGCAGAATCAATATCATATTTTTCTAAATATTCATTATCTTCCTGTTCTTTAAGTAGATACACTCCCATGTATTTATCATTCACAAACAAATTTATATACTTATAACCCAATTCAAACTCAACTTCTTCCTTAAGAATTTCGTGGAAAAGACTCTCTCTAATCAAAGAAGGATCAAATATCAGCGACAAGAAATTCAACTTTTCTGTATCTTCATATTCATTGTCATCATTAAATTTTACACGCCAACTTTTTTTATGAAAAGCTCTGGTACTTTTACCTCTTAATCTTACCATTGCGTCCATATTATTATGACCATCAGAAAAAAGACAATCTTTATATTCATCCGCATATTTATTTTCTAATATAGATTCTAAATCTTCTTCATCCACATAAATATTAAAAGCCGGAATAATTGTCTCGTTTTTAGAAATATTATTTACATGATATTCATCAGACATGTCACTCTCATTCCATAAAAATCAGTTACAGAAAATCTATAGGTAGAGGCAGATTCTTCTAACATATCATCAATAAAAGTTTGAGAAAATACTTCGGAGTTTATTTTTATGAAATTGTTATTTTCTTTCTTATAGATATTATAATAAGCTATCTCATCATGCAACTCTCTAAAGAATATAGCATTAGCACCATAGCTGGGAATTATATCAAAGTTTTCAGGTCCTTCCGGTAATCTAAGTCCTTAGCACTATAGCACCTGATAGCAGTTAAAATACTACGCCCCTTTGCTTGAAGGAAGTTTATATTCAAAGTACCATCTTTTACATCTACCAATCTTCTTATTTGAATAATCTTTCCAGATCCACATAGTTTTACATATCTAGATTTTCAATAAGCGTATCTGACTCTGCTACGATACTAAAAACTCGCTCGCCAGCAACTTGGTGTACAGGTTCATACATATAAAGATATAAAAAGTATTTTCCATCAGGCACATCTATCCTATATTCATCTACGCCAAAGATACTAGTTCTAAATAATTTATCCGAGTGTACAAGATTTCCCAAATTTATAATCTGAATAGAATCGTATCTGGGAGTATCACCCTATTGAAACATAGCCATATCCAAAACCTTCATCGTAACTAACATCTTTTGAAGATACTATATTATCATAGCTTGTCATACCTTCATCAGATCCACAATTTATATTAAGCTCAAAGGCGCTTATTGGCTGAGTTAATAGCATTAAAACTAGTAGCAAATATCTCATGTCCGTTCCAAATAAAGTAGTTAATTGTTAGTATTGAATATTGTTTTATCTTATATACATATAAAGTAATTATATAGTTCAAATAAAAAAACCGCTCAGACAAATAATGCTTGAACGGTTCAAAAATACTAAACTTTTAGTTTACCTTAGCTATCTTTTCAAGCCACTTAAGCATAAATATCATAGTAAACATTGAAATCAAGCAAGCTACCACGAACACTGACCAAGTCATCCAAATTGGAACTGATTCATATAAAACTGCACCAATAATAACAATTGGTTACCAACTGCAGTAGCACCAAGCCAACCACCTTGCATTAAACCTTGATACTGAGGAGGAGCTACTTTAGATACAAAAGAAATACCTAAAGGAGAGATAAACAACTCAGCTACTGTTAAAATAAAATATGTTCCTATAAGAAGGAAAGGTGTAACTTTTGCCGCATTATCAAGAGGACACCACCTTGAGCAGGATCAATTGTTTCAAATGCAGGAACACCTAAAGAACACAAGCACCATAACAACATAAGCCATAGCAGCAATAAACATACCTATAGCAATTTTTTAGGAGTAGAAGGTTCCATTCCTTTCGCGTTGAGCCAACCAAATATTGCCATTACTATAGGAGTTAAAAATACAATAAATATAGGATTTATTGACTGGAATATCTCAGCACCTTCAATAGTTACAAATCCTAAATTAATTGCAATAGAACTCAAATCCGTATAGTTTTTAGCAAACATAGTCAAAGTCAATCCATTCTGGTGGAATGAGAACCAGAAGAAAATAACAACACCAAATACAGCTAATAGAGCCATATACGTTGTTTCACTTCTTGAGGATCCATGTCTGGAGTTACATTCTTACCATCTCTTCAGAGTCTTCGTTTTTCTTTACATTAGGGAATCTATTCTTATTTACAAGATAGATAGTTCAGAGATTGCCATTGCAACAATTGCAGCACCAAAAGCATAATGGAAACCAGTATTGAAGACATTCAAATACTCTTTGCAAACACTGTCATATCTGTAATAGGATTAGCCCCATTTGAACTGACGCCATCAAGTTTTTGTACATTTCAAGAGCTTCGTACTCAAACCACCGAAAGTGTTTGGTGACAAAGTGCAGGTAAATCTGCGCTATATTCAAATCCATGATCACCTAAGTACCAGTACGAATACCAATAGCAATGAAGGAGCAACATTGCGCCTACGTTAATAAACATATAGAATAATGAAAAACCGGAATCTCTTTTTGCGCCATATTCTTCATTATCATACATTTGTCCTACAAGTGCTTGAAGGTTACCTTTAAAAGGCCATTACCGAAGGCAATTGTAAATAAACCAAAACAAGTTAAGATCAAATATAAAGTTTGATCAGGGACTGGAGTAGGAGTTGGAATAGCTATTATCAAATAACCCAACGCCATAACAAGCAAACCAACAAATATAGTTCCTTTGTAATTTCTTAACTTATCAGCAATAACACCACCAACAAAAGCTAAGATATAGGATAGAAAAATAAAAGATGGAATAATTAAGACCTGCGTCAGTACCATCTAGGCCAAATTTGCCTGTAAAAATAGCACTAAAATTGCCATCATTACATAAAAACCAAAACGCTCACCCATATTGGCAAGAGAAGCGGCTACCAGCCCTTCGGATGTCCTTTTAACATTTGACGTCCTTTGATTTAGTTAAACAATAATATAATAATTAGGATATTTACTATTTAGGACATAAGTAAAGTCAATGTAAACAAGTAAGTTTAATCATTTCATTGAAATTACACAAATAACTGCTAAAGATACGACGAATTTGTTGAAATAAAAAAGATTTAGTAGAAATATTTTCAACATTTTAAACTAAAATAGCTATAGGATTTTGTAGGTGAGAAACCAGAAGAAATTAAAAAAAACACCCCCAAAACAAACATTAAGAGTATTTAAACCAAAAAAAGCCCGCATAACAAGTATACGAGCTTTTCTCAAAAAAACAAATCCGGCAGCGACCTACTCTTCACGCAGTCACCCACAGCAGTACCATCGGCGCAACAGGTCTTAACTACTCTGTTCGGAAAGGGAAGAGGTGTAGCCCTGTGCCATAGCCACCGGAAAAAAGGATTTATGTAAGGTGATAAATATCTGGTAAAATAATCAATATTATATAGAGCTAGTGATTTTAATTGTTATAGTCTAAAGAGATTGGTATAACAACTCAAAACTAAAATTAGGTAAGTCCTCGAATTATTAGTACTTCTTCGCTGAACATGTTACCATGCTTAAACGTAAGCCTATCAACCAAGTCGTCTACTTGGATTCTTAAGCTGCAAAGCAAGCGGGATACCTCATCTTGGAGCAGGTTCGTGCTT
>CAXXGR010000009.1:0-199266 GCA_963678775.2 Kapaibacterium sp. (SeqCode)
AAATTTTCTATTTTATACTCATAATGCAAGCCTTTGCTGACAGAAGAGTCAGTAAAAGAAGTGGCATCGGGTGGTAAAACTGCAATAGGCCTTCCAAAAGAAGAATCCGTAATTAACTTTTTTGAGATATTATATTTAAGAGAATTTGTATCTTTTTCCCAATCAAATCTGAAATTTAGTACTTGACCAGAGTCAATAGTAAGCCGGACAGGAAACAACAAGTCATCCATATAGTCTGCTTGAAGTGCTGTAATAGAAAGCAATAGCATTATAATATATTTCATTTACAATAGAGTCCAAATATTCTTCTTGTATTACATTTAAAATAACAAAATAGATTGACTTTGTTACATAATAGAAATAGAATGACTATTTTTATTGCAAACAAAATAAAATTGCACTAATGCTATCGGCAAAAATATTATAAATGGAACTAGTTCAATAAAGCAAATATCACGGAGTATTTAAAAATGTCTTTTTTTAGAAATATTTTTGCTTCCACCTTGAATTTTTACAATAAAATCAGTGTCTGAAATAACTGTTATCAGTTGCTTTTTCAGATTAGATACAAGAAAACAAACCACTATCAAAATAGCGGACTATAATAATCTTTAGAAATGAGAATATAAGGAATTTTCTTTAGAAGCATTTGCAATCAATCTAAATACCTACGACTCCCCCCCTATTGGAGTTAGGATTTTTCTATTTTATTAGCAAACCTTGTAGCTCTGATATTATATATTGCAACGAAAATTCCGCCAACAACTATCAAACCTGAACCATAAAATTCTGCTAAAGAAATATTCGCTACAACATTCTCTTGAAACAGAGAAGGCTGAATCAAATTAATCAATATGAATCCTGAGAATAGCAATAAGTAATATGTAAATAAAGACAAGCCTAAACGACCTTTGAATCTTGCTATTTCACTTTTTTTAGCGATAGCTGTAATTGCATCCATAGCAACCACCTTATGTATAATGACAATCAAAATAGTATAAACTTACAGATGTCACCCATGAGTTTAATGTTACACCATATTCACACAGACAAGTTAAAATAAATTCAACAAATATCCAAATAAAAATTTAGATTTAGTCAAATAATTGCATAAATGTGGATAATTTTTACTTATACTACTTAGTAACCAAAAGATTTTAGCATATTTTTTTTGTCACGCCAGTCTTTACGAACCTTGACAAATAGCTCTAAATAGATAGGAAGACCAAGATGTTCCTCTATATCAGCACGAGCTTTTTCGCCAATAGTTTTGATTTTTAAACCGCCTTTGCCTATCATGATTTTTTTCTGACTATCTCGCTCTACAATTATGTCGGCGGAGATGAACCATTTGCCATTTTCTCGTTCTTTGAATTCAGAGATACTTACCTCAGTGGAGTAAGGGACCTCATCACCAAAGCCTCTGAAAATGTGCTCTCTAATCATTTCGGATACAAAGAACCTTTGAGGTTGTGTGCTAAGCATTTCCGGGTCGTAGTAAAATACGCCTTCTGGCAAATACTTTTTAGCCACTTCGAGGAAGGTACCTATATTGGAGCTCTTAAGTGCAGACATAGGAATTATTTCATCAAACAAAGCCATTTCGTTTATTGCTATAATTAGAGGTAAAACTTCTTTTCTATCAGTTTTTGTATCTAATTTGTTTAAAAGAAGTATTTTTGGCTTTTTGATTCTGCTAAGATTTTCAATAAAGGTTTCGTGGAAATAAGTCTTAGGATCTCTACATTTTTCCAAATCCAGCAAAACAGCAATTATGTCAGCATCACGCATCGAATCATCTACATACTCCATCATTGTTCTTTGCATTTCATACTTGGGCTTTAATAAGCCCGGAGTGTCATGAAAGACAATCTGCATATCTCCATCTGTATATATGCCTAAGACTCTTTTCCTTGTAGTCTGTGGCTTAGGAGTTACTATAGAAAGTTTGGTGCCCATTAGAGCATTCATTAGCGTTGATTTGCCTGCGTTAGGCTTGCCGACTAAGGCTATATATCCGGATTTAGTACTCAAACTATTTAGATTCCTTGATTATTTCTTCTTCTGTTTTAGATTTTTTTAAAATAGCGTAAGGGATAATTCCTATATAACCAATTACAAGCAAAATAGGGGCTAAGGTAACTGCCATAAAGTTATTCCATGTACCGGAAACCACTGCAGGCTCTTCTGTTACACCTGTAAACATAAAAATATAGCCTAAAATTATAACAGCTAAGCCAATCCCTAACCACTTGAAGTTTTCCTTGTCTAATGGAAATTGCCAAGTCGGAACTTTGTTTGTATTCTTATTGCCTAAAATTGACGCTGAGTTGTTCGCCATGTTTATTCCTCTTACTATATATATTTTGCAAAGCAAAGATAAGGATTTAATGTCAAAAAATCTAAATGAAATGATTTACATTTGGTTTTTTTGAGACATTTGTTTTATATATTACTTATCTTTGTAAGTTACTATACAAGCAATTTTGCACTAAGTTCATTTGTAGAGGCATTTTTATGTTGGAAAACACTAATATCAATAACGAAGAAAACATAACGGAAAATCCAACAAGCAGAGAAGCTCAAATCTCTGATGATAGTACAGCGAAAGGCCATCTTTACGTTGTTTCTACTCCTATTGGAAACAGAAATGATATTACTCAACGTGCAATTTCCACACTTAAACATGTGGACTTAGTAGTTTGCGAAGAGATTAAACTGGGTGCCAGACTTTTGCACCAGCTTAACCTACGAAACGAATTGGATAATCTTAATGAGCAAAACGAAGATCTTAAAACTTTTGAATTGCTAAGTCTGCTAAAAGAAGGTAAATCTCTTGGTTTAATCTCTGACTTGCGGTACTCCAGTATTTGCTGATCCGGGTTATATGCTAGTAAAACGAGCTATCGATAATAATATTCCGGTTACTGTTGTGCCGGGTGCTTCCAGCATTATGACAGCCTTGGTCAGAAGTTCGTTTCCTATGAAGTCTTTTATCTTTGCTGGATTTTTATCTCGCACCCCATCTGAAAGGCTTGAAGAGTTTAAGCAACTTGCGGAAGAGCCAAGAACAGTATGCCTGCTTGAAACTCCATACAGGCTACTACCTCTATTAGAAGCAGGCAGCTACAATAATTCCTAACAGAAGGGCGTATATTGGATTCAATCTTACTATGCCTTTCGAAACACATCACTATGGTACGTTTCAGGAGCTATTTGAACATTTTTCAGAAAAGAGAATTAAAGCAGAATTTGTAATTTGCTTTGAAGGAACTGAGCAAAGCATAATACCTGAAAAACGTAACCGTTTTATACCCGGAAAGATGGAAAGTCTTGGCCGCTCTGACGATAGAAGGTTCTCAAAAGACAGGGGTGATAGAAAGTTCTCGAAAGACAGGGGTGATAGAAAGTTCTCGAAAGACAGAGACGATAGAAGATTCTCGAAAGATAAAGACGATAGAAGATTCTCGAAAGATAAAGACGATAGAAAGTTCTCAAAAGACAGAGACGATAGAAGATTCTCGAAAGACAGAGATGATAGAAATAAATTCAATAAACGCGATGATAAACCTTATGGTAAAAAAATCTGATAGCTCTTACAAAAGCAAATCAAGTTCATCAGACAATCAAGAGTCTTACACAAAAGATATAACTAAAGAAGTATTAGCAGAATTTGCACGTAAAAAATAGAATAGCACTGCCTTTGTATTATATAAATATTATGTTGGTGAGATAATAAGATAGGTGTATCATGGACGTATTTTCTATAAAAGGAAAAATAGTTGATATTATAAAAAAAGATGTTTTCCCCTGTGAGATTATAGTATCCAATGGTAAAATTTCTGATATCATAAAGCTTTCAGATGCACCTGATGTATATATATTACCCGGTTTGATAGACTCTCATGTTCATATTGAGAGTTCTATGCTCACTCCGGCAGAATTTGCTAAAGCAGCTGTAAAATTTGGAACAGTATCTACTGTTTCCGATCCACACGAAATTGCCAATGTGTGTGGCAGAGAAGGCGTAGAATTTATGATACAAAACGGCAATTCTGTTCCTTTCAAATTCTATTTCGGAGTGCCGTCTTGTGTGCCGGCTACTGACTTTGAGACTGCAGGAAAAAATATAGATATTGAAGATATAAAGTATCTCTTTGAAAAATACGAGCTTAAATACCTCAGTGAAATGATGAACTTCCCCGGAGTGATTCATAAATTCCCTGAAGTAACAAAGAAAATGGAAATAGCCAAAGCTTTGGGCAAGCCTATTGATGGTCATGCCCCCGGCTTGGTTGGCGATGATCTTACGGCATACGTAAAAGCAGGAATCTCGACAGATCACGAATGCTTTACTCTCGAAGAAGCCGAAGAAAAAATAGCCTTAGGCATGAAAGTCCTAATTAGAGAAGGTTCGGCAGCCAAAAACTACGAATCTCTTCATCCTCTTATTTCAAGCCACACAGATATGACTATGCTTTGCAGCGATGACAAACATCCTGATGATTTGGATAATGGTCATATCAATCAGCTTATTACCAGATCTTTAGCATACGGGCACGATTTGTTTGACGTACTCACTGTAGCAATTAAAAACCCTATAGATCATTTTGGTTTGGAATGTGGGATGCTTCAAATAGGCGATGCTGCAGATATGATTATAGTCGATAGCCTTATCAATTTTGATATACTCAGGACCTTTATAGACGGAACTGAAGTCTACAATAAAGAGCATAATATTGTACTATGTAGTACAGAAGTAACTGAGCCAATTAATAACTTTAATATTTCGCATATAGATATAAAAGACTTGCAAATATATGCTAATAGTGACAAAATTCGCGTCATCGAAGCTATGGATGGCGAGCTGATTACCAACGTAGTTATCTGTGATGCAAAGATTGAAAATGGTTTGTATGTCACTGATACTGAAAAAGACATATTAAAGATTTGCGTTGTAAATAGATATAAACAAACTAAATCTGCTTGCGCTTTTATCAAAGGATTTGGTCTAAAGAAAGGTGCTATTGCATCAAGCGTTGGGCATGACTCTCATAACATTTGTGCGGTTGGTGTTTCCGATGAGGATTTACTTAAAGCAATCAATACAGTGATTGATTCGAAAGGCGGAATGGCTCTTGCAAGTGAGGATAAAAATCTTGCTTTATCTTTGCCCATAGCAGGACTTATGAGTAACGAACCCGCAAAAAACCGTAGGCAACCGATATAGAGTATTAAACAAAGAGGCACAGGCTTTGGGCAGCATCCTCAATTCGCCATTTATGACTCTATCCTTTATGGCACTACTCGTTATCCCAAGTTTGAAGTTAAGTGATAAAGGCCTGTTCGATGGTACTAAATTTGAATTTGTTGACATTTCAGTAGGATAAAATTGGCAATCAGTAACTATATTTTTTCCGGTACCTCTTGGCGGCTTTGGTGGCCTTGAAATGCAAATGGCAAAAAGAGCAAAGGATATTATAAATTGTGGTAGCAACTCTGTAATAATAACTATAGAAAATTCAAGGTTAGACAAATACGCTGCAGAGTTAAACATACCCAGAACACATGCCAGAACCCAAAGGAAATATTTTGACATTCAGCTCGCAAAAAGTATTGCTAAAACTGCCAAATCACACAACTCTAAAAAATGTATCGTGGGTACAACAGCTATGCTTTCCACAGCGGTACTTGCAAATAAAATGTATAACGCGAAGTTAGATATATACTTATACCAACAAATGCAATCAGACATCCGCAAAAAAGACTTAGTGCACAGTTACATCTATCGAAACATTAAAGGTGCAATAACACTAACTGAAAAGATGCGAAAAGAGCTTATCAAAAATACTATTATCAATCCTGAAGCTGTAAAAGCTATACCATACGGAATAGAAACAGAAAAATTTAATCCAAAAAATCATGATAAGGCTAAATGCAGAGAGTTATTTAATCTGCCTGCTGACAAGTTTATTTTTGGATATATAGCACGCATAGAAAATCATAAAGACCAAAAAACTGCCATCAGAGCTTTTGCGAATGCTCAATTAAACAATGCTATACTGTGCTTAGCAGGTACTCCTGCCACCAAAGAATATTTATCAGAGCTTCAAGAACTGATTGAAACTAACAAACTTGAGGATTCAGTAAAAATATTAGACTTTACGCCCCACGTAGATAAGTTGATGAATGCTTTTGATATCTTTGTTATGTCATCCCAGTCAGAGACTTTTGGTCTGGTAAATGCGGAAGCGCTTGCTGCCGGACTGCCGGTAATCGCTACAGACAGCGGAGGAGTACCGGAGATAATCCATCACGAGAAACACGGTTTGCTATTTACTCAAAAAGATTATCAAACCCTATCTTCCCACATGGAAAGATTATATAGCAACTCCGACCTAATCCGACAATACTCCGCAGCCGGACTCAAATTTGCTAAATCAAACTATGATTACCAGACTCAGACAGAGAAATTTATTGAGTTTTGTGAAGCGTAGCTTGGTGATTTGAAATAAACTAAAATCAGTGTCATTATTATAAGAACAACACTGTAGTGCTTATTGATACAGCTTGTAAATCTAAGTACTAATAAGTAGCAGGAGCATGATTATCTCACGCTCCTACCGTTTATCGTTCAGCGTTTCACTTATTTTTTATTGTTATGTGACATCAGCTTACTGCCTTAAGAGTTTTCAGTCATCATAGTTGCTTGAGTTGCAGTATTCTTTGCTATTTCAGAGAATGTTTACCCGGATTTTAGATTTCACCTCACGATGAACCCCCTTACTTTTAACTACGTTTTCCAATATCAGAACACGCACTTTATAGTTTAACCCCCATTCTATTTTTTTCTAGCAAGAAATATTCTATCGTGCAACTACAAACTGCTTCAAGAAAGCTCTGCCGTCTGATTTAATTTTCAGGAAGTAAGTGCCTGAACTAAGATTAGAAATATCAATTTGGTTTCCGTTGCTTTCTGTATTGAATGATTTGCCGTTTAGGTTAATTAAAGAAACAGATTCAATATTTGAATCAAAACTGTACTGCAAATAATCGAATGCAGGGTTAGGGAATAGATTGATGCTTATCTCTTTAGTTGACTCTTTGTTTTCTTCGACTCCTATTGGTTCTTTTGAGATAAAATGTCCTTCATAGGTATTAGCATATATTCTGCCTTCATAATCCATTTCGACATCATATACATTTGCTGTTGTTACTCCTTCAAGCAGGTTTTCCCAAGTTTCTCCATCAGAAGACCTAAGTAAACCTAGAGAACCATATAAATAGAAATTATCATTGAATATAGCCACGTTATATCCCCATCTCCTTACTTCGGGCATTTGAGTAATAATGTTTTTCCAATCAGTACCATCATTAGTGCTTATATAAATAGTAATACCAGAAATGACCATAGCTTTTTCATCTTGCCATGCAAAATTTTCGATATAGTTAAAATCTAAAGGTAGTTCAATTATGTCAGTTTCTTGAGTAATTAAGTGCGTTTTCTGAACTTGCAGCGCTATATCGTCTTGAACCCTATTATGATCTAAGTAGTAATGATAATCTTTCCCAACGTCCAACATATCCCTTGTATTTAAGTCAGTATTAAACTCAGATAGAATTTGACCATTTTCAACTATAAGAGTTATCCTTACAGTATTGTCTTTTGAAATACAGACAAGAACATCACGCCCTGTATAAGATGTTTTTAGTCCGTAATATCTAACTTCAGCTAGATTGGTTACTGTTCCATCTAAAGACACAAATTGCAGTACACTATCAACAACTTGATAATAAGACCCATCAAATCTATAACGCCTATAGTTATCTACGAAAGTCCATTCTGAATTAGTTTCTCTTTCAAAATTTTGAGACCAGCCATTATAAACTTCCATATTATCAAATTGTCGGTAATTACCTTTACCAGGGAACTGGTATTTTGTCAATACAAAATCTTGCTCTTCTGCATCATACTCGTAAAGACTATTTGATAAAATATAGAATTTCCCATTCTTTTTGGTAGGTGTACCAGACCAATGTATTAAATTATTACTTTTCTTCCAGGTAGTTCCATTGTCTGAACTTATGTATGTATAATGGTGCTGCTCGTAATAATTATCACTAATTTCCTCCTCATAAGTTGTACTATAAAACAAGTACTCATCCTCAGAGAACATCAACCAACCCCATTTCTCTTCAGGATTTTCTTTAACATCCGCAAAGCTTAAATATTCTTCCCAAGTAATACCTTGATCTTTAGAAGTCCAAACTTTATTGTAATCGTTTACATAGTAAACATTTTCTTTGTACGAGGCATTGATAATGTAAGGATCTAAATTATCTATATTTATTTCTATTATAGATACTGCTAATGTCGATACGTTAAACACAACAATTGCATTGTTTTTTGTTTCTGTGTGAGTCCCCAAGAAATAGCATTCACCGTTATCTTGATCGAATTTTATGATCTTATTGAAGCGATAATCCGGAGCAATATTCTCTTGCACTTTCCAACTTAATCCATCATCATTAGAAACTATTAGTTTGCTTCCAAATGCATAAAGTTTTTCCTTATACTCAAATACTTGACGATATCCACCTATTCCTGATTCGAATAGCGAATTTATCCAAGAATTCCCATCATCTGTTGAAGTATACATACTAGCTAATAAATTCCCTTTTTGGGTTTTATAGATAGTAGGCCACTCACCGAAATTATCAGTAAAATTATCATCCTTATACTCATTTCCATAGTCATATTCATTGAGATATCTTGATTCTCCGGTTTCAAGATTCATTTTGTATAGACCTCGATACCCAAGATATACATCGCCATTATCACCTATGTAAAAGGCACTTGTTCTTAGTGTGTCTGGTGAGATAATATGATCCCACTCTGTTGCAAAACATTGCCCTGAGGCTATTAAACTAATAAATAAGTAGATTAAATACTTCATACCATTGCCTTTTAAATTGTTAAGAATTGTTTTAGGTTCTTAAAGAACAAATTAGTTTGAAATTAGTTACATATATTTTTAACATCATGAAAAAAAAGAGAGCATTCGTAAGATACTCTTTGTGATTCAAAGTTATTAGAACAACTTACTATCTTGCAACTACAAACTGCTTCAAGAAAGCTCTACCTTCGGATTTAATTTTCAGGAAGTAAGTGCCTGAACTAAGATTAGAAATATCAATTTGGTTTCCGTTGCTTTCTGTATTGAATGATTTGCCGTTTAGGTTAATTATTTCTATCTGTTCTACAAGACCTTCCAAAGAATAGTTAATGTACTCTGTTGCAGGATTTGGAGAGATAGAAAGTCTTTCACTTTGTCTCAAGTCCTCTCCTACTGAAACTCCAACAGCAGTACCTTCCAGCCTCACATTGTAAATATGATTCTCAGGGTCGTTAGAATATATAGCTAAGTTTGCTAAATAATACCCTGCTTTTGTTGGGGAAAATCGAATATTCAGTTCATCCGTCTCACTTTCAAATAAAGTGTTATCAGTAAATAAAGAAACTAATTCAAAATATGCTTTGTCGGATCCATAAACAACTACAGAATCAATTTTTAAAGCCTCTTTCCCAATATTGCTAAACTGCATACTCTTTTCTTCAAAAACACCGTCAGCAAGCGTAATTTTCCCAAAATCTATTCTATCTGATGCTGATGTGATTTGTGGTGCAACATCACTGAACTCACATTGATCTAAGAAAAAGTGATTACCTTTTTCTCCGGGATTAACTGCAAATCTTATGAGTACTCTTTTGCCAACGCATTCCTTTAACGAAACAAAGATTTTATCGCTATATTTAATATTTTTTGTATAATCTTCGCTTTCGCTTTTGAAAGTAGACTCAGGTTTAAATGATTGTATCAACTCCCAAGTTTTACCATGATCCGGAGAGTATTCAATTTCATATTCAGGAAGCACCGTTTCGAAACCTAACCCGTCCAAAGCATAATTATATGACAGAAATGCCTTCTCTTTGGATGTCAGATTAATCTCTCCAAAAAGTAGATAAGAAGTCTTTGCGTCTACACCGGCATCGTCATTCCAATGGAAAACAACGGTTTTATCTGTTTGCTCAGCAGCGTTCCCGGAAAGCTTTATAATACCGGTACGAGTAACAAATGCGTCGTATAAAAACATGCCGGAGTTTTGTCCGCCAATTCTATCAAAACCATATCCTACTGACGAAGCCTCTTCAAAATCAAAACCGGAATAATCAAAAGCATCTTTTTGCAACCTTAAGCCTTCCAGCAAAATGGAGTTGTCAGAAGGTGTGCAATCGACTATGTATTCGCCTGTTACTTCTGAGTTATTTATATTCTCAAATCCCCAAAAAGAATATAAAAAGTTGCCATAATCATCAATTTTTACAGAGTCGAATTCAACTATTATGGATTTATTTTTTTCAAGGTATTGAGTAACTGTTTTTGAATACATCTTATCTTGAAACTTAAAGTGCAAGTCAAATTGTGTAACATCCTGCTTCCCATTATTCCTTACTTCTACTCTAGGTTTGATATAATCATATATGTAATTAGAAGTTTTCGTTTTGTCTTCTAAAGACAACATTACTTTATGTTGGTCTGGGATTTCAATTTCTGAAGATGTTGCATTCAGAGTTCCTACATCATCTCGCTCTATAAAAGCAACCACTTTCAAGTTTACTAAATCTAACTTGGTGTTCCTTATAGAATCAGGTAGTATAACAGTATAGCTTTTCTCCCCCATAATATCAGCAGAAGTATTTTCTATGCTGTCTCCAGTAACTTTCTCTGTAAGTGACATTCTAAATACATTTTGGAGTAAATATTCACCATCTGTAGCAATTTGAGCCGGATTAGATTCTTTGAACTTCATAGCTGTTTTGATATTATCTTGAAGCAGATAAACTGATAATTTATGCCCTCCAACCGAGGTGGATGTAAAATAATAAGAAACATCAGCAGTTAGCTTCCTTGTTTCCGGATTTACATCTGCATTTACCTGCATATTTACAGCAGAAAACACATCCAGACTTTCTTCAAGCTCTGTCCTAATTTCTTCATGATGGTATTTAGGCTCAAAGCCAACAGTTGTTATTAGGTTAAAGTATTTATTACGATTTACAACAAGTGAGTTGTTAAATTGAATACCTATCTCTTCAACAATAACATCCGCTTCTGCTGTTCTTAAATCTTTAATTTCATTGATTTTTGGCGCAGTTTCTATATTATCCGGGTGATATGTAATTAAACATAAAGAATCAGGGTATTCTCTTTCCAGCTGCTGAGCAAATTTATCTTCCTCAGTGGCATCACTTCGATAAATTCCAGATCTGTATTCATACAAAGCAACACGTTTAGAAGGTTTAGAGCTTACTTTCTCAGCGGCATCAGATATGTACAGCCCTTGCTCGGTATAAGCATATATTTTATTATCAACAAACTCCACAGCAAATACATACTCGCCGGTTACATCTTCCAATATATTTTTGAAAGTAAATCGTTTAGTCTGCATTTTGAGCCCTTCAACGCCTGCAAAATATAACACTCCATCTTCTAACTGTACATTATCAAACGGTAAGTCCGGAGCTTTAAATCTAACAGGGTTTTCTTCCTGAGTAAATGATTCGCCATAATCATCTGAGAGATAAATATGTGACTCACCCACAAGGTAAATCTCTTCCCCGTGGACAAAAATCTTGACTAGTTTGTCGTTGCTCTGAAACACATTTAGTGGGATGCTATCTCTTTCATTAGTACTGATATTATTTGTAATTAGCTTGAGATTTGTTTCGTTTTTTGTTTCCAGATAATAATGCAGCAATGGATTGTTTAAATCAACACCTGCTAAATATTTATCTTCTTGAGTCAATTCAAATTGGTCTACAATCTGACCACTTTGAATATAAACTATATGTTCATTATCATCATTTACAAAATCACATGATAAAACTTCGAGTCCCTTAGAATCGCTTATTATTCTAAATGAATTAACATTTGCAAGTAAAGCAGAGCTTGTTACATCGTTTAAATAGAGATTAAAATCATCGGTCAATAAATATTCTCTACCATCTTTAGTAATATATTTTTTACGGAATTGATGTTCTATATTTTGCCAGAATAATGAGTCTTTAGACTGGATATATGTTGTAGTCAGTTGCTGGTTTTGGAAATATATATTGTCATCTTTCTTTCTGTAAGTTCCGTAAGGTGTATTTCGTAAACTTATACTCGAAACACTATCTTTCTCTAAATCATATTTTTTATAATCTCCATTTTTTAAATAGCAATGAGCATCTATTATGGATGGTCTTTCTATTCCGGTAAAATACCAGGTATGTCCAAAATCAGGAGATACACAGTATTGCATTTGAAATTTTCCGTTAGAGTCTTTAAGCTTCTTTGATGCTGCTATCGCATTCCCACTAAAGTAATACTCATTCCCTTCAATTGACCCCGCAGGATAAAGCTCCGCAAAAACATCACTCATTTCAAACCATACACCCCAGTTTTCACCTCTATCAGTACTTCGGTATATATTGCCGGGCGAATCCCAAATAAAGATATAAATAGTATCACCTTTGACAACAGTCGGATCATAAGACCATTTTAGAATATGATTCGGGATAGCTTTCCCCTCGTAGTCACCAGTATTAATATTATAATAAACAGCAGAGTCACGAGCATAAGAAGATTGTTTAATATAAAACAAAGTAGAATCGTTGGCAGCTTGAAGCTGGTTAAAAAACACATAATCTTCATGTACAAAATATTTCCAGGATTTACATGAATCTGTAGTAAAAGCTATAGCATCTTCTCTATCTTGAGCTATATAAAAATTGCTCCCTACAACAGTATTATAATGATTTTGATAGCTTGTAGTCAAAGATATCTTACCTACTTCAGATGTAGATTTATACCAGTTCCTACCCCCATCATGAGAATAATAATTATCATCTAAGCGAAATGATTCGAGAAATAACACATTGAAAAACGGGTTCGTTATTCCTGTATAGTTATCAAAATCAACCGTATCTACTCCAAGATCAAAGAACATTTGTTTCATCGTAAATTCAAAGTCATAATCTACCCTGTATGACAATATACTTGGTAAAGAGTCAAGACCTTTATAATTAACATCTCCGGATTTTTGATCATAATCTAACCTATAAAATGGAAGCGATGGAAGTGTGTTTTTTTTCCACTCTAGAGCACTTAAACTTGCTACACTAATAATCAAAACTATTAAGTAAACTAACTTTCTCATTTTATACCTCTAACAATATTTAATTAGCTATCTATTATTAGAAACACATTTAATTATAAAAGGTCTCAATATCATCGGGAACTAAGATAGTGATTGTTCCAAACTTAGAGGTTACATTAGTAAACATATACACTTTATACTCATAAGATTATTGACTAACAACATAAGTTCCTTCTAGTTATGGATTAGCCTAACGCTGTTAATCTCCTCAATTAATGCCAGTACTTTACCCTATAGTTTATACCCATGCTGGGCGCACCCAAAAAAAAAAGACGCCCAAAAGAGCGTCTCTATAAAATATTCTGTTAGTTGCTGTTCTTATTTAGCATTTTGAATATGCACATCTGTTTGAGGGAATGGGATAGAGATTTTGTTTTCGTCAAATTTAAGTTTAACCTGCTCTATCATGTCAAAGTGTACATTCCAATAGTCTTCTGTTTTAGCCCATACTCTAACAGTTAAGTTAACAGAACTATCTGCAAGCTCGCCAACTGCAATCATATAAGTTGGGTCTTTCATGATTCTTTCGTCTGCTTCTATAATATCTTTTATTACATTTCTTGCTTTTTTGATGTCATCACCATAACCTATACCAAAAGAAAAATCAACTCTTCTTGTTTTTTCTAATGTATAGTTTGTAATAGCACCACCTGCAAGAGGCCCGTTAGGTAAAATGATTGTTTTATTATCAGGAGTTTTCAGTATAGTATTAAATACTTGAATAGAGTTAACTGCACCCATAAAGCCTTGTGCTTCTATAAAATCACCTACTTTAAAAGGCTTAAAGAATAGAATCAGCACTCCGCCTGCAAAGTTACCTAAACTGCCCTGAAGCGCCATACCAATAGCAAAACCGGCAGAAGCAAGAATAGCCACAAACGAAGTAGTGTCAACACCAACGATAGATACTACACTTAATATCAGCAATGTCTTCATTAAAATAT
The DNA here is from genome assembly GCA_963678775.2 of Kapaibacterium sp. (SeqCode). Lineage (GTDB taxonomy): Bacteria > Bacteroidota > Ignavibacteria > Kapaibacteriales > UBA2268 > JBFHIJ01. The sequence goes on from CAXXGR010000009.1 coordinate 14,208, forward strand.
TGAAAAGCGAAGATAAAAACTTACGCAAAGACGCATCTATGTCTCTTTTCTCAATCGCTACTTCCAATAGATAAGTCATTTTTTTAATAACTTTAAAACCTATCCAAAGAGTCAACAAAGCCAGTAAAGCTTTTGGAGCATAAAATTGGATATTGCTCAATAAAATGTCAATAAAATTTTCCATGTGATCTCCTAAAATAGATTAAGTGTTACACCAAGTTGCAAAGCTTCTTTAACTTGAGTACGAAGTGATTGACTTTGTTCATATACTACTAATACGTTGAGATTGACTACGATATACTTGTTTACTTGTGCACTAATTGTATTATCGAAACGCACATCCCAAACATCCATTTTATCAAATCGAGTAAATAGTCTTAGTTTGCTTTTTACAAGCATATTATCCATAAAGGAATACTCAACATCTGTAACTGATTCTATACCGGTTTCAAATTTGAAATCTTCTATTTCATCAGTTGTTTCAGGATCATCAGTATAGCCTGTATAAGTAGAGGCAAATGTTTCCTGGAGTGCTACACCAAGTCGAGTTTGTACAATTTTAGAGCTATTATAAGTGAAACCAAGAGACTGTGAGATATATCCGGGATCAAAGAAGTCAGACATTTGAACATATTCTTCTATGTCTTTATTAAACTTATATCCCGGAGCAACAGTTGAGCGAACAGTGTTAGAAAAATAAGGGTCAACTGCCCAACCTATACGTTTAGCCAATACATTTTCAAGGTAAAATTCGTTGTCATTTGTTCTAAAATCGTCTTCTCCCATCTTTGTTTGACCATAAGCCACTTTTAAACTATTCGTAAAAATAAGAGACTCGTTTTTGTAGTTCAATTCGAAGTTCCCGACTATGGTATAAGTCATGGAGTTTTCTCCACCCTGGGACCAATTACTAAAAGCCATCTGCGAAATATTTACACCCGCAGTGCCTTTGGGAATCCATTTGTTTAAATCGGGATCTTTTTCTGCTTCTTTCTGAGCAAAAGCTATAAACGGAATAAATAAGATAAGTAGGACATACTTATACATAGATTAAGTCTCCAAAGTTGAATTGATAAATATTTTGTATAAACGGCAAAGCTTGTAAAATATTAGATTCTTTTGATAAATCAAGTGTTTTTACTGAGTTAATAATTAATTCATTAGCTTTGTTATAAGCTAAGAACTTTTAAAGCTGTCTTTATTCCATCTGCTGCTGAGCTGGTAATACCTCCGGCATATCCACTCCCCTCACCGCAAATAAAAAGATTATCTATCCCCGCAGCATTGCCATTATCATCTTTGATTACTTGAACAGGTGAAGAGGTTTTACTTTCCAAACCTATAAGCATTCCACTGCTGTATCCTCTCATCTTGCGGTCAAAATCCAGAAGCCCCTGACGCAAATTATCAATAACCTGTTTTGGCAGCATATCCTGCAGTGCTGCCGCTTTCAATCCCAACGGATACGAGCTGTCATTTAATCTGCCACTTGCTTTGCCATTTATAAAATCAGAAATAAGCATAGATGGAGCAGAGTAGCCTTTTGAGTATTCATAGAAGGAATTTTCTAAACCTGCAAGCATTTCTAATGCTTCAAGTGGATCTACCTCTCTGCCTTCTATCTCATTGTAATTCAAACTGGCAACCACTGCCGCATTTGCATAAGGAGAATTTCTTTTATAGTTGCTCATGCCATTTACTATATTCATACCTTCGTGCGTTGCTGCAGGCACTACAATCCCACCCGGGCACATGCAGAATGTAAATGCTGAGCCTCCACTGGTTTTGGAGGTCAGTCTATACTCCGCAGCTTTTACTCCGTCCAAGCTCGCTCTTCCCCATTGAGCAGTATTCACTAATTCTTGTTTGTGCTCAGCTCTGGAACCAATAGCAAACCCTTTTGTTCTAAATCGAACTCCGTTTTGTATAAGCATTTTATATGTTTCATACGAGGAATGTCCGGGAGCTATTATATAATAATCTGCTTCTATCTGCCCGGCAGAGCTTTCTGCTTGAACTATAGTTCTTCCATTCTTTTCAATTCCGGTCAACTTAGTAGAAAATAATATTTTACCGCCTTCCGCTTCGAACTGAGTTCTTAAGTTGGTCACTACAGTTCTTAGAATATCACTACCTATATGAGGATGGGCTAAATATTTAATTTCTTCGGGTGCTCCTGCTTTAACATATTCTTCAAATATAAATTGTTTCTCTAATGAAATAGATTTAGTTCTTGAAGTAAGCTTTCCATCCGAAAAAGTACCCGCTCCACCTTCGCCAAAACCATAGTTGCTATATTCAATCAACTCCCCTGTCTTTTCGAAGCTAAGTATATCTTTATGTCTGTCCTTTACCTTTTTTCCCTGCTCTATCAGTGTAACTTGGTATCCGGCTTTTTGTAAAACATAAGCAGAGAAAAATCCTGCCGGACCACTACCCACAACTAAAACTGTTTTGCTTTTTTCCATTTTAGGGATAAGTAGCTTTTGCACTTCTATAGTGTCATCACCCTTTATGGCTTCTGATTTGACCAAGACAGAAATTAACCAGTGGATTTTTCTTTTATTCCTTGCATCTAAACTCTTTTTATCTATAGAGTATTCGAAGTCAGAGGTTTTAATTTCTAAGGCAATTAATTTTTCCAACTGTTCTGATGTATAGTCAGTAGGCAGTTTTATATTTATCTTTTTGTATGGCATTTTTCTCTCTTCATATTTTGTTTAGATACAAATTTACGTATTCCACGACGAAACAAATACACTAAATTATACATGAGATACAAGAAGGTGCTGGACATTAGAGAATCTAATTCAAAGCAAGTCATATTTACTTATAAATGTCTTTTCCCTCTTGCTTGGAGAGTTTTTCAGATAAGGGAGCACATCCGAAGTATGACCTATCATGTCATGGATATAACTTAGGCAATCTACTTGATCGTCATGTTTCCCGTTTGGAAATTCTAACAGCTCGCTCTCAAAACTTTGTAGCCATGGTGCATAACTTAAGAAGTATATATCACCCAACTCAACCTTTGAGACTATCTGCAGTGCTCGAGAGAGTTTATCTTTATGAGGTAAAAGTTTTTTAACAGGGATACCATTACGAGATAGCTCTTTGACCAAAGCAAGCTGGTACTGAACGCTTTCGATACCTATAAGCACAGGCGTATATTGCTTATTTACCTGCTCTACAAGTTTGAAATGATGAGTAGGGTCAAAATGCTCTCTTATTATTTCTATAATAAAGATTTTTTTGTCTTTACTAACAGCAAAAACAAGAACGACACTGTAATCTGCCAACTCGGAAGTGCTTATCGCCAAATCTACAGTTGCATAATACTTACAACCGGATTTTAATACCCTTTCATTTTCTGCAGTAAAATACAATTCGCTCTCCGAAAAATATTTAAAATGCCTTTTATTGAACACTGCACCATCTGCCGGGCTTGGAGTCTGCTGATACAAAGCAGCAAACCAATATTTACCCAAAGCTTTTTTGATATCATTTAGTTTTTTTTCGTCATATCGCTTCTGCCATAAAGCTTCACCTACATCTCTTTGTAAAATGTCATTGCTGTCCGCAAAGGCTGGGATTGATACAAATTCCCAACTTTTATCTTCTGCATACATCGCTTTGAGTCTCCCACATAAGTCATCTTCGTGCCATCTGGTCATCAGTAATATCATTATGCCACCGGGTTCAATTCTGGTAAAGGCAGTAGCTTTAAACCATTCAAACAAAGAGTTCCTTTGATGTGCACTATTGGCTTCTGCATCATTTTTCACAGGGTCGTCTATAATTAGTAAGTCTGCACCTTTGCCTGTTATAGGGCCACCGGCTCCAACACAACTCATGCTTCCGCTATGCCCATCAAGAGAAAAGAAGCTGCTACTCCTTTGGTCTTTGCTTATAGAAACTCCTAATATCTCGGCGTTATCTGACAATAAAGACTTCACTTTTTGCCCCCATTCTGCAGCAAAAGAAGATTCATAGGAAGTAAGGATAATCCTTTTATTAGGGAAAGTAGTCAAATACCATAGAGGCAAAAACTTAGATAAATATTCTGATTTTCCATGGCGAGGCGGCATATTGATACATAAGTATTTACTTCCGGAAGCAATTGACTTTAGTATCAGTCTTTCAATGTATTCAATATGTTTAGGGATTAGATATTGCCCTTCCGTGAGCCAATAAGCCATAGTTGAAGGAGAAATATTTAATATTTTGGAAAATCCGCTCATATTTTTCATTTGATTTGCCTTTGCACTATTTTGTAAGTATTTTTGTCATATAAGTTATACTGTTAGCTTGCTATCCTTTGAAAACCATTTAAAATTCTTATAGGTTAAAATGCTATTTAGACCAAATATTGACTTAGGTGCAGCAATAATTGCAAAAAACTCTGCTTCGTCAATTGAAAAGTTGATTGAACATTTAAATACTTTTTGCAAGCAAATTGTAGTAATAGACACTGGTTCTGATGACGATACACCTCAGATTGCTACCAGATGTGGAGCTGAAGTGCATTTTAGTCAATGGCAGGATAGTTTCAGTCAAGCTAGAAATTATGCAATATCTCTGATGAGAACAGATTGGGTAATTTGCGTAGATACTGATGAACTTATAGAGAAAAAGTCTATAGACGAAGAATCTGAGCTGTTTTTAGATGAAAACATCGGTGGTATAACTGTACGAATTGAAAATCTGCTTGGTCCCGATAGTAAATCACCGAAATCTATACATAAATACACTCGTATCTTCAGAAACGATAAGCGTTTTTTCTTCACAGGAAGAATCCACGAACAAATTCGCAATTCTATAGAAAACTGTGGCTATAAGATAGCAGATAGTAACATACTTATCCAACATACCGGCTACAACAAGGAAAGTATAACTAAATACCAAAGAAACCTTGAACTACTTAAATTAGACGCAAACGACAAACCGGATGACGCATTTGTGAAATTCCATCTTGCTAATACCTACTTTGCTCTAAAGGATTACTCCGAGGCTAAGCAAATCCTCAATGAGATTATTGATAGTAAAGATTTATCTGTCGAACAGAACGACATGGTGCATATCAAACTGGCTCAGATGGCTCTCTCTGATGATAATATCCACGATATAAAACATTATACTAACTTCCGCTCCGACAATACAAATATTGAAGGGTTGCGACTCTTTATTTTAGCATCTGCATGCCTTGCGATGAAGCAGTACTCTGCAGCAAAAGAAATTTTTGCTAAGGATGAGCTAAAACAATCTTCAATGGTTGATAGCAGGCATGTCGAAGAAGCATTGACTATATTAAACCGTATCCCCGGCATTTAATTATTTCTAAACAAATATTTAAATCTCTTTTTACTCTGCATATTTTGAAAAAAAGAGTTTATAGCTCTATCAGTAATGCTACAATATAGAATTACAACAGATAAGTTTACCTATCCCAATGCAATGCAATAATCCACTGCATTGCCACTCAGCATAAGGAGCATGTTATAGTGTTCCTCTACCTTTATCAGTTAAATAATTGTTACATAGTTCTTATTTACAATCTCTTATTTTAAATTTTGAGCCTTTATATCTATATATTTTATAAATATTAATTTTATAGTATATTTGTATTATGTTATTTGACTATTTATGAGATAATACAGTATGAAAATGGTATTTTTTAAAATTAGTGTTTTGTTAGTTCTCATCTTTTCATTCTCTTTAGTGCGCTCTGAAGCTAAAGACTTTAAAAATTACAAAGAGTTTTATGATGCTTTAGAGAACCTGCAAGTAGATACAGAGCATGCCTACAAGGTAAGTGACATAGTAATGATGCAGGATGCAGGAACAACCGTTCTGGATTCCGGCGTAATATATTTTATGCAGGATATTGGCGATGGAAAGCATATCGCTATCTTCAGTGGTGCAGGCTCTTTTGAAGTAATGCCAAGTATCAAAGTGGAAAGAATAAACGCAATCAGAACTTTTGATAAAGAATATTACTCAACGACTTTTGAAGATGCCTGTTTTGTTTTTGATGATGATTTTTTTGAGTCTATAAGCTCTTCTTCCATTAAAACAAGCGTTTCGGATCCTGACGATGTGCAGTCTCTTTACACTGATGCCTGGAGGAGCTTTACTATGCCAACTTATGAGCATGTTTATGATGGCTTAGTTCATGCTATTTTAGAGAAAGGTAACTCTGACTTCTCCTTCTCTGAATTTTTAGTAGGGGTGACAGATCATTATGCTTGGGTAATCAATCCTATGGACAAAGAAGAATGCAGTTTGTACATGGTTAATGACGGTGTAGGAAACAGCGAACATGATATGAAACTCATTTTTACTTTCGACAAGCAAGAAGATTTACAGCTAAGCGAGTTAGAAAGATCAAAATCAAAACAAAAGTTTATTGTCAATGATATAGATGTAGATATAGATTTCTACAGAGATAAAAATTTCTATTCTACTGCTACTTTGAAATTGTTAGCCTTAGAGGATTTTCAGTGGGCAAGCTTTAGTACAAATGACGAATACGAAGTACTATCAGTTAAAGACGGAAACGGTAAAGATATTGGATTTTATCACCAAAAACCAACCATAAGCGATAAAGTTTGGATTAATTTCCCTGAGAAACTGAAAGCAGGTGAGACTGCGAGTGTTACCTTTAGGCAAAAGTGTAACCTCTTTGGTGTTGATGCTATTCGTCGGAGTAATCTGTACCCTGTAGACAATAACTTTTACGATAAGAAAAAATTTCACTTAAAAGTAAAATCTACTACCAGCAAAGAATTATTTGCTTTTGGTAATAAAGTATTTGAAGAAGAAGATGGAAATGGCTCAGTTGTTACAAAGTGGGAATATCCTGACTCTCTATATCAGATTGGAATCATCCTGAATAACTACAGGGAAACAGAAATTAAATCGGGTTTCGGCCCTGAAGAAGTTACATTCAAATATAATAGCGTTGCTAATTTGGATATGCTGGAAGACAACTACCTTATAGCTTATCAGTATTTATCCTCTATATTAGGCCCATTGCCTGACCAAGAGTTGTTTATATATGAGCTACCTGAAGAAATAAATAGATCTGTAACAATATTTGAGAGGTACACAGGCTTTGACTTCCAATCCTCAGCGTCAGCATATAGCTACTTCTGCAACAGAACACTTGCCTTGAGTCCGGGATATTTTCAATTAGGAGGTATGAATACTATCAGATCTTACGTAGGCATGCTGTCAACATTTTGGTTTGGTAATGGTTTTGAAGCAATGAGCAACAGAGACAGTTGGCTATACGGAGCTATATATAAATTTATTGTTAATGTATACGCTCAGAACTTCTTTGAAGATAAAACCTATTATCCAAAGACGTTAGATGCATATCATAAAGCTTTTATTACATTGGACAATGCAAATAAGGATTTTTCAGATTATGGGTGCTTAAGTATGGGTAGTTATGGAAATGAAAAATACAGAGCAGACAGGTCTGCTATGAATTTGAAATCTTTCTTTATCATCCACATGCTAAGAAATATGCTTATCGACTATGCAAACAACATGAGCGAGCAGAGATTTATGTCTGTAATCAATGAGTTCTATCAGACTTACAAAAATCAAAAATACTCAGTAAATGGTTTCCGTACGATACTTGAAAAGTACTATGACAACTCTCTTCAGTGGTTCTTTGATGAGTGGGTAGACGGCACAGCAATACCAACTTACAAATTTGCTTCAAAAACAGTAGAAAACGAAAATGGTCAATACATTGTACAATGTCAGGTACGCCAAGAAAATGTACCGGATGAATTTGTGATGCCTGTACCTATAAGAATAGAATTCGATGACGACGAATACTTTATGACAAGAGCAGTAGTGCGAGGCAAACAGGTGAAATTTGACTTAGGGCCATTTGATGAAGAGCCTGAAGATATAATATTTAACCCGAATTACTCTGTACTAAGTGATACTCAGTCAAAATCTTGGGAAGATGATTTCTAACATAACTATAAGGAACAATCGGCTTGAACGCAATTATCAAGCCGATTGTTTTTTTAATAGAAAATTTCACACCTCTTATCACTTTGATATCAATAATGAATGAAATATATTTTTTCTGACAATTATTCATCCAAAAGCTTTTTTGTATATTACATTTCGTTTTATACCATATTTAAAATTTCTATTTTAAAAGTGAAAATATTGACTTTCTTGATATTTATATTTTCAACATTCCACATGCACCATTTTTCAAATTATTTATACATTTCAACTTTTAGGAGTTCACAGAGATGAGTGACATTAAATTGGGTAACCCGGCTGTTGTCGGATTAGCAGGATTCGGTCTGACTACTTTTCTTCTTCAAATTCATAACCTTGGATTATTAGGCTTAGGTCCTGTATTGGCAATGGGAATTATATTCGGCGGATTAGCCCAATTAATTGCCGGTCTTTTAGAACAAAAAACCGGAAATAACTTTGGTTTTGCTGCATTCACCAGCTTTGGTGCTTTTTGGATTGGATTAGGTATTATATGGATTTCCAATCATTTTGGAATTTACGCTTCATCTCATACTGATGTAGGCTGGTATTTAGTTGCATGGACACTGCTTACAGCTATTCTTTGGATAGGTGCTATGATGATTCATACTGCAATGGCATCAACGTTTACGCTCCTTTTGGCTGGGTTTATTTTGTTAGACCTGGGACACTTCGGAATGCCGGTAATGAACACAGTTGCAGCTTACGTTTTAATAGCTTGTGCATTTAACGCATGGTACATGATGGCTGCCATTATTCTAAATGGCTTAGCCGGCAGGGAAATATTGAAATCCGGTAAAGCATGGATAAAAAAGTAAATTCTTATAGTTTATAATATTAAAAGCTCACACCTGTCAAACAGAAGTGAGCTTTTAGTATTTTATAACTCAATAGCGACTTTACGCAGTAAAAGCTTTTGCAAATTCTTTTCCTAATGCGATACACTTAGTTCTTGCATCTTCGTCAGGATTCCACTGTACTTTTAAGCCTTTACCGACTACTTCTATGCCACCTTCTTCAAGAATCTGATTGATGATTTTTACAGAGCCGGGAGCCCAACCGTAAGAACCAAAAGCAGCACCTTTTTTGCCGTTAAACTTCATACCTTTTATCTCTTCTATAACTCCGGCTACACTATTTAAAATGCCGTTATTTACAGTAGAAGATCCAACTAAAATACCTTTGGAACGGAACGCTTCGGTTATTACATCACTGGATGGAGTAGAGCTTGTGTTAAATAATTTAATATTTACGTCTTTATCTTCTTCCCTGATGCCTTCTGCAATGTATTCAGCCATTCTCCTAGTATTACCATACATAGAGTCATAAATCAATGTAATTTGATTTTCCTGATATGAGTCCGCCCATTTTTCATAAGTATCAATAATCTGAGTAGGATTATCTCTCCACATTACACCATGTGCGGGGCATATAAATTTAACAGGCAAATTCATCGCCTTAAACTCTTGTACTTTTTTGAGGCATTTATTTGAAAATGGAGCAACAATATTAGCGTAATAAATCATAGCTTCTTCGTAAAGATCATTTTGATCCATTGTATCTGCCCACATCCTTTCAGAGGCTATGTGCTGACCAAATATGTCATTAGAGAATAATATTTCTTCGCTGTGCATATAAGTCATCATAGTGTCAGGCCAGTGAAGCATTGGTGCTTCTATAAACTCAAGTTTAGTAGAGCCTATGTCTAATGTATCGCCTGATTTAACTATCTGGAAATTCCAGTCTTTATGGTAGTGACCTTTCAAGGTTTTTGCACCATTGGCAGTGCAGATAACCGGAACGTCCGGGATTAGCTCTAATAGCGCAGGTAAACCACCACTGTGATCCGGCTCGCCATGGTTAGCGACAATGTAATCAATCTTATCCAAATCAATTGTTTTTTTAAGCTCTTCGAGCCACTCTACTGCAAAAGGCCTATAAACAGAATCAACTACTACATTTTTTTCATCTTGAATCAAATAAGCATTATATGAAGAGCCTAACCTTGTAGTCAGCTGATCTCCATGAAATTTCCTAAGCTGCCAGTCTATTTTACCTATCCAAGAAACTTTTTCAGATATTTTAAAAACCATGATAACACAATCGTTTTTGTTTTACAAGTTTTAGCTAATTGCTACAAATTTACAGCCCTTAGTAGTATAAAACACTTAAAAATTTTAGCATTAAAAAATTGAAATCGGAATTTATCTATTTAGTAGTTTTAGGCAGAAGATTGAAGTAAAGATAAGATATCGACTATTTCTATATTAAAATCGGTTTCCTAACATCGTTTATAGTTTGTACTATCTAAAAATGATGTTTAAACCTATTCGCTGTATTTACATCATGTTACCACCACTATCTATGCCAAATGATTTAAGTCAAAATCACAAATCAATTTACCAGAATAAAAAAAAGCGTACTCTTCGCTAAAGTACGCTCAAATACGGAAAAGAAAATGTAGTTCTCTTTACTCGCTCGTTTTCGCTAATTTTTTAAATATCTGAGAATATAAATCAAATTGTGTTTGAATCTGCAATCCGGAAATATGATTTATAGTTTTATAATATACTTCGTTTTGTTCAATAAGTGATAAACTCTCTGTGCTCATGTCTGCTTGTGCAGACTGAGAAGTCAAAGACTGGATAATATAGCTTGTAGCATCTAAATGGGAAGTAACCTCGACTAAGTCAGATTTTGGAAATCCGTAATCAGTATCAATTACCGAAAATAGTTTTTTTACTCTGCACCAGTTTACTATTTTGTTAAGCAATATCGATTGCTCTACTTCTTCTTTCTCTTCTACAAATTGAGTAACTTTTGAAAGCAAAACACGCTTTTCACTTGCGGTAAGCATACTTGCTACTTTGTCGGGCTCTATCCAAGCATTGTTATATACTTCTATAAGTCTATCTACCTGAATTATTGCATAAGGTCGAACTTCGTCCAAGGCAAAAAAGCATTCGTAAATGCAATCCTGATAGTCATGCTCTAAGTATGACAACCTATGAGAAACATCTACCTGCTTGATATCATCAGAAGCAATCAGTAAAAAATAAGTATTTATTGCTAAAAAAGTAAATAAAGACATATAGGCTAATATTCTAAGCATTTTATTGACTCCTGTCAGTATAATCATTATACTCATATTAATCAATATTTATGCCACTTTTCTAATAGTATGTATACATATATAAACCAAGCATTTATAAGTCTTGAGTAAAAGCACTTTCCAAGTATTTTAATAATTTTGGTATACGTTCTATATCAAAATTATCAACAATCATTTTTATTTCCTCTGACACCTTCGCCAAATCTTGTTCTCTGTTCTTATCCGCAAGCTCACTAATAAACTTACCAAGTATTTCAAAATCATCAATAAAGTTAGAAGTGGCTGCATGCTTAATTTTAGGCAGAATCAATGCTCTATATGAATCAATCAGCTCAGATGAGAGCTTGAGAGTGGTTTTATAATCTATAGATGATTTGAAGACTAAGTTTTCTACTTTACCTGTATAGTCCAAATGGCGCGACAGCATCTTGAAAATAGCATTTTTATTTACAGGTTTCTCTAACACTCCATCAAACGGAGTAGCAGTTACATAAAACTCTTCCTGATTTACAGAGGCGGTAAAGGCTATTATCTTTACCATTTTATACCTTTTATCTGCTTTAATAATATTAGCTAAGTCGAACCCACTAATTTCAGGCATATTTATATCCATAAGGATGAGCCCGATGGATTTCGATTCCAGTATTTTAAAAACCTCTTCTACCTGATAGGCTTGGTATACATTACTTCCTATTTCACCTAAATACTCTGCCATTATTTCTCTATTGTCTTGTCGATCATCCACAACTAAAATATTAGTCTTTTCAAACACATAAGAATATTTATTTTTATCTTTCTTAGGTTTTACGTAATCTACTATTTCTATATTAGGTAAAATAACTTCAAAAATACTTCCTTTACCAGATTCGCTGTCAAATGATATTTTTCCACCTAATATGTCAACAAGGCGTTTAGTAATAGCTAAGCCTAAGCCTGTCCCCGGATTTTGATTTTTATTTTGTATCTGCTGAAAAGCCGTAAATATTTTGGTATGCTTATCTCTTTCTATTCCTAAGCCTGTATCACTTACTTTTATAATCAGAGTTTTGGAATTACTCTGGGTAACTATATCTGCATCAATTTTAACATATCCATTTTGCGTAAATTTTGACGCGTTACTAACTAAATTAAGCATAACCTGTTTTAGCTTGACTTCATCAGATTTAATGTGACTTGGTAGGTCTTTGGATAAATGAACTTTAAAATCAACTCCTTTTGCTTTGAGACTAGGTGCAAACATCTTTTCTATATCTTGTAATAAGTATTTTAAACTTATTACTTCTTTTTTTAATTCTACTCTGCCAGCCTCTATTTTTGATAAATCCAGTATATCATTAATCATTGCTAAAAGCGTATTCCCACCACTAATAATAGATTCTAACTTATGCTTAGCGTTTGCATCTTCACTTTTATTGAGCAGTAACTCAGCAAATCCAAGTATAGAATTAAGAGGAGTTCTGATTTCATGGCTCATCTTTGCGATAAATTCTGATTTATATTTATTGGCAGTCTCAGCTTCGTATTTTGCTTTTTGTAGCTCATACTCTGCAGCTTTACGCTTAGTAATATCATGAGAAGTACCGGTAATTGTCATGTGTTGTCCGTCATTATCCGAAGTAATGCCGAGCCCTGTACTCATCCATTTCCATTTATCATCCATTCCAAACATACGATATTCATATAGACCTGTATGTTCACCCGTCGATATCAGAAGTTCAAGTTGTTTTTGGAAAGTAACTTTATCATCTTGATGGATTATATCTATTAAATGAGTACCAACTATATCAGATGGGTTATAGCCTAATAAAGATTCCCACGAAGGCGAGCAGAAAGTAACAACACCTTCCGTTGTTATTGTAAAAACAAGCTCACTTATCGTATTCATTATTATTTCAAATTTTTCTTTGTTAGCCTTCAGCTCTTTCTTAGCCACATTATAATCAGTAAAGTCAATGATTGATGCGATGATGCGACTGCTCGAAGGAAGATGATTGATAGTAACAAACAGTTTCTTCTCTTCTGCGTTAATGTTGCTCAAAGTCAAATGGTGAATAGTTGAGTAATTCCTGCCATCCAGCATCAGATAATGGTCTTTTAAGTATTTATCTCTACTACTTTTGATAAGAAAATTAAACCAAGACCAGTTGTTTTCTAATTCATTTTTGGTAAAGCCGGTTAATTGTTCAAACTGCCTATTTATCAAAAGAATAACACCATCATAATCATAAATTACAATCGGATTCGCTGCATTATCAAAAATTGCTTTATAATTTTCAATAGATTCTTTAAGTATTTCTTTATTATTATTATAATCATTAGTCTGTAGCTCAAAGTCGGCAAGCATTTCGTTAAAATAATTATAAAGTATACCGATATCCTCATCTATTTCAGTGTTGATACGAACAGAATAGTCTTTTGCCTTTAGCGCGCGATAGCTGGCTTTAACAGCCGTATCTATCGGTTTTATTAGATATTTTACTGAAAACACTGATAAAGCAAAGAAACAGGTTACAAATAATACAAATAGGCTAAACATTTGTATCAAAGGATAAATTAAGTGATTAGAATAAAGCTTTGTATTTACTAAAGCTACGACTTGCCCTAACTTATCGTCTCTATAGTATATATCTTGCTCGATCACATCATATTCGCTTAAGTCTAAATCAGATAAATCGGCTAAAGAATCTACGGGGTGGTTAAAATTATGAATTCTGGAATTCTTAGCAAAAAGATTTGAATTCATATCAAATATGTATATAGCATCAAAATATGATTGTGCCATGACTGTTCGTAAAGAAGCATTCGCCTGATTCGAATCATGTAGAAATAAAATATTCTCGTTATACTCGGCTAACAAATAAATTGTCTGCTGATTATTTTTCTTAAGGTGTGTTACCCATTCTTGGTAGTTAACTGTTAAATCAATTGTTCCAAATATAATAAGTAAAACTGCCATGATACCATTGGCAAAAAATAAATATCTATATTTAATTGATTTATTTTCTAAAAACTTAGATAATATCATACCATACCATTCATCTGATATAGAAATAAATTTCAGCTGTAATGTCCTTTACCTTCTCACAAGTAAGATACAAACTCACGCCATTTAATCTCACTGTCAGTTATAAATAGACATGTTAACATTAAGTATGTGAATATTTTTATATTCAAATCATCTTTATTGGTAAATAAAGGTGAATCAGTCTATCACTAACAATATACTAACATTTTCAGGTAAATACAAAAACTCAAAAGCAATGATTCTATGCATCATACATTACTATAGTCAAGTGGCAATATTGTATCGTCAAATATTCTGTAACAATATTTAAATATATGGGTATATATAATGAAATATAATTTCTATACAAAGATTTATTTTGCTACATTATAACAAATCATAAATGCGAGAAAATTAGTAATGAAAAAAGCACTACTAACATTAATTTTCATCTCTGTATATTTAATGTCTTGTCTGCCATCAAATGCGCAATGGGTTAAGATTTATAATGAAGACCAATCCAACAGGATAATGTTAGATATATATTTTTTACCATCTAATCCGGATTACGGATGGATCTGTGGTTTAGATTCACGTGTGATGAGGACTACTGACAGAGGTGAAACTTGGAAAGAGTCAAAAATTGATTATAGTAAAAATGGTTGGTCAGGTTTTTTCGAATCAATCTTTTTCTTAAATACGAAAGTCGGATATGTTTCAGGTCCCGGAGGCATCTATAAGTCTACGGACGGGGGCATATCTTGGAATTTATCGAGTACTGATTATGTTTGGGGTTGCTATTTTGCCGACGAAAACTACGGCATGGCTATAGGTGGAGGTTGTAATGACCCGCAAACCTTTTACAGAACAACAAATGGAGGGAATACCTGGACTAAAAACGAGTATAACGAGACAAATACCGGAATGACTGACTTATATTTACCTTCCTCTACCGGTGACGGATTAGCTGTAAGCAGTGGTTATATATGGGTAACTACTGACGGTGGAAGAAATTGGCAAATCAGAAATACAACCGGAGGGGTAGACTGGCAGGAGGAACTTTCATTCAAGGGCAATACTTTTATACTACCTTATTCAAGAGGTTGTTCTGGCGGGTATGCTTCAGGTGGAGTAAGATTTAGTACCGATGGAGGTTATACCTATATAGACACTGATTTGGGTGCGTCTATGTTTGGTGCTTTTGTTATCTCAGACAGTGTTGGCTGGGTCTGCGGTAAAAAAAATACAGTAAAAAAAACCACTGATGCAGGAAACACTTGGACTCAATATAACTGTGGTTTGCTTGTAGAAGACGATATGGATGATATCTACTTTATAGATGATACAACGGGTTTTGTAGTTGGCATGGGTATATATAAATATAAATTACCCAGCACTTACCAATCTAAAATAAATATATTAGACTCTTCATCCTGCGACGGTGATCCTGTCCTTCTGGAAGCAGATGGCGACTATGCCTTTTATGAATGGAATGGAGCTATTGGTGGCAAATATTTAGATGTGGAAGAATCCGGGACTTACATATTAAAAGTATATAACATGCCTTGCGACACAGTTTTTGCAGATACTGTAAAGATTGACGTGCATACTGCTACAGGATTTAGTATAGAAAGCTCGCCAGCTGATTTATGTCAGGGAGATACTGCTTATATATCAATAGATGCTAACGAATTGATGGAATATAAATGGTCTGACAACTATAGTGGTGAAGAAAGAGCATTTACAGGAGATACTTCCGTAAGTGTAGAGTTATTAGATCAATATGGTTGCACTTTAGAGAAAGAGTTTAATTTTAATTTTGCTCCTTTGGGTAAAGTTCATTTCAAAGATTATGTGCTGGCAGTTTGCAAAAATGAACCTGTTTATTTAGAAGCAGAACTCGAAAATGTCAGTGATTTTATATGGTATAAAGATGGGAAACCCATAAGTTCAAATCAAAATCCGATAGAAGTGGATAGTGGAAGCGAGTATTATATTATTGCAAAAAATATGCGAGGTTGTGAAGCTACTTCAGATACAGTTTCTATTAGTTATAAGTACCTTCAAGACCAAATCTCTATAATGCCTTTAGAAGGATTAGATAATATTGATTTAGGAGAAATGAAGGTTGCTTCTCCCCTATCATTTACTATTGCACTTCAAAATAACTCGGACTCAGATTACTTATTGGATGAAGCATTTATGGAGCAAAATGCGTGTTTTTCTATCCCTAAGTCCCAGTTGCCTACTTTGATTCCTGCAGACTCGATTGTAGAATTAGAAGTTAATTTCTTCTGCTCAGACTATGGCGATATAAAAGACAAGTTAGTACTCAGAGATTTATGCAGTTATGACTCTATAGAAGTAAAAATTAATAGACTGCATAACGTATTTGTTGTGGACACTAAGTGCGAAGTGCCACTGACTATAACTAATGTAAAAATGAAGTATCCTCGCCTGACTCAAGCAGCAGCTAAAGTTTCATCAGGAAAAATAATAGCAGACATTATTTATATCTCAGATAAATTTGAAAATTTGAATATTACTATTTACGATGCCATTGGCAATAAAGTTGGTAACATGACTGCAAATCAACATCTTATTAGCAGTGGAGATTTGAATACTTACTCTGTTACTTGTGAATTCGATCATCATAATCTAAAATCAGGTTTATATTTTATTAGTGCAAACATAAGCGGCGCTATTTCAAATATGAAAGTTGCTATCACAAAATAAGAAACTCAATAAGACAAAATTACATTCGTGTGCTAATGTGTTGTTGATTTTAAAAGAAATAAGGTAATAAGAACATGGCTTTGGAAATTGGAACAAATGCTCCTGATTTTTCTGCAGATATTAACGGAGGCTCTAATTTAGAATTTAAAGATTTATTGGGCGATTGGCTGGTGCTATACTTTTATCCGAAAGACAACACACCCGGCTGCACAACTGAAGCTTGTGACTTTCGAGACAACATGGAACGAATAACTTCAATCGGTGCAAAAGTAGTAGGAGTTAGCCCGGATTCTGTCAAATCTCATGATAAATTTGTGGAAGGCAAAGAGTTGAATTTTACTCTGATTGCAGATCCTGAAAAGGAAATTTGTAATCTATATGGTATAATTGGCGAAAAAAAGATGTACGGCAAAACTTATATGGGCGTTATCAGAACGACATATATTATCAATCCCAAAGGTGAAATTGCTTACGTTTTTGATAAAGTCAAAGTTAAAGGACACGTAGATAAAGTAATAGAAAAATTAGAAGAACTGAAGGGATAGTTTGGCTATACTTCAACTATTTATATTAGACTCAAAAGAGACTCATTAACATAGTGAGTCTCTTTTTACTAAAATAAAGTGCGAATTATAAAAAATTGTGAAGATGTCGGCTTTTTATTTTATCTATAACCTGTTGCACATCTTCACTATTTCCGCGTTTACAGATAAATAGTGCGTCGTCTGAGTTTACTATTATTACATCATCCATGCCTACCACTCCTATCAGCTTACCCCGTGAGGATATAAAAGAGTTTTTGGTATTTATAGCTACAACATCGCCAAGGAAAACATTATTTTTTGCATCTTTTCTTGATTGATTATAAACTTCATCCCAAGTGCCCAAATCGCTCCAGTTCAAATCAGCTTTAACTAAATATACGTTATCTGCTTTCTCCAGCACACCATAATCTATTGAGATGCTGTCCATTTTGCCATAGGTAAGCTCCAGCTTATCATGAAATGCTTCTTTCCCGTAGTGTACTTTTAAATCGGTAAAATAGTCACCATGCTCAGGTAAATGTTTATTAAAAGAGCGAATAAAAGCAGAAAGTTTCCAAACAAATATCCCGGTATTCCACAGAAAGTCCCCTGACTCGATAAATCTATTAGCAGTGTCGATATCCGGTTTCTCTGCAAATGCAGTTGATTTACGAAGTCCGCGATTATATAATTCACCTAAGTTAAGCTCCTCTTCTGTTACCTGCACATAACCATATTGAGTTTCGGGCATGGTAGGTTTTACGCCGATAGTAATCAGACCGTTAAGATTATAAGCCGCATGAGTGGCAGTGTCTAACGCCTGATATAAATCACCTTTGTTCATTATGACATGATCCGAAGGGAATGACATCATAATATCATCTGCTTCATACTTTTCAGCAAGAATGGAAGCAGCGAGCCCTAAGCATGGCCCGGTATTAATACCAAACGGCTCTATAATCATGTTTTGAGAAGGCAAATCCGGCAGTTGTTCATGGACTTCATTTTTTAAATCTGAGTAAGTAACAACATAAATATCAGAAACATCTATATATTGTTTGATTCGATTGAAAGTATTTTGAATCATAGTGCCATCGCCCATTATATGAATGAACTGCTTTGGCATATCTTCAGTACTTCTTGGCCAAAGTTTCGTGCCTTTACCACCCGCCAATATTACTGCGAATTTCTTCATAACTAATCTCCATACTTTCAAATTTAGTCTATCCAAATCTAAGTAAAAAGATTAAGTATTGAAAACTGTATTTTTCCTGATGATAAGATAAGTGTTAGATTGAAGTGCTACTGAGACGCACTAAAGCCGTGCGCCTCACATAGTTAAATTTGAATGTAAACTGGTGTAGCAGATAAAAAGCATATACTGACTAGAGCACTGGCGTGCCAAAGTTTATCAATTCATAGCTAATTTATTTTGATAAAAATTTGTACGTATTGTGATTACTGCCATCAGAAATATAAAGCAGATAAGAACCTATCGGCAAACTGCCAATATTTAAAGCAATATTTCCTTGCACATAAGTGCTTCTTTTTAGTATTTCTTGTCCGCTGTAAGCATATACCTTTATTTCTATTTTTCCTGCATACTTTGAGTTTGTTAAAGTAAGTAAGCCTTTATTATATATAAGATGTGGAGTAGCATTACTATTTTCAGAAACTTCAGTAGTCTGAGATAACGGTATCAAGCTACCATCTTTTGTCATGCCTAATAAGTCTTCGGCGCTAATGCCGTACATCAAGTGTTTTTGCCCCTTAATCACGACATTAACTAATCCGGCTTCGCCTCTGCAGGTATTATGAGCAAAGCTACCTGCTATAAAGTCCGCATACATTTTTTCCTCGTTGTATTTATAATACAAAAACGAACTCTCATCATTAAATGCATCACTAAGTTCCAGTCCCAAAAACTCATCAGAACTTATACCGGTGATATATATTCTACCGGAAGCAGAGATAATATCTCTGTAAGAGATTATATTTAAGCTTTGTCTAACAGCATCTTCAGGGTAAACTGTTTCAGTTTTAAATCCTAAGACTCCATCGGAAGCTACTATTTTGCCGGCACTTACTACATGTGTTTTGTCAATATTCAACGCTATTACATGTGCATCTGATACTGTAACATCGCCGTTGCCATCACAATCTGCATATGTTGCCGGGAGTGAGTCCCAAGCCAAAACCTGCTGAGCATGCCATAATGTGCTTGCGTTCGGACGTTTGAAACTGCGCATCTGCTTTGTAGCAGATCCCATATCCATAAAAGTCCCGATAACACTAAAATCAGAAGGCTCCACAACACCATTGTTATCTGCATCACCAGGCCATACATCCATAAAGCTATGAATAGTATAAACTGTTGGTTCGGTAAGTAAATCAATAGGTAAATCTTCAGATTTTATAGTTGCTTCAGCGTTAGTAATGGTAAAAGTCAAATCTGAATTATTTTTGGCAGACTGATTGACTACAAACTCCAAATGGATTACTCGAGGATTATCCCAGGTTGCTTCAGATTTGGATTCACCCGAAAGAGCACCTACATAAATAGAAGCAGTGTTAGATGCCACATTCTCAAAATACAGGGGTTTACAAAAGCCACCAGAAGTAGTGAATTCTGTATTATTATAACCGGAATACTTGACTACATCAATATTATCAAAATAGAGATTAAAGTTGACCTCATTACAATCTTCCACATCCATGGCATATATGTCAACACCAAAAACGTAAGTAGAAGTAACAAAACTCGAACGCGTTGTGTCTACATCTGTCCTGACTATTTGTATGCGTTGTGAGTGCGCAGTGGATAGCCCGGCTAAGATTAATATAGTATATAGTAGTAATTTTTGCATATTATTGTCATAATATAGTGTATATATACCTTGCTTTACTTATCTATCAAGTATAATGCCACGATTAAGAATTGCCACTTTATTTTATACTTTGACATGATTAGTGAGTTAATTTCACTCTATCCGGTTGGAGTTTCAGGATTTATATAAAAAAGAAATCCGACCTATATACTATATAGTCGGAGCATCTCTTTAAATCTTTTGTATAATAATCACCAAATCAGCAATTTATTGACTATCAATTGTTATACTATCTTTTTGCTCGGTCTTTTCGCGCCAATCATTAAAGAACATCATCAGTATAGCTGCCCCCGGCACTGCTACTAATAGCCCTACTACGCCAAATAAAGTACCAAATATAAATAAAGATGCAATTAGCATAATTGGATGCAAACCTACCTGCTTCCCTGCTATATTTGGCTCTAAGAAATAGGCATTAATAAAATGCAAAGCTGATATCACCGTAACAATAAACATTCCTTGTGGCAAAAACATAGAAGGATTTACAAGTGTCACAGTAAATATGCTGATAATCATGCTAACAAATATTCCCAAATAAGGAATAGGATTAAAAACTCCGCACAAAATGCCTAATACTATGGGATATGGTATGCCATACAAAGAGAATGCAATAGATGTAGCAGTAGCGACTATAAAAGCAGACAGAACCTGCCACGCAATATATTTTCTAACTATATTATTTATTCTCTTTAGATCATATAGCATCTTTTTATCTTTTTTGCCAATTAGAGATTTTACTAACCTCTTAAACTTTTCAAAATCCTTTAGAAAGTAAAATGTAAGCACAGGCACAATTATTACATTAAATATCTGAGTAGCTATCCCCTGCACACTTTTAAAGAATGTCAGTAAAGATTTGAATATCAGAGAAAATAAATTTTGCAATTCGGGTATAAATTCTTGTTGAATTATCGGTTTCATTTGACTTTCTTTCAAGCCAAACTGGGCTAAAGTCTCATAGAACTCTTTGCTGTCTAAATAGTCAGACATAGACTGCACTAACCCCGATAAGGTTCGCAACACTTGATCTAACTGTGAAAATATTATTGGGAAAACTCCGATAGCTATACCTGTAACAGTCCCGACAAAAAAGCCAACGATACATAAAGATGCTAACCAGCGAGGTATTTTCTTAGTAGTAAGGAAGACCACAAAAGGATCTAAGATATATGCTATCAGAAACGAGAGAAAAAATGGCAATATTGCAGAACCCAAATCAGATAGTATCCATCCAACACATAATATCGAAGTCAAGATTATCATCCGTTTCACAAACTGAGAGTCTTTACGGTAAGGAAAAAGCAAAAACAAAGGAATTAGTATAAGTGCCATAGGGCTACTGATTATACTTGTCTTGTATAAAAAGCCAATCAAGGCGATAATGCTTAAAATTATCGAGCCGAAAACAGCAAATTGTTTCTTAAAAAATTCTTGATCCATATAAATAGCTACTCGTTTGAGATTTTTGGTTCTGGAATGTCTGTATATTTCAAATCAATTTTTGTGTTATCTGATATGGCTAAAACTATATCACAGTTTATTATTGGTCTTGGTTTCACAAGTTCTTTGTAACGTCCTATATCGTATGCACCCGGTCGGAGTTGCGTTGCTCCATCCATTACTATCATCAAATCACTTAGATAATCAGAGATACCGGATTTTAAAGCCGCTAACCTATCATCTAACATATTTTTCTGGAACCAGCCCTTAGTTTCCAAAAAGTAATGCGGCCTGCGAGTTAGTTCTAAGGAATCTGTAAATTTAAATATGCGAGCCGGCTCATCCTCATATACCATAACGGGAGTGCCTAGTTTCACTGAGCGATATAGAGAGTCACCACCCTCTCTTGAAATTCTGACGCAACCATGCGACGAAGGCTGCTTACCAAGATACCTATAATATCCTGAAGATGCTAATCCATGGAAGCCAATATTGTAATTATATCCCACCCAGTTTATCAAAGCTGCATTATTGAACTGTCTCGAGATAGCTTTCCTCAGTTTGCTCTGTACCGCAAAAAGCCCTGTGCGGGTTTTAATGCCTTTAGGCACTTTTTCAGTGCCGGATGAAATAGGCAACACAAGTACCGAACTGTTACGTCTATAGATATATACATATTGCTCATTTAGCGGCAATTCGATGTAAGTATCTCCCAAAACATATATCGTATCTTTGTACTGTGGTAAATTAATATTAATGTGTTTGGATTGGTTATAGAGATTATTAGATTTGCTCAGATGAGTAGACGTATCTTTTGCAACATTACTCCAAATGAATGTCGCAATAACCAATATTATCAATATGGAAGATACAAATCTCATTTCGTTACATTGATATTTTATAAATCTGAAAACACTTTATTCTACAATAATAACAAAAAGTAAGCCAATTTAATATGATTAAAGCAAATAATATTTTTAGTACTGCAAAAAAAATTGCAGTCGTCAGAACTGACAAGATTGGAGATATGGTACTCACTATCCCCATGGGAGTAGCTCTAAAGGAGAAATTTCCAGATAAAGAGATAATTTTTATAACTTCAAAATATACTGCACCTTTAGTGCAGAATAATCCTGCCATAGACCAAGCTTTTTTTGTTGAGGATTATAAAAAAGGTATCAAAGAAATATTCTTAACAGAAAAGCCTGATATTGTATTTTTCCCACGCCCCAAATACGACGAGCTAAAAGCAGGATATATAGCCAGAGTACCTAACAGAATTTCTTCGGCTTATAGATTATATTCCTTTTTTGCTAATCATAAAATACATGTACACAGAAAAATATCGGATAAACATGAAGCAGAATACAATGTAGGTATGATTAGCAGATTTTTAGATGAGGATTTGCCGGTTAAACTCTCTGCTGCCAAATTAGAACGATCAGTCTACACTGCTGTGCAAGATGTACTAAAGCAGCACACAAAACACGACAAATTTATTATCATCCATCCTGGAAGTGGTGGGTCGGCAAAAGATATTCCTTTGCCTACTTTAGGTGAGGCTGCAAAAGAAATTGCGGATAACTACGAAGTAGATATTATTTTGACAGGAAACAAACAAGAAAGAGAAGCTTGCAGTGTAATAAACAAAATCTGCAAAAAAGCAATTGATCTTTCCGGCAAGTTCGACTTACTAGAACTGATGGCACTTACTGACCTGGCAGATACTTTGGTTGCAAACTCTACCGGAGTGCTCCATATAGCAGCAAGTTATGGAACAAATGTTGTTGGGCTTTATCCAAATACACCTCATATTTCAGCTAAAAGATGGGGACCTTATACTGATGCAAAAGTTATTATAAGTCCACCTACAGAAGACGTCGAAGAGATGGACAATATGAAACTAATCAAATCAGCTCAAATTAGGCGAGCAGTGGCTAGCTTCTGGAAATAGATTTTTTTATATTATATCGCTTAATAATTAGCAAATTCAACTATTTAGATTATAATAAAGAGACGAAAAAAATGGGATTGAAAATAGAAATAACCAGACTGAAAGATACATTTGAAGATTTACCTTTGCCTTCTTATAAGACTAGCGGTTCAGCAGGTATGGATGTATATGCTGCTATAGAGAACAGCATTATTTTGCACCCCGGGCACACCGTTTTAGTACCCACTAACTTGGCTATAGCTCTTCCTGAAGGATTTGAATGTCAAGTTCGATCAAGAAGTGGCTTAGCTCTAAAAAACGGCGTATTTGCCCTTAATGCTCCCGGCACTATTGACAGCGATTACAGAGGAGAAATAGGCGTTATACTTTCCAATTTTGCTAAAGAAGCCTTTACTATAAGACGTGGCGATAGAATAGCTCAACTGGTTATTGCTCGTTATGAACAGGCAGAATGGAACATAGTGAACTCTTTGGAAGAGACAGAACGCGGCGCAGGTGGATTTGGTAGTACCGGAGTTTAAAGTAAATAATGAATTGAAGTAGAGACACTAGACTGTGCCTCTACTTCAATATAAAACTAAATTATGCTTTATAATTTTTAGCAAAATCAAATAGTAATCTCACGCCAACTCCTGTTCCGCCTTTTGTCCGATAGGCTTCATTTGAAGGCAAAAATGCAGGTCCGGCAATATCCAAATGTATATAAGGATAATCAGTAAATTTCTCTAAGAATTTACCTGCTGTGATCGCACCGGCAAGCTTACCACCGATATTTTTCATATCTGCTATGTCAGATTTCATCATTTCAAAATACTCATCCCAGAATGGAAACTCTGCTATCCTTTCATAAGTATTTTGACCACTGTCAATTAAAGCATTCATATATTTTCTATCTGCATTCCCCATAGCTACGACACCCAAAGTACCAACGGCAGCGTGAGCAGCTCCGGTCAGAGTAGCTACATCAATTATTAATTCCGGATCAAACTCTTTTGCATAGCTAATGGCATCGGCTAAAATCATTCGTCCTTCGGCATCAGTGTTAAGCACTTCTACAGTCATGCCATTGTGCATTTTCACTACGTCGCCCGGCACGTAAGCATTCCCATCAGGTCTATTATCTGTAGCAGGAATTAGCGCTATTACTTTTACCGGAAGTTTAGCTTTTGCAATAGCATAGATGGCTCCAAAGACTGCAGCTCCTCCACCCATATCAGATTTCATTTCATCCATCGAGCCGGGAGTAGACTTCAAGCTCAAACCACCGGTGTCATATACCACGCCTTTACCTACCAATACTATTGGCTTTTTATTCTTAGCATTATCCGGGCTATAAGAAAGAATAGAGAATGTAGGAGGATCTATACTGCCTTTATTTACAGCAAGTAAGCCGCCCATACCCAGCTCTTCAATTTTTGCTTTATTTAATATTTTTGTTTTAAATCCAGCATCTTCATCTCCCAGCTTTTTCATATCCATGGCAAATTGCACGGCATTCAGATATGAAAGCGGTTCATTAATCATATCCCTTGCTAACAAAGTAGCATTAACAACAGCATTGATTTCAATCAAGTCCGTTTCTTCTATATCTTTATCCAATAGCTCTATCGTTTTCAAAACAGGAGTTATCTTTTCAAGATCTTTTGTAAAATATTTTACAAATTTGTAGGAAGCCAAAGCTAAGCCCTCTGCTACAGCTAAAATGGAGTCTTTTCTTCCATTAAAACCCTGAATAGCCACAGAGTCCATTTTTTCGGACTGAGCAGTAGCTGCAAAGCAAGCACCGGCTTTGCGAAGAGTTTCATTGCGTTTGTAATCGGCAGCGTCTTCGTCGATAATGATGAAAAGGAATTTGTCATAAAGATTGACAAGAATTTGCTTTTCATCAGCTTCGATTTTCTTTTGTACAAAAGCTAAACTTTTACCCTCCAGCCCAAGACTCTTTAAATCTATATTTTTACTGTCTATAACAATTAGATTTTTATCTGATACAGAATCAGTTTTTTTGAAAAAGTTCATTTAATGCCTCGTATATAAAATTATATCATTCCAAAATTAAATTATAATACAGAGACGTTACAATAGACAACTACATTGTTTTTTGCTAAAAATGAACTTAAAGAAGAAGAATAAGAGGATAGTGTACAGAATAAACAATTTGCTCTAAAGGTTTGATTTTGGAGTGAAATCAAGGTAACTTTTAGACTTTTCACTCCTATTTCTCAAAATGTATGTATCTATACTTTTATCAAGTTAATATTCTTTATGTCCATCAAAAAACCAGCAACGCGTCTTTGGATTACTAAATTAGCGAAAGTAAAAGAAGATAAACCATACTGCAGATTAGTTGGCTTTATCTCTGATGCTAAAAGATTTATCCCTCGCTCTCACTACAAAATCTTTATTGATGGTGAAGAAGCAGGCTTTGTAACTAGTGGTAACCTTTCTCCTACTTTAGGCAAACCAATCGGCTTGGGTTATGTGCCTTGGGACAAACGAGAAGCAGGTACTAAAATTGAAATTGAAGCACGCGGAAAAAGATTCCCTGCTGAAATAGTAAAATTACCATTCGTAAAATTATCTACTTTATATAGATTTTATTTAGCGCCAAAATTACTAAGTAGTTTTGGCGTTTTTTATAAGTTTGTCATTTATTTTAATTTAAATGTTAGCATTATTTTTTCAGCAATACTTGCATAAGACTCATATTGCGACTCTTCACAAGTAAAGGTAAGCGTATAAGCTTTTTCATTTACCACTCTATAATGCTGAACCCATTTCAAATCTACCGGTCCTAATTTACCTGTATACACCAATTTATGGTATTCACTGTCACCTTCAGTTACCCTTGTAGATTCGATTATCTTTCCGTCTGTTATCTTCTTTTCAATCTGCGTTTCAACCAGCTTCATATAAGCATCCAGATCAAAATTGCTTCCTTCTAAGTTTTCTATACTCAAATGAATATTCTCACTAAAGAGGTCATCATCAGATGTCTCTTTTGCAAAAATCGAAATCCCTTTACCCTTTTTGCCATACTCAATTAGTTCAAATGTATCAGGATATTGAATCGAAAAATTAGAATCATCAAACAATTCCCAGTTTTCCGAGAACTCCAATGTATTTTTCTCCTCACTCTGCCCTAAAGCTACAAAACAGACAGTTAGCAAAGCTAAACCAACAAATAGCATATTTTTCATTGTAAAACACTTTTATCTAATAAATAAAATAATTAGCCGCAATGTATAGAATTTATAAACACCAAATTGGAAAAACATTCAAAACGCTATAATGTTTTGTTTTGCATTCAGTACAATTACAACATAAATTTGTACTATACATAGGACGTTATTTTCTAATATAAAAATCCAAACATCCATAGAGGTATTTTGTTCTCAAATCCAAATTCAATGTCATCACTCACCACGAATGAGTTATCTATCTCTCGAATCTGGTGTTTTTGCTTATTTTTTCCACCAATTTCAAATGTATATTTATCTGCTACCAAAAAATCAGATTTAGCTGATGAGCAAGTTTTGTACTTATGCTTTAATTGATTTAAAAAAAATGTTTCTCTAATATTACCTATCTCCGGCTTATCTGCTGACAGACTATAGCTTAAAGTGGAGTTGTTTAAATATATTTTCTCCGGCTTACTTAGACGAGTTATCCCTTTTTTATCGTCAAATAGCGTATTGATAAGTTCTGCTCTTTCAAGTATATTTATCATTTTCAAAACAGTTTCCCTATTCGTCTTCATCTTTTCTGCAAGTTTTGTAATATTAGGTTTGAATGGCACACTATCAGATATAATTGCTAATAATTTTTTAGCTTTAAGAACTGTCTCATAGCTAAACTTTTCAATCAGCTGTATATCATTTTCAATAATTATGTTTATAATATTATCCAATTTTATGGGAACCATATCAGGTGATTCTATAAAAAACGGATATGCCCCATATTTTAAATAATTTTTGAAATGCTTTACCGGAAGAATCTTTTGATTAATATCATGAGCTATTTTTATGTGCCCCTCCAATATTTGCTCCAATGAAAGGACAGGAAATTCAATATTCTCACTAAGCATCAGATACTCCCGAAAAGACATTGTCAGCATTCTGTATAGTATCATCCTTCTGCTTAAATCAGCATTACCCTTGTAAATTTCAAGTATTGAAGAACCCGAAACAACTATTTTCAGTTCAGGATAAAAGTCATATATGTTTTTTAACTCAGTCGACCAATTAGGATATTTATGCACTTCATCCAAGTACAAATATTTACCACCACGCATCACGAAATCATCCACTAAGTCACTCAGCTTATTTTCGGTAAAGTATATATCGTCTAAAGTGATATATATGCTTTCGTCAATTGGTAATTTTGACAGCATTTGAAGCATCATAGTAGTTTTTCCACTACCTCTGCTTCCAAGAATGCAAATTAATCTAGCATCCTCATTTATTTCGTGAGTAAGGGATCTCTCAAAACTGGTATTCAGCTGCTTAAGTCGCCTTAGATATTTAGAATGTAATTTTTCCATATCATTTTTTGTATTTTATAAAGTACAAATATAAACAAAAAACGTCCTATATCTAGGACGTTTTGTAAGGATAATATTTTAAAAAATAGAATTCTACTCTATCTCTATTTCACCCAAATCAACTTCGCCGTGGTCTATCTCAATTTTTATAACATTTTCCTGCATTTGCTGATTAGGTCTGCCGTAGTTTGTATAGATTTTACAGCGGACTTGCGGATCAATACTTGATTTCTGTCTGCGGTTTGAGTAATAGTTAGCACGGATTTTGTATTTGCCCGGCGTAGCTTTTTTGATCATATATACTTCAGGGCCATAGCCTCGTCTCATATCTTGACTTAGAAAACCGCCGTTTTTGGTATATCTGTGGCTGTAGAAACATTTTGTGTTATCAGGTTCAATCACCCACAAATCGACGTCTGTCTCGTCCATTGCCCAAGTAATTTCTATTCTCAGGTCAACCGGTGTTTTGAATATGTATTCCGGTTCGTATTTGGAGATGTCTATTTCGCCTTTGTGCTCGTCCAAAAGTGTGTTAAACTCAGTAATTAGAGTGCTTCTTATCCCCGAAAATTCCCAGGCAATATCACTTGTAAATAAGTTATATAGCGAATCGGCTGCTGCCTGATATTCTCCCGACTTAGCGAGGCAGAGAGCATAATCGCGGAAGCTTTGTGGCTCTTCGTTGCGGATTTTGAGGATATGCTGATAAATGCTTTTCGCAAATGTATATTCCTTATGTTCCATCATAAAGCCGGCAACGCGTCTCAAATTCTCATGGTCTTCGAGATTAATTTCTGCCAGATTGGAAATAACTCGGCAAGCCTCTTTGATTTTCCCGTTCTTCTCAAACACTTTTGCAGCATCAAAGAAGAATGCCGGATTCATCTGATTATCTTCTCGAAGCTCAAAGTAAGTATCTTCAAGCTCGCCAAGCCCAACAGAACTTAGCTCTTTATAATATTCTTTTGAGGATTGGTACTCTTCAGTAGTAACAACTGCATTAGCAGATGGTTCTTGGTCATCAGGAAAATTTTTGCTTCCGCCTATTCCCATACCACCCGTAAATCTATTACTCATATCCATTCCTTCAACAAGGATTTGGGTGTCAGCTCCTCTTGCACCTCTTATGCTTACACTTCCATCGGTATTTGTCACTTTTGCTCTGTCTGACATTACTACAACATTTGATGTTCTTGATACTCTAGGTTGCATCACTATCTTAAAATTATTTTCTATTGCTGTATTGATTTGCATTATTTGCTCAGCTTTTGCAACATGAGTGACTCTCAACATATATATCCCAAGAGGAAGTTTATTAATGATAAACTTACCATTCGGTTTTGTCTTTGCTCCTTTTTTAGTACCCAATAACATTACTGTTGCACCGGGCAACGGTTTCCCATTTTCGTCAACAACAGTTCCCTTTAAATTATATTTTGATAGCTGTAAATAAGCTGAACAATTTTTTATCTCATATTTAATCTTATCACTCAAATACTTAGAATGTATTTTTGGGGTGTTGAAGGTTAAAAAATTGTTTTGATAGTTTTCAAGTTTTTGATGCGGAATAGTATATTTGAATTGTTTCTCTTTTGCATCAAAAGTTAACTCTCCTTCAGCTTCATTGTTGAATATAACTGTACTGTCTATAAATGAGAATTTTACTGTGATTGAGTCAATCTCAGTCATGTCATTGTCTGCTAAATCCTTCTCAGAGTAGTAGATATATTGTGATTCTGTATAATTATAATATCTATGTTTAGTTGTTAGAATTTTGGCACTATATCTAAAATTATTAGAATATAAAAATACTGAATCTATAGTGAAATGATTGTTGTTATATTGACCTCGCGGATTTAGTCCGATGCGCAATGCGTTGTCTTCTACAGTTTTTAACCCTGGACTTATATTTTCAATAGGTATTACTTCTAATAATTCTTCGGTATTTTGTTCTCCCAATTGCCAATTTTTACGGTATAGTTCTTTATTTCGATTTATCAAATGTTGAGTAGTAAGATTGCCAAGATAATCTTTGTCAATAATCATTGCTATGTTTTTGAACAGATAAACCTTTGAATAATCTAAAGAGGTACTGTCTTTGGCAATTTTGATTGCAATATTACCACCAATATTTGCTATTTGATTTCTAAATTTATCTCTTATTTTATCCTTATTTGTACTGTAAGGTAGAGAGGAAACAAAATACAAGCCATCCAGTTGTAAATGAGTTCTATTGATAAGTCTGATTTGAGATTGTCCACGTAGCCAGTTTTCCCAGTAAGTTTGTTTATTGTTAAAATTTGATGTATAATGTTTGTTCTCTAACAGCATTTTATTGCTATCTAATTGACTGGAATTATCATAGAAATATTTATAATGTGATATATCATAGTTGTAGATACTGTCGTTGATTTTATTATTAAATTTATCATTCCAAGACATATCAAAGTATTTGAAATGTACTTGATTCAAATCTTTATATTCTGGAAGTAAAGAGTCTAAGTCAATCGTTGTAAACAGATCGTCAGAAGGATACTTTTCTAAATCGGATATTGATGAACGGAATATTCTATCCAATTTATCTTCATACGAAATCCATTTCTTTAATTGGAAAAGATTTTCTTCAGCTAAATAATATCCTCCTTCTTTAAGAATATACAGTTTATTGTAAAACTGGTCTAAATCTTTGGTTTCTATTTCAATTGTCAATCTCGAGTTGCTATCAAGTTTTATATTCCTGAGATTTTTATATGTATTTGCCAAGCCAAACTCATAGTGATAGGATGAATTAGCCTCAAATACTAATTTTTTCATTCCATTAAACGAATTATTGTGGACTCTAAAATTGTTGACATGTATATTGCCATACTTGCCAAGCCCATAATTAGAGATGTATCGCTTCATCAAAAAGGAAGTGTCTTCTGTAACTATTTTGTTGAAAGGTAGGCTTTTATAAAATCTACTATCATCATAATCTTCATCAACATTATTGAGAACAGTATAGTTTAAGTAGCCATTTTTTCTAAAATCAAATTGCGGGAAGTGCTCTTTCAAGTTGATTACATAATAAGGGATAGAATCATTCATAAAATCTATATTTTTAACCAACTCTCCAACTTTTTTATCCATCAAGTTATAACATGAATCTAAATACTCGATTTGGCTATAATCTATGTTTGACCATGTTTTTAATTCATTGACATAGCGAAGAACACTGTTTTTAAGAGCCTCTACATATCTTAAACTATCCGCAACATGATCTCTGTTTCTTACATAATAAGACCTTTCATAACGCGCTTTCACTGAATCATACTCCTCTCTCAACTCGTCAGGTGGCTCTATCTTATACCAATAATAATCCCTGGCTGTCTCTAAAACTATCAATGAAGTAAAAGCTGTAACTAAAGAGTATTGCTTAGCAAGATTAGTTATCTCAACTTCGTTTTGTTTTTGATTTAGATTTAAATCTGCCAGTTTTTGTTTCGCCCAGATTTTGTGCAGGATTCCGGAGTTTGTGCAGTTTGCTTCTGTTATGTTGATTGGGATTGTCTTTGCTACTTTATTTCCATATCCAAATTTTAGCTTTATTTGCGAGCTTGATTGAAGCTTACCGGAAATATTTATATTACCTTTAACTACTTCATTTTTGGGATATACTTGGCTTGCTGCGCCTTCTATTCCCATGAAATATGGGAAGTTGTAAGTAAGCAGATTTAAAGCACTCTGAGTATTCTCATCTATCAGATTTATATATTTGCCACCTGTTTTTTGCGCTAGTTTGCGGCACACATCGTGATCTGATATTGATGAACTATTGATTATGTACATCGGCTTTTCTGTCTCGCCAAATCCACCTTCACCGATATTGTCAATACCGTCGGAGAAAATGAAGATCTCTTCTCCTCGTAGCTTGCTTATGTCGACTGAGCTGTAGTTAGTAGCGCCGTCTATTCTAAGTCCTTTGATGTTTGCTTTGAGTTCAGCGAAGTCAACATTTTGGAAATAGCTTGGTTCATCGGCATATAAGCTGAATGGAACTAGTTCAACATTACATTTGTTATATTCCAGATATTCTTCTAATAGCTCTAAATCTTTCTTTATATCTGAATTTAATCGTGAAGCTGAGATGTCCCATAATATGCTAATAGTCTGTGGTTTTTCTTTTTGCTGGAGCATCATATCAGGATTTAGAGAAATACGGAAGAAGTCTTCGTTATTATATGTTTCCAGCTGAACGCTCTGTTCGCCGAAATAAGGAATGATAAATTCGTAAAGCTCTTTTGCCTTATAGTCAGTGTATTCAGATAGCAGTGTATAAGAATCGGTTTTATGACGGAATTTAGAGCTATTAGTACTATTATTTATTGGCTCTGCAAAATCTGAATATATTGTTGCTTTGAAGCTGAATTCATCAAGTTTGTTTGGCATATCCAAAGGCAATGAATATCTCAAGCCATCCGGTGTTACTTTTAATTCTTCTTCATAAGCTATGACTATATGCTTTTCATGTTCCGGCAACAAAGGGTAAACTCGAGATCGGAAGTTGCTGCCTCGAGTCACTTCAAGTAAACCCGGATCAACTCTGCGCTTTACTATTTTTTCGAATGTTTGGCGGCCTTTATCTTTTTCAACAATTACGCCTTCGCGCAGCTTCTTATTTACATCCATTGCAAACCTTGACACAATTACACCTTCTGCCAGTGGAAAGTCTAACTGCCCTTCAAGCGTGCGTTTGTTTGGATTATAGAAATGAATATCAAAAGTAGTAATCGCCAGCGATCCTACAATTTTAACATCTACTTTTGCTCTTTTAATCGGCAAGGTAAAGTCTTTTTCTGCTTCTGTAACTGTTATTGAAGGCATACCTGTTTGCGAAAAAGCAGGCATTGCCATGAACATCATAACTATCAATATTTTTATCGTTTTCATATTATAACCCATTTTTTTCGGAAAGACCTACTCTATCACCACTTCACCCAAATCAACTTCACCACTTAATTCTTCTATTTTCCCTATAGTTTCCTGTACTTTCTGATTAGGTCTGCCATAATTCGTATATATTTTACAGCGAATTTGTGGATCTATACTCGACTTTTGTCTGCGGTTTGAGAAGTAATCCGCTTTGATTTTATATTTACCCGCTATTGCTTTTTTTATCATATAAACTTCAGGACCATAGCCACGTATCATGTCTTTACTTAAAAAACCACCAATTTTTGTAAATTGTTGAGCATAATAGCATTTTGTTCCATCCGGTTCTATTACCCACAAATCTATATCCGTTTCATCCATCACCCAGGTGATTTCTATTCTTAGATCAACAGGTGTTTCGAAAATATAATCAGGATCATATTTTGAAATATCTATTTGATCCTTATGCTGGAGCAAGAGTGTGTTAAATTCAGTGACTAATGTAGAAATCATTCCCTTAAAATCAGCAGGTATATCTCTTGTAAACAGACTGTATAGCGAATCAGCTGCTGCTTGAAATTCGCCCATTTCTGCTAAGCACAGTGCATAGTCACGGAATGATTGAGGTTCCTCAACTCTTATTTTTAAAATATGTTGATATATACTCTTAGCTAATTTATATTCTTTATTTTTCATCAGAAAACCTGCTACTCGTCTAAGATTTTCATGATCTTCAAGGTTGATCTCTGCCAAATTTGAAGCTACTCTGCAGGCTTCCTTGATTTTACCGTGTTTTTCAAATACTTTGGCAGCATCAAAGAAGAATGATGGATTCATTGAATTATCTTTCCTAAGCTCAAAATAAGTATCTTCGAGTTCACCAAGAGCAACTGAACTTAGTTCTTTGTAGTATTCTTTTGAGGATTGGTAGGAAACTGTTGTAGTTTTTGAAGCTAAGGTATCGCTTCCTTTAACGTCTTGAGATTTATCATTTGTATTATTTAGAATTCTTGCAATATTATCATCCAAATTAGGGTTCTCTATATAATGAGAATCCCCTGCTGAAGCACAAACTACAGATAGACTATGAAAATTGTATGCATCTTTCAACATAAAATAAACTTGATGTATTTTATTCGAATCAATTTTTATGTTTCTACGTGTTTGTTTATCCTTACCTACATAAGTAACTTTTAAATCGTAAGTTCCGGGAATTATATTTGTAATTGCAAATGATCCGTTTGGTTTAGTTTTTGCACCTTTTTTAGAGCCAACTAAGAGTACTGTAGCTCCTGGCAATGGTTTCTCTGAGTCATCAAATACAAATCCTACAAGAGTAGACTTCCCATTGTTATTTAGTGTTGCTGTTGTTTTTTTGGGAAAAACAATCGGATTGTTTAGAAATAACAAACTCTCAAAAATATTTTGAATATTTTTGATTGGGATGCTAATAGAAGCTTGTTTATTATCATATTTTTTTAAATCTTCATAATCAATAAGATTTTTAAATTTGCTATGATTGATATCTTTATTGGGAGTTTTAAAAGAATACTTTACTACAATTGAATCTAATGGTAGCAACTTTTCTCTTTCTAAAAAATCTGCCTCTATGAAAGCTCTGTCTATTTGAAAAGAAGTATATCTTGGAATTAGATTTAATTTATTGTTATTATAGTTTTTTGATTTGCTCCCGCTATAAAGAAGAATACTATCAACTCCCATAATATTATTATCAAATTTGTTTGGATTTTTCCAAAATACCCTGACATACTTATCAACCATAAAAGCAGCTGTGTCTATTTCTGATAAGTTATAAGACTCAAAAATATATCTTTCATGTTCATTTACATAATAATCCTCGGCAACTAGCTGAAAATTCTTCTCTGCATTTTCTTTTTTTGAATAATAA
Organism: Kapaibacterium sp. (SeqCode); assembly: GCA_963678775.2. GTDB lineage: Bacteria > Bacteroidota > Ignavibacteria > Kapaibacteriales > UBA2268 > JBFHIJ01. The sequence continues at coordinate 49,263 of CAXXGR010000009.1, forward strand.
TATTGATTTTTCATATTGCCTAGATAATCTTCTCTATCTTTCAAAATTCCAAGATTTTTGAAAATATACACTTTAGAAAAATCAAATTCGCTACTATCTTTAAATAGTTGAAAGGCAATTCTATTATGAACTTGCTTAATTTGATTTCTAAATTTTTCCCTAATTTGGCCAATATTTTGTTTATAATCAAGCGGAGTAATTAAATACAATCCATTTGCATGAATCAGAGAACGATGTATTTGAGGTAAATTAAGTTTCGATTCGATATCAGAAATACATTTGGTAGTATAATCACTATCAAATGCTAGATAAGGAATATTATCAAAAACATTTGCTATATCATCATCAAAATAACAAGAACCACCCAGTCTTGAAGCCTTATAAAGGCTATCATTTTTATAATTCCAGAATTCTTTTCTCCAGGATACATCCAGATATTTAAAATGTATTTTATTTAAATCTTTATCCTCCGGTAGCAAACTATCTAAATCAATAACTTCATAAAAACTATCACTTACTTCCGTTTTCATCTGCTCTACTTTATTACTTATCACCTGATCCAATTTCGTGGAATAATCCCACCATCTGTTCCAACTCTCAAGGTGTTGTGGAGAGATGTAAGTTGCTAAGTTTTTTATAATAAAGATTTTATTATAATAATCTGATACATCTTCAGGTTTGATTGGTATATTTATAAATCTATTGTTTATCAAATCAATGCCACTCTGATTTTGGTATTCAGAAGCAAGCCCCTCACAAAACTGATAATATAAATCAAATGAGAATTCTAATTGCTTGACGGTATCTTCAGTAAGAGGAAATGCATTTATGTTTCTTCTGTCAATATAAATACTTTTACCTAAATTTTCGTGTGAGAGTTTATCAATGTAAATCTGATTCTCTTTATTTATAATCAAATTACCAAACGGGTAGATATCAATAAAACTAGAATCCCATGGATGTTGCTCCTCATCTGAGATAAAGAAACAGAACATTTTATATTTCTTAAAATTGAAATTCGGAAATAACTGTTTTAGATCTATTGTGTAGTACACAGCTGAATCATGTCTCATTTCAAATTCTTCAACTAAAGGTTCTATTTTTTTATCAATCTCTCTAAAACATGAATCCAGATATCTTTGTTCTTCAAAATTAAACCTGTACCACCGTTTTAATTCGCCAACTTTTCTTTTAATATGCGAGATAAACAAATCTTTCTGCCGATTTTCTTCTTCATTATGTGGTTTTCTATGTGAGACAATTGCATCATATTTATCAACAATCTGGAGGTACTCCTCCCTCAACTCCTCAGGTGGCTCTATCTTATACCAATAATAATCCCTGGCTGTCTCTAAAACTATCAATGAAGTAAAAGCTGTAACTAAAGAGTATTGCTTAGCAAGATTAGTTATCTCAACTTCGTTTTGTTTTTGATTTAGATTTAAATCTGCCAGCTTTTGTTTTGCCCAGATTTTGTGCAGGATTCCGGAATTTGTGCGGTTTGATTCTGTTATGTTGACTGGAATTATTTTTGCAACTTTATCTCCATAGCCAAATTTTAACTTTAGTTGAGAGCTTGATTGAAGCTTTCCTGATATATTTATATTACCTTTAACTACTTCATTTTTTGGATATACTTCGCTAGCAGCTCCTTCTATTCCCATGAAATATGGGAAATTGTAAGTAAGCAGATTTAAAGCACTCTCAGTGTTCTCATCTACTAAATTTATATATTTGCCACCTGTTTTTTGCGCTAGTTTGCGGCATGCATCGTGATCTGATATTGAAGAGCTATTGATTATATACATCGGCTTGTCTGTTTCACCAAAGCCACCTTCGCCGATATTATCTATCCCATCGGAGAAGATAAATACTTCATCTCCTCGCAGCTTGCTTATGTCTACAGAGCTATAATTTGTTGCTCCGTCAATTCTAAGTCCGTTGATATTAGCTTTGAGTTCAGCGAAGTCAACATTGGGGAAATAACTTGGTTCATCGGAATATAAGCTGAATGGAACTAATTCTACGTTACACTGATTATATTTCAGATATTCTTCTAAAAGCTCCAAATCTTTATCTATATCTGAATTTAAGCGTGATGCTGAGATGTCCCATAATATGCTAATAGTCTTCGGTTTTTCTTTTTCTTGGAGCATCATCTCAGGATTCAGAGAGATTCTAAAAAAGTCTTCGTTATTGTACGTTTCCAGCTGAACGCTCTCTTCGCCGAAATAAGGAATAATAAATTCGTATAGTTCTTTTGCCTTATAATCTGTGTATTCAGATAGCAGTGTATAAGAATCGTCTTTATGACGAAATTTAGAGCCATTGGTGCTATTATTTATAGGTTTTGCAAAATCTGAATATATTGTTGCTTTGAAGCTGAATTCATTAAGTTGATTTGGCATATCCAAAGGCAGTGAATATTTCAAACCATCCGGTGTTACTTTTAATTCTTCTTCATAAGCTATGACAATATGCTTTTCTTTATTAGAGAATAGAGGGTATACCCTCGATCTGAAGTTATTGCCGCGTGTAACTTCAAGTAAACCCGGATCAACTCTGCGTTTTACTATTTTTTCGAATGTTTGACGACCTTTATCTTTTTCTACAATTACGCCTTCTCGGAGTTTTTTATTTACATCCATAGCAAATCTTGAGACAACAACGCCATCTGCCAGTGGAAAGTCCAGTTGCCCTTCAAGCGTGCGTTTGTTTGGATTGAAAAAGTGAATATCATAAGTCGTAATTGCTAGCGATCCTACAATTTTTACATCTACTTTTGCGCGTTTAATCGGCAAAGTAAATTCTTTTTCGGCTTCTGTAACTGTTATTGAAGGCATGCCTGTCTGCGAAAAGACAGGCAATGCCATTAGCATCATAACTATCAATAATTTTATAAACTTCATACCATACCCCTTTTTTAACAAGCTTATTTTATTGCAATTTCGCCAATTTCTATAACGCCGCTCTGAATTTCTATTTTTCGTAATATTTCCTGCACTTTCTGATCAGGTTTTCCATAGTTAGTATAAATCTTACAGCGAACTTCAGGAGAGATATTTGACCTTTGTCTACTATTGCTGTAAAATTTAGCTTTTATCTTGTATTTACCTTCTGTTGCTTTTCTCATCATATAAACTTCAGGTCCATAGCCTTGAGTCATATCTTTACTTAGAAAACCACCATTTTTTGTATACCTGTGATTGAATTTGCATAATGTTTCATCAGGTTCTATTACCCATAAATCTATATCTGTTTCATCCATCACCCAAGTGATTTCTATTCTTAGATCAACCGGTGTTTCGAATAGATATCCAGGATCATACTTAGAAATATCAATCTCATCTGCATGTTCTAAAATAAGCGTATTGAACTCTGAGAAAACTGTGGATCTTATTCCTTCAAATTGTCTCGGTATATTTCCGGTAAATATATTATAAAGTGAATCGGCAGCCGCCTGATATTCACCCAATTGCGCTAAGCAAAGTGCATAATCACGGTAAGTTTGAGGTTCTTCGTTTCTAATTTTTAAAATATGTTTATAAATACTTTTAGCCAGTTGATATTCTTTATTTTCCATCAAAAAGCCGGCAACGCGTCTTAGGTTTTCATGATCTTCCAAATTGATTTCAGCAAGATTAGATATAACTCTGCATGCTTCTTTGATTTTTCCTTGTTTTTTAAATACTTGAGCAGCATCAACATAAAATGATGGATTCAAAATATTATCTTCTTTCAATTCAAAATATGTGTCTTCAAGTTCTCCAATTGCAGCTGAGTTGAGTTCCTTAAAGTATTCTTTTGAGGATTGGTATTCAGTGGTACTCACTTCGGCATTTGCAGAGGATTGCGCAGTTGTAGTACTTCTATTGGAATTTGGATAATATTTACTTCCACCAATACCCATTCCACCTGTAAATTTATTACTTAAATCCATTCCTTCTACAAGTATCTGAGTATCTGCCTGACGTGTGCCTCTAATGCTAAAACCTGAACCGCTGTTTTCAACTCCAGCTTTCATTGCAATTACATCCACAAGATTTTCATTTGCTATTCTTTCAAGTCTTTCACTTGTCGTAAGCTCCTCACTACCGTAAGCCATTTCTTTATTTGCAATAACAACACATCCACTAGAACTAACTTTATCTACCATTACTATTTTACAACTAGTTAGAACAGATGCTTGTATTTCAAAAGGTGAACTTTCCACATCTGCTTTCCCCACATAGGAAGCTTTTAACTGATAGGTTCCTGCAGTTAGATTATTGATGATAAAAGATCCATTAGCTTTGCTTTTTGCACCTTTTTTTGTACCAAGAACTCTTACTGTAACACCTGGTAATGGTCTATTATTAAAATCGGTTACAACTCCTTTCAGTGCTCCGTATCCCATATTATTATTACTAGATGTTATTCCCGGTGATGAAAAGGTAACGTATCCTTTATTATGTTTACTTGCTTCTATTCTATCTGCTTCAAATATTGAATCCAGTTTCTTTTTAGAAAGAAAATATTCAGGATCTTTGACTACATACAATTTGTTTTTATAATCATCCAGATCTTCTTTTTGAATCGAAATCGAGATGCTATAATCTTTTAGATTTATATTTTTGTTTTTCAAAAGATTGTCGTCAAATGCATCTTTGAATAACTTTCGTGTCAAAAATTCAAATTCAACTTTATCGACACTTTCGACATCAAAATAATAAGTGCCAAAATATTTTGGTTGTATTTCAGAGCTTCCGCTACTTAAGTTGAAAGGATACACTTGTTTTTGAACGAACTCACTACCATTGACACGAATAGTACTCAGATACCCAAACAAGCTTCTTGTATGATATTGAACTGACTGACGTGGAGATATTATTTTAGAGTAAAATGCTCCAATGCTCTCAAAATCTATTTCCGGCAAATATTTCTTCAGATCTATCACATAATAAGCTTTTGAATCATTTGTAGGATCCAGGTCATTTAGAATCTCACTAACTACATGATCTAATTCTTTAAACACAGAATCTATATATTGCTTTTTCTCATAATCATAGCTATACCAATCCTTGTATTCTTTTATAGTCTGAGAAACCAAATTTTTGATATAAACTTCATTGTTATTATTTCTACCTGAAACATTCTGATAGCTGCCGGATTGTGACATAATATTATCATACTCAGCTCTCAATTCTTCAGGTGGTTCAATTTTGTATTTTACATAATCCCATGCAGTTTCTAAAACAATGAGTGAAGTGAAAGCTGTAACTAAAGAATATTTCTTCGCAAGGTCTGTTATTTCTTTTTCGTTTTCTGTTTGGTTTAAATTCAAATCTGCCAGCTTTTGTTTCGCCCAGATTTTATGCAGAATTCCTGATTTTGTGCGATTTGCTTCTGTTATGTTAATTGGGATTGTCTTAGTAACTTTATTTCCATAGCCAAATTTCAATGTTAGTTGAGCACTTGCTTGCAATTTCCCGGTAATATTAATATTGCCTTTTACTATTTCATTCTTTGGATAAACTTCAGTAGCGATACCATCTATACCCATAAAATATGGGAAATTGTAATTAAGCAGATTTAAAGCGCTTTCAGTATTCTCATCTATCAGATTTATATATTTGCCACCTGTTTTTTGCGCTAGTTTGCGGCATACATCGTGATCTGAAATAGAGGAACTATTGATTACATACATTGGTTTTTCTGTCTCGCCAAATCCACCTTCGCCGATATTATCGATACCATCGGAGAAAATGAAAATTTCATCTCCTCGCAGCTTGCTGATGTCGACAGAACTGTAGTTAGTAGCGCCGTCAATTCTAAGTCCGTTGATATTTGCTTTTAACTCGTGAAAGTCAGCATTAGGGAAATAGCTTGGTTCATCGGCATATAAGCTGAATGGAACTAGTTCAACATTACACTGATTATATTCAAGATATTCTTCTAATAGCTCTAAATCTTTCTTTATATCTGAATTTAATCGTGAAGCTGAGATGTCCCACAAAATGCTAATAGTCTGTGGTTTTTCCTTTGCTTGGAGCATCATATCAGGATTCAGAGAGATTCTAAAAAAGTCTTCGTTATTGTACGTTTCCAGCTGAACGCTCTCTTCGCCGAAATAAGGAATAATAAATTCGTATAGTTCTTTTGCCTTATAATCTGTGTATTCAGCTAGCAGTGTATAAGAATCGTCTTTATGACGAAATTTAGAGCCATTAGTGCTATTATTAATCGGTTTTGCAAAATCAGAATAAACTGTAGCTTTGAAACTGAATTCATCAAGTTCATTAGGCATATTCAGTGGAAGCGAATATTTTAGCCCGTCCGGTGTCACTTTTAGTTCTTCTTCATAAGCAATAACTATATGCTTTTCTTTTTCAGGAAATAAAGGATAAACTCTGGAACGGAAATTATTTCCACGAGTTACTTCCAGTAAACCCGGATCAACTCTTCGATTTACGATTTCCTCATAAGTTACGCGACCTTTATCTTTTGCAACTATAACACCTTCACGTAGTTTTTTATTTACATCCATAGCGAAACGTGAGACAATAACACCTTCTGCCAGTGGGAAGTCCAGTTGTCCTTCAAGCGTACGTTTGTTTGGATTATAGAAATGAATATCAAAAGTAGTAATCGCCAGCGATCCTACAATTTTAACATCTACTTTTGCACGTTTAATAGGCAAAGTAAAGTCTTTTTCTGCTTCTGTAACTGTTATTGAAGGCATACCTGTTTGCGAAAAAGCAGGCATTGCCATGAACATCATAACTATCAATATTTTTATCGTCTTCATATTATATTCCCCTTTTCCCGGAAAAGCTTAGTCAATTAATTTTGTAATTATTGATTTTACAAGTTGTTTGAATTGGACTATTTTTTTATCTCATAATAACAAGTCTATCATTCCCAATGACTTGGCCATCACATATACAAAGCACACTGTACATGCCAACTTGAATATCATTCACATCGCAGTTAATTCTATTAGTTCCAACTGATAGATAATTATCTAAAAGTTGCTTAACCAGATTACCATTCGAATCATATATTTCTATATTCATTTGCTGAGTTTTACCAAACTCTAGTTGCAATTCAAATTGGGTATTTGCAGGGTTAGGGCTTAAAACAAGAGCATGTTTTGGAATGCTGGTTTCTTCAGGTGTAGATTCCTTCTCTTTAAGAAAGTCTAATTTTTCAGGTTTGTACCAGAATTCGATATGTCTGTCATCAATTTCTAAATAATAACAAACAAGCTTATTCAATTCATCATTTAATTGAGCTTGAGAAGCTTCTTCTATATTATCATATTTAATGCTCAAACTATTAAAATATCCGGTTTTTTGTTGATTAGATTCTGACGTAACAAAAACAGGCTGCAATGCAGGCTTTTGATCTGCAGGTTTAGCATTAGTCAGACTTATCCTCGATTCGCCAATTTTTATTTGCACTAGTCTTTCAGTACCTGATATTATTTTACTTTCTAAATACGACACCTCATCACCAATAGTAATACCCAGCTTAGCTGCAATATCATCGTCAATCTCAGTTTTTTCTACCGCATAAGGATTGGTGTTAGGCGACCAAGCAACAAGCGTTGCTGCAAAAATCAATAAAATAATTAAGTGTTTCATATCATATCCCATAATAGTTGTTTCTATGTAGATGAATTTAACATTGAAAAAGTTACAAAGAAAAATCAAAACATCAGAAATTATTTAATTTACAAAGCAAATATAGATAAATATCATTAGAGATTAGGTTTCTACATACTGTCCTATATATGTTTAGCCAACATATCAGCTAAGCACTAAATTACCTTTGCTTAGGGATCTGGGTTAATCTTGTGTAAATGGGTTATTATTAAACGGCAGTCCTATAATAAAAAAAGTAGAGAAAACATCTGGAGTTATCTCTACTTATATATTTTGATATCTGATATATTTACTATTTATTTAGGCATATCTTTTGTGAAGTCAATTTCAGAGCCCATAACACTGTGGGGGATTAAAAATACTATAACTACTGTAGCCGCTGCAATAAGAGCCCACCATTTTCTCTCTGGGTGTTTTCTCATTTGCCACAATGCAATAATCCACATTATTAGCCCGGCAAGAGTTTTATTATCAGTCAGGTCATGCCCGAAAGGCCAGCCTGTCCAATATGCATCAAAAGCAAATTTCTGTATAATCGGGCCCATCACCATACCTCCAATGGTAAGCATGATTATAGTTATTATACTCAGGTTAATTATATTATCTCTGTGAAAAAGAGCTTCCATAGCTGTTCTCATTGAGAACAGGAATGCTGAAAATATAAAGAAAATATGTACTAAGAGCCAACCAAGAGGCACTACGCCTTTATAACGAGTAATCACAGGCTCCTCGTGTAATTTATACTCTTTTCCGTTAGTGTCGTATAATTTAATTATATATTCTATTTTTCCGGCGGCAGGTTGATTTGGCAAGACAGCCACCAAAGAGTCACTCTTCTTTATCATATCTTTAGTAGTCCATTCATCATGACTTTTTAAGCGTTTATAAGTGACTTTTCCTGTTACTCCTTCAGGAGCATAAATAGGAATCTGCTGATCGGTGCTACCTTCCCATGTTCGCAAGAGGTGATAGTCAATCTCCGTTCCATTGATAGTTATTTCATCAGAAATTGGATAGGTTGGCCCTGTAGTTCTCTGCCAAATAACGAAAACAACAGTTATCACAAAGGTTAAGACCCATAGCAGAGTAGTTTGTAGTTTTTTGTTCATTAGAAAAACTCCGATATATTTTATTAGTTTGTATCAAATATTGCAATAGTAGACTGAGCAACATTGTCATTTTTTAGTTCGACATAAATAAAAGCTTCGTTACCCCAAAGGGAATGTGCTAATATTGATTTTAAATAATTTCTAATATACTCTTTGTCCTGCTCAAACATCGCATCATTGCCGATATTGTGGCTTCGGCAAAAGACGGAGAAATCATTAAGAATATTGTCATTAATATACGCATTTTTGTAAAATATTTTATAATCTTTACCGTAAGTTTCTTTTTGCAGGTCTCCAAATCTATATAAAAAAGTATAAATATACTCGTGGAAAAGCCTTTTTTGATTCAATACATTGGTAAGTAAAGTAACAGTATCTTTTTTGACCATTTTATCCGGCATTATTCCCATATCACCTATGATAGATTTACCTGACTTAGTGTAAAACACAGGCAATTTGCCATTTGGAGTTTGATTTATTGTTTCTTGTAGCTTTTCAAACTCTTCCTCTCCCATGCTAAGTTTTAGAGCAGGATCTAATAGGGCATCCCCTTTTTTATCTTTATGCAGGCTTCTTCCGGTGGGAGTCAGGTACTCAGCCACTGTTATTTTAAAAGCAGTGCTGTCACTCATTCTCCATGTATTCTGAATAGTAGCTTTGCCGAAAGTAATTTCGCCCACGACTGTACCTCTTTCGTTATCCTGAATAGAACCTGCAATTATCTCTGCAGCAGAAGCCGAATTAGCATTAACGATAACAGCAAGAGGAATATCTGAAGCTATACCATCTTTTTCACAAATATATGTTTTAGCTATCTCCGGATTATTGGATTTAACTTTTAGAATAGTATCTTTATCGTGTAAAAATTCAGCAGCTATGTTGCTTGCAGCTTCTACCCTTCCTCCGGGGTTATCTCGTAAATCAAGAATAAATGCTTGCAGCGATAAGCCCATTAATTGTTTGATTTTCGCAATGGCTACATCATCAGTATTGTCTGCAAACTTGCTGATTTTCATATAAGCTATTCGAGTATCAGGAATTAAAAAGGCTGCAGGTACTCCGGGCACATCTGTATCTCTTCTTGGCAAGGTAAGCTGTTTCAAATCTGTTTTCCATCCTTTTTGAAGAATAATAGAAACAGTTGAATGATGGTCACCTGTGATTAAGTCATTAATCTCTTTGTAGTTTAGTCCGCTGGTATTTTGTCCGTCTATAAATAATATTCTGTCTGATATTTCTATTCCTGCGGAATCCGCAGGACTATTAGGAATAACATAAGACACAGTAGCAGTGTCATTCACATTAATAACAGTAGCACCAATGCCATAAGATTTGCCGGTCTGATTTTGACTAATGTTTGTAAAAGTAGCTTTATCATAGTATCCAGAATTTGGATCTATCGCTTTTAGTAGTGCATCATAGGCTTTGTCAGATACATTCTGAATATCAAAAGTATCTTTATGATTCTTGAAAGCAGTTTCAAGGATATATTTAAATTTATTGGTTTGAAATTGTATTTGCTGCTCAGAATTAAGAGTATCAGCCATGACATTAGAATAAAATAGTATCAGAAAAAAGATATAACGCATTTTCGTCACACAGTTTAGTATCACAATTATAAAAAGAACGATAAAGTACAAAATTTGTTCATGATTTGCATAAAAAAAGCCACGATTTTTTATCATCGTGGCCTTTTGAAGTATTTGAATCAGCTTACTATTTGCTTATCATCAGCTTCTCAGTTTTAGTAATATGACCGGAGCGCAATTGTAAGATATAGGCACCTGAGTTATATTTATTTACATCTAAGGTCGCATTATATAATCCTGATGGCACAGTAGCATCAAATAGAGTTTCTATTTTTTTGCCCTGCATATCATAAATTTCAAATACGGTTTTAGCTGTGTAGCCCGTTGTAAATGTTAGCTCAGTAGTAGTGCTAACCGGATTGGGAGCTACTTTATCGATTGAAGTAATAAATTTACCTTGACTTATAAGTATGCCTTCGTTAAAACAGATACCATTCATAGCAAGATAAATTGGTGTCGAAAATTCAGTTTCGCAGCCATCATATACAGCTTTGATATTAAATGGAGATACCAACTCTGAACCTAACAATGCCTGATACTCCACAAGTAAAAATGAATCATCAAAAGCAGTTGTTAAATTTCCTGAGCCCTCGACAGTATAAATACCATTCCCGAGAGAAACAGGCTGACTCCACGTAAATCCATCCGGCTTGGTAGTAAGTATTTTTGTAATGCTTACAAGATTGCTATTGACTGATAGTTCGAGTTTAAAATTGCTAATAGCACCGTATTTTAATTTTGGTATTTTTGCTTTAATTCCAAATAGATTTTTATTGCCACCAACCGGTACAACAGTTAAGGTATCTATTGTAGCATAGAATATCGGGTTAACGGCTGTGCCACTTATTTGTACTTGATACTCGTTATTTTCGCTATCTGAAATAGTTAGTACATCATAAAAAGTACCTTCCGAATCAGGATTGAAATACACATCTATCAGCATCGAATCCAAAGGGTTAATAGTATAATCCAAGTCCGGGTGAGCTGTGTAGTACGGCACTAAATTTTGAAGTGTTACAGATGATATTGTCACTGATTCGTTATCAGATGGATTAACTACTGACACAGTTATCGGTAAATCATCACACACAAGCATATTTCCAAAATCTATACTTGGAGGGACTAAAAGTCCGGCAACCTCGCAAGTAAAGTCATGACTTTGCAAAATGGAAGGATTGTCGTCTGGACTAGCTAAAGCATCAGATTTGATATCGAAAGTAATATTACGTGAGCCTCTGAGAGTAGGCGTAAATGCTAACTCTAAAGATTCTGTAGTACCTTCTGCGATATCTAAATCAGTTACATTTGAAATCCAAGTATAATCCGTAGCACCATTACTTATAGTTATATCATATATTTTTAGATTTTCAGCAGAACCTGAATTGGTAATTTCTAAATATGCAGTACTTGTTTTACCTTGCTCTGCCATATCAGGGCAAATCCAATTTAATGTATATGCAGGTAAAACTCCGGTTCCCGATAGTTTAAATGTATTAGTTTCAGGTGCATTTTCTACCTGAAATTCATATACACTTTCATAATATATCTCTGCTGTTGGTCTAAAGCTAACATCAATTTTGTAATCGCCATTAGCAGGTATTGTAAAACCTGCAGGCGGATTAGTAAGAAGTATGCCACTGTTAGGAGTTGTATTCGTGAAGCTAACTACCTTCAAATCAATATTACTATGATTCTCAAGTATAACTTTATCATCATTGATAGAAGATAGACGCTTTTTGCCCCAGTCAATATCATTAACCACTACATCAGTAATTACTACATTTGCTTTTAGCTGAGCGTAGTTGTCAGGGCAGGCACTATGCAGATTAAAGTTAATATAAGCAGTTTTGTTACCGGCTACTGTAGAGTAGCAAGTAATATCAGTTGACCAGCATTCGCCGGGTAGTACTGAAAAGATGCCTGATTTAGATAATTTAAAATCAAGTGCATCAGCACCTTCTATAACCGGAGTAATAAGCAAAGAATCGTTAGATAAGTTTTCAAAAACACAAACATTACTCTGAACTTTATTTACAGAGGCAGCTACTTCTAAGAAGTCTACTGTTTTTGCATCAAACTCACACTGCCCGTTTCCTTTAACTTCTATTGGAGTCGGATCCAAGCAGTCAACCCCTAATAGAAGTTGAGCCGTGCGTTCGCCTCTTTCTTGAGGTGTAAATAGTACTGAAACATCTATGCTTTTGCCGGGATCTATAGTCGCACCAAGCAAAGAAGGAGATATAGTAAACTCGCTCAACGGATCATTCGCAATAGCTTCTGACTCAATAGTAACAGGTATAGAACCATTATTTTTTATAGCACCTGTAAGTAAGCGAAGTGTAGAATTTCCTAACCCGCAATCACCTACATCAAGCGACAAAGCGTTAAATTCGATAAGTGGTGAAACTACTGTAATATTCGAGTTATTTTCGTAATATTCATTAGAAGATTTAGATCTTGACTTAAAGATTACACCATCTGACTTACCTTGAGAAATTAGTTCTTGACCATTTCTTGAGATTGTATCTTTAAATGCAGAGGCAAAGTAAGTATCAAAGTATTCATAAGTAGGAGGGTAAGGTATTCCACTAACGCTTCCGGCTTTAACATCTTTAAGCACTAAGTCAGATTTATTATAAATAGCAGTAAATGTTTTTGGTGTATTAGTCAAAGGAAGACTTAACTGTCCAAAATCAAAAATCCCTAAGTATTCTCCTTCCACGTATATTAAGTCACCTACAACTGCTACTTTAGTACCCCACATATTCAGATTTTTATTTTGTCCACCGCTCATAATTCCTAAGACATTTCCGTCTATGGCATTACCAGTGCCATCATGTTTTGCTATAAATAAATATTTTTTATCATTAACTAAATAATTAGGAGTCTTAGTGCCAAAGGAACAGTCGTCCATAGCTGCCCCAGTTACATAGGCAATTCCATTATCATTATAGACTGCAGTAGCAGAGTCATTTCGAGTTCCTCCGTTTGCTCCTACCCAATTCAAATATCCATTGGTAGGATTTATAGAAACAACAAAATAATCTTTTTGGCCATTGCTGTTTTTTAAGACAGCCCCACTGCCAAAAGCGGCAGTATTTTCAAAACTTCCCACAGCGTACAGCTGATTAGTTATATGCATTCCGGTAGCTCTATCATCGCCTTGACTTTGAATTAAGAATGTCCAGTCCCATGACTTTAACTTGTCGGCTCTTAATCTATATTGCCCTTCTTCCGGTGCCTGCCATTGATATTCAAGTCCACTGGCAGAAGTAGTAATAGTATCCCAAGCATTTCCGTTATCTGTGCTGTATGACAAAATCACTTTGTCGGATTTGTTTATACCGGACCACAATATATTAATAGAATCACATAAAGAAAATGATTCGCCACCAACCGGCGCATCAATGACTAAGTTTTCAGCTCCGGCAACTACCGGCACAGATTTTTCGCAAGGATATCCTTCTAAAACCAGATTAGTGTTACGAACTTGAATATTACTTTGCTTAAAAACCACTTTTATTTGTTCAGTTTGTCCTTCAGGGATAGTAAATGGAAGAGTTCGACCTTCCCAATCCACAGAATAATTTGCAGTCCAAGCTGTAAATCTGGCATCGGAAACTTCAAAGTCTGAATATTGTGGAGTAAAATCCACATATCCTGTAATAGTTTCGTTTGCTTGAGCCATTCCTAAATTATAGGAACTTCGAGCATTTAGCAATCGAGGTACCGATTTTTGCGGTAATATAAACGGTCTTTCTATTACTCTGCCATCTACGTTGCTCAACCTGAGATATTCAAATTTTGCGTTTCTATAACGAGATGCATCATCACACCCGTGAGGTGATATCCAAGACAAATAACAAAATAATTGGTTCTGCAATTTTTCTGCAATTTTATTATATAAATCATCCAATTCTTGTTTGGTATCTACTCTCCAGCTTTCTCCACCGGTATACCTTGCAACCGAATTCAAATCACCATTTCGAGGAGTATTCAAAGTAATGGAATAAACCTGAATATTAGCGAGCTGCATTGCATTTATGATTTCATCTGTTTTGGGTTGCTCTGTAGGCTCTCCATCAGTCAAAAAGATTGCTACTTTACGTACATCATCAGGTCTTGATTTAAAAAGTTCTGCAGCACCTGTAGTAGCATCCAAAAAAGGATCATCGAATAATGTCTTGCCAATTATTTGAATTTTATCTAACGAATCCAACAAATCTTGGCGTTGATTTGTAAATGGACAGGTAAGCTTGCAGGTACCTCCAAAATTAGTAATTCCTACGGTAGTCCTACCAACAAAATTTATCTTATTGACAAAACTAGTAACTGCATAATTTACCCAATCCCACCTCAATTCCATGGGATCTTTAGAAACTGTGTCTTTCATGGACTCGCTTCTGTCCAGTATTAGTAAGACACTTACTTCCTTGTTACCCTCTTCGCAAAAGATTTCCAAACTGGGATCCATAGAAACACCATCTTCAAAGACATTAAAGTCATCCACAGTCAAATCTTCAATAGAATAACCTGAGTCATCTAAAGCCTGAAAATATGCTTTTATTTCCGGGAAGTTAGAGCCATCAATTGCAGAAATTGAATATCTATCGGCTTGTAACACTCCCCCAACTAAAGACAGTATAAATGCAAAAAATGTAAATCTTTTAAACATATTGACCTCTATATAATGTTATTTTATTACATGTTTTTTGTAGTATACTTACGTATTCATCTTATAATACAATTACTTATCAAATTATACAATTATTGCCATTTTTAAAACTATATTTCTGAAATATCTTTGCACAAGTAGGCATATAATAGTCTTTTTACATTTATTGTCATTATAGTAAACTTAGGCTTATACAATAAATAACACTTAATGCCCTTTTTTGTTACTGAAATTTAGGATATATTTATATATGTATATTTTGGTAGTGAAAGGAGTATAATATGTATTTAGAAAATATCATTGACAAACTGGATTTACTTCCCCATCCCGAAGGTGGCTACTTCAAAGAAACTTACCGGTCAAAGTGTACTATAGATACTATTGCAGGAGAACGTAATATTGCTACCGGCATTCATTACTTGCTAAATGGAAATGAAAAGTCTCATTTACACCGAATCAAATCTGATGAGATGTGGCATTTTTATTTAGGAAGTCCTCTTCGATTGGTATTATTTGATGAGAAGAACAAAGGATATAGGGAAATAATTCTTAGCAATACAATAGAATCAAATACTCATCTGCAGTTTGTAGTTCAGGCAGGTATATGGATGGCTGCAGAAGTTATGGATAAAAGCTCTTTTAGTCTGGTAGGTTGCACTGTTAGCCCGGGATTTGATTTTACTGATTTTGAAATGGCAAAAGCTGATTTATTGGCACATTTACCCAAAGAAATAAAAGAACACTTAACCCCTTTTATTTTAACAAAGAAGCAAGTTTAATTTAAAATAAAGTGTAGTTATCTATTCCCCAATATACTGAAACAGAAACACCTGTTTGCCATCTGTTCCAGCTATTGTTGCCGGATTGGCTCATTATGGGGATTTTTATTCCGGTGCAAATACTTGCATATAAATTATCTCCCAGATTTAGGTCATAGCCTATATTAATAGCAGGCAAAAAGTTAAACTTCCTAAGTCCGGAGATTTCTCTGTATGGGAATTCTCGTTCTGTACTTCCGTCACTAAAAGGGAGCTCTGCAGGTGATACGACCCTTTCGATGTGGGTTGAGTTGTCACTTACTTTGTACATAAAGCCCAAAGCGACTTCTCCATAGAAATGAGAGTCAAACAATCTTCGCTTAGCTGCAAAATCAAATTCAATATATCGCAAATCTGAATTGTATGCAAATTCTACAACTTGGATTATGTTATTTATTCGTGGGTATTCCTGTAGGGATGTAAATTTGCCACCGGCTTTTACATAAGACATAGATACGTTAAACGCTGTATTTCCCTGCCACCAGTATTCTGCTTTGAGTCCTAACCGGAAACCATTGCCGGTGCCGCCTTTATACGGGCAACACACAGTCTCATTTTCAAACAGAAAAAACTCACCAGTGTGGTCAAAGTACAAATAGTCTGCCACTCCTCCTATAAACAGATTAGGCCCTTGCGTAGGCTCTCTGTAAGAATACTGCCAGTTAAAGCCTTGAGAATATAGCTTTCCGGCAAACAAAACAAACAATATCAAAAAGAGTATATTTTTCATCGGCTAATCAAAAAACTTTTTATTTCTGTGTAAATTCCGGCTCTATATTCCAAATAATAAGTACCAACAGGAAGGTTAGATATATCTAATTTACGCTCGTAAATTCCTTTAGGCATTAACGTGCTAGACTCTCTAACTAAGGTTTCTCCAAAAGTATTATAAATTCTGAATTCTATATATGTTTTTGCTGCTACATTGAATTCTAAATTTAAATCTCGATCCGCCGGCAAAGGAGATAGTTTCCTAATAGCAAAAAGAGAGCTGGAGCTTGGAGATACGACATATTCTATGCCACATATCGAGTCAAGTTTAAAAGTTGCGTTATGTATATTAGTTTCAGGAATATCTAAAATATTACTACAATTACTGTTCCCAAATTTTGGATTAGAGAATCTAATAGGAGTTTCTACCGCATCACCAAGATAAGTTTCAAAGTTTAGCTTAATTATTGTATCTTTTTCGGCGAAAGTATCTTCTCCTACTTGAGAAATATCAATATGCAGATTGCCGGGACTAAATTCCATAATTATTGGGTTTGGTACAAATTCAGAAGCTGTTCCAAGCAGCAAATAACCTCTATATCTTAATATCGATGGATTGTAAAACAAAGTGTCCCTATACGTCCCTGCAAGCGATGCCGGGGACTTCGCCTTACCTTCCAATGTCATCTTCCCTAAAATTATAGGTATCGTAATCACTCTGCCCGGTTTGGCTTTTATGTCAGGCAATGTAAGAGTTGCCTGCACAGGCGGAATGCTTACTGCACGCATAGGCACTCGTATTGTATCTCTTGGAAAACTCTCATTTGACATTATCAGTAAATCAGTAAAATATTCGGCATATTCCTCTGATTCAAAATGAATGTTTATCCCTTTTGACTCGTTTGGCGCTACGGAGATACTTCTAGTGTCTATATTAAATCTTGTGTTCGGATATTCAGGGTCTAAAGCAAAGTCTACTTGTAACTCATAATTTCCCGAATTAAAAACAGTGTATAAGGTATCCTGAGCAGAAGGGCAGTCAATTCGGTTAAGAACAACGTTCCCCATATTTATAGTATCTGTAATAATATTTAACTTTGGAGCTACACATCTACCTTTTATATAAAGCTTACGAAATTCCACAGATTCCGGAGTTCCGTAGATACCTCTATCTGATATATCGCTTTCAATGGTATATGATAGAATAAACTCACCGGGCTGCTCAAAGGATAAGTTAAAAGCAAAAGAAGCTATATCTCCAACCTGCAGATGCTTCCCGGACTCTAAAGGTTGGATAATGTTATTCCACGAAAAATCAGGAGACTGAGGAGTCTCTTTATTTAGCGCTAAATCCTTTTTACCAAAAGGTAAGTTACCATCATTATACAGCTTCCCTTTTACCAATACTTTTTGGGAAATTGGAACATCGCCCAAAGTAATAGTATCATTGCTTACTATATAGTTCGTATTGATAAAATCTATTTTCTGTTCAACCCCTTGCCCGCGGGCCTGAACCCATATAGTATCCTGAACTCCGGGCTCTCGCTCATAATATAGCTCAAGCCTTAAAGAATCTGCCTCTAAGTCTTTCGGAGAGTATGCAATATCCCAAGTAACTATATTGGAAGGTCTAATTTCTATTTCTGAAGTTGACTCAAATCTATCCTGTATAAAAAATTCATCAGAGGTCTTTTTGTCAGAAATAAGTTTTTGAAACTGAGCTTGTATATTTACATCAAAATTTTTAACATTTTTTACTCTCCACTGATGCTTTAAAGGTATTATAGGATTTACATATACAGAATCAAAATCATAATAGTTTTCATATCCATCTGCATAGAGGCGTGTTTTTTTGGCTGTAAGTAGATATTGGATTCCCAAATATATATCATCAGGGTCAGTAACGGTCTTAGTCAATCCCATTTTTAAGATGGCATATTTCCACCCGTAAGGATAAACCAGAAGCTCTTTTTCAGGACGTGGTTTATATGAAATTTCAAAAGTGTCTATACTTCCTTTTTGGAAAGTATAAGGAAAGTCGTGAAATAAACCTTCAAACTCTATATGCTGAGGTTGAGGATGATTGTCAAGAGCAGACTTACCAATCTCAAAGGATGGGGTTAGCTCAGTGAGGTAGAGCTTACCATCATAATCTGATTTTACTTCCATCCTTGCTACCAAGGTATCACCAATAGCACAAGGCCCCATGTTAATAATCCCTTTTTCAGGTTTTATAAATGAGATTATACTGGTTTGTGATTTTAGAGATATTTGCAATATCAGCAGTAACAAACCGGCTATTAAGATGTCTATATATAGTTTAGCTCTTAGCATAAGGTGTTAACGTATTGATTTTTAAAATCGCTGCACTTATTTGATAGGAGTGTATAAATAATTGTAACAAAATACAAATTTTTCTGTATATATGTTACAAGCAAAGACAATTTTTATTATATTATAAATATTCATAATTGAAAATAACTATTTGTCGTAGAATCTATCGGAGTGTATATATGAAAATGTTAGGTACTATTGGGTTGATGTTGGTTGCTTTTGCTTTGGTAGCAATTGCAGGGCCTAAATTAGAATTTTTAGATGGTGGAACTCATGACTGGGGTATCGTCAAAGCTGGTGCAAAGCCTGAGCCGTTGAAAGCTACTGTAACTTTGAAAAATTCCGGAGATGAAACACTTATTATCTCTAAAGTTAAACCAACTTGCGGTTGCACGACAGCCCCAATCTCTAAAGACACTTTAAAACCAAACGAAACGGCAAGCTTAGATATTACTCTAAAAGTTAGCCATAGTGGCTCGGTATCTAAGACTATTAAAATATATGCAAACGATGTAGACGAGAAAAAACCTCACTACTACAGACTTAAAGCGAACATAAAACAAGACGTTGATATTGCTCCTCAGTACCTTACTTTCGGTAACATGGAAGTTGGCAGAGAAGGCAAAAAAAGCATAGAAATTATCAATAATTCTGATAAAGATCTTAAGCTTACAGATTTTGAATTAAAACCTGACAATTTGCATATCAATCTTCAAAAGAATCAAGTAATTAAAGCCCATGAATCTGTAAAATTGGAAGCAAGTTATGTACCTGAAAAACCGGGTAATTTTAACTGCTCCGTGCTTATCATGACTTCTAATCCTGACTTTGATCAACTAAGAGTAAATGGCTGGGGTAAAGTTGAAGCTTCTAAAGTATTCAATAACTAGAACAACAACATAAACTTTTGTTAGCAAGCGCATAAGATTTAAAAATACAAACACCCCCAAAAGTTAAATAAAATACTTTTGGGGATATTTATTTTGTAAAAGCATAAATTAAGAAGCATACCCTAAAATCAAAAAAAACAAGCAATTTAAAAAGAACAGTTTGGGCTAATTATTGCACATATTTAAAATTGGAAATATCTATCTACTTCTAACGTGCTTTGCTTGAACGTATATTTGTCTTTGGAAAAGATGGAAATGCATTAAAATTATTGAATGGCAAGTGGTTAAAATTCCTTGTTCAATAATTAATATCATAATATTTTCTTACTGAGCAAGTGAGCATTCTCCATTGTCCTATAGCCATTCATAGTACTCTTGATAATATTTAATGACAAATGTGCTCATCAAGTTATTCTCAAGTCTTAATCTTCCGAGTTTATCCCGAATAGTTTTCATCTCAACTTACAAGTTGAGGCTGCCTCTTTTATGAGACAGCCTCGTTTGATTATAATTGGTTAGACCATTTTAAAATTGTTTCCGGATTTAATCTCGGATTGAACTTATGCAATGTCTTATTTAGAAATAATTACTTGTGTTGACTGTCTAAGGTCACCCATCTCAACAATCAAAGTGTAAGTTCCGGAAGCAACATTAGTGGTTTGCAGTTCAATAGTGTTTTCACCTTTTCTGCCAAGTCCATCAAATACAGTTTTAACTAAAGTGCCATTGCTACTATAAAGAGAGGCAGTGCAATGTGCTGATTTAGGCAATGTAAGAGTAATGCTTCCATTTGTAGTGATAGGGTTAGGATTTACGTTTATTAAATCGTTGTCTAAGACTTTATCATTTACGCTTACATCCACTTCTGCTTTACCGGATAGACGCCAAGCATAAAAATATTTATTTGTTTGAACAACTAACGAATCATTGTCTGCATCAGATTTTACTAACGGTGCATAAACAATATCAAAGTTAAAAGATTCGCCCGGCAATATTACTATAGGTGTATGAATATCGTTGCTAAAGTTGAAAAGCGAACCATCTCTTAAAGATATAGATTCTATCTCACAATTTATCTCGCCGGTGTTATTTAGTACAAAGTTATGAGTTGCAGTCTCATTTGTATAAACAGTGCCGTAATCTAATTCTGTACTACTTGCTAATTCGAGAGACTCTTCGCTTTTAATTGTATTACCTGACAGTATCCATTTATGAGTAATATTATCAGTTGTAATTGTTAGTGTATCCATATCTTTATCAGTTGCAGAAGTAGGCAAGTAGTCGATAGCTATCTCTATTGATTGATTTTGAGCTATAGAAGTTGGCAATTCTTCTGTTTTTATATGGAATGTTTCATTATTTGATAGATTAATAGAGTGCAATGTAAAATCGACGTCACCTGCGTTTTCGAAGGTGAGAACGTTAGATTTTTTTGTATTAAGTTCAACTGTCCCAAAGTCAACGCTTTCTTCGTTAGTTAAAGTCAACAAGTTAGGATAGTATTTTATATTGCCCAGAGCTATGTTACCGGTATAATCAGCTACATAAAAGTTAGCTTCTGCGAACTGATACTCATCTTCTACTTCTAACTTGACAATATAGTCATCATGACCTTCAAATTCCCAAGTAAAGTCAGTATAAGGATCTTTGAAGTTAGTAGATGTAAGACCATACTCATCTTTTATTAGAGTCAGTGGTTCGAACCAAACTTTAGAATCTTTTTGATGTACTGTGCCTTTTTCTACTAATTCCGAGTCATCTTGTTTTTCCTTTACATGGATCTCCCAAATTATAGGGTTCGGAGAAATATTGTCGTATGAGATGTTAGGGCAAGTGGTATCTATTTCATCCATCGCTTTAGTCCCCATTGCAGCAGGCCATCCATAGCTGTCAACAGATTTATAGCCATAAATGTAAGCACCAAATACTGCGTTCCCATTACCTTTTAGTTTATGAGAGCCTTGAGAAATAGCGAAACGAGCCCAGTACAAATCAGTTCCCGGTATGTTATTACTTGTAAATGAAGGTACCAAATCAATAATTTTTACATCATCAATTGTTAAAGTCTTTAAATTAGGGAGACTTGGATCACCCGATAAATCTTTAGCAATTATATTAATATAATTCTCTCCAAAAGTTTTGTTTGAGGGAGCTTGAACAATAGCATGTGTTACATACTGATCTTCAGCAGTTACTATCCACATAAAAGGATCATACAATGACTCGTCCCAACCGCCAGAGTAAGAGTATTGCATGAGAAGTATAGGTTTGTCTGCTTCAAAGATGGAAGTACCGGTTATTGATGAATCTAATGCTGATGCCTTTAACATCTCCGAAATTTCTACAAATTCACCAGCCTGAGAAATTGTTCCGGTTTTTGAACCTAATTGCTGCTGAGTATTAAAGTCGAACCATTTGGCAGAGTATGTGGTATTGTCTTCCACGGCGACTATTCTAAACATATCACCTTTGTGGGAGTTATTTCTATCTAGTGCTATTGATGCGTATCTCTTACTCAATGTATTTATTGGTGGCATCATAGCAGATAAGTGATCCCTACTGGAAGAAGTAAAAATTGGAATAACTGTTCTCTGGTGGTAGGAAATCACACCAATTGGTTTATCTGCAGTGATAAGACTACCGGATAAGTCAAACTGACCACGAGTTAGGCCGTCCGCTGAAATTTGGTAAACTTCACCTTCGCCCACACTAAAGCTTACATGGTCGCCGATTGATTTATCTGAATCTCTGAGAGTTGCTATGGAGGCATCTCCAATGCCTCTAAGCGTTACATTTACTTGAGTGTTATCCTCTGATCCTAATACTAAGAAACCACCAGCGAAAGTATTAATTTTACTTTCATAGTTATCATAATAAGAGCAATGCAGGTATTCTGTATCCCAGTTATCTACAGGAATTGCCATATAGCCATCAGATGTAGTACTTTTAGAATTCATAACATAAACGCTTACAGGGCTGCTTGCTTCGATAGTAATAGTTTTATTGGTGGCAGTGTTGGGTTCACGGCATTCGGCAGATGTTTTCATCAAACCCTCGTTTTCCGAAACTACATAGACTTCTCCTGCCTTAACCAATATTGTCTTTGTTGTTACTAAGCCGTATAACTTTAAATACGTATCTGATGCAGATGAAATATAAATTTCCATTGCAGAATCACTCCAATGGTAGCTAGGAGACTCATTTGGCGGAATAGCAACAATAAATTTTCTACCCTCTTGGAAATTGCCCATTTTAAATTGTTGTACTAAATTGGCTTTGATAGCTTTCTTAGTATCATTGCCTCGCGATACTATTGGGAGTAAAGCTACGCATAAAATAAGTAGAATAAACTTCTTCATAACAAACTCTCTTTTTTTGAATGAATATGACTAATGTTTTTTATAATAACACCTGAAGTACAAAATAGTTTCAACTACATATAAAAAAACTTAAAATATATTGATTTAGCGTTAATAGTGTAAAAAGATTGACACATCTATATTGTGTGAAATAAACTTGACACTAAGAAAAAGCAGCATTCCTAAAAGAAATACTGCTTTGTGCAAGTGTACTATATGAGATATTTATTTATCTACTTTTGGATAATAACTATCCTTGTCAACATAAAATCTCCTTGCTTAACTACAACATTGTAAGAGCCGGAAGCTAAATTTGTACTATTTATATTAACTTCGTTGTGCCCATTACTAGCTTCGCCATTAAAGAGTGTTTTAACTAATCTTCCATTAATATCGTATAGTTTTACGCTAGTCATACCTGATTTAGGAAGCATAAATGACAAAGTAGATTCTGAATTGCCAACAGGGTTAGGTGCTATCGCGATTAACTCATCTTTTGTATAATCATCTAAAATGCTGACTCCGTCATCTGCAGCACCTCTCAAAACCCACTTATAAGTAAGTTTAGAAGTAACAATAGTAAGAGTGTCTGTGTCTGACTTGCTGATTTCAGTAGGATAGTATCTAACTTTAAGATTGTGTGTTGCGTCCTGAGCTAATGTAGTTTGTATATCGCCAGAGAGAATCGAGAACTCTTCGTTAGAAGAAAGCGATATCGAAGAAATATCAATATTTTCACCGCAGTTATTAACAAACTCTAAAGTATGTGTTTTATCTGTATTATAAAGGATAGTCCCAAAAGATAGCTCATTAGAATTAATCAAAACCAGCTTTTCTGCACTATATTTGATACTGTCTATAGTCATATTTCCTACATAGTCATAAACGCAGAAATACGCTACTGCATCTTCTAATTTGTTATCTACTTCTAAGTAGAAAATATAATCGTCGTGTGGTCCGTATTTCCATGTTTCATCAGTATATGGCATTTTGAAGTTAGATGAGTTAAAGCCGTATTTGTCAGTCAACAGCATAGCAGGCTCTTGCCACACTTTACTTGGCATTTGTATAAAGCCATCCTCTATCTCTCCCTCTTTGTATTTTTCAGTTACCCTATAAGCTAAAGTGCTGGCATCAGAATTACTGACAAGAGATACTTGAGGTGGATAAGTGTCTTTATGAGAAAGATTTTTGGAGCTCATTGCAGCAGTCCATCCATGGCAGTTTACAGATTCGAAACCATAAGTATATGCTCCAAATAACACTGAACCATCTCCATATAATTGATGCGAACCTCTGGAAATTGCAAATTTAATCCAGTACAAATCAGTTCCGGGAATGCGGTTTGAAGTGAAATCCGGTAATAACTCTGCAATATTTTTATCGTCGAAAGTCAAGGATTTTAATCCTGGCATCTCTGAGTCGCCAGAGATGTCTTTTGCTATAATATGAATATAATTTTCATCAAATGATAAATTTGATGGAGCTTGCACGATGGTGTGTGTGACATATTGGTCAACAGGTGGAACAATAAACATAAAAGGATCATAATGAGAACCATCCCAACCACTAGAGTATGAATATTGCATAAGTAGGACAGGTTTGTCTGAGTCGAATACAGAAGTGCCGGTAATTGACTTGGTAGAAGGGTCACTTGTTAGAACCTCTGACATTTCATGAAAATCTCCGGCATTGTTTAAAATTCCAATTTTATTGCCTAACATTTGTTTTGAATCCAAATCATACCAACTAACTGCATAGTTGGTATTGTCTTCCACAGCCACTATCCTAAATAGATCTCCCTTGTTCGAACCACCTCTTGTGAGCGATGTAGATGCATATTTGGTACTTAGTGCTTGCACCGGTGGAATCATCTCACTTAAATGATCTCTACTGGAAGAAGTAAAAATTGGAAGAACTGTTCTCATGTGATATGATATTACTCCTATAGGTTTATTTGAAGTTATTTCTGTTCCTGTGAGGTCGAATTGCCCACGGGTTAGACCATCTCCTTCTATCTGGTATACTTCTCCTGCATCTAACTTGAACGTGATAATATCTCCAATTGATTTAGAATCGTCTCCTTTTATAGTCGCTATATCCTCACTACCAATGCCTCGTAGTGCAACATTTACAAGAGTATTATCCTCGCTTGCTAATGTTAAAAATCCACCGGCAAAATTATTAGTACCACTCTCGTAGTTGTCATAATATGAGCAATGAACATATTTAGTTCCCCATTGGTCACTAGGAATTGCCATGTATCCCTCTGTAGTAGTGCTTTTAGAGTTAACAACATACACTGAAACAGCTTTGTCAGCTTCTATGGTAACTGTCTTACGGGTTACTTTGTTATATTCACGGCATTCTGCCTCAGTTTTAGCCAGCCCATCTTTTTCATTAACTACATAGACAGAATCTGCTTTAAGGAATGTTTCAGAATATTTACCCAAAACTAACATTTTAAGATTAACATCTTCTGCAGATGAAATATAAATTTCTATAGAAGCATCCGACCATCCGAATGATTTGGATTCATTAGGAGGTATTGCAATTAAAAACTTTCTGCCCGTTTGATAATTACCGAGCTTAAATTCTTTAATCAAATCTTTTTTTATAGTGTTTTTCACTATATCATCGGATTGTACTAATCCGGGTAGCAATAAAGCGATAAAAATAAGTAGAATAAACTTTTTCATAAGTACCTCTAATTAAAGTTGTAATCGTGTTTAGACTAATTAACAGATAAGAATGCAAAAAGTTTCAGTGAATATTTAAATTTATGTATAAATTATAAATACATATTATCAAGCAAAAATCAATAAAGCATAGTGACAGCACTTCTTATAGTTATATATTCTTATTAGTAAAATCAGGTACAGATATAAACTATACCAAATAGATACTCTTAATAAATAGCTTTTACTCTGTCTAATGCCAAATAACATATAAAGAATCACCAAGTTTGGAGTGTGAGTCTATATAAATGTTAACATTCTATTTCAAGACAAACTTTATGGGTGGGGTGTATTAGTGAATTCAAGAGTTTATTTAAAAAAAATACAGCAATAAGTTTCTATAAGCTTACGGCTGTATTTTAAAAAATAATTATAATCTTTTTTAGCTAAGACCAAATATGTAAAGTCTTGTAATCTATTTAGTCTTAGATTTTGCTTTATTATGGTGTCCCCAGACGGACACATTAAAATAAGGCTGCTCTTGATTATCTGTTTTTATTTTGAGAGTAGTTGTCAGTCTATCATCATTAGGAGGCGTAAAAGTAGCTTCTATTTTGATTTTACCTTTAGGTGGAATTACCATTCCCTTGTCTATATTTACTTTCAAATTTTCAACTTCTCTTGAGAACTTGACTTCAGTAATTCTTATGGGTTTATCTGTGGTATTAGAAATCGTAGTATGTGTGACAGCTAACTGACCAACTTCTAAACTTCTAAAATTCAAGAATTTCGGATTAGCTAAAAGTGGTTGTTTTACGTAACATTTCAAGTAAAATCTAGCACTTTCTCGCTTAGGGTCGTTGGACTGTACTTTAATAGTTTTTGTTACACTGCCCTGATATGTTTTCATATTGAGCTGTATGTTCATTTCTGCAGTTTCCTGAGGTTTCAAAGTGTCTTTGCTTATTGGAGCTATAGTACATCCGCAAGTAGGTTTTACTTTACTAATAATGAGTACTTGATCACCTGAATTTTTTAATATAACTTTGGCTTTGAGAGGATTATCTTTTGGGGATACTTCACCCCAGTCATAAGTATCTCCACCAATAAATTCTAATTTGGGTTGAGCCATTGCAGCCAATGCAGCGCAAAACACTAAAACAATACTCAAAGTAAAAAACCTTTTCATCTTATATCCCCGAAATTTATTAGACTATAGTTTGTGCAAACATATTAAATATATGCATCAATAAAAAGAATTAATCTCTACTAAAAAATTATTAAACTACTTATCCGTAATATTGTTTATACTATTAATATATACAGAAATTTTAGCAAAAAGTTTCAATAAATTTGGTGAGACATGAGTATAATAGATTTCAACGAAATGCAACTCCAAATCCGTGACATGGCGAGGAAGTTTGCAAAAGAATATATAGCTCCGTCTGCAATTGAAAGAGATATAAATTCTGAATTCCCTTATGAAATAATAAAGAAGATGGGTGAGCTTGGCTTCATGGGCATGATGGTGTCACCTGACTGGGGTGGCAGTGGTATGGATTATATCAGCTATAGCTTAGCTATGGAGGAATTTTCCAAAGTAGACTCGTCTATTGGCATTATCACTTCAGTTCAGAACTCTCTGGTTTGCTGGATCATTGAAAAATATGGTACGGATCAGCAAAAAGAAGATTATCTCAGACCTTTAGCAGAAGGTAAACATCTGGGCTCTTATTGCCTAAGTGAACCTAATGCAGGTTCGGATGCCAGAGGTTTGCAGACAAGCGCAAAGTTAGAGGGTGATTCATGGATTTTGAATGGTAGCAAAATTTGGGTGTCGAGCGGTCAAAATGCAGACACTTATATCGTCTTTGCACAAACAAATCCTGAACTTAAGCACAAGGGCATTGCCTGTTTCATAATTGGAAAAGGCACTCCGGGATTTGAAATAGGCAAAAAAGAAGATAAAATGGGTATGCGTTCCAGCGATACCGTAGCTATAAGCCTGCTTGATGTAAAAATTCCTAAAGAAAACATCATAGGCGCAGTAGGAGATGGTTTTTATATTGCGATGAAAGGACTTAATGGCGGAAGGATTGGTATTGCTTCTCAGGCTCTGGGCATTGCTCAGGGAGCTTATGAAGCTGCTGCTAAATATGCAATTGAGAGAAAAACTATGGGAGTTCCAATAATTGAACACCAGCTGATACAGCAAAAATTAGCTCAGATGGTAATGAAAATAGATGCAGCTCGATTATTAGTTCATAAAGCTGCATATCTGATGGATAAAGGTGAGATACCAATAAAAGAATCTTCAGAAGCTAAGCTATTTGCCTCCATTACTGCTATGGAAGTTACGCGCGAAGCTATACAGATACATGGCGGAAACGGTTATACCCGAGAATATCAAGTGGAAAGAATGCACAGAGATGCAAAAGTTACTGAGATATACGAAGGTACTTCAGAAATACAACATATAGTAATCGCCAGAGAAGTGATGAAAGAATTTGGTTACAAGTAGAATATTATAAAATACTAATATAATCTTAGAAGTCACATATATAAGGTATGTGACTTTTTTTTTGGAATATTTTACATATTTATGATATTACTGTACAAATAATATTAAATGTCTTTTTATTTAATGGATCCTTTTTCGTATTTTTGGATTCTTTAATCATATTAGAACGCTTATGAAATATTTATACTTATTCTTTTTATATTTACTTATAATCACTATTCCTTCCTTTGCGCAAGAATCAAAGGATGAAACGAATAGTATTACACGTAGTAATTACGAAGATAAATTATACGAAATTGAAAAAACATTAGAGATAGACCCTTCTTTAGGCAATAAGTTAGCTAAAGATTTCTTTGTTAAAGCTACTAAAACTGAAGATTCTTTACTAATCCCTTTTGGATATTACATATTATCAAGAGCTGAATATTATTTTGGTAACTTTCAACTGGCATACCATAATTCATCACTTGCTTTGCCGGCAACTTCTATGGATATAAATAATCAACTATTGTTCAACATTATATCACACCATTCATCAATATTAATGTCACTACAAGAGTATGAAGCAGCTTTAAAGATAAACCATAGGTATCTTTCTGCTCTCGTGGATAAAGACCAAATATTCAAAATGCAGTTTTTAACGACGATAGGTACAATTTATTCCTATCAAGAAAAATTAGAAACAGCAATTATCAAGTGGAAACAAGCATTACGCATAGCTGATTCAATAGACAATAAATCTTATATGTCTCATCTTTGTAATAACATTGCTTCTAACTATATACAACTGTCTAATCAGGATTCATCTCTTACGTATTTAGAACAAGCTACTCGTAATCTGGACAGCTCCGAGCAGTATATGATATCTTCTTATATTTACTATACAAAAGCAGAATACTACTATAAATTCAATAAATTCCAAGCGGCACTGCAGGCAGTATCAGAAAGCATTAGTCTACAGAAAGGGATTAATGACCTTTTCACTGCTGAGGCCTACGAACTTAAAAGTAAGATACTTAGAGCTCTAGGAGATTATAAAAACTCGGACCAAGCGATGCAGCAATATATCACCGCTTATAAACAGCATCACGACAATGAAATTAATATTAAAGAACGTAAAAATCAACTCTCTTTCGAATTAAACAAATCCCGAACTGATCTTGATATTCTTCATAAACAGCTACATTTTCAAAGAAGGACATTTTATTTTATTTCTATCTTTGGGATTCTAATGTCGATTGCCCTTGCTATTTCTTTGATATTAAATAGAAGAAGAACTAAAAGAATCAATACGTATACTGATATTACTAAATCACAGCAATTAGAGCTTAAAGACATAAATAGAGAGATGGAAGAGTCACGCGGTAAAATTATTAAAGACGCTAATAAGCTAATGCATTTGAATCAAAAACTGCTTGATTCAGAAGATAAGTTGCAACAACTAAATGTAACAAAAGACAAGTTTTTCTCTATCATTGCACATGACTTAAAGAATCCTTTTGCTTCTATGAAAAACTTATCGGATATGCTCCATGATAACTACTCTATGCTGGACGAAGAGGACAAACAGGAGTTAATAGCTTCTATGAAAATTACTGCCCAGAGAATATTTGATCTTCTGGAAAATCTACTTACTTGGTCCAGATCTCAACGTGGTTCTATTCAGTTTCATCCTGATATAGTTACACCTCTGTTTATTGTCCAAAATAATTTTGATTTGCTTGCTGAAAATGCGACTAATAAATCCATAAAACTAATAAACGAAATACAAGAAGGAATGGAATTAGTAGCAGACTCTAATCTGCTTAGTACCATAATCCGGAATCTTACTTCCAATGCTATTAAATTTACTCCTGATGGCGGTTCTATATCTGTGGGTGCAGAAGATAAATGTGACTATACTGAATTCTATGTCAAAGATACAGGAGTTGGCATGAGCCCTGAAGACATCCAAAAACTTTTCCGCATAGATATTTCTCACACGACAATAGGAACTGGGCAGGAGAAAGGTACCGGCTTAGGACTTATTTTATGTAAGGAATTTGTAGAAAAGCATGGTGGAAGGATTTGGGTCGAAAGCGAATTGGCAAAAGGAACTACTTTTAAGTTTACAATAAAAAAAATGTCTTTAGAAAATGCATAATTTGCATATTTTCCTTGCACAAAAACTTAAAATGTCATATATTTGCACTCTCTTTGATTGAATAAGGGGCGAGTAGCTCAGTTGGTCTAGAGCACCTGCCTTACAAGCAGGGGGTCGGGAGTTCGACTCTCTCCTCGCCCACCCTTTGAAAATCTAAAAATGCCGTGCTTTTCTTTTTTTAGAAAAGTTTGCGGGCGAGTAGCTCAGTTGGTCTAGAGCACCTGCCTTACAAGCAGGGGGTCGGGAGTTCGACTCTCTCCTCGCCCACACCTTTGAAAATCTAAAAATGCCGTGCTTTTCTATTTAGAAAAGTTTGCGGGCGAGTAGCTCAGTTGGTCTAGAGCACCTGCCTTACAAGCAGGGGGTCGGGAGTTCGACTCTCTCCTCGCCCACACATCACTAAGAATATGTCCTGTGCTCCCTAAAAGAGCATAGGATTTCTTGTATATATCAACTACTAATTTCAGTTTGTGATCGCAGTAATTTGGAATTTAACTACCCCTATTATCTTAAGGTTGTCAAGATTGTATACTTTGAAAGGCGAAAATTTGGGATTTTCAGAGAAGAGGTAAATACTACCGTCTATTTCTTTATATCTTTTTATAAATATCCTGCCCATATACATTGCTACAACAATATCATCTTCATTTACCTGAGCCTTACTATCCACCAGTACATGATTTCCATCTTTAATTCCGGCGTTTATCATCGAATCGCCTGAGACTTTATACACTTGAAATTGTGAAAAATCAACTACATCCGGCAACAATTTTGTTACTTCCGGCAATATCCGCTCTATTTCTTCTTTGCTGGCAAAGACAAGTGATAGAGTTCTTTCTATTTCCCGCTCTGTATCTTTTGAGATTAGATAGTCAAGGAAAGCATCTTCGTTAGCTCTTTTGAATATTCCTTTTTTGCGGATTTTGCATTCGTTAATTGCTTCGTTAAACTTCTTCTGTTGATAAGTATAGCCGAAAAGTTCCTGCAGGGAATATTTTTTGACAAGATTATAAAGTGCATAATCACTTACTTCATGTAAATTACTTAGTCTGCGAACTGTCATCTTCTGATTTAGATTGCTCTTTAACATATTTAATTATATCACCTGCCACTGCAGTCATTTCATCGGCTTTACTTAAAAGGTACTGCAGCTTTGAATGATTTATATTTACTTCGTCCTGCACTTGTTCAATTATTTCTGCTCTCCTCTTTTCACCCTCGCCTGTGAGTATATATATCGGATTGATACCTCTGTAATATAACTCTACAAGCACTCTATTAGGTATATTAGCTTTGCCTTGCTCATAGTTTGATATGTTGGCAGACTTTTCATGTAATATTTCCGCAAAATGGCTTACTGTCATACCATCAAATACAAACAGCCTAACCTCTTTAAGCCTTCTACCAATATTTTTTTTAAGATTGTCCATTTTTTCTTGCATAAAAAGTATTTTTTACTTATTATTACAAGTAAATATTACTACTATTAGTATTATTTACTTTATATAGAATTTTATCTATAATATACTATAATTTGATTACCTATACAAGTAATAATTACCGCTACTAAAGGAAATAGCTATGAAAGATATTTATAATGAAATCCGGGCAGAAGAACTAACTGAAGATCTCCAGGACTTATCGGAGCTTATTGGAATAGAAAGTGTAAGAAAACTTCTGAAATTTTATGCAGGTGCACAGTTTTACATTCCTAAAATAACTCGGTTGGATTCTTTTATTTTTAACTATCTTAATAAAAACAGAAGCAAAGGTACAAAAGCTTTGGCAAATGAGCTTTCTTGCTCTGAGCAGTATGTAAGAAATAAAAGAAAAGCACTACAAGAGATGATTAAGAGCCTTTAGAAGCTCCTCTTGTAACAATTTTTTGCAAAATTGCGAGTCTCACTTTGTTTATAAAGAAAATTACTGTAACTTTACACCAAAAGCAAACAATGAACGGACAATCTTATGCCATTTTCTACTCATAGATTAGTTACTATTGATCATCACATTGCTGAAGAGGAAGATTTACACCCTGAGGCAACCGGTGATTTTTCAGCTCTGTTGCATGACATTCTTTTTGCTATTAGAATTATAGCAAGAGATGTAAGAAGGGCAGGGCTTAACGATATATTAGGATTAGATAAAAAAACCAATATACATGGCGAGCAAGTCAGAAAGTTAGATACTTATTCCAATGATGTTATAAAAAGTGCTCTAATCAAAGGCGGAAACGTCTGTGTAATGGCTTCTGAAGAAAATGATGATATTATCATTCCTGATAACGGAAAGTTTGGCAAATATGTAGTAGCATTCGACCCACTCGACGGTTCTAATAATATAGATGCAAATATTACAATCGGTACTATATTTTCTGTATACAAACGATTAGATAGTAAATCAGATACTGCAGGGTCAGTGGAGGATTTACTTCAGCAAGGCTATAAACAAGTAGCAGCAGTTTACGTATTATACGGCTCTTCTACTAACCTTGTTTATACCACAGGTCATGGAGTAAATGTTTTTACTTATGATCCGACTTTAGGCGAGTTTCTACTCACTAAGAAAAATTTGAAAATTCCTTCTCGTGGTTCTATATATTCTACTAATGTTGGCTACTTTAACAAATGGCACAAATGGAATCAGCAGTACATAGAATACTTAAATGAATTCTCTGAAGATGGATCAAGACCTTATTCTTTGCGTTACATTGCTACCGGTGTAGCTGACATACATAGAACTCTGCATTATGGTGGCATTTACCTTTACTATAAAGACTCATTTTATACTAACGGCAAACTCCGTTTGGTCTATGAAGCTAATGCTCTTGCTATGATTATTGAGCAGGCTGGCGGCAGAGCTATAGATGGAGAAAAAAGGTTATTAAGCATTAAACCGCATTCTATACATCAGAGAACACCTGTCATTTTTGGAAGTGAAGAAGATGTAAACGAAGCTGAAATGTTTATCAAAGGTGAGCACCCATACCAAAAAGATAAATAGCGACGACCTAAATATTTTTTTCGTAATAGTCCGATGTTCCGGTTTGTATTATCTCACGGATTATCTTGGCTGTAAATGTGCCTACTCCATTGATTTCTCTGACAGATTTAAGCGTTTCCAAAGAATCAGTCATTGTTCTGATTTTTCGTGCTGCTTGCAGGTAAGGCGTTTTATGTCCGCGAAGTTTGGAGATATAGTCCAAATGTTCCAGCATGATGGCTGCTTTTGTATTCAGGTCGAATAGATTTTTAGCTAAGGAAACACTGATTCTCCTTGGCATTTTATAATGAGCTGCCACCTGGTCAAAAACAGAATTAAGATATTCGTAGTAATCAGCGTTGGCATTTCCCCATTTGTTTTTGTTATATATCATATCATAATTGATTGTCAGCTCTGGAAAGTTTGCATCGAGCACTTTCATAAAGTGATTTTTTTGCCGTCCCTCCTTGAGCGTCATACCTCCAAATACAACATACATTGCTCCTGCTTCTTTTGCCATTCTGACTGTATAATCTATCTGACGAGGCGTGTCAGTCACAAATGGAATAACAGGCATCAGAAAAATTCCGGCAGGAATGCCTATATTTCTAAAGTGTTCTATAGTTTTTAGCTTCTGCGTTGGCGACGGTGCATTTGGCTCAAATATCTTAGCCAGCTTATCATCAGCAGTGGAAAAACTCATAGAAAACAGCGCCGCGCGCTTTTGATAAATATCTCTAATCAGCTCACTGTCACGTAAAGCAAGAGGGGATCGAGTCAGCACATGTACTGCATGCCCATATTTCAATATTAGCTCTAAAGCATTCTTAGATAATTCATACTTCTTTTCTGCAGGTTGATAGCTGTCATTTACTCCACCTCCTAATAGAAAGAATGCCTTCTCAAAAGGCTTTCGCTTCCGGGAAGGATTTAGCTCTCTATCTAATATTGTATCAGCATTTTCCTTTACTTCTATTTCCGTAGCGAAGTTTGCAGGTGCATAGTAGCCCTCTGCCCTACCGTCACAATAGCTACAGTTATGAGCACACCCTCTATAAAGATTCATGCCGTAAGCTGAGAGGAACCATGAATCTACCTGCTTCATTGGTCTTAGTATAGATTTTGACTGTATAGTATTATAAACCATTACTTCCTTATTATCTGAGTGTCCATGTATATTTTGAGATACTTTTCGGAGTCCCACTCGCCTATTTGAAATCTGAATGTAGAATCGTCCTCATAGATCCATGAATCGCGCATCTTTAAATTCTTTCCATGTAGAGTATAGTCATAGTCAAAATATATATTTCTATCTTGAGTTGTAATATGTAAGTTCAAAGTAGTATCTTCTAAATCACAATGCAAAGCATTTTGTGAAATAGTAATTCTATTCTCCGACAGCAAATACAGCTCAGAGTATTTTGACTTTTTTGCGAAAGTTTTATGCAAATATATGGAATCATTTTCTTTAGAAAACTCGTATTCCTGATAAAGATAATCTCCATCCTCAAAATACCCTTCCACATACCATACTTCCCCAACAAGCCTATCTATAGCCACATTGTTACTAACTGAAAATGCTAAAAGCAATAGAATGATAAAAGATTTCATCAAAATAGCTCTTTTTTTATGTCAATATACACAAGAAAAATAGTTTTTTATCAAATTATATATAAATACTCGAACGCTGTTTCAAGATATTTGTATAATTTTGTATCAGAGTAATTTCATATATCAGTTTATTAATAGGATATCGAATGCACCTCCACAATATAATTCACATCCAAAGACCTAAATACTTACAGCTGCTAATTGCATTGCTAATTTTAGTTTTTTGCCAAGCACTGCTAAAGGCAGGTGATATTTCGGGAACAGTCAAAGAAAAGCTTTCCGGTGAGTATGTTATCAGTGCAACTGTTGCATTGTATAAAGATTCTATTTACAAGGGAGCAAAGCCGGTTACCGGGGCATATACAAACAAGTATGGTTTCTTCTCTATACCGGATGTCAAACCGGGGAGTTACAAACTAATTTTTTCGAGAGTAGATAAATTCCCTACTGTGATAGATATTCAAATGAAAGAGGAAAACATATCTCTTCAAGTAGGCATGGAAGATAAAACTACTCAGACTGATAAAATCACAGTTGAGGCTAAAAGAGAGCTTACATCTACAAAAACTATAAGCGCTGTAGAAATTAGCACTGAGTTTATCAGTAAGATGCCTTCTATCGGTGGTGAAACTGATATATTTAGAACTCTACAACTACTACCGGGAGTCCAACAAAATTCCGAACTGTCAAGTGGTTTATATGTCCGTGGAGGAAGCCCTGACCAAAATCTAACACTACTGGACGGTGTAATAGTTTACAACCCTTCTCACTTGGGTGGCTTCCTAAGTTCATTTAATTCTGATGCGATTCAAAATGTTAACCTAATCAAAGGGGCTTTCCCTGCAGAGTTTGGTGGCCGTATTTCGTCAGTGTTAGATCTTAGCATGAAAGAAGGAACAAAGGAAAAACTTACAGGACAAGGTGGTATAAGTATGGTCAGTTCCAGGCTTACATTAGAAGGTCCTCTAAGTGACAACTCGACATTTATGATTTCGGGGAGGCGGATGTATTTGGATTTAATGCTTGCTCTATCAGGAACAGAAGATGCGCCACAATATTACTTTTATGACTTTAACGCTAAAACTAATATCCAACTGGGTAAAGATGACAGACTATTTCTAAGTGGTTACTTTGGTAATGATGTTCTAAATGCTCCTGAAGATAAATACGATAACAGCGATGATGAAAATTTTTCTATTTTCTGGGGCAATAAAACAGCTAATATAAGATGGTTACACATTGCATCTTCCAAACTATTTACAAACTTCTCGTTTATTTATACAAATTACAATTTTACCTCTGAACTAGAAAATAATGGCAAGAGCATAAATTCGCAAAGCGGTATAGAAGACTTTATGCTTAAAGCTGAAGCAGAGTACTTCCCAACGAAAAAGCATAAATTCAAATCCGGAATAGAAGCCATTTATCACCAATTTAAGGTGAATACTTTAGAAGGTCTTGCAGAAGAAATTGATAACGCCTTAAACAAAGGTAGGAATATTAATTCTTCTGATATATCTTGGTACTTGCAAGATGAGTGGACTGCCACAGACGCCTTAACTGCTAACATCGGGATAAGGGCAAACTACTTCACTTCAGGCTCTTATTTCAACGTAGAACCAAGACTATCTGCTACCTATGATTTAGGCGATCAAAATGTATTGAAAGGTGCTTTGGCTTGGTGTCATCAACCTATGCACCTTTTGTTGCGTTCTGAACTGACTTTACCGACTGATGCATGGATGCCGGTAAATGACAAGATTAAACCCGCAGACTCATGGCAAGCCGTTTTAGGTTATCAGACTACTTTTGCAAAAGATAAATATCTTTTCTCAGTGGAAGCTTACTATAAGCACATGAATAATTTATACGAATATAGTGATACTGTCAGGTTCTTTGAAACAGCAACTATTGAAGATCAGTTAGTTTCAGGAAGTGGCAAAGCTTACGGCATTGAGTTCTTTCTCCATAAGCAAATAGGTGAATTATCAGGCTGGGTAGGATATACTTTAGCCTGGACTACTCGAAAATTTGCTGAGTTAAACGGCGGAGAACCATTTTCTCCCCGCTATGACCGAAGGCATGACATTAGCGTCGTCCTTGCCTATAAGCTTGGTAAAAAATGGGAACTTGGGCTTACTTGGGTTTACGGAACAGGGCAGGCATATACAATGCCTACAGGGAAATACTACACTAATACTAACGGATATACTGAAGCCCATTATGTTTATTCTAAACGTAATGAACACAGAATGCCTGCTTATCATAAGTTAGATATGAACTTCATGTATAAATACGAATGGTTTGGCCTCCCTTTTGAGTTATCAATCAATCTTTATAATGTATATAATAGATTGAATCCATTTGCCATGTATTTGGACGAAGAATGGCCGGACTATTTCGATTATGAAGGTAACTTCAACAATCAACCGGTTACCAAACTGAAGACTATCACTCTTTTTCCGTTTATTCCGAGCTTGGGTTTAAGTTTTAAATTTTAATATAGGTTATAAGATGAAATATATATATTTAATAATACTCTTGATTTCTATTTCTGCATGCGAGAAGACTTTAGATGACGCTGTGATACCTTATGTAGAGCAACTGGTTATTTTTTCAATGGTAGAAGCAGGTACTTATGATTTAGATGTAAATATCTCTAAGACATTACCTGTATTAGGAAGCTCTACTGAAGAAGATTCATATATACATGATGTGAAAGCCTACATTACCGATGGCACTAATCGGTGGGATCTGGTTTATTTATTTCAAAATAAATATCGCGCAGCAGGTTTTGAAGGAGTCGAAGGGAAAACTTACACTATAGTAGCTGAATGGAAAGGTAAAAAGGCAACAGCTCAAACTACGATTCCCCCTTCCGATGTGATAAATATATCTAGCTATTATTTAATTGCGAATAACAGTGATTGGGTTACATTTTACTTAATGGGGCACTGCGAAGGAAGTTCTGATTACGTTTATCAAACAGGACAAGTTCATTATGACTATTATTATTCTAACAGATATTTTACTCTTCCACGAGGCAAATCAGTTGTGCAGATTGATGATTTTTGGGGCTATGTTGGGGACGAAACCTATTATTTAAAAGTGCAAATTACTGACATAGCATACTATGACTTTCTTGATAATAGCAATAACGGCAATGACTTTGACTTCTTCAGTATAGGTGGGTTAAATGTAGACTGGAACGTGCAAGGTGATGGAATAGGTATGTTTGTAGGTAGGAATTACTGGCAAGACACTATCAACTTGGGTGATTTACATGTAGTAAATAATTGATACATCTAACTTGAAGGATGGCAGTTTCAAAAAAATAATTTTAACTGCTTTGATTTTGTTCTATTTTGCATCTGTATTACATAAGCGAGGTAAGAAATGAAATGGAAAAAGTCAATATCTGACATCAGACATGATTACGGCAAATTTAAGTTAGACGAAGATTCTATTAAAAAGGATCCTATAGAGCAGTTTAAAATATGGTTTGACGAGGCAGTAGAGAGTGAAGAATTTGCAGATCCGAACGCGGTGGCGGTCTCAACGGTTGATAGCAAGGGCATGCCTGATAGCCGAATTGTACTACTCAAGCAGTATACTGAAGATGGATTTATATTCTTCACCAATTACGAAAGCCAAAAAGGAAAGGAACTACAAGACAATCCCAAAGCATCTATGCTTTTCTTTTGGGACAAGTACGAGAGACAAATTAGAATTAACGGCACGGTAGAAAAAATATCCGCCGAAGATTCTGATTTATATTTCCAGACAAGACCTTACACAAGTCGTGTTGGTGCTTGGGCCTCAGACCAATCACAAGTGCTCAAAAGTAGATTTACTTTGATGCGGAAAGTTGCACAACTCGCTTTAAAATATAAAACAAATGTGCCACTACCTCCTTTCTGGGGTGGGTATATCCTAAAACCCGAAAAATTTGAATTTTGGCAAGGCAGAGAAAGCCGCCTTCATGATAGATTCAGGTTTATACTGCAAGGAGATAATACTTGGCAAATAGATAGGTTATCACCTTAATATTCAAAATAAATCAGATGGTATATATTTTAAAAGCTCACTAATCCGAATAAATTAGTGAGCTTTTTTATATCATTTACAAAAGGTATTAACCGATTAATTCTTTGTATGCCGCAACATCCAGCAAATTATCTAATTCAGCTAAATCTTTGATTTCGATTTTGATAATCCAACCTTCGCCATAAGGATCACTATTTACAGTTTCAGGCGCGCCTTCTAAAGCTTCATTAACAGCAGTGATTTTGCCTGCTACAGGAGCAAACATATCAGCAACAGTTTTAACAGCTTCGATAGTACCAAAAGTTTCTTCAGCAGCAAATTCTAATTCTGCATCTGGAATATCAACATAAACAACGTCGCCAAGTTCGCTTGCAGCGTGCTCAGTTACGCCGATAGTACCGATATTACCTTCTACTTTGATCCATTCATGATCTTTAGTATACTTTAAGTTTTCCGGAAAGTTCATTTTTTATACTCCGAAATAAGGTGATTAAATAAATATATTAGAAAGACTTCCAATCATTTCTTTCCAAATATTTTGTATCTATGTTACCTGCAATAAAGTCAGGATTTTTCATCATAGCCTTGTGAAAAGGTATAGTAGTTTTTACGCCCTCTATTATAAATTCGTCTAAAGCACGGCTCATCTTTTTAATAGCTTCTTCCCTCGTGGGAGCGAAAGTAATAAGCTTTGCCAACATCGAATCATAATTTGGCGGTACCACGTACCCCGCATATATATGCGAATCTACTCTAACACCTCTGCCACCCGGAAAATTTAGACTTTCGATAGTGCCTGGAGTTGGCATAAAGTCTCTATCGGGATCTTCTGCATTAATTCTACATTCTATAGAATGTTTTGCAGGTTCAGTGTTTCTCAAAGATAACTTTTCTCCGCCAGCTATCAAAATTTGTTCTTTGATTAAATCAATATCCATAGACTCTTCAGTAACAGGATGCTCTACTTGTATCCTTGTGTTCATTTCCATAAAGTAGAAATTGAGGTCAGCATCTACTAAATATTCTATAGTGCCGGGGCCTTCGTAATTAACAGCCTTAGCACCGGCAGCAGAGATTTCTCCCATTTGGCGACGCAATTCCGGCGTGATAATAGGCGAAGGAGCCTCTTCTATCAGCTTTTGGTGACGGCGCTGAGTGGAGCATTCTCTCTCATTAAGATGAATAGTATTACCAAAGCTATCTGCAATTATTTGAATCTCTATATGGCGAGAGCCTTCCACAAGTTTTTCGATATATATGTCAGGATTATCGAAAGAAGTGGCAGCTTCATTGCTTGCATTAAGGTAAGCATTTTCTAACTGGTCAGCACTGTTTACTACTCGCATACCTTTGCCACCTCCTCCTGCTACTGCTTTAAGCATTACAGGATATCCTATAGAATCTGCTACTGATTTGGCTTCTTTTACATCTGCTACTATGCCATCGCTACCGGGAACAACAGGCACGCCTGCTGCCTTCATTGTATCTTTTGCCACTGATTTATTACCCATTCTA
Organism: Kapaibacterium sp. (SeqCode); assembly: GCA_963678775.2. Taxonomy (GTDB): domain Bacteria; phylum Bacteroidota; class Ignavibacteria; order Kapaibacteriales; family UBA2268; genus JBFHIJ01. The sequence goes on from CAXXGR010000009.1 coordinate 89,891, forward strand.
CGAATAGCATCCGCAGAAGGGCCTATAAATTTAAATCCGTGCTTAGTACACATATCTACAAACTTATCATTTTCGGCAAGGAAACCATAGCCGGGATGAATAGCATCTGCGTTAGTGATTTCCGCAGCGGAAAGAATGGCTTTTGTATTTAAGTAACTTTTTGAACCGAGCGCCGGCCCTATGCAGACTGCTTCATCCGCAAATCTTACATGAAGCGAAGTTTTATCTATTTCGGAATAAACCGCCACAGTGCCGATTCCCAACTCTTTGCACGCGCGAATAATTCTCAGTGCAATTTCACCACGATTTGCGATTAAAACTTTTTTTATCATATTATTGATTATTCCGGTTTTATGACAAATAATGGTTGGCTGTACTCTACTGCCTGAGCATTTTCAATCAAAATTTCAGTAATAGTACCTGCTTTATCTGATTCTATCTCATTCATCACTTTCATAGCTTCGACTATGCAAAGAGCCTGACCGACTTTTACTTTGTCGCCAACTGCTACATAAGGTTCTGAATCAGGAGATGGAGCTGAGAAAAAAGTCCCTACGATAGGAGAACAGATTTGATGTCCGTCCACTGCTTTAGGAGTATCAGGAGCAGCATTAAAATCAGGTGCATTTTGCACAGGAGTTGCATGTTCAGCAGGCATTTGAGTAGCCGGCATTGCTATCTGCTGAGGAGCAGCTGTCACTATCTCTTTGTGCCTGGAAAGATATATATTAGTACCGTCTTCCTCTATAGAAAGTTCGGTAAGAGAGCTTGCATCAAAGATTTTTACAAGTTTTTCGATATTTTTAATATCCATATTTAATCGCCTATAAATAAAAAAAAAGCGTGTTTTAGTTGTACGATAATACAAAAAACACGCTTAACAAGCAATTATATTTTTGGCTTAGCCTTTTACTCTCTCTACGTAAGAACCTGTGCGAGTATCAACAACGATTTTATCGCCTTCGTTGATAAATATCGGAACGTTAATTTCCGCGCCTGTTTCTAAAGTAGCAGGTTTAGTAACGTTAGTGGCAGTGTCGCCTCTAACACCCGGTTCAGCATAAGTAACTTCTAAGTGAACGTGAGAAGGTAGCTCCATGCTAAGCACAGTGTCGCCTTCAAACATCATGTCCACGTCTTGATTTTCTTTCATGAAACGAGCCATATCGCCAACAACATCAGCCTGCATAGGGATTTGGTCATAAGTTTCTTTATTCATGAAATAATACGCTTCCCCATCATTATATAGGTACTGGAATGAGTGACGCTCTACACGTACAAATTCGATAGACTCGCCGGAGCGGTACCTATTCTCATTGATTTTACCTGTATTCAAGTTACGCATTTTAACTTGGTAGCAAGCTTGACCTTTGCCCGGTGTTCTATGCTCGAACTCCATCACTTGGCAGTTTTGGCCATTGAATTTCAAAATGGCACCAGCCCTAAGATCAGAAGTAGTTCCCATATTATATACCTGATATTCGTGAGTAGATACAAAAAAAGAGGTGACGAGAGGAGTCGAACCTCCGTACGCGGTTTTGCAGACCGCTGCCTAGCCACTCGGCCACGTCACCACTTAACTAAGCAGAGCCTCTAGTGCCCTGTCTCGCTTAGTGAGATACAAACTTAAGAATATTCGGAATATATAGCAAATCTTTTTTCGTAAAATGCATAATAAATTACATTATAATTTTAGAGCACAAAATATACTTGCACAATATCACGAAAAGATATATTTTTGTATTCCCTTATCAAGCGGAAGTGGTGAAATGGTAGACACGCTATCTTGAGGGGGTAGTGCCCTACGGGCATGGGGGTTCAAGTCCCCCCTTCCGCACTCATACAAAAAACCTGCTTGGGTAAATGCCAAAGCAGGTTTTTTTATATTGATTTCCTAAAGTCATTTGGGAAAATTACATCCTAAGCGAAACACCGCCACTAATGCTTCTTCCCGCCTCAGGCATGCCAAGTTGAGAATATCTAAATGTATCAAATACATTATTTACTCGAATAAATACCTCAGGAAGTAACACGCTTGACTGAGTAAATGTATAGCCCAATCTAAAATTGATATATGCAGCACCGTCTATTTCTATATTGTCTTCGTATTGCTTACCGCGATAATCTAATTCAATTTGTGGCAACAAGCCAAAAGAAGTATTGTAGCTTAAGTGCATACCGGATAGTATTTCAGGTTTGTTATTTAGCTTAACATCCTCACCCTCTAATTTGCCTTCTCCACTCATATATGTAATATAGCCACCAAGTCGAAATTTACTAACATTAGCAGCAACAGATAAATCTACACCTGTTATAGTAGCTTCAGATAAATTAGCTCGCATTTTTCTCTGCTGTTCATCTCCTGCTACTTTTACTTTTTCAATCATATCATCATACAAATTTGCAAAGAATGATGCCTGGGCTGAAAACTTACCTGAGATATAAGCTAAACCAACTTCTGACAGAATACCTGTTTCCGGTTGTAAATCAGGATTATATATAAACTTATTCAAAGCTTCATCATAAGATTCTCGCATAGTAGGAAAGCGAGACTTCCTTCCCGAATTAGCAAAAGCAGTCAGGTTCTCATTTATAGAGTAATCTAAAGTAACAAATACTCCAAAATCATCAAAAGTTTTGCCTTCTGCTTCTGTATATTCACCTGTTTTAGGTGTTTTGAAGTAATCATAAGTTCCACCTACCGCATACTCAAGGCTTCCAATTTTGGAGGCAAACTGCAAACCTGTGCTTATGCTATTTTGAGTAAATTTAAGGGCATCTTCCTGATTTGTAGTTTTATCATGGTCTGAGTTTATACTATTAAAAACATAAGAGATTGAAGAATTATCTGTTACATTATAGTTTAAAGTAATGCGACTACCAAAAGTAGCATCTTCATCTTTTACGCTTTGGTCCAAAGCAGAGTAAGTAGCATCTTCATATTCATCTAATTTTTGCTTGAAGAAGTCACCCCATGCAGTAAGTTTCAAAGACCAGTCTTTTGATTTGTCAAAGAACTGCTCTCCATTAAGAATAATCATACTTCTTTTTCTTTCCGGGTACTTCCAGAATCTTTGTTTTACTTCTTCATTTGTAGCAGGGGTATTACCAAACTCAGCTGAAGTATTTATGAAAGTAAGACCAAGATTTGTCATATCTGAAATGGTATATTCGGCGCGAGCAAAAAAGTTATTCCTAAACATATAAGAGTTTGTACGTAAATCATCATTAGGATTTTGATTTAGCAAATCTTCGTCATTGTCCGCCATCATAAAACCGTCTTGTCCGGTTCTTGAAAAATTAACGATATAATTCAAATTACCGATTTTTCCATCCTGCATTGCTGAAACAGAGAAAGCTCCAGCCTCTCCCCCAACTAATTTTAATGAGCCACCAAAACCATTTTCTTTTCTTTCTGCGGTTGTAATATCAATTGCACCACCTAGCACGTTAATTCCGTAAAGTGAAGAAGAGGCATTTTTATTAACCGATAACTCGCCAATGATGTCACCCGGTAAGAAATTAAGGTCAAATCTATTGTCCCAAGGCACATTGAGCAGTGCACCATCTAAATAAAGTCCCAGCTGACGATCTCCCGCACCACGCACGTAAAGCTGAGTTTCCCCCATTGAGGTTGTGCGAGTGTTAGCCGTAGGTATAAACGCTTTGATATCAGAAAGAGAAGGGGCATCTGCCCTTTGCAATTCATAATATTTGACTTCAGAGAATTTTGATTCTCTAATGTTCTTTGTTTTTAGTTTGGTATCAGTAACTGTTATTTTACCTAATCTGAAAGTCTTTATGGTATCAGCTTCGCTTTCAGATGCTTTTACACTAGTAAGTGATATCACAGCAAGCGCTGCAATACAGAGTAATTTCTTCATTTTTATTACCTAAGTTGTTTTTTTTAAGCTGTTTGTAAAAATCTACACACACCAATAGAGCATACTTTATGGTTCTATGCTCTATTTATTCTTAACAATTATAGCCTTACAACTCTGCAGAGTATATTTCTGGACTTACTCTGCAGCTGCAAACGCATTCAGCACAAATCAAGGGTTACCTTATAAGACAACTCTTCAGTCTTTTGTACTTAGTACAGCTATAATCTATTATGAAAATTAAATATGTAATTAAAAAAACTTAGGTGGCGGAACGGGAACATCGAGATATGTATTTAAAGGGGTATATAATCTAAATGTTAAATGCTTGTCAGTTAGGAATTCGTAGTATAAAGTAAAAGCTTTGTAGATTACTTTTACTTTAAGCAAGTTATCCATTATATTGTTAAGTAAGCGACCATATTTATCTTTAACACCTTTAGCAAGGTCGGCAAATCTTTCAACTAACTTTGTTTCTTTGTCATCATATATGCAATGGAAGATTGTAGTATCCCCAACTTTTGTAGAGCGAACTATGTCGTACATTTTGCCGTAGTACAAAAATTCATGAGCTTCTACATAGCTAAATATTGCAGCATCTTGCATTTGTATATCAGACAGTCTAATAATACTTAAATCTTCTTCCGGAATACCAGCCAAAATAGATTTTTTTACTTCTTTTTTAATTTTTTTCTGCATATACGAAAAAATTGCCGGAGATGCTATTGACCCCAGCAAGATTACATTTATCATCATATATGACAGAATTTTTTTCATAGTGCTTTATAGACACACAAATGTATGTAAAGGTTACAAATTAAGCAAAAAAAAGGAGTCTGTTTCCAAACTCCTTAATTTATATTACCAGAGATTTTGCCATTGAGTGCCGTCGTAGCATTTCATTGTGTCATCGTTGTCATCAAAGTAAACGTCTCCTTTGCTCGGATTAGCAGGGGTAGAATCTTGAGGCTCTAACCTTATTGCACCATTCACATGTAAGGCACGAGTAGGAGTATTTGTTCCGATACCAACGTTACCAGCTGCATTGATATAGACAGCATTAGCAACACCATTTGCTATAAACACCGGATTAGCGTCTGAATTACTCACATCATACAATGCAATTCCGGTTTCATCAAAGCTTATGTCCCAAGTTTGAGCCGTATTTGCATCTGTTTCGTCCTGCTCCAAACGCAGCGTAACAGCAGACGGATAAGTTAGGTGCATTTGTTTTTGAGGAAATTGAGTACCAATTCCTAAATTCGCACCTTTTAGATATGCAGCATAATTGCGATTTTGCCTTTCTATAACAAAATTATAAGTTGAATCGGTAAAGTCTCCAAAAGCTAAATAGTTTTTACCACCATTAGAAGATTGATTAGCTTCTATAATCCAATTATTATTTGTAGCATCATCACTATTATCATCAAAGCATAATCTAAGATTGTTTTCTTTAAGTTTGATAAGCTCTTGTCCAAAATTTTCACCATTGTTACAATCCACCCCAATTCCGGCTTTACCTTTTAATATAAAATCCTGTCCTAAAGTATCTCGTGAATCATAAAAGTCAACATAAGTAGTATCATAATCAAGAATAACAGGAGGATAAACTACAGGCTGTTCATATATAGGCGTAATTTGTCGTTGAAGACCAACGAGAATTGAACCAGTACTTTCCAAAATTGGAGCAGGATAAGTAGTCGTAACATCATTTACGCCAAGCTCCTGCTTCACACCATTATTATCATAAAAACACATTGTGTTTGTAATATCATCATAAAACAAAAGCCCGGGAGTGGTTGAGGTTGCTCCGTCAGCAAATAAAATACCACCATCAACTTTTAGAGGAACATAATTAGTAGGAGTAATGCCTACCGCTACATATCCGTTGTTATAATAAATATTACTACCGAACTGCCCCCATTTATTTACGGAGTGCCAGGCATTGCCAAAGTATCCGTAAAAAGTACCATTCCCGTTAAATCCATGTTCTTCTATATATGCAAAAAGTCCATTCGTTGCGTTTGCTATTTTGTAGTAATCTAATCTTGGAAATAATACTCCTTTATCTAAGGATTGTATATCCAACAAAGCACTTGCATGAGGTGCAGCACCATCTTCCGAGATACTAACGCTTTGAGCAGAAAGATTTATACCTACAAAAAGTAAAACTAAATAAATAATTTTTTTCATCAGAAGCCCCTCCTGTACAAGAACCATCCGCCACCTATTAAGAATGATGACGCCAAAGCTATCAAGCCCCATTCCGGTAAAGTAGGTACTACGCTAAAGTATACTTCTTCTCCGTAGAAAGTGCCATCAGAGTTAACAGCATAAGCTCTGACATGAAAAGGATTGCCATAAACAGGCATACCTGATGCAGTTAATGTAAAAGAACCATTTCGCATAGTGCCGGTTGCAGAAGAAGTCTGGTCGGCAGTTGTAGGTGTGCCTGTAGAATTCCAGCATATACCCCATTCGGTAACATCCGGATCTGTTGCCAATAAAGCAATAGTCCCTCCACATTGAAAGGATGTCGTTTGCACATTTTCTATCTCATTAGTAGTAATAATTGAATTAAAGACACCTATTTGGGCAATTGCTCCGATAGTTAGTGCTAATCCAATTATAAATGTAATTATATATTTCATTTTTATCTCTAAAATTGGTTTATCGAAGTAATTGTAATATTATAATAAGTATCCAAATCTGAAATAGTAACATTAGCATTTGAAAAAGGAATATATCTTGAACCATCGAAATATCTCATGCTACTATTAAGCATTGGATCTAAATTCCCTAGAGCAAGTTTATCAACTCTAAAAAGTGCAGTTGCATTCAAATTTGACTCTCCGTCGATATCCCATATCAAATATGATGAAGCTTCGTTAGAGTCATTTATTTTCACACTGATATTTTGAGATGGCAAGTTAAGACACGTAATAGTAACGGATTCGTTATTTGTACCATCACCAACAGGATAAAGCAAAGGAACATTCTGCACAGGTGTAAGAACCAGATGCCCATCAGCAGTAGCATCAAACAAACCACTCCCTGAAATAGCTCCAACTATATAAAAATCCTCATTTCCTATCTTCGCCTGGAATGTATCTCCGTTCAAAGCAACATCTCCGGATATAGTAATAGCTTTATCTGAAAAATCAAAATAAGATCCTGAAGCAAAGGTAAGGTTAGGTATTGTAACAGCATTTGAATTTAATCCCAGCCATAGCTGAGGAGAATCTCCAATTACATTAAATACCCAAGTTGAATTTAAACTTGTAAATCCTATTCCTGCAGAAACATTATTAATAAAATTTCCACCTAAATAGAAATCATCGGCTATTTCAATCTCAGCATCAACAGAACCTGTAGTTTCAGCACGATAGTTCCCGGTGATATATACATGAGAACCCGCTTGAGTAACTATTTTTGCTCCATTATTATATAAACCCTGTGCTTGAAGTGATAAACTTAGAGCACAAAAGGCAAATAATGTCATAATTAATTTCATAATTTGCCTCCTTACCAGCAGTTTTGCCATTGTGTACCATCATAACATTTGAGCTTGTTATCATTATTATCGAAGTACAAATCGCCTTTACTTGGATTAGATGGTGCAGAGTTTTGAGGTTCCAACTTCATCGCAGTTGAAACATGCACACTTCTTGCTGGAGTGGCAGTACCAAATCCTGTATTGCCATTTGCGTCAACATGCAAAGAAGCAGTAGGAGCTCCTTGCTCTATCACAAGTGCTTCACTATTAGAATTAGTTACGTCTACAAATGAAAGTTTAGTGTCATTGCCCTGAACATCCCAAGTCTGAGGAGTATTAGCTTGCGAGCCATCCTGTTCAAATCTGATTGTCGGGTTAGTTCCATTTACTAAATGAAGTTGTTTATTTGGGTTATCAGTACCCAACCCGATGTTATCGCTTTTAACATAAAAAGCATTATCCACACCCGGAGCTTCAATCATAAATGGATATTTATTTGCAGTTACGTCTTTGATTGCAAAATAATTTTTACCACCGGGAGTTGCTGAGTTTATTTCCAGCATCCAGTCATTATTGGGGAAACTGCCCGAATTACTTGTATCATCAAATAGCATTCTTATAATTTCATCTTGAAGCACTAATGTATTAAACTGGAAATTATAATCATACTCGGCATTATTCCCAATTGCCATACTCCCATAGACTATTAAATCATCATTTCTATAATAATCATCTGTTTCTGCACTAGGAGCGCCATTTGTTTCGATGGTCCCCGTCCCAATAGTTTGTACTTGATTCGATTGATCTATGTATTGAAATGCTCCATTCCCACTTAAGCCTGCGGCAGGATTATAGAAAAGCATCCCTTTAGTTGTAGATTGATTTAGCCCCGAAAACGCAATACCACCGTGCACTTTCATTTTGGCAACTGTAGAATCTACTGCATCTGCATTTCCAACTGTAACACTACCTGAATCGTAATATATGTTCGAATCGGAAACAGCCCACTGATCAAATACAAGCCAGTCAGTGCCATTATAATAGTAAAATGTATTATTACCTAATGGGCCGTTAGCAGTGATATATATTAATAAGCCGGTTGCAGGATTTGCAGGCTTATTATTATAATCTATTCGAGGTATCAAGATACCTTTCGTACTGGACTCCACATCAAGCATTGCGCTAGCATGAGGAGCACCTCCGTCTTCATTAATCCCTACATTTTGCGAGAATGTCTGATAAGTTAGCCCTCCAAATAGGAAAATAGCTAAAGCACAGCAAAACTGTATTTTATTCATATGTTACCCATAGTAATACGAAGAATGTTACTTGCATATATACGGAATATATAATAAATAAATGTATAGTAAAAGCATTTTATTACAAGAATAATACTATCTTTAAAATGTTTTTTTGCATTGTAATTCTTACCTTTTTTCTCTAACTTCTAAGCTAAGCTTACGTACTATTTATATAATAGTATTCCGGGGAAAGCAATACTATAGTTTTATATATTCTGGAGTTTATAATGAGTGAACTCAACCGTAGGGATTTCCTTAAAAAATGCGGTGCTGGGGCCGGTGCTTTGATGGCTACCGGACTCATTAATCACAAAATTGCATCTGCTCTTATGCCGGAGAATTCAAATATGATGATTCCCGAAAAATTTGGCATTTCTAACGAACAGCTCAAGCAGCTTTTGAGCCTTGGCCTTTCTAAAGGTGGCGACTTCTCTGAGTTGTATTTTGAGTATAATATCTCAAATTCTGTTGTGATGTCCGAAGATATTATTAAAAACTCAAGCGAAAGCATTTCGCTTGGTGTTGGCGTTCGTGTGCTAAACGGTGCTCAAACCGGTTATGGCTATACTAACGAACTTACATTTCCAAAAATCAAAGAAGCTATGCTTACTGCTGCTGCTATTGCAAACAGCAACTCAAAACATACTGTAGCTCCTTTGATGGTCAAAAACCCGGCTACTCAGGTTTATGACTTGAAACACTCTTTCGTAGATCAAACTATTAAAACAAAAATCGACTTGGTTACAAGAGCTTATAACTCTGCTATCAAACATGACAGCAAAATCAAGAAAGTTTCTGCATCTCTTGCCGATGAAATGCAATACATTACTATTGCTAATAGTGATGGTCTTGTAATTTCTGATACTCGCCCTCAGGTTAGGCTTGTAGTTTCTGCTACTGCCGAAGACAAAGGCATTCGTAACACCGGACGTGGAAATGACGGTGGACGTGTAGGTATGGATTTCTATGCTAAAGTTTCTACTCCTGAAAAAATTGGTGAAAATGCTGCTAAAGAAGCATTAGAACTTCTAAAAGCTAAAGACGCTCCTGCAGGTCAGATGCAGGTAGTGCTAAGCAAAGACCAATCAGGCGTTATGATTCATGAAGCAGTTGGTCACCCGTTAGAAGGTGATGCTAATTGGAAAAAAACTTCCATTATGTGGGATAAATACAACCAGATGGTGGCAAACCCTCAGGTTACCATATATGATGATGGTACTATATCTGACTATAGAGGCTCTCTAAACATTGACGATGAAGGTATGAATTCCGAAAACGCGATGCTTATTGAAAATGGAAAATTAGTTGGATTTATGCATGATAGAATTTCTGCTCAGCAATTAAAAATGAAACGCAACGGTCACGCCAGAAGACAGTCTTACAGACACCAGCCTATCCCTCGTATGAATAATACTATTTTGGCTAGTGGTGATAAAGACCCTGAAGAAATCATTTCTTCTGTGAAGAAAGGTTTCTATGCAGTAACTTACCAAGGCGGTATGGTTAACGGTACAGGTCAGTTCACTTTCTCTGTGAACTTAGGTTATATGATAGAAGATGGCAAGCTTACTCATCCATTGAAAAATGCTACTCTTATCGGTTCTAATATTGAAATTTTAAATAATATTGATATGATCGGAAGTGATATGGGATTTTTCTTGGGTACGTGTGGAAAAGATGGCCAGAGTGTTCCTGTTACTTGTGGCACTCCTTCTTTAAGAATTAGTGAAATGACTGTCGGAGGTATAGCATAATGGCACAAGCGAACTACAAACAAATAGCTGAAAACTTAGTACAGTTTGCTCGCAAAAGCGGTGCAGACCAAGCTCAGGTTTCTATCGGTACCGGCACTCGTTTCTCTGCTGAAATAAGAGAAGGCAATATCGAAAATCTTAGCAATGCAGGCTCTGCAGGGCTATCTTTAAAAGTTATTAAAGATAATAAAGTTGCTACTGCTTCTTCTTCGGATATGAACATGGAAACTTTACAGACTATGGCTAAAAATGCTATTGAAAGAGCAACTTACGGCAGTGCTGACGAATTTTCTGCACTTCCGGAAAAGGAAGCTTTGAGAGTTTCTCCTGAAAGCCTTAGACTATATGACGCTTCGGTTGCTAAAGTTAAGCCTGAAGAGATGATCAGCAATGCTCAAAAACTTGAAAAAATGACTATGGCTGACAAACGCATGACTCGCTCCGGCGGAGCCAGTGCAGGCAATTATATCGGCGAAAGCTTCCTTGCTAATTCCAATGGTTTTAGCGAATCTTACAAGCAGTCCAGTATTTATTACAGCGTTTACGGTCAGGCAGGCGAAGATGGTAACATCAACGAAGATGGCTGGTGGGACAGTGCTCGCAGCCCTAAAGAACTGATTTCTTTAGAGGAAATAGCAAAAATTGCTATAGATAAAACTACAATGCTACTTGGCGCTAAAAAAATCGAAACTCAAAAAGTACCTATAGTATTTGATAACCGCATGGCTTCTTCTATATTGGGCTTTTTGGCTCAATGCTTGAGTGGCAGCGCTGCTTATATGAAAACAACTTTCCTTGCAGATATGCTTGGTAAAGAAATAGCTACAAAAGACTTGCATATATTTGATGATGGTACTCTTGCCGGTCGTCCGGGCTCTCAGCCTTACGATGGCGAAGGTGTGCCGTCGCGTCATGTAGATATTATTAAAGACGGCAAATTGCAAAGCTTTTTACTTTCGACTTACTCAGCCAGAAAGCTTGGACTTAAATCCACAGGTCACGCTTCGGGAACAACTAACTTCGTGCTTGCTCCGGGCAAACACTCTCCTGAAGATATAATCAAATCTGTTGATAAAGGGCTTTACCTTACTAAAACAATCGGTCAGGGTACTGTGCCTACAAGTGGTGACATCTCAAAAGGTTGCTACGGCATCTGGATAGAAAACGGCAAGCTTACTTACCCTGTGAAAGAAATCACTTTCTCCGGTAACATGGGCAGCATACTTAAAAATATCAAAATGATTGGTAATGATCTGGATACTAAACGCTCCACTACAGCACCAACTATTTTGGTTGAAGGTATGACATTGTCAGGTAAGTAAAACCTTCGGTTAGGATAATTCCTATTATCCGACCAATAAATTCGATAAAAGCGACTTATCTTTAAAAGGTAAGTCGCTTTTTTTGCAACTTATTTTTTAATTGTCACGTATCATTTATATTCACTAATTGCTGTCTATAGAATAAAGAAGTTTACATATATAAATTTGAGGTAAATATGCGAAAGATTTACATCTTCCTTTTAGTTTTATTACCTACACTAGTTTACTCACAAAACAACGCTTCAGAATCTCACTTTACACCTCGGGAGATAAAAAAAATTGAAAATTTTGAGAAGTTAGTAAAACCCGGTCATCAATTTTTTACTATAGCACTGATGCCATTTAATTATTATAACTATAGCGATGAAATTAGTACTGGAGAAAGCTTAGCAGGATTCTTAGGCTTTAATGCAGCTTATTACTTGGGACACAGTGATGGTAGATTTTTGAAATTTGGTTTTGGTGTATCCGGCATGACAGAGAATACAATGATATTTGGAAAGTCTTTTACTTATGAAAAACAGCTGACCGACTTTCAACTCACAATATCAGAAAATATAGCATATAAAGATCTTGTTGTATCATTTGGCCTAACATATAATCTCACTAAATACCGATATTACTATCAAAATTATACATCTTATAGTTCATCCACAAAAAGATATAGAATAGGATCATTGGGTCCTATAGTAGGAATGCAGTACTGCTTTTTTGACAATTTTGCTGTTGAAATGCAAATGATTTATTCTGCCATACACCTTGCATCAAATAGCTCAGACAGAGATTATCAGTTTTCTTTAAATCTGGGAATAAACTATAAAATACCTCTCCAAAAGCCTAAGTTGAAATATATTGATGGACAATATATCGAAGAGTAATTATTTCTCTATGAGCTTACGCCGGAAGAGATTGAGATAGTAGAGAAAGGGGTGTGAAATAGACCCTGGGGTTAACCCCAGGGTTGCGGAACGAAAATAGTTGGTAGGGTATAATAGCCCCCTGGGTTGCGGGTTGCAGAAATCCGGAATTATAGTAAAATAGCCCCGGGGTTAACCCCGGGGTTGCTATCGACCGGGGACAGAACCCCGAGGCTGTATTACACCGACGACCGTAGTGGTACGGCTACTAAGTATCATTTTCTTCTTTTACCGGCAGTTGTTTTGAAACCGGTTTTATTTTTTTTCTTACCTTCATGTGCTTGTTGTTTTACGCTTTTGAGGAATTTGCTAGCTACAAAAGCGATTAGAACTAACATCAGAACAAGTATTAATACTTCCATAAATCCTCCGAATTTAATCTGCATTATTAAGCAACTGTTTGCATAATACATTTTATTTATTAAATATCAAAGGAGATTTTCATCTATTTTTTATTATTTGCGAATTTAGTCAATAACTCTTTGACTGCGTCTTTGTGGACTAAGAAATTCATCATTTTTAGTTTGACATAGTCCTCATGATAGAAGTAATAGCCTTTGTTATTGCCATTTCTGGAGCCACTGCCTGAGTCTTTTATTAAGAACCATGTAACACCATCTTTTTCAGTGTAACCGCAGAGATGGATTCCGTGGTCGTCAGTAGTTGTTCCGTTAGACCATCTAAGCTGGCGTGCGTTGTCATCTATATATTCAGATGGTATGTCATAGCTCGGCACCACTGCCACGTCAGCAAAAGAGTAATATCCTGTAGACGAAACGTCACCGCCTATCATCATAGTGTAACCATTTTTAATAGCACCTTTTATAGCAGTCATGAAGTCATCCATTGGTACATTTTTATAGCCGGTGTCATTCCACCAGTTGTCAGCAGCCGGGTAAACAGCATCTTGCCAAAAGCCTTGCTGCATAAGCGACATGATATCTACATAGTCATCTTTTTTGAATTTAGCAACTTCATCTCTGAAGCTAATTGGAGTATATTTTTTGCCTTTATATGTAAATTCTTTAGGAGGTGTACCCATGTAGTGATCTAAAATTGCCTTTACAGTTTTCACTGCAAAATCTGGATCCCACGCATTTGTTTTTTTCATAGAGTGCATGAATTTTTCAATTTCACCGAACATTAAGTTATGACCGAAATACTCTTCTCCCTCTTTAAGTCCGGTAAATGCTTCTGCAGGCACGCATCCATATTTATCCCACACCCTTAAAACGGCATTGCCTTGAGAGCCTTCTCCAAGAGTAGACTTGCCACGAGTACGCACAAATTCAGTTACTTTTTCCAAATACTCGTAGTAGATAGTATGCAGCTCAGATATTTTGACTTTTGTACCCGTGATGCGTTGGATATCAGACTCTAACATCGAAGTAGTAGAGAAGCACCAGCACATGCCGGACCATCCCTGAGATAGCGGAGCATTGTGCCATGAAGATTTAAATTCGTCAACAGACTTTGGTAAGTCCCAGGCTTCTAAATCAACTTTAAAAGATTTTTTTGGAGCATCTTCGGGATTCTGATATTTAGTAACGCTTTCTTTAATGCCGTCCCAGAAAGGATTTTTATATTCGATCATTTTACCTTTGTGATGCACCTGCGCAAAGGCAGAAGTTGAAATTAGCAGTGAAGTACCAAGTACAGCCAGCATATTCTTCATAATATTCACCAAAATAGATTTAAAATTTCGTTTCAGCTAAAAATATAAAAAATGGCAGTCTGTAGCAAACAAAATGCTCGCAGAGTGCCAAAGTAATTTTTTTATTACTAATTATTTTTTAGGCAAAGTAACTATAAATGTACTGCCTTTATTTATTTCTGATATAACTGAAATATCTCCTCCGTGCCTCTGGGCAAAATCTTTACAGAGCAGAAGCCCTAATCCTGTTCCTTTCTCATTTTCAGTACCAGGAGATGATTGGTTAGTATTACCGATTTTGAATAATTTATCACTCATTTTAGGAGTCATGCCAATTCCATCGTCTTTAATAAATATTTCAACAGAATGACTTCCCTCTTCAGCAGATAATATAATAGTCCCACCGACATTAGTGTATTTAATAGCATTAGAAACAAGATTTCTAATAATAGTCATCAGCATATTTTCATCAGCATAAACTCTGATATCAGAATCAACATCATTGCAAATTGTGATATTTTTTTTGAAAGCATTGTTATGATATTGAAGCATTATATCTTTGAATATTCTTTCAAGTTGAACAGAGTTAGGCAAGAAATTTATTTGACCGGTTTGAGAGAGTGCCCATTCCAGAATATTTTCCAGGAAACTACGCATCTGAGTTAAGCCATCAAATATGTGCCCAATATAAGTATCCCTATCTTGAGTACTAATGTTAGTTCCATATCTGTGAAGAACCTCTGCAAGACCTAATATACCGGCAAACTGGCTTTTCAAGTCATGTCCTATGATAGAGAAGAATTTATCTTTGGTGTTATTAAGCTCTTTCAAGTCCCTTTCGGACTCAGTCAGTTTGTTATTGAGCTCTAAAATCTTCACAGCATCATCATAGATACTTTTCTGACTAGCTTTCAGCATTTGGTTTTGCTCATTAATTATATCTTGAGATATTTTCAGAAGGAGTATGTTTTTTATTCTGGCTAAAATCTCCTCAGTCTTGAATGGCTTTGTAATATAGTCTACCCCGCCTAACTGAAAAGCTTTTATAATATCATCAGTATCGTTTCTGGCAGTGAGGAACATAATAGGAATATGGGCAGTTAATTCATTTTCTTTAAGTATTTTACAAGTTTCATAACCATCCATTTTAGGCATCATAATATCTAATAGTATCAAATCAGGCAGTTTATCTTCTGTAAACTTAATAGCTTTCTCTCCAGAATTAGCCATAGCAATATTATATCCTTCGGGCTTTAAGATACTGGCTACCATCTTCAGATTGCTTGGATTATCGTCTACAACTAAAATTGACAAGTTTTCTTTGTGCTCAAATCTTGCAAATATCTGTTGGTTATTTGTCATGTTTAACCTAATTGTTTTTTTAGTTTATCTATCATATTCCCAAAATTATAAAGTAACGATTCTATTTTCTCAAAGTCTATATCGATTACTACCTTAGATAGTTTTTGGGCGTACGTATTCAATGTTGGCAATTCGAACTTCGAACTGATATTTAGAATTTTTTCAGTAAAGCTTTCAACATTATTTAATTCCATAAAAGCACTGTCATCTTCGAAATGATTTGCGAATATGTTTTCTAAAGTATCTATTATATAAGGTAATTTAGCTTTGATATCCGGAGATATTTTATCTTGTTCTTTACCTGACAAATCTGTCGAAGGATCAATCTCCTGATTTATAGTAGAAGCTTTATAAAATTTAGCAATTGATTTTAATAAATCATTTTTAGTAACGGGCTTCTGTAAAAAGTCATCAAACAGCATGTCGATTTTATCACGATCAGATTTCATAGACGATGCAGTAAGTGCTACTATTTTCGTACGAATATCCGGATAGGTCTGCCTGATAGATTCAGTAGCAGCATACCCATCTAAAACAGGCATTCTGATATCCATAAATACCAAATCATAATCATTATTTGAAATCATATCCACGGCGATATAACCATCTACTGCTTCGTCGATTATTACATTGCTATCAGTCAGATAAGACTGAACTAAACTTCTATTATCTTCTATATCATCCACCACCAATATTTTCAATCCTTCAAAATACATATTAGAAATGTTAGGAGTTATTTCAATATATTCATAATTACTCTCGACAATTTCTAAATTAGGTATATATATTTTAAATGAACTTCCTTTTCCGGGCGTACTTTGAACTTCAATTCTTCCGTTCATGATATCAACTAATTTTTCTGTAATAGCAAGACCAAGCCCGGTACCGCCATATTTTCTGGTAGATTGCCCACTTTGCTGTCTAAAGGATTCAAAAATAATATCTATCTGGTCTTCAGGAATCCCAATACCCGTATCTTCTACAGTCAAAACAAGCATAAGTCTATTATGTGAATCAATTGATACTAAATCTGCTGACACGATAACTTGTCCTGAGTCAGTAAACTTAAGAGCATTCCCGACTAAATTAAATAGTATTTGACGAACTCTGACTTCGTCTAAAATCAGTTTTTGTGGTAATTTCTCATCAACCCGATTAATATAATCAATATCTTTAGTGCTAACCTTTTGGGAAAATACTTGTTGAATCTCATGTAGCACCATTTTTATATCGACCGGCTCTAATGATAGCTCTAATTTACCTGACTCTATTTTAGATAAATCAAGAATATCATTTATAAGCGATAAGAGAGTATTGCCCGAATTGAGAATAGTTTCTAAGTAGCCTTTATGTTTTCTGTCTTCAGTGTCATGCAGCAAAATCTCACTAAAGCCAAGTATAGCATTCATAGGAGTTCTAATTTCATGACTCATATTTGCTAAGAATTCGCTTTTTGCTTTATTTGCATCCTCTGCAAACTGTTTTGCAAGCAATAGCTGATTTTCAGATTTCTTTCTGTCTGTAATGTCAGTGGCTATCTCTAGTCGCACAACACGGTTATCTATCCAGTATATAGCTCTATCATGGACTTCATACCATCTTCCAATCAATTCATTATATATTTCCCAAGTAATAACTTCACCCGGAGATCCGTCAGGATTTAGTAATTTAGAATTTGTACAAAACTCGCACGGGCAATTTTTGTCTTTATGGAGCACCTGCCAGCATATACCACCTTTTATATCACCGAGCAATTCTTCCGTATATTTATTAGTAAAAAGCACTTCGTAAGTTTCAATATCAGATACATAAATAATAGAATCAATACTATTCAAAACGGTAGTGAACCGCTCATGAGACATCCTGAGTCTTTCTTCTGCATTTTTACGTTCAGTGATATCCAATACAGTTCCGACAATTCTTTGAGGCAAACCTTTTGAATTTCGCTTGACTACTTTCCCTTTTGCAAGAGTCCATGTCCATTGATTGGCTTTATTGATGGTTCTGTATTCTACCTCAAACTGATTAGAAAGCTTTCTAAAATGCAATCTAAGTTTTGATTTGAATTTTTTTATATCATCAGGATGAATAGAATGTATCCATTTCAAAAAAGAAGGCTCTTCAATCAGCCTATTTTGATTTAATATTTCCATAAATCTATGATTAGCAGTAAATGATTTGTCACGCAGATCCCAATCCCACAGCCCCAAATCAGCGCCTAGTAAAGCGAGTTCCAATCTTTGCTCGCTTTCTTTTAGTTTAGCCCTAGCTGATTCCAAATCAGAAATATCAATAAAAGTCTCTAACACAGACTGCTTATCCATATATTCAATTTCAATAGCTGTTTTAAGAATTGTTATAGGCTCCCCATCTTTTGGGTAAAGATTAGCTTTCATATTTAATATCTGATTGTGATTATCCAATACCGGACAAATCTTTGTTTCCATACAGTTTGGCTCTTTGCAGCCGGGGATTAGATTATAACAATATGCATCAATTATTTCATTTTTTTCTTTAATTCCCAACAATTCCATAGCAGTATTGTTTAAGTCTACAACTTTTTTATTTTGATCACTAAAAATCATACCTACTGGCATAAATTCAATAATTTTTTGAAGAGAGTTGCTCATCTTTTTGACTTTAATTTCTGCACGTTTTCTCTGCAATATCATAGCAGAAAACAGCACAATTAGAAGTATTAATATGACACTAAACAAAAGCACAATACTTAAAGTATTGTCCTCTATGCTACTAAAAAGAGTTCCTCTGTCTATAGAAAAGACTATTCCATATTTTTGATTTGATAATCTAACCGGATAGTAGGCGGATAAAACATCATAAGATTCACCTTCGCTACTTAAACTATGATTGAGATTGCCTTCGTACTCGAGCCATAGCTCATTGATAATAACAGACAGTTGCTCTACAATAAAATCATTTATATTCATCCTGTTTTCAGAAGAAATAACGCTATTTAAACTACCTTTTCTATCAATAATCCAGTGCCAAGAGTTTTTGCCTATATAAAAGTTTTGGAAATGACTATCAATAAATCTGGGAATATTGAGCTCTACTCTTATATTATATTTTACATTCGCATATCCATCATAAATTGGAAGTACATATATGAAACCATTATCTACGTCAATACTCTTGTTTTTTGAAAGCTCAATAGTTTTGGGATGGTTTGTAATTTCTGACAGATTAAAGTAGTTATTTTCTTTGCGAACCAAATCTCGATAACTTCTGTTACTTGTTATTCTTATTCGAGTAATCATGTTCTGGTGTTTAGCATAGAATCTATTCAAATACTTATTATCAGTTATTTCAATACTTTTATCCAGATATTGGGCAATATCAAAAGTACTAACTAAGAATTTGAGCTCTGTTTCAAATTCTATATAACTACTCTCTATAGCTATACCACAAAGTTTGGTTTGCTTTAGAATAATATCAGATTGCTTTTTGCTTTCAGTCTCTATCAGCTCAATATAATCTTGCACTGCAAAATAGGAAAACAGAATAATCAGAAGACCAATTATAGGTATATAGAAATTCTTGTTATATTTTTTTCCTATTGACATTTATTTGACTTCCTCAAAATCTATTAGCACCCATGATAATTCATTTATTGGTTGAGCAAAAGCTATATATTTAGAATCCTTAGTTATAAATTCCACCTTAGCTTCTCCTTTCTCTATAATTTTTTTAGCCATAGCCCTAACATTTTTTTCTTTGCTTTTTAGCAAATTATAGTTATTCCTTCTATAAGTATCCATTTTGATAGTTTCGATGTATCTGTGGTCTTTCAAGGGCGGCAGGGAAAGCAAATTTATGGAATAATCTTTAGCTGTAACGATAACTCCATTCTTGTCTACAATAACAATATTTTTATCCTCAGATAAGTATTCTTCGGTTAGAGTGTTTGTAGTAATATCTATTCCCGGTACCCCTACTAATTTATCGTTATGATAAACCGGAGCTATAGCGCTAACCATCCAGCCTCTACCTGCAGGATCGACATACGCTTCTTGTACCCATACGGACTTTCTTTCCGGATTATGTTTTTCGTCAGCTAAGTAGTAAAAATTAAAGCTATTAATATCCATAGCAGGTTCGTATTGGGCAAGTACGTCAAGAAATGGATAAATTCTGTTCAAATTATTACAATCGTTGTAGTACGTCTGCGCTACCGCTTCGTACTGATTTGTAATTCTAATTAGCTCACCATCTATGGCTTCACTAAAGTATGCCACATTTTTGACTATTTGTAAATCTCGATTTGCAGCAGATACATATATAGCGGAGCCACCGTCGTCTTTTGGCTTATAAAAGACACCGTTATCTGACAGAGTATATTTAGATTTATCTATAGTAGGCAATATACTGTCTTGTTTAATATATAATTGACTTATTTCCTGAGCAAGTTTATCAGCTTCCAATCGAATTTGCTTTAGCTCGTTATTAATATTTTGTGCTTTTTGCTCAATCTTTGATATTGTTTTAGAATAGTCATATTTTTTAGATTTAGTATCGCAAGCAAAAAGTAAAACTACTAACATAATTATCAATGCAGGTCGGTTCATTTAAAATCCTTAAAACGATTAGTCATTTACTTATATGTAAAGGCAAATATGTAATTTTTATTTTACAGGAATTGACTTACTTTTTAGATTTTCAATATTAAGATAGGTATTGCGTGTTAGAAATATTATTTTTGCATTGTAGTTTAGAGTGCGATTAATTGTTTAGCTTAAAATAAATAATAGAAGGATTTTCGAAATGAATAATCACTCTTGTGACGTTGTTGTATTGGGATCTGGCCCCGGCGGTTATGTAGCTGCTATTAGAGCTTCCCAACTTGGATTAAAAACTATTTGCGTTGAAAAGGCAGATATTGGTGGTGTATGTCTTAACTGGGGATGTATTCCAACAAAAGCTTTGCTCAAAAATGCAGAATATATGCACTTTTTAGATCATTCTAAAGACTTTGGTTTTACTATTGATAATGTAGAAGTTGATTTTTCTAAAGTTATCAAAAGAAGTAGAGACGTTGCCGGTCAAATGTCTAAAGGTGTTGGTTTCTTGCTCAAAAAATATAAAGTGGAACACGTGCAAGGCCATGGTTCTATAAAAGCGGGTAAAAAGCTGGAAGTAACTAATAAAGATGGCGAAGTTACAGATGTAATTGAAGCTAAAAATATCATTATTGCCACCGGCGCTCGCCCACGTATGTTCGAAGGGATTGAAGTTGATCGTAAAAAAATCATTACTTCAAAGGAAGCGCTCATCCAACCGAAAGCTCCAAAATCTATGATTATCATGGGTGCAGGTGCTATTGGTGTTGAGTTTGCTTACTTCTTTAATGCTTTTGGTGCTGATGTTACTATTTTAGAAATGCAGGACAGATTGCTCCCTGTAGAAGATAAAGATGTTTCTAAAGAATTAGAAAGACATTATAGGAAGTCTAAAATAAAACTTAAAACTTCTACTCGCGTTCTTTCTGCAAAACCAACCGCTGATGGTGTAGAAATAATAGTAGAAAATAAAAAAGGCGAAAAAGAAACGCTAACTGCGGAGTTAGCACTAAATGCTATCGGTATCCAAGCTAACATTGAAAATATTGGCCTGGAAGAAGCAGGCATCGAATTAGATAGAGGATTTATCAAAATCAACGAAAAAATGCAAACTAATATTGATGGTATCTACGCTATCGGTGATGTAGCCGGACCTCCTTGGCTGGCTCACAAAGCCTCTGCAGAAGGCACTGCTACTGCTGAAATAATTGCAGGCGAAAGAGAAAACGGCATAGATTATGGTAATATCCCAGGCTGTACTTACTGCAACCCTCAGGTAGCTTCCGTGGGTTTGACAGAAGAGCAGGCAAAAGAGAAAGGTTATGAAGTGAAAGTTGGTAAATTCCCATTCACTGCAAGCGGTAAAGCTTACGCAATTGGCGAAGCTAAAGGATTTGTAAAAATGGTCTTTGACGCAAAATACGGTGAAGTTTTAGGTGCGCATATGATTGGTCCAGATGTAACTGAAATGATTGGTGAAATTGGTTTAGCTCGAAGCTTAGATGCAACAGCAGAAACAATTTTCCAGACTATCCATGCTCACCCTACTCTAAGTGAAGCAATAATGGAAGCCTCAGCTCAGGCATACGGCGAAGCCGTTAATATTTAATATTCTGCAAATGTTAAATATATAAAGTATTTATGATGCCGCATTTTAGGATGCGGCATTTTTATTTAAAATTTAGTTTGCATTTTAAGTATAAATCTTCTTATATTTGTATCTGCTTTCGAGAGGGGATTGCCATTTTAAAGTCGCTAAAGACGCTTGCAAAGGGCAATTTGAAATAATATTATTTTAGAGTTCTTCAAAAAGATATGATTTTTACTTGCATAAATCAAGAAAAAAACTTA
This sequence comes from Kapaibacterium sp. (SeqCode), assembly GCA_963678775.2. GTDB lineage: Bacteria > Bacteroidota > Ignavibacteria > Kapaibacteriales > UBA2268 > JBFHIJ01. The sequence continues at coordinate 112,006 of CAXXGR010000009.1, forward strand.
TTTTTGAACTGTTCCTTTGAGGGGCAATACTAAATGCGAGAATAGCTCAGTTGGTAGAGCACAACCTTGCCAAGGTTGGGGTCGCGAGTTCGAGTCTCGTTTCTCGCTCAAAAAAATATTCAGGTAAAAAAAATACTTGCAATGTTTAAAAGTTTTTTGTAGTTTAGTTTTGATTCTTTCATGAAGAAAGAAATGCGAGAATAGCTCAGTTGGTAGAGCACAACCTTGCCAAGGTTGGGGTCGCGAGTTCGAGTCTCGTTTCTCGCTCAACGACGTAAGTCGTTTCTTCCTCTTTATGCTGCATGCCTTGCCGACATTCCCCCCGTTGGTAGGGCATTTTTTTTGCCTTGTCATTACTTACAGCTTATCATAACATTCATCCCAAACATAATACTAACACTTTTCCATAGTATATAATTGGTCAGATCACCATAATATCTCATACTTTTGATTTTTTATTATACCATAAAGAACGATTTGCTTACTCTGATGTCTAAATATGTAACTATTATAATTTTTACGTGTACATATTCTTAAACAAGAAGTTTAGTGAAACAAGCAAACTTTCTTATCTAATTTTTTTTGAGGTATTGACATGCGTATAATTCTTTTTCTTTGTTATTTGCTTTTAGTATTACATAGCCAAAGTAATTCTGAAGAATTAGTAAAAATCACAGATATAATGTCACCTGCTAGTTGGTTTGTTGATGCTAATATCAGATATGACGGTAATAATGCTTATCTTTTCGGGAGCTATTCGGTTGATGATGAGTATTTTAAAAAAGGTATCTTGGCTAAAGTTGATTTAGAATATCAAAGTGTTAATTGGGAGCAAGGTATTGAACAAGGCGATAGTACTATTATTCCTTGGAGTTTGAAAATCCTGGATAATTCTAATATTGAAATCTTGTCTGAACTTGCTCTGTTTAGATCGGATTTCTCATATAATAACCAAGTTCTATCTGTAAAAAGATTCAATAGCGAAGGAGTTGAAATATATAGTCAGTTTGATACTAGCGGATTAAAATTTGCTACTTGGGCGAAATTACCGGTAAGATATCACAATAACCAAATTTCAGCCTATTACACTCCAAGACAAAATTGGCAACAAGCTCTTTCTTATAGTATGCATTATGATTCAGAAGGGAACTTCTTGCAAAGTAAACTTATAGATTCGTCTATAGTATATAGTCAAGATAGTTGCGACCGATATCTATTGAAAGACTTTAGAATCAGTAAAGATAGCTCTGTTTATTGTTTTGGGGATCTCCACATGAGTTATGGAGTCTCTGACCAAACAGCAGGATATATCATAAAGATAAACAGTAAGGATGAAAAAGTCTGGAAAAAGACCTTCTTTCCGAACAATGCTTCATTTATAATTAGTGATTTAATAATCCTTACAAATGGGCAAATAATCATAGCCGGTTATCAAGGCAGAGTTGGCTATCTATATTGGTTAGATAGTGAAAGTAATATACTAAGACAATCAAAATTAGAGACTGCAGCCTATGGAGTAATTCCCATCAAAATTATGCAGAATGTAAATGGAAATTTGATTATTATCGGACAGGCTGTTGATTGGGACTCTACCAGTGACGAAGCTGGAGATAATTATATAGCTAAATTAGATGAAGATGGAAATGTCTTATGGCAAAAGAAAGAGGGAATTCCCATACAAGAAACTTTGACAGATATAGTAGAATACGAGCCGAACAAATACTATTTAGCAGGAACTCGTAAATCATTAGCATTATTGTATCAATTTGAAGATAAAAGTATATCAGTAGAAGAGCAAAATTTTACTAAAGATGTGAAGGTACTGGAGCTATCCAACTGCTATGAAATTGAAAATAATAAAATCTACGATAAAGCTGAATTAGTCAGCATAAGAGGAAAAGTTTTACAAAGCTTTACTATATCTGATAAGTTCAACTTTCAAGTACAAAAAGACAGTTATTATAGAAGCGTGTTTTTCTTACGCTTATCCGGCAAAAATGGTTCTATAGTCAAAAAACTGATATACTAAGATAGCACTTAGCTAAGTGTTTTTTGTTTTATAAATTTAAAGTAACACTTAGCTAAGCTTCATATATTCCCATAAAGACACAACAAGAGCCGAACATCCACCATACCATACCTTTTTCTTAATTTCCATAAATTTATAGTGAACTAATATTATACTATCTTTGTATAAGATTTTGTAGTCATCTACGTAGATATTCACAGAGATTGTAACCTTTTATATATTTATATGTTTATATAAATATACTATTGTTTAGGAGAACCAAATTTATGAAATACAAATTCTTATTATCAATTTTTGCCTTTTTTATATGCTCTTTAGCTGTAAAGGCAAGCAATGTTGAAATTATTAAATCTAACTCCTCTGAGTTAGAATTTATATATAAGCCTCATTTGACCGGTATTTCTTCTGTAAAAGGAGATGATGGTAGGGTTTATGTGCGACCTGATTTCGAGAATCAGGACTTTGATTACAATCAGCCGGGAGACGTTGCCGTTGGAAAGAATTATCTATCTATTGCGGTTCCATCTGCCAATGGTTTTGCTTTACAGAATGTTTCTTATTCCGGTAAAAATTATATTGCCGGTGACATCTTTCCTCAACCAGATTTAGATGAGTTAGAAGAAGTTGCTTATGAGCGATTCCATGCCGGCGAGGGCTATTCTGCTAATGTCAAAGAAAATGTTTCAGTTAGATATTATGGCATTGCAACTTCCAATCACTTGGCAAATATTATCATTCCTAATTATTCGATTGAAAATGGGAAGATTGTGTATCCTGATGAAATCAGAGTACAGATAAGCTTCACATCATCGGCTACTACTACTAAAAGCAATAAAAATATTAGTGTTCTGCCTTTTATTTTGAACAAAAATATGGCACGCACATGGTCAGTTGGAGGAGGAGACAATCTCCTATCAGCCAAAAAGACTGAGGATGATTTGACTTCGGGCACTTGGTTACGAGTGAAGATTAGTGAAGAAGGTCTTTATTCTGTCACTGCCCAGCAATTAGCAGACATGGGCTATCCTAAAGATGCAACTGTTGCCAATACGATAAAGGTATTTGGTAATGGCGGCAGAATGCTCAGTGAGTCCGTGAAGGACGGAATAAATAATGATTATAATGAAATCCCTGCTATTGTAAATAAAGATGGCAATGGTAATTTAAGCTCAATAATATTTTATGCTACAGGGACCAAAGGGTTTGAATACGTAAATAGAAAGTACAGACACTATAAATCTGATTTTTCTGAATCGAATTACTATTATATTACTTGGGGTGGAGCAAATAACAGCCCTGCTCAGCAATTAGAAACTCCTGCTGAAGAAGCTACTGTAACTCCAACGTCTTTCATAGAAAAACTATTCTTTGAGGAAGAACTTAAAAACCCATTCTATAGAGGTTCAGGTAGGTTATGGCTTGGCAGGTCTTATTTCAAATCACCTTTTATTACTGCTTTGACCGGTTTGAAAAGAGAAGGTGAAGTGCAATACACTTTTGCTTTAGCTCATGAATCTCAAAGTACCGGCACGTTTACTTTGTCTGACAATAACACTATAATCGATGCATATAATATTTCGTCCAGTAACGGCTCTTACGTTGTGGCAAGAAGAATAGTCGAAAAGTCAAGCTTAGATGCTTCAAAAATTGCATCAGATGACAGAAGCTCAATCAATATAGAATATGATAACCCAAATTTAGCAAGCTCTACTCCTTATTTAGACTATTTTGATATATATTATCCAAGATATTTTGCAGCTCACAACAACAGTCTTGGCTTTGATGCGGACCCTAAAGTTGAAGCTGTGGTAGAATATACAGTAAATGGTTTCTCCGGTAAAGTATACGGATTTGATGTAACAGACAGAGCTAAACCTATGTTAGTTGAAAATCTGTCATCTACCGGTTCTATTTATAGATTTAAAACAAATCAGATAGAAGATAAACCTAAAAGATTCTATATCTCCGGTAATATCAAAAGCACAGAACTTGAAACTATACAAATAAATGGTATTCGATGGGATAACGAGCAAGCAGATTTGATTTTAATCACACACCCTGCTTTACTCGCCTCTGCAAAAGAATATAAAAAGTACAGAGAAACTACTGATAATTATCTTACAAATGCTAAGTTTAAAGTACAAATAGTTACTTTGGATGATGTATATAAAGAATTTGCTTACGGTGCTAAGGACATTACTGCAATCAGAGATTTTATAGCACATGCTTACCATCAGAGAGAATATAAACCTCAATATATATTCCTCTGGGGTGACGGTCATTATGACTATCAAAACAGAAGCACAGCTGTAACTAACTTTATACCGCCTTATGAAGATGACAATGATGTTGTCGGCTCTATAGACGAAACAGATTCTTATGCTTTTGATGACTATTACGGATGTATTGTAGGTGAAGACCGCGCTTTAGATATCGCTATCGGCAGAGCTCCTATCAATAGCAATGAAGAGGGATTCAATATTGTTGAAAAAATCAATCGTTACGAGAACAACTCTTCCGAAGATTTATGGCGCTCTAAGATTTTAATTGTTGCCGATGATGGAATAAAAGAAAACAACATCGCCGAAGGAGCTTTTCACGTTGCACAGTCGGAAGCTTTGCAGCACTCTTATATAGAAGATGACTTCCAGGTAGAAAAAATCTATATGGTGGAATATCCTGTAGAAAACATACCCGGTGGAAGGCGTAAACCTCAGGTTACTCAAGATATGCTTACTGAAATTAATAATTCGGGTGCTTTGTTTGTAAACTGGGTAGGTCATGGTAACCCACGCGTTTGGGCTCATGAAAATATTATGGTCAGAGAAACTACTATCCCTCAGATGGTAAATAAAGATAAACTATTCTTCCTTATGGCAGCTACCTGCGACTATGGTAGATTTGACAATCCTGATGTAAATAGTGGAGCAGAAGATATGTTCCTTAGCCCTTACGGAAGTGCTATTGGGGTCTTTTCTGCAACTCGCGTAGTTTATGCAAGTGAAAATGCGGCTCTGGCTCAGTATTTCTATCAGCAGGCACAGATTAGAGATGAAAATAATCATTGCTACCCTAGCTTGGGTATTGCATACAGAAATACAAAAGCATATAAACAAGATGAAAACTCTAATAAATTCTTTTTGATGGCAGATCCTGCGTTGAAACTTAAAATGCCTGATTATCGCATCAGAATTGATTCGATCAATGGTATACCTGCTTCAGCAATAGATACTATAAAGATAAAAGCATTAGAAAATGTTAGCATAGCTGCTACTATTTTAGCCCCTGACATGAGCGTCGATAATGATTTCAATGGCAAGGCTATACTAACGGTAAGAGATGGTGATGAAAACATTTCATTTAAAGATGAAGATTCTAAGGCAAATTTCCGTTTCACTCTAATGGGTGGGGCTTTAAATAAAAGCTCAGTAGCAGTAGTTGCAGGTAAATTTAAAGCAGATATGATTATCCCAAAAGATATTAGCTTCTCAGAAAATGTTGGGCGCATCTTTGCTTATGCATTTAGTGACGATAGTACTAAATATGCCAAAGGTGAAAATCATAACTTCATAGTAGATGGAGTCAGCACCACTTCAGTTATTGACAGCGAAGGGCCTGAAATAAAAATATTCTTAGATTCAAGAGACTTTCGTCAAGGAGAAATCGTACAAGATAGTCCTTTGTTAATCGTAGATTTGGAAGATGAAACAGGTATAAATACTACCGGTTTGGGCATTGGCCACAGGATAGAAGCATGGATAGATGATGAGCCTGATGCTTTGAATCTAACTAATAAGTTCACCACTGCCATAGGCAGCTCCCGTAAAGGTTCCGCTCAAGATGTAATTTCCGGCTTGCGTCCGGGCATACATTCAGTAAAAGTAAGAGCCTGGGACATTTATAATAATTACAGTATTGCAGAGACATATTTTAAAATTTCAAGTAGCGATGGCTTTGAAATTGGTGAAGTTATTAACTATCCAAACCCGGTTTCTAATAGTACCACTTTCCAATTTAGACATAATGGTACGCCTCCAATAGCCACTGTAATAAATATTTATACAATACAAGGCGAACTGGTACGAACATTGCAAGAAGAAATTACCGAAAGCTATTACGGAAGGATTTACTGGGATGGCATGGATTCAAATGGTATGGAATTGCAGTCAGGAACTTATATTTATACTATATCTATAAATGGTGTTGGCATGGCTCCTACCGTAGATGCAGGCTATAAATGCGTAATTGCAAGATAATTTAAAATAAATTGAAAAAAAATAGAACTTTTTTTGAAACACGGTGTAAACTGTAGAAAGCAAATAGATAAGATAAAATATGATATATTTCGGAGTAATGATGAAATACTTTAAAGTGAATAAAATAATAGCTGTGGTTCTTTTTAGCATTATCGCATTCAGCGTAGATGCATTGGCTCAAGGTGGCGGCTCTACAGTTCCGTTCCTAAGAATATCCCCGGACGCAAGATCAAGCGGCATGGGTGAAGTTGGTACTGCAATAGCAGATGACGCAAATGCCATTTATTGGAATCCGGGTGGATTAGGGTTTTTAGATTATTTTGAAAGTAACAGTGAATTTGACTATGAAGAAGAAGAAGCTGTTCCTTACCGTCAGGTAGCCTTATCGTATTCGCCATGGTTACCACAGTTCAACGCCGATTTGTTTTATAGTTATGCAACAGGCGTGTTTCACTCTGACAACATAGACGGTACTTTTGGTGTTAACTTTATATTTATGAACCTTGGTGAGTTTACTAAAACTGCCGAAGGTGGTCAGGAATTAGGCAAGTTTATTTCAAACGAATTTTCTCTTGGCTTCTCCTATGGTACTATGATAGCTAAAGACTTGGGCGTGGGTGCTCAACTTAGATATATTCAGTCTAACCTTACTCCTACAAGTGCTCAACAGCAAGATGCAGGTACAGGTATAAGTGCTTCTTTTGACTTAGGTCTCTTGTGGAAACCTACTGACTTAGAATTCTTAGGAGTAAATTTGGAGGATAAGTTATCTTTAGGTTTTAATTTGCAAAACGTTGGTCCAAAAATGACTTACATTAATGAGTCTGACCCATTACCAACTACATTGCGTTTAGGTACTGCAGTTAACTTATTTAGAGATGAATTTAACGATTTAAAAGTTGCTTTTGATTTTGCTAAATTATTAGTAAAAAGACGTGATGGCGGTACTTCTGACCCGCTTCCTAAATCATTGATTACCGGTTGGGATAATCCTGGTGGAGAAATATCTTTCGGTGCTGAGTATTGGTATGCTGATGTAATCGCTTTCAGAGCCGGTTACTTTACAGAACCGGCTGTAGCAGGCGATCGTCAGTTCTATAACTTTGGTGCAGGCGTTAGATATGATATTTTCAGACTAGATTTCAGTTTTATCAATACATTAGAAGCAAATCACCCATTAGCAAATACAATGAGATTCTCTTTACTGGTTGATTGGAAATAGAAAAAGATTAAATAGTTGATATATAAGAGACCCACAGATGTGAGTCTCTTTTTTTATATGTGCCAGAACAGACTCCTCCCCTATTTACGATTATATAAAAAATGTCATTTGAAATAATGGAAAAGCTCTAAAGTCATAGCATGGCAAGGGGTTAAAACCCCTTGTCCAATAAGCAGTTACGTAATATTTTATTACAAAGGAAGTAAGCATGCTTCTTGATTCTAAGGTCATTTACAGCACTATGATGATATCAAATGACAAATCCGGGATTATAGAAAAAGCAATACTTTATCTATTTTTCCGGGCGAATCCCTATTTCTGATTCAAACCACAAGTATATAATTCGAATTTGATAAGTCATTGATAGTCAATCCTGAGTTATATTTAGGCAACTTGTATTCATTTTAGAGGCTTGCAAAAAAATAAATTCTCTATTCTATATATAAACCTTATATTTGCATAGGGCAAAGAGTGCCTAATTAAATATATTGCTTTGAACTTATTTTATTTGGCGGACTAATGGGTTTCTTCAAAAAACTTAAAGAAAAAGTTACTAAAAAGGTTGAGGCTGTTTCTGAAAGCGTCTCGGGAAGTGTTTCCTCCGTTGTTGAGAAAACATCGACAATGGTTAAACAAGCCACCGAGGCTGTCAGATTTACAAAAATCAAAGATGGCCTTACTAAAACGCGTAATTCCTTTCAGGATAAATTGCAGTCTGTACTTGGGATTGGCAGAAAAATAGATGAAAACCTTCTCGAAGAAATAGAAGAGATTTTGCTATCTGCTGATATCGGACCTTCTACTACTGATGATATTATAGAATCAGTCAGACAAAGAGTAAGGAAGGAAGGGTTTGAGAAATCTGAGGATTTGTACAAAATTCTGAAAGAGGAAATAAGAGGGCTTCTGGTAGAGTCTCCTTCTGCTCATAATGATTCAATCTATGAAACTGACCCTGAGAACAAGCCATATACTATTTTAGTAATTGGTGTAAATGGAGTTGGTAAAACTACAACTATTGGCAAATTGGCATATAACTATAAAAATAACGGTAAAGAAGTTATTATCGGTGCTGCCGATACTTTCCGTGCAGCAGCTAATGAGCAGTTAGAGATCTGGAGCGAAAGAGCAGGTGTGGAAATCGTTCAGCAAGGGCACGGAGCTGATCCGGCTGCTGTGGCATTCGATACGCTTAAAGCGGCTCAGGCTCGTAATAAAGATGTTGTTATCATAGACACTGCCGGCAGACTTCATAACAAAGGCGGCCTCATGAAAGAGCTTAATAAGATATATAAAGTATTGAAAAAGCTGAAAGTAGATGCTCCTAACGAAGTATATCTTGTGCTTGATGCTACTACAGGTCAAAATGCAATAGTGCAGGCTAAAGAGTTTATGAATGTCGCTGACATCACCGGCATCGTGCTTACTAAACTTGATGGTACAGCGAAGGGTGGTGTAGTGATTCCTATTGCACGTGAAATGCAAATACCTGTTCGCTACATAGGCGTTGGTGAAAAGATAGACGATTTGCAAATCTTCAAACCTGAAGATTTTGTAGATGCCCTATTTGGTACTGATAAAGAAATAGACGAAGAGATGAAAGAAATTAAAGATCAGACTGACAGCGAATAATTTAACAGTTTAAAATATTATTTAAAGAGGGTATGTACGATTGTACTACCCTCTTTTTTTTAAAGTATCTCCATTGAAAAATAGAGTTAGTATATTTTAGAAATCAAGAATAAGTCTCAAATTATTATGAAGATACTTTCTATTCAAGTTTTTATATCATAATATGAAATATACAATCTAATCATTCGACAATGTTTAATTCTACTAACTTATTTTTGGAAAACCTATGTTTAAAATGTTTAAAAATATCGATAAAAAAGGTTATAAACCTAAGCACGGTGCTTTGGACATTTTCAAATTTATTGGCCCGGGACTATTAGTAACAGTTGGATTTATTGATCCGGGCAATTGGGCATCAAATCTGGCTGCAGGTGCAGACTATGGGTATGCATTGTTATGGATGGTAACACTATCTACTGTAATGCTTATTATTTTGCAGCATAATGTAGCTCATTTGGGTATTGCTACAGGACTTTGCTTATCAGAGGCAACCACTAAATATCTTAAACCGCGTAATTCTAAACTACTCCTTTCTTCAGCTATGCTTGCGTCGATTTCTACTTCCCTGGCAGAAATTTTGGGCGGGGCAATAGCGATAAATATGCTCTGGGATATACCGATTCGAGCAGGTGCTATCTTAGTCACAATCTTTGTTTACATTATGCTTTTTACTAATTCCTATAAAATGATAGAAAAGTGGATAATAGCTTTTGTCTCTGTTATTGGACTTTCTTTCCTTTATGAGCTTTCACTTGTAAATATTGATTGGAATGCAGCTATAGTTGGCTGGGTAAAACCCTCTTTCCCTGATGGCTCGATGCTAGTTATTATGAGTGTGCTCGGAGCTGTGGTAATGCCACATAACCTATTTCTACACTCTGAGGTAATCCAAAGTCGCCAGTGGAATCTGGAAGATGATAAAGTCATCAACAAACAGCTTAAGTACGAATTTATGGATACAATGTTCTCCATGATAATAGGTTGGGCGATAAACAGTGCTATGATACTATTAGCAGCTTCCACTTTTTTTGCGAATAAGACTCCTGTAACTGAGTTGCAGCAAGCAAATCAACTCCTTGCCCCACTACTTGGCGATCATGCTTCGGTAGTGTTTGCAGTGGCTTTACTCTTTGCAGGTATCGCATCTACGATAACATCCGGGATGGCAGCCGGATCTATATTTTCCGGGCTTTACGAAGAACCTTATGATATAAAGGACAATCACTCCAGATTAGGAGTTTCCATTTCACTATTGATTGGCTTGGGGCTAATTTTTATAATATCCAACCCATTTTACGGGTTAATCATCTCCCAGATGTTTTTAAGCATCCAGCTGCCATTTACTATATTCCTACAAGTACATCTAACTTCATCGGAAGAAGTAATGGGCAAATACAAAAACTCAAAATTTACAAAAATAATGCTTTATGTAATCGGCATAATAGTTACAATATTGAATATAGCACTGTTTGTAAGTATGTTTTAAACGTGAAAAAGCTGCCTAAGCATTCAACTAAAGCAGCTTTTTTACTAATATTGCTATTATCTAAAATATCCCGCATATTTTCAGGAAATTGTGTATCATTTTCATTCCGTCTTCGCCTGATACTTCCGGATGCGCTTGAAAACCATATATTGGCTTTTCTTTATGTCTGATAATTTCATTTGGCGTAACATCCGAAGAAGCAAGGCTTACAAAATTAGCCGGCAGTTCAGCCACATGGAAAGAATGTCTTTTTGTGAGCATTACTTCCGTTTTGCTTAATCCTTCAAATATCGGATCATCAGGTACATCTATCCTTACTATTTCTTTCTTATTTTGATTGGCCGATAGTTTCTTTATTCTTCCTCTATAAGCCGCTGCAATTATTTCATGCCCCAGACAAAAGCCAAGAGTCGGCACATCAAAACAGTTCAGCGCAACATAATTTGAAGTCAAATTAAGTGGCTCAAATGGATTTCCTTTTCCACCGGACAAAATCAAGCCTTTAATATCTGTTTTGGCAGACAAAGTAATAGGTTGATTATGATCAAAAAAGATATAATCAAAATCTTGTTCCGAAAGGAACTGCCTCTTAAATTTCTTAATAAAAGAACTCTGATTATCAATAATGAGCAGCATTATTTTGTCCTTTAACTTGTTGAATATATGGAATCTTAGGTATACAATACTTCGATTATCCAAACGCAAAATAATATACTCATTTTCCTGATTATACTCTACAAAATTGTTTGTGCATAAGAGAGATTTTTACTACTACTTCTCATAGCTTTCAATTATTACAGGCAGAAATGTAGAAACTGCTTTTAAGCCTATAACTGAGATAGCCAGCATCGCAACACTTACAACTTCCTCCCTACTTGCTCCGAGCTGTTTTGCCATAGGAACGTGCATCTTGATTGCGTTTAAATCATCAGAAACAATTTTCATTCCTATATAAATAAGCTGCTTTGTTTTAGCATCGAGACCTTCAAGTTCAATCAGCGAACCTATAAATCCCTGATATGCTTTTTGCACTTCCGGTGCTTCTTTAATAAAATTTTCTAGTGTGTTAGACATGGAAAAATTCCTGCTAAAATTTTTATTGAAGTTTCTTGAAACAGTTAAAACAATCAAGCATAAACCAAATTGAATTAAACACAATTACAGTTTAACATTTTAAATGCCAAACTTATTCCTTTCTACATATTCTCATGTTAATACATAACATAAAATGGTTTTGTGAAATAATAATCTTTAAAACGAACTACCACGTAATATTTACCTTTAGGCAAATTTCCTACATATAAATTTTGAATATTCTCATTTTGCTTGTCTATATGCATAATATTTTCTCCTATAACATTTACTATCCTCATTTGATATTGAGCTAATTGTTTAACAGGAAATTCAATATCTATATAATCAGATGTAATACTCGGAAATACTTTGAACCCACTGGTCTGAGTTACATGAACACTTAAATCATTTAATCCAGTCTTAATTGCTGTATTGGGTTGAGGTTCGTAAGCAACACGTTTAATTATACACTGATTTGGTACATCCGGAATAAATATTTCAAACCAGCCATAGTAAAAATTGTTATTCTTCCAAAATCTAAAACCTATATACTTACTCTCGGTTAAATCAGTCCAATGCCCCTGTCCATCAAAACCATATCCGGCTACTGTGACATACTCTGCATGTTGCCATTTATAGTCCCAACCATTATACCAAAGTCCCTCAGTGTCGGCCCAAAGGGTGACATCTTCATCCAAACATAATGGGAAGAAATTTCTAATATTATTAGTATCCCCATCCCCTATCATATGATTTTGTCTCAGCAATCCTGTAAAGGTTACGCTTTCATACTCCGGAATATTATTTACCATAAAGTGAAAATCTAATACTCCATCTTGATCGACATCAATAGTTTTACTTTTTGCAGAATTCGAAGGTGGTTTGATTTCTATAGCAGGCTCAAATACTCTAATAATCGGCTCTGCTTTTAGAGGAATACTTAGAAAAACAGTTATACATACAAATAATAAATACATCATGATTTACCTCAACTAATTTAAAATAAACTTTGTCTGAAGTTAAAACAATATACATAAAGAGCATAATTTTTTCGACCACCATCATTTTCAACAAGGCTTATAGATGTTTTTTTCCGGTCAAACAGATTTTCTGATGATTATAGCAGTTTAAAGTGTAATGATATATGTTTATCGAATAAATTTATAGGTTTAGCTAAAAAAAGCTAAATTGATTTTTTAAACTTGACAAAACGATTTAAAATGGTAAAGATTAAGAGAACTTATTTTTGGATTTTCCAATTCATATTTTGGACCATATATTACTTATATCTTCTCCAATTCACATATCCATTCTCAATATCAAATCTGATAATGTCTATTTATCTGTTAATGGTTACTTATACTGGTATACCTTTAAGTATTTTACTGTCTAAAATATATGATTCTTTAAAACAAAAAGAAAGAAGTGTTAGAGCAATTGCCATATTTGTTGTTATTTCTTCACTATCTGTAGCTCATATTTGGTATGTGATTATCATCTTATTAGATATGTCGTTAGAATGCTTCAATATCAGAGTTTCTGAGAAGAATCTATCCTATTATTACTGGGAGACTGCGACACACTGGATTATTCTGGTACTTTGGAGTTTAGGTTACTTGCTGATTGTAGCATGGTCAGAAGTTCAGGTACAACAAAAATTAACACTTAAAATGAAAGAACTAGAGAAACAAAAACTTGAAGCAGAACTTAAATATTTAAAAAACCAGCTGAATCCACATTTTCTTTTTAATGTTCTTAATAACATTTACTCTCACAGCCTGGAAAAATCAGATAAGACTCCTGAAATAGTACTTATGTTATCGGATCTATTGAGATATGTTATATATGAAACTAAAAGTAATTATATACCTGTGTATAAGGAAATTGATTTCATTCGTCAATATATAAACTTAGAGATTACAAGAATTGAAGAAGACATTGATGTCACCATTAATATTAGTTGTAATAAAAATAGTTTAGTACCATCGCTAATTTTAATTCCAATTGTTGAGAATGTTTTTAAACATGGGCTTGATATCGAAAAGAAATATATCTATATTGATGTGTTTAATACCGACGATAATATTGTCTTTAAATTAGTAAATTCAAAATCTTTAAAGACTAGAAATTCTGATAAATATAGTGGATTAGGGCTTGCGAATTTGGAAAAGAGATTAGCCCTTTTATATGATAATAATTATAAACTAACCACACTTGATGAAGCTAATAAATTTACTACTGAAATAATAATCCCACATCTTTAATTACTAAACATTAGCAAAAATTTTATGGATTGTATTATTATTGATGATGAGCCTGCAGCTATTAGAATAGTGGAAAAGTATATCTCTGAAATTCCTACTTATTTAGAGATAAAGTCTACATTTTATAACGCAGCTCAAGCAATCAGTTATCTAAAAGAAAATACTATAGACTTAATTTTTTTAGATATAAATATGCCTGGTTTGAGCGGCCTAGAGTTTATTAAATCACTTGCAAAACCACCTCTTTTTATTTTCACAACTGCTTATTGTGAATATGCAATAGATGCTTTTGCACTTGATGCTGTGGATTATCTACACAAACCTTTTAGTTTTGACAGATTTTTTAGAGCAGTTCAAAAAGCTGAAAATAGGCTACCTGAAATTCATAAATATCGTACTGCCAATTCTACAAATGATAGTATAAATGCGGTATTCATTAAATCAGATAAAAAGCAAATTCGAGTAAGTTTGGATGATATTCAATATATTGAATCTATTGGTGATTACTGTAAGGTAGTTACTAACAAAGACTCAATCATCACATATTTAACTCTTAAAAACTTTGATGATATGCTGCCGAGTTATTTCATTCGAACACATAAATCTTTTATTATAAATTCTAAAAAAATAAAATCCTTATATGGCAATACTGTTGAACTTATTACAAGAGATATACCAATAGGGCAAAGCTTTAGAAAAAAAGTTTATACTCTTTTGAATTTATAAATATGTATCAAAATCTATATGAGTACTATATCTATTTACTACTTAAATTAAAACATAACTTTCCTACATAAGCAAAATTTCCTATATTACTTACAGCTAAAAATAATTACTGGGCATATCATGAAGCTAAATCTATTACTATTTTCTTTGCTTTTACTTCCTTTGACTTTCTTCGCAGCTTGTGCAGCTGACAGTGGCAATATGAGTCATGAAATAAATATTGAGCTTTTCCCCGCTTCTAATAAACTAGTAGCGACTGATAAAATCACTACAACCGGCAATCAGAAAGTAGTTAAGTTGACATTTCTGAATGAACTACAGATAGAAAAGATTACAAATGCAGAAGGCAAAAATATAGATTTCAAAATTGAAAAATCTGAGAACTATTCGGAACTTATTATAACTCCGTCTTCAGCTAGAGATTTTACTATCTATTATGCAGGTACTGTTTACCACAAACCGGGGGAACGCTCTCTAAAAGAGACTCATGCTCACTCGAGAGGAATGATCTCTGACAAAGACGGAGAAGGTATTTACTTACCTGCAGGAGCCTTTTACCCATATAATAATGATTTATGCAATTATTCCGTAAATGTTGTATTCCCTGAAAACTTGGAAGTTATTACTTCAGGTAAAGTTATCTCAGAAACTACTACAGGTAACAAAAAAACTAAAATCTTTCAAACTGAACTCCCTACTGATAATATAACATTGGTAGGCGGTAAATACTTTAATGCAGAAAGGGAACACAAAGGTGTAAAATTCAGAATGTATACTTTTGAAGAAAGCCGCAACAGTGAAGCTTACCTTCAAGCAATGACTGAATATTATGATTTATACACTGAGCTTTTTGGTGATTACCCTTACAGCAGTTTTGATATAGTTGAAAATTTCTTTGCAACAGGCTTCGGCATGCCAAATTACACTCTCATTACCGGAATGCTAATGAAAATGCCATGGGTGTTTCTTGCTCCCGGATCACTTGCACATGAGTTTGTACATAACTGGTGGGGTAACAGTATTTATATAGCTGAAGGAGAAGGCAACTGGTGCGAAGCTTTGACTACATTTAGCTCAAATTACTACTATAATATTAAAACAGGGAATGTACAAAAAGCATTAGACTGGCGAAAAAAAGCTTTGATTGATTTAGAAACTCTTCCGGAAGAAAATAATTATCCTCTTAAAGAATTCGTAACACAGAGACACACAGATGATGCAGCAGTTGGTTACTCTAAAGGTGCTTTTGTATTTTATGAGTTATTCAAATTGTTTGGCGAAAAAGATTTCTTCTCTGCAATTAAGCAATTTGCTAAAGAATATAAAGGCAAGAGAGCTAGTTGGACGGATATAAAAAATGTCTTTTCTAAAGCAGCTGATAAATCAAATCTGAATGCAGATATCGAGCATGTCTTTTCACAGTGGCTAAATCTAAAAGAAAGACCTAATTTAAAACTAAATGTAAAAAATGCATCCGGTGGCAAACTTGATTTTACTATTCTCCAGGATTTGGAGTTTGAAATGAAAATTCCGATTGTAATCAGCACAGATAAAGGCGAAATCATAAAAGATGTGCTAATAAAAGACAAAGAGAATAAATTTAGCCTTGAAGTTGGCGGGAATATTCTCAAAGTTAGAATTGATCCTGATTATCAGGTTTTAAGACATCTAAATAGTTTTGAAATTCCTTATACATTTGCAAGCACTCTTAACAAAAATCCATTAGTTATTCTGCCTAAAGAAGATTCGAAAACATATAAAGTATCAGCAGAATTTGTAGGAATGCTCAATCAAAGTGGTTATAAATGCGACTACACAACAGTAGATAAAGTGAACAAAGATGAATTGAAAAACCGACCAATATTAGTGCTTGGCAATCAGAAAGACAATAGCTTTTTTGCTGAGTTTAAAAATAAATATCCTAAAGAATTTACTTTAGAAAACAATATACTAAAAACTGACAAGGAAATTTCTTTAGAAGGCAATTTACTGCTAATAAATATGACTAATCCGGGGAATAATGATTTACCTGCTACTATAGTGGCTTTTGATAATCTGAAATCCTCTGATCAGCTTAAGCGATTGTTTCACTATATGAGCTATTCTATGCTTATGATTAGTCAGACAAAAAGAGGCAGACCATTATATTCTCAGGAGATATTCCCTGAAACTCCTGCAAATAATGATTTGAATTATGTGAAATAGGAAATAGGAGCTCATTCCAAAAAATTATGGGGCAAAGAAGTGTGTATATATTCTGTAGAGAAAATTTATGAATTTTCTTTACGAGAGGCGGTGTTTGTATCTTACAAATTTAGAGCAAAAATATGATAATAACATTCCAAGCTCACTGAGCGAGCAAAGCGAAAAGTGTATCCTGAGCATCGACGAAGGGAAGTGTTGCTCGATTAAATATATAATCAGAGCTGCTTGATTTAAATATTAAGCAGCTCTTTTTGTTTTTTAAAATTGTATTATAGTACAAAAATCAAATCCGCTATATTGCGATTGATTTATTCAACAAAAGATTAAATATCATGAAAACAATCACACTTCCTAACCCTCAAAAAGATTTGCAATTCCCTTTAATGAAAGCTCTGGAACTTCGAAGAACTATAAGGAAATGGACAGATTCTCCCATTTCTCTACAGGATATTTCTAATATTCTTTGGGCTGCTTGCGGAGTTAATCAAATTTCAAAAAAAGAGAAGACCATAAAAAGGACAGCTCCTTCAGCCTGTAATTCTCAGGAAATAAGAGTTTGCGTTGCAATTGAGAAAGGAGTGTATGAATATGACGAGTGGAATCACACACTGACTCAAGTTTTGGAAACAGATATCAGAAAGCATATAGGTACGCAAAAGATGATGCACTCAGCTCCACTGGCTTTGATTTATATTTCAGACTATGCAAAAATGACCAATCCTGTTTATTCAAATGAAACAAGAAAGCTATTTACTTCAGCAGCAGATACCGGATTTATAAGCCAAAATGTATATCTTTATTGCGCTGCTGCGAACCTAAGCACTGCAGTTTTAGGATTGGTTGACAAAGTGAAGCTTCATAATATACTTGAGCTTAAAGAGAATGAAAAAGTAATTTATACACAAGTGATTGGTAAAACACCGGAAGATTTGGGATCTGTTGAAATACCTGAAATAAAGTCACAGGAAGAATTTGATCAAATCTTTAATCAGTTATATTCTAAAAGCAATGCGGTGATAGAAAGAGCTGCTTATGTTTTGAAGAAACTATTGCCTGAATCATCCATGTATATCAAAGCTCATATCGCTGACCTTCTCCATTTGATGAATGAAACTCAGAATTCCTTTTTGAAAAGATATTTGCCTGAAATTGTTTCTAAAATAGATTTTACTGAAGCAGATTTATCATTTATATGGGAAGTTTTAACAAAGTGGGCATTGGATGATAAAGAAGGCAGAACTGTGAGAGCAAACTCGGTCGAAGCACTTTATGTACTTTCTTCAAAACATACGGAGTTGACTAAATATTTCGAAAATATAATAGCTAAGTTGTCTTCAGAAAGGATTCCTTCTATTCACTCAAGACTAAAAAAATTGAATCTGGTAAATTAGTGCTGAATTTTGTAAAAATCAGTCAAATGTTTAAAAATTTGAAATAGGAATACATTGTCTTCCGTTACAGATAATAGATATTATATATTCACATTTTAGATAGAAATATGCAAAGTGACTTTTATCATAGTAAAGAAACTGTTGATCAATATATTGAAATGGCAAAAGATGTAAACAGTGCAGGATTAATAGAAAAATTTAAAAAATATCTGCCTGTAGGCTCTAATATCCTTGAGATTGGTTCAGGTCCTGGAACTGACTGGAAAATATTGAGTCATATTTATCATGTAATTGGTTCTGATTATTCAAAGGAATTTCAAACAAGACTTCAAACCAAATATCCTAATGGCGAGTTCTTACTTTTAGACGCAGAAAAATTAGAAGTTGATCAATTATTCGACGGACTATATTCAAATAAAGTTCTAATCCACTTGAATAATGATGAACTAGAGAAGTCTCTTTTTAGGCAAACTCAAATACTGAATGACAGAGGCATTATATGTCACTCTTTTTGGAAAGGAGAAGGTACGGAATTATTCAATTCTTTATTTGTTAACTACCAAACAGTAAGCACTATTGAAGAATTAGTAAGTAAATATTTCAATATAATATTATTGGAAGAGTACAAAGAATTTGAGGATAATGATTCCATAGTTGTAGTTGCAGAAATTAAGTGATTTGATTAGGATAGTTATAGGTAGTGTAAATTAAACGCTACTTATTAATATTACTCATCCAGGGAATAAGGATTTACCTGCAACTATAGTGGCTTTTGATAATCTATAATCCTCAGACCAACTTAAGCGATTGTTTCACTATATGTGCTATTCTATGCTGATGATTAGTCAAACTAAGCGTGGCAGACCATTATACTCTCAGGAAATATTCCCTGAAGCTCCTGCAAATAATGATTTGAATTATGTGAAATCATACTCTAAAAAAAGCTGCATGAGTCATTGATTCACGCAGCTTTTAAATTATTTGTAAATACCTTATGTAAGTATTCGCTTTCTACTATACAGCACTTATTGGCTGTGCATTCCCGATGGTAAACTTAGAAGCAAGCTCAGTCAAATTATATTCGGAAATAAGCTCATCAAATATTTCTTTTACTGATTGCAATTTGCTTGCTTTGTATGCATTAGCACCGGCAAAAGCAAATCCTTCTGCCATTATACCTCTTGCTGAATTAAAAAGAGTTTCTGCAATACAGTACTGAATATTTCTGAAATCACAAGTTCTTAAGCATTGCCAAGAGCATTTAAACGGCTTGACTTCTCCGTTTTGCATCCTTTTTACAAAGTCATTTTGAATAACTCTGCCGGGCAGTCCCACAGGGCTATTTATGATGACTATATCTTCTTTTTTGCAGTTTATGTAGCTTTCTTTGAACTCTAATGCTGCATCGCACTCATGGCTTGTGACAAACCTTGTTCCCATTTTTACAGCGGAAGCACCGTGTTGCATTATTTCATAAATATCACGACCGGAATAAATACCACCAGCGGCGATAACAGGTATTTCTTTTGCATATTTTTCTATATATGGCTTTACTTCTTTAACACAATCCTCAATGATTGTAGATAGTTTAGCTTCGTTCCCTACTAATTCATTTGGTTTGAAACCAAGATGACCGCCTGCAAGAGGTCCTTCAACTACAAAAGCATCAGGGACGTATTTATATTTTTCAGACCAATACTTCAAAATCAACTTGATAGCTTTGGCTGATGAAACTTTCGGAACAAATTTTGTTTTTATATTTTGGAACCCTTTAGATAAAATATTAGCGGGCATTTTGAGAGGCAAACCGGCTCCCATGAATATTACATCAATGCCTTGGTCAACGGCAAGATTCATTAAGTCTTCAGAATCAGTGACTGCCAACATGATATTGACACCTAAAACTCCGTCAGTCATGCTTCTTGCTTTGATTATCTCTCTTTTGAGAGCTATTTTATTTGATTCTCTAATATTTTTACCATAATCAGGCTCTGTCATTCCTATACTTACAGCTGAAATTACTCCTATGCCACCTTGATTGGCAACAGCAGATGCTAAGCCTGAGAGGGAAATGGCTACTCCCATTCCTCCTTGAATTATAGGATATTTTACTGTCAAGTCTCCAATTTTGAACTCTTTCATGTCATTATTCCAATTAAACAATTCAGTTGTCAAATTAACCATTTTAGTCAACATAATAGCAATATTTAAATATGGCAACTAAAAGGTATATTTTAGGTATAAAAAGGTACGATTTAGCGTTTTAGGGATAGATATTATGCTTTTAGGGACTAAATATCTTCCCAAATCAAATAATTTCTTTGAACATTGGGATATAATTTTGAGAAACGGGGATATGAAAATCAATATTTTGTATAAAAAGTTTGTATCCCTGAAAGTTTCCTTCAATCTTTTCAATGCTGTTTATATTAATAATATATGACCTATGGCATCTAAATATGAATTTATAATCCTTTAGCAATTCCTCTGCTTTCTGCAAACTGCTTCTAATCAGATGACTCTTGGTTTCGTCTTTTTCAAGCCAAAATACTTCGATATAGTTGTTAGCAGAACGAACTAATAAAAGGGAACTCACTTTAATCGCTAAACCACCTTTCAAATAGTCTGATTCGAAGAAAATCATTTTTTCCTGAATCGATTTTCGTTCCTGTAATTTATTATTTAACTCTACAGCTGTTTTGAGATTAGATCGCAACAATCTTTCCTGATTTATAGAAATAAGGATTGATATAGGAATTAACGAATAGATTACAATTTTTATTATTAATCCAATATCAAATTGGAACATTTCCAAATAAGAATAGTAAAGCAAGTTGCCTGACGTTATAACAAATAAATGCCACGAATTCCAGAGGATTTCTTTTCGGATATTCCACTGCTCACTGACAAAGAGTTTTGGTAAAACACTCGGTAGTATCAGTAGATTTAGGCTCAAAGATAAGAATATGATGATAGTAAAAGCCAACATCCGGTATAGATCCTCGATGTTTGATAATGGCTGTATATCATAGGGTCTGAAAATAAACAAAAATACAAAAGCGGCTATACTAATAAACAACGTAATTTTTGCATTATGCTTCAAATCATCATTGAATGGGTACGGTTTCTTTAAAAAACTAAACATCTATTATTATTTTTCCTAATAATCAATTATTTGTTATTTCAAACATAGCCTAAAATAGAAAGCTAATGTTTAAAATTCTTCCTTATTTGCCGAAAGAAGAAGCCTACGCAGATTTTCTAAATGACTATAAGTAGCTTTTTGTCTTCTTTACTAATTATGGTACAATGCTCTAAAAGTATATTCGATACTAAAAATCAATTTAAGGTTTTTCAAATTAATAGTCATCATGTATTTTCATCTTAAATGCTGTCCGATTAACAATATCGTCAAATTTCGTATAAATATCAAACACCTTACCAATTTGCACTATAAAATTGGACGGAGTTATTCAATACTAATTATGAAGCTAATCAAAATACATTTATACTTTTTTGAAGTATCCACATGAAAGTAGTAAACCAAAGTCATTTGAATAGTTTTTTTGATACTAATTACATATAGGATCCACTATCACATGCAATCTGTAATAGGGATTGTTGTTATTCCTATATATTCCAAAAATGTCATTTCAAAGAATGAAAAAGCTCTAAAGTCATTGCATGGCAAGGGTTGAAACCCCTTGTTCAATCAGCAATTTCGTAATATTTTCTTACAAGGGAAGTAAGCATACTCCTTGATTCTACGGCCTTTTACAGCACTTTACGGCATCTAATGACAAATCTGGGTATATTCTATTTTTTTTACGTCTAAAGCCTCACATAAAAAGCTACCCGAGTTTTTTCTTCGAGTAGCTTTTGTAGTCATCAGAGTATTTCTATATAGTTATGTCTACCATATATTCTGCAATATTACTATTGATAGCACTTTAACAAATCTTGATAATTTCCATAATTATAGAAAATTTTATTTTAAGAGAACTATTGTTTTAGTTTTGATTTGAGTATTGCTTTTCAAGTATATTATATAGATACCTTCAGAGTATCCTTCAGCATCCCATTTATATTCGTAATTCCCTGAATTATGGAATCTATTTGCAAGATTAGTAACCTTCTCTCCCAGACTGTTAAATATTTCCAAAGATACGAAGCCTGATTCTGTCAAAGAGAAATTTATTGTTGTGCTATTTTGAAAAGGATTAGGATAATTTTGATTTAGCTCTAATTTACTTGACAAGTTGCTATATCCTAATACTGAAGAGCCGTCTTCGTTATTTTGAGCAAAAGTTGGAGATTGAATTACAAAATCACCAGTTCCGTTTGGCACTCTGGCATATCCCATATCTTCAGTCTGTTCTCCAAATTCGATATATTCTAAAGTAGTACCATCTTCGTAGGATAAAGTAAGCTCTTCACCACCGGCAGAAAGTTTAAAATTAGTATGCAAGCCTTCCTGTGACTGATCCTCATCTGCCCACAAAATCAAATACCCTTTAGGAGCTAAAGTAGTTCCGGTAGGAAACTGCCATTTTAGAAGATTTTCAGGATTGTCAGAAATATAAAGATTATCTAGACTTAGCGTATTATCTGAGTTATTATATAGCTCAATCCAGTCTTCATATTCGCCATCTTGATCCGTAATTGTTTCAGAATTCTTTGCCATAATCTCATTTATTACTAAATCGCCTTCTTGGATTGCATCAATTTGAGCATTAAGCGTATAGAATTCATGCTCAGCTCTTTCAGGAGAGAACATACCGATGTTGTCATTTTCAGCATAAACGTAATATTGGATAGTGGTGTTTCCAACATTCATCACTGCTCCATATATGCCATCATTAGCAACTCCATCGCCATGTTGCCCATCATCATACATCTGAGTTTTTATAAATTTGTCAACATTTTCATATCTGTAACCCAAATAAACACCATCCGAATTTGCATCCAAAATCTTAGCTGTTATAGTTATTTCACTATTTACTGATGGTGATTCAACTGATGGAACTACATCAGTGATGCTAGGTTTAGTATTGCTAAAATCTGATAAAGCACTCAAATAGCTAACTCTTCCGGACATAAGCTCTTTAATGCCTGGAGTACTTGCACCTCCTGGTCTGCCACCGGGGCCACCTGAGCTAATGTCGTATGATAAATTGCTTTGGTATTGTGAATAAGAATAATCTTTATTAGGATCTGCATTCACTGCATCATTTATTATTAGCTGTAAAGCTTCACCTCTATCAAAATAGCTGTTATCTGTAAAATTTTCATCTATGATTGTCTGCATATGTGCTAAATACATTTTTTTATATGTTGGCACCGAAAGGAGTTTTTGCACAAGAGGCCAATTTGCATCATTCTCATGCAGAAGATGAGTCATTCTGCTCTTAGAATCAGTATTATTGAGCATAATTGTACCAGTCTGATTAAAGGTGCCAAACCCTTCATTTAAATCCCATACCACGCAGCTAAATCTACCGTTATCTTCTTGGTATAAATAATAATTCTGAGTAAATCCACCAATATAGCTATCCAGATTTACTGTCACATTATTAAAAGCCAGCATCCATAAGGCTCGGTCGACATCTAAATACTCTTCTATATGTTCAATATCGTTTTGCAGATTATTACACAATTCAATCAATTTTCCCCAGCCAAAATCAGACTTCATTTCATAAGCATTGTAATATTGGCTGCTATCTTGCCCCAAATACACCAAATTTGGTGTTGAAGATGTCCCAGGCCCGGCTCCATCAATAGGATTGCATTTGAAAAATGGGTTACTCTTAGAGTTGAAATAGGTATCCACAAATGTTTTACTTATAGCTTCAGAACTAACATAAAGCCCCAATAATTCACCGTTTACATATACATTAGCATAGTTTGATTGAGGAGCGACCATATATTTCCTTAATATCTCATAAGAAAGAACTTCCCTTAAGTAGGAAGGGTCTTTATCTACATTGCTGAGTTTAATATCCTTATATCCTTGATAATCATGTTTCTTATAAGTATCTAATTCGATATGGAATGGATTTTTTATCTGCTTAGCATCATAAGTGCTATTACCTTTGTATTTCACACCAACGCTATCAAACTCTTCTCCATTAATAGTAACAGACTTAGCCATTAGGTAGGTCTCGCTGCCGGCTTTAGCGGCATCTAATAGATAATCCCAATTGCTCTGCTCAAACTCTATCTCAATTTTTTGAATTGTATTTATGTCGTAAAATGATTGCGCAGAAACATCTAAGTTCGGTGATAGTAAACAAATCACAGCCAGCAGCAGCATATACTTTGTAAAATTCATATTTCTCATTATTTCCCCATTCCAATTTTTAAAAAAGCGAGTTTCAAGGTTAGACCAATAAATTCTCTAAAGGTTTAAACCATGTTCAATTTTAATATTGCTATATTAGAATCTTGATTATAAAACATGCTAAAAAAAAAGTATCTTGTACTGCGAATCCAAAAATCACAATACGATTAAACTTATTTAGATTCAAATAAATAGAGTATATACACTTTTCTATATGTACTTTTTTACGACAATATTTTTTTATATATAGGTGGCCTGCATGAAACATTTACTTTACACTTTAGTTGCGATACTCTATTCCCTGAGTATATCTGTTTCTTTCGCTCAAAACAGTCCGGAGTTTTTCAAAACGCTGCCTGTAATTGATGAGAATACACCTGAGTGGGCAAAGCTGATGTATTCGGATAATCCAAATGTTGCCGATGTTGAAGATTTATACCGAAAGTATTATAAAGAACACGAATTTGTTAAAAATATTCACACCCAAAACCATAAACATTGGATCAGACTAGTAGAACCCCTTTTAGATAAAAATGGTTTTATTAAACAACAGAGCAGAAAACAAGAAAACCTTGAAAATCAAAGACTCAAAGATAGGTTTAGAGAAAACACATTGAGTAGTGTGGGCAAAGCTTCAGGATGGATCCCAATGGGTCCGTTTGAAACATTCAAAAAAAACACTACAAAAGCTATTTCATGGCATAAAAATATTTATTCTATAGACCAATCCTTATCAAATCCAAATATACTTATCTGCGGTACTGAAGCCGGTGGAGTGTATAAAACAATAGACAAAGCTGCAAATTGGACATTGATATCCAAAGGAGAAGTATTCGCCGAGGGAAATTCAGCTGTAAAAATCCATCCCACAAATCCCGATAATTTCCTTCTTGCTTCAAACAGAAGAATTTATCAGTCCTTAGATGGTGGCGATACATGGTTAGAACGTCATTATACAAAAGGAGAAGGGAACGAATTTCAATATTCACCCTCTGACTACAACACTATATTTCATACATCTAGTTCAGGCTTATATAAAAGCACTGATGGTGGAATAACTTGGTCGCAAGTCTATTCCGAAAATTGTTGGGATATAGACTTTCACCCTACTAATCACTCTATAGCTTATTTGCTCAAATCAAACGATTCAGAAATGAGATGTGAAGTCTTTAGAAGCGAAGATGGAGGCAAAACTTGGATACTAAAGGATATTGGATTTTATGAACCTGAAGATTGGGATAATGCTTCAAATGCAGGTGGAAAAATAGCTGTTACACCAGCGTCACCTGATTTGGTATATGTCTGCCTTATCGGTGCTTCGAAGCAGGGAGATGATGGATGGATTGGTGTATACAAAAGTACAAACAAAGGTGAGAGTTGGGCAAACCCGGCAGGACAAGATGGCGGGCCTTATGGTGCAATAAATAGTAATGAAACAGTATGGAATGTTGCCGCGTATGACGGTGGATACCATCAAGGCTTTTTCAATTTTGATTTGGAAGCTAGTACAATCGACCCTAATAAAATCTGGATTGCAACTATTCGCTTATCAGAATCAACAGACGGCGGAAAAACATTTACCTCCATTGGTGCAGCAAACTCAGATCGTCTATCTGATATTCATGCCGATGTTCAAGATATAGAGGTTATTGGTGAAGATATATGGGTAGCTTCTGATGGTGGTGTTAATTATTCTAACGATGAGCTTAACTCCCATGTTGCCTTAAACAGAGGCATACAAGCGGCACATTTCTGGGGCTTCAATACCGGCTGGAATGAAGATACTTTTACCGGAGGTAAATATCACGACGGCACAAGTGGCTGGTACGAAGGTTACGGTGTTGGTATTGCATATAATATTGGCGGTGTCGAAGAAGCATCGGGATATGTGCACCCAATAGAAAACAGAAAATTACTGTTCCGAACGAGTTATGGAAGTTCTAACACTAGTGTCCTAACTATTCCGAAAATTTTCGGGGAAAATGTAATAAGCCACAATTCACTGCCAATCAGACCGAACGAGTCATACTATGCTGCAGAACGTAGCGGTATATATTTTGATCCGCGTTACTCCAATCATATTTACGTAGGGCTTGAAAACACTGTCTATAAATCCATTGATGGTGGTGTAAACTTTGAGATTCTTTTCACATTCCCTGATGATGCAGGTTTAGTATATGAAATGGAAATATCACGCAGTAACCCGGATGTTATTTATGCAGTTTATAATCCTAAGGGTACTTATTGGGACCCTTGCGAAATTTGGAAAACAACTGACGGCGGTAAGGGCTGGAGGAAAACAAATACTAATCCGGCTGGCAATAATAAAAGATTAAGAATCACTATTAATCCTGAAGACGAAAACGATATCTGGGCTTGCACTCCGAGAGGTGAAGATGACGGCAGAGTCAGCTCTTCTACTGACGGTGGCGAAACTTGGATAAATAGGTCCACTAGCATTTTGGATAAAGAGAATCTCAGAGATATATTATATCAGGGTGGCACAGATGATATCGTCTATTTAGTATCGCTCAATGGTGTTTACTACTGGGACAAAAATACAGAAGACTGGATTGACTATTCACAAGATTTACCTTTAATAGCAAAATCTCTGCAGATTAATCCATTTTACAGAGATTCAGAATTGCGTCTTGGAACAACCGGCAGAGGTGTTTGGGCAAGGAAAATGGTAGATACTTTATTCCATCCTGTGGCTCAACCTATTACTTACTCTGATGTTATTGACTGTGCAAGAGATACTATACAATTTGATTGCTATTCAATATTGAATCACAAGGATGCTACTTGGGAATGGGAGTTTACACCTGAGCCATTATATGTAAGCTCTACTAATGCAAGAAATCCTGAAGTAGTGTTTGGCAATGAAGGTGATTACGACGTAAGTTTAACTGTTACAGATGCACTGGGGCAAACCAGTACAAAATATATAGAAAATATGATTACAGTCCGCAACCTATGTGAACCGGAGTCATTAGCCGGGAATGCGCTGAAACTAACAAATGATGGAGATTATTTTGTAGCTCCCGAATTAAATTTATCTAACATCACACACTTTACGGCTTCCGCATGGATCAAACCGAACGGGCTACAAGATGGTTTTGCCGGTATAATTTCAAATGGCGAATGGTGCGCTCATTGCAATACTCCAATAGGACTAATCTTTGATTATTATGGTGAGAGATTATATTACAGATGGCCGGACGGTTCCGGTTGGAGTGGAAATAGCGGGATGCCGGTTCCATCAGACGAATGGTCTTTTGTTGCAATGGTTGTTACGCCTGACTCTGTTACTCTTTATCTCAACAACCAGCAATGGGTTTCTTACGTTTCGTTAAATCCTGTAGATTTACCTACAATGTACATTGGTGCAGGACATTATTCCAATTATTTCAAAGGAAGTATCGATGAAGTAACAATATGGAACAGAGCACTTTCGCAAGCTGAAATAAGGAACTTGAAACACCTCACTAAGAAAGATATTATCAATACAGAACAGGGTTTAGTTGCTTATTATCAGTTTAATAAATTATCCGGTGCTGCAACTTATGATAATGCCAGAAGCAATCATGGATGGCTTTCTGGTGGTGCAGCTATAGAACACTCTACTGCTCCTGTCGGTCCGGGTGAAAGCGAAATTCTGACTATAGATAAAGCAGGCACTTATTCCTCTGAGAAAACAGGCTTGGACATTGAATTTGCTGATTCTAACCCACAAGGAGATATTGTAATATCAAGATTAAATGTATTGCCGGACAGTCTGCCGAATTCCAATCCTTCTATTAGAAATTATTGGATAATAAACAACTACGGTGAATACGATTTTGATGATATTAAAAATATCAAATTCAGATCTTATTCAGGTCATCCTTTAGGAAATCCGGCAGATGCAAGGTTATTCGAAAGAGATGAATATGAACACCTGAATACATGGACTGAGCTTTGCGGTGCAGACAGCTATGATGAAGATGCTTACAACTATACTAATTCCTGCAACATAACTAATACATATCAATTCTTTATTCAGTCAAAAAATCAGTCTGACATACATAAATGGTTTGCAGTGCAGAAGATAGATACAACTATCTGCGCTTATGAAAGTATCTTCCTTGCTGGAGAATGGCGAAACACAGCAGGTGTCTATGTCGATACTGTAGCAATTTCACAGGCTCTTGATAGCGTTTATGTTACTTCACTAAACATCGCAGAAGTCAACACTGAAGTGACTCTCGAAGCAGCTTCACTGACTTCACAAGCTACAAAAGCTACATATCAGTGGATAGACTGTACCACAATGCAGCCTATTTCGGGTGAAACTGCACAATCATTCACAGCAGAAGCTGATGGCAACTACGCTGTAGAAGTTACTCAGTTCGGTTGCTTAGATACTTCTTCTTGCTATACAGTAAACGTTTCGGGAATTATTGAAAATGAATTTGATCATGAGATCAGTGTTTTTCCAAATCCTACTGATGGTAAAATCAGCATAGATTTAGGTATTTCTTATCAAAATATTGAATGCAAAATTTATAACGCAGCAGGTCAGCTAATAGAAACAAAAAAATATAGAAACATAAGTCGTATAAATTACGCTCTCGAAGGACCTGCAGGCTATTACTTGTTAGAAATAAGGGCAGACGGCGATAAAAAAGTAGTAGTTAAGGTTTTGAAACAATAGATTGGAATTTCGCATCTGGTTTAAAATTTAAAAGCTGCTCGAAAATAGGATTTCCAAGCAGCTTTTTATTTATTCTGTAGTAAATTTGGATACACATCACTATTAATTACCAATATGTGCCGTCAATTTATTCATCAATATCAGTCCTTTTTCTCAAATACTAAGTTTTTTGCTCGCGGATTATTTACACGCAGACTTTGAGTTTTGCTGTTTTTGTTTACAAACGAAACAGATTGTACAAGTCCTGAATTACTTATAAAGGTCAGCCCTTCTGAATGCTCAAGAATAATAGCTTCAGAAAATAAGGGACTATGAATTGTCAATTCGTCATTTAGATATCTAATTTCAAATTTGATATCAAGTTCTCGTGAATAATAAATTCCCGGCAAATTGTTGTAATTGATATTAACTTCTTTTTGTTTGTCCACCACTTTCACTGCTAAATAAGAATTCCCATTCTGCTCGAGTGAGTGGCTATTTACTTTACCATTCTCCAAATGAAAAACAAATTCAGCTTTTGCTTCTTTTATATAAAAAACAGAATCTGATTTGGCATAAAGTTTTAAATTCCTATTATATACATTAACAAAATAATCATCGTTGTCTTTATAGAATGTCAAGTAACAATTTTTATCATCTACCTGCTGGTACTTGCCGGCACATAACTTGAAAAATTCTTCATTCACTTCTTTTTCCACCATATCGCTACTATTTGATTCTTTTTCTAGTTCAGAACTGAAAAGAATATCAACAATACCATTCATAATCTTCTTAGGGTTTACTATGCCATTATTGCTCAGAAAAACAACTCCAATACTATCCTCCGGAAAGTAGGCAGTTCCGGATCTATATCCACCCCAAGTGCCATCATGTAGAAATGCTTTCTTATTTTTTATTCCGGCTATATACAATCCATATCCATAGCTTATACTAGTACCATCTGATAAACTTCCTTTTTGAGTCATCTTTGCAATAGCATCATTTCCACCTAAGGCTTTATTATAGAAGTTTATCATCCACTTTGCCATATTTGAAGCATTGCTATGGATTGAACTAGAACCGGGAGCATTTAAATTATTAGAAAAAGGAAGATAACTCTCTCCTGTATAATAATAAGACTTAGCAATTGACTCTTCTTTTGCAATTTCGTTTTTATCAACATAAGTAGTTTTCATATCTAATGGAGTAAAGACAAAGTCATTCATCCATGTATCAAATTTTGTTGCAGTAACTGATTCGATTACTTTTGCCAAAAGATTATAATTGGAGTTACTATATGAAAATTCAGTACCGGGGGTGAAATTTAAACTCTCTTGCTTTTTCAGCAGATCATAAATATTATCAAGTGTAAGCGGAACATCCGGTTTCCAGCCTTTTAATCCGAATAGTATAGGCCAATCTCTAATTCCGGAACTGTGATGCACAAGTTGGTAAAGAGTGATATCATTGAACACTTCAGGCAACTCAGGAATATATTTTACTACTTTATCACTCAAATCCAATTTGCCTTCAGATTCCAAAATTGCAACAGCCATTCCTGTAAACTGCTTGCTTAAAGAGGCGATATCGAATACAGTATTTTCCGTAATTAAAGAGGAATTATCTAAATCAGAAACTCCAAAATTCCCAACATATAGGACTGAATCTTTCTTAGTAATTATTATTGAAAGCCCGGGTTGTTCTACTTTGCCTGAGGTACCTGATTGAATATAAACTTGCTTTTCGAGGTAGCTGTTTAGTTGAGGTATTAACATATTTGGTGCAGATTTGCACTGAATAAAACCATATATTACATAGAAAGCAATAACAAATAGTGCAACGTATTTCTTGTTCATTTTGAAACTCTTGATTTATGTACATAGTTCATTTAAAACACGGTATTCAATTGCTTAGATTGGATGAGCTGCATTTATTTACTTTAAATAAATACAGAAAAATATTTATTATTTACGAATGTGCACGTATCTTTGAAAGAGCTTCAAAAACGCATGAAGTACAGATAGCCAAGCCGTAAATAGTGTTTTACAGTTCGATATTTATTTTAAAACCTTGTGTAGGAAGTAGTAAGTCCTTTCATATTCCATTGCGCTATAAAATGTAACAAGTCAATTGTATAAATCGTAACAAATTACAGAAACTATAATTAAATAAAAGTATAAGTTGCTATTCTAATCTTTGTTTTCAGGCGACATAAACTTATACACCAAACCTGCTAGAATCGCACCTATTATCGGAGCAAGCCAGAACAACCACCAAACTTAAAGCTGATACCACTTTTACTAATAATGGATGGGATTTTGACAACACATGGACAATAGATCCTTTGCAAAATAATGGTTATCCTATTCTGCAGAGTTTAGACACAAGTTCCAATAATTACACTACTCAAACAATTGTAAGTATAGATTCTTTGAGGCAGGTTCTTCAAACAAAATATCAATTCATAATAAATATTGATAGTCAAAACAGTCCTTTAATAAATTACAGAGTTGCATGTGGAGCGATAGAATCACCTACAATTGATGCTAATATCAGCACAACTCATTTAGGTAGTCACGCAGTATGTTCTTTTCAATTTACATGCAATATTACAAATATTGCAGTCAGTCCAAGTTACTACGCTATAGGTAATTAATTGTAGGTCCATTAGATACCTTATACTCTCCTTCTGTACATTTCGGTGTAGTTCCAACATTCCCAGAATGGAGTTTAATTATTTTAGCAGGAGATTTTCTAATTCGCGGTGGTTGGTTAGCATTCAAAAAAGTTATATAATGAATCATCAAAGAGGCTGTTGTATTGCATTAACAGCCTCTATATTCTTACTTTCTACTGTTATTCTATTATTAAATTTTTTGTCTCAATATTCCCATTAGCATATACTAACTGAATAAAATAGCACCCTTTTGCAAATCGATCCAAGTCAATATTTAAAATATTCTGATCTGATAAGTAAGACTGAAAACTTAATATACCCACCGTATCTATTATTTTTACTTCCTTTGCATCTTTTATTCCAGATATAGATACAACTTCAGTAGCTGGATTTGGATTTATTGATAATTTAATTTCTGAATCCCCATGTACACTAGAAACCACCTCTGCAATGGGTGCTATATATAAGTCAGTTTTTA
Source organism: Kapaibacterium sp. (SeqCode) (assembly GCA_963678775.2). Classification (GTDB taxonomy): domain Bacteria; phylum Bacteroidota; class Ignavibacteria; order Kapaibacteriales; family UBA2268; genus JBFHIJ01. The sequence continues at coordinate 144,461 of CAXXGR010000009.1, forward strand.
AAACATCATCTCCGGCTTTATATTCTTGGGAAGAAAACCAAACTCCGTCAGAATCTAATATCCATGATAGCTTGTCATCATTTATCACACATCCAACAGCACTTGAAGCAAGTCCCATAGCAGATCCTTGTGCTAATTCACAAAAATACTGTATTGCAATTGCAAACTTACCGGTAACTTTTACTGGTTCAGAAAAATGGAAATAAGCCTGTTGAGTCAGAGAAGGGTCTATAGGCAATGAGCTATTAAGTAATGGCTCGCTGGTCGCAATCAGAGCATGTGGTTGATTTGTACTTTGATTTACAGAATAAATTTTACAATATGCGGATCCTGCAGTTCCCATTTTCTGAATCCATGCAAGGGCTCCGGAAATCTCATAGTATGTTTCCCCAAAATCATAAACCTGCGCAGCTTCTGTATCACTGTAGGAATTACATCCAAATAACCATTGTGTTTGTGTAAGGGTCAGTATTTGCAAATCAGCAGAGCCATTTACGCAATCCAAAGCAACAGATGGCGGATAAATAGTATCTCTTTCTCCACCTGATAAAGTCCTATCCATTGGAAATGATTTTTCAACTTTTGAAGAGGATTCTTTGAAATTGTAATCACGGGCATAAACAGAGCAGTTGAAAACAGAGAAAATAAATGCTAAGATAAAAACATGTTTCATTATATTGTCCTTTAAATAAACTAAAATCTCTTTTCTTCTATTGGACAAATTGAAAATCGAATACTTACACTTCGTCTATTATTTTATAAAATTTTTTTGTAAGTTTTTTCTACATGGATTGTCTAATTATAAAGATGACCTTTAGATCAAAAAAATATAGAGAACAGTTCAAAACGATAGTGAGTGAAAACTACACTATGGTTTATCGTACCTGCTATTCTATTCTCCTGAACAAAGAGGACGCTGAGGATTTATCACAAGAAGTATTTGCAAAAGCATTTCAGTCTTTTGAGACGTTTAGAAAAGAATCTAAGATTTCTACTTGGCTATATCGTATCTCTATTAACTTAAGTTTGAATTATAAAGACAGACAGTCTAAACTTTTAATAGCAAAAGAAGAATATGAGCAATTTACTCTGGAAAGTGACGATGAAAACATACTTCAGCAAAGAAGAAAAGAAATACTCAGTAGAGTTTTGGATAAGTTACCGGAGAAGCAAAGAACCTTTTTTCTTTTGAATAAATATAATGGACTAACAGCCAAAGAAATTGCGGAAATAATGCAATGCTCTCAAAATTCCGTAGAAGTTACTATTCATAGAGCCGTCAAAAATATAAGTAAAAAAATACTTGAAATTCAAAACTAATTTTCATTCATAATTGTAATAAGAGTAAAAAGAATGATGAATGACAACTGCTATAAGACTATTGAAGCGTTACCTGATTATCTATCAGATGATATAGATAGTAAAACCAGAGAATTTATTGAAATACATTTAAAAGAATGTAGCAAATGTAGTGCACAATTAGATAATCTAAGAATGACTTTGGATAGTTTCCAATATGATGCGGGATTCAATGCAAGTCCAGATTTAGAAACAAACATACACAAGATAATTGATTCTATCGATTTTGAAAAGCAAAGAAAAGAGTTCTTTAGATTTAAGCTAATTCGTGGTGTTGCTGCAGTTGTTGCTATTTTAATGGGCACTTATCTAGGGATAAATTTCGGGAATGAGATTATAGCAAGTCAAAACAAAAACGACCATTTTCTCGAAGTATTCGCAAATGATCTAAAAAAAGATAACTCTTATAATTCTCCGAATATTTTATTCAACTATTTCAAAAAGAAAAAATGAAAACAGCAATACAATATTTCCTAATTATTGTGATAACAGCAACTATATCTTCTGTTATTACAGGTCTATACCTTAGCCGAATTAAATCAGAAGCTCCCAAAAAAGACATGGTTCATATTATGAATTTAATCTATGAAGAGCTGGAATTGGAAAACGTCCAGATTGAAAAATTCAATAGCCTGACAGGTCAGTTTCATATGAAAGGTAAGTTACTATCTAAAGAAATTCAAGCTAACAGTAGAGAATACTACAAAATTTTTACTTTGGATAGACTTGATACAATTGCATTGTCCGAACTCGCAACAGAATATGGCACACTCCAAACTCGGTTGAGAAGTTTAACTACTCGATATTATAGAGATATGGAAGACATCCTTAATCCTCACCAACTCCAAAAACTGAAAACCATATATTTAGATGCTTTGGAACAAACAAAGAATCAAAATTAAGACATACAAAATCAAAATAGTATTTTTTAAGTTTTTCCGTTTCGATGATTTTATAATTTTATTTTTATCAACTGCGTATTATATATTTCCATAATAATGGCAATCAAATTTATTTATAAGTGAATGAAAATTTGTATGGATGCAAAGAAACTTGGATTTCCTGCACCTTATCCTATTCCGGAAGAAGTCAAAGAGGCATGGATGGTACAATCCACAAGCAGTACTGCGGTCTCTAAATACAAAGGCAAAGTTATCTGCTCAGATATGCTTAACAAACCGGAACACTGGCGAGAATAGATAGACAACTCAAAAGGGACAAGCTCCTCGGAGTTTGTCCCTTCTGTTTGATATTTGTATAAATAAAAATTGATAGACATAGCTTTGACAATTGCTTTGTTAATCTTTGTTTTCAGGAGATATAAACTTATATACTAAACCTGCCAAAATTGCGCCTATTATCGGAGCAAGCCAGAACAACCATAATTGTCCCAATGCCCAATCACCTACAAATAATGCCTGGCTTGTGCTTCTTGCCGGATTAACAGATGTGTTTGTTACAGGAATACTTATTAAGTGAATCAAAGTTAAACCTAGACCTATTGCCAGTCCTCCAAAACCTTTTGGCGCTTTGGAGTGTGTCGCACCCAAAATAATAATCAAAAACATAAAGGTCATTACAACTTCCGTAACAAAAGCAGAAAGCATATTATAGCCATCAGGTGAATGCTCACCATATCCGTTTGCAGCAAATCCACCTAGCTCAAATCCTGCTTTCCCTGATGCTATTAAATATAAAACTCCAGCACCGGCAATGCCGCCCAAAACCTGAGCAATAATATATGGTAAGAGATCTTTTTTGTCAAAACGTCCGCCAATCCAGAGTCCAATCGAAACTGCAGGATTTAAGTGACAACCGGAAATATGACCAATTGCATACGCCATCGTTAATACAGTTAGACCAAAAGCAATTGCTACTCCAACAAATCCGATTCCTAATTCCGGATATGCAGCTGCTAAAACGGCACTTCCGCACCCACCCAGGACTAACCAGAAAGTCCCGATAAATTCTGCAACTAGTTTTTTCATATGTCCTCTATTTGATAATTATTGAATCACTATCTATTCTATAGATATACATATTGATAATGACTAAGCAGTAATTGTATTATTGGAGATTTATATTTAATGGGAGAATCTGTCTAGGATTTATAGTACTGTTTAATCAATAAGCTGGAACTTAAATTGAAGGTTATCACTGCCGATATACTTTAAACAGCCTAACACTTGCGAATATCGTAAAAGAAAATGAAACAGGGAGAAGCTCCTAGTTTGTCCTTGTCTGTGTTAGTGCTTTTTCTATTTACTTACTGATATAGCACCAAGCTTAGTGCAAAGTCTACAAAACGAGTCATAGCAAATGTGGAATAAGTAGTTAGCTTGATATAATTATGAAGTAGTTACGATTCTAACAACTGAGCTCGTCTACTCTTTAGCTTTACATATTGCTCAATATAATCAATCAGACTTTGCATTTTTCTAACCTGTTAACGGTAATTACCCTAAAAGTATAGGAATTGACAGTAATACAAATATTCTTTTCAATATTACTTATATAATAATTTTTGCCGGATTTGATATAATCTTGGGCTGCCGTTTGATTTAGCGTTTCAAGTATAAAGCTTTCAATCTGCGGCTTTGTCAGATTAGTAGAAAGCTTTTTATTTATCCTTCCGTAAACAAGCTCAGTGTAGCAAATGTTCTCTATAATTTTTTGTTTAGTTGATTCCATATAACAGTAGTATTATTACAAGACACAAGTCTCTGCAATTTAGCAATTCTTTGGGAATATTTCTAATAGCTGAAGACCCGCGTTTATGTAGCATTCTAGGCACTTTTTAATTCTTCTCTAAAATAGGAATAGAGCATTATTTTCTTTGGGAATAAAAAATACTTGCTTTTATAAATTACAGGTGTTATATTTGACTTGCAAGATAAATACAAGTGACGAAGCAAGTTAAAATACTTAAATATAATAAGTAAAAAGCTATAATACTCTTTATTTAAATGGAATTTACATTTCTGATCTTAATTTAGCTAATTGATTTTATCTTGTAAACAGGCAAATAATAAGTTGTATTAAATAACATATGTAATAATAATTATGCCACCTAAAACTACATTTACTAAAGAAAAAATTATAGTAGCAGCTCTTGAGTTAGTAAGAAAAAATGGTATTTCTGCCATAAGTGCAAGAAATGTTGCTAAAGCTTTAGATTCATCTGTTGCGCCAATTTACAGTTGTTTCAGTTCTACAGAAAAGCTGAAAAAAGCTGTTCTACAGATGGCGAATAACATCTTGATAGATTATTCAACGAAAGACTATACTGATAAAATCTTTCTGAATATGGGAGTTGGGTATGTAAGGTTCGCCAGAGATGAGAAGAATTTATACCGTGCGATCTTTCTGGAAGATAATCACTTCAATGATATTTCTGATGAATTCTTTCAATTTATGATGTTTAGACTTTCTCAAGACAATGATTTCGAAGAAATGCCGAAGGAGCAGGTACAGAATCTGTTTAAAGATCTGTGGATTTTTGTAAATGGAATGGCAAATATGATTTGTGTCGGCATCCTTAAAGAAAACAGTGACAGGGAAATAATCGAAAATCTGGCAAGAGTGGGAGCGGCAATAATTACTTCCTACCTAGGTGAATTTGACAACCCTGAGGATGTTCAGATAAAAATATAGTAAATAACTTGTTCAATGTATAAAATTATTAAAAATGAAAAGCAAACTCAAATTTATATTTAAAATCCGTGGGATAGCATTTTTTCTGCTATTTCTTTTTTCTATCACTAATGTGAAAGCTGCGGATAAAACACAATCAATTAGAGGGATTGTGCTTGATGCGGCACTAAACAAACCATTAAGTTTTGCTACAGTGAAGATCACATCTACAAAACCCATTTTAGGTGCAAAAGCAAACGCTAAAGGGGAGTTTGAGATTAAAAATGTACCTGTCGGTAGACATACTTTAGTTGCAAGTATGCTTTCATACAAGCCAACGACACTGAATAATGTTGTGGTTATCAGTGGTAAAGAAAACTATTTAGAGTTCAAGCTTACAGAAGAAATATCTCAAACTGGTGTAGTTAAAGTGACAGCGTATAAAAAGATAAACAAAGCTCAAAATGATTTTGCTGTGTCAAGTGCTGCAGTGCTTAGACCTGAAGCTATAAATAGATTCGCAGGTTCTAGAAATGATCCCAGCAAAACAGCAGCTACTACTGCAGGGGTTGCCTCAAACAATAGTATGCGAAATGATATTATAATCAGAGGTAATTCGCCACTCGGTGTGCTTTGGAGAATAGACGGTGCTGACGTACCAAGCCCAAATCACTTCATGGAAGCAGGTGCCGGAGGTGGAATATTTGGAATATTAAATAATAACTTACTTGCTTCCAGTGACTTTATAAGTGGGGCTTTCCCGACAGAATACAGTAATAAAACAGCAGGTGTTTTTGACGTAAAGCTCAGAAACGGTAATAATAAGAAGACAGAACGTACATTTCAATTAGGTATGAATGGTATTGAATTCGGTATGGAAGGACCTTTTTCTGATGATAGCAGAGCATCATACTTAGCAAATTTCAGATTTGTTTCACTTAAGCCTATTGATGCAATAGGTATTGATATTAATACAGATGTTATTCCTCAATATCTTGATGGTACTGTGAAACTCAATTTCCCTACAGAGAATTATGGACAGTTCTCCTTATGGGCTATAGGTGGCAATAGTAGCATGAATGTCAAAGAAAGTGAAGAAGATGATATTGAATGGGATAAAGATCCCGAACTTGAAGATTTTGAGTTAAGTTCAGGCTTATATGCTTTTGGGCTCAATCATAGACTTTTTTATGGAGATAATACATTTGGTGAAGTAATACTATCAGCTACTAGATCAGACATGGGAACACAAACTGACATCGTAACTAATGACAGTTCATGGCGTGACAGTAAATACAATGGCACTGAAGGCAGTTTTCAAGTTAGATATAAATTAACTCACAAATTATCTCCTCAGAATCTATTTCTTGCAGGTGCAACACTTAATCATAGCTATTTTACTTTGAACTATTCTGAACTTAACGACGATAAAATTTTAGAACAAAAACTTGATGAAAATGGTAGTGCAAATCTTATCCAGTCATTTTTACATTGGCAGTACAGACCTACTGATGAATTAGAATTCAATGCAGGTTTAAACTATCAGATTTTTACCTTGAATGATTCTTATTCTATTGAGCCAAGATTTTCTGCTTTATATAATTTAAATGAATACCATAATATCAGCTTGGGTTATGGCTTGCATAGTCAAACGCATCCACTAATGCACTATTTATTCAGATTTCAGGGCGAAGACGGACAAAGACAGCCTAATATAAATCTTGATATGACTAAAAGTCAACATTTTGTATTAGGTTATCAGAATACCATGATCAAAGATATTTATCTTAAGGCAGAATCTTATGTGCAATTTTTAAATGATGTACCGGTTTCTGCAGCTTATAACAAAGGCTATCTTTCTTTAGTGAATCTAGGCGGCGAATTTGGTATGGACATCATCGATAGCTTAGTAAACGAAGGTAGTGGCATAAATTACGGTATAGAACTTACTGCGAATAAAAATTTTGAAGATGGCTATTATGTTATGTTTACTGGATCATTATTCAAATCATTATATACTGATATGCACGGCATAGAAAGAAGTACAAGCTTTGATATGGGACATATCGTGAATTTACTTGCGGGAACAGAGTTTAAGCTAAGTGATGATAATAAATATGTTTTCTCTGCTAATATCAAACTTACATCCACAGGTGGAAGAAAAGGAATACCTATTGATGTTGAAAAAAGTATAAATGCCGGAGATAAAATAAAAGATTATTCAAGAGCTTATGAGTATAGCTACGGAAATTTTTTCCAGGCAGATTTTAAAATAGGTATTGTTATAAACTTAGAATCAACTACTCACGATATATCTTTCGCAATAGATAACTTTACAAACCACAAAAACATATTCCGCGAAAGTTGGGATAAAGAAAATAATGAAATTAAGAAGAAGTATCAATTAGGTTTTCTACCGTATTTATATTACAGAATTAATTTTTAGAACTAACCCACACTAACCGACCCTTAGAGGCTGCATTTAAAAGTGTAGTCTCTTTTTTATTATATTTACAAAATGCTACTTTTAATAATTTTAACTATTTAAAGTACTATAATAGTCATTCTTAAAATGCCTATCGTATATTTATATATTTGATATATGTACTATAAAAGTGGATATCAATATGCTAAAATATATAGACGGTTTCGCTTTTCATATGCCTAAAGCGCATTTAGAAAGAACTAAATCATTTGCTTTTGTAACTCCCCCACAAATCCTGACCGACTGATTTTTGATGTTGCTAAAATGCTTCATGGTGGCCTCTGCCACTTTGTGAAATAGGAATAAAACAAGGCAACTTATTTCTAAGCTGCCTTGATATTATTGTGCATTTGGAAGTGATTAATTTCATTTCAATATTGCTACTATACAGTTTATTTTATTACTATAAACTTCTCAACATCTATGATTGAGTTTTCTGAGATGAGATATACGAGATACTCTCCACTACTCAAATGTGAAATATTGGCTGAAACATCATTATCTATATCAGATTCATTCAAATCTATACTGAGGATTTCGGAACCATCCAAGCCAACTATTTTCAATTTCAAATCAGATAGTTCTAGCTTTTTATCAGCTAATAATCGCAGCCTTAAAATGCCATCAGATACAGGATTAGCCCCTACGATACTGATTATTCCTGCATCATGATCCTCTACCTCCATCTGATCAATATATCCTGTATTATCGTTACCTTCATCCTCATTTTCGCTATTAGTTGCAACTGCAGAACTATCAACAGCAACAAATGAAGTATATTCAGTTACAAGACCGTATTTCAAACCTAACTCAGTAATTTCCTCTTTTATAGATTTATTATCATCTTCATTACTTGCTAAACCGTAGTCAGACATTAGTTTGATTCTGGTTCTTGCCCATAAATATTTTATAGCTATATTTTGATTTGCATTATCAAGGTTTTCAGAAAATTTATAAGTTTCTGATATTTTTTCATCTGCCAAATCGCCACTTAATTCAATTGAACCATTTGTTGCATCATCATATTTGCCATATACGATTATAGGTCTGTCTGCAAATACATCCGGGATATTTGGCGGCTCTATATCATAAGCATTAATATCTGAAAAAGCAGCTTTTATATTAGTAAGTGCCGGCCTTTCAATATATACTTTAAAATCATCAGCCATAGTTTGAGCATCAGAAAAATCAGTAGTTACAAAAGATTCTCCGATACCTACGTAGGCCATTCCATCGATAATTTCTCGATTTACACTAGTTCCTATTCCAAAAGCAAAGAAGTTCGCTTCTCCAAGATTGTTTCTTATTAGTTCGTAGGCTTGTTTTTCTACTGTAACATAGCCATCTGTCAGAATCACAAAAACTCTTGAATAATCTTCTTCATTTTCCATGGCCAGAGCCTGATGCAGTGCAGGCAGTAGCTGTGTACTTCCACTTGCATTTATATTATCTATCATTTGCCCAGCTTTGTTAATATTATCAGCGGTAACAGGCACTGATGAAGGAGCAAAGACAGAGGATCCACCAGCGAAAAACAGAATATTAAATTTATCTTTTGAATTTAAGTCATCTAAGAGATTCAAAATAAGAGATTTTGAAATATTAATAGGCGTGCCTTTCATTGAGCCTGATACATCCATAATAAAGATATATTCTCTCTTTGGACTTTCATAATTCACCTCCGACCTTGGGGGCTGAATTATAGACAGGAAGAATTTTTCATCTTCATTTTCGCTTTCATAAAGCAATAATCCAGTTTGAATAGTTGAACCACTTAGCTCGTAATCTACGATAAAATCATCTCCCGGATGGGTTTGGATATAGCCGGAAGCGACATTATCCTGAATATCAAAATTGATTTCATGAGATTTGCACTCAACACTTAGCGTCATACCGGCATTAATTCTCATATCTATATTGAGTTCAGTATTTTTTACAGCAAGCGAGTCATCAATAGATTGTGTTACCCAATTTTCACCATCATTTGTGAAACGAGGCCCAACTATATTTGGAAATACAAATTGATAGATTCCCTTTTCAGGCACAATCAGCTCAGTATATTTCACTAAAACACGCAGTGTTTCACCAGCACCTATATTAGCTAAGCTCATCTGAAAAACGTTTGGGCGATGCTGCTCTAGAAGCGTAGCAGTTACACCTTTGCTTTTCGCAGAGTCATATTCCGCCTGTGCCTCATTTCTTTCTTTGATTATGGCGTTGATTACACGGTCACCAATAATCATCTGCATACCATAAATTGCAGCATTATGTGACATTGGGAACACGTATGTAGCACTAATATCTTCATCCCCTACATTTTCATAGACCTGTTCTATTTCCACATTAGCGATAACTCCACTAATTACTACATTGACATTTGTAGAAATCAACGGGAAATCTACATTGGTCGAATCTTCTGTGAAGACTGCAAAGTATGGCGATTCTGTTTTCTCAGTATCTTCAGCAAATGAAGCTACCCGAGAACAAAGCAAAATTGCCAGCACGACAAACAAAGAACGCATTAGTGTGTTTTTTTTCCGTTCCATTTTTTAAAGCCCTCATTATCAAAAAACAATATTTATAAAGCATATTCTATTATGCTAAATATAATATTTTTTTATCTATTATAACAAATAATAATTATATTATTTATATTCAAACCATTATTTAAGAGATTCAAAAACAATATTTCAAGATATTGTTATTGTTAGGAGTGGTTTTTGTTAAGATAAGACATAATATTAGTATAATACTGTCCGCATGAGGAAGGAATATATTTATATTAGAGAAATACAGATACTGGGAAAGAATAATATACTAAGTAATTGCACTCCAGAATTCAGATTTGAGGCAAATCCAAATGTCTAAACTGACTTGAGATTTTTGAGCGCTGCCCTGATTCCATAACAAAAACCAGGTCAGCCCAATTTACATCTTTCCTAGACACCTTCCTCTCACTTTGCTGACTTAGCCCTGCAGAGCGGATATTAAAGCGGTCATCATTTTTGAAAATAGATTCGGCAGTTCTGCTTCGCTTTTTGTTACGTCCGCAGACTACTAGTATGTTTGGTTTTTGGGTCATGAATCTAATCGAAGAATTCATCTTTATACCCCTTCAATTTCTAAAGCATGTGCTTTGAAAAGATTTCTAAAACTTTCCGACCAATTCCCCCAATCCCAAAATTTTTGCTTGTCTTTCAATATTTCTTGTAATTCTATATTTGTATCCCTGTTTTTGAAAGACAAAAGAGTTTTGCAAATATGAAATATTTCAAGTGCCTGATTGTTTCCTCTTAATCTATATAGCATATTTGGTATGCTTTGCGAGAATTGTTTAGTATTAATAACTTCAATAAATGGGATTAAATCGACTGACTTTGCTGTTAAAACATTTTTATTGCATATCGAAAGAAGTAAGTCCTCATCATGTTGAGATATTGTCTGAAGCATTAAGAAAATCAACTCATCAGTTCTATGATATTGATTAAACTGCAGAAGATTAATAGCTCTATCTAGCAATAGTCCACTCGCAAAAGACTTGTAAGCATTTTCTGGACAATCGTTACTTAGCTTATGAGTTACTGTAAAGTCGATTATTTTGTGGTCTTCCCAAATTTTTAATATAAGATTCTGGTATAATGAGCAGTAATTTTTAATTAAAGCTTCGTCCAAATAGTTTATTTGAATAGAGTCACATGTCTGATAAATATCTGTAAGTACTTCCAAAGCAGATTCATTTTTAAAACTACAAACTGCTAAGAAATAATCATACGACCTCTCTGATGATTTATAGCTCAGAAGAAAGTTCCAAAAAGCACTATCAGGGAATACTGATATAGCTAAAAAAGAATTTGTGCCTTGATCCATCAAGAACTGGATATCATCTTTATCTTTATACTCAGCGAGAGCAACAAGTGCCGGCAAATTATTTGGATCAGCTGCCAATTCTCTGATTCTATTATATGTTGTAGGATTACCTTTGTTATTTATAAAGGCTTCATATTTAAGATTTGTTTCTATATTAGAATAGAGAATAATACTATCAATTCTATCAAGTTGGATTTGGAAATACAAACTATCATTTTCCGAGTAATTAGAATTTGTCTTTTGATTCAAAAGTCTATAATACAATCCTTTTGAAATCTCACGTTCTGAAACACGACAACCATAGTAAGTTACTACAGCATCTCTATTTTTTATGAAGTGAAAACAAATATTACTCAAATAAGGATATCTGTTATCTAGTAATGCCCAGCTTGCATAGGTCTTCACCGCAGAATTATTATATGCTATAAGTTCAAGCAGCTCTTCAATAGTTGCTTCATCTCTTAGCTCTTCGAATAATTTATATATTTCAGTAGTTCTGCCGGCTGGTCCAACCTGCTGTGAATGCACAACATTAAACTGTTCCAATTTTTGAACAATAGTTTTTATTTCAGGTCGGATTTCTTGACCTGATAATGTGTAGCTAAAAAACAGCATAATTATTATCAAAATATTCTTCATCTTCTATTTTAATTCTAAGTAACAATCCATCAATATAACAAAACTCTCATTAATATACTTATTTCTCTCTAAAAACCATTACCTACTTTATCCTTCTAAAACACGTAAATAATCAAGGATAACTTCATGGCACTTCAGACACCTTCCTCTCACTTTGCTGACTTAGCCCGGCAGAGCGGATATTAAAGCGGTCATCATTTTTGAAAATCGATTCGGCAGTTCTGCTTCGCTTTTTGTTCCGTCCGCAGACTACTAATATGTTTGGTTTTTGGGGCATGTGTTGAAATTATTCTATCACAATTTAAGCTTATAGAAATTATACGCCGGATTTTAAATCAACGAGGGAAGTTGGGGTAATCTGACTAATTTAGAGAGACAAAGCCAAAACCACTGTCATCGTCTTTGTTAATCATATCTGCTTTTACCTTATCATATTCTTCTTTTGTAATAAGTCCTTTTTGCAACAATACAGACAATCTTTCGAGTCCGTCTAATTTTGACATATTGTAGTTCTTGTTAATTTCAATACTCTCGTATTCTTCTTTCTTAGTATAAATCAGTTTTATAAAATCATTTACTGCTTCTTCCGAAGGAATTTTTTTATAGAAATATAGCCAATTAGGGTATTTAGCCAGTACATATATATTTTTGATTGAAATATAAAATTTAAAGGCTGTGAAGGACAAAAACGAAAGCACTATGATAATATTCCCAAGAAATTTCTCGTCTGATGTATTAAAAGCAATCAGCATAGTCCACAGCACACACAAGACACACCAGAAAAGCCACCATTTTGAATATGTTACTTCTTTCTCTTTATCATTCAAAATGGATTTAAAGTGCAATACATATTGTTTCTCAGTAAAGAGTGTTTTATAATGTACCTGGACACCATCATGAAAGAGTGTACTTGTAATTTTATGGAATAACCTCTTTTGCAATATTTGATAATTTTCTGTCATATAATTTGAAATAGTGTAAAAAATATCTGTGGAATATAAAAAAAACTAGCGATAAAATATGATTTTTTTTAATTCTAAAGCATTAGAATATTTCATAGAATCCAGGGCTTATGTGTTTGCTTGATTCGGTATAGAGATTATTGCTCAGTATGGGGAGTTGTAGCAAGGACAAGCGAATATTCTAAGAAGATGAAAATCACTTTGAAGATAGTAGCTTAGCCATGCAAAATTCTGAATGCTGTCACTTTATCATTTTCAATTTCCAGAATCAATGAACCTGTATCTATTCCGTGTCCGGACATACCTAAAAAGTATCTCATCTGAGTTTTGCTGTTAGTTCCGGGTTTGCCTAGTAAGTCAATAATTTCTTTGGTACTCATCCCCACTAATTTGTATTGCTCAAGCAAGTCATGAGTCATATCCCATCTGAGACTGGCAGTTGCTTCTGTTTCTTTCCAGTTTATCCATTGTTGGCGATCAAATTTTACTCTATTAAAATAATTATGAATATCAGGAGAAAAAGCAAAATACACAGGAATTGAAACAATAAAAATTCCAAAGCAGATTCCTACCAGAACCAAATATTTGCGTTTCTTATTTTGCATTTTCAGTGTAATATTTGTACTCAAGAATAGTATAAATTATATAGTTGTTATATAGGAAATATTCCATAATTTTATTCCTCAACCCAGCCGATAATACCTGAAATACAAGCGATTTCCAATTTAATCCACTGCTTAGTTATATTATTCCAAACTATAACTCCTTTAGGTTCACCAAGATTTGAACCTAAATCATTATATGGAACACTAATGAAGCCATCTGTAGTTGCTATATTTTTGTCACACCAAACTCTACCGATTTCTTTGTTTTGATAGGTAATAATTCTACCATATTCGGGATTTATATCATATTCACATGAAAAATTAAAGCCGCAATTTTTAAACTTTTTATAGATCACTTCTTTATTTTCAACATCAACTTCAAAAACTTTATTGCTATATCCGAAGATGATTTTCCCATCAGGATCTGAATGGAAAGATATATTAGCTTCTTCCAAAGGAACCGAATCTATCTTAACAACAATTCCTGATTCCCTTGATTTTATATTGACCTTGTTAATAGTAGCAGTTGCTGTAATTCCCTCAAAGCTTGATGGGGTAATATCTATAGATACAAAACCACTCTCTTTTGATTTTTTTAAAGCATTTTTAAGAGTATCATAGTTTATTTCTGTATTTTGATCCTGAGCTTCATAGGATAAATACAAAAAGTTATCATTATCTATCCAATAAATAGATCCCTCTGTTAATCTATTATTAAAAACACTCGTTAGATAAGCTGTATTACAAGTATCTTTAACAATAGTATCAGGTTGGTTAGTCTCATCATAAAGTATTATTTCAATACATCTAGGGGATGAATGAAGGCCTATACCCCATTTATGATTTGGAGAGTTTTTCCCCATCACATTTAGAAAGAGAAAATCTTCGACCATATAATATAATGGTATTTTGAGATCATAAATATAGTATCCATTCTCGTTACTATAGAAAATGAGACTATCGCCCATAGCTTCTACAAATTTGGTATCATCTTCTTTTATGATTGCTTTGGTTTGAATATCAATTATGTATCTATTGGCTGTTATAATGTATCTATTTTTATATAAAATATTATCTACACAAGAATATTTTAAAGTATTTGAAGCAGCGTTAAGAATAGTATCTTTATAAATCAAGTTTCCATCAGTAAAATGATATTCTACAAGGTTAATATCCTCAATATAGTTGCTTTGACTTTCACCATATTCGGCAACAATTAAAGCGTTATGCCTGGGCAAGCTTGCAAAACAACTGCCAATTGAGACTAATACGATTATAATGTATTTGAGCATCGTGTTTCTTCCGGTTTTTACAATTAACAAAAACAACAAAAAAAGTAGAATAAATATATTGATTAGTACTTTCAACTTGAAGTTCCCACTTTTATAATAATGCTTAGATGCTAATTTTATATACTACAAAACGCAGCCTTCTCTTTGATTTTCTACCAAGAGTCAAATGATATGAATCACTTTATATTTTAATATTCATTCTCTTACAATGCCACGCAATAAGAATTTTTCCAATGCAGACAAAGTAACTAAACTTAAGGAAAAGAACAACTATTGATAATTCTATTTAGCTAAATGTATTCATAGAATTATTTCATATATTTATTGTAGTTTAGTTTGATTATATTTTCTGTTCTATACTTGTGTAATAAACTGCATTGCGAAAAATTGAGATTATGGAATTAATAAATTATTCTGCAGAACCGATAAATAAGTTATATGCCTGGTTGCCAAGAGATCTACAAGCTGAGAAAGTAATATTTTTTCCTGATGCATGCCCAGGTAAATCGCCTTTGCCAACCGGAACTGTTGTTTATACTAAACAAGAGGATTGGAGAAAATTTGCAGTTTCCGATTGTGGATGTGGGATGCTTTTAGCGAAATCGGAAGTTAAGCGTTCTGATTTCAAACAGGAGAATTGGGATCAGATTTACTACGACTTAAAAAGCAATAAAGGTAAATTAGGAGATCTTGGTTCCGGAAATCACTTTCTCGATGCGCTTGAATCTTATGATGATGACTATATTTACTTTCTGATACATACCGGCTCCAGAAATGAATCAAAAATAGTTGATCACTTAATTGATAAGCCCATTGAGTTTGATAAAGTGTTTCTTGAAGTGTGTGATTGGTCGGAAAATAATATGAAAGCAATCGCAGATATTGTATCAAAGTATTTTGGAAAACTACAGATTATTATTGACCGCAATCACAATAACTTTGAGCTGTTTGAAGACGGTGTTATTATTCGAAAAGGCGCAATAAGAATTAATCCGAATGAATTGGCTGTACTACCTTCAAATCTTGCAGGAGATGTTGTACTTGTCAGATCTACAGATAAGGTTTTAGAAACATTCAATTCTCTAAATCATGGTACAGGTAGAGTTATGTCACGCTCCGAGGCAAAGGAACACTCTGCTAATTTTGATTATGCAGGACTTCGAGAACAAATCTATATTCCGGGAATGATTAAAGACGCTTCCATCAAGACAGAAGCTCCATTTTGCTATCGCGATTTAGATGACTGCTTAAATCTGATAGATGATTTGATCACAATAGAGAAACGCTTTTGTCCATTTGCTTATATTGGACAGATTTAGGTAGAATGGTTGTGGTTTTTATTGGAAGTATGCCTTACATTCCTAGATTATTTGCTTGATAAGCTAAACTTAGTATTGTACAATATTTAAAAACGAGAATTATTTATGAGTTCAAAGTTACCAATAGTATCGCAAGTTGCCTGGAGTGCCATACCTGTTCACATAGTTGTAGTTATTTTAATAATGGAATTTTGGCACAACATCAATCCAAACGTTTTTTTCTTTTATGGAGGTTTTTCATACTATTTTTTATCATTTTCTTTAAAAGCAACAATCTCAAAAGCCCAAAGAGCCGGTTTAAAAAAGTTAAAAAAAGAAGATTATAAGAATGCGATAAGTGACTATAAGAGAAGTTATGAGTTTTTTAAGAGACATGACTGGATTGATAATTACAGATTCTTAACATTGCTTTGTTTCTCAAGGATCTCATATAAAGAGATGGCATTAAATAATATTGCTTTTTGTTACGGGCAGATTGGTCAAGGTGATAAGTCAATAGAATACTATGAAAAGACTTTAGAAGAATTTCCTGATAGCGCAATGGCAAAAGTCGCTTTAAGACATATAAATTCAGTAAGGAAAGATAATATTACCTAGTTTAATATACAATTGAGTAGGAAACTCGCAATCTACCCCATCCTCCAACTTTTATCGCAACTTTATATAATTGCTTACGTACTCTATCTAAAAATGATTAACACTGTTAATGCAAGGTAGAACGAAATGAATAAAGAATCTTTCCTTAGAGAATTTATGGACGAAGTTTGGAATAATAAGAACTTCGATAAAATTCCACATTATGTACATAAAGAATATACAATCCATCTCGACGTAGGCGATCCATGGGAAGGCAAAACTCTATCACATGCTGAATTCAAAAAGCGTATGGAATTGGCTTCTTTCACTCCTTTTCCTGATATGAATTTTGAAATAACTTCAGCTATTGAGGAAGAAAACCATGTTGCAGTCACATGGATTCTGACAGGAACAAATCTTGGTCCAATTGGAGAATTACCTCCTACAAACAAATCCATTAATACTAAAGGCATGACCATTTATCATTTTAAAGACAATCTTATAAGCGGACACACTCAGGTATTTGACAGAAGAACAGTTATGCAACAATTAGGATTTTTGTAAATATAGATACGTGAAACTATAAAGAAATGGCTTGAGATTTTTCTCCAATGCATTATAAAGATATGAGACAATGTTTTCAAGCAGAAGAATATATAATCTCTAAAATTTGTGCAAATGTATTATATAAATATTAAGAAGGACCGGATATGAATAATTTCAACTACATCGCAATCTTAAGCATATTGTTTTTTGTTTCGGTTTTGCATGCCCGCTCTGATCTGAAAGAAATCAAACAAGATTATTATAAAATCAACAAAGTGGAAGATGGGCTTTATTTCATGTATTTCGACAGCACCTCTACAAAGAGGCATATAACAAAAGGAACTATAGTAGAATTTCAGGATTTTATTGTTTTGTTAGAGGCATCCATTTCTGATCATAAAACCTCTAAGGACTCTCTGATAGATCATACTGCTGAAGGCGAAAAAATTCTGTTATCGCTCCAAAAATATTTCCCGGGCAAACCCTTGAAATATGTAATCAGTAGTCACTGGCATCCGCATAGTATCGGATCTGTGCTTCCATTTATTTCAAAAGGGATTACGTTGGTCACTACTAAAAGCAATTTTGAAAGATTGAGCGATTTTACTGATTCAGGTGATTATAGTCAATATTATAAAAATATAAAATTTGTGGATGCTGATAGCCTTATAATAGAGGATGAGTCTAACAGTATAACAGCATACAAAATTTCTAAAGACAGTTATCCCAGTTTGCCTGTAAATGACTTTTTGTTTTTCCATCTACCCCGATATAATTACATGCACTGTTCCTGCATGTATCAGCGTTTTCCGACTTATCTGGTTGATGGTAGGGAGTTTGACAGTCCCAGAGTGGCGGACGTTAACAAATTTCTTGCAGCAAAGCATATTTCTCCGGCAAGCTTAATATCAATTTATCAGTTATGGGACAGCGAAAATGGCTTGATACCCGGAGATACTCTTAAAGCAGTGATGCAGCATGGCATTGCCCCGAAAGAAATCGAAGATTATCTACTAAATAACATTTCAGATGATTCCGGCATAAAGCAAGATAAGTTTATAAAAGAAATCATGGCAAGAAGAATCCCTAAATATATGATAAATAGGCTGATCTATAAATTACTAATGCAAAAAGAATTAGAAAAAGCTCTGGCTTTAGCCAAAGTCCAGACAATGCTTACTCCGTCCGATCCAAACGTATGGGACACACTGGGAGAAACATATTACTTTCTTGGGGAATACGATCTGGCAAAAAAATACGGCGGAATGTGCTTAATAATCAACAAAGAATTTACTGTGGGTGGCGAGCCAGCCTGGAAAAAAGACTTTGAAGAATTCAGTAAAGGCTGGAAAAAGTAAATCAAAGCTTTAGCAGTTGACATAAAACTTTACACATCAAATAGGATTTTAATAAAATGAAGACTAAAAAAGAACTCAAAGAAGAGTATAAAAAAGCAGACTTCCCTATGGGAGTTTTTCAGATAAAATGCACTGAAAACGGCAAGGCACTAGTAGACAATAGCACTGATATGGCTTCGAAATGGAATCGCCACAGAATGGAACTAAAATTTGGAGGCCACAGAAACAAAGAACTCCAAAAAGACTGGAATCAATACGGCGAAGACAAATTCGAATTTCAAGTGCTGGCGGAGCTAAAGAAAAGCGAAGACGAATATGTGAATTACAACAAAGAACTGCGGTCACTCCAAGAGATGATTTTGGAAGAGATGGAGAGTGGGGGGAGGTATTGATGGGGTTATTTGGGATGTGGCTAGAGTTGGATAGCATGATACCAAAACAACACTACTAGGATAATGATATTATAATAAAAGATACTTGCACATTTGACATATTGTTGCCATGTGATGGAATTATCTTAATAAAATATTTTGTATATTGATACAATAATAAATTTGTGCATAATTGAAAGATTCCAAATGAATACAATAATAAAAAATGCCATCGATCAAATTAGAATCAATGTTCCTGAGGTAAATAAATTATCAGATGATTTTTTGCATGGTATTGTAGCCTATAAATATTTTTATAATGAAGGAAGATTTGATAAATCTGATTTTAAAAACTCTTACGTTGATGGAACTAATGATGGCGGAATAGACCTAATTGCTGTGGAAGAGAATGATATGGACAAGAGTTTGGTTCTTATTCAGTCTAAAAATGTTCAAGACATCCACTCTAAGGACGATATCAAAGACATCTTCAATAAAATGTCTCAAACTGTATTAAATTTTAAGACAGAAAAGATTGGAAGTTATAACGATAGACTAAGACGTATCTATCGTGAAAAATACGACGAGGTTTGTGATGATTCTAACTTTGGAATAAAGCTAGCTCTTTTTTTAGGTTTTGATAAACCTCAAGATTATAAAGACAAAATTCAAAGTCATTTAAATAACGTTGAATCTCTTCAAGATTTTGAGTTGCTCATATTCTATCAAAATGAGATTATTCAGCAAATAGAATCATTTGATGAAGACCAAAGATTTGTGGAAAATGGTCAAGTAGAGATATTCAAAGAACATGGAGCAATAGAAAATGGAGAAAATGGTTTATTAGTAAATATTTCAGCACTTTCACTTCGCAAACTTTATGACAGGTATAAGGATAAAGGTCTTTTCGAACAGAACTTCAGATATTTTATTAGAAACAAAAAAATTGATGACCAAATTAATGATTCACTAAAAAAGAAAAGAGATAAATTTTGGTTTCTTAACAATGGCATTATTATTGGCTGTAAAGATTTCGATCGTGACGGAGACAATATCAAATTAATAGACTTTTCTATTGTTAATGGTTGCCAAACGACAACTATAATAGGTAGTTACAAAGGAAACAATGAAGATTTAGACTTTCCGATTCCTTGTAAAATAGTTAAACCTGATAAAGATGGGGAAGATTACTTCAATCAGTTTATTTCAGAAATAGCTGAGGCTTCAAATTCACAAAAACCTATTTCTGACCGAGATTTAAAATCAAATCTACCTGAACAGCGTCAATTACAGAATCTATTAAAAAAGGATGAACCGAGAATCTACCTTGAAATAAAACGAGGAGAAGGCATCCTAAAAAAACGGAATATTGAAAATTGGCAGAAAATTAAAAATGATCAATTAGGTCAATTGATCTTGGCTTGTTGCTTACAACAACCAGGAACTGCTAGAAGTGCTAAACGTAAAATATTTGCGGATAAGTCAACTTATAATAGGATTTTTAAGAGGAAACAAGACAAATCATTTATAATAGATTTATTAAAGCTATCAGCACTTTATGACGAGTTTGTAAGTAATTTCAATTTTAGTGAAACATTATCTAATGTCTCAAAGAATGGAAAGTATACAATCCTATCAATCATTTGCTTTTTATTAAAATACAAGAGAAAACTAATTAATGTTAATATTGACACTTCAACACAAGATTGGGTAACAGAAGTTTCTTCAGATAATCTATATGGAGAACTTCTACGACCTAATAGGCCTGATAATTTTGAAAAGATATTAAACTCAGTATTCAATCAGATTATTAGGACATTGTCTACATTATACGAATCTCGTGGAGAATTGGAAACCTCAGTAACAAACTTCTTTAAAACAGATAAAAAGTATCATTCAATTATTCTTGAGCGCATCAAGACTGAGTTCATACAAGATGACTATGAATATGATAGGTTATCAGATAAGTTGGATAAGATTTTTATATAAATATTCAGTCTAATACTGCAAAAAGGATTTATAGGGCTGAAATAAATGATCAATGATTAAATGCAAGTCAAAAAGCTATAAATAATCAAACCCAAAACGTTTCTAAAAAATGGACTTGTCTTTACAGACAAGTCCATTTTGCGATTAAACTTTCGCAGGTTACCTAACTTACTACTCACTTCTGCTCTTCATAGTTTTCTGAATACTACCGATTATTTTGAGTATTCCTCAATACCTTATAAACACGAACCGACCTTAAGGCAAAATTAAAGCTCTTAGTCAAAATCACATTATCTTCTTTCATAGCATGCCTTTATCAATAAAATAGATATACCAAAAGATCAACGACAAAAAGAAAAGTTTATTCTATTTAATAAAAAAAGCTGCAAGATAAACACCTCGCAGCTTCAAAAAAATTCGTAATTCAAACCATCAATTCGTAATTCCTAATTCGAAATTCGTAATTGACTCTACTCCCACTCTATCATACTAAATATTTCATAACTTATTTAATACTAAGTATTTACTATGTTTTGTAAAAGCTAATAGTATCAAATTAGCGTCAAATCATAACCAGCAAAAACACTAAAATATCCCAACATTTTAAATGTCAAGCAAGATTTGGTTACGAACATTTCAAGCACATAATACAGACATCTCCAATCTAAAAATCAAACTACTTTGTTGAATATTTTGTATATTTATAGTCATATAAAGAAAGGATTTTGAGGTTTTATAAAATGGAATTTTTTGAAGACAAAATACTAACAGATCAAGAGATTGTGAGAAAACACAAAGACTGTACAGATGCATTGGAATCATACATTAAAGACCTTTTTGAGACAATTATAAACCGTAATTTTTTATTATTTTATTACAACAATGCTGACCGTTATTATTTTAAACCAATAAATCCAATATTTCCTGAATTCAATGAAATGGTTGAATTCCCTACTGATATTTCCAAACTTGCATTAAATATTTTAGGTGATTTTCAGCCCTTCGTTTATGATGATATTATGCTACATAAGATATCATCTTCCGATTTTAAATCAAAAAAAGAATTTATACATACAGCCTACAAAACAATTACAGAAGATAACAAAAAGATAGAAGAAATTTTCCAGAAAATTATAATTGCTTTTGAACTTAGAATCTGTCTTCAAGCATATCTTCTTATCAGTAGTGAAGTAGGTGAATGTAAATTTACGGCACATGAACTTAAAAAAGGATGCCATGCAATTGATATATCTAAACTTAATGATAAAAACAACTTAGATTACTACCCTTCTTCCAGACATTGTCTATCAATAATAAAGAAGAAAGATTTTGACGAAGGTTTAAAATATCTTATTTGGGTTAAAGATTTTTATCCAAATATTGATTATGAGAAATTAAACAACAAAAAAACTATTAAGTACGGCAAAGAATTAAAAGTAAAAATAAAACTTATCTATATGCTAATATTAGAATATAATTTGAGTGGAAAACTCTTTTTGTTGAATCAAGAATTTGTAAGCAAACACTTCAATTCCATAGCTCAAGATACTTTAGTTGAAATCATGGATATTCTTAATGCCGATTCTAATATATTCAAATATCCAGAGAACGACGGGATTGGAGTGCGACTTATCTCTTCTGTTGCAATGGAATCGTTGAATTATGGCAACAAAGAAAAATTCGTTAGACTATTCTTAAATGAGACTAAGATAGATTTTAGCTTCAAAGGTATTATTGAATTATTTGTTGATTCAGCTGATGAATACTGGGATGATGAATTTGAATCTCCCGTCTTTATAGAGCAATGGACTACAATTCCTGCTGATACAATAAGTAAAAATAAAAAAATATTGTCACAGTATAAAGCTTAACTATTTCCTCGACAAAATCAACATTTCTCTCCTATTTCTTTTATTCTCAATATCTTACTCAGTATGGATTAATTGTTTTTTTCAAAATATTGATCCATTTTTTTTTATATAAATTGAATTCAGATAAAGAAATAAACACTAACATAGTTATCTGATATGACAAGAGATATTATAGCAGAAATCAACAAAGTTTTTTCTCCTGTACAAGCCAAATTAATCTTAATGATAATTGACTTATTGATTGAACTGAAGGAAACTTTGGAAAAGAATAATAATGAACAAAATAGACATTATTCTGTTGTTGAAGCTGCGAACTATCTTGGAATCACGAAGCAAACTTTATATAAGTATAACAGTCAAAATCTTCTCAGTTATCATAAAGCAAACGGTAAAAAGATTTACTATTTGAAAGATGATTTAGATAGCTTTATCTGTTCAAAACAAAAAAGAATCACCTCAACTGAAGAAAGTGATTCTTGCAATGCTACTCGGAGATTATTAGCCGAGTTACTATGATATTGATGGTAGGTGCGCGCAAACCTTAATATACACTCCCCAAATTGATAACTACATTTTAGTTACTAAGGGAAGACTCTGTCTTCACCTGAAGGGGATTCTTATACACTTTTAGTTCTTTGAAAATTTAAATGACAAAAAATCAAGTTGAATCAAACTTACAAATTAGTATTATTCATCATAGGAGTTCCAAAATGGAAAATTCTAAAATTGATTACAGCAATCTTGAAGTACACTCTGATGCAAAAACAAGACCGGAAGGTTCAATAGAGCTTCACAATACATTGAAAGCAAGTATCGGTATGTATGGTTTAATGGAAAAGATTGTTTTAAAAGAAAACAAAATAATAGATGGTAGAGAACGCTACAAAGCACTTCAAGCCTTAGGGATGGAAATTACATCTAATTATTTTGTTGATATTACTCAACTAAATATAGACAAAACTTTGCAAGCATCTCCCAGAAAATATGGTACTATTACTGACTTTCATAGAAAACACTATTCTAATTCTCAAAAAGCATGTTTTGCAGCAGAATTGTATAGAGAAGCAATATCACTTAGAAAAAGTACTAAATCTGATAACAAGGAAACAAGTGACTTGCTCTTTAATGAGAAATTATCAGAGATTCTTAAAGAAAAGGGGCTAATGAGACCAGTTCTCGAAAAAGTTAATAAGCCTGAATCTCAGCTTAGAAAATTCATAGCATTAGCGTTTGGAATAAGTGATGGTTATCTAAAAAATGCTAATAAACTTTTAGAAATAGATAGTCACTTGTTTATAAAAGTAAAATTAGCTGAAATAGATATGAAAACGAAGGAGAAGCTTAATTTATCAACTGCATTGGCTAAAGCAGAGAAAACTTTAGTAAAAGATTTAGAAACAGAACATAAAGCAAAAGATAGTAAAAATCTAAAACTTAAACAGCCTGAAGTCTTAGACAGCGATATATCAGAGAACAATAAGGAATCTGATTTCTATTGTAGCACGACTCTTAAGTATGAAAAAAAGGCAAAGTTGCCAGAAAATGACAAGTCTAACATCAATACTACCCAAAATAAACTAACTATAGAGCTTGTACCAAGTTCTAAGCAAACAATCCTTAACTATATCAAAGATTCTCTAAACAATGTAGCTCATATAGAGGACAGCTTAATTGAGGATATGATTTCTGAAGCTATTATTACAACTATTAATGCAATAATTAACCAATATGTAGAACAAAAGAACGGTAACCAAAATGAAGACTCTGCAAACAAAGCTGCTTAACCCTTCCTATCTTTTGACAAAAATTAAGCAATTTAATAAGACACAAAATCAAATTAATTTGATATTTGCAAAAGAGGGTTATCAGACACTTATAGCTTTTATGGATCATGGTTTTAAATCTTACACATTCAATAAAAACGAGCTGATTTTAAATGATTCAAAATTTTCTGAGAATAGCCCACAAATTATGGCTTTATCAAGAGATGAGGTAGAATCAAAATTGAAATTTTCTATGGACTTGATACAAAATCAATCCAATGGTGATATACAACTCGTAATTAAAGAAAATAATAATTCGTACTCTTTATCCTTCAAAGCAGGAGACAGTGATTACCCCCCAAAACAAATCACAGATTCTAATTTCATAATCGAACAAATCAAATTTGAGCAAAATATTCGACAGAGATTCAGGGATGCTCAGATATCTTTCTGTATTGAAGCAGAATCTATAGATAAAATCCAAAGTAACGCAAATCTTAAAGATGGAAACGTCAAGGTGATATCTCAAAATGGCAAAATAGACTTAGATATTCAGTCGGAAATCTTCTCTATTGATAGTTTTATTTGGACAAGGCCACAAGATAGTCAGATATCAATATCAATACCTTCTCTTTTGTTCAAGTCACTTGATAATTGCTGTTATCAAATAATTATTAAAGGTTCTGAAATCTTATGTATTTCTAATTCTCCCAAAAGTACTATCTATTTCAATACTGCGCAATCAATAATAGAACTCATTGACAACACTGGAGAAATTTTTGATGAACGCTAAAAATAGTAGTGAATTTATGTTATCTAAATTTGCTCCTCAATACACAAAGAGAATAATATTGCCCAATGAATTAAATTTTGGTCTAAAAGATTTGCAAATTCTTTTTTTTGATGATTGTAAAGCTCTTTACGGGACTTTTAGAGTTAGAAATCCGGAAAAAATCAGGGAGCAAATATTTGAAATGAGAGGCAAATTTCAAACCAAGATTGAATCCATAAGGATTGAATTGTCAAAGTTGTTTTTAGATGGACACCCTATTCTTGGTCCCAATTATTCTTTTGAAAGTATAATACAAAAACTTAGTGCAATAAGAAATACAGATAAAGATTTAGTGTATTTGAAAGAGTATAAAGCTTTTAAGTCACATAGCCATGGTTCTGTAATAGGTCATTTTTTTTACGAAATGTTCAATACTCCAACTAACAATACACAAACAACTGGCGACAGACTGAAGGATTCAAAACTATTCTTTAATGACATTTATAGAATTGCAATTCTCAAAAAGCTCAGTAAGAAAGAAGTTGAAGAAAATAAAAGTATTGCAACAGTTTTACCTGCAATGATGAAATATAACAATGGAAATCAAAGAGCTTCAAACTTCCCTGTTCTTACAGCCAAATGGATTTATGAAACAGTTTTGTCAAATCCTAAATATGAAAAAGACAAAGAACTTATTGTTACTGACTTTTGTATGGGATGGGGTGCTCGTTTAGCAGCACTCCTATCTGTACAGAATCAAAATAGCAATTTACTCAATAGAGACATTAAGCTATTAGGGACTGATGTTAATACAAACATCAGTAAAAACTATCACAATTTTTTGGGATTCTGGAGAGAACATATATTCAATTCGGATAGGTTTAGTATGTATCAATCTACAATTCCAGCAGAAGAAATTTTTTTAGACGATGAATTTGAAAAAATAAGAGGCAAAGCCCATCTCATGTTTACTTCTCCTCCTTATTTTAACAAAGAAATGTATTCTGATGACAGAACTCAATCTTACATTAGATACCAAAATTACTTATCGTGGAGAAGCAATTTCTTAGAACCATTTATCCAAAATGCCTCTTCTATCATAAGAGATAATGGAGAAGTTTGGATTAACATTGCAAGAATTAAAAAAAGAGATAATATATTCTTTGAGTTAGAAGATGATACCAAATATTATGCATCTAAAGCGGGGTTAAAATTGGTTGAAACTTATAAAATGTTGATGCCTATAATACCTGGCTCAAAGCAAAAACAACCTCATGAAATTGAACATAATATTATTTATGTCAACGAAAAACCAAAAAAATTTGAACCAATTTTTAGATTTATTAAAGGATAATCCAATGAAGATATTCAAAGTAAATTCAGCAGCTCAAGCATTTTTTGAAGTTTCAGAATACTTACTCTCAAAAAACAAGTGTGGTTCTCTTTATGAAGAACTTAATGGAATTATAGTTTTTGAAGATTTTAAAAATGGCACATTTGAGCAAGATTTTGATGCAATATTCAGAGATATTTTCACTGATGAGAGGGTTGATTTTGTATCTGATTACACTTTTATGGAACCAAGAAAAACTACTCTTGAAGATGGTAAAATATCTTATGAATATTCTTTTTTGCGAGACGGATGGAAAAATACCTATTGGGGAAGAATCTGTAATATGGATGGTGAACACAATCAGTTTGAAAACACTATTAAGGAAATAAAAAAAGGAAAGAAAATAAAACGATATCCAATAGTTGTTTTTCATCCAGTCTCAGATATGAAAAGAATGTTTGGACAACCTTGTCTTTTAACTCTTGATTTTAAACCGAGAGACGGTGACTTATATATGTCTGCTACATTTAGGTCTCAACGAATTAGTAAAAGTGGTTATGGTGACTACAAAGGGTTACTAAAAATGGGAGCATTCATTGCAAAAGAAACTGGACTAACTTTCAAATCACTGACGGTATTTGCACATTCCTTGCATATAGATTCCAGTAAAAGAGTAGAAAGAGAAAACACAAAACAAATATTGACTTACTTTTCAGGCAACAAGGAGGGAGTTGAAAATGATGCAGCATAACAGTATCTCTACATGGAAACTTACTTGGAAAGAACTACTCACTAAAGCTGTTACAAATTTACCGGAAAGAACAACTTTGTTCTTTTCCGGTGGGTTTGACTCAAGTATTATATTATATTCTATGCTCGAACAGGGAATAAAACCGCAACAATGTATAACTTTTCGTTTTAATAATTTAGAATCTCCAGATTTATACTATTCTAAAAAGGCTGCTGATATTTTCAATCTAAACTTAAAGGTTATAGATATCCCCAAAAAAACAAAGAGGCTGCTTATAGAAGATTGCAGAACATCTATTGCTAAATTAGGAAATGCACGACCTATAGATGTACAATGTGCTACAGTTTTTGACTATATGCTACCTAAAGTAGAAACAAAGAATGTAATTCTTGGTTTTTTTGATAACACTCTATATAAATCAGGACGCCATGAAAGTATTCGTTACAGTAATTTTAAACATGGAGTTTTAAGTCAACACGAATACCAATCCGAGTATAAGGAAATTAGACGTTCTATTTTATTTAAAAAGAAACACAACCATCATGTATTAAAAAAATATATAGAAAATGGTGGATTTAATTTTTCATCACCATTTCTGAATCATGACCTGTTTTCCTATTCTCAAAATTTCCACTATGGCGATTTCAACAACAGAGAAGATGGGAAATTTTTTGAAAAGTATTTTCTATATCAACTATGGCAACCATATTTTGACAAGGTGGGAAATTTTAGGAACAAAAACAATATGCACATTGTTTCCGGAATTAAGAAGTATCACTATGATATTTTACTCCAAGGTACAGATTTTAAAGATCCAAGGGCAATTTATAACAGAATTGAGAAAGGTGAGCTATGATTCAAAGAAAACTGTTAATCCAAGCTTTGTATTCTGCCAGCACTAACGATTATTCAAAATATTTTCCGCAACCCTTGATTTTACTCAAATATTACAATCCTAAGAATGATAGAATTATTGATCTTAATTTGGCTGGTTTCGGGAAAAAGAGGGAAGAAAAATATAAAATTATTGATCGTTTTGTAGAAACTCTAAAAAAACATAAAAGTCAATATACCGAAATAATAATAAATTGTGGGGAATATGCACCTGATGGTGCATTCCATAAATTCTTTGACTACTTCCTGGGCAAACTGAATATACCTATCAAAATTACAGGGTCATATCCAGCTGTTTTTTCTCAAAGGATATCAGAAAAATATCAAAATATTGAAATACTAAATAATGATTTTGATGTACGTAAAATTGAAATACCTTATTGGCTATTAGTTAAATATCCTAAAGTCAATGATGCTTTAAAAGTAAATCTTAAGATAACCAATGGTTGTCCGCATACTTGCACAATGTGTCCAGTGCAAATAATACATAAAAGTAAGTATAAATTTCTATCCTTAGAAGAAAGCATTAAGCAAATAAAAAGATATTATGCACAAGGAATTCGTTTCTTCAATTTTATAGATGATAATATTTCAGCGACACCAATCTTTAAATCTATCTTGGTAGAATTAGTAAGCTTAAATTTAAAAGGAGCAGTATTTTTAGTACAGGAAGGATTTGAGATTACAGCTTTTAATGATAGAAGTCTTTGTAAAATTATAAAAGAACTGAATTTCGTTGACATCAAACTTGGTATGGAGAATATAAACGAACAATTTTTAACATCCATCAACAAATACTACACGAATAGAGATATTATAACAAAATCAATACAAAATTTAAAGGATTTCGGTATTGATTTCAAAGTTTATTTACTCTTAGGTTTAGCTCAAACTGAAGAAGATATTTTGGAAAACATCAAGTTTGTAGCACAAAACTATTTAGCTATACGAGCAAACATAGTACGTGATTATTCAACAAAGGGCAATACTAACACATTGTCAATTAATAAACTAAAGGAGTTTAAATCACTTGCTTTGGCTATTAGTACCTTTGCATCAACCTATAAAATCAACCCTTTCTCAAAAAATGCAATTTTAAATATAAAAAACAAACTAAATATTAGTCTCCTAAAATCTGGGAATCTAATATCAGTATTAGGAATAAAAAATAATGACTATGGAGTACATTCTCTTACCAAAGTGATAAAATATACTCTTGAACTACATTTAAACATTAAGCTTTTCAAAATAAATCAAAAAGAGAATATTATTTTCCAGATACTTTCACACTAAAGCTTTAGTGTGTACTAAATCTATATGGTTTCAAAAACTCTGATTCCTGTCTTCCGCTAACTACTCTTAGTTATTATAATCAGAAATTACAATCCATTTTTCATTCAAAATCATGGATGAATTTCTGTAACAGAGTGTAATTCCTGATTTTCACTATACGTTTGCAGTAATAAAATCAAATAGAATATGATTAAGAAAGCTCGTTTAAGAGATTTATTTTCTTTTCTATACTTAGTACTACAATTTAGAAACAACAGTCTGACAACTCTTCAAATTAGCTGACAAATAGATGTTTTTCTAAATTTAAAAACTGCATAGTTTATTATGAAATTCAAACTGATAGGATAAGTATTACATACTCTCTTATTATCCTATCAGTTTTTCTACAGCATATACTAATCTATTTTTCTCTCATTTCTAACTTCTAACTGTCTAAAATGGAATTCTAAAATCCTGTTATAATCAGTGTAAAGAATTTATAATTACAAACAAAAGAGAAGATATAAAATGGTAGAATATAAGACATTTACTCATAAAGATGTACTGCCAATAATCAAAGGTAAATTTCAAGATGCAAAATATTTTGAGAGATGCCTTGTTCTGATTGATCAAATTGGATGTATTCAACATTACAAACCAAAAGATAATGCTTGGGTTCAAATTAGTATGAGAAAGCTTCAAAAGTTATTGGGTTCAGAATACGCAAAGATAATAGTAGATGCATTAAAAGAATTAGGCATTTTAGAAGTTTTAGAAAATGAAATTGAAGTTGAAGACGGTCTATTTGTAAAAAGAGAATCTTATTCTACAGGCAACTATAGTAAAAGCTACAAGTTGAATGATAAATATTACGTACATCCATCAACAAATAATTTAAAAGTAAGAAAAATAACAAACAATAGATTTTTAACAACATTAAGAAACTATTATTTGCAAAAAAAATATAATCAGCTACTATATTCTGAGGAAGGTAGCCACATTTATTCTAATTTATTTAATGTCGGGATAGATGTTGAGGCTGCTATTGATTTTATCATTACAAACCCTGAAATGAAAAATCTACACAATAAAAAATCCCATCATTTACTTGCTGCTATTTACAAAATAGAAAATGAACAGATTTATTCATCAAGGTCTAAAAATGGACGTTTAGTTTCCACTTTTACAAATCTGAAGAGTGAATTGCGCCAATTTTTATTTGATAAAACTGACGGAGAATTTGATTTTGTTGAAGTAGATATTTGTAATGCACAACCTTTATTGGTAGCAATTGACTTAGAAGAAAAGTTTCCAGAAGTGCTTAAACAACAAGACTTTCTGAAATTTAGAGATTCTTGTCGTCAAGGTCTTATCTATGACAATCTATCTAAATTATTTGATAAAAGTAGAGAAGATATAAAACAAAGATTTATGGATACTTTGCTTTTCACAAAAGACAACAAAGAATATTTATTGACTAAAGAGAATCTTTCGCAATTAGAAGCGGAACAACAAAGATTTACTAAAAAGTTTAAAGATAATTTCCCAACAGTTTGGAACAAGTTGCTTGAAATAAAGTCAGAAATAGGCAAAAGGAAGTTTGCAATTAATATTCAACGTTTAGAATCAACTCTTATGATAGACCATGTACTGGTAGCTCTAAAAGATATAGGTACTAATTTTTCTATTCATGATAGTATAGTATGTCGAACAGCAGATGCTTTAAGAGTTCAAAATCTAATTACTGAGAAGTTTATGGAATTATATAATTCTCCAGTAACTCTTAAAGTAAAAAATCTATACGAAAATGTATAAATGCTAAAATCCTCGCTTATAAACATTAAAGAAACATAATGTTTTCCATTGCATGATTCAAAACCCTTGGTAGATTAGCCTTCGTAAGAATAAGTAACTGATAAAACAAGATGTTAAATAATATTACGAAGGTATCTATCATGGAAAAGAAAAACTCAAACCAGCAAAATCCAAATCAAGCAGAAATTCTAAAACTTGAATCTCAAATAGCCCGATACGAGGATAAACAGAACAGAAGAAACAAGAGAATTGAGTCACTAAAAAAACAGATTGATTCTCGTAAAAATCAGTTAGAACAGTACGAAAAAGATTCCGAGAAAATAACACAAAAAGCAGAGTTAGAAAACCAAAGAGACGAGGAAAAATTCCAAAAACTGTTAAACAGAAAAACTGCAAAATTGGAACGTATGCAAGACTCTTACAAAAAACTATTTGCACGTATAGAGAAGTATCAACAAAGTTTGAACGATTGGAAAGAACTCAAAGAGGATTCTCTTAAAACACGAAAAGAGAAAAGACTCAACTCATTATCTAAAAATTCCAAAGATACATTATCACAAAAGATTGAAAGTAAAGAACTCTACTTAGCCGTACTTGAAGAAAGAAACAAAAAACACACAAGATTAATTGAGAGCAAAAAGAAAAAGATAGAAAAGCTCAAATCTGATACTCCACAGAACAAACTTAAACTCGTAAAACAAACTGAAGATATAAAAGCAGAAGTAGTAAAAAATCCGGCAGTTGAAAAACAAAGTTCAACTCCTAAAACAAACATTAAACCGACAAATCAAAAATAGTTCTTTCACTGCAGGTTAGAATAGATGGATAGATATTTTGGAACGGAAAGTGGCTTTTGAATGTATTCCATCCCCAATTATGGGTAACTTCAGAAAACGGCACTATCACAAAAGAGGGAAAGTATTGCACATTTAGCTTCCCTCTTTTAATATGAATCCTCAGACTATCAACTATTTTGAAAAGAGTAGTTCTAACCTTAGTTTTTATAGCTGTTTCAGAACGGAGAATAGAGTGTCAGAAGATTTTACTAATCTTAAGTATAAATCTATATCTTCAAGATAAAAGCTCGGACAGAGCTTCATTTTAGTTGATTCTACGCAGCTATTTTAAAGATATTCCACAAAAAAAGAGAGCTACTTTAGCTCTCTATTAGACTTAACTTTTACTTCTCTCAGAGCGGAGAATAGAGTGTCAGAAGATTTTACTGAGTCTTAGTATAAAACTATATCTTCAAGATAAAAAACTCGGACAGAGCTTCATTTTAGTTGATTCTACGCAGCTATTTTAAAGATATTCCACAAAAAAAGAGAGCTACTTTAGCTCTCTATTAGACTTAACTATTACTCCTCTCAGAACGGAGAATAGAGTGTCAGAAGATTTTTACTGAGTCTTAGTATAAATCTATATCTTCAAAAAATATACTCTGACAAACGATTCTCAGCGTTATTGAGCTTCTTGCATTTTCTGCATTACTTTTGCCTGTAGCTTAATAAGACGCTGAATTTGTGACGGTGTCATATCATTTTTGCTGGCATCTAACTTCTTACCTGTTTCTTGAAGCTTTTGTGCATGTTCCGCCATATCAGTAAATGCTGTCATATCTCCGTTTTTGGCTTTCTTCATAATATCCGCGTAATCGTCAAGATAGTTTTCATAAGCATCGAGCCATTTATCAAAATCTTCATCTGAAGTACTTTCCTCTTGTTCTGAATCACTACTGGAATAAGATGTTGAAGAAGAATTGTTTGTCTCTTCATCAAATCTTCTGTTGACAGTTACAATAAGTGGATTAACATCTGTAATTTTATCAATTCTTTGAAAAGCCTTCTTTATTTCTTTCAACTTATTATTTTCAAAAGTTGAAGGAATTAAATCCAACATTTTAACTTTAACCCATACCGGATTTTGACTATTACTTTTTAA
The DNA here is from genome assembly GCA_963678775.2 of Kapaibacterium sp. (SeqCode). Taxonomy (GTDB): domain Bacteria; phylum Bacteroidota; class Ignavibacteria; order Kapaibacteriales; family UBA2268; genus JBFHIJ01. Next base: position 177,874 of record CAXXGR010000009.1, read on the forward strand.
CATATTCTCTATATCGTCATTTCTATTAAGAGAAAATTCCTCAATAGGTCTTCTATTTTCGTCCATAAATTTAACGTCTCCAACAATGAAGTCAAATCTTTTCTTTCTACTTGGAGGAGTCATTTGGAAGTTGATTTCAAACTGAGGACTTAAGTATTCTGTATTCTTTATTTCTATATTATATTCTCCTACTTCTACCCATACATCTGCATCTCCGTTGACTGGTTCCATCATTCTGTCAACTGTAATTGATTTTTTGTATCCAGTTTTTTCAAAATTATCTTCAAAGTAGCCTTTGAATCCATACTCAAAATCACTGTCTTCAAAATTTTCAGAGTATTTCTTATCAAGCTCTTCAAGACCTGAAATAATGTCTTTGAAGTTATCCATTTCAACTACTTTAATTGCTTCCTTTGCTGCTTCTTGACCAAGCTCTTTATAGTCAGTGCAGGAAGACAATCCTATTAAGGCTATCAAAATAACAATTATATATTTCATCTAATATTTCTCCATCAATGTTTTCTTTTGTGTGTCAAATTCTGCTTGAGTAATTACATCTTGATCTAATAATTCTTTGAGTTTTTTTAACTCGTCTGCAACACTTACACTATTCCCATTGCCTTTTCCATGTACAGCAGAATTAATGGCGTCAGCAAGTTGATTTGTAACTCCTTTTTGAGAGCTACTATGTATCTTAGGTTTTGCAAGTTCAAGAATTTGGTCTGCCTGTTTTTTGGAAAACCCATGTCTCGGGTTTTCTTTATCTCTATTCAAAATTAAGCTTGCACCGAAGAAATGCTTGTCAACATTAATGGAATTCATATCTTCCCAATGGAAAGATTCTGTATCTTCTGATATTAGATACCAATTACGTTTTCTAATTTCAAGGAAATCCTCGTCAATTATAATTTTTGTAGGATTAAACGGGTTGTATTCACCTTTTAGAATACGTAGCAACAATTTTGCTTTGAACATTTGCGGATTAGTACTTCCGTTTGACATAATTTCACCTTTTAGTGATGTTTTACATATACACAATATAGATATTGAATAGTTTGAGTTGATTATCTACGATTCCAATTGAGAACTCTACTGTAAGAGGTTCATTCCCCCAATCTTCAAAACCAATGATATAGTACTTTTGTCCTTCAGTTAGTCCTCTGTCCATATCATTTGCAGTAGCTTCATTCAATGTTTCATTTCCAATTTGGGTTTCAAGAATATTATTTTTCCACTCTTTTAGAATTTTTAAAAACTTATCAATTGATACTTTTTCCGGTGTATCTCCATCTTCCATTACTACCGGAAACTGTACTAAATCTTTGGCTAAGCTTTTATCCATATTTTTTGCAAGAATCTGGAATTTCTGCCAATAACTATTTATAGAAATTGAAGTTTGATTTTGTTTGTCTCCATCTGTATTCATTTCGGAATTTAACTTTTTAAAGAAATCAGCATAAGACTCTCCTTCTTTCTGCTTTTTGTCTGAATCTGATAGAGAATTTGTAGAGTTTTGTCCTTTGGTGACTTGAAATAGTTTATACATTCCTGACTCCTTGATAAATTCTAAGGTGAGAATTTCGTTGTCAGAATAGCTTGCTGATACTTCAAATTGTAAGATGGTTGAACCTGGACGTATGTTCATTTTGCGGTATGAATCATTTGCTTTGATAAATTTGATACTATTATCTTCAGCTTCCAATATTTCCATTTTGTGGTGGGAAAACATATCGTCAAACTGCTTTTTGTAGCTTTGTTTTGTTACTTCTTCTGTTTTGCCGTTATGATTGAAATAAACTGGAAAGCTTGCAACTTTTTCAAAGTTCGTAGTTTCATAGTTCCCAATTGCGGTAGATAAGTCAAACATTGTCTTATCCCAAAAGGATTGAATTTCAGTTTTGGTATTTTGAGATAGAGTAACTGAGAACCCTATAAGTACAAATGCAATAATGGTTGAAAGTATTTTAGCTTTCATAAGATGCTCCTGAATCGGTAGTACAAATACAATAAAAAAAGGGTGCATTTCTAATATTGCCTCCGTACCGGCCCGCCAAGACCTTTAGAACGACAACAAAAGAATGCACCCCATGTATTTATGGGGAGCACCTCTTATTCGTGTCGTTCTGGTATAAAATTGGCGGTTTTGTACGGAAACACAAATAAGTAATACTTATTTATTTTATTTTATATTTTTTGATTTCTATCTTTCTAATTTTACTCCGTTTTTATAGTAAGTAGTACGCAGCTTTTATAATTTAGTTTAGAGAAGTTAATAATATTTTTTTACCCTTGAAAGGGAAAAATATGCTTAATCTTCTTTTTCTTCCTCATCATTCGAGACTTTGTTGTATGCTTCCAAAGCTTCTATTCTTTTTTCTTTGACTTTTAGTTTTGGTCTTGTTTCTATTAGCTTTTGAAAAGTACTATTCTTTTCTTGTTCGTTATGATTTTCAGGTATCGTATAGTCAATGGTACCACCTTTTTCAATAAAATCCATAAGTTCCTTAATCGAGTGAGTAAGGTTAGAAATTTTTTCAGAATCATCTGGTGGCAGTAGTTTAATTTCTGACTTAACTATTTCTATTATTTCTGTGATACCTTTTTGCTTTCTATCTTCTGCTGCACTTAATATATTTTCAGCAATATCTTCTAAATTCTTAGTTTTCAAATCTTCTGCTGTATTCCATAAATCTAAAATGTCCTCAACTACTTTATATACTCCTAAGGTTATAGTACTAATAGTTAGCATAATATCATAATTTGTTACAAGTTCAAGTATTACAGAACCTTTTGTTGCCCCAATAATCTTAATAGATTCTGGCGACATATCATGTGCCATAGTAATGCCACGTCCAATTTCAAACCATATATTTCCCCATTTTTTTAAATCCGATATATTTGAGATTGCAGCTTGCCCAGCAAACCTAATGCTCATAAGAATTTCGTTATCAAGCTGCATGAGAATCTTGTCTTCTACTAAACCTGTCAAGCCAACATCAATTTGTTTTAATTTTTGGAGCCCTTGGTTCATTTGACTAATAATCATATTTATCTTTTGTGGTGCATATACTAAATCTATTCCACTACTTGATAGTATATCATTTATATTTGAAATACCTTCTAAACCAATATATTTGTATAACCCATATTTTTCTAAGTATTCAATTTGATAACTACTAAGAGAATCAACAGATATAGATTCAAGTTTACTAACTAAATTAGATTTTTCTTTTTCAAAAGATTGAGTAGGCTGATTGGGTTGTGCATTTTTACTAAGAACTGCATATAATTGTTGATATGCTTTAGTTACATCCTTTTCTACTACTTCAGACTGTACCCATTTAACCAGCTTGTATAATTCATCTACCGTCATACTTATTTCCCTAAATTTCATTAACTACTTTTATTTTGCAATTACCAACTTTTATACCTTTTTAAAGGTTGTAATACAAAAAACAACATCAGTGGTATATAAATTCTAAGTACTATATGAATAATACTTCCCAATTCATTAAACTGAGCAGAATTGATATCCGTAGCCTTGTGACCTGGATAAATAATCAACAAGCCATATTTTATAGTTTCAACAGATACTTCCCAAAAACTACTCCATCCATTACATCCCCATTCAAAATAACACTCTGTAAACCCAAAGTTTACCATTATAAAAAACAGAATTATACCAATGGGAACTATGGTAATAAAAGAATATTCTATTTTAGTACCATAAAGATTTATGTATTTATACAAAGTCAAAATAATAAATTCTAAAATTGAAGTTTCTTTTTCGTTTCTTTTAGCTTCCATTTCTTTCTTAAAAAAAAGAGATGCATCTAATCTATTATCAATTTTGAGGTATTGGTGTTTAATAGCACGATAAGTTTCACGTGTGGCTGCATCTATTATACAATCTCTAAACAAACCGTGTCTTTCAAACACACATCCTGTCAAATCTAAGTGAGAGAAGTAGTATCCTGAAAAATTGACTGTATTTTGAAAATATGTATCTTCAAAAGAAATTTCATTCAATCCTGAAATGTCTTTAGTTTCAGGCATAGCCCAAAGACTAACTCCTATAAATCTTACACCAACAAAGTATGTTTCATCTGAAAATAAGGTTCTTGCAAACAATACAGTACCATTGAAAGTAGTATCCATGAAATTGACAATATTTTTAAACTTAACATCTGAAAATAGCGCATTCTCATCAAACTTCGTCATTCTAAAATCAGTTTGCATCAAAAAATTAGCACTATTAAAGATAACCTTATTCTGAAAGATTGCATTGTCAAAATTACTATTCTCTGAAAATGTTGATCCTTCAAAGCTGGTAATACTTTTAAAAGTAGCATCATGGAAATCTGAAAACTTAAAGAAATTTACGCACTCAAAAGTAGATTCGCCAGAAAATATGGCTTCAGAAAAATCAGCTTTGCTTTGAAATATTGAATTATTGAAAGAAGGATATCCAATAAATCGTGTTTTATTAAACATAACTTCATTCCTAAATACTACATTTGAAAATGTAGCTCTATGCCCCAATTGAATTTTACTTAAGTTAACAAGTCCATCAAAAATTGAGTTTTCTACTAAAATAGGGTGTACAATTGATTTTTGGGGAAGATCCCACAGTTGACTCAATTTCTGAGCAGAAATACCTGTAACTACACATTCAGTAATCTCAATCCAATCACCATTTCCAACTTTTCTGTAAATATCATCCTCTTTGACTACATTGTATATCTTTACAACTTCAACTCCGTTTTTATTGATATAAGTCACTTCTGCTGTTTCTGTTGCATCTACTGAATTACCTTCTACTTGTTTAGTAGGTGGTGTATTCAAATACTTTATATCAATTACTGTTACAATATCCATATCAAATCAGCAATAAATATGACAAATACTAATTTACTCTCGCCAGAATTATCTAACTTCTAACAACTATTCACAATCCCATCACTTCCTAACTATCTCCTGCATTTCTGCATTATATCTATAGTTTACAACTTCACCTGAGATGATAAGGTTTACTGCTTCTTCTATTACTTCCAAAGGAACTACAAACCACTCTCTTGGAGTATGTCTTTTGCCTTGTTTATCATATACATCTATTTCCAAACAGCTTGCTCCAAAGAAGTTATGGATTAACTGCTCAAACTTTTGGGGATTTAAATTGAAGCATTTCCAGCCTGTGATGTATTCTACTTCTGACATCAAATAAGTCGGTTCGTTCGCAGCGTTTTTAATACGATTTTCTACATCTTTACCGGAATAACCTATCTTATAAAGATTCTCCAAATTTGCTATTTGCGGGTCTGTACTTTGGGATTTTAGAACATAAATGAAACCTGCTTCTTTATCATCATCATTTATACTGCTAAGCACTTTAAGAAATGCTTCGTTTGACTTATCAGCATTGTGTGAAATGGCTTTACCGTTTGCATATAAGATTTTCTCTACTGAACGCATTAGCATATTTGATTCTGTACCATTTTCAAAGATACATCTTGTTCTACCGTCTTTCCTGACTCTTGTTCCGTCTTCTTTGTAGTGGTCTTTTCGGGTCAAATCTATTGATTCAAGGAAGAACACAACTCCGTTATGCACATAGAACTCTCCGGCTCTTAAATTTCCAAGTTTGAAATCAATTAGCCTTCTTTTACCTGTACTTAAGTCATGTTGTACTTCTTTAAGCATATTCTCGTATTTATCAAAGTCTTTGCATGGCTTTCTTCTTGCAACAAAGTCAGCACTATCTCTCTCTGTTGGTCTTTCTACGTTTTTAAAATCAAACAGACCTGCGTCATCTCCAAAGATGTCTAAGTTGTCGTCATTAAAAATATCATCTATTGAGTTTATTTCTTTCTTTGGCTGATATGATTCTTTTGGCTCGTTTACTTCAGAAATTGAAATCTTTGGTAGAAGATTATGTATATCATATTCCTGTAGAATCTCAATATTTCTGTCATTCTCTCTTATGTTTTTGAGTCTTGATGCTAATTGAAACTCACTTACATTTGTTATGTTTTGCTTTGGTTCTTTTCCGTTAGCTTCAACGAATGCGTTTATCTCATTAAAAGAGTCAATTAGTCTTGCTTCTTCAGTTTTTTTGCCACTTGATTTTGGTTTTATCTCTAGTAGTCCGAGAGGGTCATTAGCAAATATATCATCTAGTATTTTGTTCTTATCCATTTGCTTCCCGTTTGCGTTTTTCATCTTTCAAGTAGATTATACACTCTGCCATTCTTCTCTCAAGTGGATCATTTGAGTTCAAATTAGGCTGTTTGTTATACCTTTGAACAAAATCTTGTATCTTCGGCCATAATATCTTTGCTTCCTCAAAATCCATTTTGATTCTTGTTGCTTCTATAGTTTCTTGGATAATTTTTAGAACCTTAGTAGTTACTGATTTTGACAACACTTCAAAAGCTTTTTGAAATGGATTTACCATATCTATCAAATCAATATGTATGTCATCAATATCAACAAACTTATCTGCCATTCTGATAAATCTTTTATCTCCTGACTCTTTGATTTCACCATTTTTGATTACAGAATCTACTACTACGTGCTGTCTTAACTCTTCAACTTCTGTTTCATTCAAATCAGGATATTTGACTTTGATAATCTTAGGGATTAGCACTTTGTTTATTACTTCGGGATCTATATTGCCCGGAATTGTTTTCTGCATTTGGTCATCTTGCAGTATAGTAGCTTTCAGATCATTAAGGTCTGATTCTATTATATCTTTTACTCTTTTAGAGGAAGGTTCTTTGAGTCCTCTAATCTTTAACTCACCCGGTTTTGGTTTATCATCATCTGATACTTTGGTTTTGAATTTCCAGTTTGGAGCTAAGACTTGTTCCATAAGCAAAGAGGCTGTAATAGCTTTCAGCATATTGTTTACAGCGTATTTTACATCATCATCTTTTGCGTCAGGTTGAGCAATCAGATTAGTAAATTGGGCATGAGTTTTATTATTACTGTCTCTTGTAGCTCTGCCGATAATTTGGATAATTTCAGTCAAAGAGCCACGATAACCAACTGTAAGTGCATGCTCACAATACGGCCAGTCAAACCCTTCTTTTGCCATACCAAGAGCAATAATCAAATCCATATCTTCTAAGGATTTTATATTTCTTAGATATGCTACTATTTTATCTCTTTCTCGAGGATTATCTTCTACAAGGTCAGCTACTTTTATTACTTTTCCATCTTTCCTTTTGACGAATAGGACTCCTGTTTCAGAATCTTGACCTACAACATCTCCGATTTGATCAAGTATATAATCTACTTCGTTATGTTTGTCTTTAGTAGATTCACCTGAATTTACATTTGGTATATGAAGTATAGTCTTTTTATCCGTATCAAGGATTTCCATAATTGCTTCTGTATATTTTCCCTGATAGAAGTGGTAGCCTATTCCCAATGATTTCAAATAGGTATAGCCATTAAGTTGTTCGTAGTAATTATAAGTTACTTTTGTGAATTTAGCCTCGTCTTCAGGAAGAAGTACAGGCACACTATCACCACGGAAATAAGAACCTGTCATAGCTATAACGTGAGCAGTTGATTTGCTAATTATATCTCTTAATAAGTCACCAAGTCTGTTATTGAAGTCAGCCGATACGTGGTGAAACTCATCAATAGCCAATAGGCAATCATTAAACTTAGACTCTTCAAGCTCAAGACTCGCAAAACGTAGTGTTGCGTGGGTACAGATTAGCACTTTTTTATCATTTTCCATAAACTGGTGGAATGCAGTCACTTTGCTTGTACTATCATCTTTACCTGCAATACAAAGATTTACATCAGGATTCCAATCTGCAAAAAAGCCATGTTTCATTAGTTCTGTTTTTGAGAAAGAACCACCAATAGACCTTTCCGGTACAGCTATTATTACTTTTTTTATTCCCTGATTTTTTAGCTTATCAAGTGCAAGAAACATCAAAGCTCTTGATTTACCTGAAGCTGGTGGAGCTTTAAGTAATAAATACTGAGCGTCCCTTGATTCATAAGCTCGGGCTTGCATATCACGCATACCCATTGGGTTTGTTTTTGTACTGTTTCCGGTCTGATTATATGTAACATTGACTATATTTTGCATATCTAACTATATCTCAAATGTCTAAAAAAATGTCTAAAATTTGCAAGTGTCTAAAACTTATATCTTTACAAATAAAGTACTTATATGTCTTGCCTTGTAAACTAATGTCTAAATACGTCTAAGTAATGTCTAAAAGTTTTCTTCATTTAGTTTTTAAACATTCCTCTGATTATTTTTTCTCACAACAAACAGTAAGCAAAATGAATGACTTATGTAGGTACATGATTGTTTTCAAGTACCTTTCCCATGATTGCATTTGCTTTAAGTCTAACTGATAAAGCTAATTTTTCAATTTTAGGTATCTATTGACTTCTTAAAGTAATTGATTATCCTGTCTCTATCTTCATTTGCTTTATCTGATTTATGGAATACCTCTATTAAGATGATTTTTTTATCTTCTTCTAAATAGGCATATATCACTCTTAAACCAGATTTCACACCTTTGCCTTTTAACGACTTACAAGCTATTTTTTTTACTTTAATCACGCATGCATCTATTCCAAGATTATTTATCTCAAAACTGAAGTCGGGGCGAGCATCAGGTTTTGCTTTCAAAACTTTTTTAACTGTTTCAATATCTTCCGGGAGGCTTCGGTACTTCTTTGCCAATTTCTTTAGGTCTTTGCTAAATTCTTGCAACTCGTAGCAATCAATCATTCTTCTTCTTCCTTATAGTTTCTTGCAGAGAAAGGCGCTTCTCTGTAAAATGCTAATTCGTAATCTATCACTTCTCCATCCTCAGAAGCAAGCCATGGCATATCTTTATGCGAAAGCTCACTTAAGCTTTTAGCTGTCATTTCAGAATATTTTGCAATTACTTTATCAATCACTTCCTTTTCGTGAGCAAATAGCTTTTTGAGATTAGGTTCTTTCTGAGCAATAAATCTTGTTTGCTCATATTTCCCTGAACTGTCTTGTATCTGAGCTATAAGACCACTTTCTTCCATTGCTTTTAGTATTTCATAAATATTTTCAGGTAAGGGGCCGTATGGCATCTTTGTATAAGTAGCACCTGTAAGATGTTCTTCATAGATTTCATAAAAATCAAAATCTGAGAAATACAATAACTTGACAAGCACTGTCTTACCAAAATTAGGCTGACTGCCACATTTATTTATTAGATAAAGTAGAATCTCTACAAATTTTTCTTTGTTGAAGTTGGGTACAGATACCCTAATTTCTTCCTTTTCCTCTTCTTTAGAAGCAATCTCTATGTTGTTTGCTTTGTAATTATCAGACATTAGTTTTTCTATGGATATTTCTAAAAGATTACAGATTGTTTGAAGCTCAATTGCAGTGACCTTCCTATTTCCTAATTCAATTTGTGTATAAGTAGAACGTGACATCTGCAATTTTTTTGAGAGTTGTTCCTGAGAATAGAATCTTAATTGTCTTACTTGACTAATCCTTTCTCCTAAATCTTTATATGATAACATTTCTTATACTCCTCCTATTGTGTTTTGCAATCTAACAAATGTTAGTAAATAAAACAAGTCTATGTTAGATTATATAACATTATACGAAAGAAATGTTATTTTATTTCTTTATTCTTCCTCTTTCTCGTTTTCTTTGGCTTTTCAAATAAAGTGTCTTTTTCCTTTTCTTCTGCTATCATCTTCTCATACAGCTTAAATAGGTATTCCAGTCTTTCCTCGTCACTTTCAAATGGTTTGCTTCGGTAGCATCTTTCTATTACTTCATCGTTTGCTTTGTGAGCTTCCCTTAGCCCTTGAGGCATTTTGTCAGGGTCGTAAAGCTGAGCTAATGTTTTGTCAGGATGTTTCTCTCTTTCTTCCAATATCCTAAATACACATTGTGTTATTTCCTGTTTTCTCTGTTCTGATATATCAGGGAATGGGAAAGTGTTGTAAACTAAACTTGAAGAATATCTAAAATCAGTTTTCAATCTGCCTGCAACGGTTTTCATCCAAACCATGTGCATTTTTGAGGACAATACTCCTAAATAATATGGTTCAGGATCATATATTACTTGATTTGGGGCAATAATAACATCTTCTTTATTCATGAAACCAATTGGTATAAATTCCCTTCGCTCAGATGATACAGTAGGCACAATAATAGATGATTCTAATCCTTCTTTCATCTCTCTAAACTGATGTGGCCTTTTTGCTAATTCTAAAGAGCCTTTATCATCTATTGCAAGTCTTTTTTTCTTCACCGCTTTAATTCGTTCAGCTATTAATGGAATTGAATTTACAAATTCCAACTGCTCGTCCTTAATCCATAAACAGTATCTCACTTTTCCGTTTAAAAATTCTTGAGCTCCAATAATTTTCCTTACAACTGTTGAAGTCTCAGGATTTATAGAAAGTAAATGTTTCATTTCCTCTACAGAAAGTATTAAATACCCACCATCAATTGCCATATTACCATATTCCATAGACATAAATCTTGATAGAGGAATAGTCCTTTTTTTTATAAACGTATTCTTTGCGTCTAGTAAATATGGGTTTATGTTCTTTACTATAACTTTGGAGGTTTTTGAGAAAATATACTTCGGTAATGGGGATTGATTCCTGACTCCAATAATTGTCACTATAACTGCAGCATTGTTTTTAGCATTGTTATCCCATTTAAAATTACTATATGCAAATCCAATTTCTTGTTTATTATTAAGAATTATCGACCAAATCATATCTACTTGCTCGCCTTGGCAAATAGAATTTGTAGTAACGAAGGAGTATTTTGAATTGCAATCCTTAATGTATTCAGATGCTTTTAGAAACCAGCCTGCAATATAATCCACTTTTGGAGCTTTCCCATACAAACCGTAAGCAACTGCTAAATCAGCTTTTTGATTTTTGTCTTGCATACGCCCGCCCAAATAAGGCGGATTACCCAATATATAAATCTCATCGTCTTTTTCTTTAGGACAAACATCTTCCCATGGTATTCGGCAAGCATTACCAAGTACAATATTTCCTGCATCTTTAAGAGGTAGAGTAGGATTTACCTGTCCGAATTTTTCAAGGAATTCCACATTCATTTGGTGTTCGGTAAGCCATAAAGAGAGCATCGCCACTTCATGTGCAGTTTCATTCAGCTCAATACCATAAAACTGAGAAAGCTTTATACCTGAAAAAGCTAACATTTCGTGGTCTTCAAATATTTTCATTTCCAACTTACGTAGCTCTTTGTAAGCAATAATCAGGAAGTTACCACTACCGCAGGCAGGGTCAAATATTTTGAGATTGTATATTCTTTGAAGTAGTTCTTTAGCTTTGTGTTTGTTGTCTATAGTCTTTACGTATTCCTCGTAAAGCTCATCAAGAAAAAGGGGATTGATGACTTTCATAATATTTGGAACAGAAGTATAATGCTTAGTGTTATCATCACCTTCCAAGCCACGAACTACCGCCTGGATCATAGAACCAAAAATATCAGGATTAATATCTTTCCAGTCCAAATCTCCGCTATCAAGTATCATCCTTCTCGAACGAGCAGAAAATTCAGGCAGTTTTACATCTTCTTTGAAAAGTCCACCATTAACATAAGGGAATTTATTTAAGTATTCCGGCAGGTCTTTTCTATCCTTTTCATGAGTATCAAGCACATCAAAGAGCCTACGTAGGAATTCCTGTAAGTCAGAACCATCTTCATGAGTGTGGGAGTCAATAGCATTAGTAAATTCAGAATCTTTGAAGATATTAGTGTCTTCTGCAAAGTAACAGAAAAGCAAACGAGTAAAGAAAACATTCAGCTCATGCAGATTTTCGGAAGTAGAGCTTGGATTATCCTTTTTAATCTCATCAAAGAGTTTTGCCATTTTTTCGGCAGCTTTAACATCAGCAGGATTCTCATTATGACGCTGAGTTTTTTCAATGCCTGCCCAAGGAAGAAAGAAATCAAAGTGCTTATAAAGCTCGTTGATATTGCAATCCAGTGTATCTTCTGTTTTAGTATCTATAGCAAGGAAATCTTTAAAATCAGTAAGAATAACAAAACGCTCTGAGTGTTTCACTTCAGAGGCAATTTGAGTTATCTTTTCGTGGAGATTATCACTATCAGAATATTTAAAATGTAGTTTCTTTTTCCAGACTACACCGTGATAATCTTTAGATAGGTTAAGATTCCCTTTTTTTAATCTTGAGATAGAAGCTTTAGGTAAGCCATATACCAAAAGCAAATCCCAAATAAAGTTATCTTTATCAATATCAGCTGTAACAAGCTGTTTTAGTTCTTCTTCAATTTTAGCAATATTCTTTTTCAAAGTCTTTCTTCTTTACAAATAAGTATGTAATAAAACCTATATCCTTAGCACAATTCAAGCTAATTCAATCAAAACGGATATATATTAAGTTACTAAATATTTAATAAAAATAAGAAAGAAAAATGTCAAAAAATAAAAATTTTGGTAGTTTACATGAAAATGGACAATATCTTGAATTGGACAAGCAAGTAGCTTACGACTTAGCTTCAAATATGCTTTCCGGTTTACTTATAAATCTAAAGTACTACTATGGAGATGCAATAGGTAAAGAAGAAATAAAAGGGGCAGTTGAGCATCTTACATTGCTTTCCAAAGAAATCGTTGACTTTGAGCAACTTGACTTATACATGACTTCTCTGATTGCCGTAGCAAAATCATCAAATCCAACAAATACTCAAGACTGAAAGGCTAACAATTCCAAAATTGTATATACATTCTATACAAGTAATACGGTTTCTAAAAAAAATATTGACAACGTCCTAAGGAATTGACCTTAGGATATTATACCAAAAAGTTTTTTTGGACATCCAACCAAGGAATCCAAAAAAACTTTTCGGTCTTCAAATCCGAGCACATTTATATAGAGAGGTTTTGATAGAAATCTCTAAACAGGCATTGTCAATCATATTAAAACTGTAAAAATTATTCAGCATCAGAAAGCTTAACAAATACATCTATCAGCTTTCTCAACTCATTAGTAACAGTTTCTTGGATATTTATAGATTCTTTTGACAAATCTTCTTTTGTCAGCCATTTTAGCAAACTTGGTCTCTTAACCCAATTTTGTTGAATATCTAAAGTATTGTTGACTTCTATTTTATCTTCAACATCAGCATTTTGAAACATAGACTCATTCCTAAAAATATAATGGTCTTCTGTTATCAAGTTTAGAATATCTGTTTGTAGCTCTATGTCCTTTTTCACTAACTTTATACTTTTATGTTTGCCTTTTATATCTACACCATAAGTTAGACCATAAACCAATTTTTCTGAATCAACCATAAGAATCAATTGAGGTAGTCTTTTAAAAGCATAATTCGTTTCATCTACTTTCTTTTTTGTTATGCTCGCCCAAATATGAGATTTGATAGTCCAATTTCTTAGATTGTGGTGCTTTGATTCAAAATCTTCTATCAATCTATTATCATCATTCAGATATGCCAATAAATATCTTTTGAAATATACACTTGGAGAGCATTTGATTTCCTTTTTAAATCTATCTACAAATGGCTGTACTTTCTCTTTAAATAATTTAGAATTTCCGTCAGCATTCCTGACATTTGATAATCCATTTTTGCGAACAGCAAATGCTATATTCATGCAATCTAAAAGTATCTCTTGGGTTAACATATTTTGTGTCACATATAAATGATAAATAAAGTTGTTTAAGAAAGTGTCAAATAAAATACGGAAAGCCTTTTCTTTTTACAACTATAATTTCATTAAGTGTAGCATTTTCAAAGAATCAACTGATGTAATCAGCTATGATAACAATTTTGAATAATTTTGTGCAAGCAAATTGATATGAGTGTATTTATCTCAATCAAGGGTCAAAAACTGGCATTATTGCCTTTTTTTGAATTTACCGTTTTATCTTTATAATGGCTTAATTCAAGAGAGGATAAGAAGATTTCTCTAATGTTTAGAGATTACTATTCAGAGCAGAATTAAACTGCACATGCTTCGTTTGGAAAGCTATTTTAGTAGGTATTAGAGCGGAGTAAGCTCAATTTTTGGGATAAACTATAATACTCATTTATTTAGTTGAGTTAGAAACTAATATCGTTTTGGTGCAACCAATGATATAAACCTTGGGAAGAAATGTTATATCTCTTAGCTATAAATCTCTTGGTTGCTCCATTTGCAATAAGACCTTCTATTTCGGGTTTAAACTTATCTAATTTAGAAGAACCAGTTCCTTTTGGACGTCCAAGTTTAATACCTGCTGCTTTTTTAGCTCTAAGAGCTTCTTTAGTACGCTGCGAAATTAAGTCTCTCTCAATTTCGGCAGCTATTGAAAAAGCTATTGCTACAATTTTGCTTTGTAGAGTATTATCAAGATTCCAGTTACCTTTGACTGCGTAAACATTGATTTTCTTTTGACTGGCAATAGATAGAATTTCCATTATTTCCAACATTGAACGCCCCAATCTGGAAAGTTCAGAAACTATAAGACTATCACCTGTATTTAGGTCGTCATTAATGACGCTATAGATTTTCCTGTTTTTCCAGCTAATCTTGCCGGAAGCTTTCTCTTCAACAAAATCTACCTGCCCTAATTTCTTCTCGTTCGCCAATTTTAGAATATCAACTTTGTTCTTTTCTAAGTCCTGATCTTCCGTAGAAACTCTCAAATAAGCTATAGTCCTCATCTCTTTTAACTCCTGTAAAATAAATACGTTATATCTGTTATAATACTTTACGGTATCGTCAAAAGAAAGATAAGCCTTTTCTCTTTACACTGCAAGAAAAACAAAACGTTCGTTTATGTTTTATAGGAGAGAAAATTTGTAATGTCTAATTATTTATAATTATAAAATAGGAATCAATATAATATATTTGTTTTTACATATTTAATATTATTGTATTTCATCATTTTACTTGTTTGCAATAGTTTTTTATATTAAATTTATCGCATTGTACTATTACTTAGCAACATCCGATGAATACTTCAATATTTCTAAGTTATCCTAAGCCTATCAATGATTTACAGGTCAACTTTATAGAAGGATTTGAAAGTTTTCTAATAAAGAATAGATTGATTCCCCGTACGCTGGGTGTTTCAGACTATGATACAGAAGCTCCTTTAACAGCAATCAGAAGATTAATAAATGAATCAAACGGTTTAATTACAATTGCATTTAAAAGAACGCTGATAGAAAAAGGTAAGTTTAAACCTGATTCTGATTCCGAATCAGTTATCAATAACAAATGGATTACAAGTCCATTTTGTCATATTGAACCTGCTATGGCGTATCAAGTCGGTTTGCCTGTGTTAATTCTACGAGAAGAGGGTGTAATAGATGATGGTATCCTAGAAAAAGGTGTATTGGGCTTATACATGCCTAGCTTTGATTTATCAAAGCAAAAATCTATTAACTATTTCGAACAAGAGGAATGGAATCAAATATTTCAAAAATGGCATCATCAAGTTTGTTCAGTAGTAGAAACAAAAGGTAATCCACCAAAACTGTTTTAAGGAAAAAGAATATGAAAAGAGTTTTTATAAGCTTTGATTATGATCATGATTTGACAATAAAAAATTTACTAATAGGACAATCAAAAAATTCTAACTCACCTTTCAATATTGCAGATTGGTCAATCAAAGAACATTTAGAGGGAGACTGGGAAGAACAAGTAAAAAAGAAGTTAATGTATGTAGATGTAGTTTGTGTTTTATGTGGAGAGTATAATCCTGTAGGAGTCAATGCTGAAATTAAAATTGCACAAGAAATTAACAAGCCATACTTTTTATTGAAAGGTTACTCTGATAAATCATGCAAGAAGCCAAGTGCTGCAAAATATCATGATAAGATGTATAAATGGACTTGGGAGAATCTTGTATTATTGGTTGATGGAAATAGATAATTTAGAATAAATTTAGAAAGCTAAGGCTTCTAGATATAAAACATGCAATTATTAATCAATCTTTGACTTTTGCGAATTGTATATTAAAATATATTGCAGAAATATTTAAGCCTTACCTTGCTATATTAAATTGATTCGCATTCAATATATTGTTTTTTTACACAATGCTTATTTATATTAAAATACAAACATTGATATAGCAAGCACTTAAGTTTGTTAATACTGCATTGCATACACAACCTTTTCAATATTTGACTTGAAAAGATTTAAATGAAAGCATTTACGCATAGATAAAAAGATAAATAATGAACAAAACTTACAGGCTATTCATTAGCCATTCTTGGGCTTACAAAGATGCCTATACTAAAATTATAAATTTTTTTGACACTAAAAATCTTGATTATTACAATCACTCTGTTCCAATAAATGATCCAATACATACTAATGGGTCTGACAAAGAATTACGTACTGCTATTGACTCAAAAATCAAAGGAACTAGCTGTATCGTGATTTTAGCAGGAGTTTATGCAAGTTATAGTAAATGGATTAAAACAGAGATTGAAATTGCTGTAAGTTACGGTAAACCTATTTTAGCTGTTGAGCCATGGGCTTCCCGACATACTTCACAAATTGTAAAAATAGCAGCTACTAAGATTGTCAAGTGGCAAAGTAAATCAGTAGTTGATGGTATTAAGGAAATTGCATTATGAGAAAAGCACTTATTGTTGGAATTGATTACTATCAAAATATAAATCAGTTATTTGGTTGTGTTAAAGATGCACATTCCCTAGCTTCAGTATTAGAACGAAATAGTGATGGAACTATCAATTTTTCTTCTAAAATTCAAGTCGCAACTAATGAAAGTACTGCTATTTCAAGAAAACAATTGAAAACACTGACAGAAGAGTTATTTAAAGATGATATAGATGTAGCCCTCTTCTATTTTTCGGGTCACGGATATATTGAGAAATCGGGCGGTTATCTAATTACAAGTGATATTACAAGTGGCGATGATGGATTGCCATTGACAGAATTACTACGTATAGCAAATGCTTCTAAAGCTCGCAATAAAATAATAATTTTGGATTGTTGCCATGCAGGATTTGCTGGAAAAGCAGGAGGCGATAGTGATAAATCAACTCTAAGTGAAGGTTTAACAATTCTTACTGCTTCAAGTGAATCTCAATATGCCATTGAAGAAAATGGGGCAGGAGTTTTTACAAATTTATTAATTGACGCATTAAGTGGAAGTGCTGCCAATCTATTAGGGGATATTACCCCTGGTAGTATTTATGCTCATATAGATCAATCTTTAGGACCATGGGAACAAAGACCAATTTTCAAAACGAACGTAAAGAGTTTTACTAGTTTAAGAAAAGTTCAACCTCCTATTGGATTAGCAGAGTTAAAAGAATTAACAAATCTATTTCCAAGTCGTGATTTTTATTTCCCACTAGACCCAACTTTTGAACCCACTGATAATAGTGTAGTATTAGAAAACTCTGAAAAATTTGCTCTACTTCAGAAATATAGTAAAAACAATTTAGTAAAGCCTATTGACGAAGAACATATGTATTATGCAGCAATAAATTCAAAAGGATGTCGATTAACTATTCTTGGAGAACACTATTGGAATTTAGTAAAAAAGAAAAGAATTTAGAGAATAACAAAATGCATTCTAAACCCATGATTTTTATTGATTATTCGCACAAAGACAAACAATTTGTTGAATTACTTTCAGAAAAGCTAAATAATTTAGGAATTGATACTTGGATTGATTTTCAACAAATCAATCCTGGCACAATGTGGCAATATGAAATAAAGAAAGGCATTGACTCAGCAAGTATATTATTAATAGTATTAAGTGATAACTATTTGGATAAGGTGAATTACGTCCTCTCAAATGGGATTTGGGAAGTGTTAGCTAAAACATCAAATAAGGTTATAATACCAATCAAAATTGGAGATTTTCAACCAGACAGATTGCCATTATTTTTAAATAAAATTCAATTTATTGATTTTACTGATAATTTTTCTGAAGGTTTTCAACTGCTGTTAAACTCTCTCCCTGATGAGTATAAGAGCAACAAACCTATTGCAAAGAAAGAAGAAAAATCAAAAGGATATGTGTTCTTAAGTTTTACCGAGGAAGATTCTGACTTTGTTTTAAGTTTGAGGGACTTTCTAAAATCACAAAAGTTTGCTTATTGGGATTTTGAAGAAGGAGAAAGGAACTACAATACACACTTTTTTATGGAACTAGAATCAGTAATCAATGAATCCGTTGCTGTTTTGAGTGTTATTTCACCACACTGGAAAAAATCAAAATGGTCTATTCGAGAATATTTTTATGCTGAAGAAATTGGAAAACCAGTTCTTCTCTTAAGAGCAAGGATTACAAATCCAATACTTGCAATTGCAGGATTACCGTTTATAGATTTTGTTCAAAAAAATAATAAAGGGTTTGAAAAATTAGGAAAAGAATTGAAAAAACGTTTAAATTAGAATGATATTTCTCACTATTTTTATAAATCATTGTAATTCCTCAATAAACTATATCACTGAGGTATCCTTCATTATTTTCAATAATTTATCTGTTCAACAGATAAATTATTCATTCAGTAAGTGAAATTTATATTTACCCCATCACCCTCGGTAATTTACCAATTGCTCTTTGTTTATGCTCTTGTACAAACTGGAGATAAACTTCGGTAGTTTTTATGTCGGAGTGTCCGAGGAATTTACTTACTTCATAGATGCTCATTCCACTATTTAGACAGCGGATTGCAAACGTATGCCTGCTGCAATGATAGTGGATGTTCTTAGTTATTCCGGCTTCTTTTATTATTTGCTTGAGATACCTGTTTATGCTACTTTTGGATTTAGGTAGGTCAAAAACCTTTACGGTTTTCTTTTTTCGATTGAGTTGGTACTCTATAATCTTTTGAGCATCTTCTGCAAGTGGAAAGGCTTCTATTTTCTTTGTTTTCTGTTGACGAAAATGAATCTCTCCTTCTTGAATTTGGTCGAAGGTTAAGCTAAGAACATCTCCTAAACGCAATCCGGTGAAACAAGAGAAAAGGAAAGCATTTTTAGATTGTATATGCTTGGTATCTTGATTGATAAATGCAATCAATTCTTTCTCAGTCAAATATTCCTTCTTAGTATCTTCAACTTTAATATCAATTCCTTTTAGTGGATTATCTTGAATAACATTATGTTCAATTGCAATATTCAATCCTGCACGCATAACGTCAAGATAACCTCTGGCAGTTATGTCAGAAACCCTTGAAAGAAGATACTCTCTAAACTTCTTAAAAAGCTCAGGTGATAATTCTCTAAACTGAATCTTCTCTACTTTAATAAAATCAAGGAAGTGCTTCAAACTTGCAGTATATTGAGGACGGCTACCTTTCTTGACACCTACTCTTTTATAAAACTCAATAAAGTCAGCTTTAGAAAAGTCATTCTTTAGTCTAAAATTATTCTCGTTTGCAAACAGCTCATAATCCTTATCACTTCTATCTTTTTCAATATCTTTCAGCAATTGATTATCTATAATCTTGTTTGCAACTAAACCCGTATATTTTTTGGGATAGAAATAAGTCTCGTGTCTTCCATTATGCCAATAATCAAGAAAGAAAGCGTACCCCTTCTTACCCTCTCTAACTCTTATCTTGATCCTATAGCTTTTGTTTTCTTCTCGGATTTGCTTAAAGATTTTATTTAAGTCTGCTCGTTTTGCCATTGTCGTTATGACCTTTCTTCTAATCTACTCCACTCAAACCAGTATCTTAAAAAGTGAATAACGGCCATCTCCCTTGTTTTAAAAAATTGATGGTTAGGTCTTTTATTAACATACCACTTAAAAAACCCATCATCAGTGGAAAGAGGCATAATTTGAAAGAAACCAGGTTGCCAGTTTTCTTCTACTTCAGCATTATCATGTCCCCATTTTCGATGAGCACTTACAGCAAACACATACTTTTGCTCAGTTATATATTCCAGATATTCTTTTATATTTTCAGAATCTAACTTTTCAAATTCCATAACTACTCCTTGGTAAAATAGAATTAACATATAAGATATATGATAGCATATTAAAAATCTAAACGAAAAGCCTTATCTATTCAACTGCTATTTTTATGTTCAACCCAATATTGAAACTAATATACATATTGAATTTAATATAAAAATATATTTCTATGATTCTTATACAATTTAATATACTAAATTCTTTTCTTATAATCTATAAGTACGAGTTTTAGTCTCAAATTAGTATCAAATTTAGCACTAAAATACGTATATAAAAGAAAAACGTAGATTTAGAAAACAGGCTCTAAATCTACGTTTTGGTATATACTTACTGTATATTTTTGTTGTTTATTTTACCTTGCTGGTTATTCCCACTCAATAGTTCCCGGAGGTTTTGACGTAATATCATAGGTCAATCTATTGATACCGCGTACTTCGTTTATGATGCGGTTCGAGATTTTTTCCAGTACGTCGTGTGGGAAGTGGTAGAATTCTGCTGTCATACCGTCAACGCTGGTTACCGCGCGGATGGCGCATGCAAATTCGTATGTTCTTTCATCGCCCATCACGCCAACGCTCTGAACAGGAAGAAGAACTGCGAATGCCTGCCAGATTTCATCGTATAAGCCGGCTTTTTCGATTTCGTCTAAGTAGATTTCATCTGCTTTGCGGAGTATGTCGCATTTCTCTTTTGTTACTTCACCCAACACGCGGATACCTAAGCCCGGCCCCGGGAAAGGATGGCGTTTGATGAACCACTCAGGAATGCCAAGCTCACGACCAACCGCTCTTACTTCATCTTTGAAGAGTTCGCGGAACGGCTCTAAAAGCTTAAACTTCATATCTTCAGGCAAACCACCAACGTTGTGGTGCGATTTGATAGTAGCAGAAGGGCCTTTCACAGAAACGGATTCAATCACGTCCGGATATAAAGTACCTTGTGCCAACCACTTAGCATTTGCCTTTTTCTCAGCAGCTGCATCAAATAAATCTATAAATGCTTTACCAATAATTTTTCTTTTCTTTTCAGGATCGCTAACGCCTGCAAGTCCGCCTAGGAACTCTTCTTCGCCGTTCACCACCTCGATACTCATATCAAAGTGTTCGTTGAACATCTGCTCGATATTTTCACTTTCGTTCATGCGCATCAGACCTGAGTCCACGTGGATGCAATGAAGCCTGTCGCCAATAGCTTGATGAATAAGCACAGCCGTAACAGTTGAATCCACACCACCGCTAAGGCCGCAGATAACTTCGTCATCGCCCACAGTTTCGCGGATATTTTTAATAGTTTCTTCCACAAAAGACTTAGCAGACCATGTATCTTTGCACCCGCAGATGTCGCGCACAAAGTTTTTAAGCATGATTTTGCCGTCAAGAGAGTGGTGCACTTCCGGGTGGAACTGAATACCCCAGATTTTTCTTTCCG
>CAXXGR010000010.1:0-537209 GCA_963678775.2 Kapaibacterium sp. (SeqCode)
GGTTTGATAGTGCCCGAGGAAGACAAAGCATATCGCCGTTACCTAAAAGCTTTTCTGCTCCAGAAAAATCCAGAATAGTTCGTGAGTCTATCTTAGTGGCTACAAGATAAGCCATTCGTGCGGGGAAGTTAGCTTTGATTAGACCTGTGATAACGTCCACAGAAGGCCTTTGAGTTGCTATTACCATGTGGATTCCAACGGCTCTGGCCATCTGTGCCAGACGAGTAATCGGTTCTTCTACTTCTTTGCCTGCTGTAAGCATCAAATCTGCTAATTCATCTATTACAACGACTATATAAGGTAATTGTCTGTGGTCGATGTTAGGCTTGCTTTTGTGCTTGCCTTCGCGAACTTTCTTGTTATAGTCTTTTATGTTTCTGTCACCGGCTGCTGCTAAAATATCATATCTTTTTTCCATCTCTACTACTGCAGATTTTAAGATAATGATAGCTTCCTTCGGATCAGTAATAATAGTAGATTTTAAGTCAGGAGATACTGCCATAAAATGGTCTTTTAAGTGTGCATATTGCTGCAATTCCACTTTTTTAGGATCTATGATAACAAACTTGAGTTCATGGGGCAACCTCTTATAAAGCAAAGAGCATATTAAAGTATTGATACCCACAGATTTACCTGCACCCGTACTACCGGCAATCAGGAGGTGTGGCATCTTAGCTAAGTCAACTATATAAACTTCACCTGAGATTTGCTTACCCAAACCTAATGGTAACTGCATATTGTTATTTTTAAACTTTTCTGATTTGATTACATCCCCAAATCTCACTAATTGTGGTTCCTGATTTGGAATTTCAATTCCAACAGTTCCTCTACCTGGTATTGGCGCAATTACTCTGATACCTCTTGCTTTTAGAGCCATAGCAAGGTCATCTGCTAAGCCTTCTATTCGACTGATTTTTATGCCGGCTGCAGGTACAAATTCGTATTGAGTAACTACCGGGCCCGGAGTTACGCTAAGGTTTTCGATAATAATTTTAAAAGTTTCAAGCTTTTCTTGTAAAATTCTTGCATTATCTTTCAGTTCTTGTTCGTTGACCTTATTAGTAGAATCGCCAAATTTAACTAAGTCAATTGAAGGAGGAGTGTAGTTTATCTTCTCATCATGTATGTAAGTACTCAAAACATTTTGCTTTATAGCAGTTTCATTTTTGCGAACCGGTACGTTATCCTCTTCATCGTCATACTCATGAACCGTAACTGTCAATGCAGGTTTGGATGTAACATGAGATTCTATTGGAACCGAAGCTTCGGACATTTCTGTAGACTTAGTTTTAGCAGGCTCATGAATTTCTGAAGAACTTTCATTTGTCCTGGATTCAGATATTTCAATATCTTGCCTTGTTGCTATAGGTAGTTCAGCATCAGTTGCTTCAGGTTGATAATCACTATCATATTTAAAATTAAATGGTTGCTCTTCGTTAACTTCCTTCTTATTTGAAGTTTGCAGATTTTTCAATATATCAGTAGCGGATAGCTTTAGCTGTGGTTTGTTACTTTCCGAAGCATCTTTTTCTTTGTCTGTAGACGGTAAATTATATTCTATAGGCTTTGTTTCAAACTTGGCTTCTGTATCATAAGATTTAGGTTCGTTAATAGAACTTTTTATAGTAGTTCTTATAATTCTGGCAGGCTCTATGGAGTCGTTATTAATTACGCTGTCTTTCTGTTGATCAGGAGTTTTTGATTTTGTAGGAGTACTAACTTCTTCTAAGTTAAGCTGATCATCTTGAAGTTGATTAATGACGTAAGTTTTTGTTTTTTCCTTAGCAGGTTCATCTGTTGATGCAGGGGAATTTGATTCTTCAATAATTGAATCCTCATCATCTCCATCATCTTCAGTACTATTTATTTTAACGCCCTCTTTGAGTTTTTTATTAGTAGCTTTATTGCTATTGATTTTATCTTTTATAAGTTCTTTACCAGAGTCAATTATAGATTCTGTTTTTGACAACGAAAAGCTGATTAGCTTATCTATTTTAATATCAGTTCCTAAAATTACAGTAACAACTAAAGCTGCCAAATATATGAGAATTGATCCAACGATTCCTATTATACTGATAGTTATAGAAGAAAGGAACTCGCCTATAAATCCATACCATTCGTGACTCATATCTACGAAAAATGATGTATTTTGCAGTGTCCCAAAGAATGCTGACAGAAATATAGCAAGTATTAGATAAACGCTTGTATGTTTTATCCATTTCTCTTCTATTGGCTCTCCCTGAAACATAAACTTGGCAAAAATTACTACAAAAAATGGCAAGCCAATGCTAGCATATCCAAATGTAGAGTTAAAAAAGAAATTTGATAGCCAAGCCCCTACTATTCCTAACCAGTTATGAATTAAAACCGGCTCGCCCATATTGCCAAAAGCCATATCTAAAAAGCCTGAAAAGCCCATAGTTAGGTATCTTTTGTCAATCTGGGAATGAGAGATCATAGACAGAAATAGAAACGCAGACATCACCATTAGTAATATAGATATTACTTTTGTTTGAGTGCTAACTTCCTTTTTTTTGCTTTTGGAAGTTGAAGAATTGTTGTTTTTCTTAGGATTTTTCTTCTTTATGCGATTTAAGACTATGTCGTCATTATTAGGCATTTCTTCCCCCCAGAATAAAATGCTAGTGCAACAAAGTATTTATATATTTTATCAATATATAAATAATAATAAAGATAGTCAATAGATTATATTAAAATATACTAAGCTTTTTTGATACTATTGCCTTCTATCACCGGTACAACCGGATAAATATTTTTAGTCAGGCAAAGCTTAATATCAGATTCCATACCGTTGGCAATAAGTGTTTTGGCATGTTCTCTGGTCCTGATAAAATCTAATAAATCAACTGAATGAAGATTATACAAGTTTTTAGCAGCATCTGCTGAGTCTGTAAGTCTTACATTTTTATAGTTTCTATTAAAGTGATTTATAAAGGCTCCGGCACAAAGAGTATCTTCATAAGATAATCTGCCATTAGTTCCGGCACACATTACGCATATCTCAGTAGAATCAAGTTCTTCTTCTAAAGTCAGATGGTGCTGAGATATATAATCTATCACAGAATCAATATTTACAAAACCACCTACAACTCGGAGTTTGGCGTTTTTGCCTTTTTGAAAAATTTTTGAACCATTTGAGGTAGATATAATAACAGACTTACCTTGCACAGCTTCTTCAGTGTATTCAGTTGGTGAGTTGCCTGCATCAAATCCGCTTGGTTTTTGGCAGTTCCTTTCGCCACCTAAAAATCTACTTTCTTTGCTGAGCGAACTATAAACGGATACCGCTTTATCCAAACTTTCGTAAGCTAAAACTTCTTTCGCACCATTGTGTAAAGATGCACAAACAGAAGAACCGGCTCTGAGCACGTCAATCATAATAAGAATTTTATTGTCAAATTGGTTGACAGACTCAGGAAAATAAGGAGTCAAAAGAGCATCGACTGTCATTCTTTACCTTCACAATCAGTTTTACAAACATTATGCGACACTAACGCATCATAAAAGCAAAATAACTAAAAAAAAGAAGAATATATATTTTGAAATTCAAAATATCTTTTAAGAGCTGAAATAATCCATATTTGCACTGAGTTTTTCGGATTTTAGTTGTAAATTGCAAGCATCTATTATTTCTAATAAATTTGACTGCTTATCAATATGGCAAAACCATTTATCATAGCCGGACCGTGCCTCGCTGAATCATTTAATATGCTTGACGAAAGTGCTGCACTTTTATCTGAACTTAGCCAAAAATTAAATTTTAAGTTGTATTTTAAAGCTTCTTATCGCAAAGCAAATAGAACCAGTGTAAACTCCTTTGAGGGTGTAGGCGATGAAATCGCTTTGGGTTGGATAAAACAAGTCGGCGAAAAGTACAAAGTTGAAACTATAACTGATATACATGAATCTAAAGATGCCAAAATTGCAGCAGAGTTTGTTGACGTTTTACAAATTCCTGCATTTTTAGCGCGCCAGACTGCTTTGCTTATAGCTGCAGGCGAAACAGGTAAAATTGTAAACATCAAGAAAGCACAATTTATGGCTGCACCTGATGTTATAAAAGCTGCTGATAAAGTTAAATCTACCGGAAATGAAAAAGTTTGGCTTACTGAGCGCGGTACTTTTTTTGGTTATAATAATTTAGTAGTTGACTATAGAAATTTGATACTGATGAGACAAAGCGGTTATCCTACTGTGTTTGATGCTACGCACTCTGTGCAGCAACCTTCTATAGGGGAGCAGTCCGGAGGCTCACCTGAGTTTATTCCGGCTCTGGCACGAGCTGCAGCCGCAGTGGGTATAGATGGATTGTTTTTAGAGACTCATCCAGATCCTAAAAATGCAAAAAGCGATTCGGCAACTCAGTTGCAATTAGATAAAGTTGAAAGTTTTTTAACAGAAATCTTTAAAATAAATGAGATTCTTAATCCTTAATATAGTTTTTGTACTGGCTCTTATGGCTTGCTCTACTGATAACTATGACAAGAAATTAGTGGAACAGGAAAGTAATGTACTTCAGGGAGATTTGCCCGATCAGGTTAGCCATGATGTAAAAGTGCTATTTACAGATTCTAATATAACCAAAGCTATTTTATATGCAGGCAGAGCCAGAATATTTTCAGATAAAAAAGAAACAATTTTGGACAGTAGTGTCCATATAGATTTTATTGATAGCAACACAGGTGAAAAGCAAAGTTATCTTGATTCGGACTCTGCACATATAGATGACAAAACACAAAATATGGTAGCGGTTGGTAATGTGTTTGTTAAGTCAGACAGTAAAAACTCTACTCTGAAAACTGAAAAGCTATTCTGGAATAACAAAACCAGAAAAATACATACTGATGAGTTCGTTATTTTCGACACTCCTCAGGAACATTTCGAAGGGTATGGCTTCGAATCAGACGAAAACTTAAGTAATTCTACTATTTATAAAGTCTCCGGAGAGCAAAAATGAAAAAAATAATGATAGCCGGTAACTGGAAAATGAATACTAACCTCTTTGAGGCCCAAGTTCTTGCAGAATACATATTTGGCGGTGTTTTACAAAAACCTGATTTAAAAGTGGATGTAGTTTTATGCCCTCCATTTGTAAATCTGTTAACTGTTGCTTCTGTGCTGAAAGATACTAAAAAAGTACTGCTGGGGGCTCAAAACTGTTACCATGAAGTAAAAGGTGCATATACCGGAGAAATATCAGTACCGATGCTTACCGAAGTAGGTTGCAAATATATAATAATTGGTCACTCAGAACGCCGAACTATTTTCGGTGAAACTGATGAGCTAATCAATAAAAAAGTAAATGCAATTATGGATTATGGCTATAATGCTATCTTGTGCATTGGTGAAACTCTTGAAGAAAGAAAAGCCGGTAAGACTTTTGAAGTGCTTTACAGTCAGTTAGACAAATGTTTGGATGGTGTACCTAACTATAAGCTTAGGAATATCGTCATCGCTTACGAACCGGTTTGGGCAATAGGTACGGGAGTTGCTGCTACTGTCGAGCAAGTAGATGATGCTCATAACAAAATAAGAGAGCATTTGGTAGAATCACTCGGAGCTCCTGCAAAAGACATGCTTATCCTGTATGGTGGTAGTATGAAGCCAAGTAATGCTGCTGAGCTATTGAAACTTGAAAATGTTAACGGTGGTCTAATAGGCGGAGCTGCTTTAGATCCTGAACAGTTTTTAGATATTATCGAATCAGCAAGGAAAGTTTCTGAATAATGAAGTATAATCTGCCTAATATGGTTAGCCTTTCGAGGATTTTAATTTCACCTTTTTTCTTGATACTTTTAATAAGTGAAGACAAATTCAAGATAAAGATTTCTGTGTTGCTATTTGTAATTGGTGCCATTACAGATTTTTTGGATGGATGGTTAGCAAGGAAATATCATTTAGTTAGCCCATGGGGCAAATTCTTTGATCCATTGGCAGATAAAGTACTTACTACTTCAGCATTTGTAGCATTTGTTATCATGGATATCATCCCTGCTTGGATGGTATCTGTGATTATATTAAGAGACTTGGCTACTACATGGCTAAGGAAGATAGGGGAGAGGAGAGGTGCGCCTTTGGATACTTCCAAATCTGCCAAGACCAAGACGTTTATTCAGATGGGATTTATCTCATATTTGTTGGTGTTTTTAGCTTTTGACATGCCACAGATAGTATACTCAGATTATACTTACTGGTTTATGTTTGTGCTTACTTGCTATACAGTGTGGACTCTTGTTGAATATATCCTAAATAATAGAGCAATACTCCTCACCGGAGGTAGAAAGCAAAGTGAAATATAACTTTTCACTCAAATATCTTATTGTGACTGTGTTAGGTAGTGGTTATTTACCCAAAGCGCCAGGCACGTGGGGTAGTTTGGTAGCAGTGATTCCTCTGTTTTTTGATATTCCATATATTCGATGGATATTCTTTACACTATTTGCTATAAGTTGGTTTGCCATACCTCTAATAAATTCTGTAGAAAAAGAAACACATAACGACCCCGGTTTTATAGTTATAGATGAATCTATGGGAATTTGGTTTTTATTTTTTTCACCCTATATTCCGCATGATATTATTTATATTTTTTTAGGGGTGGCATTTTTTAGATATTTTGATATTGCTAAAGTCTACCCATGCAATCTGCTAAATAATAAAAATGGTGGATTATATGTGATGTTAGATGACTTGATTGCGGCAATATATGCTTCTATTGCACTTCATCTGCTGTTATTAGGCGAAAATCTTTTTGGGTTCTTAAAATTGCTAAGCTTAATCTAATATTAAAAATGCAGAAAGTAACATATGCAAAACTATAAAAAAAATATAGACTGTCTGCTTTTGCTCGTAGATAGAGTATAAATGTTAAGATTGAAAATAATAACAAATTCCTAACAAAATTTAATATCTTCCTAACCCCTTACTAAATATAAGAAAAAAAGAAAAAAAGTGCTTGCACACATTGTATAAAACTTATATCTTGCAGTCATAATAATTCAATAATCAGTTTTCTCATCTTTTAAATTAGAGGTTCTCATGAGTATGAACAAAACCGACTTAATCAATGCAGTAGCTGAAAAAGCTTCAATGACAAAAGTTGATGCAGAAAAAGCAATCAAAGCTACTTTTGATGCTATTACTAATGAATTGTCAGATGGTGGCAAAATTACTTTAATTGGATTTGGTACTTTCGAAGTTCAAGAAAGAAAAGAAAGAACAGGTAAAAATCCTCAAACTGGTGCTACTATGACTATTCCTGCTAAAAAAGTTCCTAAGTTCAAAGCAGGCAAAGCATTGAAAGATGTTGTAGAGAAATAAATATTTGATGTTGAAAAAAAGCCGCTTAGTTTAAGCGGCTTTTTTTTATATTTGAAAGATTTATTTAATGTCAATCTATGGATATACGCCATGAGTAAGGAACTTACGCTTTCCAAACCGTACCTCATTCAGGCCGACGACCTGACCCGTGAAGATATTTTTAATGTTTTTGAAAAAACTCAATTCTTCATGGATAATTATAAAAGAGGGGAAAAATTTGATGACCTAAAGGGCATCACTGTCGCATTAGCATTTTTTGAAAACTCCACTCGTACCAAAATCTCCTTTGAGTTAGCTGCAAAAAGGCTTTCAGCTGATACTTTTTCTTTCCAATCTTCTTCAAGTAGCCTAAAGAAAGGAGAGTCATTAATAGACACTCTTAGGACTATTGAAGCGATGGGTGTGCAGATGTATGTAGTGCGGCACGGTAATTCCGGCGTACCTAAATTTTTGCAGGAAAATACAGACGGTGTAATTTTGAATGCAGGTGACGGTAAACATGAGCACCCAACTCAAGCTATTTTAGATACTTTTACTCTTTACAAACATTTTGGTAAGTTTGAAGGGCTAAAAGTATGCATCGTTGGAGATATTTTACATAGTCGCGTCGCAAGGTCTAATGTAACTGTACTTAATACTTTAGGTGCTGATGTTGCAGTTTGCGGTCCCGGCACTTTATTGCCACGTCACATGAATATTTGGGATGTTCAATATATTGAAAATATTGATGAAGCTGTAGAGTGGGCTGATGTATTATTGGTGCTAAGACTCCAAAGAGAAAGAATGGAATCTGGTATCTTACCTTCATTGAGAGAATTTTCAAACTATTATGGTGTAAATTTCGAACATTTTAGTAAAAAGCCGGAACTTGTGCTAATGCATCCGGGTCCTGTAAACTATGGTGTGGAACTTGACTATAAAGTAAGTTCTTATCCTAATTGCTTGATTCAGACTCAGGTTACACACGGAGTATATACACG
The DNA here is from genome assembly GCA_963678775.2 of Kapaibacterium sp. (SeqCode). Taxonomy (GTDB): domain Bacteria; phylum Bacteroidota; class Ignavibacteria; order Kapaibacteriales; family UBA2268; genus JBFHIJ01. The sequence continues at coordinate 8,319 of CAXXGR010000010.1, forward strand.
TATGGCTTTGTTGTCTTTATTGGCTAAGAATGTTTAAAATTTAATGTAACTTTTTTAGTATTTGTGCACTCTTAGAGATATCTTTAAGAGTGCTTTTTTGTAAATAAGCAGATATTGTTAAGTGGAAAAAACCTGGACAATCATAGATGTATTAAATTGGGGGAAATCATTTTTCGAAGAGAAAGATGTAGATTCGCCTAGGTTATCTATGGAACTCATACTGTGCCATGTGCTTGGTTTAGAGAGGATAGACATTTATACACATTTTGACAAACCTTTAAACACAAAAGAGCTCGCAGAAATCAAGGATGCTGTGATAGCTAGGGTAAAAGGTAAGCCTGTGCAGCATATTATTGGTAAAACATCTTTTATAGATTACGAGATTAAATGCTCTTCTGATGCATTAATTCCGAGACCTGAAACCGAATTGCTAGCAGACTGGGCTATTAGAGATTACTCATCTGCAAATCCCGAAAATATTTTAGATATAGGCACTGGCAGCGGTTGTGTAGCGATTGCTTTAGCAGCTAGATTTACCGATTCAAAAGTGTTTGCGATTGACATTTCTAATGATGCACTAAAGCTGGCTAAAGAAAATGCTGATCATAACAAATTGTCAAATATTTATTTTAAGAATGTAAATATTTTAGAAAATACTGCACAGCATAACAAATTTGATATTATTGTTTCGAATCCTCCATATATTCCTTTAGTTGAGTACGAAGCCTTAGAGAGAGTAGTCAAAGACTACGAACCAAAAATTTCCTTGACTGATGGAAATGATGGCATGACTTTTTATAGAAGATATGCAGATATATTCCAAGATATGCTTACTGATAACGGAAGCTTCTATATTGAAGTTGGACATAATCAGGCAGAGAAAGTTTCTTTATTATTTAAAGATAAAGGATATCAAGTGGAATGCAGAAAGGATTTAGCAGGAATTTATAGAATGATTAAAGGAAAGAAATGCTGTTAAGACAGTGTAAAGTTAAAGTTAAGCCACCAGGAATGTGGAAAAAAATCGTTCTAAATGTATAGTAAATAGAGAAATAATTATGCTTTTTTAGAAATTATTTTATAGTTTTGGAAACTGTATGACTTATATATGGCAAATTGTGTTTTTTACACTAAGGTAAACGTATGTCGCAAGTAAAAATTGAACAACAAATCGGTGGCGCAGTCCTATCGCTGAGCGGACAGTTCTTAGGTGGCGAAGAATCCGATCAACTCAAAAATGCATTGAAAGAGCTTTCTGATCTAGACACTAAAAAGTTAGTGATTGATTTGAAAAACACTAAATATCTAAATTCTACTGCTTTAGGTATTTTGATTTCCGCACACACTAATTTTGTAAAAAGAGATGGAAAAATTGTGCTGGCTAACATCAGCAAATCCATTGAAAATATCTTTGTTATTACAAAATTAACGGTAGTATTCAATATTGCCCAGTCTGTCGAAGAAGCAATTAAATCTTTGTCTAATTAATATAATAGTGAGAGGTGTTATGAAAAACCTATTTAATGTTCTAGTGATTGTGCTATCGCTGGCTGTCTCTGCGTTGTTCTATCAGTTTATCATGGGTAGTGCTGATAACTTTAATGACCCTGAAACAAAACATGAACCAAAACCTGGTAACATGCTTGGTACTATCTATACTGGTGGTCCTCTTGTAGCTCTTTTGCTTTCTTTTGTACTTATCTCTGTTACGTTTACTATCGAACGTCAGCTTGTGATGTCTAAAGCTAAAGGTAAAGGCGCCCCGGAAAAGTTTATCAAAGAAGTTACTACTTTGTTAGAACAAGGGCAATTAGATGCAGCATTAGATGCTTGCGAATCTCAACGCGGATCAATGGCTAGCGTACTTCGCTCTGCTATCGCTCGTTTCAAAGAAATCGAAAGCGATAACGAATTTTCTTCTGAAAAGAAAATTTCTGAAGTACAAAGAGCTATTGATGAGTCTATGAACTTGGAAACTCCTCTATTGGAAAAAAATCTTGTATTCCTTTCAACTGTAGCATCTATTTCTACTATGGTTGGTCTTTTGGGTACAACTCTTGGTATGATTCGTGCGTTCTCTGCACTTGCTGAATCAGGCACAGTGTCTGCAACTCAGTTGTCAATCGGTATCTCTGAAGCACTTTACAACACTGCCGGTGGTTTGATTGGTGCGATTATCTCTATTGTTGCATATAACTTCTTTACAACAAAAGTAGATAACTTCGTATACATGATTGACGAAGCAATTTTGAACGTTACTCAAATCTTTACTGCAAGAATCAAAAAATAATATAGAAGGAGTCTTCTGTGCCTAAGATTAAAAAGAAAAGAGTCGGTTTCGTTGTAGATATGACTCCATTGGTAGACATCACATTCCTTTTGCTAACTTTCTTTATGTTTACTGCAAAGTTTAAAACTGAAGCGGAAAATGAGCAAAAGTTCGTGGTACAAAGACCAGAGGCATCAGCAGATACTTCTAAAGTGCCCGAGCATAATTTAGCTGTAATTTATGTTTCTATCGATTCTGCTTCGGCTGATACCGTATATCATTACGCTATTACTAATGAAGCTGATAGAGCTAAAGTTTACACTAATATGTCCGACGCATTGACTCCTGAGCAACAAGAACAAGCGATGCTCAGAGTAGAAAATCTGGATATCTTGGAAACTTTGATAAAGAACACTCGTGCTGCTAATACAAAAACAGAGTTTGCACTGGATGCCGACCATAGAATTGAATTTAAATGGGTCGAGGATGCCATGGAACGTTTAAGACGCGGACGTGCAACAGTATTTAACTATGTAACTGAGAAAAAAGGTAGCTAATTACTAAAAGCTATTTTACACACTTTGTAACTTTTTTTCGATACATAGTGTCTAATTAATATCGATAATATTGAAGGAGATAAATTATGTCTGGTGGCGGTGGTGCCCTCGGTGTAGAACGAAGTAAGAGAGGTAAAGCGTCAAAGCGTAAAAAAATGAAACGCGTTGGCTTTACCTTAGATATGACTCCTTTGGTGGATATTACATTTCTGTTGCTGACATTCTTTATGTTTACAACTACTATGGCTGCTCCGCAGGTTATGGAAATGTCTATTCCGCCGGAATCTCATGAAGATGTTCCTGTAAAAGCGTCTCAACTATTATCTCTTTTTGTTTATCATAATGATATGGGAGAGGGAAAAGCAAAAGACGAACTATACTGGAGAATTGGAGGAGAAGATATGCTTGAAGCTATAAAGCTTAAAGATGTAAAAGAATTATCTTTTAAAGAAAATACTTCAAGTAGGTTAGAAAAACCGAATGATCTAATTTTTGCTTTAAAAGTTGATGCAGATGCTAATTATGGTATAGTAGTAAATATTCTTGATGAACTGAATTTGGCTGAATCTTTGATTATGGAAGAGTTTGCGAAAAGAACTGATCCTGAAACCGGGAAAGCTATAAAGAGGGAAAGAAGATTTACTATTGCTAAAATTACACCTGAAGAAATGGAAGAATTGCAGAATACGCAAGCGATGGGAGGGGAAGAATAATGCCAGTTACTGTAATTATGCCTGAACGTCCTACGTATGGTGCTGTCGAGGTTAAGGAATTAATCAAGAAATATACCATTAGAGGATTTTTATATACTGTTTTAATTTTTGCTTTGGCTATGGGTAGTTACCTTGCTACTGTAAAAATTGAATCAGGTGGTGGTAGAAAACTTAAAATGGCACCAATCCAAAAAATTAAACTTGATCAATTACCTCCACCTCAATCTGACGCTCCTGTGGAAGCTCCGCCTCCACAGCAGATGCAAGAGATTGTACACCATGGTCCTGCCTCTCGTGCCGGTACTCCTGTGCCAGTGCCTGATGCAGAGATTACGCCTGATATGCAAGAATTTGCTGCTATGGATGAAATGTCCAGAGCATCTGCTGAAGGTGGCGATGGTGAAGATTTAGGTGGTTTTGCTCCCAATATTGATTTTGATGCGAAAGCTTTAGAAGTGGAAGCTCCGGTAGAAGAACCGGATCCGGATGATTTCATTGCAGTTGAAGAAGAAGCAAGTCTTGACTTGCCTTCTCTTCAAAAAATTGTAAAATACCCGGATTTAGCTCGACGTGCTGGTGTTGAAGGTACCGTTTATGTCAAAGTACTTATTGGCAAAGATGGTTCTCCGAAAAAAACCATTATCGAAATGAGCGACAATGAGCTTCTAAATAAAGCTGCTCAGGAAGCTGTTATGAAATATCGTGGTTTTACTCCCGGTATTCAAAATGGTCAACCAATTCAGATGTGGATTTCAATTCCAATTGAATTCCGTCTAAACTAAATTGCTATATCTAAGTGCATCGCTTCTATGCGATGCACTTGGTTTTTTTTATTAACCTTGAAATGGCAATGCAAAAAGTATAATATAAATCGTATTATACTTTTTATTTTGCTAAATTCAGTAATAATTGTATAACTCAATAAAGAATACTTCTATATGAGTGACTCTGTTAAAACTAGAAAGAAATTTGACTCCAAGCTATTAATGAAAGTCATAAATTACTCCCTTAGGTCTTCTATCCTGTTAATCGGAGTTATGTGTCTACTTGGATTGGTAGAATTTCAAAATATGGATCCTGTAATGCTTAGAGTATTTGGAGTGATTACTATCTTATTCGGAGCTTATAGGCTTTCTATATACCACATGATTATGAGAAGACAAGCTATGGAAGAAAGATTTGCTGAGATGCAAAAAAAAAGAGAAAATCTTGATAAATAATCTATATCAATAATGATGCACAGTAAGTATATTTTCACGATGGTGCTGATATTCTTTAAATTGTAAAATTAAGTTTATGAATAACGCAAGATGAAAACTATACACTAATATGATAATATTAAAAAATATAATAACGCTTGAGATAAAAATACTACTATTGATCATAGTAGTTTGCAATTTAGTGACCTCTAATGTTTTAAGTGCAAAAGAAGACAAGGATACAACTTTAAATGTGCTTGACAAAAATAATAATATTGAAGAACCCCCTAATCTTGATTTGAATGAACTAAGTAGCCATGTAATATATCCTGAAATAGCTCGCAGAGCAGGAATTGAAGGTACTGTGTATGTTATGTGTTTGATTAATGATAACGATAAAATCATAAAAGCTTTTATTAAGTATTCAGACAGTGAACTTTTAAACCAGGCTGCATTGGATGCTGTTTGTCTCTGCAAAAGTTGGGAATCTTGTAGGCAATTTGGAGAAAAAATAAAGTGTTGGATTTCAGTACCTATCGAATTTCGTTTAACTGATGATTATGATACTAATTCTGATTCTAATGTTTCTAAATGGTCAGGTTATAATAGAAATGATGTTCAAACTTACAAAGGCGATACCGTTTTCATTAGAATGGATAGTTTCGATAAGATCGATAAAGAAGATATAAAACTTGATGCGAATGAATTTGTTTTCTTTGATAAAGAAGTACAGTATGACTATAAAAACTTTCTATATAATATGGAATATCCGGAAGTAGCGATTTCAAATAATATTTCCGGAACAGTGTATGTAAATTGTCTGATAGGTAGGAATTCAAAAATATTAGCAGCATACGTTTCTTCATCAGATCAACTTATTTTAAATACATATGCTTTGAAAGCAGTAGCATCTATTAAAAAATGGGAAGCAGCTGTTTTTGAAGGTGAGAAAATAGCATCATGGATTTCTATCCCGGTTATGTATTCTTCACTAGACTCTATCGTGGAACTTTCTTTTTACGATAAAGATGAAGTTCAAAACAATCCATATCTTTTGGCTACAATAGACAGATTAAATGCCAAGTTTGCCAGTAAAGTGATTTCCGTTTATGATAAAAAGCAGTCTGAGCTAGAATATGAAATACAAATTGATGAAAATGGTAGAACAACTGATGTAAAGCTTATCAGCTCGTCAAATGACAATCTTAATAAATATATTACTAATATTATTAAAACACATAAGTTTATACCCTATGTTTACAGTAGTGGCAAAAGGGCAAAAGCTCTTTTGAAAATACCTATAATATTTGGTGCTAAATAATAATATATAATTTTTTATTGAAATAAAAGCAATGTTTAGGAAGCTACTCATGAGAAAGAAAATTCTGAAAAAAATATCTAACATAGACAAGTTTAAACATGTCCTGTTTCTTATTTCTTTTATTGTAGCTGTCGCTAACACTGCTCAGCTTCAAGCTGATGAAACTAAGTCTGATACCTTGCGTTTTATTGGTAAGAGTCCTATTAAAACTTATGCAGGTGACATTATATTAGTAAACGCACATAAGTATACTGATATAGATAAGGAAGATGCCGATTTAAATACAGATGTTTTTGTTCCTTGTCAAACAGAAGTAAGTCTTGATATGGATGAACTATCATCTTATGTGAAATATCCTGATTTAGCTCGTCGTGCCGGCATAACAGGCACTGTTTATGTCAAATGTCTAATAGGTAGAAATAATAAACTACTGAAAGTACTTGTAGAAATGTCTGACAACGAATTGTTAAATCAAAGTGCTATAGATGCAGTCTGCAAAGTGCAATCGTGGCAGTCAGCTGTTCAAAAAGGTGAAAAGGTAGCTATGTGGATTTCAGTACCAATTGAGTATAATCTGACACCAGCAAAAAAGACAGAGAAATAGGGCACTATATTGCTACATAGACAGATAAGATATGAGCATAGAAAGCACAACTGAAAGTAAGTGAAATAGCTATGCATACTAATGAAATATTTAAAGAGAATTCTATTTGAGATTTTGTTTTAGCTTAGAGTCTCTATTTAGATATCAATATAAGGAGTTCGAGTTATGAAAAATATACTTATGCTTTTATTACTTAGTTTGATGATTTCTTGCGGAGATCAGGCTAAAGATAGTGGAGAAGAAGCTGCAGAATCAATGAACTCCGGTAAAATTACGGTGTACTGTGATGAAAATATATCTCACATAATGGATCAGGCGATTGACTTATATGACTCCAAGTATAAAGGTGTAGAGGTCACAAAAGAGTATTTAAATTCTCGTCAGATAATGCAAAAATTACTTTCAGGCGATGCCAGGGTAGTCATTAATGCAAGGGATTATCTACCAGATGAAGATTCTCTTATGAAAGCCTATCAGGTTGATACACATAAAAAAATGGTAATCGCATCCGATGGATTAGTATTTTTTACAAAGAAAGAATTTCCTACTGACACTCTATCTGTAGAGCAGATAGAAAAAATGCTTACTTCGGGACTAAATTTGAAAGATGTATATCCTTTACAGACTGAGCCCGAGTTAGCTTTGCCTGACGTAAACAGCTCTACGTTTTACCATTTATATACCCAAGCTGCTAAAAGTAAAAATATAACTCACAAAGCTGAGTATTTTCAAAGTGTAGACTCGCTTATTCAGTTTGTAAAAACTAAAAATGCAGTGGGTGTAGCACTAATGTCGCAAGTAGATAGTGATACAACTTTAAAAATGCTTAGATTGGGATTCACTAACTCTGATAATAAGAGAATTTATCCACAAACTGTGCATCCCGGGTATATAGTGCAAAACAAATATCCGTACAAAGTAACTTACTACGCGTACCTAAAAGAAGATAGAAGAAATTTACCATTCTGGTTTGCCAGATATATAGAGCAGGACAAAGAAATCCAGCAATATTTCTTAAAAGCCGGAATATTACCTGAATATGCAAAATTAGTGTTAAAACAAAATTAGAAGGACTTAGTACTAATGAAATTATTTGCTTCATTAATACTCGCAATTACTTTATGCTTGAGCAGCGTTTTTGCCCAATCGGCAGCTGACCAAGTTAGAAGTAACTTGGCAAACCAGGATTATGAAAAGGCTGCTGAGTTTATCGACAAAGCAATTGAAGAAAACAGAAAAGATCTTGATCTGCATTTGACTTGTGGTGACATCTATTTTGAATTGGAACAATATCAAAAAGCTTTGAAACTCTATGAAAAGGCCGATGATTTAGATGGCGACGTTCCAAAAATAATGTGCAAAATAGCTAATACTTTGTCTCATCTAAACCAGCACGATAAAGCGATGAAAGTTCTTTATGATGCAATAGATGAAGATGAAAAGAATATCAATACATGGTTGCAGTTAGGTAAGTCGCTAATTATGGCAGATTCTCTAAAAGCTGCAGAGTTGAAGATTACCAGAGCGAAAGCAATGGATGATTCTAATCCTGAAACATATATTGTATTAGGTGATTTGTATTTTGCTAAAAGAGTTTATCAGTTAGCTTGTACTAACTACGAAGAAGCTCTCAAATTAGATAAAAAAAATGTGCAGGCAAGAATTAATCTCGCAATAGGTTATGGTAAAATGGCCAATGTTGAGATGGATAAAGATTTGAGAAACGAACTTTTCTTAAAATCATTAAAAGAGTGGAATGCAATTACTCAGCAAGATCCAAAAAATGCAAAAGCATTTTACGAACAAGGTCGTATATTCTTTTATGCAAAAAGATATAAAGAATCAGCCAGCTCTCTTCTTAGATATGTAGATTTGAGACCATCCGGATCTTTTGGGCGTTGGATGCTTGCTCAATCACTTTACGAAATAGGTGCTTGCGATTCTGCAAGAACTCACCTTGAAATATCTTCACAGGAGATAGATTCTGTAAAAACAAAAGCTAAATTACTTTTGGCTCGTTGCTTTTACGATAAAAAAGAATATGCAGAAGCAGTAGATGCTTATGCGGTAGTAGCTGCAACTGAAGAGTTAGAAATGAAAGATGTGCGTAGCTACGGTACTGCCTCTCTTTTTGCAGGTGATACCACAAAAAATATTGAACTTTGGAATAAAGCAATAGATATGGATCCTGAAGGAAACTGTAAACTCATGTATTTCCTTGGTTCTCAGTTAAACCGCATGAAACGTTATTCTGATGCTGTAGAAATTCTAAAAAGAAGATTAGCTACCACTACTTGTACAGATGATTTGTCAGAAACAAATTATTCAATAGGAACAGCAATGTTTTTTGACGAAACTACAGATTCTGTAGTATCTAACAGAGCAATGGAAGCTATGCCATATCTCCAAAAAGCTGTAGAGCTTGATTCAACTAATCTATGGGCTGTATTATACTTAGGTGATGTTTATGCCGCATTGGACTCAACAAGTAAGGCGCAAGAAACATTTGCTTCTGCGATAGCAGCTGCACAACAAGATACCACATCAAGAACTAATAAAAGTGTATTGCGTTCCGGTTACTTCAAATTGACCAATATGGAATTAGAAGCTAAAAACTGGTCCGGTGTTATTAAAACTGCAAAAGAGTGGAGTGATTTCAACTCAGAATCAGAATATGCATATTTGTTTTTAGCTTTTGGCTACCAAGGTCAACAAAATATTGAAGCAGCATGCTCAGCATATAGAAAAGTGTTGAGAATTAACCCTAAAAACATGACAGCATCTAAGAATTTAAATGCATTACAGTGTAAATAATAGTTAATTGTTAAGAAGAAATGGAGACTTTGTTGAAAAGTCTCCTTTTTTCGTTTTGTATATTTCCTAAATCATTAGTATCTTTGCAAGATACATTTTAAGCGGAAGTGTAAAAATGTTACAAATAATGGTCAAAGGCATAAGTGATGGTTCGTATGATATAAATACCAGCTGTGCCGTAGGAAGATTGAAAGGTATATTCCCTGAGTTTTTCGGCGAAGTAACGCTGGAAGGAAGTCTAAAAGTATTAGGCAAAAGGTATACCGTAGTTGCCAAAGTAAGCTGTATGTCTAAATTACTTTGTGATGTCTCCTTAGAGGACTATAAGGAAGAAATTAGCGCAGAGATTGAAATCGCTTACCTAGCAAATACTGACTTGTATTATGCACGTCAGGAAGAAGGTGATGATAACTTTGGTAAAGACATAGTTATCCATGAAGATGATAAGTTCATTGATTTGACTGATGAAGTAGTTCAGCAGCTAAATGTCTCGCTACCAATGAAACGAGTCTCTCCAAAATATAGAGATAAAGACTTGGAAGATATTTATCCGGAATATACGGATACCAATACAAAAGAAAATAAAGACCAAACTGAAGATATAGACGAAAGATGGTCAGCATTAAAGAAATTAAAACTTAATTAGATAATTACAAAAGGGAAGGAACAATGCCACATCCTAAGAGAAAAACTTCGAAAACTCGCAGAGACAAAAGACGTACTCACTACAAAGCAACACCAAAGACAATGAATACTTGTCCTCAATGTGCGTCTCCTAAATTGTCTCATGCAGCATGCCCTGAATGCGGATATTACAACGGACGTAAAGTAATTGCTGCTGTTTAGTATTCATATTTTAAAAAGTACCTGCTATTTTAAGTAGCCGGTACTTTTTTTATTAATAATAAACTGAGGTTTATTTTTCAAATGAACTCAAATGACAACAAAGTTATTAAAATAGCCATAGATGCGATGGGTGGGGATTTCTCTCCACTAAATGAAGTTATCGGCGGCATTAATGCATTAAAAAATAAACCAAACCTAGAAGTTATTTTTGTCGGTGACGAAACCCAAATCAAAAAAGCTATCTCTGAGCAAGGATATACCGGCAGTAGCTATTCTATTTTGCATAGCACTCAAATAGTTTCCATGAAAGATGACCCTTCCGTAGCATTAAAATCTAAAAAAGATTCTTCTTTATTTAAAGGTATCGAGCTTGTCAAAAATGGTGAGGCTGACGGATTTGTTTCTGCCGGCAATACTGGTGCCGTTATGTCTACTTCTACTATCTTACTAGGTAGAATAAAAGGAGTTGGCAGACCGACTATTGGTACTTTCATGCCTTCAATGAAAGACCAACCTTCTTTACTTTTAGATGTTGGTGCTTCAGTAGACCAAAAAAGTAGATTCCTTTATGAATATGCTATTATGGGGTCCATATATGTAGAGCATATACTGGGAATAACTAATCCAAAGATTGGCTTGCTTAGCGTTGGCGAAGAGCCATCAAAAGGCACAGAAGAAGTTAAGCTTGCAAATAAAATATTGCAGGAAAGCGAACTTAATTTTATAGGAAACGTAGAAGGTAGAGATATCCTTGCCGGAACTTCAGACATTATAGTTTGCGACGGATTTACAGGCAATGTGATATTAAAATTTGCAGAGAGTTTTCTCTCGATACTTAAGAGCAAAATAAAAGATTTTTCTGAAAGAGGGATTTTTAATAAATTGAAGGTCGCTCTAATGATACCAACTTTAAAAGCGGTATTAAAAGACTTTGATTATCAAAATTACGGTGGCGTTCCTCTACTTGGTGTAGATGGTAATATAATAATTGGACATGGGAAATCGTCTCCGATAGCCATTGAAAATATGATTCTCAGAGCCTTAGAGATGACTCAAAAAGAGCTTACTCAAAAGCTCTATGAAGCATTGAACAAATAATAAAATATGGATAATATTAGAAATAGAATTATGCCAGCAACAATTACTTCGATAGCACATTATTTACCTCCTGATATTTATACTAATGAATATTTTGAGGAATTTCTCGATACTAACCATGAATGGATTATGGCAAGAACCGGTATCGCTGAACGACGTTTTGCTAAAGATGGTGGTACTAGTGATTTAATGGTGCCAGCCGCAGAGGAATGTATTAAGCGCAGAGGAATTGCCAAAGAAGATATTGATATGGTAATTTGTGCTACAGTTACTCCCGATCACCAATTCCCTAATACAGCTGCTGTCTGCCAAGATAAACTTGGTTTGCCAAATGCTTGGGGATATGATATTAGCGCTGCTTGCTCCGGTTTTATCTTTTCACTAATTAATGCTGTGAAAATGGTTGAATCCGGTGTAGCTCGTAACGTACTCCTGCTTGCAGGTGATAAAATGAGCTCTGTTGTAGATTTTAAAGACAGAACTCAAGCTGTTCTTTTTGGCGATGGTGCTGCAGCATGCTTAATCGAAATGTCTGATGACCCTGAACTTGGAGTGAAGGATCAAATATTACATATTGATGGCAATGGCGGTCAGTACTTGAAGCAAGTAGCAGGTGGTTCTTTTAAACCCGCATCGCACGAAACTGTTGATGCAGGTGAACACTTTATTTATCAAGACGGACAGAATGTATTTAAAGCTGCTGTAAAAGGCATGGCTGATGTATCTACAGAAATTATGGATAAAAATGGTTTGACTTCTGATGATATAAATTGGCTTGTGCCACATCAGGCAAATCTTAGAATTATTTCTGCTACAGCTCAAAGAATGGGCTTAGATCCTGAGAAAGTCATGATTAATATTGATAAATATGGCAATACAACTGCCGGAACTATCCCTATTTGCCTTTCAGAATGGTTAGATAACGGTAAGCTTCATAAAGGTGACAAACTTGTACTTTCAAGCTTTGGCGCCGGATTTACTTGGGGCTCGATTTACATGCGTTGGAATATGAATAAATAATATAGAGTTATGAGTAAAGCACTATTATGTACAGGGCAGGGGTCTCAATATGTCGGCATGGTAAAAGACCTACACGACAAGTATCCCTTAGCAAAGGAATTGGTCAAAAAAGCTGATGAAGTTTTAGGCTTCGAGCTTAGTAAAATTTGCTTTCAAGGTCCGACTGAAACGTTGAAAGAAACTCGTTACACTCAGCCGGCGCTTTTCTTGCACTCTGCTGTTGCTTTTAATCTTATAAAAGATAAATTAGACTTTTCTGTAGTAGCAGGTCACTCTGTTGGCGAATATGCTGCTTTGTATGCTGCAGGTGTTCTATCTTTCGAAGATGCAATTAAGTTAGTTGCTTTCAGAGGTGATTTGATGTTTTCAGCAGGCGAAGACGAGCCGGGCACAATGATGGCCGTGATCGGCGGAGCTGATGAAAAAGTAGAAGCAGCTTGCAACGAACTTACTAAGAATGGAAACGGTAACGTAGTAGTTGCTGCAAACTACAACTGCCCAGGGCAGTTAGTTGTTTCCGGCTCTGCTGAGTATCTACGAGAAAATGTAGCGGCTCTTAAAGCTGCCGGTGCTAAGATAGTAAAAGAATTGCCTGTAAGTGGTGCATTTCACTCACCGCTAATGCAACCTGCAAAAGAAAAATTAGCAGAAGCAATAAACAATATTGAATTTAAAGATGCAAAAGTTCCGGTTTACTCTAATGTGCATGCTAAGCCAATAACAAATGCTATCGAAATAAAAGAAGCATTAATCGCTCAGCTTACAGCACCTGTAAAATGGACTCAATCATTGCAGGAAATGGATAAAGAAGGCATCGAACATTTTATCGAATTAGGACCGGGTGCTGTGTTGCAAGGTCTTGTAAAACGCACGCTTAAAGGTAAAACTATAAGTGGTTTTGATAAAGTCGAAGATGTGGAAAAATATATTGCAAGTTAAAAGAATAAATATTTAACTTTAGTTTTGTCAACTTAGAAAAGTATGATAATGGGAAACAGATTTGAAGGAAAAGTTGCTGTCGTTACAGGCGGATGCCGCGGTATCGGTAAAGCAATAACAGAAAGATTTTTGCAGGAAGGAGCTAAAGTATATTCTTTTGATTATGTTGTGCCCGGCGAAGGCGAAACATTTATCGAAGATACCGCTTTAGCAGTAAACGCAAAATGTGTACAAACTGACGTTACAAAATCTGAATCTGTAACTAACTCTTTTGATACAGTTATCAAAGCAGAAGGAAGAGTTGATATATTAGTTAATAACGCAGGCGTTACACGCGACAATCTACTAATGAGAATGTCTGAAACAGAATGGGATCAAGTCTTAGACACTAACTTAAAAGGCACATTTATTTGTACAAAAGCTATTACAAGACAAATGATGTCTCAAAGAAGTGGAAGGATTATCAATGTTGGTTCTATCGTTGGTTCTACCGGGAATGCAGGTCAATCAAACTACGCATCATCTAAAGCGGGAGTGATTGGATTTACAAAATCAGTAGCTCAAGAGCTTGCATCTCGTAACATATTGTCTAATGTAGTAGCACCGGGATTTGTAGAAACCCCGATGACAGACAAATTGACAGATGAACAAAAGAAAGCGTATGCAGCAAACATTCCGCTAAAAAGAGCAGCTAAACCGGCAGATATTGCTAATGTAGTAGCTTTTTTAGCATCTGATGATGCATCTTACGTAACCGGTCAAGTTATTCATGTTGACGGTGGATTAGCACTTTAGAGTATTTTATATATATAGTTTATTTTAATATTTTTTGTTCTAGGAGTATATCATGGCTATTCTAGCAAGAGTAAAAGAAATCATCGTTAACAAATTAGGTGTTGAAGAATCTCAAGTTACACTTGAAGCTTCTTTCACTAAAGATTTAGGTGCTGACTCTTTGGATACAGTTGAACTTATCATGGAATTCGAAAAAGAATTCGATATTACTATTGAAGATAACGAAGCCGAAAAAATCCAAACAGTTGGTGATGTAGTTAGTTTCTTAGAAGCTAATAACAAGTAATTGGTTTCTAAATTAGAAATTAGAGACTTTTGAAAAGTCGGCTTTTTGATATTAGTTAGGGTGTTCACTTTGCAGTGCAATACCCTGACTTAATTATAAAAGCCCCGAAGATAATTAATTGTAATGTGTAAAGATAACAACGGCGAGATATTATGCCGAAATACGATTTCCCACGTGTAGTGATTACCGGTCTTGGCGCTGTTACACCTATCGGTAATAATATAGAAGAGTTTTGGAATGCAATGATGGAAGGAAAGAGCGGAGCCGCAATGATTGCCGGGTTCGACGCTTCTGAGTTTAAAACTCGATTTGCATGCGAATTAAAAGATTTCGATGCTGAGAAGTATCTGCATAGAAAAGAAAAACAGCGCATGGATCCTTTTACTCATTATGCTATTGCAGCTGCTTCTATGGCTGTAGAGGATGCAGCTCTTGACTTAGAGTCCTTAGACAGAGAAAGAGTAGGGGTTGTTTTTGGTTCCGGTATAGGTGGTATGTGGACATATCATCATCAGCAGGAACAATTATACAAAAGAGGAAAACCGGATAGGATTTCTCCTTTCTTTGTGCCTATGATGATTTCTGACATTGCTGCTGGTCAAATTGCAATCAGATTTGGATTTAAAGGTCCAAATTACGGTACCATCTCTGCATGTTCCACATCATCCCACGCTATAGCTGATGCCCTTATGTTACTTCAAAGAGGCAACGCTGACATGATGATTTGTGGTGGTAGTGAGGCTGCTATTTGCCCTATGGGGGTTGGTGGTTTCAACTCAATGCAAGCTCTTTCAACCAGAAACGATGACCCTGCTACTGCTAGCCGTCCATTTGATAAAAACAGAGACGGATTTGTAATGGGCGAAGGTGGTGGCGTGCTTGTGCTTGAAACTTTAGAGCATGCCAGAAAACGCGGTGCAAAAATCTATGCTGAATTAGCTGGCTTTGGTCTTACTGATGATGCTCATCATATCACGGCTCCTTCTTTGGATGGCCCTACGAGATCAATGAAACTTGCTATAGAAGACGCAGGTCTCAAACCTGAAGATATAGATTATTTGAATGCTCATGGTACTTCTACTCCGCATAACGACAGAAATGAGACTGCCGCTATCAAAGAAGTATTTGGAGATTATGCTTATAAATTAGCTATTAGTTCTACTAAATCTATGACCGGTCACCTTTTGGGTGCTGCCGGAGCGATAGAAGCTGTCGCTACTACGTTGGCTATTAAGAATAGTAAAATTCCTCCTACGATTAATATCGTTGAGCCTGATCCGGAATGTGACTTGAATTATACACCTAATAACCCAATTAACAAAGAAATAAAGGCTGCTATCAGCAATACTTTTGGGTTTGGTGGTCACAATGCTACATTATGTTTTAAAAAATTTGAAGACTAAGCCTATAAATGAAAGAAATACTTCAACAGATTTATGATGGCATTTTTAGGTTCAAGCCGCTAAAGAAATTTATAAATAGCGAATCCAACCATAGGGAACTATTCCCTGTGGTTGGTTTTTTAAATGCAGGTCAGAAACAAAATCTTGAAACTGCTTTAGGTATTAAAATAAATAAAGTAGAGTACTTCGAGCAAGCGTTGATTCACAGATCTTATGTGCAGGTGCTTGGCAAAAAGGAAGCATACTCTAATGAGCGGTTAGAATTTCTTGGCGATGCTATACTTGGTATGTTAGTGGCAGAGTATTTATTTTCTCTGCATATTAAAATACCTGAGGGCGAACTTACTAAAATGAGAGCTAGGTTAGTCAATAAAAAATCATTGACAGTGTGTGCCATCGACTTGAAACTCGATGATTTTTTAATGATGAGCTATAGTTGCCAAAATTCCTTGATGCTAGGTAATGATGCAGTGCTTGGAGACGCTATGGAAGCGATAATTGCGGCTGTTTACCTTGACTCAGGCATTGAAGCGGCTAATGATTTTATTTTGAATAGATTAATTCCTACACTTTTAAGTAAAAGTGTTTTGGAAGATACAAATTATAAAAGTAAATTGCTTGAAACTGTTCAGGCAAATGGAAAAGAAGCTCCTTCTTATTCTGTAATTGAAGCTACAGGCCCCGATCATGATAAATCATTTAAAGTCGGTGTTTACGTAGAAGGAAATCTGCTTGCTATCGGGACAGGCAAAAGCAAAAGAAGCGCTGAGCAAGATGCAGCTCTTAAAGCTTTAGATATTAAGTAAACAATTTTCATAACTAATATAAATAGTGATGCGGTATGGAAAAGTTAATATTTGAAAAGTCTCGTCCGGGCCGTAAAGGATATACGCTCCCTAAGTTAGATATTGAATCTGTTTCTTTGGAAGCGAATATTCCCCAAGACCTTATAAGAAAAAATGACGCTGAATTACCTGAAATTAGCGAAAACGAAATTGCAAGACACTTTACTAAATTGTCTAAGCTTAATTTCAATATAGAAGATGGATTATATCCACTTGGCTCTTGTACTATGAAATACAATCCTAAAGTAAATGAAGTAACTTCTTCTTTGCCGGGATTTGCAAATATTCACCCTTGCAGCCAAGAAGAGCATGCTCAGGGTGCTTTGCAATTGATGTATGAACTTGGCGAATCTTTGAAAGAAATTACCGGTTTGCCCGGCGTTTCTTTGCAGCCTGCAGCCGGTTCGCATGGTGAGTTGACTAGTATCTTTATGTTCCGTGCTTACCATTTGCACCATGGACATCCTGAAAGAAATAAAATCCTTATACCTGATGCAGCTCACGGCACTAACCCTGCTTCTGCTGCTATTGGCGGTTTCCAAATTATTAGCATTAACTCTACTGAAGATGGTAGAATTGATTTAGATGATTTGAGATCAAAAGTGGGCAATGATACTGCAGGATTTATGATTACTAATCCTAACACTATCGGACTATTTGAACCACAAATTCTTGAAATTAATAATATAATTAAAGATGCTGGTGGTTTACTTTATATGGATGGTGCAAACCTAAATGCTCTTATGGGCATTGTACGTCCCGGCGATATGGATTTTGATGCAGTTCACTTTAACCTGCACAAAACTATGTCTACTCCTCACGGTGGTGGTGGCCCGGGTTCAGGTCCAATTTGTGTTTCAGAAAGACTAAAACCATTTTTACCTATTCCACAAATTGAAAAAGAAGGTGATACTTTTAAAATTGTTATGGATAAAGAATTATCTATTGGCAAAGTGCACTCTTTCTTTGGTAACTTTGGGGTAATGGTCAGAGCATATACTTATATTCGTATGCTTGGTGGTAAAGGTCTTAATGAAGCAAGTAAAAATGCAATTATCAATGCTAATTACTTGTTTAAACTTATCAAAGAAAACTTTGAAGTGCCTTATGACGAGTTCTGTATGCACGAATTTGTGATTAGTGGTGATAAACAAAAAGCAAATGGCGTTTCTACAAAAGATATAGCAAAAAGATTATTGGATTATGGTTTCCATGCTCCAACTATATACTTCCCGCTTATCGTACATGAAGCAATGCTTATAGAACCTACTGAAACTGAATCAAAAGAAAGTTTAGAAGACTTTGCTAATGCTATGAATGCTATTGCAAAGGAAGCTGAAACTAATCCTGAATTAGTGTTGAATTCTCCAACTACAACACCTTTAAGAAGATTAGACGACGCTTTGGCTGCAAGACAATTAAATGTTCATTGGACAAAAGAAGCCTAAATTTAAACTTTTACATATATTTGAAAAAAACGCTACGTTTTTCGTAGCGTTTTTTGTATATATGGTAGTAGTTGGAATGAAGAAATGAATTGTTTGTTCTGTTTTTCTTCCGTAGTGGTGTGGTGAGAACCCTAAGTTGAGTATAATATGGATGTAGAGACGCTATACTTAGCGTCTATGTTTTTGATTGGATAAAGAAAATTACACTGAATGTCTGTTCTATAAAGTTGTTATCCTCACCGCCATACATGTGGCATATGCTTCTCAATAAAGAAATTTGATTAGATATATCATATTGAACTGTTTACTGACAGTAAGAAATAAAATTATAATAATATAGAGTAACCGTTATGGCTCGAAATAGTTTATACGAAAAAATAACTAATAATGTCTTAGATGTGCTTAGAGAATCTCCTTTGCCTATCAGAAGGCACGAAATTGCAAAATTGATAGAAGTATCTTCAGAGAGTGAAGAGTATGATTTACTTCGCGATATTCTGGAAGATTTAGAAGAGCAAGGTGTCATTGAAAAGTTTGCCAAAAGAAAATATGCTTTAAAATCATATCAGGATAATTCATCTATAAAAGGTACTTTAGTTATCGAACATAATAAATCTTATGTAGAAACTGATGTTCCGGAATTTCCTAAGATTTCTGTAAAACAATCTCATCTCAATACTGCTTTGTCAGGTGATGAAGTAATTGTAAAATTGCTTGCACTCAAAAAGCGTAAAAAACCTCAAGGTGAAATAGTTGAAATTGTAACAAGAAATCAAACTAAATTTGCCGGAATAATAGAATTTGATGGTTATTTCCACTTTATAGTTCCGGATGATGAAGCTCTTTATGTGGATTTTTTAGTACCTCAAGATTTGCTAAAAAGTGCAGAACCCGGCGATAAGGTGAATGCCAGATTCGTCAGTTGGGAGCAGTCAACTAAGTCACCTCATGCTGAAGTAGTAGAAATAATCGGCAAAGCTGGTGAAGCCAAAGCAGAATTTGACGCTATACTTACAGACTTCAATTTGCCTGAAAAATTCCCTGACAAGGTGGTGAAAGAAGCAAGAGCGATGTCTTTACCTGATGTAACCAAAAACTACCCTGGTAGGTTAGATGTTCGAGATGATTTAATCATTACTATTGATCCTCATGATGCAAAAGATTTTGATGACGCATTATCATTAACAATCTTAGAGAATGGGAACTATTATCTTGGTGTGCACATTGCTGATGTGAGTTACTACGTAGAAGAAAATACGGATTTGGATATCGAAGCTCGATTGAGAGGTAATTCTACATATCTGGTTGATAGAGTTATCCCTATGCTACCCGAAGAGCTATCAAACGAATTATGTTCTTTGAAACCAAAAGAACCAAGGTTTGCCTTCTCTTGCTTTATGGAAATTACTCCTAATGCTCAAGTGGTGGACTATAAAATTACTGAAACAATAATAGACAGCAAAAGAAGATACAACTACGATGAAGTGCTTGAGATAATTCAGAATGAAGAAGGTGATAACTTAGAACTTATTTTATCGCTTCACAAACTTTCTCGTCTGCTCCGTTCTAAACGCTTTAAAGAGGGCGGTATAGAGTTTGACACTATGGAATTACGCTATGTGTTAGATGAAAATAAAAACCCGTTAGAAGTGAAAATGAAGCGCTCTAATCATGCTACTCAGTTAGTTGAAGAATGTATGCTTATAGCGAACAAAGTAGTTGCCACTCATGTAGAAAAACTAGCGTCCATACAGAAACTGAAAAATGTGCCGTTTATTTATCGTGTGCATGACAATCCTGATCCTACAAAATTTGAAGATGCTCTTAATTTCATCAAGCAGTTTGGGATTAGAGCTAAAAAGCAAAATCTTACTTCGCATGAAATAAATAAGATGCTTGAAGAAGTAAACGAAATGCCTGAAAAAGATATTATCCATTCAGTACTTATTCGTTCTATGGCGAAAGCAGAGTACTCTACCAAAAACATAGGTCACTACGGCTTAGGATTTAAGTATTATACGCACTTTACGTCCCCTATAAGACGTTATTCCGACTTGATTGTACACAGAATGCTAAAAGAGTATCAAAATGGCAAAGTGCAACCGAATAGGATGAAGTGGCTTAACTTACTTATGAAAGATGTAGCTTCAATTACGACAAACCGCGAACGTGCTGCAATGGAAGCTGAAAGAGCTTCCAAAAAAATAGCAGGTGCGATGATTATGGAAAAACATGTTGGCGAAGAGTTTAATGGTATTATCACAGGTGTTACAAGTTTCGGACTGTTCGTGCAAGTGGATGGTATCTATGCTGAAGGGCTAATTCACATGAAAGATATGCACGATGATTATTATCTGTTTGAAGAAAAGAAGATGCGTTTAGTAGGTAAGCGACACAAAAAAATACTTCACATGGGTAAACGAATCCGCGTAAAAGTAATCAAAGTTCTACTTGAGAAACGTGCAATCGATTTTAGTTTAATTGATGACAAACCTTATGAAACTGAACTGATAGCTAATGCGGAGATGTAGATAATATGTTTACAGGGCTGATAGAAGAAATAGGTGAAATAAGTGCTATACGTCCTATAGGGGCAGGAAAAAGAATTAGCGTAAAGGCTTCTAAAATATTAGATGACCTAAAAATAGATGATTCTGTTGCTCTTAATGGTGCATGCCAGACAGTTGTGGCAGTATCAGGAAATCAGTTTGAAGTGGAAGCTGTGGAAGAGACTTTACGAAAAAGCTCTTTAGGGCAGTTTCGTCCGGGTATGAAAATCAATCTCGAACGTGCCGCCCGGCTTGGTGATAGAATGGGTGGACACTTAGTGCAAGGTCATGTGGATACTATAGGGACTATTGCAAATATTCAGAAAGAAAGTGCCGGTATATTAGTATGGGTGGCTTATCCTTCGGAATATGCTAAATATATCATTCCAACAGGATCGGTTACAATTGATGGCATTAGCCTTACTACAGCTAGGGTAGAAGCAAATAGATTTATGGTATCAGTAATCCCACATACTTGGAAATTAACCAACCTAAATAATATCAGAATTGGATCTTATGTAAATCTGGAGTTCGATGTTTTAGGGAAGTATATCGAAAAGATGTTAAAAGGTAACAAAAGGTCAAGTCTGGAGCAATATATCGACCAACCCGACTACTAAAAACATTACAAGTTAAGCCAAAGGACAGTGGGCAATATTTTGAATTCCATTGTCCTTTTTTATATAGCTAGTAGAAGTGTAGCCACCCGCACAAAGTAAGATTTACTTACTAAACAAAATAGCATTTAACTTGTACTTTACTGCCCTTTTAACAGAAAGCTTGTTGTCTAATAACAACTCAGGATTTAAAAAAATAAGAGGGGTTATTATTATATGTGTCATAGCTCTATCTCTCCACTTGCTATTTTTTGTATAGTCTCAGCATAAATTATATGCTCTGCCTTGAGTACTCTGGCTGCTAATGTTTCTGGAGTATCGTCTTCGTTGACAAGTACTCTTGTTTGAGCTAAAATTCTGCCACGATCATAATGCTCATCTATCAAATGGACAGTAGGACCACTTTCTTTTTCTTTAGCTTTTATAACTGCTGTATGTACGTTCATCCCGTACATTCCCGAGCCACCGAACTTGGGAAGTAAAGCAGGGTGAATATTGAGGATTTTACCTTTGTACTCTGCAAGCACTTCATCACCTATTTTTTTCATATATCCGGCAAGAATCACCAAATCGACTTGATGCTCTTTAAGTATGCTAAAAATAGTCTCCGCTTCTTTATCCCCATGCGTTTTACTACTGATGTGAAAATGCTTTATTCCTTCATTTTCGGCTTTCTCTAAAGCTCCCGAATTGGAATTATTTGAGATTATCACTGCTGCTTCTGCATCTAATTTTCCTGCTTTAATAGCATCTACAATAGCCTGCATATTGCTCCCACCATGGGAAGCTAAAAATCCTAATCTAAGTTTTTTCATATTTATTTCAAGTTTATTTATGTCTATTTTGCAAAATGATGATAGTCTTTGAATGAGTTAAAGTCGCCACCCCATTTCCATCCAAGTTCTTTAAACTTTTTGACTATAGGATGATCTGCGTGGAATGTTCCCGGTACTTTGATGTTTCTCTTTGCACCACTGGGTGAAATTCTACCGTCAGCATACATCACCGGATTCAGAAATGGATTAATATCTATTGCCAAACCTTCAGCGTGCTTAGACATACGCTTAGTTCCTGCGATATATCTGAAGTTAAATGATGAAGTATTATTATCAGCCATAGATTTATCGTCTGACCAAGAGTATTTAACAATCGGAATTGCCTTGGCTACTGGGAATTTAATCTTACGCATCAATTTAAAAATTGTCTGAATGTCACTGACCACATCTTTATGAACCTGAAGCTGTCCTTTATGCAACTTCCCGTCCATCGACAAGTATTCTACTTCGATAAGTCGAATATTATTTATAACGTTCTGAGTAGCTTTGGTTTCTTTGAGAGATTCCGTTATAGTTATATTGCTGTCAATAATAACAGAATCAGCAGCAAGGCTAACTATACAAAAAAGTATTATTAAGTATTTCATCTGTAGATTCTCCATGGTTCTAATTTTGCAATATAATAATAAAGTAGAATAAAGACATCTTTTCTATTTTATTTAAATCCATAAGGCAAGATAGGAGGGAGGATTCAATTGTATATTGTAAAACAAAGGGTATGCAGTTTTACATACTACATACCCTCTGTTTGATATATAGAGATTAAAGAAATATCAAGCTTTTGAAGTTGCCACTTCTGTTACACACTCTACGCTACCCAGTTTTTTAATTCCTGAGCATGACGTTTGTCTTCGTAGTAAAGTAAAGAACAGAACAACAGAGCCTAACATAGTCGCTATCAAAACTGAAAACATTAATGGGTTTGGAGAAAAAGCTTTATAGAAAAAGCTTCCCAGAACTGCATAGGCTACAAATGGGCAAACTAAGCCCCACTGGCTAACGTAAAACTCTTTTTTAAAGAAATGATTTCTAAAATAATCTTTGAGCAAAGTCAATCCAAATATCATGTACCAAGAAGAGAACGCAAATGCAACAACTATAATAGCATTGGAAAGTAGATGCATGTCTACTCCATACTGATGGCTAATGTAATGTCCTAACCTAAAGCCACTGATTGCAAAAAGAGTTATATTCGGTAACACAATCAATAAACTAGGCAACAGCTGCTTAGCAGGCATTCCATCGGCAGCAAGATGACTTTTGAAAACAGAAACCATTTTAACCAGTAGAAGGAATAAACCCATACCACCTGACATTAGTGACGTAAATGCTGCAATATGAGCTACATCAGGATTTTTAGACATCGCGGCAATTCCTGTACCTGTTACAGTTACCATTGCTAAAGCAAAAGGTCGTAGTAACCAACCAAAAGATATTTTGTTAACATCAAAACTTTTCTCAAAAGATATTTTAAGAAGTTTAATCTCCATTCGCATAGTAAAGGCCCAAATGACTAACCACATTATCAGAGCCGGTAGCATAAACATCTGCAAGTTAGACGATATAGAGGGTATAAAGAAACGAATAGGTCCTATAAATACATTCATAGACATCGCTGTAGCTATAAATGGAGCCATAATAGCTGAGTTTCTCACCGGATCATTGATAAGATTTTTATAATTATCTGTTTTCATATATTTAAATAGTTTGCTATATAGATTTCCTAATAAGGAAAAATGTAATATTGCGAAAACTATCATTACTATCTCTAATCCGTAAAAAAGAACTTCTGTGGCCATAGGATTAGTACCATGTGCAAGTTTTTCTAATGTAACTAAGCCTTTACCGGTGTGAAAAGTGTATTGAAGGAATGCAAATGGCATAACGGCAATACCTCCGGCGCCTAAAGCTGCTAAAAATACTAATGGTGAGAAGTTTTTTTGTGAGTTGTCCATAATAAGTTATCCCTTGATTTTGTGATTGCAATATATCTATACAGCAATATAACGAATCTATTTAAATATATTGCTATGCAGTAATATTGTAAAAAGCATATAGGTTTTTTGCTTATTCGAATATAGATTATTTAAATATAATTAATATTGACGAAATTATTGGATAACTGGGAGTGGGGAAGAGTACATATATTTGAAAATAGATTAAAAATATATAACATGACATCAGAAATAAAATATTATCATACTGTTTCTGAGATTATTATACAATACTATTCCATAGCTTTATAGCTGTCTATTGGCATAAGTAGATAGTTTATTCAATAGGGCATATCTATTTATTGACTATTCAAGCTCAGCTTTGGGATGTGCTTTATGATATGCTTCTTTTAGTCTTTCTATAGATACATGAGTATATATCTGAGTAGTAGAAAGCGAGGCATGACCAAGCAAATCGCTAACCGCTTTGATATCAGCTCCATTATCTAACAAATGAGTCGCAAAGCTATGCCTAAGTACATGAGGACTTTTCTGCTTAGACTCTGTTATTCCTTTCATCGCAGTATTTACCATTTTATAAGCAGAGGAATGGCTAAGCCTTTTTCCATATTTATTTAAAAATAAGGCATTTTCGCTGAAATCTTTTAGTAGTGAGTGACGATGCAGTAAATAATTTTCAATAGCTTCATGAGCTTTGCTACCAAACGGAACAATCCTTTCTTTTGAGCCTTTACCTGTTACTTTAATAACTCTACTGCTTAAACTGATACTTCCGGCATTTATCTGCAGAGCTTCGTTTATCCTGAGTCCGGCACTGTAAATTAACTCGCACAGAGCAAGATTACGTGCACCAATTGGATTATCTTTGTCAAACTGGTCGAACATAGTTTCTACTTCTTTTTCTATTAAAAAGGATGGTAACTTTTTACTCTTTTTAGGTGTATGTACCATTGTAGCCGGGTTGCTATTAATATAATCACGCTTGTGGCAAAACTTAAAAAACGATTTGACAGCTGATATTTTCATCCGCAAGCTATTCTTTTTTAAACCTCTGTCATGCAGCCAACCTAAAAACGGACGTAAATCGTTAGTAGTAATAGTGTTTAATTCCGGGATTGTATCGTACTCTTCGCAGAAGTAGTCAAACAGGTTTGACATAGCAAGACGGTAACTTTCGATAGAATGATTAGAAAAATCTTTTTCAATTTCACAGTGTTCTAAAAAAGCTCTTATTGCAGAAGAAAAATCCATATTCTTTTTCAGGAAATTGTTCGACTAATTTTAGAATATAAAATGCAATTATCAAGCCAAAACAATATGCAATTACCTGTAATTTAGCTCGTAATTATAATATAAGTTTGGATTTATGATAAAAATCATTAAAATAGATTTTAAATAAAAGACTATTTGTAGGAAATACAATGAAACAAGTTTTTTGTCTCTTATCGCTTTTTATACTCTCAATTCTTCATGTGTCAGCTCAAAATGTTGCATATATTTTGCCTGATATCGGGTCGCCCGGTATGAATACTTACGTAGAAATTATCTCTCATGTAGATTCTGTTGGCACTTATGGCCCTGATAAAACTTATTGGGGTGATGTTTCAGATAATTTAAAATTAGTATTTGAGAATCCTAATGATACAAATGATATTGTAGTCGGTCCTCTTATTGTTTCATGGGACGGAAGACTCATATCTACACAAATATTTGTTAATCCGGATGTAAATCCAAACTCTTCGGATTGGGAACTGCTAAATACTCAGTTTAATAAACGATTTGCTGTGGAGTACAATGGCAATAAATCATCCTATCAAGACTTTTATGTTTTAAATCCAACTCATGTAGGTAATGTTGTATCCAATTCGGAACGGTATTTAGGCGAAGGTGCTTTAGGCAAACGCTCGCCTCGTGGAGCAATGATAGTCGATTCTTTAATTCTTGCTGATGACAGATACTATCCTTCATTGAAAGATTGCGATTTATCTACTCCGGGTAATCAGGCATATCTTCCTCTTGTAATCATGGCTAAATATAAAATAAAAGGCGCAGTGAATACTGTAATCGATATGCAAGGCGGAAAGCGAGGACAAAATACTGAAATACAAGATGCTGGCCCCGGTGGTGGCGGTGGCGGTGGAGCATTTGAAGATGTAAATACCGATAGGTCAAGCGGAAAAAGAGCTGGTAATGGCTTCACTTGTGGTGGATTTGGTGGTGCAAATACATTTTTAAGTGGTAAGACCGGATATTGGGTAAATATTAATTTGTCTAATTCTACTAATCAAAACGGCTACTCTCTTAACGGAGTTATGGGCGGAGAAACTAAGACTTTTTGTGCTGAAAGTAGTGGTGGCGGTACCGGTCATCCATTTGGCAAAGCAGGAGAAGGTTGTGATGGTCAGGATGATAAATCAAAAATTGGATATTATGGCGGTGGTAGCGGATATAGCAATGATGAAAATGGTGGTAGTGCAGGATATGGTAAAGCAGGTACAGGACCGGGTAATACAGGAGGTAAAATTCATGGGAATCCGATGATTATACCTTTAGCGGGTGGTTCCGGTGGTGCTTCTGGCAATCCTCAACCTGAATTTGTCGAAAACGAATGGTCCGGTTCCGGCGGCGGAGGCGGAGGTGCTTTAAGGCTTTACGCAAGAGAAATCATTGGCTTAGACATACCTGCCTTAGGTGGAGAAGGTGGCAATGCTGATGATGCAGAAGGTGGGAATGGTTCAGGTGGCGCTATAGAACTCTCCGCAAATACTACTTTATCTGATATTATTACCAATGTTTCCGGATATGCCTCTAATGGTTATACAGGAGGAGCTGGGTACATAAAAGTAAATGCTGCCGATAAGTCAGCAGTCATTGACAACACAGGAGGCGGACTGCCGATATATAATTCTGTCAGTTCAGATTCTTTACAATATGTACCTCGCTTGTTTACCTTAGAAGGTACAAAAGGAACATCAAAAGATGTTAAACTGATGTTTAAAGTAGGACATGAGCCTTGGCAAGATATTACTTCTTCTGCGACTATAAATAATACAGACTGGTCTGTAGATTTTGATTTGACTCCTTATATGTCAGATAAATACTTCTATTTCTATGCTTTTCAGGATGAGACGGGAGTCGGTGCTAATCAGTATTTAAATATTCCTGATGGAGTGCTTTCACAGTCAGCAGCGAATATCTTTATACCTGTGGATGAACCTATGCTCGATGGCGACAAATCATTATACATGACAGTAAATGCCTGCCCGGGTGATGAAATTACAGACAGCTTGTATCTTTGGAATATAGGTGCCGTACCGGTAGACTTAGATTTTTCAGGGGCTATGTTTGTAAAAAATACATCCGGGTTAGAGTTAGCATCTCCTGTAAATGATTTGCAATTGATAAAACATAAAGATTCTCAACTTGTCAAAATTAAATATACATACCAATCCGGTGCTAATGGTCCTATTTACGATACATTGTTGATTCCTCATAATGATATGCGCACTGGGATCGAGAGACCTTGGCGAGTAGCTGTCACTATATTTATAGAGGAATATGACTATACGATCTTAGATGAATATGGAAAATCAATAGAATTCAAAGCAGGTGACGAACTAAATCTGGGGCAGATATGCAGAGACGGAACTGCAGACAAGAGCTTTTATATCAATAATAATAATGATGCAAGATTAACATTTGTTGATTTTGGTTTGCACTCAGGTAACAAAGGTTTTGAGTATATAGTTCTCGAGCCGGGGCCACTTGACAAAGATGAAAAAGCATCTGTTTTAGTCAAATATGATGATGCTTCTCAACCTAAAACAGGCATGGAAGTAAAAGATACTTTATATTTTACTTTAGCTGAATGCCCTTCAATAAAAGATTCAGTAATCGTATCTATTAGCTTTTTATATTCTACTTTATCCGTTGTAGAGGACTTTAACTTTGGCGCTGTAAGAGTAGGAGAAACTTTAACAAAAACAGCAACTATCGAAAATATTGGTAACGCAGATGCTTATATTCCGACATTACCTGCAGTGAATGTACCATTTTTAATTATTGCCACGAGCCCTTCGCCATTACCGGTTACTCTGAAGCCTGGTGAAACTTTACAGGTTACTATGGAATATGCGCCAACTGTGGAATCTGTAGATGATGGCAAATTTACAATTGATGCTGTGAGCAATGGGAATACTTGCGATAATCAAATAGATTTAAATATTACCGCATCATCTTTCCAATCTGCTATTATACTTTCAAAAGACTCTTTAAATTTTGGGATTGTTGCGGAATGTAATATGCCTGCTGACACATTGCTATTATCTAATAATGTGTCTGCCAGTGGAGACCTTATTTTAAATAGAAATCCTGAAATTATTGGGAAAGATGCTTCGTACTTCTTTTTGAAAAAACATCCGATAATTCCGACTACATTAACACCGGGCAAATCATCTACGTTTATTGTAGAATTTAACTCACCGGTTGCTACTAAAGGGCTTTATGAAGCTGAGCTACTGGTTTATACAGATGAGCCAAATAGAGATTCAGTGATAGTTATTCCTATCACAGCCGAAAGAGATGAAATTGATTTTACATTTGGCACAATTAACAATCCTTTTGCGACTATCGAAACAGCAGTGCCGTTTAATACGCAAATAGATATAACTAATAACAGCAAACTGTCAAGGAATGTTTATGCTATTTATACTAACACTACAGAGGCAGTAGTTACTCCTAATTCGTATTTATTTGCTCCGGGAGAGACTAAACAGTTTGATTTAGATATTAACTATACAGATACAACAGATTTGAGTTTAGAAGTAAAATTATATACTGATAATCCTTGCACCGATTCGATAAGTACACAATTAAACTTTGAAGTTGAGTATGGTCTTGCAGAAATAGAAGCAGCATTGGATTTGAATGTTTTAGCTCCATGCAATATTCATAACGATACGATATATATTAGTAATATTGGTACCGCTGACATAGAGTGGCGTGGTATTTCACTGACCAACACTGATTTCACTATTATTGAGGAACCTGTTTTACCTCTTAATCTAGCACCTGATGACAGTAGTTATATTATAGTTGAGTTTGATGCAAATGGGAAAGCCGATGGCGAATATTCTGTAGATGCAAATTTTATTGTATATGAGTACGGCACTGAAACTCAGCATACTTCAAAAGTTACTGCTACCATACAGTCTGCTTTATTCGCAACTCCAAGTATGTTACAATTTGGGAATGTGATTGAAAAATACCAAAGTGATGTACAGACTTTGGGAATTAGCAATATTGGAGCGTTCGATGTAGTAATATTAGAAGTAAATTTCCCAACTTCAACTGATTACGAATTAAGTATTGAAGAACTATTTGCGGACGGCCCGGCAGTAAATTACCCTCTCCCAGTAGGTGATAGTATTTCATATAACTTAGCCTTTACGCCATATAATATTCAATCTTATAGTGGAACAATCGAAATAATTGTCCAATACTCAGATTGTATCGACACAATATTGGTTGATTTTACAGCAGAGGGTGTGCCGGATAATATTTTAGAACTGACACTGCCAAATCTCACTGTAGATCCGGCCTTGTCTTCTATCAAGCTTCCACTTCAGGCAAAAACATCTAAGTTTGAAATAGAATCTGCTTTGGACTCTCTTACTATAACATTTGATCGGAATGTAATCAAAATATTAGGAGTAGAGAATGCTTCATATCGCCAGACTCAAGGCTTAGATACTATTGTTGTAATCTTTAATGACAGCACAAATTATGTAATAGACACAGTCCAAACTACAATAGCAACTATTCACGCTATGCCACTATTAGGTCATATAGAAAGTACAGATTTACTCATCCACTATATACCTAAAACGGGAGAAAAAATAAGCCAAGTTGTAGAAAATAATGGTAATATTGCGTTAGACATTTGCAAAGAAGGTGGCGATAGATTGCTTGCTCAAGCAAACAGAACAGACTTAATAATCACTCCTAACCCGGCAGGAAAAGTGATTAAGATCAAGATGTTCTTGCAAGAAATTGGAAATTACTCTCTTAAATTATTTGATCTAAGTGGAAAACTATTCTATGAGAATACAATAGAAAATACTATATTTGCGGGCACTGAAAAATCATTACAGCTTTCTACAGAAAGTATTGGCACTGGTGAGTATATGATGATGCTAATATCTCCAAGCCAAAGCATTAGTAAGAAAGTTGTAGTCATTAAATAGACAAAAGACTTATACTTTTACAGTGTATGCTTATGTGGAAAAAAAATGTGCATTTTATGCTTGCATATTTTGCGTAAGTGTCTTATATTTGTTGTTCATAACGTTTGACTAATAAGAAAGAAAAAGAAAAATGGCTAAAAAACAAACCTTCGGTGACAAAAATAAAAAAGTAGTAGACAAACAAGTAATCAAAGTTGTTAAAGGCTACCGCAGCGAAGAGGGTACTGTTCGCTTCTTAGAACAATTTGTTAAAGTTGACGATTACAGTGTAGCTGACAAAATTGACATAAATAGATAAGGGAAGCTATGAAAAAAGGAATTCATCCGGCATATCGTACAATCGAAGTTGTTATGACTGATGGAACGACTTTCAAAACTCGTTCTTGTTATAAAAAAGATCGTATGGTTTTGGAGATTGACTCAAAATCGCATCCATTCTACACCGGTAAACAAGTATTAGTGGATACAGCCGGTCGTGTAGAAAGATTCAAAAAACGCTTCGAAAAAGCGCAGCAAATTAGAGAAACAAGGAGGAAATAACGCATGGCTATTCATCCTATGCAGTCCGGGGCGACGTTCAGACCAAATAAGCGAACCGGAAAGAAAAAACCAAATCCAATGAAAGAGCAAAGAGTAGTTGACTACCTTGATACTAAATTCTTGGGTCGTTTTACTAACGATCAAGGTAAAATCTTACCTCGTAGAATCACAGGTGTCTCTGCTTACCAACAGCGTCAAGTTGCTACAGCGATTAAATATTCTCGCCACTTAGCACTTATGCCATTTGTTGCTCAGGATATTACTTAATCCGGTCAAACAAAGAAAATTATATAAAAAGCTGTCTTCGGACAGCTTTTTTTGTTTGCAGTTGTGGGGAAGTATTAGAAACAAGTCGGGTAATACTGTAATATTTTTAGATTGCTTGTCACTGTCTGGTTGGACTTTGTAATCTGGGTATTGAGAAGAAAGAGATGGTTAGGCGCAAATCTAACTGTGAAGGTAACACAGAAACGAATTGTTCTCTAAGAGAGAACCGGATATTGTACTTTAAAGAAGCCGGAATATTGTTTTACTGAGCTATTATACCGGGCTCGATATGAACTGTCGCTTTCATTGCAAATTGCTCTAATATGGCATGTTCCAGAGCGTCAGCTATGTTATGAGCTTCAAGTACTGTCATAGTTTCAGGTAGTCTAATGTCTAAATTAAGCTCTTTATGGTCACCATAATTATGAAGTTTCAAATTATGTATGGATGTAATCCTAGAGTCTATAGAGTTGGATAAATTAATTATATCATGTAGCATACTTGCGTCAGGTGTCTCGCCTAAGAGACCTCCTATAGTGTCTTTAATGATTTCATAGGCTGCATAAATAATCATTATACTTACGCCCATGCCTGCCACACCGTCAAACCACCAAGCTATACCATTGAAAATCACACCAATCAGAATAATTGCCGATGAAATAGAGTCCGTACGGTGATGCCAACCATCTGCCATTAGGGATTGAGAGTTCAGCTTTTTGCCCATCCGAATGGTAACTTGAGCAAAAGCTTCTTTAATAATAATACTTAGAGAAATAACATATAAACTTATTTGACCATAATATGTTGTTTCGTGGGTGAGAAGTCTGAGGAATGATTCAATAGCAAAGTTTAAACCTACCATCCCAAGGACAGACCCTACCATAATTGCTGCTATAGATTCAGCACGGCCATGACCAAAAGGATGTTCGCTATCCGGTGGCATAGCTGCTATTTTAAAACCCACAAGCACTATAACAGAAGTCATTGTGTCGGATAATGAGTGCCAAGCATCAGCAATAATCGCGACCGAATTATCCATAACTCCGGCAAAATATTTAAAGCCAAAAAGTATTGCATTGGCTATTATAGAGGACCAGATTAGTATTTTAACTTCTTTTTTCATTTCACATTACTCAGATCTGAATGAGTTAACAATATCAGTTGAAGCGGCTCTTTGAGAAGGAAAATAAGTCGAAACCGCAGATAAAACAAGCGTAAATATTACAGTAATCAAAATGTCGATATAATTCATAGAAACAGGAATAGCATCAATAAAATATGTACCCGAATCTACTGTAAAAAGCTTATATTTTTCCTGAGCAAGGCATAGACCTATTCCAATAATGCTACCTGCAAGTGAACTAATGACACCAATAAAAATTCCAGCATGTCGAAATATTTTTTGTATATCCTTTCCTGTAGCACCCATAGCCATAAGTACTGCTATATCTTTTCTTTTCTCTATAACAGACATCGACAAAGATGCAAGTATATTGAATATAGCAATAATGATAATCAATCCTACAACTATAAACGACGCCATTTTTTCAAATTCCATTACGTTGTATAGCGCTTTATTTAAATCAATCCATGATTTATATTCTAACTTGGGGAACTTAGATGCAAGTATTCTAGATTTATCTTGAGCTAAGTCGAAATCAAATAATTTTAAATCTAAAGAAACAGTATTAGATTTATTACCGTAAAGGCGTTTAAATCCACTGAAGGAAGTGAATGCAAGCTGACTGTCATAATCTTTTATATTTGTTTGGAATATTCCGGTTACTTCAAACTTTCTTCCTTTTAAATTACTATATGCAAGCATAGATTTTTCTATTATTTCGGGCGAGAATAGAGTTAAGGTATCGCCTGGCAACACTTTCATTTTATCAGCTAAAGCAACACCAATCACTATTCCGGGTAATTGTCCGGAACCGTTAAAAGAAAATGTCCCATAATTGAGATTAAATTTAATACCGTAAAGATAATCCAAACTGTCATTTTGATAAGCTCTAATCTCAAATACGTTCAGCTTATCTTTCCCTATAGCTACAACTCTGCCGGTTTTATTAATAGCAGAGTTGTTTATTTGCGTGTCCGCTCTCAAATAACTGTTCAGCTCTTTAAGCTCTGATTCCGAACCGGTTACTCTGATGTGAGGATCAAAGCCTACAATTTGCTCAATCGTAAGAGCCTGAAACCCATTCATGATAGCCATTACACAAATAAGAGCAGCTACACCTACTGTAATGCCTAACATAGATATTTTTGTGATAATTGAAATAAAATGGTAAGCACTTCGAGAGAAAATATATTTAAAAGCTATTTTATTATAGTATTTCATTGGACTCCAACTAACTATTCCTTTATGCAGGAAATAAGTAAAATAAACTGACACAAAACTAAGAAAAAATCAGAACAATTTTTGGAAAAGAGTATATGTACGAAATGGTATAAAAGAATATAGCAGTAAAAAATATATTATAAGGACAAGATATAATGGTATTTCAAATTAAACATTGTAAGCATTGAGCACAAAAAATTCTAACTCATTAGTTCCAATCTTTTATCTTTGTTACTTATATAATATGCTTGTATATTTGTGGTTACGAAAAAAGCAATCATCAAGGCATAAAATGACTGAAATAATCATGGATAATCATGTTAGGTTTGGAAGAACTGTTTTAGATAATGGAATAGTTATATTAACTGAGCAAATTCCTACAGTAGAGTCTTTTTCATTAGGAATCTCTTTAGATGCAGGCTCTTCTAATGATCCTGAAGGTATGGAAGGTATGGCTCATTTATTAGAGCATGCAATATTTAAAAGTTCTAAAAAATATTCTGCCAGAAGAATTGCAACTGAATTTGAATCAGTAGGTGCTTATACTAATGCTTATACCAGCAAAGAGTTTACTTGCTTTTACGTGCGTGCCTTAACAAAGAATTTCAAAAAGTCTCTAAATACTCTTTCGGAAATAATATTGAATCCACTTTTCAAAGACAAAGAGATACGAAATGAAATTTCTGTAGTGGCAGAAGAAATAGTTTCTTACGAAGATGATCCCGAAGAAGTAATCTTTGACTTAGGTGATGAATTGCTTTTTGCAGATACTCGCCTAAAACATCCAATAGTAGGATATACCGACACTGTAAAAAAAATAACTCCTGAGGCTCTTAGGGAATTTCATTCCAGATATTTTGCTCCAAATAGATTAGTTATCTCGTTCGCCGGGAATCTATCTCATGATTACGTAGCAAATAAAGCTGCAGCAATATTTGGCAATATGCAATCTATTGGGCTTAGGGATGACATAATTGAGCTAAGTAATTCAAAAAAAGAACAAACCAAAGAAATGCCAATTAGCCAACTCCATTTTCTAATGGGCAGACAAGTGCCGGGACTAAGAGCTGATGAGCGTCATGCTCTTTCATGCTTTAATGTATTATTTGGCGATGGCATGAGTTCTCGTTTATACCATGCCCTACGTGAAAGAAACGGACTCGGATATGCTGTATACTCTAATGTACAAGGCTATAAAGATGTCTCAGCTTTCTACATTTATGCTGCTTTAGAGGAGAATAAACTGAAACGTGCAGGAAAAATTATTATGCACGAATTAGAGAAGCTACATTCAGGAAATATCACTAAAGCTGAGCTTATGAGAGCGAAAGAGCAATTAAAATCCGGAACTATTATGGAGTTAGAAAGTCTTTCTGTAAGGATGCAGTCTCTTGCCAAAAGCGAAATACTTAGTAAAAAGCATGAAACACTCCAAGACCTTATGAATGACATTGATTCTATTCAAATGAATGACATTAGAGATGTGATAGACAGATTTTTCTCTAATGATGACTGGAGTAAGATAATAATAACACCAAACGGCGACTAAATTTTATAACTTATCAATCATTTATTCTCAAAGCACTCTGAATAGTTGTCAATAATTAAGACAAATTTTTGTATCTTAATAGCAAAAATGGAGAGTTGTTTGTGAGATTAGGTCTTTTCCCGCTCAATATTGTTCTATTTCCGGAATCGATTTATCCGCTTCATATATTCGAACCAAGGTATAAGAAGCTTATTAATACGTGCATCAAAGAGAAAATCGAATTTGGAGTAGTGCTTAATAATAACGGAAAAATGTCTGATGTTGGCTGCTCCGCTAAGGTATTTGATTTGATCAAACGCTTTCCTGACGGGAAGATGGATATTGCTGTGATGGGTACTTCCCGATTTAATGTGAAACACATTGTAGATGGTGAGAAACCCTACTTAGAAGCAGAAATTGAACTCATAGAAGATGTTAAAATAGATTTAAATGCCAAATTGCTGTTCGAACTGATTGAAATATATAATGATATTGTAAAGCATTTAGGTACTATAGAACTTCATCCGCTTGATAAAACTAAATTAGACGAAAAATACCCTTCTTTTTTGATTGCCCAAAAAGCCGGACTTACTTTGCAGCAAAGACAAATATTGCTTAGTACGCTCAATGAAAATACTCGCCTGGAAATGCTGAGAGAGCATCTAATCCAGCTTAGACCTATGGTATATAAACATGAGATGATAGAACAAATCATTAAAAATGATGGATATTTGAAAAACGGTATGAGCAAGAGAAAATAATATGAATAAATTCCCGAAAATAATGGGGATATTAAATGTAACCCCCGACTCCTTTTCAGATGGCGGAAGTGCTTTCGATAAAGATGAAGCTGTAAAAAAAGGTTTAACTTTGATAGAAAATGGTGCTGACATTCTGGATATAGGAGGCGAGTCGACACGGCCGGGAGCTAAAGAGGTAGATACTCAAGAAGAGATTAATCGTGTTATTCCTGTTATCAAAGAGATTCGAAAAGTTTGCCACATTACTCCCATTTCAGTAGATACTACTAAATATGAAGTCGCTAAAGCTGCTTTGGACTCAGGTGCAAATATTATTAATGACATTAGTGGCTTGAGTTATGATGAAAGATTAGCTGACTTGGCAGCAGAATATAACGCTACATTGGTACTTATGCATATACAGGGGAAACCAAGAACTATGCAGCAAAATCCGATTTATGATGATGTAGTGGAAGATGTATTCAGCTGGCTGCAGGAAAAAATTAAGCTTGCCAAAACCAAAGGTGCAAAAGATATTATTGCTGATGTCGGTATTGGATTTGGTAAAACTGTTGATGATAATATATCTTTACTAAGGAATCACGACCGTTTTTTAGAGTTAGGAGTACCTTTACTATTGGGAATTTCGAGGAAATCATTTATAGGTAAATTATTTGATATAGAAAATGCTCAAGAAAGAGACATGCCAACTGCTCTGTTTCATGCTACTATGCTTAGTAATCATATAGATATCATCAGAGTACACAACGTAAAATTGCATAGTTCCTTAAAAAAAATTGCCTCACTTCTTAAAAGCTAAAAAAAAGTATGAGACCTTTTCCTATACGTGTGTTATTTAAAGTAAGAGAGATGGATATGAAACGAATCATATATAGTTCTTTGAAATTGCTTTTGATAGTATGCACTGTAAGTGCTCTACACTCATGTAGGAATACTTGCGAACCTGTTTGCTGTGGTAGTGATAAAGAGTCGAGTTTATTTTTTACTGCATTGTCAGAAAATGATGGTATCCCCTTAGTTTTTGAGCTAAGTTCTGACTTTTCTGATATAAATGTCTTGGTGGAAAATGCTCGACTTTACTCAGCACCTGCTGCAAATGGAGATTATTGCTACTCACGCGAAAACAATCAGAATGGTAAGACTGAAATATTTCTATCAAATCTGATCAATAAAAGCGAGAAAAACGTAACGGAAAATATTGCCAATTATGACTATACTTATCCTGTTATTAGCCCTCGAGGTGGGGCTATCGCTATGAATTCGCAAGATAATCGCTTGTATTTGTATTCCTATGATGGTGCATCTGAGCAGCTGTCTATTATTTCATCTGCTTTGCTGCCAAAATCGGCTGCAAGTTTTTCGCCAAATGGTAGATATATTACCTTCTTTTCCGGAGCTTATCCAGATGTCACATTGAACATTTACGATGTGATAAATAATGAAGGGCCTTTTCAGATATATCAATTAATGAATATAATTGATAACAGAAGGGGGCAAGTGATAGCCGACTGGTCGAATGATAATGAAAATATCTGTTTTACTTATGACAGATTAGATAATAAAGATACTATCAAATCAATATACGTTGTCAATATTTCAGGAAGTCTCACTGATGAAATTTCTAATAATAAATTAGGATTTCAACAGGTCACATTTTCACCTCAAAATAGTAATGAATTACTTTTTTCTTCCGAATCAGGTGATATGTGGATTGCTGATAAAAGCTCAAGCGAGCCTTTGTTTGTTAAATTAACGAACAATCAAACAGGAGAGATTAATGCAAATCCCAACTGGTCGGCAAACGCTTCTAAGGTAGTTTTTACAAAATATTTTGATGATAGTAAAGAAGACTCGGAACTATATATGTTAGATATGAATACTAAAGACGAAATGCTTATTGCAAATAAAGTCTTTAGTGCTTATTGGAGACGGTAATGGCTCGTACACTGAGCAAATATTCTGATTCAGATTTAGTGAAGGAGCTGAAAAAGTCCAAAGCCAAATCAGAAGCTGCGTTTTCCGAGCTTTATGCGCGGCATTCGCAAAGAATATATGCCTATTGCTTACGAGTTACTGGTGATGAAGAGCAATCAAAGGATATTTTCCAGGAAGCATTTTTTAAATTTTATAATGCTGCAAAGGAAACTGAAAATATTGCAAACGTACCCGGTTTTATAATTACCATTACTCGTAATTTATGTCTTAACTACAAAAGAGATAAAAAGATAACCGTTGATATCAATGATTATCAGTTCTCTTCTAATGAGCCCGGCTACGAGCAGAAAGAAATGCTCGATATACTGGCCAGAGCTTTGGAAATGCTCAATGAAGATGACAGAGAATTTTTTGTACTTAGACTGTATCACGGGTTCTCACATAAGGAAATTTCTGAGATTACGGGCGCTTCAATTCCTGCTGTAAAAAATAGGATTTGGCGCGCAAAAGAGAAAGTTAAAGATATACTTTCTCCTTATCTCGAAGATTTGAATTAGAGTTGTTGATTTAACATATATGTATTGGTTGATATGTCATATACTAAATTAATCCATGATTATCTTGACGGAGGCGTCGATAGCACTCAGGAAGCTATGCTTTTTGATATGCTCTCTAAAGACTCCGAGCTAAGAGCTGACTTCAATAAACAAATGAAGTTGCATCTCATCGCTCAGCAAGATATGAACCATATTTCGCCACCAGCGGAAGCTACTAACGAGCTTTTTGGCAGATTAGGCTTTACTGTGCCTGATTATTTGGATGTGCCGGCTCCGTCTATTGCAGATAAAGTAACTGGCTATATTAAGAAATATGGAGTTATGGCTCTATTGCTGTTGCTGACTTCTGCAGTAAGTGTTGTGCTGACTACAAACTACGATAACATGTTTGATAGTAGTAATAATCAAGCAACAGTTGGAGATAATGCTGAAAATAATTCTGTGCCTGTAGTTAGCTCTTTTGAAACAGAAAGTACTAATACAGTTTCTGATAAGCAATCTCAAAACAGCAATTTGACTAATCAATTAGCGGAAAATATGACATCTGCTAACAACAACCAATACAGTCAAATTGCAAATAGATATGGATTAGATCAACACAACAATATTCCAAGTGATATTGATAATAATAATACTTTAGATGTTAGCTCTTCAGAAGAGGAAAATGCCAATACAAGTATATATGATAAAATAGTTTCATGGTTCGATTCTAAACCTGAATCTACTTTTGATACTGATGATCATTCATCCTTGATGGCAAGCAGTACGGATCCGGCGACTATAAGCGAAATGCCTTTTAGTCCTTTCTCTTCTACTATTTCATTGCCTTCAGCGGTCTTAAGCGAAGATACAAAGTACGAATTAGGATTCAAATATATTTCTGAGGCAGCTAATAATGATTACTCACATTTAGCAATAAACAACCAATTTTACGATAATGTAATTATTTCCGGTATGTATCACTTCTCCGATAATCACTCAGTAGGTTTAGAAATGGGGTGGGAGAGATTTGCCCAAAGCTTTACTACGAGCTATTATGGAGAAGTAACAGAGCAGAAGCAATATCCAAGGCGATTTTTAGCAGGGATGAGCTATAGATTTACTTATACAAACTTATTTGGGTTAGAATATGTATCTCCTTATTCAGAAATATTTGCCGGTGGATCATCGTTAGGACCAATCGGGAAGCTGAATGCCGGGATAAGATTTACTCCAATCAATAATATTTCTATGAATTTAGGATATGAATATGGTTTCTTGTATTACTCAGTAGATAATAAAACATATAATTCTGAAAAACAAGGATTTGTATATAGAATCTCGTATAATTTCTAAAAATATTAATGCCGTTTATAGCACTTTATAAAATAATTGTAGCAATAAACGGCATTCTTGTATATATTTATATCGTAACGATGAATAGAAAATACAATTTATAATACTGAAATAGGCGGGTTAGCTTAGACTGTTAAATAATCCAAATTTGTGCCTATTTGGATTTAAATAATGCAAAAAACAATACTACATATTATACTCCTTACTTTTTTACTGATAGGCTGCGAATGTATCCCCTCTATAGACACTCCTAAGGATATTAAACCAGAAAATGGAGCCAAAATTTCATTTTATCATCTTGCTCAAGATTATAATAATATTACGGTAGAGAATAAAGATATTACTTTGATAGATAAGCTTGGATTTTCTGAATTCTCAGGTAGATATAAAGATGCTTTCCCTGGTTATACCAATATCAAAGTGAAAGATATCTCTTCAGGTGAGTCTATATATAATGGGATATATTCTCTGGAGCAAGGGATGCACTATTCTCTATATTTTTATATGGACGATAGAGTTCAAATGCAACAAGTCAAAGATTCGGTATATAAAGATGCAGCTTTTGTGAGAGTAGTCAATATGTACTGCAAAAGTCAATTTTTTGATGTCAGCATCGCTAATATTGCAGAACATTTACAACTAAAATGTGGAGACTTAACTGAACTTTACGAAATTAGTAAAGATGAAAACATTACTATTCTTGATGAAAATAACAATCAAATCTTCAAGGACAATGTCAAACCAGTACCCAATACCATTACTAATCTTATTATTCGTTTTGGGGAAAGTGATAGCTATAGCATCGTGTCTTATCATATCCCATTTTAGGCTACCCAAAGAAATATTTGCTTACCGATACTTTAAATCATCGTACTGAGATATTATTGATAAAATCTATCTTTCATAGTTAAATTAACGTGCAATGATAATTGATAATCAAGATATGACCACTACTTCCGGCTTCAAACTAAATATTATATAGGCATATATAAGTAAAGTTAAGCATAGTCGGAGACTCTAAACTGCCGATTTATGTTTGCTCAAAAATAAAAAGATCGGAAGTAAGGTATATTTACATCCGATCTTTACAAAACATTAAGAATGATTATTTTTAGTATCTATAGCTCAAACCCAGTCCAAAATACATATTGGAATTGCTAATAGCATAATCTGTATATGTTGTAGAATTATCTTGAGAGCCATATAGAATTCGAGT
The DNA here is from genome assembly GCA_963678775.2 of Kapaibacterium sp. (SeqCode). Classification (GTDB taxonomy): domain Bacteria; phylum Bacteroidota; class Ignavibacteria; order Kapaibacteriales; family UBA2268; genus JBFHIJ01. Next base: position 49,161 of record CAXXGR010000010.1, read on the forward strand.
TTCATCTCTGCTGTCAGTCATGAAAGTCATATTTATCATTACATCATCGCCTATGAGAAAGCCGATGCCGCTTGTGATTTTATTCACATCGCTATATAAATCTTTATTTTTATAAGGTGAACCTATTCTGGTAAAGCCTGCACGAAGAAATATATTTGCATTAGGGACTTCATATTCAAAAGAAACACCATATTTTAACTGACTTCCTAAATCTTCTACAATATATCTGTTGATTTCAGTAATGTATCCGTCTATTTCAGAACTGGAAGAGCTAAATTCCATCTGAGAAGCATCCGAGTATTCTACGCCTATACTGGTAGTCAACCCTACTATATTGTATGAAGTACCGAGTGTAAAAACAAAAGGCGTATAAATAGAATAGCTACTGTAAAGTAATTGATCCTGAATATTATCCAGAGTACTATTATTTGGGTCGAAATCTACATAATAGTCTGTGTAAAACTCTTCGTCAATACTATATTTAGTTGGGAATTTTATACTAACACTTATCCTTGAACTCTCGTTAGGCTTAGCAATAAAACCTACAGCCCCTGAAATACCTGAAATATCTTGTTGTGTGTGACTTTTCATTCTATATTGATCAAGATCTCCATAAATATCAGTAGGTTCAGCGTTATAAATATTATTAATATCTATTTCTTTATAATCTTTGCTATAAGAATAAGAACCCCATTTCCCCATTACAGAGAAACCAATGCTAAATTTATCAGTTAGTTCAAATCCGGCACCACCTACTACATTGTGTATTCCGCCTGATTCATCAATAAAAGCAGACTGCTGTAGGTTATTCTGATAAGGAGTTTCACTTCCATTAGATAATTTAAGCTCATGGGACATACTATTATCGCCATTAGATTCAGCATCATACCGAATATAAGTGCTACGAGTGTTAAATCCTTCTATATTAATAGTATTGTCAAAACTTGCTTCTTTGAAATAGCCAACAGCTATTACAGAGTTTAGCCCCGTATTAGAGCGAATAGGGGAGGCTACTCCTAAATGAGATATAAACTCATCATTTGCATCCATTGATTGGGTGTCCCCCAAGAAAGTATTGTCATTATTAATATTTGCAATACCGAATCCAATAGATAATTCAGCTTTTGGTATCAAGCTTAGTCCTGCCGGATTGTAGTATAAAGCACTAAAATCATCTGAAATACCTATAAAACCCATTCCCAATGCACCCGATCTGGAAGAAATCATTCCGTTTGTGTTCAATAACCTAACGCCATCTTCCATGTATTGTGCTTTAGCTTCGAAGCTTAGCAAAATAAATAATGCCAAAGCAAGTATTCTTTTCATCGTCATAATTATTATCCTTGTTATCTCTTGTTATCTCAATTATCTTGATCTTCTTGAGGAACCACTACTTCTAGAGCTACCACTGCTACTGCCTGAGCTTCTTGTGCTTCTGGAGCTACCACTGCTACTACTTGGCTTATAAGAACTAGAGCCACTACTTCTGGAGCTGCTGGAACTAGGAGTGTAGCTAGAGCTAGAGCCGCTACTTCTGGAGCTACGAGAGCTAGGAGTGTAGCTAGAGCTGGAACCACTGCTCCTGGAGCTACGAGAGCTAGGAGTATAACTTGTGCCACTACTTCTGGAACTACCGGAACTTGGGTTTGTATACGTTGTTCCTGAACTTCTAGAGCTACGAGAACTAGGATTTGTGTAAGTTGCATTAGAGCTACGAGTTCCTCTGGAAGAAGGTGTATATGTGCCACTTCTACTAGAACGAGTACCCGAGCTTGTTACAGCACTACGAGTAGAACCGGTTATAGAAGAACGCACTGCTGAGTTTCTTGTGCTTCTGGTGCTCACAGAACTAGAAGGGCTGTAAACTGCACGAGAACCTCTAATATCTCTTGTTGATGAAGAGCTACTTCTAGTAGATCTTGTACCATAGCTATTATATAAATCTCTATGTCCTGTAGAGTATGATCTACTTGAATAAGTTTTTCTATGAGTACCAAAGTTCCTGTAAGAACTTCTCATTGGTCTTTTATAGTGAGTATACACTGGTTGTTGATACCAACCGAAATAACCTGGATGGTAGCTAGAGTGCCAATAAGATCCATAATATGGATGATAACTATACCATGGAGAATACCAATCATATCCCCAGTAATATCCGGCTCCAATACTAACGTGGAAACCCGGGCCATAAGAATAAACAGGGTAAGCTCCCCATCCATAGTAATTACGCCACCATGGCACTACCACAGGCACATACATAGGTTCTGCATAAGTGTAATTATTTACTACATATACCGGATCGTTTCCGGCTGAGTAGACTCCACTCGCAGACTGATTATCTTCAGCAAGAGGGTTTACCCATTCATCTTCTGATTGCTTTTGTGATGCCTGAGATGTATATTGTGCATTAGCAGTATTTGCAGGCACGTAAACAGGTCTTACAGCCTCAGGTTCGGGGTCATTATTATAACCATAGTAATGCGAATGCTGATGAGTCGCACAAGCACTTAGTGAAAATACCAGTGCAAGAGGTAGTAATATTTTAAAAATGGTTGTTCTCATGATTGACTCCTTATCTGCGAAAACAGCGATATTATTTAATACTTTCCGACTTTACTATATATAACGTTACAAACGCAAAAAGGTTTACTTTTGTTTGCAAGTAAAGTTAAGATAAATAAAAAATATCGGAAATAATAAAAAAAACAGCTCTCTTACTAAAAAAAAACTAAAAAAAAAACTTTTTTTTGATCTCAGTATGCCGTAAATTTGTATCAGTTCGATTGACAAAGGGCTCGGATGGCGGAAGTGGTAGACGCACAGGACTTAAAATCCTGTGACCTTTTTGGTCGTGTGGGTTCAAGTCCCACTCCGAGTACTCGGATATAACCCTAATATCTTTTAAAACAAGGTGTTAGGGTTTTTTATTTTTAGTATCAACCCAAATTGATTGTAAAAACAATTATTTTATACTGTTTTTACTGCTTATCTAAAAATACTTTACTATAGAAATATGCTTTATACCGTTATTTACTAAAAGATATTCCTCACAATAAACTTTATATTGTTATCTTCAATTCTGCAATAAATTTATCGCCGTTCTGATTTTCGCAGAATAAATCAAAGGTATCACAAATATCTATCTCGATAAAACCTAAATATTCAACTTTCAGAAAAGTAAGCTCACCTATTTCACTCTACTATTCTTTTTAACTCTTCAGAGCAGCTTGTTAAAGCCATAATCTAAAAATAGATTTAAATATTTATCTCTTAGGCTCAAAAAATATTTTCCTAATCACCATTAAACTAATAGACTCAAGGTATATCTTTGTAGTCTATGTGTATATTAGATTCTCTAAATCAATATAATAAAAAAAATTTACATAGAATTTGAACGTTCTTTAGGAACATTATGTATATTTGTAAATTGAAAGAATAGATATTTTTTGTATATAGAATTGGAATGCGTTATGAAGATTACTTTTCCTGATGGAAATGTGAGAGAGTATGCTGACGGAACTACTGGAATGGAAATAGCTCAATCTATTTCTCAGGGATTAGCCCGCAATGCTCTTGGCTGTTTCGTAAACGAAAAAAAATATGATTTGTCTCGTCAAATAAATGAAGATGCTACTATCAGATTTGTTACCTTTGATGATGATGAAGGTAAAGAAATATATTGGCACTCTTCTGCTCACTTAATGGCTGAAGCAGTAGCTGAGCTTTATCCGGGGACTAAATTTGGTATTGGACCATCTATAGAAAATGGATTTTATTATGATATGGAATTGCCTGAAGATGTAAAAATTTCTTCTGAAGATATTCCTAATTTAGAAAAAAAATTCAAAGAATTGGCTAAAAGAAAAGCTAGCTATGAAAGAATGGAAATTTCATGGGACGATGCAGTTGACTTTTTCAAAAAAGTTGGAGACCCTTATAAAATTGAACTTTTAGAAGGTTTGAAAGAAGATCAAATTACACTTTATAAACAAGGTAATTTCGTTGATCTTTGCCGTGGAGCCCATGTTCCAAGCACTGGTGTCTTCAAAGCTGTCAAATTCTACTCTATAGCTGGTGCATACTGGCGTGGTGATTCAGACAGACAGATGCTTACCCGTATCTATGGTATTACTTTTCCAAAACAGAAAATGCTTGAAGAATGGGTAGAAAAACGTGAAGAAGCTGAAAAAAGGGATCACAGAAGACTTGGCAAAGAGCTCGGCTTATTTGCTTTCTCTCAGAGTGTTGGACAAGGCTTACCTCTATGGTTGCCAAAAGGTGCAATATTAAGAGAACAATTAGAGAAATTTTTAAAATCAGTACAAAAGAAATTTGGATACGATCAAGTGATCACTCCGCATATTGGAGATGTAAATTTATATAAAACATCCGGTCACTTCCAAAAATATGCTGAGGATTCTTACCAGACTATCAATACTCCTTACGAAGGTGAAGAGTTCATGCTTAAACCAATGAACTGCCCTCACCATTGTGAAATTTACAAAACTAAGCCTCGTTCGTATAGAGACTTACCTGTAAGATTTGCAGAGTTTGGTACTGTATACAGATACGAACAAAGTGGCGAACTTCATGGTCTTACTCGCGTTCGTAGTTTTACTCAGGATGATGCTCACATCTTTTGTACACCGGATCAGTTGAAAGATGAGTTCAAAAAAGTAATTGATATTATCTTTATTATCTTTGATGCTCTCAATTTCGAACATTATACAGCTCAAATTTCCCTCCGTGATCCTGATAATACAGAGAAATATATCGGAAGTGAAGAAAACTGGGAAAAAGCAGAAAGAGCTATTATAGAAGCTTGTGAAGAGAAAGGACTAAATACAGTTACTGAAACAGGCGAAGCTGCATTCTACGGTCCTAAGCTCGACTTTATGATTAAAGATGCATTAGGTAGGAATTGGCAGCTTGGTACTATTCAGGTAGATTATAACTTGCCTGAAAGATTTGAATTGGAATATATTGGTGCTGATGATAATAAACATAGACCTATCATGATTCACCGTGCTCCTTTTGGCTCTATGGAGAGATTTGTAGCAGTACTTATCGAACATACTGCAGGGAACTTCCCATTCTGGCTTGCTCCTGAGCAAATTTCAGTCTTGCCAATAGGTGGTGACCAGCAAGAGTATGCAAAAGAACTTGCTGATAAACTGGAAAACCTAGGCTTTAGAACTGTTTATGATGGTCGTGCAGAGAAAGTTAATCGTAAGATTGCAGAATCAGAACAAGCTAAAATTCCTTTTGCACTTATCATTGGTGCTAAAGAAATGGAAGCAGGAACTGTCTCTGTGAGAGAGCATACAGTAGGGGATATAGGTAAAATGAGCATAGATGAAGCAATTAAACTTTTCCAAGAGCTTAACGTGCCTGGTGCTAAACGCTATCACGATAAGTAAATATTGGAAATGTAGTAATATATAGTTTGAAACAAAGCCGCCTGTCTATTGAGAGAGGCGGTTTTTCTTTACGAAAATATTGCCAAGGATGGGGTCTGCAGTATTGTGAGAGATAATTCTTTCTATCATTTTGGCAGATAGCTCTGCTCCTGCAGGTAATAGTTTCAAGCCTCTATCAGTAATAATATCTCGAGTAAGTTTCATGCCCTCTGCTAGTTCTGCTATCGTTATTCCCAATTCTGTAGGGTCATAATCTTCTTTTCTGATTGACCTGATATACTGATCAAAAAGCACTACTACTCTATGGTCATAAAGTTTGCTTTGGTCATTGTTCATTGTATTTAGAATCTCTCTTGGGCTTCTTTCGGAGAATATTCTTGCTTCTTCGTAGTCGAGAGCTACACGAACAATCCTGGAGCCGATAGGTATCTGCCAAGACATCAATCTTTCTGGGAAACCGCTCCCATCTAAATTTTCATAGACATGGAATAATATATTCGCAACATTTTTGAATCTTCCAACAGAAGATACTATACTTCTGGCAGAGTTCGGGATCTGAAACATAATCGGATCTGTTGGGATACCCACATCAAGTACTGGTCTTTTTACTAAGTGATCCGGGAGAAATATTCTACCTGCTTCGCTTAAGTAGCCTGCTATTTCTATATCATCGTATTCGTCTTGTTTGACAAATTCTAAGTGCTTGGCTATCCACAGGGCAGCTTCGCTGATTCTTTTTAAAGCATCAAAACTTGCAGGTATCCTTGCTTCCAGAAATTTTACTGCAAGCATAATCATGTCTTGTACATCATTCCGAAGCTCGTCTGCCAACTGCATTAAAAGCTCATTTTCTTCACGTTTTTGTGATTGCAGCTTTACAAATCTTGTTGCAGCTCTGAGCCTAGCTAAAAAAGAAGTTGTTTCAAGAGGCTTTTTGATAAAATCATCAGCACCCTTCTCCAAAGCTAAATTGCTTTGATTTTCTTTTTCCATCGCTGTCATGATTATAAAGTAGCAATCGTTAAGCTCTTCTTTTGCTCTAGTCTTAATTAATAACTGTATACCATCCATTTCAGGCATAGATATGTCAGAAACTATAATATTTGGCTTGTGCGATTGGATGATTTCCCATGCAGTTTTGCCATTATTCGCAGTAAATATTTGAGAGTTTTTAAACGTACTGGATATAGTTGCTTTTAGCAGTGCTAAAATAGCAGGTTCATCGTCCACAAACAAAAATGAAAGGTGTCTATTTTCCATTGCTTACTCCGCGGCTACTGCTTCAGGTAAAAATTGGTCAGCACTAATTTGTTTAATTATAATGCTGATACGTCTGTTAGAAATATCAAATGGGTTTTCTAAGTTTCTAAGTTTTTTATCTGCGTAACCAGTTACGCTCATAATTTGACCTTCCCATAAACCGGCACGTTCTAATACTCTACGAGCAGAATTTGCACGATCTGCTGAAAGTTCCCAGTTAGTATATTGAGCATTAGCCGCATAACCACGACTGTCAGTATGCCCTTCTATAACAACATGATTAGGTAGTTTTCCTATCTCAGAGGCAAGTTTTTGTAATATATCTTTTGCATCTTTGCGGATATTGGCACTACCAACTTCAAAAAACATAGATTCAGATGACTCAATAAGCTCGATTTTAAGCCCCTCTTTAGTCATTTCTATAATTATTGAAGACAATATTTCTTTTAGCTCAGGTTGCTTACCTATAAGTTCTTTGAGAGCTTCTCCCAGTTCTTTACCCAAACTCTCTACTCTTTTTTGAGCTGAGAGACTGTCTTGCATAGCTTGATTTTTAAGCTGATCTATAAGTGAATCTCGTGAATCTTTATCAAGTTTAACTTCAAACTGCATAAATCCACCCTGAGCGTCTTTGCTAGACTTTTCATCACCATCTCCGTCTCCTTTTCCCTTACTGGGAGCTGGCTTTAAGCCTAAGTCGACAGGAATAGTCCTTTTCCCGGTGATATAACTAAATGCACCGGGATCCTCAAAATAAGCAGCTACCTGTTCTTTCACTTCCGCAGAAGATGCAAGAATCCACATTACAATAAAAAAAGCCATCATCGCCGTTACAAAATCGGCATAAGCCACTTTCCATGCACCACCGTGAGCACCTCCCATGACTTTTTTAACTTTTTTGACTATAATGGGTTGTTCTTTATTTTCTCCACCTTTATTTTCTTCAGCCATTTTAGTTACTCCTCTTAACCGCCTTTGTATGCATTTTCAGTTTCATCAAAAGTAGGTCTGTTTACAGGATCTATGGTTCGTCTTGCGTATTCAATAGCTACTGCAGCAGGTGCACCCTTTGCGAATGATAGAAGTGCTGCTTTGATACTTTCTATATATTTAGCGTCTGTTGCTGCGTTCCCAGCCATTGCAGCTGCTATAGGACCTATAATTCCATAAGACATTAATACACCAAAGAATGTACCTACAAGTGCCGCACCTACAGACTGACCTACTGCTTCCGCACCGGCATTAATCTTACTCATTGTGATAATGATACCAAGCACGGCTGCTACGATACCAAGTCCAGGGAAGGCATCCGAAACGATAGAAAGTGCATGCGCAGGTTTATGTTCATCTTGGTGAAGTGCTTCTATATCCATATCCATTAAATCTTCCAAATCATGAGCAGGGACACCTCCGGATAGAACTACTTTTAATGTATCACATAAAAATTCTACAGCGTGGTGATTCTTCAAAAATGAGGGGTATTTGGACATGATTGAACTAGATTCCGGATTTTCGATGTGTTGCTCTAGTGCAATTAAACCTTCTCTTTTAGCATATTGGAATAATTCATAAAGCATTTTCATTAAGTCTAGATACACCTGTTTGTTGACTGATGGTCCTTTCAAGGTACCGATCATACCTTTTACAACACCAATAACTACAGGCATAGGGTTTGCAATTAAAAGGGAGCCAATCGCTGCACCGCCAATAATAATAAATTCATTAATCTGCACCAAGGTATTGAGATTACCTCCGTGCATTGTATAGCCGATGATAAGCGAGGCAAATACAAGAACAACACCGATAATAACAAACATAGTCTAACCTGTTATTTATTAACTAACTTTTTTCAGTTTTTTAAGCAATTCTGCATTGGTCGGATATAATTTTACACCTACTTCGTATGCTCTCTTAGCATCGTCAATTTTCCCGATTTCTTTATAAATATCACCTAGATGTTCATAAACTTCCGGGCCTGCACCACCTACTTCTATGGATTTTAAAATATTCTCTATAGCCGTGTCATATTGTTTGAGTTTAAATAATAACCAGCCATAAGTATCTAAATATGCAGAGTTTGAAGGCTCTTTTTGTATTGCTATCTGGGACATCTCTAAAGCTTTACGTAAATCCTTACCAACGGATGCTAGAGAGTAAGCATAGTTATTATTGGCTAAAGCATGATTAATATCAATGTCTAAAGCATTTTTGTATGCAAACTCAGCAGAATCTGCTTTATTTCCTCTATCATAAATTATACCAAGATTAACCCATATATCCGCAGAATTACTGTTAATATCTAATGCTTTGTATAGCCAGCTGATGGCATCATTATCTTTTTCTTGATAAATATAATTCAATCCAATCAAGAAAGGATATCTAAAATCATCGCTGAAACTGGTATAATAATGTTTTAATAGATTCTCTGCGTCAATATATCTATTTTTTTTCTGAAAAAAAATAGAGATTTCTAAAAATACATCCTGCTTTTTATCAGAAAAACGTTCTATCATAGCTAAAAATTGTTTTTCGTATTCATTTCTTTGATACTCAGACGCAAGGTAGAAGCCTTGAAGATAAATTTGCCAGTCGTTGGTAAATCTTATATCGAATTTGCTCAATAAAGTATCTAAAATATTTGGATTGCACTGCTTCCCACTACTCAATATCTTTTGGCTGGAAGCTCCGTAAATAAGAACTAAATCATCATTATTTATCTGGCTTTCGTGCTGAAAAGTAAAAGTAAGTGCTTCATTAATATCGCCCTTGCTTATCCAAAAAGAAAATAATACTTTAGTAGCTTCAGGACTTGAAGGATTAGCTAAGAACTTTGTTTTTAAAATATGTAGTTTTTTTTCTGTTTTATTGGTCTTGTCATAGAGGAATAGTAATCTGTCCTCAATTCTGTTTTCAGGGTATTTTTTATACAAGAATTCGTATTTTTCTATCGATTTGTTAGGATTTATAAACTCATAGGCATAAGCCAAATCAAATTCTCGTTCTATTTTATAGTCAATAGATTGAACAAAGTTTATAATTTCAATAGCTTTACTCAGTTTTCTCTCTGCAAGATAAGCTTGACTAAGCAGTTCGTAGGCTGGTATAAAAGAAGAATCTTGACTCAAAGCTTCTTCTATATAGTGTTTTGCAAGTTTAAGCTTGTTTAATGAAAGCATATTTAATGCAATAGAGTATGCTATGGCAGGCTCTTTATCAAAAAGATATATTTCCTGAAGTTCCACTGCTGCTTCCGCGTATTGCTTTTTAATCCTATAGTTAGCAGCTGTGATAACCTTATGACGTACATTTTCTTTATAAAAAGACGAGTCCAGAGCATAAGGCTCTCGAGCATTACTAGTTAGTCCCTTGTAGTTTGGGGCAAAAGAAGTACTACAAGAAACTACAAAAATAGAGGATACAAATAATATAAATAATCTAAGCATGCTAATCCTTATTCTTCTGGAAATAGATAAAAATAGAGAAGTATAAGAGGTTTGATTATTAGGTAAGATAAAAAAAAATGCCCTCTAAGGGGCATTTTTTATTTTGCATTTTTTTTCTGCAATTCTTTCATCATTGCATTGTAACCTTTTTTATCAAGAGTTTTAATAGCTCTTGCAGTTACTTTTAGAGTAATGTAACGTTTTTCTTCAGGCAACCAAATTCTTTTTTTCTGCAAGTTTGGCAAAAAACGACGACGAGTCTTATTATGTGCGTGAGATACATTATTTCCCGCTAATACGCCGACACCTGTTAATTCACATCGTCTAGACATTATTTTCCTCGACCATATGCTAATTTTACATGAATTTCAAATATACGAGTTTCTTGGAGATTATACAAGCTTTATTTTAAAAAGGAACTAAATCCTCTCCGTCTTCCATCAGACCCGGTGGCATCTCGTCTAAAGGAGGATGAGTTTCGTTAGAAAGTCTTTCTAATTTCCAAGCTTCCAAGTTAGTAAAGTAATTGACTTTACCCTCTTTTTCCCATTTTCTTCCTTTAATGTTAAACTTTACCGAAAGTTCGTCATTAACAGCAAAAGAGTCTAATATATCACAACGATCCTGAGTCAACTGAAATTTTATCATTTCGGAAAACTCTCTTCCGTTGAAATTTTCTACTGTTTCCAGTACAAATTCTCTTTTCTTAAAACTTGCAGTTATATCTTGAGTTGGGAATTTCTCAATCAATCTGCCTGAAATGTCATAATTCATAGTCACGAATTGTTAGTTTCAAAAGCTTACTAATTTATCAATCTTATATCACCTAAAAAAGACTTTCTTTTCCACAGTGGAAAAAATATGTACCCGCTGGAGCTATTAGTATATAATATATTAAGCGGGTTTTTCGTCAAAAGGAGATAGCAATATAACATTTTAGTTTTATATTTGCAGTATGTGTGGAAATTTAACTATTAGAGATTGAAAATGGCTACGGAAACTCCAAGACTGATTTTACCTGAAATTGATAATCTTTCTGATATTGATGTATATATAAAAAATGGCGGCTATGAGCAGTTTAAAAAAGCTCTGACTATGTCACGCGAAGAAGTTATTGAAACCGTTAAAAAATCCGGACTTAGGGGTAGGGGCGGAGCTTGCTTCCCTACGGGTTTGAAATGGTCTTTTATGCCAAAAGATGATGGCATAAAATATCTTGCAGTTAATGGTGACGAATCTGAGCCGGGCTCTTTCAAAGACCGTCAAATATTTGAGCAAAATCCTCATCAGCTTTTAGAAGGCATTTTGATTGCTAACTATGCTATGAAAATCACTGCTGCCTACATTTATATCAGAGGCGAATATCACAACTGGGTACAAATGATGCAAAAGGCTGTTGATCAAGCCTATGAGAAAGGCATCATTGGCGATAAAATGAAAGAAACTTTTGGCATAGACTTTAAAACAGATATCTATGTGCATAAAGGTGCGGGAGCTTATATCTGTGGTGAGGAAACATCGCTGATGAATTCTATCGAGGGAATCAGAGCTTACCCACGTTTCAAACCGCCTTTCCCGGCGCAATCTGGTCTTTGGGGAAAGCCGACTACTGTTAATAACGTAGAATCAATTACCGCGGTTCCTGCTATATTTAGAATCGGTGCTGAAGAATATTCTAAAATCGGAGCTCCGGGGCACGTTGGAACCCTTTTATATGGAGTAAGTGGTCATATAAATAAACCCGGCGTATACGAATTGCCTACAGGTATTTTACTGACTGACTTGATTTATGATGTCTGTGGTGGTGTTATCAATAATAAAGCTATCAAAGCAGTGATTCCCGGTGGTTCTTCTATGCCACCGCTACGCGGTGATGAGATAGAAGGAGTAAGGATGGACGAAGAATCGCTTAAGCCTCTTGGCACTCACATTGGTACCGGCGGTGTTATGGTTATGGACGAAGATACGGACATAGTCAAAGTTACTCTAAGAATTGCGCACTTCTATCATCATGAATCTTGCGGACAGTGCACGCCATGCCGAGAAGGTTGTGGCTGGATGGAAAAAGTTCTTAAAAGATTGGTGGCAGGAGAGGGCACATCCAAAGATTTGGATCTTCTTATCTCAGTGGCTAACAACATTGAAGGTAATACAATCTGCGCGCTTGGCGATGCTGCTGCATGGCCTGTGCGAGGCTTCGTTACTAAATTCAGAGAAGACTTCGAAAAAGCAGTTAAAAAAGATCGCTCATTCGTAGCTCCAAACGTAGTCCACGGCAGAAGAAACACAGCAGACACATTAGTTTTCTAAAAGAAACTGAAATAATATATTACAAAAAAGCCGGAAGTCTTTGACTTGCGGCTTTTTTTATGGGGTTGGGTGTGCTGTATTGAAAGAAAAGTAATATTTGCCAATATTTGTGAGTACGTTTGTAAACCAAATCTTTTTGGATTGAAGTCTTGTTTGGGTATGCAAATCATTGATTTTTTGATTCTAAAAGTAACGATGCTTAAGCAATAATTCCTATAGAGTACTATTTTAAATTTATATATTTGAAAAATTGGAAGATTGTACATAATCAACCTTATAGACAAATAGTACTGAAGATTTAAAAAAACAATAGTTGCCCAATTCTAAATCCAATTATGTGATTTAGATGTTTGGTGTATATTTTGAGTAACTTTCATCTCTTTAGGATAATTTTTTCGAAGCTTTTTTAAACCATAAAATCCATTCATAAACAATGTCATTAAAAATGCACCAAATCTTAAATTGAAAAAACTTCTCAATATTCTTATAGAAGAATTTTTAAAAGAAAATGATTTTATCCACAAGTCTCTATGGGCTTGTAGCAGTTCTTCTGGTGTAAGGTTTATTGGCTTAAAAGTAACATTATATCCATTGTAGAAGCTCCAGTCTCTGTCATTTAAGAGACGTCCTTCACTGTCTAATTTTGCATAAATGTCAGTGCCTTTAAATGGAGTCATTACACTAATAAATGGTACGTCAATTCCCAGTTTCATTAACTCATCTGACATATTGACTATGCTTTCATAGTTGTCATGATCGAAACCGGCAATCAAACCAGCCATGACAGAAATGCCCTTTTTATGTAATTTTTGTACAGCAAGTTTATAGTCCTCTACCATATTTTGTCTTTTATTTGCATCCTGTAATGATCCCTCGCCAAAAGTCTCTAGTCCTAAAAAAATACCTATACATCCGGATTTGCACATTAAATCCAATAATTCATCATCTTTTGTAATGTCAATACTTGCTTGAGTTAGCCACCATTTTTTGAGAGGAATCATCTGTGTTAAAAGATTTTTTATATACTTTCTATCAATAGTTAAGTTGTCATCCCAAAACCAAACAATTTTTCTTTCCCACCAATATTTAAAGTCATTATATTCTATATCTTTGATAACATTTTCTACCGGGCGCTTACGAAATCCAGGATTAATCAGAGGTACTGTGCAAAAAGAACAAGAATATGGACAACCACGCGTAGCTTGAATCACTCGTTTAATAAAGAAGTTATTAGAAAGTAAATCATATCGTGGAGTTGGAGAATTATCGAGTGTTTTTGCTTCTCCAATATATTTTCGTTTGAGAGAATTTGTTGCTACATCATTCAAAATATTATCCCAAATATTTTCAACCTCGCCAATAACTATGGCATCAAAATGTTCTAATGATTCATCAGTACAGAACGAAACATGAGGCCCACCAGCTATGACGATTTTATTCTTTTTCTTGAAATAATCAGCTAATCGGTAAGCTTCATTAGCAAAGCCACTAAAAAAAGAGATAGCAATTAGATGAGCATCAGTTTCATAATTTATCTTATCTACTTGCTCATGGTAAACTCGAACCTTATGTTTTGATGCAGTCAATGCAGCAAGGTATATACCTGTAATAGGAGGTACAAAATCCTTTTCATGTCCTCTAATATATCTTTGCTCATAAGCTATAATAATATCTATCTTCATTTTATTTTAAAGTGTGTATAATAATACAAAATGTCATCTTATTATACCTACACTCTCTATCGTAAAATTGTTCACATAGTTATAAAAATTACAATCTGAATTTACTATATTTTTGCAGATATCTTTTATATTTCTGCCAGACATCTAATTGCTTAGAATAGTGAAATTCGCTAACTTTATTTGAATATTTAGTTGACCTTGGGAGTATCATCTGAACAGTGAATACAAAAACTGTAATTATCTATGATTTATCATTAGAAATAAGATATATATATCGGTTGGCTTGTCAAAACCGCTGACCACAGTCTTTACAAACATGCTTTTCTCTAAAAAAGGGGATGGGTAAAAATGCAAATAGTAACAGAAAGACCATGAGAGCAGGGCTGCTCTTGAACTTAGGTTCTGTATTTTTGGAACTGCATTTAGGGCAGATGTTTTCTTCTTCTATTGTCACAATGTCTAGAATATGAGCAGCTAATTCGTAATCCTCTTCGACTACCATCAAATCTATTTCAGTCGCAGCATTTATTCCATGACCAAATTTCAAATTAGAAACGTGCTGATTCTTGATAAAGCATCGGATGCCTGCATCTTTTAGTTTCGCTTGGCAGATTGTTGCTTCGTGTTCGTTAATGTAGGAGGCTAATCTTTTCATATTTTAAAGGGGAAAGATTAAATAAATAAAGAATCCAAGCTCTCGCATTAGAGAGCTTGGATGTAAAAAAACTACTGTTTAATAAACTTATAAATTGCTGTTGCATCACTGCTTTGCAGTACTAACATATAAGCACCTGTTGCAAGTTTATAAGCTTGTGACCATTTGAGTTCGTTAGTGCCGGCAGGGAAGTAGTTGTTTATTAAGTTAGCTACTTTTTGACCTTGCATGTCAGCTACGTAAATATTTACCTGACCTGCTACCGGATTATTCCATTTCAAAGTAAAGTTTTCATTGACAGGAGCAGGATAAAGTTTTTCAACTTCTAGACTGTTATTTACGATAATGTTATTATTTACATCCGTGCGCAAAGCTTCCGACTCAAATAAGCCATGAGCAGCAGTGCCTGCTAAAAAGACAGCCCCTGATCCGGTAGTGTCCCAAGCAGGTGCAGCCACAGTAATTACCTGAGCGGCATCAGGAAGACCTGTGGAATATTGTTCCCACCACCAGCCGTTGTTTGCACTTACAAAAGCACCTTGCATCCCTGCAGCAGCAACCATAAATTTAGGATAGAGCGGGTGATGATCTAGAGCGTAAATAGAAGCACCGTTAGCCCCTATTGCTTGCCAAGTTTTACCTGTATCTAAACTTTGATAAATACCTTTACCAAAAGATACTCCCTCTGAAGTAATTGAATCCGCACCGCAATAGACGATGTGTTTTTCTAAGCCCGAAGGTAACACTGCATTAATTCTTAATCCTTCAATTCCCTGATCATTAGTTTCCCAAGAAGTTCCACCGTCAGTAGAGCGCATCACTCCGCCGGTGTAGCTATTATCACCAGCCACAAACACTAAATTATTATCAATAGGAGAAACTGCAATATCTCTTGACGAAACACTTAGCTGTGGATCAGCATTATAATTATCAAAATTATCATCAGTAACAATAATTCCTTTTGCTGTATTCATTGCAGTAGCTAAAAGCATAGTATTAGATTTTGCAAATTCAGTAACAAAATATGTGTTATTAAAATTTACTTCCTCTTCATTCCAAGTTTTACCACCATCTACTGATTTCACAATACCACCTCTGGTTTTGTAAACACTGGAGGCAACAAAAGTAGAATTATCTAACTGAAATAAGTCCAAAATATAATGCCCTTCCAGAATGGGAGCGTTAAAGCTTGAGCCTTTATTTTCAGTTATTTGGAATCCTTTTCCGTCAATCATGTAAAATTCGGGTTCCAACTTTTCAGGAGACCAAGAATATAAGTCAGAAGCAACGGCGTAAGTTGAAGGAGCGTCAGGAAAAATAATTATTTTATTAACTGATGCTTCTGTACCGTCGATTTTTTTCCAGTTATCTGCGAATAATTGGTTTGTCGAAAATGCAATAACTATTGCTAATGTAAAGCACTGTAGTAGTCTTTTACCCATGAGCAACTCCAAAATATATTTTCAAATCTTCTTTAATTCTTTTCTATAAAATATGATTTTATTTTCAATTAAATAAATGTTTTTCTCAAGAATTTGCTGTTTCTCAGATAAATATTATGCTTGCGTTTTCTATAAGAAGTATCATAGCCAATAATATTAGGTAGGTGTAAATATGAGAAAAATATCAACGAATTTAATAAAAAAACAGGAATCATTTAAAGTCAAAAGATTCCTGTTTATTGTATAAGTTTATATCTCATTCAAAGCATTATCTAACACTTCAATGAAGTGGCTTATCTCTTCATAAGTTATGATAAGAGGTGGGACAAGTCTTAAAACTGTTCCTGATGCAGCATTTGCAATTACTCTTTTTTGAATCAACTTTTCAACAAGGATAGCAGCATCAAAATTCAAAGCAAGACCTCTCATAAGGCCAATGCCTCTTACTTCAAGAACTTTATCGGAGTATTTATCTCGAATATTCAGAAGCTGTTTCTCTAGAAAATTACCAACTTTTTGGACGTGATCCATTACACCGTTTTCTAGTTCGTTAAGCACAGCAAGACCAGTAGCGCAAGCAACTGCATTACCACCGTAAGTGGTTCCGTGTTGCCCCTTATTCCAAATATTAGCAAGGAACTCTTTAGCAGCTATACCACCTAAAGGCAAGCCGCCACCAATTCCTTTCGCCATAGTGGCAAGATCCGGTTCGACATGGAAATGCTCGAATCCAAACATTTTACCGGTTCTGCCAATTCCTGACTGTATTTCATCTGCAATTAGTAGGAAATTATATTTTTGCTTTAGCTCTTTAAGTTTTGCTACAAAAGCATCAGATGGAATTGAAAGTCCGCCTTCACCCTGTACAAACTCAATAAAAACACCGGCAGTTTTTTCGTTAATAGTTTGCTCAAGTATTTGTATATCATTATGAGGTATAATGGTCGTGTCAGATAAAAATGGCCCCATATCTTCTTTATAAGCAGGTTTATCCATTATAGATAAAGCACCGTAAGTTCTGCCGTGAAATCCACCTGAAAATGCAATAAGTGTTGATTTTTTATTTTGTTTGCCCCATTTGCGTACAAGCTTTATAGCACCTTCCATAGCTTCTGTGCCGGAATTAGAGAAAAAGATTCGGTCAAAGCAGCTCATCCCTACAATCTTTTCTGCAAGCTCTACTTGTGACATCTGATAAAAATAGTTGGAGATATGCATATACTTATCAATCTGGTCTTTAGCAGCAGCTATTATAGCGGGATGCCCATGCCCCAAAGCATTTACTGCAATACCACCTAACATATCCAGATAAGCATTTCCATCAACATCAAATATTCTACATCCTTTTGCATGACTTACTTCAATAGGATAACGCTTATAAGTTTGAAAAATAACTTTTGATTCTCTTGTTTTCATAACATAAACCTGTTTTCAAAATAGTTTAGATATATAATATTACAAAGTTTACAGTCAAATTATGATGATAAATTACAAAAAATGAAGTTGTTAAATATATAAAAAAGTAGAGAATACAAGAAAGAAAAAAATTATAGATATAAACGGCAGTGATTATCGCATCAAGTTAGTAATAACAAACAAAAATCTGATAACTGAGCAAGGTAGCAGGAGTGAGGCTTATAGTATTAATTGTGATAATATGCGATTTCATTCTGCAAATTGATTAAAAAAAGGAGAGTGAATCTAATCACTCTCCTTGTTAAAGCTATACAATCTAATCAGATTAGTTAAATTTGATAGATTGTGCTGATTTTTCTAATGGAGCTAAGTAATCTTTAGCTTCTGGAACAAACCAGTTAATAGATACTCTGAAAAGTTTTTTATTGTGAAGAACAAACCAAACTTTTTGAGAAAGGTTAGCACCCGGAGACCAAGTTAAAACATAAGCCTCTTTGCCTGCTAAAGTAGTTTTAGTAGCTTTTGCATTTTTAAAGCTTTTTGAGTTTTCATCAACAATTTTTTTCAGATCAGTAGTTTTAGAAGCATCAAATTGGTCTATACGAACAGAACAGTCCATACGAGCATCAGTGTCAAAGTAGAAAGATGATTCTGCACTACCTTTTCCACCAGGAGCATTACGTTTAGTCATGTTGCCCGGTATACCAATAGAGAAACCTGTTCCATTTCTTTCAGCCAAGTCCATAGTCGGTGGCTCTAATTCTTCAACAACTGTGTCAATTCTAACTTCAAGAGAAGGGGAATGAGCTAATTTAATACCACTAATGATTTTATCAAAAGTTGGTTTGTATTGTTCCCAAGTACCTGCAAAAGCTTCAAAGTTAATAATAGTAGCCATTCCACTATCTTTAGCTGCGAAGTAGTAAGCGCCTTTGAACGGGCCATCTTCTAAATCAAATTCATAAGTAGTAGTTTTAGCAGGAGTGCCGTCAATCGTCAAATCCTGCATAGGAGTGTAAGCTTCTTCAGCAAGGAATTCTTTCATTTTGACGATAATAGAGTCTAAATTACGAGTAGAATCCAAAACAGCTCTTGAAACTAAAATTTTAGCTACAGGAGCGCCTTTAGTGGCATAACTTGGCCAGCGTTTCATACCTTCTTTCATAGAGTATACAGCAAAGAAATCACCTGCTTCTGACGCAACCCAATTTTCAGGGTATTCGAAAGACAAACCAAATTTTTCACTTTCATACTGTTTCATACCAGTTACTTCTGCCGGTTTTGGTCCTGATTCGCCACAGCTATAAAGCAAAATTGCCAAAGCAATTGCCGGTAGCATAGAAAAGAATTTTTTCATGGAGAAACTCCTATAAGTAATATATAAATTCAGAAAAACTATTTGACAAATCTTATTCTGCTAATTTAAGCAAGAATTTTATAACATGAAATAAAGATAATAAGAAAAATCAAAAAAATCAATTAGGAAGAGCACCTTCTTCTATCCATTTACTGATGCCAATAACTACTGATTCTTCCACATATCCCTGGTAGCAATATGCTTTAAAGGGAGACCTTCCATCAAGTTTTTGTACTAAATAGCTGTTCTCCGGTTTTTTGCCTATTACAAACAGTGGAATTTTCATCAAGTCAATATAGCTCTCCATAGAAAGTCCACCTGCCACACTGGATTCCGAATGGCAACCGGCGTAAGCGCAAGTGAGTTTCATGTAAGGATAAACATGCTCGTAATAGCTTACATTACTTTCAGGAAATACAATGTCATTCCCTGAAGATACAGCATCATCACCACAGCTATAAAAAAAAGTAGTAAATGTAGTAAAAATAAGCAGTGCAATAATTGATTTAAAAGATTTCATTAGTAACTTTCCTGATCAGTTGGAAAATTCTTTTCTCTTACTTCATCACCATACTGTTCGAAGGCATTTTTCATATCTTCATACATATTTGCATATCTTCGCACAAACCTTGGGTGAAAATCGACAGTCAGTCCCAGCATATCAGTATATACTAAAATCTGACCATCACAATGCGGCCCTGCTCCTATACCGATGGTAGGTATAGCTAAAGATTCACTGATTTTTTTTCCCAGCTCAGCTGGAATTTTTTCAAGGACAACAGCAAAAGCCCCAGCCTCCTGAAGCATATGTGCATCTTTAAATATTTTTGCAGCTTCTTCCGGATCTGTACCACGAGCTCTGTAAGAACCAAATTGATTTATAGATTGCGGTGTAAGCCCTAAGTGCCCCATCACAGGAATACCGGATTCTGTCATTTTGTAGATGGCATCAACCACAGTTGCACCTCCTTCTAATTTGACAGCGTGGCAACCTGTTTCTTTCATAATTCTTCCGGCATTTCTAAAAGCTTCATTTGGGCTGACCTGATATGACATAAATGGCATATCAGCAACTACTAAAGCTCTGGAAGAGCCGTTAAGCACAGCTTTTGTGTGATAGATAGTTTGCTCCAAAGTCACAGGTATGGTTGTATCTAAACCCTGCACCACATTGCCTAATGAATCACCTACTAAGATTAAATCAACTCCTGCCTCATCGAGGCATTTGGCAATAAGTGCATCATAAGCAGTCAGGCAGACAATTTTTTTGCCTGATTTTTTCATATTGTATAAAGTTAAAGTCGTTACTTTTTTAGATATATCTACTTTTGCTAAGCTCATATATATTCAGTTCCATGCAAGCACTAAAAAGAATAATTTAGTTACAAAAAAAACAAATTCCAACTTGTTTTCAAATTTATTATTCTTACTAGACAAATGGTAGCAATATTAACAAGGTTCCAAAAAATAAAATACTCTCTATCCCAGGATAAACTTATATATAACATAGTATAAACATAGACATTAGTAAAGAATATAGATAAATATTATACAAAAGAAAATATATTATCATAATGTACGAATATAGATTAGTATCTTATAGATAAATACACTATATTAAGTATTAAAGCTATAAATTTTAACTATATCTTAAATTATATTCAAAACGAGAGATTTTTCAATACAGATATCTCCAATACGTAAATTTGTAATCGACAAACTAACAATATGTTGCCTATTGGCAATTTATCCATTTCATGGAGATAAAATACATGATTATCAGAAAAGAAGATGCTTTAGAGTATCACAGTAGTGGTAGAAAAGGCAAAATCGAAGTAACGACTACTAAACCATGCCTAACACAGAGAGATTTGTCTCTTGCATACTCGCCCGGAGTAGCAGAGCCATGTAGAGAAATTGAAAAAGACGTGCAGAAAGTATTTGAGTACACTGCAAAGGGAAATCTTGTTGCAGTTATTTCCAATGGTACAGCGGTGCTGGGATTAGGTGATATAGGCCCGGAAGCCGGCAAACCTGTAATGGAAGGCAAAGGTGTTCTTTTTAAAACATTTGCAGATATTGATGTGTTTGATTTAGAACTAAATTCTAAGAATATTGATGAAATAATCAGAACAGTTGAAATCTTAGCGCCGACTTTTGGTGGAATAAATCTGGAAGACATCAAAGGTCCGGAATGTTTCTATATAGAAGAGGCTCTAAAAGAAAAACTTGATATACCTGTATTCCATGATGACCAACATGGTACTGCTATAATAAGTGGTGCCGCATTACTAAATGCAGTTGAAATAATTGGGAAAAAACTCGAAGATATAAAAGTTGTTTACAATGGTGCCGGAGCTTCCGGTATTGCTTGTGCAAAGTTTCACATAAGCCTGGGTGTTAAGCCGGAAAATGTAATAATGTGCGATTCCGGAGGTGTAATTTACAAAGGCAGAGAAAAAGGAATGAATGTCTTTAAAGAAGATTTTGCAGTAGAAACTGACAAAAGAACTTTAACAGACGCACTTGTGGGTGCTGACGTTTTCTGTGGACTTTCAAAAGGGAATGTAGTAAGTAAAGAAATGATAAAACCTATGGCAAAAGATCCAATTATTTTTGCCATGGCAAATCCAGACCCTGAGATTACATACGAAGATGCAACCGCAGCCAGACCTGATGTAATTATGGCTACCGGGCGCTCTGACTATCCTAATCAAGTAAACAATGTGCTTGGTTTCCCTTTTATTTTTAGAGGGGCCTTAGACGTTCATGCAACCAAAATAAACGAAGAAATGAAAAGAGCAGCTGCCTATGCTCTTGCTAAACTTGCTAAAGAAGAAGTGCCTGAAGCTGTAAAACAAGCCTATGGCGAGGACACTATTTTTTTTGGAAGAGAATATATCATTCCTAAACCTTTTGACCCTAGAGTGCTGACTTGGGTAGCTCCTGCGGTAGCAAAAGCTGCAATGGAGACCGGTGTAGCAAGGAAAGATATCCCCGACTTTGAGCAGTACGAACTTGATTTGAATATCCGAATGGGTAGATCGCATTCGATAATGACAAAAATTTACAGAAAAGCAGGGCAACATCCTAAACTTATAGTATTTCCTGAAGGTAACGAGCCAAAAATTATCAAAGCAGCTCAACTTAGCATCGATTATAATATTGGCCAACCAATATTAATTGGTAATGAAGAAGAAATACAAGCGGTAGCTAATGAATATGGATATGATTTGACAAATATTCATATTGTTGATAATTCAAACTCCGAACTTTTAGACGAGTATACAGAAGAGTTCTACAAACTTCGCCAAAGAAAAGGCATTACAAGAACTGAAGCTAGAAAACACCTTATTAAAAATAGAAATTATTTTGGTGCAATGATGTTGCATCAAGGGCATGCTTGTAGCATGATTTCAGGTTTGACTACTTATTATCCGGACACGGTAAGGCCAGCTTTAGAAATAATTGGGAAAGATCCTAAATACAATAAAGTATCAGGTTTATATATAGTAAACACTAAGAAAAACACTTATTTCTTGACGGACACTACTATTAATGTCAATCCTAATGCAGAAACTCTTGCAGATATAGCTCTTCAAGCTGCAGATTTTGTGACAAATTTTGATATTGTTCCGCATGTGGCATTGCTGTCTTATTCAAACTTTGGCTCAGCGGAAGGAGAATCTCCGGAAAAAATGCGCAAAGCTCTAAAAATTATTAGAGAAAGAGACCCTAATTTGATTATTGATGGCGAGATGCAAGCAGACACCGCGTTAGATACTAATATATTGAAAAAAGACTTTCCTTTTAGCCATCTAAAAGGTGAAGCTAATACATTAGTGTTCCCAGATTTAAACTCAGGTAATATAACATATAAATTACTTGCCAAAATGGGTGGTGCTAATATTATCGGTCCTATTTTGCAGGGTTTAGATAAGTCAGTACATATTCTTCAGAGAGGATCTGAAGTTAATCAGATATTAGATATGGTCGCAATCGCGGTAGTAGATGCAAATCACAAAGGCGATAAGTGCATTGACATATTTTCGAAATAGAATAAAAAAAGAGGCTAAACACTTGTGTTTAGCCTCTACTATTAAAATTTGATCAATTCGGCAGAGAGATAAATTGTTTGATCCAACCTTTTACTATCTCTTCTAACTATATATTAAAATTAGAATCTTCTATTGTCGCTACGGAAGTTATTAGGTCTTCTGTTTTCTCTTGGTCTAGCTTCATTTACAACCAATTTACGGCCGTTAAATTCTGCACCATTTAATTCATCAATAGCTCTTTGTCCTGATTCATCGTCAACTTCAACAAAACCGAAACCTTTTAATCTTCCAGTTTCAAAATCTTTAACGAGTTTAACAGAAGTTACTTCGCCGAATTCAGCGAATAAATTGTTTACGTCAGCCTCTTCTGTGCTGTAAGGTAAATTACCTATGTAGATATTCATATCAAATCCTTAAAACGTGTAGCCATATAGGTCTCTGCCAACCCATTCCACTATCACTTATTGTAAAATATAAAACAAATGCAACACAATTTACAATAGTTTTTTATATAAACCAATTTTATTTTCTGTTTTTTGAAAAATATTTTTATCTGATAGAAAAAGAACATAAAACTTAAGCTATATTCGATATATATTTAGGCTAATCATGCTGATTAAGACACTATTTATACTCAATTTTCGACTTACATCAATATACATAATTTGGGAGTTTAAACAATGCAATGGTCCGTGGAATATTCAATCGGAGTTTTTAACATTGATCAGGAACATAAAAAGCTGTTTGAAATTATAACTATGATTGAACATAGCGAACAGAATAATATCAATATCGTTGACGTATTAAAAAAAATGGTCGAGTATGTAAAGCTACACTTCGCATCAGAAGAAAAATTTATGCGTAAAATTTATTATCCAAATTTGGATTACCATATTCAGCTACATCGCAAATTTGAAGCTCAAATAATTTTATATCTTAATCAACTTAAAAAAGGAGAGCAGATTGACATATTCAGCATCAAACAATTCTTAGAAAAATGGCTAATTAATCACATCCTGAAAGAAGATAAAAAAATAGGTGAGTATCGCTATAAGTAATTTTATAGAGATTCTCTTCTAATCGGATAATTTTTTCTAAACTTGTCAAATGCCGCTTTCCTGTTTTCATCCGTCAGTGGAATAATTGAAAGTAGATTTTTCGTATCATGTTCGAAGTTTCGTTTTGTTTTTAGTATATTGTAAACATATTCTAAATCTTCATATTTTTCATTACTTAGGGGAGTATATTCAGCTAAATGCTTGAGCATTGTATCTTTTTTGAGTTCGACATTAAAGAATTTTTCGTAAGCCAATGCAATCATTAGGCTGCCTTTCACTTTTCCGTCAAATGAGTAACCTGCGACGTGAGGCGAACTAAGCAAAGATCTTTCTGCTAATTCCGTATTAAAATCAGGTTCCTCCACAAATACATCTGTGCATGCATATAGTTCTTCTGATATTAATCTGTCTAACAAAATGTTTTCATCTACTACTCCACCCCTGGAAGCATGAATCATAAGGCTTTCCAAATTCATAGACAAAATAAACTTCTCATCTATTAAATTTTCAGTGTAGTATTTACCTACCTTATTAAGTGGTACATGGTTTGTAATTACATCGCAAAGGAATGGTAATTCTTCAAGATTTTTATATTCTATATATTCAGGGAATTCAAATCCACTATCCAATAGGGGTGGATCATTCACAAAAACAGACAAGCCTAATAAATTAGAATATTTGGCCACAAGTCTGCCAACATTGCCATATCCTATAATACCAATTTTTTTCCCGTAAAGCTTAGTCTTTTTAACTTTTGCCCACTTGAGTATGCTGTAAATCACATACTCAGCTACAGAATTGGCGTTTGAGCCAAGAGCAGATGCAAAATGAATATTATTATCTGATAAAAAAGACGTGTCAATATGGTCTGTACCGGATGTAGCTGTCCCTACAAATTTTATATTTGTATTTTGAAGGAGTTGCCTGTTTACCTTGCAAGTAGAGCGAGTTATTAAACATTCGCAGTTGCCATTTACAAGGTCTTCGTTTGTAAGTCTTCTGCCATTAAATCGTGTAACATTCCCAACTTCTTTAAAAGTATCCTGCAAGAAAGGAATATTTTCATCTATATATATATTCATATCTGCCATTGAATATGCAAGTAAATAATTAGCCTATATAACAAAAAAAATCGGTAAATAGAAACGAAATGATTTTATATCTACAAAAATATCTTAATATGAAAGATAAGGATATAAGAAAAAAGTTGCTGACCGGGTAAAATATCAAAGTCAGCAACTTATATTGGTAAGTATTTGTAAATGAACTATTTTGTAGTTTCTAATCCCATCTCTGTAAAGACGCTGTCAACTGGTTCCCATAGTTCTATTTTATTGCCGTCGTTATCCATGATATGCACAAATTTGCCATAGTCGTAGGTTTCTATAGAGTCAACAATAGTCACGCCGTTTGCTTTCAGATTTTCAACTAAACCTTCGATATTTTGCACCCGATAGTTAATCATAAACTCTTTTTCTGAAGGGTTAAAGTATTCAGTATTTTCATCAAACGGACTCCACTGCGTATAGTTAATCTCTTCAGGATTATTAGCATTTCTTGTTTCAAATGGTGCGCCCCATTCGTTAGTAGCCAAGCCAAGATTGTTTTTATACCAGTCTTTTGTAGCCTGAGGGTCTTTGGTGCGGAAAAATATACCGCCAATACCTGTTACTTTAGGAGTAGTGTCTTTCACTTTATCAACCTCTTGTTTATTTGTTTTTGTAACTGTCTCTGATTCATGCTTTTCACATGACATGAATATCATAGAAGACAGGAAAATAGCAATAAATATTTTATACATAAAATTATTCCTTTTCTTTATAAATCACTTCTATTTTTTAGTAGGTTCGCCAAATTTGTGCCATTCGCTTCCATCTAAAATACTACGGAGTTCTGTATTCATAATATTTCTAAATATATCAATATTATGTTTCACTGCATCTAAATAGTTATCTTGGGCAGGATCAACTTTTAAGAAATCGTTGTCATTTATTCTGTTGTTGGTTATTTTATCATACAATGCGGCGATATTGAATATATTCCATCTATACTGCATTTTATTTGAGAATAATGATTTTTCTGTTCTTCCAATCATGATATCGATATCTCCACGATTAGGGAAAATACTTATCAGTCTATTTTCACTTATATATCTGTGAGAAATATCTGCCGGATGCGGAATATGACAACCAATATAAGTGAAGTTATACTGATCCTCTAGAAAAGTAAAATCTTCTATGATTAATCGATCTAGAGGGGGAGACTCACCAAGGTAGCGCCACTCGACACCTTGTACCATTTCCTGAAGTTCGTTTTTTAGAATGTCAACGATTAAGTTGAAATTGTGGGTATTGATATCAGTAACAGACTTATTAGAATTTTTAGGTGATTCAAATCTCTTTTTTCCAATTCTTCCATTGGTGATATTTTTACAATATTTCATAATATCAAAAGAATTGTACTGAAATCTTTCGTTTGTCATCGATTCAAAATCAATTATTTTTTCTAGCTCTACTTTTACAAATCCATCAGCATAACATGTGAAAAATACATTTCTCTTATAAGCTTTGTTTTGGTAAGCATATTTTCTTTCAAAAGGTAAGGATTCAAGTAAAGTCAATGGCTGATAATTATATTCATCAACTAGAAAATCAAAATACTTATGAATAGATTCTATTATCGTCATTGCTCTTTCCTATAGAGAAATTAGCTAAAGAAACTATAGATTTATATATTTGTTGTATATCTAATATATTTATAATTATATATTTAACTACTAAAATGCAAAATCTTTATCCCCAACGAGTAAAGTTTGCAAGCCACTGATCGTTATACAAATCAAAATCATATTCTTTGAGTAAGTTTCGTGTAATAACTTGCATTTCTTCAATTTTATTAAAATATAGTTCTTTATCTATATTTTGTAGTTCTTTTAACTTTGTCCCCATTTCGAAAATCGTCATTATTTCCTTTTTCATATTTTTATTTTCCAACAGAAAAAGAGAAAATGATGAAAAAAGAGCTGTGGCCGAAACATCTGGTGATATGATTTCATGTCTTAAATTATCTAATAAACCTGATACCATAATTAAAAGTTTTATTTCCGCCTTCCTTCCGCGACCTAAATCTACCACAAAGAAAACAAAAGGAGAATCATCATCTTCCTCTTCTTGTTCATCATCATCAGAAACTTTTATCTCAAAAACATCATCTTCCTCTTGCATAGGTTCTTCATCTAAAAGACGTTCCTCTATTACGTAAAGCGTCTCTCGAAAAGCAAAGGATAAATATTTTTTATCTATCTGTAGTAACTTCAAGAAACCAAGAAGTTCTCTTAATTTAGGCTGCATCTCATCAGGATATAGTCTAAGCAAATCATCAATACGATAAATTGCAGACTCTGCGACATGACTATTTTCATGGGATGCATATTCTTTGAAATAAGACAACATAAGATCAACATCCTCTGATGATTCAGTTAAATCGATAAGAGCATTGATTTGTTTCGTTGGATCACCGCTTTCTAAATCTATAATAATATCTTCAAGTGTTCTCTCTTTTGGCGAATAAATAATACTCATAGTTAAATTATCTTTTTCAGTTATTAAAAATTGTTTCCATAAGCAGGTTTTATTTTTTATTTACTTGATGCCTAGCATCTAGTACAAACCCCATTATTTCAGCAAATATAGCTATAAATTTGCATTTATTCTACTTGTTTTATAAACAATTCCGATGTTTCTTTCTCTTCCTTCTCTTTCTTCTTTCCTGCCTGACAAGATGAGAAAAATGTCTTATATCATCAAGAGCGTCGTTAACATTTCCGGATAGTGCGACTCGATTTTTCTTTAGCTTTTTCAAGAAAATAATTAACTTTTTTCTTTTGGGTGCCATTGTTTTTCTAAACAAGCGTGCTAAAGAACCAATTCCAATAATTGCAGTTGAAGCTACAATATCATCAGGATGCATTGCATATTTCAAGTAACATTTCAACATAAGCCCAACATTATTTGATGACCAATGGAAATCCGCTAAAGCATTTGCTATTTTTGTTTTATCATTGCTTTCTAAATCTGATATTATAGACTCAATATCCCTAATTTGGGGATCGTATAATTTCAACATTTTATTATCATTCTTGTTTGTTACTAAATAATCTGGCAGTTTGATCTCAAAAGTACAATTTAAGTCTTTATTTCAAGTTCAAGCTTTTCAACTATTCTTTTACAGTTTCAATTAGTTTTTTGCACCTAATTGTTCTGATCCAGCTTCCATCGATATCCTTTTCTAAATCACATTCTTTTAACAGACTATATGCTATATTTTTCATCTCACGAATGGTTGATTCGTACTTTTGAATATTTCCTTGAAAATAACTATCTAACTCCATTCCCTTTTGAATCAAATCAATTATTTCATCTCTTAAACCATTACTTTTAAGAATTTCGGTGGTATAAATTGAAAAAAAAGATTTTTGTGCATAATCTAAAGATATTACTTTGTTTTCTAAGCTTACAAGTATCCCATTTAAAAGCCCCAATATAATAATTTCGCTTTTCTCTTTAGTATCCATATAGATTGCATTAATTTTATCATAATTTATTTTGATACACTTTAGCTTTTTAATTCTTATGTTCTCAAGTAAAATGTTTTGATTATCTGTATTTTCAATCCAAGGTTTAGCTATATTGCTATAATCGTATTTACTTAACAAAGCTATTACAGCTTTTTGCATTTCATGTATTCTTTCTTTGAATTTATGAGGCATCCAATCAAGTATATCCTCAAGACATATTCCATTGTATACAATATCTATGATATTGTTGTTTATTTTTTTTCTCATTCTCTGAGTTAGCAATGATGTGCTAAAAACCGCAAGTTCTGCTTCACGAACAGATATTATATCTTGCTCTAGATAATCGAGTATACCATTGATTAGAATCAATAATATTCTTTCTGTTTCCTTCTTTTCAACTAATTTGATGATTAATGTGGTTTTGCTGATGGACATAATGTGACTTGTTTTTCAATTTGATAGTGTATGAAATTATAATATTCTTTTAGGGAATTCAAAATAATAATAATCGAGGTATTCAACAACAGTTTTTCAATTCAAAACGATTTACTGCTTTTGTTTATAAAACCAATGGTGGTTCAAACAAAAATGATTAAATTGCGACTTGGTGTTTTACAGGTTTTTGAAAAGGGTTTAGCATGTGTCCAAGACGCAGAGATTCAGATAAAGCACGTCCGAATTGCGCAATATTCGGAATTTTTAATCATCCTAAAGCTTCCATAATGACTTATTACGCTCTTCATGCACTTCAGCATAGGGGACAGGAAGCTGCAGGAATTTCTACAATATATTTTGATGAGAAAAAACAGAAAAAACGTTTCGCTTATACTCGTGGCGAAGGTTTGGTTCTTGATGTGTTTTCTGATCCAAAAATATTGACTGATGTTTTAAAAGGTGATATGGCTGTGGGGCATAACAGATACTCTACAACAGGTTCTTCCAACCGCGCAAATATCCAGCCTTTTAATATGATTTATCATTCCGGTCTTATGTGTTTGGCTCATAACGGCAATCTTACTAACACAAAAACTCTTAGAAAGAAACTGCAGGAAGATGGTGCAATTTTCCAAACCACTACTGATTCTGAACTCTTCATGCACATGGTTGCCCGCTCAAAAGAGCCAAATGCAATTGAAAGAGTAAGAGGAGCTTTGAAACAGGCTCGCGGCGCATATTCTTTGGCAATTATTACTGATGATTATCTAATCGCAGCTCGCGATCCGCATGGAGTTCGCCCGCTTTCTATTGGAAGAATGAAAGTAGGAGATGAATACTCTTATGTTGTTGCCTCTGAAACTGCTGCTTTTGATATTATCGGTGCTGAATATATCCGCTCTGTAAAACACAACGAAATGATTGTAATTGATAGAAATACCGTTGAAACAGGTGAATTCCAAAGCTTCAAAATAGAAGATGAAACTCCACAAGCTGCTCATTGTATTTTTGAATATATATACTTCTCTAGACCTGATTCGCTGGTATTTGGCCACTCAGTTGATAAAGTTAGACGTAAATTAGGTAAAAATTTAGCAATAGAAAGTCCTCTTAAATCTCCTGATGGCGATAAAGTGACAGTGATTCCTGTACCAGACAGCGGCAACACAGCTACGCTGGGATATGCAAGAGTTAATAATGAAATAAGTTGCCCTACTAAATATGAACTTGGTCTTATCAGAAGTCACTATGTTGGTAGAACATTTATTGCTCCTGGGCAGGACAACAGAGAATTTAAAG
This sequence comes from Kapaibacterium sp. (SeqCode), assembly GCA_963678775.2. Taxonomy (GTDB): domain Bacteria; phylum Bacteroidota; class Ignavibacteria; order Kapaibacteriales; family UBA2268; genus JBFHIJ01. The sequence goes on from CAXXGR010000010.1 coordinate 79,572, forward strand.
TAAAAACTAAATTTAATACTGTTAAAGGTCTATTAGAGGACAAACATCTTGTAGTGATTGACGATTCGATAGTAAGAGGAACAACTTCAAAAGCCTTATTAAATCTAATTAAAGAAGCAAAACCTAGATCATTACACATGAAAATTACTTCTCCGCCAATCAAATTCCCTTGCCATTATGGTATGGATTTCCCTAGCAGAGAAGAACTTATTGCTAATGATTATCCTGATCAAAAAGCTATTGGAGATGCTATTGGAGCAGATTCAATGCACTATCTATCAGCAGAAAAGCTTTTAGAATCAGTTCCTCATGAAGACGGAATTGGCTATTGCACAGCTTGCTTTACAGGTGATTATCCAATAGAAATAGAGCAAGATTCCAGCAAAGATTCAGCAGAAGATTAATATTATAAATAACCTGATTCTACTTAAATGTAGAATCAGGTTATTAGTATAAGTCAGCGCATGCGTTGTAAAGAATAGAAAATTTGAGAATACTTTAACTTAAAATTGAAGAGTATTCCCCTCTTTAGGGGTGGCATGCGAAGCATGATGGGGTGGAAAACTTCCGCAATATCAATTGTGCTAACTATATGTTCCTTTAATTATTTTTTTAACAAAATCGCTTCAATCATATTCCTAATAAATTCCCCCGAGCTCCAAAAATCATGAAAAAAATCAAGCATTTTATTAATCTCACAAACGGAATCGAGTCACTCGATAGATTAGGCTTAGATTATAGCGAAGTTTTGTTCATGCGCATTCAGTCCTCACACTGCGAACGCCACCTATGGAATAGAATCATTATGGAGACTGACCATAATTTGTTTATGATGTTAGCTCTGGGTTACGAGTGCCGAGTTTATGACTTTGGCACAAATACTGAAATGGCTAAAGCCATATATATGGGCGTGGAGTGGTTAAAGTTTGTTCTTAACAAAAGATGGTTCCACAAAGACTACACACCATTAGCTAAAGGCAGAAATATTAGCTCCTATTTTACTCAGGAATATGCAAAAATAGATAAACCGACTAAAAAGAAGATAGATTACTACAAAAAGTTTATCTTATGTGATGAACTCCGCCTTATTGGAATCAGTGATGAAACCAATATGGATGCTAAAAATGAGTATTTCAGATCAATATTATCCAAATATTATAATAAATAATATTAAAAACACTGTAGAATATTACATAATAATAGAAGGCGCAATATTTCTTTCAATACCGTTTAGAGCAGACATAATACCCAAAAAAATAGAATTATATTATGATATTATTTTCAAATTTACTTGACTACTTCTTCTCTTTTTTTGCTTCGATATGCAAATCAGCTAATAGCTGTAGAGCTTGAATAGGAGTAATATTTTCTATTTTTATTTCAGCCAGTCTATCCCTTAGTTCATCATCTCTAAATTCAAATATCGCAAGCTGGTCCGTTTCGTGGCGCTGCTTTTTAGATTTTACTTTGCTCATGTCCGGTTTGGCTTTTGCACCTGAGCCTTCATTAGTGCCGTTTTCTAATATCTCTAATATTTCTTCAGCACGACTAATCACATCATAAGGCATACCTGCCATCTTAGCAACAAAAATACCGAAACTGTGATCAGTAGCACCTTTCACTACATTATGTGAAAAAATTACAGTATGACCTGCTTCTATGACTTCTACGCTATAATTAACAATTTTGGAATATCTTTCCGCCAAGTCATTTAGTTCGTGATAGTGTGTTGCGAACAGAGTTTTAGCACATAATCGGTTATTTATATATTCCGCTATAGACCAGGCTATAGAAATACCGTCAAATGTGGCAGTGCCTCTACCAACTTCATCTAATAGAATTAATGAGCGTTCTGTTGCATTATTCATAATGTTTGCAGCTTCCTGCATCTCCACAAGAAAAGTACTTTCACCAGCAGTGATATTGTCCTGAGCACCGACTCTCGTAAAGATTCTATCTACTAAGCCATATTTGGCACTCTCTGCCGGTACAAAGCAGCCTATTTGTCCCATCAGCACTATTAAGGCGGTTTGTCTTAAATAACTGGACTTACCTGACATATTCGGCCCGGTGATGATGTGAATCAGCTCATCTTCACTATTCATGGTAGTGCTATTAGGAGTAAAAGTTTCTCCGATTGGTAGTAATTTTTCTACTACAGGGTGGCGACCTTTCACTACTTTTAATTCAGTACCTTCATTTATTTTCGGCTTAGTATAATTATTTTCTATTGACACCTGAGCATAACCCTGGAGGCAATCTATCGAAGCAATAAGTTGCGCATTTTTTTGAATAGTCTCAGTGTGCAAAGCCAAATTAGCACGTAACTCTGCAAACAGGGAAGTCTCTATTACTCCTATTTTTTCTTCTGCGTTTAAGATTTTTTCTTCTATATCTTTTAGCTCTGCAGTCATATATCTTTCGGAATTAGTCAAAGTTTGCTTTCTTTGGTAATGTTCAGGTACTTTACTGCTGTGCACTCTGGTCACATCAATGTAATAGCCAAACACGTTATTAAAACCGATTTTAAGAGAATTAATACCAGTGCTGTTTCTTTCTTGTTCTTGGTATTCGCTAATCCAGTTTTTACCGGAAAATTTAGCTTCTGTAAATGAATCTAAATCAGAGTTGTAACCTGGTTTAAACACATTGCCAGTACCTAAATGGACAGAAGGTTCTTCAAGCAAAGCCTTATCAATTTCGTCGCATATTGCTTCTAATGCATCCATTTGAGTAGCCACAGATGCAAGAGCTATAGAATCGACATTATTAAGTATTTCTTTTAGAATTGGTATTTTTTCAAGACTGTTTTTAATATTAATCACATCTCTGGGATTTGCCCTGCCGGTAGCGACTTTAGTAACTAAGCGTTCCAAATCACTTATAGAATTTAAATGTAGCCTAAGATATTCTCTCTGATCATTATGCAAGTAAAGAGCTTCTACTGCATCTAATCTTTTTTGTATAGCTTGGAGAGAGTTGAGGGGAGAGCTAATCCACTTTTTTAATAGCCTACCACCCATGGGGGTGCAAGTTTTATCCAAAATCGAAACAAGAGTGCCACCATGCTTAGGGTCATTATTTGAGAAAGTAATCTCCAAATTTTTACGTGTAGAATAATCCAGCATCATAAAATCTGAAGTATTATATATAGAAAGATTCTTGATTTGAGAAATGCCTGACTGCTGTGTGTCTTTAATATAAGATATAGTAGCACCTGCAGCTATGACAGCAAGTTCCATATTTTCAACACCAAAGCCCTTTAGCGACTGGGTTTCAAAATGCTTTAGTAGGATATCATGAGCAAAGTCAGCTTCAAAAATCCAATCTTCAAGTGTAGTAAGTGCCGGCTCAGAAGAAAGAGAACTGATGAGTTCTATTAGTTCTTTCTTTTGAGGTTTAGGTAAAATAAGCTCGGCAGGGGCTATGCTTTCCAGCAATTCTTTTATAGTGTTTTGTCCTACTTCAGTGCAGTAAAACTCGCCTGTAGAAGCATCTGCCATTGCAATACCAAACCTTTTACTTCCATTTTTTTCCTGTCTAAAAAACAAAGTAGCTACGTAAGTATTTGATTTGGCTTCTAATAGTTTATCATACAAAGCAACGCCGGGGGTAACTACTTCGGTCACTCCACGTTTTACTATTCCTTTTGCTAATTTTGGATCTTCGAGTTGCTCGCATACCGCAACCCTATAACCGGATTTAACTAATTTGGGAAGATAAGTATCTAATTGATGATGAGGAAATCCTGCCAATGGCAAATCGCCGGCAGCACCATTATTCCTTTTGGTCAAAGTGATGCCACAAGCTTTAGCTGTTTTTATAGCATCGTCCTGAAAAGTTTCATAGAAGTCTCCTAATCGAAATAACAAAATAGTATCTTGATATTTTTCTTTAATTTGATTGTATTGCCTCATCAAAGGAGTTTCTTTTTTCTTCATTTATTTCTTCCCTTTTTTCTTTTTCTCTATCTTAGGAATAGGCGTTTGGTACATATAACGCATGATTTTGTCTACACGTCTGTTTATATAATTTGTTGGTTTCGAAGGGTTCCATCTATTTGGATTAGGCAAAACTGCAGCTAAAAGGGCTGCCTCCCTTTTTGTAAGCGATTTTGCACTCTTATGGAAATATTTTCTGGAAGCTGCTTCAGCTCCATAGACTTCATTTCCCCATTCTACTACATTGGCATAAACTTCCAGAATTCGTTTTTTGCCCCAAATAAATTCTATCATATATGTAAAATATGCTTCAAGCCCTTTCCTGACATAATTTCTTCCATGCCATAGGAAAGTGTTCTTTGCAGTTTGCATAGTAACAGTAGATGCACCGTGTAAGCGTTTCCCTTTATGTGAAGCGTTATATTTCTGTGCCTCTTCTACTGCTTTCCAGTCTATACCGTTATGCTGCATAAAGCGTTGGTCTTCAGCAGCCAAAATAGCATGGAAAAGGTTTGGCGAAATATCTTTGAAGTCTTTCCACTCTTTAACGATTCCTTCTTTGCTTTTCTGTCTTTCATAATCCAATTTTCGCAATACCATCAAAGGAGTAAATGGCGGGTCTATAAATTTATATGACACTACCCACAGTATAGTAAACAAAAAGAATCCGCCAATAGTATAAAGCAGATATTTAAAGAATTTTTTTAGCATTTTTTACATCTAAATTATTAGATTGATTATAGCAATATTTACAAAATACAAAGAACTATTGAAAAAGGTAAAGAAATGAATATAAAAATTATCATACCCTTTATTTTGCTTGTAGCTATTTTATTATCGTCTTGCAAAGAATGCAAATTTGAGTCTATTAAAACTAATTCTCTTCCTAATGCAGAAATAGGGAAGACTTATGAAACAATAATCGAATATGATTGCAACTGTGACATTACTTACCGAATAGCAACCATAGAAAGTGGTGCCTTGCCGGATGGTTTGGAGATGGATGTTACTGGTAAAATTACCGGCACTCCTACCAATCCCGGTACTTATAATTTTAATGTATCAGTGAAAATATGCTTCCAGATGGATGGAGCAATGCCTTTTGATTGTTACTTCAAAGAAAAAAGTTATACACTGATAGTACTATAATGCTTCATAGTGTAGTATTGGCTAAATTTATTACTCATTGCATATAAAAGATTTGTGTGAATTTGCTGTATTACATAATTATTATTTTTAACAATACCTTATTGAAACATACATAAAATATCAATTATTTACGTCAAAAAATTGTTTAAGAAAGTAAACACATAAATCAACACACTTGGAGTTATAATGGATGCTGAATTATTAGCTCGAATACAGTTTGCATTTACGGCAGGCTTCCATTTTTTATTTCCTCCCCTTAGTATCGGTCTTGGTATTATCATAATAATTATGGAAACTATCTATATCAAAACCGATAATATCAAGTACAAAAATATGACCAAATTCTGGGTGAAAGTTTTTGCTCTTACTTTTGCTTTAGGGGTTGCTACAGGTATTGTACTAGAGTTCGAATTTGGTACAAACTGGTCAAAATACTCACGCTATGTAGGTGATGTATTTGGCAGTGCTTTAGCTGCAGAGGGTATTTTTGCCTTTTTCTTAGAGTCAGGGTTTCTTGCTATTTTAGTTTTTGGATGGGACAAAGTAAGCAAGCGAGTGCATTATCTGGCGACTATATTAGTAGCTCTCGGCGCTCATCTCAGTGCTGTTTGGATTTTGGTAGCTAACTCTTGGCAGCAAACGCCGGTAGGTCATCATATCGTTAATGGGAGAGCCGAGATAGTAGACTTTTGGGATTTGGTATTTAATCCTTCCACAATAGACAGGCTAACGCATACTGTTTTTGCTGCTTGGCTGGCTGGTGCTTTTTTAGTGCTAAGCATAGCAGCGTACTATTTAATAAAGAAAAGACATATTGACTTTTCCATTCTTTCTATAAAAATTGGTCTTTCTGTTGCTATGGTTGCTTCACTTTTGCAACTTGTAACAGGTCACTCCAGTGCTCAAACTGTTGCAGAATACCAACCTTCAAAGCTTGCAGCTATGGAAGCTCAGTATGACACAGGTGTAGGTGATTTGTATATAGTAGGCTGGGTAGATCAGGAATCCCAGGAAGTATATGGCATTAAATTTCCGGGTATGCTAAGCTATCTCATCTATGGCGATACTGAAACTCATGTTATGGGGTTAAATGACATTCCTGAAGACGAAAGACCTACAAAAATAAATGTTGTTTTCCAAGCCTACCATCTAATGGTTGCTGTAGGTTTTACAATTATAGGTATAAGCCTATTAGGTGGATTCTTCTGGTGGCGTGGGGAACTATATGAGAAAAAATGGTACTTATATTTGCTTCTTGGAGCTGTGATTTTACCTCAAATTGGTAATCAGGTAGGATGGATAACAGCTGAAGTTGGTCGGCAGCCATGGATAGTTTATGGCCTACTGAAAACTTCTGATGGTTTATCTACTTCAGTTGATGCAGGTCAGATTCTATTTTCACTTATCATGTTCATATTGATTTATGCACTATTATTTACGCTATTTATCTTCTTACTTGATAGAAAAATCAAACACGGACCTGAAGGAGTAGATGGCAGTGATCACCTTTATGCAAAATCAGGAAGTTTAATGAGCAATAGAAACGCAGAGGAGATAAAGTAATGGAATTTTTAGACTTAAATGTAATATGGTTTATCCTCATAGGTGTTCTTTTTGCGGGATATGCTATTTTAGATGGCTTTGACTTAGGAGTAGGTGCTTTGCATTTATTTGTTAAGGATGATATGGATAGAAGACTTATGATTAACTCTATAGGTCCGGTATGGGACGGTAATGAAGTGTGGCTTGTAACCGGCGGTGGTGCTTTATTTGCAGCTTTCCCAAATGTCTATGCCGGGGTCTTTTCGGGCTTATATAATGCACTTATGTTGCTATTAGCAGTTCTTATCTTTAGAGCGGTTGCTATCGAATTTAGAAGTAAAAAAGAATCACGTAGATGGAGAAGAAGCTGGGATGTAGCTTTTTCTATGTCTTCAGTTTTCATAGCTTTACTAATGGGTGTGGCTCTTGGTAACGTTATACAGGGCTTGCCTGTAGATGATAAAGGAGATATTTATATATCATTGATTCAACTTCTAAATCCTTATGCGCTGATAGTCGGAGTTACTACTGTATCTCTTTTTGCTATGCACGGCTCTATATATTCATATATGAAGACAGAAGGGGATTTGCAGGAAAAAATTAAAGGATGGATTAATCCTTTGATTATAACTTTTGTAATTCTTTATGTATTAACTACTCTAACAACATTGATGTATTTTCCACACATGACAGATAATTTAAAAGAATATCCTGCATTTGTTGCTGTAGCTTTACTAAACGCATTAGCTATTGCTAATATTCCAAGAGAAATACATCACAATAGACCATTTAGAGCATTTTTATCTTCTTGCGCCAGTATTTTGGCTTTGATTGCATTATTTGCATTAGGCATCTTCCCAAATATCGTTTTATCAAGCCTTGATCCGGCTCATAGTTTAACTATCTATAGTGCGGCATCTTCGCAAAAAACTTTATCAATAATGCTGACAATGGCACTAATTGGTATTCCGTTTGTACTTGCTTATACAATAGGAATCTACTGGGTCTTTAGAGGCAAAGTAAAAATTGATTCGATGAGTTACTAACGGTTGATTAGATTTGCATAAAAAGAGATACTACAAAATCATTATAGTATCTCTTTTTTTTTGAACTATATGTCTAATAATATGATAGTATACTAGAACCCACATAGAAGATTTTATATAGGTGAAGTTGAATATAATCATTCTTGACTTATTGAATACTGTAACTATATCTTTTTGAGCTTTCGTTTTGTAAGGTCGTTAACTTTGTCACCAGTATTAAGAGTAGTGTTAGGTTCGAAAAGCATAACCGATACTTCATGTTCTGCAATAGGCTTATGTTCAACTCCTCTAGGAATAACTGTACATTCGTTTGGAAATAATGTCAAAGTGTTATCTCTAAATTCAATTTTCAAAACCCCGGAAAGAACATAAAACATCTCATCTTCTGCTTCATGTTTATGCCAAACAAACTCTCCCAATAGCTTTGCCAATTTTACAGTCTGACCATTAAGTTCACCTACTATTACAGGCGACCAATACTCAGTAATTGCAGCAAGCTGTTCTTCAATTTTTATTGTTTTCATCATAGTAGCTTTTTTTAAAGTATTTTTCTCAATTTCTCAGAATAGCGTTTACATTATACTCAATAAAAGATCTAAAATATATCTTTTTTTGAACAAAAATTTGTCATAATATTAAAGAAATATCCATTCTGATTCTAAAGATTATTGATTTCATATTGGATAAACTCGGATTTGTAATTAGATGTCATAAAGTGCTGTAAATGGCCGTAGAATCAAGGAGCATGCTTACTTCCGTTGTAAGAAACTATTACGAAATTGCTTGTAGAACAAGGGGTTTCAATTCCTTGCCATGCATGACTTTAGAGCTTTTTCGTCCTTTCAAAATTAATATTTTGGATAAAAATAAGGTTGACTTTATAACAAAGCCAACCTATACTTAAATTGTGAAGTCTTATAAGATTATCCACAAAGAATGCCATTCTTTTGCAGTAAATTCAACTTATTTTTTCTTTTTTTCAAAATACTGATTCATCTTTGATGCGAAGTCGTCTTTGTTATTGCTGTATTTGGGCGTTAAAGAGTCTTTCCCAGGAACTTCTTCGATAAAGAGTGTCTCGGTAGGGAATGCAAATCTAACGTTCAGTTCGGCAGCTAATTTCAATATTTCACTTATTATCTGATGCCTTGCAGCTAACTCTTCAGTCCAGTCTGACACTTCAAAAAAGATATAGAACAAGATGTCAATAGAAGATGAACCAAAACCGTTTAAGTGGATCTGGTAATAATCTTTCCAAGTTGAAGGATGATTGGCTACTATTTGTTTCAATCCTTCTACAAATACATCAATTAACTCTGGCGGTGTGTCATAAGTAATATTTAGTGTAGTGCTGTATCTTCTGTATTCTCTTTTTCCCATATTGTCAATCAGGCTATCAGCCAACTTGCCGTTTGGAACTGACACAACAGAGTTATAAAAAGTTCTTATTCTGGTTGATCTCACTCCAACCTGCACTACTGTACCTTCAGATCCATTAAAAACAATCCAATCACCCACTTCGAATGGCTGATCAGTAAAAATAGTCACCGAACCAAAAAGATTTTTGATTGTATCTTGGGCAGCTAATGCAAATGCTAAACCACCAATAGATACACCTGCTAATAGAGGAGTTATAGAGAGACCAATATTCTCTAAGAAATAAATTATACCCAAAACTCCAACTACTACTTTTAATGTTTTGCGAACTAGCGGAACAAGATTATCATCCACTTTTGTAGCAGTTTTGAGAGCCAATTTTTCAAAAATATCGGCAACTAAATCCGAAAGTCTAAATGCAATTATCGTTACTATTAAAGGATAAGAAGCTTTTAAAATGAAAGCAAGCACATAACCTATGTCTACAGGCAACATTAACATAGGCAAAAATATCATCCAAAATGTAACAACAGCAGCAAGACTTATAGGTTCAGCAATCGGAGTTACATATTTGGAAAATAGGTCTTCTTTTGCAAATTTAGAAAAAATCCTTGCAATAAAATACCCAAAGACCCAAGCTAATAGTTTAAAAATAACAAGAGATATAATAAGATATAAAATTAAACCTGCATACTGCCATAGCTCTATTGTCAAAATTTTCAGTCTAAAGAAATCAGGCAAAGCATCTATCATTTCAGGCGTTGCAAAGAGAAATGTTTCTTTATACAGCTTATTGATACTGTCAACTGTTTTAGGAGAATAGTACCATTTACCGTCTTTTTTTACAACAAAGATTTGAGGAACACTTTTAAAAAGTACATATTTATGCTTATCGGTAGTAGAATCGGTATAATTCGGATCATCAGGTACATCTTTCATTATAACGTAAAGTTGGCGAGCATCCATTATTTCTTTAAGCTTAATTGCTAAGCGTTGAGATTTTTTCTTATTAGGATCTAGTCCGTAAAGAGTTTGGGCAGCCAGTTCAGGCTGCATTTCGTCATCCTGCAAAAAAATCAAATGAGTTTTGATTGTATTGTGCGGAGTAGATAATGAAACTTCAAGTTTTTCGTCGTTAGAGTACAAAAAAGAAGTGCTGACAAATAAAAGAATCAGCAAAAATAATGGTTTGACTATTTTAATCATCTTAGCTTTTAGTTAATCGAACAAATATTTATAATCAAACATAACAAAACTTCTATTTAAATAAATATTTTTTTTATATTGCTGACAGTTCAGCAAGCTCACGTTTTATTTTTTAATTACAGGGATTTCAAATGGCTATCGAAAAAGAGACTATCCTTGAAGTTGCGAAGTCCGTATGTCCTGAACTAGAAACTTACGAACATAGAGACCAGCTAACTCTAATATTGCCTAAAGACAAATTAGTAGATGTAGCAAAAGAACTTCGTGATAATCCACTGACTTCTTTTGAGCAACTTCTGGATGTAACAGGAATAGACTGGTACGAGAAAAAAGATAGGTTTAATGTCGTGTATATTCTCTATTCTATAAAGCATGCTGAAAGACTGAGAATAAAAATTGTAGTCCAAGAAAAAGAACCTAGTGTGCCAACACTTACTGAAATATGGGAAAGTGCTAACTGGTACGAAAGAGAGACATTTGATATGTACGGTATCAAATTTGAAGGTCATCCCGGTTTAAGAAGGTTTTATATGCCCGAAGATTTTAATGACCCTGAGACAGGGGAGCCATTATTTCCTCTTAGAAAGGATTTCCCTCTGATGGGTGTACCTGATTCCTTGCCGTTGCCACCGTTCCCTGAGAAATATGGCGAATTGCAATAAAGGAATACTATAAATAAAAAAATAAAATATCTGAAAAAAGACTGTTTGATAACATAGGCAGTCTTTTTTTTTAGGATATGTATTTTCTGTATATGTGTTTAAAATATTTTGAGCCATCACTTACTTACAAAAAAAAAGCTGCATCGAGTTGATACAGCTTTTTTTTAAAATAATTAGAGCAATTTATTTTGCTTCTTCTTCTGTTTTAGCGTCTTGAGTTTCTTCCTGAGATTGTTCGATTACAGGAGCAGGAGCGTTAACCGGAGCAGGTTGCTCAGTCATAGGCATTGCAGCACCTTCGGTAACCGGTTTAGGAGTAGAAGCGCCACCAGTCTGACCAACAAAGAATAAATTAATCATCAATACAAGAGCAGCTATAATAACTGCTAAATATATAGTAAGTTTTTGAAGTCCCTTTGCTGCGCGAGTAGAACCAAAAGCAGAGCTCATTGCACCACCAATGCCACTCATACCTGAAATCATTTCGCCTTTACCTGGTTGTAGTAGAACTACAAGTATTAGCAAGACAGATGCTAATAGTGTCAAAATCATCAAAACCGTGTACATTTTATTTCCTTTTCTTAGATTATACTCTATATTGAACTACAAAGATATTAAATCATAAAATATATTCCAAATAAATAATATGAATAATTTTGTTTCGAGAATATCATATATTTGAAGATACACAAAAATACGAGATTTTGAATGAAAATTTTAGACAGATATATAATAAAGCATCTATTTGCTCCTTTTATTTTTGGAGTGGGTACTGTATTGTTCTTGTTTCTAATGCAATTTGTGATGAAAGAGCTTGATAATCTAATAGGGAAAGGTATTTCTCTGTCGGTAATTGCAGAGCTCTTTGCCCTTACCATAGCTTGGATTGTAGTCTTAGCCGTTCCGATGGGGGTGCTTTTTTCATGTCTTATGACTTTTGGCAATCTATCTTCGACAAGTGAAGTTACAATAGTCAAGGCAAGTGGGGGAAGTTTGATAAGAATGATGCGCTATCCTGTATTTTTTGGTGTTTTACTTTCTGTATTTATGTTTTGGTTTAATGATTATGTATTGCCTGACACAAATCACCGCCTTAAAACACTTATTATGGACTTGCACAGACTCAGACCGACTTTTTCCTTAGAATCAGGTAAAGTATCTTCTGATTTGGATGGATTTACTATTTTCCCCCAGCGTGTGGATTCTTTGACAGGGTACTTATATGGAGTAACAATCTATGATAAATCAAAAGGCTATAAACAGGAAAATATTATTTCTGCAGACTCCGGTATAGTCAGTTCTAACCCTGAAATAGGGAAATTAAATATAGAATTATTTCATGGAGAAATTCACAGATTTATAAAAGCGGATCCACACGATTACCAGATAATTGAATTTAGTGATTATAATATTTCGATACCTGCCAAAGGCTTTGAGCTGGAAAGAACTGAAGAAGGAAATATTAGCAAAGGAGAGAGGGAATTACCAATTATAGCTATGGAGGAAATTTCTCAAAGAAATTTGAAGAATGCCGACTCTTTAAGTCTTATTAGTCAAGCACTTATTAAAGAGCATTTGAAATATATACTACATGGCGAGAGAAAGAAATTTTCAGAAGATGACGTACCATCAAATATGTTTGCCCGAGCCAATTCATTAGGCAATGAAGAAAGCACTGCTGTTGCTCCATCTATTGTGGTGCCAGTGGATACGACTACATTTGATTCGGTAAAAGTATATAAAAGTTTAGCTCAGCAACTCACTTCAATGTATGGCGTACTTAGTTCTAATAATTCGAGAATTGACTCATACACTAAAAGATCAGCTGCTTATCAGGTGGAAATATATAAAAAATATTCCATGCCGTTTTCCTGTCTGATATTTGTGTTGGTAGGTTGTCCACTTGGAGTCATGACCAAAGGGGGTAACTTTGGTATAAGTGCTGCCATCTCTTTAGGTTTTTATATAATATACTGGGTCTTCCTAATAGGCGGTGAAAAATTAGGCGATGAAATGATTATCAGTCCTTTTATGTCAATGTGGGGCGGTAGTATTGCTTTGATGCTGCTAGGTGTATTCCTAACTATCAAGGTAAATTATGAAAATTTTAGCTTTCTAAAATACTTTGGAAGTAGGAGTTAAAATAGAATATCACTTATTGCTTTTAATATATTTGTTTTATCAAAATGTGCTTTTGAAAAAGTTAACCTTAAAACTGATTCTTCAAAATTTACTTTAGAAGCTGTGATGCCAAATTGAAGTAATTCTTGGATTAAGTGAATAACGCTACTGTATTTTATAAAGCAAATTCTTATTTCAAAATCAAATTCAGATTTCTCATTATCCGGATTTTCGATTATGATAGGTTGCTCTAAAGTTATAACATCTTTTCTTGATATAAGAGTACCGCTTTTATCAGGTTCAAAAGCATTCTTAATTCTAATATCGAACCCAAATTCTAAAGCATAGTCCAGCATTGGTTTATAAATCAACTTTAGACCTTCATCGGCAAGCACTTTAGCGTGCTGAATATAAATATATTCTATTTGCGGAGATATGGCAAACTTTGGATCAATGCAAGACACACCATTTACATCTGTCCAAATTATCAGTTCATTTGTATTTGCGGCAGCGGCGACAAGGCAAGCTGTCAGATTAGAACTTTCAAAACCCATCGTAGAAATTTTATTATCCGTGGAAATACCAGTGAAACCCTGTATTAAATAAAAATTCGTGTAAAACTTTTTTATCGAATTTTGAATATTTATGATGCTATTATCTTTAAAAGGTATAGCCGCGCCATGATCAGTATTTGTAATAATATGCTGTTCTGAATCAAGAATAGAAACAGATAAGTTTCTTTGTCTAATGAAGTAATATATTAGTCTAATAGCAAAGTTTTCACCTTCAGCAATTACTTTGTCAGCTATTTTAGGGCTGAAGTCCTTTATCAAACTAATACCTTTGAGTATCTCTTTTATGGTAGTGAATTTTTCTGATAAAAACATTTTATAAGTAAGGAAATTATCAACTTCCAATACTACTTCTGCCAAAGAGATATGTTGATCTATGATAGATTCAAGTGATTGCACAGCAAACTCAAACTTTCCTTCAGCAGATAATTGTATGCAGTGCTTTAAGTTACGTGAAGTTTTATCAATAGCTGAAATAACTATAAAAGAAGGAGTAGAGTATTTTTCAATCATCCGTGCAAAACTATTAAAACCATCAGGGCTTCGTAAAATAATGCCACCCACTTTAAAAACATTCATAGACATGAAAACCTACCCGCTTAGTATCAGACTTAGTTATACAATCTACAAACATATTGTCGAATTAGAAAAGAAATTGTGGTACAAATATTGAACATTAGTTGCCACGCATACTATTGACAATTAAATTTTATACAAAATGATGGTAGCATGTGAGATAATCAAACTGTAGTAATTCAAATATTATAATATATAGAGTTATTATTACAACTATGTGTATTGAACTGTAAAAAAATAGAATATTATCTGTAACAAAAGTTTGCCAAATGTGTTCTTGTTGCATATATTCGTATAATAACTGCGGTAAAAATATTTTACTTTTAATATATAGGTGAGTCTTATGAAAAAAACCTTACTAACATTTTTATCAATCGCAACACTTTTAGTAGTTGCAACCATGCAAACTTGGGCAGCCCCTAATGCGAGAAGCTGTACAGCCAGCTCTATAAGTGGTCCCGATTCATTTAATGAGTTAACGGTAAATGGTGAAGAGATAATCACCAGCCATTTCCTAAGCACGACTGCTGGATACGAAGATTATACAAATCGTTCCATTACTGTTAGTGCCGGTGATGCTATGAGCTTATATGCTTATGGTTTGATGTGGTATTCTGGAGGTTCTTCAACATCTTATTATAGTTGCGGAGTTTCCGTTTTAGTTGACTTTAATCAAGATGGCGATTTTGAAGACGAAGGTGAGTTGTTATGGGTTTCTCCATCTACTGCATATGAACACATTGCATCCATCATAGTTCCTGAAGATACTGATGGTGGAGAGTATAGAATGTGTATCGTTGGTTCAGAATCGACTACAACATCTACACTAATTACTACAGGATGTGGTAGTGATTATTATTGCATGATTGTTGACTTAACTCTAATCGTTAAGCCAAAGACACCGGAAATCGTAGATTTATATCCTGAGTCACCAAGTGAAGGTGTGGCAGTATTTTCACGTGGTTACCAAATGGGCAACCCATGGGTAGATATTAAACGCGTTGATGGTATGTCAAATGTATCTTACAAATATAAAGTTATTGGTCCTTTACCTTTAGAAAATGTTATCTATGAAGCAAAAGTAGAAGGTGATGTATCTCAAAGTCTAATCACTCCAAATCCACAGCCGATAGGCGAGCCTGCACGAGTAAGTATCACTCATGCAACAGGTATAGCAGCGGAGTATGATCTATCAAATCCAAATAACGTAGGTGGCACTGCAGATCCTGATAATACAGGTGTATTTGACTTAGCTACCAACCAATTGCAAATAGAAGGCGGATCTTACAGAGCAATTAGTGAACTTAGCTTTGTATATGAAGGTCAAGCAATGACTCAGACTAAATATAAAGACTTCGTTATCGCTATTGATAATGATGTGGCAATAACTGCGGTAAGAAAACCAATCAGAATGCCAAAAATGAAATATGGTAAAAATGTTCCTGTTCCAATTACAGCAGCAGTAACAAATGTTGGTTTATATGATGTAAGTGAATTTGAACTTTATGCAAAAGTTTATCCTGAAACCGGAACAAATCCTGTTTATGAAACATCAATTCGTTGGAAAAACGTAAATACACCATTGCAAACTGGCGACATGACAGTAATCGAATTAGACCCATATAGAGCAAAAGATGGTGTAGGTAATTATCGTATAGAGTTCGAAGTAGAGCTAATCAGTGCTTTTGATGAAGCTCCTGCAAATAATGTATATCCAAAAGTAGGTCAAGCAAATCATGTATTTGAAGTAGCTTACCAAAGAGATGCAGAGCCAATTGCCGTTTTAGCTCCAATAGGTTCATATAATTATGTAGGTCGTCCAATTATACCAAGAGTTGAATTGAAAAACAATGGTATATTAGATTTATCAAACGTGCCTGTTACAATGCAAATTAAAGATCCCAACGGTAATATAGTATATGATAAAGAACTAGAAGTGGAAGTAGTTCCATCCGGTCTATATAATACTATGAAAGAATATTTTGAAGAAGAATTTATTCCGAACATGGCAGGAACATTTACAGTTAAGTTATTAACTACAATGAGTTCTGATGACAATATGGCAAATAATTTGTACCAAACAACATTTACAGTAATTAACTCTCTGTCTGGTACATATACAATCGGTACAACAAATGCTTCCAGCTCACGCAACTTCACAACAATTGGCGAAGCATTAGACATGATTTACGAATCTGGTGTATATGGTCCTGTTACTTTTGAATTGACAGATGCATCTTATACAGTAGGAAGTAAAACTTCTCAAAATCCTGCAATGGATTTATCCGCTTCTATTATTGGAGGTGGTGAAAATCATCCAATAATCTTTAAACCTTCTCAAAGTAGAGCGGTTACGAAAGGTTCTATTACTATTAACTTACGTAGTGGTAGTGGTGTTGGTGTTTATATTGCACAGACAACAGAACATTCTAATGGTGCTGCTGCCGTAAATGTAGTTAGCGATACTAAAAAACGTTTTTACTCTAATTCTGCAGGTTATATCACTTTTGATGGTGGATCTCAGAAATCATTCAAATTTAAATTAGATACAGACGAACCATTCAAAGCAGTTTTCTATTTAGGTAATGGTGCTTCAAACAATACAATCAAAAATTGTATTATTGAAGGAACGGATGCAGGATCTTATAAATGCTCATTGCCATTAACAGTATACTCTGCTGCTCAAGGTGGATTTAAATATGAAGCAGACAAACGTTCAAATACATTGACTTATACTGCCGGCGTAGTAATGCGTTCAACAGTTCCTATTAATGCAAAATACTTAGCAAACACTGATAAGTTGGATACATTAGTAAATACAAACAACGTAATCATGAATAATGAAATCAGTGGTTTTGCTTATGGTGTAGCATCAATGGGTATTGGCCAGTTATTAGTACAAGGTACTGGTCATAATGAAGAATTTTACAATACAGCTAATGAAATTAAAAATAACGTAATCCACAATGTAGGCCGTGCAGGTGTATTTGTAGGACATGAAGCAAACTCAAACATAGCCGGCAATAGAATTTATGATATCGAAGGCGGATGTTTAGGTCTTGACGCAGCAGGTATAATGGCCGGTGGTCAGTCAGCACGTGGTTACTTCGGTTATAACAACCGCATGGTAAACATCATGAACAACGAAATCAGCAGCATAAGCGGCAGTGGAATGGTAAGTGGTATTCGTGTAGAGCAATCACCACAACAATTAGTAGAAGGTTCAATCTTAACAACATTCCCAATAAATCCTGAATCAATGGTTATCGCAGGTAACATCGTATGGGAATTGTTGCCGAATGATGCAAATACAGCAAGAGCAGGTATCTATGTGTTTACACAAAGAAGCAGCTTTGATGTACCTTTTATAAGTGAGTATAGCTCAAGAAATGACGTAATTGCTAATAATACAATCATTGTAAACGGCGATGATGGCGTAATGAACACACGCGCAGTAATGGGCGTAGGTCTTCAAAACGTAACCGGAACTATCCTTAAAAACAATGCAATCGCAACAATGGATAACGAATATGCAGAAACATGCCCTGTTTCAGCATGTGTATTCTACGAAGGTCCATCAATGATGGAAGCAGGCATTACATCAGACAGAAACGTATACTGGACAGAAAATTCAGAATCATCAGTATACCGCTGGATAGAAACAGATGCAAACGGCAATAAATTGTCAGATGCAGCAATCAATGAATACAAAACATTGCCACAATGGCAAGTGTGGAGTAAAACAGATAAATATTCAGTATACTCTAAATTCATGTCAGATTATGAATTTGTAGGAACAAACCCACAAAACTTACGCGTAAAATCAAACCCAATGCCATTAAATTCAGTCTTGAATAACCGTGGCGATATCATGGACGAAACAACAAGTGATATCACAGGTAAAGTAAGAGGCTCAGCAGGTCAAAGATATGACATCGGTGCCTTAGAATTTGGCGGACGCGTATACGTAAGTGACATGGAATCTACAACAATTACAGCACCAGCATCATACCGCTCAACAGAAGGTACGTTTGCAGATGCAGAACATATAATGACAGAAGCTCCTGTAGAAGTAAAAGCAAGATTGCGTAACAATGGTAGCTTGTTCCAAACAGGTACAGAAGTAAGAGTAGAAATCTACCGCGAATTACCAACAGGTACATTCGGTGCAGCACCGGATTACGAACAAATGGTAAAAGTAGATGCAACATCAGACGAATATGTAGACGTAAACTTTATGTTAGCAGATGGTAAAGGTTTAGAATTTGAACCTGAAACATATGCAGACTTGAGATTAAATCCAATGTATGCAATGTCAGTACCTGAAGTATATTCAGAAATGACAGCAAACGTAACACCACGCTACAAAATCGTAGTAATCACAGAAAATGACGAAGACAATACAAACAACGAAACATCAAAAATCGTAAGATTCTTTGTTCGCCGTTCATGGATGGATATGCTAATCAGCAGTGAATATGTAAATGCAGATTTGAGCAACAACCCAACAGAAACCGAAATCGCAGGTAAATTAAATCATGACCGCGTAGTAGAAGGTTTAGGTTTTGTAGGCTGGCATGTAGCAATCAATCCGAATGCAACAACTATAGTAAACGATACGATAGATTATGACGTATTTGACAGAAACAACTGGGAAGCAAGAGCCGTAGATTACGGACATTATCGCACAGTAGTATGGTCAGATGCACATGATCAAATGGACGATGCAGACGTTAAATTGTCACGTTACGAAGAATTGGATATCGAAAATTACTTCGCAAACGGCATGTCAACAGATAAGAAAAACATGATACTAGCATCACAGGAAATGATTCGCAATAATGGTATGATAGCAAGAGACTTGTTCCGTGCAACAGACCATATTAAAGCAGATCCAGAAGTGATAGATTATACAAAAGTAACAGGAAGTGCAGTAGGTCGTAACTTGACAAACACAATTGCACCAACCGGCTTTATGGGTGATGCAGCACCAAATCCAGCATTAGTAGACATTTGGGACGGTGGCGAAGGTAATGCAAAATTAGCTTACTACTACACAAATGAACTAAGTGGCACAGGTACATTGCTTCCGGAAGATAAAGTAATGGGCGTAGCAACATCAACAATCGGAACAAACGTATGTTACTTAGGTGCAGACTGGCGCCATATAGCAGATATCGAAACAATGTTAAGAAGTGTATTTGACTTCGCAGAAGCCAATGGCGGCATCATAATTCCAATCGAATTGGCAACATTTGATGCATCAGCAGTAGGCAACCGTGTAGACTTAAACTGGTCAACATTGTCAGAAATCTCAAGTGACAGATTTGACGTAGAAAGAACAGAAGTAACAGATGGCTATGCAGACTTGTTTAGCAAAATAAGTGAAGTAGCCGCAAGTGGCACAAGTCACTCAACACGTAACTACAACACAGCCGATTATGGCGTAGAATTTGGTAAAAAATATGCATACAGACTAAAAATGATTGATCGCGACGGTAAATTCGAATATAGCCAAATCGAAGAAGTTGAAATCGACTCACCAAATGGTCTAACAGTAAGCGAAGTATTACCAAATCCTGTAAGCTCAACATCTAAAGTAAAAGTAAATGGTGCAGTAACAGCAAACATATACTTAAGCGACATGAGCGGACGCAAAGTAGTAGAATATGCAAATGGCAGCTTTGAGGGCAACGAAATCGTAATCGATGCATCAAACTTGACAAGCGGAAGCTACACATTGGTAATCGAGCAAGACGGTGTGGTAATCACACGTAACGTACGCGTAGTAAAATAATCTATCTAAAATAGATTTACATCAAGCTCGGCATGAAAGTGCCGGGCTTTTTTTTTGCGTAAAGTGTGAGATTAGATTAGGCTAAACACTTGCCAAATTTGTATCTTTGTATTTTACCATTAATCTAAAATAGTATGAAAATAATTAGAGATGCTAATTTAAAAGAGTATAATAGTTTTGGAATTGATGCCTGTGCCTCTAAAATTATTTTGGTGCAGTCCGAGGAAGATATAATTCGGTATCTAAATAGCGAATCCTATACAGAGCAAGACTGTATAATTGGTAGCGGCTCTAATATTCTTCTGCTTGGAGATGTGAAGCAAAATATTATTAAAAATGATATTAAAAGTTTTCGTTTACTTGAGGATGCAGAAGAAGATGTGGTAATTGAAGTTGGTGCCGGCGTGGTATGGCATGATTTCTTATTGGAATGTTTGAAAAATGGGTACTATGGTTTGGAGAATCTTGCACTTATCCCGGGAACAGTGGGTGCTGCTCCTGTTCAAAATATCGGTGCTTACGGGATAGAACAAGAAAGTTGCTTTGTGTCATTGCGTGGTATATTGAAAGACACTGCTGAATCCATGACTTTTACTAAAAACAAATGTAAATTCTCATATAGGAGTTCTATTTTTAAAACTTCTCTTCGTGGACGATTTATTATTACTCATGTCCGTTATAAGCTAAGAAAGAAATTTAGACCAATCTTGAAATACAAAGATTTAATAGAAAAATTTTCAAATAAAGAAAACTTTTTGCCTACTGAGTTGTTTGATTATATATGCGAAGTGCGTCAGGGCAAAACTTCCGGATTACAAAGTATTGGGCAATGCAGGCAGTTTCTTTAAAAATCCCATTATCTCAAAAGAGAAGGCTGATGATATGCAACAACAGCATTCTAATGTGCCTTTGTATGATTTTGAAGATAAATATAAAATATCAGCAGCTTGGCTGATAGAAAAAGCCGGATATAAAGGTAAACGTATTGGAGATGCAGGAGTCTCAGAGAATCATGCTTTGATTCTTGTAAATCATGGCAATGCTTCCGGCCGGGAGATTTATGATTTATCCCAGGAAATCATTGATAAAGTCAATGATTTATTTGCAATAGAATTAGAAAGAGAAGTAAATTTAATTGGAGAAATTTAAAATGAAATATCTTTTTTGCATTGGACTTATACTTACACTAATCGCTTGCCAAAAACCAAAAGCTGACATTCAAACTCAGATGAATCATATAGCCAATGAATATGTAAAAGTTATTTTCCAAATAGGAGAATATGATAAAAACTATGTAGATGCGTACTTTGGATCTGATAGTTTACAAGAAATTGCATTAAAAACTAAACCTGAACTTAAAGATATAAAATTGAGTACGGAATCTCTTATACATACCTTAGATATTTTGGAATATGATAAGCAAAAAGTTGATATCAACTCTCGTGTAAAATATTTAAAGAGAATGTTGGAATCTGCACTTGCTCGCATTAGATTTTTGCAAGGTGAAAAAATGAGTTTTGATGAAGAGTCCAAAGCTCTTTATGATGCAGTTTCTCCATCTTTTCCTGAAGAGCATTATGCAAAGCTTATTTCTGAATTAGAAGAATTGCTACCCGGGGAAGGAGATATGACTAAGCGGTTCAATGATTATAGGAATCGTTTTATTATCCCTTCTGATAAAGTGCCTGCTGTCTTTGATGCTGCTATTGCTGAAGGTAGAAAAAGGACATTGCAGCACATGGAGCTACCGAATAATGAAAACTTTACTGTGGAATATGTAAACGATAAGCCTTGGGGAGCATATAACTGGTTCAAAGGAAATGCTTACAGCTTGATAGAAGTAAATATGGATTTGCCTATTTATGTAGATAGGGCTATAGACTTGGCTTGCCATGAAGGCTATCCTGGGCATCATGCTTATCATAGCACAATAGAAACGCGCCTGGTGAAAGAAAAAGGTATGGTAGAGTTTTCTATTTATCCACTTTTTAGTCCACAAGCTCTAATATCAGAAGGCACTGCCAATTTTGGGATTAAAGTAGCATTCCCGGGCAATGAAAGACTTGAGTTCGAAAAATCAGTTATTTTCCCACTTGCAGGCTTTAATCCTAATGATGCAGAACAATACTATAAAATTATGGAAATAGCAGCTAAACTTACGTATGCAGGTAATGATGCTGCTCGTGATTATTTGGATGGAAAAATTAGTAGAGAAGAGGCAATAGCTTTTAAAATGAAATACCAGCTTCAGTCTGAACTGAGAGCAACTAAGCTAATGGATTTCATAGATACATATCGTGCTTATGTGATCAACTACAATCTTGGTCAGGATATGGTTGCTGGACTATATCAATAGTTTAGGTGGCACAGCTGAAAATCCTGAAAAAAGATGGGAATTATTCAAAGAATTGCTTGCTATGCCCGTTTTACCAAGTGACTTATTAGTAAAATAATTGGATTCAATAATGTTTAGATATATCTGCTTATTTATGTTTTTTGCTCTACCAGTGTTAGCAAACTCGAAATCTTATATTTTAAAGATGCAGACAGATGCAAAGCTGCCTCAGATTAATGCAACAGCTTTTCTAAATAGCCCAACGCTCAAATCTTTGAAACTAAGAAAAGATTTTACACTCGCTGCAAATAAATCAATTAGTGATTTAATGGATTATTATGTAGTTGATAATATTAATCTAGAGTCGGTTGAGGCTATTTTAAACAGTTCAGGTGTTCAGTATGAATTATTTGAAAATGTTGTGTTTCAAGTAGAACAAACAGATATATCTATAGAAGGCCAATGGGCATTGGAGCAAGTTAATGCTAAAGAGGCGTGGAAATACGCTACCGGAAAAGGAATCGTAGTAGGTGTCGTAGATACCGGATTGGATTATCTGCATAAAAATTTGCAAAATAGTATCTGGATTAACTCCAAAGAAGATATAAACGGCAATGGCAAATTTGACGCTTGGAGTTATGAAGAGGAAATAGATGGTGTTTTCGGAGATTTGAATGGAACTGACGACGATGGGAATGGATTTATAGACGACCTTATCGGATATGATTTTGTTGATCAATCTGTCGCTAATATTGGAGATTATAGAGTAATTGATCCTATTCCTACAGATGAAAATCATCATGGAACAAAAGTAAGTGGTGTGATAGCAGCTCAAAGAATTGATGGGGCAGGCATGCAAGGTTTAGCTTATGATGCGAAACTCATGGCACTGCGTGCTTTTGATATCACCGGTAACGGAGAGTCAGATGATATTGCAAGAGCAATCGTATACGCTGCATTAAATGGGGTGGATGTGCTGAATTTTAGCTTTGGACAATCTTCAAAATCACCTCTTGTAGAAGCTGCAGTCAGACTGGCTTCTGAGATGGGGGTGGTTATTGCTGCATCCTCAGGCAATAGCGGCTCATATTACAGACACTATCCTTCTGATTATGATGAAACTATTTCTGTTGGAGGTTCGGCAAATAATAATAATTTGTATGGTGCCTCTAACTATGGCTCTCGACTTGATATTTGTGCACCGGGCTCATCAGTTTATACGACTACTGTAAACAATGACTTTGCTGAAGCAAGCGGTACTTCTCTTGCGGCTCCGCATATTTCAGCAGCTTTAGCACTACTAAAAGAAAAACATCCGGATTATTCTCCTCAAGAACTTAAGTCTATCCTAATGGCATCTGCTTATGATTATAAATCTGATGGTTGGGATATATATTCTGGTGCAGGATTTTTAGATATTGCTGCTGCACTTGGTGAATCATCTCCGTCTGATGTAGAAATTACTTCACCACAATATGAAGATGGAATTATCAAAGAAGACTTTAGTACTTATCAAATAAAAGGGACTGTGCTTACACCTCTTTTTGATTCTTATTACTTGTATCTCGGATATGGAATACTTCCAAGTGAATGGTTTGTGATTAGTGAAAATAATACAGATCAAATAAAAAATGGAGTTTTAGCTGAATTCGATCCGAGTCAATTTAAAGATTCTACTTATACAGTCAGATTGAAAGTAAAGCTTAAAAATGGAAAAACTATAGAGCAAAGAAAATATCTTGAAATTATCTCTAAAGATAGTAAACCTATAATTTCTGATTTGAGAATACTAGATGGTTACGAAGCTGATAAGAGAATACAAATCTTAAGTTTTAAAACAAACAGGGCGACCATTGCAAATATTGAAGTTAGAGACAATCTTTCATCAATTCTCGAAATGAGAGACTCGGAAAGTGAAGGACAAAATCACTTATTTATTATCGATAGTTTGCCGGTAGGTGATTATAATGTTAACGTCAATGTTACTGACATAGCCGGTAATTCTACGATACTAAATCGGGCATTTAGTGCAAAAATTGATGATATGCCTACTGATAAATTTGCTTTGAAAAGTTATTCGACACGTATGGCTTACTTGTCGAATGTAGTAGATGATTTTGGAGGCAACGAAAAGCCAACTTTTGTGATAAACGATGGTGAAAATCTGTCTGATGATAAAACTATTGCTGTTACTTTTGAAAATAATGTATTTACGCCTGTAGATTCTACAGAAATTCCTTGGGCAGTTGTAGGCAAAGGTGATTCCAACGGAGATGGTAAACCTGAAATAATAGCTACTAACTATGGTAAGACTTCTATCTTCCAGGAAAGTAACGGTAACTATTTTGACACACCACTCTTTGCTTCTGATAAGTCATATACTATGTGGGCTGCAGGGATGTATGATTTTGATAATGATGGCACTGATGATGTAATTATGTATAATGACACTTCCTATTTCGTTTATCAATATGCCAATGGAGAGTATAAGTATAAAACAACAGCTGTTATACCTTCGCAATATTTAAAGGTTTCCATTGCATTGGGTATGACAGTCGGTGACTTTGATAATGATGGAAAAGTAGAACTGGCTCACTCTGATTCGTATGGGAGATTGTATATTCATGAGTATAATAATGGCAAATTTACCTTCGAGTTTATAGATTCTACTCAGATTTTTCCGAATACTGTATATATGCGTAAATGTGATATAGACGGAGACGGTGTCCCTGAACTAATTTTAGGAAATCACGGCAGTTACCCTCTAAATGGAAAATATGACGATGGAAGCAGTGTATGGTATTATAGAATTTATCAAAGAGATGGAGCAAATAACTATAAACAGATATGGCAGGAACACTTTACTCAACTTCGTGCCGGTCAAATACCAAAAGTTAATGCATCCTATAAAAATGGAATTGCAGTAGGAGATTTGGATAATCAAAAAGGCGAAGAGTTTGTTATCTCTACATTCCCAAATTTATACGTTTTCAAGTGGGACACTAATAAGAAAAAAATAGTACCTATGTGGTACTATCCAAATGCTTTTACAGTTTCTGCATTGATTTATGATTTTGATAAAAATGGTGTAAATGAATTGGGTTTTTCCAATTTTTCTAAAACTGTATTCTTCGAGTATGATACCAAATATGAAGGCCCAGATGTGGCAACCGGATTTGAAGCATGGGCAACTTCTGATACATCTGCTTATCTGAAATGGAATAAAGCACTTAATGCAGATTATTATCAGATATATAGAATAATTCGCACGGAAACTTCTGCCAAAGCTGTAATAGCAGCTGTTACTGACCAACTCAGCATTACTATAGATACGCTTAGTCCTGGCACAAATTATGAATATGTTATTCAATCTGTAAGCTTAATAATGACAGATTCAGAGTCAGTACTGGAGGATTCTGAAATAATAGAAGTTTATACACATAAAATGATTGAACCTATTTCTGCAGAATTTACAGACAAGGTGCTTCATGTAAAATATTCAGGTAATTTACCAGAGTCAGGTTTGAATGTGCATGATTTTAGTCTTTCGGGTGATGATGGCGATATTGCCATTCAGCAAGTATTAAGCAACTCCGATAGTACTTTGATAATCACTTTCTCCGGAGCTGTTGCAAATGGAAATTATACATTCTATTCAGGGACATTTAAAGATTACTATGGCTCACCTAGTATTGACACAGATCTGGAAGTTGTAAAAGATATCCCTGCTATAGAAGAAGAAATGTATCTTAAAAATCTAAGGGTGTTATCCAAAGGGGTGCTCGGTCTTCAGTTTAGCCATAAAATAGATGATAATACTGCTTTAGATGTAAATAACTATGCGATATCACCGGAAGGTGCTATTAACTTAGTTGAAAGAGATTTGACTGACTCTACCAGAATATTAATAGGCTTAAATCCCAATAAAAGATTATCTGCAAAAGGTATTGATTACTTGCTGACAGTAACTAATGTAGTAGCTGCTGATGGTACTAAGATTACCACTGGTGCAGGCAATTCTTTAGGTTTTGTACTGACAAGCGAAGATACTGACTCTAAGGCTTATGTCTATCCTAATCCTATTGAAATAGGTACAAGACCTGATATATTTTTCGCTGAGTTACCGGCAAGATGTAGAATTGATGTGTTTAGACTCGATGGGTTATTTGTTATTTCAATAGAAGAAAATGATGGAAATGGTGGTGCTAAATGGGATGGAAGAGATGTCAATGGCTCTTATATAACACCAGGAGTATACATTTATAGAATTACTTATAAAAATGATGGGAGTGAAGAGGAAACGTCTACTAAAAAGTTTTTGGTGAAACCGTAGCTTCAAGAAATTTGCTTATGCCGAGTCACTGCAACCTCAAATCTATCAGGTCAAGGCTTGTGTAATATATATAGGCTAAAATGATTTTTTTGATAGTGCGTTGCATTAATAGCTTGAATGGGGCTTATTTCTGGAAGCACTTTAGGTATCAGGTTTCACCAATTGTTTTGATTAACGGATGAATACTAAGCATAATATCACGATGGAATCAAAAGAAATACAACAAGATCCATATAAAAAGAAGGCACAGAAACTCTTCTGGAGTTTATTTGTATTTTTCTTTTTATATGCTATAAGCAGACATCATATCTTTAAAGGTGTTGACTGGTTTTTCGTATCAAGCTACACTCTCAATAAAGCTTTAGCCTGGACTGCACTTACCTCTGTTGCACTCTCTTATTCGATTTCCGGTTTGGCGAAACTGGATATATCGTGGGCTTTGGAAAATAAAGGAGTAGTCAAATACTTTGGTCAGTGGGGCTTTATCATGGGAATGGTGCACGCCGTCCTTTCATTACGAATCACAACTCCTATGTTTTTTGCAAATATTTACGATTCAAATCTTGAATTTAATACCACCGGTAATCTCTTGATACTATTTGGTATATTAACTCTTTCTGCATTAATAATGCCGGGAATCAGCTCTTTGCCATCGGTAAGAGAAAGCTTAAAAGATGATAAATTTAAAAAATTCCAAAAACTGGGATATTTAGCTTTGATTTTCGGAGCTACTCATGTGTTTGCAGTGGGCTATTCCGGATGGTTCAGTTTGAACAGTTGGCATGGATATATGCCTCCAATTACGCTCTTATCTTTTCTTATTGCGCTCGTTCCTTTAGTGCTAAAAGTACTTTCAAGAAAAAGATTTCGCTAAAAATATAATTAGAGAATAAGTAATACTTACTTTTTCAACCAGATTCCTAATACTAATGAAGTTAATATTAGGAATCTCGAAGACATTATCTAAGTATAGACACTACTCTATCATGTTCTGCAGTTAGTAATTCCTTTTCTACTGGCAGAAGCTCTTTGCCACGCCTACTCATTACTTTTTCTGCGGTAGAAATAGCCTTTGAGGCTTTGTATATTGGAGAGTTGTGTTTGCCGCCCCATGAGAAAGAAGGTATGAAGTTTGGCATAAACCACTCTTTTACTACTATGCTGCAAACGCCGCATACTGTACCTGTAGTAAACATAGAATTAATACCTGATTTGGTATGGTCGCCACATAGCAACCCCATAAACATTGTATTAGTGTCTACTTCTTTGTTGTCTATTCTTAGTTTAATATTATCGTAAGTATTTTTTAAATCCGAATTATTTGTATCAGCTCCGAAGTTGACCCACTCACTTATAAATGAATGTCCCAAAAAGCCTTCATGCTGCTTATTAGAATAGCTTTGGAAGATAGTACACTCAACTTCACCACCAATCTTGCAAAATTCACCTATGCTCGTTTCTTCGTAGATTTTTGCAGCTACTTTTATTGTGGAATTTTTACCGATGTATGCAGGGCCAATGATGACAGCATTAGGCATGATTTTTACGTTATCATCAATAATGATAGGACCTTCTTCAGCATCTAAAACAACTCCGGGAGCTATTTTTACATTATTACCAATAAAGATGTTATCTCTCTCTACAAAATGTGTCCCTTTGAAGTCAGCTTCATCTGCATTGCCCAAATCAAAGTAAGATGCATCATCGAGTATTGCCTGAGCATTATTTGGCACTGTATGAAACAGATAGTCTAAAGTTTTCAAATCAGGCAAATCAATTTTTTCATAAGAAGAAAAAAGGTCTATCTTCAAATCTGAAAGAAGTTCTTTTCGAGTGAGTTCTTCCTTTCTTTCTATTTCAGTGCGTGGTAAATATGCTGCATAAGGGTAAGAGTCCTTACAAAAAATACAAGGTTTACCTTTTGATACTGCTTTATCAATGTTATCCCAGAAATATTTATCAGGCAGCACCGCCGAGCTTACACTAATTATATTTTCCTCGTCTATGCCAGAATCGGTAATGTCGAATCTTTGAAGAAAAGAGTTTAGATGCTTTTCTCTTCCTTTGAAAGCAAAGCTGCAGTCAGGCAGTTGTCTCCGGTACTTTTCGAATAGTCTAAAAGCACCGCATCTTAGCTCCCAAATAGGGTGGAGCACATTGAAAGGGTAGAAGTTATCTACGTTTTCCGGCTCAAATAAAAGTACTTTATTTATAGTCATGTTATTATTTCCTAATATCAACTAATTCAACTTCAAAGTAAAGAGTGGAATTTGCAGGGATCTTGCCAGTTTTACGCTCTCCGTAAGCCAAATAAGAAGGAATGATAAGCTGGCGTTTTCCACCTTTACGCATTGTAGAGATTCCTTCGTCCCAGCCTTTTATTACTCTACCTTCGCCCAAAGGAAAAGAAAGAGGTTTGCCCTTATCTAAAGAGCTATCAAATTTAGTCCCGTCGGCTAATGTTCCTGTGTAGTGTACAAAGACTATGTCTCCATCTTCGGGGAAAGGGCCTTGACCAAGTTGTCTATCGATATATTGCAGACCTGAGTCAAGCTGTTGCAAAATACCTACCTCTTCCTTTATTTCTTGTTTTGCAGAGGAACAGCCCAAAAATCCTAAAGTAAAAGCAACTAAAAGGGTAACTAACAGCGTTTTCATATAATTAACTCCGTGAATCTTAAGTTTTATGTTTAAAAATTGTATAAATAACCAATACTTTATAATATAAAAAAAGGCAGTTAAAATTTCTAATAAATTATAACTGCCTTTGGTCTATTTATAGAAGGTTTTAGTCTTCTTTTGTTTTCTGTAATTTTAATACTGCTTTTATAAATTGAATAAACAATGGATGACCTGTCACTGCTCTTGATTTCAATTCAGGGTGAAACTGAACACCAACAAACCATGGATGAGAAGGTAATTCAACTATCTCTACAAGTTTGCCGTCAGGAGACATACCACTTAATACCATTCCGTGTTTTTCTAATTCTTCACGGTAATTATTATTAAATTCATATCTGTGCCTGTGTCTTTCTGAAATTTCTTCAGATTTATAAGCATCAAAAGCTTTAGTTCCTTTTTTAACGACACAAGGATAAGCACCAAGGCGCATTGTGCCACCTTTGTTTTTGACTTTTTTCTGTTCATCCATTAAGTCGATAACGCAGGAAGCATCTTTTTTGAACTCGCCTGAATGTGCATCTTCAATATTTGCAACATTTCTTGCAAATTCAATAACAGTGCACTGCATACCTAAGCAGATACCAAACATTGGAATGTTATTTTCTCTGACATATTTAATAGCACTGATTTTACCTTCAATGCCTCTGTCACCAAATCCGGGACCGATTAGTATACCTTCAACTCCTTCAAGTTTTTCAGCTACATTTTCTTCTGTAATGTGTTCCGAATCAATTAGTGCAACATTTACTCTGGCGTTATTTATTGAACCGGCATGTATAAAGGCTTCTAAGATTGATTTATAAGAATCTCTGTATTGAGTATATTTACCAACAAGAGCAACTTTAACTTCATTTTTAGGAGACTTAATGCGATTAACAAATTTCTTCCAAGTATCGATGTTTAACTCGTTTTCAGGTAATTGCAATTTACGTAATACGATTTCCGCAACTCTCTTTTTCGCGAACATCAAAGGTACTTCATAGATAGAATGTGCTGCATTTTCAACATCAAAAACAGCTTCTTCGTTAACACTACAAAATAGAGCAATTTTTTGGCGAGTGTCTTTATAAACTTTGTGTTCAGTACGGCACATTAAGATGTCAGGTCTGATACCATATTCCATTAAAGTTTTTACAGAGTGCTGTGTCGGTTTTGTTTTTATTTCACCCGCAGATTCCAAGTAAGGAATATAGGTCAAATGAATATTTAATACATTTTCAGGGCCTCTTTCAAGCCACATCTGTCTTTGAGATTCTAAAAAAGGAAGCGATTCGATATCGCCTACAGTACCGCCAATTTCAAGCAATACGATGTCAAACTTTCCGTCAAAAGTCTGTATTCTTTTCTTAATTTCATTAGTAATATGAGGAATAACCTGGACTGTTTTACCTAAGTAATGTCCACGCCTTTCTTTCATCAATACTTCGTAGTACACCTGACCAGTAGTGTGGTTATTATCTTTGGTCAAGGATTCACTTAAAAATCTTTCGTAATGACCAAGATCAAGATCTGTTTCGGCACCGTCATCCGTTACATAAACCTCGCCATGTTGGAAAGGGTTCATTGTTCCCGGATCCACATTGATATACGGATCGAGTTTCATGATTGTAACAGAGTAGCCTCGTTGTTTCAAAAGAAAGCTTAGAGAAGCTGATGCGATACCTTTACCAAGAGATGATACTACACCACCTGTGATAAAAATATACTTGGTATTTTTTTTTGCGGAATTTTGTTCGTCACCCATTGCACTTGTATATTTTAGTTTGTAAAATGCGCGTCTATGGGAATACAAAATAGTTATAAAAAAACTAAAGAGCAACCAATATGTTTGCACATTTCTGTTCGTTTGCATTAAATTGCCTGAGAATCTAAACTAAATAGCAAAAAGGTTTATGTTTATGCTACTATATTTTATTTTCACAAGATATTTGATTATTTTGACTTCATGTGAAACCTTAAAGACAAAATGTATATGCAAAATCTCTTTCGTATGTTATTGATGCTTGTTGTGGCATCATTTATTATCATTTCTTGTGGTGAAGATGATAAACAACCGCAAACTACTCAAAAAAAAGAAATATCTTTTTGGCATTTTTGGAGCGAACCTTACCAAAGAGAAGCAATTTCCAAATTAATTACCAAATTTGAATCTCAAAATGATTGTAAAGTAAACGTTACTGAGCTGAGCTGGAATGATGGTAAAACTAAGCTTATGGCTGCCTTTAACTCCGGAACAGCTCCTGACGTACTTGAATTAGGATCAGACTGGGTAGCTCAATTCTCATCATCAGGAGTTTTGAAGGAGTTAGACACTCTTGCAGACTATGATAAATATATAGACTTTACACTCGCTCCATGCAAGTGGAATGAAAAGATGTATGCACTGCCATGGATTACTGATACAAGAGTGATGTTTTACAATAAAGATTTACTTGAAAGAGCAGGATTAGATACTATAGCTCCTCAATCTATTGCGGATTTGATGCGAGCATCTGAAAAGATAAACAATATTCAAGATGCTTATGGATTTGGGGCAAATGGCTCGGATCAGCATAGACTCTACAAAAAAATTATTCCTTTGATGTGGAGCCATGGCGGAAGAATATTAGATGTAGCAGGTAATGTAGTTATTAATTCTAAAGAAAATATTGAAGCTTTTTATGATTATGTAACTCTTGCAGGGTTTGGTGTGCAGGAAACTCAGAAGCAATTAGATGCAATGTTTGCTCAGGGTAAAGTTGGTTTCTGGTTTTCCGGAGCATGGCTTTTAAATAAGATAAAAAAAGAAAACCCAACCATGAGATTTGGAGTAGCAATGATGCCAAGCGTGAAAGCAACTGCAGGTGGCGATTTAGTGCCGGGAATGAGTTTTGCAGGTGGTGAGTATATAGCGATAAATGATAAGAGCGAAAATCCATTGGCAGTCCAATTTGCAAAATTCCTTACTTCTGGTGAAAACGCAATAGAATTTTGCAAAATGATACCAGAAGCAGGTTTTCCATGTGATAAAGAATATTTTAACGACGAATACTATAAAACTCAAGCTTACAGACAGGTGTTCGCTGAGCAGCTTAAATATGCAAATATGACACCCGTGCATCCCAAATGGCTCAAAATGGAAGCTATTTTAGAGCAAGCTATCGAACAAGTCTTATATGCAAAGAAAAGCCCTGAGGATGCTTTAGAAGAGGCACAGGAAGAAATAGATCACATAGTAAAGAAAGCGAAGACAAGAAGATAAGTCAGAAAATTTCTATAAAATTTAAGAAATAGATATAACATAAAAGGCACTAATTACAGTTTAGTGCCTTTTATGTTTAATAATGTGAACATTCAAGCAAGTTATTAACTAATACATTTACAGTAATAAAAGCAAGGAGTTAGATTACTATAAAGAAGATATTACGGCTTCTAATTTCTCTTTAATTTCACTCGCAATTTTTTCTATGTTTTTGTTTTCAATTGCAAGCATAGAAGCCACAGAGTTTACTGCAGAAATTTCGACCGTATCATTATCCAATTCTTGAATTATTACATTGCAGGGCAACATTGTTCCAATTTTGTCTTCTTCCATGACTGCTTTATAAGCAAAATGAGGATTACATGCTCCTAGTATTCTATATCTGTGAATATCTTTATTTAGTTTTTCTTTAAAGATATCATTAATATTTATCTCAGAAAGTACTCCAAATCCTTCTTTCTTTAGAGCATCTTTAACCAAATTAGTAGCTTGCTCGAAATCTAAAGTCAATTTTTTTGATATATGGTATTGCATATGATTGCCTCTTTAGTTGAAAAAAAACAGATGTTCAAATTTAAAATATGAGTATTCAATACTTCGCCCTAGTAATTGTTTTAGTTTGCAAATTTCGATACTATAGTTAATTTGTTCAAAACAACTCATAATCTGCACTTTACAAAATCGAATTAGAGGATTGAATTCATATCTTAATTATAATGACGTATTTGATTTCAACTATTGTTAAACATGCTAAGCTTACTACTACTAAATCAAAAACAATAATCAATATTGCTCAAATAGAAATAGACACATAATAGATTTTATTTCATAATGAGAACTAAAGATGACCTAATTACTCATAGACAGGAATATTTTACTGTTTTTCAATCATATCCTGCTGTCTCTGGATTTCGTCGCGAAGCTCAGCAGCTCGTTCAAAGTCTAAGTCTTTTGCAGCTTTTTTCATTTCTACAAACATCTGTTCTACTAGTTCTTTGCGTTGCTCTTTACTCATGTATTCCGCTAAAGGATCAGCAACTTTTATTTCTTTAGATTTATTTACTCCGTAAGCCATATCTCTCTTGTTGCTGTCTTTTCGCATATCGGCTACAGAAGTAGAACTTATAATTTCTTCTAAAGACTTAAATATTGTTACCGGATTTATTCCGTGTGCTTCATTGTATTCAGTTTGCAGTTTTCGACGTCGGTTCGTTTCATCTATTAGCGCTTTCATTGATTTGGTAACTCTGTCAGCATACAGAATAACTCTTCCTTTTACATTACGCGCTGTCCTGCCGGCAATCTGAAGCAATGAAGTTTCAGAGCGTAGGAAACCTTCTTTATCTGCATCTAAAACTGCCACAAGTGATACCTCAGGTAAATCTAAGCCTTCCCTTAGTAAGTTTACACCAACTAACACTTCAAACTCACCAAGACGTAAATCTCGGATTATTTCAACTCGTGCCAGAGTATCAATGTCAGAGTGAATGTATGCAATTTTGACATCAAGATTGCTCAGGTAATCCGTCAGATCTTCTGCCATTCTTTTGGTAAGTGTAGTAACTAATACTCTTTCGCCTTTTTCCTGTCGTTTACGAATTTCAAATAGTAGATTGTCTATTTGGTTTGCAATTGGTCTTACATCTATCTCAGGATCAAGCAAACCTGTCGGACGTATCACCTGCTCAACTACAACACCATCTGATTTTTCGAGCTCATAAGGGCCGGGAGTGGCACTTACGTAAACTGCTTGATTCACTAATGACTCAAATTCTTCAAACTTGAGAGGTCTGTTTTCTATTGCCGAAGGCAGACGAAACCCGTGTTCTACAAGATTCATTTTGCGTTTACGGTCGCCATTGTACATTGCTCTAAGTTGTGGCAAAGTTACATGGCTTTCGTCAATGACAAGCAAATAGTCGTCAGGAAAGAAGTCGAATAAGCAGTGAGGCCGCTCACCAAAATCTCGTCCCGAAACGTGCATAGAGTAATTTTCTATACCGGAGCAATAGCCGACTTCTTTCATCATCTCCAAATCAAAAAGAGTGCGTTGCTCTAAACGCTGAGCTTCTACTAACTTATCTTGACTGCGAAGCTCTTTAAGTCTGTCGTAAAGTTCGTCTTTTATTAGTTGCATAGCAGTTTTTAGCTGCGTATCGCCTGTAACAAACAGCTTTGCAGGGAATATCTTTGTTCCTTGTAGATTTTGTACTACTTTGCCGGTTAGAGCATCAATATAAGAAACCTTGTCAATCTCATCACCGAACAGCTCTATTCGGATACCAAGCTGGTTTTCGTAAGCCGGAATAATATCAATAACATCACCACGCACACGAAAAGTCCCACGCTTAAATTCAAAGTCGTTACGAGTGTAGTGTAAATCTGTAAGTTTATATAATATTTGCTGGCGATCTACTTTTTTGCCAACATATACATGATAGAGCTGCTCTACAAAATCCTGCTTTCTACCTATAGAATATATAGCACTTACAGAAGCAACTACTATCACATCACGCCTGTCTTCTACCAAAGCAGATGTCGCCCTAAGCCTGAGTCTGTCAATCTCGTCATTTATAGAAAAGTCTTTTTCAATATAAGTATCAGAAGTTACAATGTAAGCTTCAGGTTGGTAATAGTCATAGTAAGAAATAAAATATTCAACGGAGTTCTCAGGGAAAAATGCTTTAAGCTCACCAAACAGCTGAGCCGCAAGAGTTTTATTCGGAGAAATAACCAAGGTTGGTCTTTGCGTTTTTTCAATAAGATTGGAGATAGTAAAAGTTTTACCGGAGCCTGTTACTCCAAGTAAAACCTGATGCTTATCACCTCTTTCAATAGCTTCCGTCAACTCTTTAA
Organism: Kapaibacterium sp. (SeqCode); assembly: GCA_963678775.2. GTDB lineage: Bacteria > Bacteroidota > Ignavibacteria > Kapaibacteriales > UBA2268 > JBFHIJ01. The sequence continues at coordinate 115,008 of CAXXGR010000010.1, forward strand.
TTGCAGTAGGCTGATCGCCTGAAGGTTTATATTTAGAATGTAATTTAAAATCACCCATTTCACGCTCAATAGAATTTCTACTTAGATACGAAAAACAAATATACAAATTGCGTGGGGAAGAATATAAGTGAAGTTTCTAGCTGGCAATTTATGAGAACTTTGATGTCAATATCTAAAAATAGAAATGAGCTTAAACTTACCCAAACAGTCTTTCTATTTGCTCTTGTGCTCGCTCTTTGTGGGAGTCTTTCACAAAAGAGGAGACTGCTAAAAGAGTAGCAACAATAATTGAGAGGTCGTCGCTATATCCAATAACTGGAGCAAAATCCGGTATTGCATCTAATGGAGTAATAAAGTACCCTAAAGCACCATATATAATAGCTTTATATTTTATTGGCGTGTCACTGTCATTTAGTGTATAATACAGTAGCAAAGCTTTAGCAATTACTGCTTTTCCAGCTTTCTGAGTGCTTCTTATTAGCTTTTTCCAAAAACCTACTTTGCTGTATTCTTCATTGACTTGTATTGCATTTGACATATCTATCATTACGATTAGTTATAAAAACACAACTAATAAGCAAAATAGTCTTTTTTAAGAAGCATAGCAAGTAAAAGATGCTTCGTCTGGATGAAAATCACAATATTTGTAATTGTCTTGCTGTTTACAATATTGTAACTCTATATAGACTCTATCATTGTAATGGGTATATTATTAAAGCTATAAGTTTGTTTTTTAGTACTATGCTTCGTATTTTTAGTAGGATTTGGGATGTTATACAATTTTCAATTACTAATTACACATTTGAAGTTTGTATATATCTATTTCTTTAGGGGTATTTAATTTTTAAATAGATTGAAAAAATCTTGCAATGACTAATTGAGACTAATATGAAAAATAGTAATGTATATAAAATTACTTTCAGACGCTTTGCAAAATATATATTTTTACTTCTACTAGTTGAGATTTTAATATTCCTGATTCTTATGCATAATTATAAGACTCAGGAAAAGCAAATATTAGTAACTCACGAAAGTGAATTAGTAGAGTCTATTAGTAGTCAATTAGTTATTTCTCTTAATAAAGTCGAGACAGATGTTGACTTTTTAGGGAATTTAATTGAGGATGAATACAACAGAAACATTAGCAATTTCCGTGTAGATGTACAAGACAAATTTTTTATGTTTGCTTCTGCTAAACAGATATATGAACAAGTAAGATTCCTAGATACTAATGGGAAAGAGACTATCAGAGTTAATAAAAAAGGAAATAAGTTTTATAATGTCCCGGAACCTGATTTACAGAATAAGAAAAATAGATACTATTTTAGCAATGCAAACCAACTAAGGAATGATGAGATTTACATTTCTCCTATGGATTTAAATATAGAAAATGGCAAAATAGAAAACCCCAGAAAACCAATGATACGTTTGGCAACTCCACTGTTCGATAGAAATGATAATAGATTTGGAGTACTGGTTATGAATTATTCCGCAGATTCTATATTATCTCAGATTCGACAGACCGCTTCTCAATCAATGGGAGAAATTTATGTAACAAATGATAGAGGATATTTCTTCATTGGCCCAAGTTCTGAAAGTGAATGGGGATTTATGTATCCTGACAAACAAAACCAAAATTTGGAGAATTTATTTCCTAAGATATGGGACTGTATTAATAAGCATGACACTTGCACAGAATCAAATAAATTTGGAATTAGTAATCATATTAATATATATTTTTCTAAAGAAAGCAAGTTTAATAAAGTCCATTTTGAAGATTTTATTGGGGAAAAACCATTACATAATATGATAGGTAAGTGGAGTATTATCTCGGTTGTTGAGAATCATGAGTTCAATACTTATATTTATTCTGACGTTAGAAAAACAATTCTTATTCTATTGTTAATGTTTTTAGCATTCATTCCATTACTATTTATACTGGCTAAAAATATTACGAATAAAAAAATAGCTATCCAAACAATTATAGAAAAAGAAGCTAAGCTTACAGAGTTAAATGCTGAGAAAGATAAATTCTTTTCTATAATAGCGCATGACCTGAGAAGCCCTCTTGCAGGAGTTTTAGGGCTGACGGAGATTTTTATTGAAGAAATAAAAGAAACTTACAATGAGGATTTAGTTGGCATGAGCAGTTTGCTGGATAATTCCGTCAAAAAGGTATATGAGTTATTAGAGAATTTGCTCGAATGGTCAAGAATGCAACGAGGTCTGATAACAGTTGTCCCGGATAAGCTGTTTCTTGATAAATTAATAGATCACAATATTGCTTTGCTCAGAGCTAAAATCGAATCAAAGAAAATAAAAGTGATTAATCATATCCAAAGTGATAATGTAGTGGAGGCAGATGTAAAAATGATAGATGGAGTTATACGAAATCTTCTGTCTAATGCTGTCAAGTTTACACCTACTCTTGGGAATATAGAAATTAATGCAGTCAAAAATGGGGAAGAGGTGATTATTGCATTTAAGGATAGTGGAATAGGTATGAGTGAAGACCTTCAATCTAAGTTGTTTATATTATCTGAAAATACATCTAGACCAGGGACAGATGGAGAATCCAGTTCAGGCTTAGGTCTTATATTGAGCAAAGAATTTATTGAGAGATCAGGGGGTAAGCTCTGGGTGGAAAGTAAGAAAAATAATGGTAGCACTTTTTACTTTTCACTTCCTGCTTGGAGAGACTGATTGAAGTAAAAATAGAAAAACTGCCCCAAAATCTGGAGCAGTTTCTTTAATTACCATATAGAGTTGAGATGTTATGTAATCACTTATAGCGGTTTGTTAACAAAAAAGCGATTATATAAAACAAAGACGCTATAAGTAGTGAAATATTGAATCCCACATCAAAAGAAAGTAGTACCATTAAAGTAGAGCCAAGCATAGAAGCCGCACCGTTTACAGAAAAGCCCCAATCAACAAATTTTCCCACTTTTTTGCTCATTTTCGGAAATGGCATGCCCATGAAAAATCCTAAAGGAGCCATGAATATAACTGTTAATATCATGCGTAGTGTTAAAGATAAATCACCCATAATATATATTAATTTAGAATACACCAAAGCATCTAAGGCTATTAATCCTACAATAGCTAAAAATACATGCTTGAATTGGAATCTATCAGAGTATGCAGCTCCTATGCCTGAGGCGATTAGTAAAGACAATAATATTGTTGCAACGCTATACACTGAAGCACCAAGGAATAGAGAGTATTTTTGAATAAGTATAGCTTCTACACCCATAAAACCCATGCCTATCATAAAATAATATAACCATGCACTAAACGGAAATACATTTCTATATTTGATATAAGGCAATAAGTTTATAGGTACCATTATAAGCAGCACCACACCTATCAAAATCAACATTATCAGCTTACTTAGAGGTTGTAATAGTAAATCATAAGTATTTAGTTTTTTGCCGACTTGATCCCAAGTGAAGTTTTTCATCAAGCCAAGCTGCGCAACAAATGGTCTATCATCATAGCTAGGGCTGATATCTATATTGATAGTATCTGCAGCAGATTCCCAGCCGTATTCTACTATTTGCTTGTAGATGTTCATTGGAAGCGAGTCCGACGACGGGTAAAGCATCTGGAAATGTTGAGGATATTGTTTCATATCCGGATAAAAGACATTGTTCAAAATTGCGGTGCTTATTTCGTTTTTGGATAGGATTAGAGCTTTTCTTCTCATGGAAGGCAAACCAATTACGGCTATATGTTTCTCTGGGTTTTTTATACCTTCCTTCTCCAAAGCTTCCTTGCAAGCTGCCAGCAGACGAGGCATATATAGTTGATGCTCCATCATCATTATGCCATCTTCCGAAAGGGCATGCCAGTAGTCTTGAAAGGCCTCCATAGTAAATATATAATTCTCGGCTAAAGCAAAAGCACCTGAGCTAAGAGCAGCCCAAGTATTAGAGCTCAAGGAATAGATAACATCAAACTTATTCTCAAAACGACGAATATACGACCTGGCATCTTCACTTACTACCGTTACTCTCGGGTCATTATAAATATTACCTGTAAAGTCCGCATACCTACCTGAAGTGAGTAATTCATTAATATAAGGATTAACCTCTACGGCATGAATCTCTTTAGCACTATACTGCAGAGCTTGTAGCACATCATTGCCACCACCTGCGCCGAGCGAAAGAAAAGTACAATTCTCATGCATATCAATAAGGTATTTTACATCAATACCAAATTGGAACTTCAGTGAGTCAGGGCGATTCCAGTTACCGTCAAACTTGAACATAGGAGAATTTGCAACGTTGTCGATATTCAAACCCTTATAATCATCTGAGTAATTGTATACTTTGAGTTTTGCCATAGCGTCCCAGTGAGTATACTCCACCTCAGCACGCTCAGCTCTTTCCAGAGTCAGATAGTCTTCCATCTGAGATGAGAAAAAAGCGATAAACACAATAATAGCAAGCGGAAGTAATTTCCAAAACTTGTTAAGAACTAATGAGGCAGCAATAAGAACCGGTAACGAAATATAGGCCACAGCAGCAGGTGTACCTATAGTATTCATTAGTAAAACAGCGACTAAGACTCCCGAACCGGCTCCTATTAGATCTGCCATATACAATTTGTCCATTTTCTCGCTATCCTCACGAAAAATCAAGCTTAGAGCCATTCCTCCGGCAATAAAACCAGACGCAAGTATAAAAACATTGCCCACCAGATTCCATAGCATTGGCCAACTATTGAAAACTTGATTGAAATCCAGCCCGGTTTTAAAAATAGCAATAGGACTAACTACACCTAAAAGTGCAGTCATAATAAGATAAATACCAAGTAATTTTGGTTTGCGTAAAGGAGGAATTAATCTAAGCAACAATCCGCCCAGACCAAGTCCTAAAATGGAAATAGAAATGATTAAAAATGCAAAAGTGTAAAAGAACTCAGCAGAAAAAATGCGAGTCCAAATTAACTCCATTGCTATCAGAGATAAAGATAGCAATGATACAATCAACAACTTCTGTAGTTTCATGTTTGAATCTCTTGTTTATTTTAAAAAGACAAGCACCCCGGAAAAAGCGTTTGGCATATAAAATAAACTATGATTAACACTACGCTGATTTAAAAAATAGGTTTCAAAAAGAATTTAGTTTGTGTGATTTAGGTCGTATAAGCTAAAGATAGCATCAAATAGGCTCGCATATGCATAATCAATACTTACAATATCATTCACTAGCATTTCTTATCGCATTCAACAGGAATAATAGTAAAAGTATTGAAATTTTAATTTGTGGAGTCATTTTATGTTATAGATAAATATTTCACATTCAAGCTATCAATGTGGCAAGCAACTCTTCCAAAATATATTACATAAACCCGGATTTGTCATTAGATGTTACCAAAAGTACTGTGAATGACTAAAGAATCTTGGCAAATGTTCCCTGATTCTTATAAGAAAATATTACGTTTTCGCTTATTGAACAAGGGATTTCAACACCTTGCCATTCAACTACTTAAAGCCGTTTTCATCATATTTAATGACATTTTTGGGAAAAACTATAAAAATCAGGGAAAAATTACATAGTAGGTAGGTAACTTACTTTCAAACATAATACTATTAGCATTATCTCTATCTGCGTAATCTGCAATATCTATCTCTATATTTAAGGTTCAGAGCAAAAGCTACTAATTTATAGCGTTTCGAAGTGAGACATTTTCATGAAGCAATATGATTAAAAGTAGATGCAATTTGACTTACAGACTCCCAACACGCTTAGGAATGAAGCTATACTTAAGTATCTGAGTATACCAATTTCAAAATTTGTTATCCTCACTCTTTTGTCTAATATTCCACAAGTAAACATTAATAATTTAGTGTAGATGTAATGTGTAAAAATACTTTCAGATGCTTATGTATATTTCAAATATACAGAGAATACTACTGCATACCAGAATCTACCTAGTAATGTCATGTTGTGATTTCTAACATTTCTAAAATATTTTTATCATATAATACCGCAATAAGCCATATTGCCTGCTTTTATAGAATCTTTGATTTGAATCTACTGTTCATATCCCAGATTAGCAGTAAATAATTAAAGACCCAATTTAATATTTAATACGCACCTAATAAAGGGTAGACTAGTAGGGATTAACACTGATATCAGCAAAAATACGTATTCCATGCTATTGTATATTAAAATCTAATCAGCTAAGTTATACTTAACATTATAGCATCAAGTAATTATTGTTTCAATAAGTAGCAATAATAGACTTTAATTTAGGATGTATTTAAAAACGGGTATAATGCGAATTCCTACTAGTTCTTCTAAGTACTAACTATCTCAAGTTATATCTGGGTTAATGTTAAAAATGAAATATTTCGAGTATCAGTACAATACAAGTATCATTTTTTAGCTATCAGGAGACTTATGATGAAATCTCTAAAGATTTTATTGTTACTAACAGTTTTTACTATAGTAGCAAGCATTAGTGCAGTCGCCGGCGGGCGATATTTCTCAGATTTTAATGATCTTTCGGAATGGAGTGTTGACAGATATACTCCGAATCTGTTCGAGCAGGTTACCTTCCAAAACGATTACCGCTTACATATACAAGTTACAGCAGATGCGGCTGAAAGAGGAAGTCAGAATGGAGCATTTTACAACACTCATGGTAAAACGATAGAAACAAACATACCTGTTTCTAATGCAAATCCGGCTATTATTAGTGGGAAAATTTATATTCCTGCATCATGGAGTTCATCACATAGAAGATCTGACATTTGGGGAGCTACTCAGATAGTTGGGCAAACTTACCTATATTACCCAATCATAGGTTTTGCAAACACAACAGGTGCTAATCCTACTTTTCGTGCATGGAACTCAACTGATGGTTGGCATAACGTAAATTATGCTATTACTTATGATACATGGTATGATTTAAGTATAAGCATTGAAGAAAATCAAAATAAGTATTATATCAATGGCGATTTGGTCTATACAGAAGTACTTCCGACTGAGGATGTACAATATAATTTAAAAGATATATTTGTGCAGGGGTATAACTTTGGCGATCCTTCTCTTGCAACAGAAAGTCAATCTTTCAATGATGACTATGACATCTATTGGGATGATATTGCAGCAAGAAATAATAATGATAAAGTAGTCAACGTTACTCAAACTACTACTTACGAAAATATTCAGCCTGCAGTCAATGCAGCAACTGCTAATGATTATCTAAGAGTTTTAGAAGGCACATTTGTGCAAACTACTACTCTAAATATCAATAAATCACTTACTATAATTGGTGACTCAGAAGCAGGTTGTATGATTGATGTTTCAGCTGTAAATTCTCCAAGTTACGGTATCAAAGTTGGGGCTTCAGATGTAATTATAAAAAACTTTACAGCTATTCCAAATAGCGTAAGTGGCAGTTATCTTTTTAAAGTGTCTGATGATATTTCAAATATCACTCTCGAAAATATAACTGCTAATGCATCTAAGAAAACCGCTTTTGATTTTCATGCAATTACTAATTTGACAATTACAAATCTTACTGCAACTAATACAGTAAGTGGAAATGCAATCAGTTTGACCGGTTGTACTAATGTTGATATTACGGGCGTTACTTCCACAAATAACGCATGGGGTGGTATAGCAGTATATTGTTCAAAACCAGCTTATTATAACAGAGCTTCGTCAAATGTAAATTTTGATTTTGCTGCGAATAATGTAACAGACGCATTATACATTCAAAATGAGTTTGGATTAGTTTCTACCAATATTAATATAGATAATTGGACTTATGAAACAGCAAATAATCCAACTACAGAATATACTTATTACATTGATGGAACACTTGCAGATGCTTATGGATTTGCAACTTATCTAAATACTCGCTTAGCAAATACAGCCTCAGTAGTTAGAGACAACAACTCTGTACATCATGTCAATACAGCCTTATCTATCCAAGCGGCTATCGATGCAGCTGCTCCGGGCAATACTATTCTTGTGGAAGCTGGGGACTATGGGACTGTTTCTGCAAGCAACAGAAATATTTTTGGCACAGGTAATTACCAGTTTGGATTATTTATAGACAAACCACTTTCAATCATAGGTTTAGATGCTATGGGTAATCCTTGCTCAAATCCTAATCAGACAGCTGTAACTTTCAATACTGCTGCTTCAAATAGCTTCGGTTCGTCTGGTATCTTTGTTTTAGCTGATAATGTTACTCTCAATGGTTTGAAAATTGGAGATAACTATAAAAATGGTGTGATGGATAACAATAAAACAATCGAAGTTATCGGTAACAATTTTGCAATAACAAATTGCTTCTTTAATACAGTTGCTAATCAAGGTTCTTTATACTTTGGAGAGTGGGATTTAACACACCCAATCACCCATTATTCTATCAATAATAACATCTTTAACAATGCTCTTATTTCCTTAAATAATGGCGTTGGTAAAACAGGCGATGTAGCAAACAGACAAATCACAAACAACACATTTACAGGTGAAAGAAATTATTACCTAATCAGTTTCCGCGGCTGGAATGGTGCTGACCCGATTCAAGGTTGGATTGTTAAGCCTGTAGGTGGTGCAGTTATTACAGGTAACGATTTCTCTGGTGTTACAAATATTGACGATTACATCAGCGCTCGCGGGAATCTGGATGGCGTGATTGCCGGTCAATTAAACTGGGAACAAATCTGGAATCAAAACACTTTCGGAAACAAAGTAATTGCACTTTCTGACTATACTAACTTTGTTCCTGCTGAAATGCTTATTAGTGGATATCCAAATTCTGTAAGAATTAATACAAATTTACAAGATAATATAACATTAGCTCCCGCCGGAAGTACAATCAAAATTGGTGAAGGTACTTACGAAGAAGAAGGACAATTAGTGATAGCTAAAAATCTATCATTTATGGGTGTGACTAAAACTACAACTATCATTAAAACAAATCAGAATACAGGTAATTCCGGCGATGCACGTGGCTGGTGGTTAGTCAATGATGGGGTTGAGTTGAATCTAAACAACCTTACTGTGGATGGTGATGGTTATAATATTTATCAAGGTATTCGCCATAAAGGTAATGGAACTATTAATAATGTTGATTTTGCTAATATAATATATCCAAATTATGCAGGTACTGCTATTGCCGCATTTGGTGGCGATGTAGACTTTACTGACTGCAACTTTGCAAATATTGGTCGTGTTGGTGTACTTTATTTTGGTGATGTAATCACAGGCTCTAACTTTACAAATTGTACATATACAGGGAAAGGAATAGGGGACTGGTTAGATTATGCTTTGGATATTAGTGCAGGTGCACATATCAATGTCGAAAATATGACAGTATCAAATAATTATGGTGTAGCTTCAAGTGATGGTAGTACTTCTGCAGGTGTTCTGGTATCAACATATTTTGGTGCAGGTACTCAAGCAACAATAACAAATAGCCAAATTAATAATAACTATCTTGGTATTGCTGTAGGTTATGATGCTAATGATGTAAGTAACGTAACAGTTAGCGGTTGTACGCTTACTAATAACGATTATGCAATTACTTCTACAGCTCCTGAAGTAGATGCAACAGGTTGTAATTACTTTGGTACAGATATCGAAAGTGAAGTAGATGCAATGATTGAAGGCGATGTTAATTACATTCCGTTTATGCTTGCTAACGGCAACTGCGATGGTGGTAAACACGTTCATAATATTACTCAAAGTTTGGATTATTTAACTATCCAAGAAGCAATTGCTGAAGCAAACGAGAATGATGTTATTGAAGTAGAAGCTGGCGAATATCTCGAAGAAGGTCAAATTGTAATTGATAAAAATCTAACAATCAGTGGTGCTGGAGAGGATTTAACAATTCTTAAATCTGATTTTACTACTTCGACAAGTCTTTACGACACAGCAGCAGGTTGGATATATGTTGCATCGGGAGTAACATTCAAAATAAACAATGTTACTTTAGATGGAGATACTCAAACTATCACAACAGCTATCCAATCAAGAGGTAACACAGAAGTTGGAAACTGTACAATTAAAAATATCAAAAGCGCAAAATATATGGGTCTTGGTGTGCAGTTCTTATCAGGAAACAGTAATTTAGTTGATAACTGTAAATTTATAAATATTGAGCGAATTGGTGTTCATGTTAGAGGTAATATTGAAACTTCAAATCCAATTGCAACAGTAATAAACAGTACATTTACCGGCTCAGGCGAAGGCGATTTCTGCCAATATGGTATAGAGTTTGGCGGCGGCGGACAAGGTACTGTCGAAAATTGTGTCATATCTGATTACATCAGTGTTGAATCTGGTTGGGGTTCTGCAGGTATTCTTGTAACAGATTACTATGGGACAGGAACAAGTGCGGATATATTGACTTCCACAATTAGAGATAATAATGTAGGTGTACACGTTGGTTATAATGAAACTGACCTAAGTATTGCTACAGTACATAATTGTGATATAATAAATAATATAGGCTATGGAGTTTATTCAACAAGCACGAACGTTGATGCTAAAAATAATTGGTGGGGCGATTGCTCAGGTCCGGAAGTAGCTTCTAATATTGATGGACTCGGTGATAAACTTACTGAAAACGTTGACTATTACCCTTGGACAAGAGGTGACTGTAGTGGATACAATGTAATGGTCAAGTTGATTGACAGTGAAAACAATCCTATCCCTGGCCAGGAAGCTCAAATCAGAGATGGTTCATACATCACAGCAATTACTAACGAATATGGATATGTTACTACAAACATTTCTTGTTATTACACTTATGTTAAAATGACACATCTTGGCAAAACAGAAACTAAACTTGGTATCTTCTACAGAAACCCGGTGTTAGTATTCCAAACTGAAGAAGTTACATTAAACCTTACCGATTCTGACGGTACGCCATTAAATGCTGATGAGTTGATTTATAGAGATGGTAATGGTACGTATGTTCCTTTAGCGACTAACGCTGCAAGTGCATCTATCGAAATGTTACCTCTAGCTTTTGATTTCCAAGTTAAATATTTAGGATTTACTCAGACTTTAGTTCAAAACGTTAAAACGAATCAAACTGTGAACTTCCAAACACATCCTGTGACTATCAACCTAACAGATTCTGATGGTTCTGCTCTAAATGCAGAAGAGCTGGCATACAGAAATGTAGATGGTGACTATGTAAGTGTTGCTCAAGATGCTGCAACTGAAACTTTGGAAATGCTTCTTCTATCTTATTATTTCCAAGCTAAATATTTAGGTTTCGAACAGCAATTATTCCAAAATACAGCAGATGATAATTCTATCGAATTCCAAACACAAAAAGTTACTGTATCGTTAAATAATTCTACAGGCAACCCATTAGAAGCAGAAGAGTTATTCTATCGTGATGCAAACAAAAACTATGTTTCTCTCGGTACTAATAAAACAAGCGATACATTAGAAATGCTTCCTCTATCATACTACTTCAAAGTAAAATATTTGGGACATACTCTAAGCAAACTACAAAATGTTACAAGTGATGCAAGCGTTGACTTCCAAACTGTTTTAGTATCATTTAACTTGGTTGACGGAAGCAACTCTCAACTTAATGGTGATGCAATCTATAGAGACGGATATGCTATATATAATGCATTCGGTGAATCAGGTCAGACTCCTGAAACTATGGAAATGCTTCCACTTTACTACTACTTCAGATGCACTTATAACGGTATGACTAAAACAAAACTTTGGAATGTAAATGCAGATTCTAACGTATTGTTTACTTTTGATGGTTCAAATTTATTCAAACAAGCTGAAGCAGGTGATGATTATACAGACTGGTCAGGTATCTCTACAAGAAGTTACCCTACGCCATTCAATTCTGTATTAAATATTGAATATATAATAACTACAGATGCAGATCTTACCATTGAAATCTTTGACATTTCTGGTAGAAAAGTTAAAACATTAGAAAATACTTTTGCTTCTCAAGGAAGCTATACTACTAAATGGGATGGTACATCTGATAACGGTCAAAGCCTAGAATCAGGAACATACTACTATGTTATCACAGCGGGCGAAGATACACAGACAGGTAAGATTGTATTAGTGAAATAATTTTATTTCTGTTCGTGTAAGAAAAACAAGGCCGGTCTGCTTAGCAGATCGGCTTTGTTTTTACTAAAATGGAAGCTTAAATATAAATGCCAATTTTAGTAGATTATCCATTCTATATCATACAAAAAACGCCCTCTAACATAAAATATCAAAGGGCGTTTGTATATATTTTCGTGATTTTGCTTATTTATCTAAGAAATCATTCCATCTTCTTTCTTTACGGTTTTTCCAAGCACCTTTGTGGTAGCCGTAACCAGAAATAAGAGGCATAGCAAGAGTAGCTTCGCTATATACCATTTGCTCATAAGTTGTTTCAACTTTGCCCCAAGAAGAAGCTTCTTTTAAAGTAGAACCGGATAGAGCACCGTCTCTTTCGTCGGCAACCGTAATTTGGACAGCATATTTGTGCATATCCACATCTTTTTCTAAAATCTCAGCTGCTACGACAATATCCTGAACAAAGTTCTTAGGAACGCCGCCACCAATCATATATATACCACTTCCGCCAGCTTCTATTTTAGTTTTTGTAATTTCTAAAAAGTCCTTAGCAGAATCAATTGTCAGCATTTTACCATCTTTTGCATGGAATTGGTGATGCACCAAGCCGAATCCAGCAGAGCAGTCAGAAAACGCAGGGACAAAGATAGGAATACCTTTTTCGTAACAAGTGCGCACGATAGAGCCTTCGCCCTTGTTATTATCTACAAGGTACTTACCCATTTCTCTTATAAATTCACGAGAAGAGTAAGGGCGAGTTTCTAATGAATTAGCTATTTCAGCTATAGTCATGTCGCAAACTCTCAGTTCATCTTCGTCAATATATGTATCGTAAATTCTATCTATCATCAAATCACGTAGTTCATTGTCATCTACAAATTTTGTACCTTGGTAGTGGCGGTAGCCCAAAGCTTCAAAAAAGTCCTGATCAACGATATTAGCACCAGTTGATACTATGGCATCGATCATGTTGTTTTTAACCATGTCAACAATGACTTTACGCAAGCCGGCACTAATCAGAGAGCCTGCCAAAGTAAGATAAGTAGTACATTCATTATCTTCAAGCATCATGTTGAAAATTGAAGCTGCACGGCTCAAATCGCGAGCGGAATAAGCCATCTTACCCATAGCTTCTACAATTCCTGTTACATCATGTTTTGTGATGTCGAAATGCTCTACCATGGAGTCCTTGTTTAGGTAAAAACTTTTTTCAGCCATTTTATATCTCCAAAATATAAGGATATGGAAAATGTAATTTATCTATCTACAAACTTACTCAATTGTAAAGTAATCTAAAAGATATTTTGCGTTGGTTTTAGAATAGATTTGGGTAGGTGTAAATATGTAAAGAACCGTAATACATCTAAGATTCAATTGCTTTAGCTATCAATTTCCCACTTTCTACTAATCGCTCAAACTATCACAGACTACTACCGACACTACCTGAATGTCAAATAACTGATAATTTGACAAATTCCTGATCCATTCTATACGAATAAATAAATCCGGATTAGTGCCCGAGTAATACCCAATAATATAGTTGTTTTTCATACCGTAGTAGTTTGTGTAGCGATATACTTCTTTTTCACATATCTTTTCTTGCTGTCCGGTGAAATACTCCTCAAGCGTCTTTCTCAGAGGTTCTAAGATGGCTTTCTTTTTTTGCTCTGTTGTAAAATATCTTTCTTTGAATGGAGCAGTATATTTTGTGTGTCGCTCTACGTAAAACTCAATTTTGTGTGGATTTTCAAATATTTTTGATACTATCTGCTCGCGGTACGCTCCATCTTTACAGGAAATAGCAGATATTAAAAGTAATGGCAATATGATTAAGAAACGTTTTAGCATAAGCCTAACTGAATTTTTTTAGGAGAATCTACATTAAACCCTAAAAATAGCTGAGCCTGCTCGAAAAATAAATTTGGCACGTCTGTTACAAAGAAATCGATTTTTGGTTTCATCACGAACTCGTCTCTTTCTTCTATTAACATCTTTCTTTCTGCAAGCAGTCTCAGAGCTGTTACTGCAGCATGCTCGCCAGAGTCAATTAGTGGAATTCCGTTTAGTATTTCGCCAATCATTCTTGACAGAAGAGGATAGTGAGTGCAACCTAAAACTAAAGTGTCTATATCAAGTTTCTTTAGCTCAGATAGGTATTCCTCAGCAATCATTCTGCTCGCTGGATGGTCGATAAGTCCTTCTTCTACAATAGGAACAAAAAGCGGACATGGCTGAGACATTACAGTAATTTTATTTGCTCCCGCAAGTTCCATAATCTTATTTGTATAAGCTTTACTATTTACAGTGGCTCGGGTTCCTATTACTCCGATTTTGCCGGATTTACTGGCTCTAAGTGCAGCTCCTGCCGCAGGTTCAATCATTCCGATTACAGGAATATCTCCTGCTACTTGACGGACAGTATCTAATGCAATAGAGGAAGCAGTGTTGCAGGCAACCACAATTAGTTTAACTTTCTTTGAAATAAGGAATTCCGCACATTCTTTAGAATAGTGTTTAACTGTGTCGTCAGATTTATTTCCGTATGGTACGCGAGCGGTGTCACCAAGATAAACATAACTTTCATAGGGTAAAAAGCGTACTAACTGTTTTAAAACGCTTAACCCACCAACTCCTGAATCAAATACACCAATTGGGTTGTTGTTATACATCTTATTTCCTGTTGAATTGCATATATTACTACAAAAATAACAAAATTTATGACAAATCTTTATTTACTAATAAGAAGAAGCAAAAAGCTTAGTATTGGTTTTTTATTTGATATGTGCAATAAAGACGCTATCTTTACATTTAAATATTAGAATAAGCAACGATAAAAGAAATGAAATACTTTATATTATTATTTATACTCTGCTTGCAGTTAGAATCTAATGCAACTGTCCACTGGGCTAAAAGTGTGGTGGCAGTGTCAGCAAATTCTACAGGTAGGCAAAGTGGCCCGGAGCAAGTATTGGGCGAACCTAATATCTGCTCTGATTTTGGATTTAGTGAATGTGCATGGACTATTCCTGCAAAAACGCTAAATAAGTCATTGCAGTGGATTATTGTTTCATTTGACACCGCCATAGTTGCAAGAACAATCTTTGTAAATGAGAGTTTTTTTCCGGGATCAATCTTTAAGATAGAGATTCTGAATGAGGATAAAACCAGAGCAGAGATAGTTTATCAAAATGGCAACCCAATGCCACTTTCAGAAGAAGGTCAGATGTTTCGGCTCGCTATAACTCCTTCCGGTTTCCAGACAAAGTACTTGAAGTTATATCTTAATAACTATAAGTATTCAAATTATCAGCATGCCCAAATAGATGCCATTGGTATATCAGATGAGGATGAAAACTACTTTGTAGATATAAATTTGCCGAAGGATATCGAGTTCCCTGAATATCCTCAAAATCTGGGTGAAAATATAAATTCAAAATATTCAGAAGTAACAGTTGTAATCTCTCCGGATGGTCAGACTCTTTACTTCTCACGAAAAGGTCATCCTGAAAATATGGAAAAAGATGTAGTAAAGAAGTCTCAGGATATCTGGTATTCAGAATTAGACAGTAATGGTGCGTTTACTAAGGCTAAAAACATAGGGAAACCAATCAATAATCTGGATCCAAACTCTCCCATATCAGCCGGTACAGATGGAAAATCCCTTTATCTATTGAATAGATATAGACCCGATGGCACTCTTACTTCGGGATTCTCAAAGTCGTATCTGGAAGGGGAGAAGTGGAGTTACCCTGAAGCATTAGATATTAAAAATTATTATAATAGATATGAGTATGCCTCATTTTCGATGGGAGCTGATGGTAAAACTTTGATTCTTAGCATCCAAAGAGATGATTCGAGAGGAAATACAGACTTGTATGTAAGTTTTTTGCAAAGCGATGGGATATGGTCAGAGCCCAAAAATTTGGGAGATATGCTAAATACAGCAGCCAAAGAAGACACCCCATTTCTAGCTTCAGATAATGAAACATTGTATTTTGCATCTGCAGGTCACCCCGGTTATGGGATGAATGATATATTTATGACCCGACGACTTGATGATACTTGGCAAAACTGGTCAAAACCTGTAAACCTTGGTCCGGTAATTAACACAAGTGGTTGGGATAGCTTTTTTACTATTCCTGCATCAGGCGAATATGCTTATTTTGTCTCTTCATATCAGTCTTTAGGCAAAGAAGATATATTCAAGATTAAACTACCCGAAGCATTAAAACCAAAAACGGTTACTTTAGTAGCCGGAAAAGTACATGATGCCAAAACCGGAAAACCAATATCCGCAAAAATTGTATATCAGGAGTTGCCTAGTGGAAAAGAGCTTGGTCAGGCTAGGTCTAACCAAATTTCAGGAGACTATAAAATCGTACTGCCACGTGGCAAGAAATATGCGTTTTTAGCTGAGGCAGAAGGATACATTGCCGTAAATCAGTTTATAGATTTACGTGATTCCTATCAATATAGCGAAATCTCCAGAGATTTGGAATTAGTTCCTATAGAAAAAGGTCAGACAATCCGTATGAATAACATTTTCTTTGAGACTGCAAAGTTTGATTTACTTGAAGACTCTTTTGCAGAACTGGATGGAATAAGTGATTTATTGAAGAAGAATCCTAAATTAAAAATAGTTATAGAAGGTCATACGGATAGTGTTGGTGACGATAATTCCAACCTAATTCTTTCTGAAGAGAGAGCAAACGCTGTCTATAACTATTTGGTAGAAAAAGGTATTAATAAAAATAGACTCAAAGTAAAAGGTTATGGCGAAAAAAAGCCAGTAGCTGGCAACGATACAGAAGCAGGTAAAAAGCAAAATAGACGAGTGCAGTTTAAGATATTAGGGATGTAATTCAATTTAAAATTCTTAAGTACAAATATTTGCTATGACCTAATTTTTTGAATCTGATAATTCTAAAAGTACTTCAATAGTAAACATGGATTGGCAATAGGTTTTGTATTTGGCGTGTAAGCCCAATTTGTTTATTTTCAAAGTTTTATATTTGATGAAAATAATTTCTATATTGATATTCACGACTTGCATTTTGCAACTATTAGTTAAGATAAATCATATTTGGCAGTAACTGATAGTAAAATATAAATATTGACCTAATTTTGTTAACTGATTTTATATTCCTTTAAAGTAGCAAAAGAGATGAAAAAGAAAAGATATAAAATTTTATTATATGCGTGCCTTTTAGGTTTCATTTTATTGAACATAATAAGCTTCAATCACGCATATAAATTTATGCACTACTCTGATTCAACCAACACTAGTCAGATAGAAATACCGGAAGATGTACTGACTATCACAAAAATGCTCCTGCTCGGAGCAGATATTCCCAGACCCAAAAATACTATCATTCCAAGCTTCCCCTACAAAACAAAGAAGATCTGCAATGATGAAATAGAATGCTGGATTTCAGATCATCCTGAAAAGAAAAATGCAGGTACTGTTCTTATATTCCATGGTTATGTTGCTTCCAAAGATTCCATGCTAGATAGAGCAGAATATTTTTATGATTTAGGTTATAAAGTTATATTAGCCGATTTCAAAGGTGGAGGTGGTTCTAAGGGAAATTCTGTCGAGCTTGGTTATGGCGAAGCTGATCAGGTTGCTGATATATTCCAATATTTCAATAAAGACGAACCGTTATATCTTTATGGATGCTCTATGGGATCAGTGGCTATTATGAGAGCCATTAGTAAACACAAAATAAAGCCAAAGGCAATATTACTTGAATGTCCATTCGGATCATTATATGAAACTGTAGTATCAAGATTTCAGTTTATGAATATACCCAGCTTCCCTTTTGCCAGGATATTACTCTTTTGGGGAAGTTTACAAAATGGATTTAACGGATGGGATCATAACTGCTATGACTATGCAAAAGATATAAAAGTGCCAACACTACTAATGTTAGGAGATAATGATCCCTTTGTTACGAAAAAAGAGATTAATGAGATCTTTGATAATCTGAATGGAAAGAAGTATCTGAAAATATTTTCTAATTCATCGCACGAAAGTTACTTAAAGCATGACTCTTTAGAATGGGAAAATGGAATATCAGAGTTTTTGGAAGAGGATGTTTATATTAAAGATATGCCCCGTCCTAAAAACTTTGTTCAGGCTATCGTTGTTGCCGGTGAAATCTTAGAAGCAGAAGTTGATATGCACAAATATGCGGTACAAATCACTGTTGCTGACGAAAGAGACGGTGCATTATCAGGTTCTACTCTTAAAGAAGCTTCTTCTTGGGGTAAAGTAGAAACTACTTACGAACAAATGGTATATAGCGAAGCAACACTTGCTATGCCTCTTATTTCAGGTTACAGCTACCATAAAGGTGCTTGGAAAAACCGCCCTGAAAGAAGATGGAATGATTTCTTAGACAAGTAAAAATTACTTTGATATAGATGTAAAAACAGCCCGGTATTCTTTGAAATATCGGGCTGTTTTTGTTAATTAGATATTCATAAGTATAAATTTGAGCTTTAATACTGATGTTTGTGGTATCTAACACCCTACTTTACTTAACCTATATTAAGTATAAACTCTTGCTTTGGCGATCTACACCTTATGAGAATTTTGTGAATGAAGATGACTTGTTTAGTCATTATTTTATTCATTTGTAGAGACAATTCATGAATTGTCTCTACGGAATTTATTTCAAATCACCTGTATTATTCCATTTTTTCTATGTGTGCCCGAAGGGCGGGGTAGTTGCGGCAATATAGTTGTACTTTGACTTATGAGATAGACACTCCCTACCCCATATATGGATCCCAATCTTTCCAGACAGCTTCATAATTATTTTGTTTAAGCATAGATTGTATTTCTTGAGGAGTTCTGCCGTCATGGACTTCGAATTGTTCCAGTGCGTGAGAGTTTATCGCGTATCCTCCCGGTTCTGTTTTTGAGCCGGCACTCATAGATGTAATCCCCAACTTGTAGATATTATCTCTGAATTTTGCAGATTCTCTAACAGAAATAGACAATTCCACCTCTTCATCTAATATTCTGTATGCACATATAAGCTGAACAAGCTGTGCATCTGTTATTGGATAGTTAGGTTGGAAGCTTCCAACGTGTGGTCTCAATCTTGGGAATGAAAGACAGTACTTAGATTTCCAGTATTTTTTTTCAAGGTATTTGAGATGAAGAGCAGTGTAAAAAGAGTCTATACGCCAATCTTCCAATCCCAGTAAACATCCCAAACCTATTTTATAAACACCAGCCTGCCCCAATCTGTCCGGAGTTTCTAAGCGATAAGAATAATCTGCTTTTTTACCTTTCAGATGGTAGTTATTGTATGTCTCTTGGTTATATGTTTCCTGATAGATATAACAGCCATGCAATCCAGCTTCTTTGAGTTTGCTATATCCATCAGTATCCAAAGGCTGCACTTCAATTGTTACCTGGGCGAAGTCTTCTTTAATTTGTCTTATGGCATCAGCAAGATAGTCAACTCCAGCATGATAGTTAGATTCCCCTGTAACAAGCAGTATATGTTCAAATCCGAAATGCTTAATTGCATCTATTTCAGCATCAATTTCTAATTTATCTAAAACTTTACGTTTAATATGATTTGCTGCATTAAATCCGCAATAAACACATTGATTTTCGCAGTAATTAGATAAATATAAAGGCAAATAGAGCTGAACTGTATTCCCAAAGCGTTTTCGGGTTAGCTTATGGCTTTCATTTGCCATCTGCTCAAGATATTTTTCAGCAGCAGGTGAAATAAGTGCCATAAAGTCGCTTAAGTCTCTGCGATCTTTGTTTAAAGCTGCAATAACATCTGCTTCAGTTTTAGAATAAATCTGATTTTCTATATCTTTTCTATCATATTTTTTGATTATATCAGAAAAAGTTTCCTGTTTCATATCAAAATCTTCTTTTTTAGTATAAAAATGAAGTCATTGGACTACTGGCTTCTGCAATATCAACTATTCCGGCAAGTTTTGCTTCATAAGCCATTCTTCCCGCTTCCACTGCCATTTTAAATGCTCTGCCCATTGCAATCGGATCCTGTGCTACTGCGATTGCTGTGTTTACAAGCACTGCATCCGCTCCTATTTCCATTGCGTGAGCAGCATGAGACGGAGCACCAATTCCGGCATCTATTACAACAGGAACATTACTTTGCTCAATAATAATTTCTAAAAAGCTAATTGTTTTTAGGCCTTTATTACTGCCAATTGGTGATCCCAAAGGCATTACGCATGCAGCTCCGACATCTTCCAGTCTTTTACATAGCACAGGATCAGCTTGAATGTAAGGCATAACAATAAACCCGGATTTAACAAGCTCTTCAGTTGCTTTCAAAGTTTCAATCGGATCCGGCAATAAATATCTTGGATCAGGATGTATCTCTAACTTTAACCAGTTTGTACCTAATGCCTCGCGAGCGAGTTCTGCAGCAAAAATTGCTTCCTGAGCAGTTCTGACTCCACTTGTATTTGGCAATAAATTTATACGCTTATGAGATAAATGTTTTAGTATATCATCATTTTTATCTTCCAAGTCAACTCTTTTTAAAGCAACAGTAACTAATTCTGATTCAGATTCAACTATTGCTTTTTCCATGAGTTCATTTGATGCAAATTTTCCTGTTCCTGTAAATAGGCGTGAAGAAAATTCCTTATCTGCTATTTTAAGTTTTTGCATTTTTCAACCTATTTCATAAATAAACTTTTTAGTTGCTTCTATGCTGTCTTTGGCATTAATTATAGCACCTGAAATAGCTACACCCGCAGCTCCGTTTTGCAAAATTGCAAAGCAGTCTTCATCTTTTATACCTCCGATAGCTACAATATCTATAGGTGATTTTAAATTCTCAGTTATATCTTTATAGCCCTGCAATCCGAGTACCGGACTGAGTTTTTCTTTTGTAGTAGTAAATCTAAATGGCCCTAATCCAACATAGTCCACTCCTTTAGAAACTAACTCATTTATATCTTCTAAAGTATTGGCAGTTCCACCAATTATATAATCATTTCCTAATATTTTTCTAGCTTCAGCGGGACACATATCACTTTTGCCTAAGTGCACACCTGAAGCTCCAACTTCTTTTGCGATTTGAACATGATCATCAATAATTAAAATAGCATCGTAATCATCACAAATAGCTTTCACTTCTTTAGCATTTTTTATTACTTCAGATTCTTCTGCATTTTTCATTCTAAGCTGCACCCATCTGCATCCACCTCTGCAAACTGCTTCAGTTAGCTGAGCAGGAGATTTTTCGGGATGAGTATGCGTTATAAACTGCAACGCAAATTGTTTTTTAGAATATTTTTTATCCATGGTAAGCCAGTAGTCCTGTGTTACTAGATAAAGCTTTATTTATATAATCTTTTGCAAGCTTGCAAGCCTCCTCTAAACTATGTCCTAATGCAAAATTAGAAGCAACAGCTGAGGAAAGAATGCAACCGGTTCCGTGTTTTGTATATGGCAGTTTTGTGCTTTCAAAGCAAAATTCTTTGCCTTGATAATATAAAATATCAGTACAAACATCATTTTCAGAGTGACCACCTTTCAATAAGACTGAAGAATTATACTGATTATAATCATCTTCAGGGAAAATCAGCTCTGCCTCAGGTATATTAGGTGTAATCAAATTTATATTATTTAGCACACTAGATAATATATTTCTATCTATTGAGTTATGGAACTCAAACCCTGTACTTGCTTTCAGTATCGGATCCCATATAATAAATACATTTTTATCGTATTCTCTAATAAAAGAAACTACTCGATCAAGTGTATTCAAGGATTCAATAAGTCCAATTTTAATAGCTGAAAATTTATATTTTTCCAGTAAGATTCTAATTTGCTGCACAAGCAAATCTATAGATATAAAATTGCTCGAATCAAATTCTGATTCTGTCTGAACAGTAATTGCAGTTACGCAGCTCATACAATACACGCCATGCATCTCAACCGTTTTTATATCAGCCGAGATACCTGCACCTGCAGAAGGATCATGTCCTGCTATAGATAAAATCAATGGTCTTTGCATATTTGCTGCAACTCCTCAAAAGTATTATATCCTTTGTCCACATTACCTGATTTAAAGTCATTCCAAAGACATCCAAGCACTGCAACACCACTAAAACCGGCTTTTAGACACTGCTTTGCATTCGATGCATTAATGCCACCAAGAGCGACAATTTTCTTTTCCAATCGTTTTAATAGATCTGCAATGACATCTAAATCAAAATTGCTATGGTAACCTACTTTTGAAATTGAATCAAAAATTGGACTCAAAAAACAATATTCTAAGTCATACTTTAAGAACTCAATTTCAAGCAGGGAGTGGCTGGAAAAAGAAACTATATTATAGTTTAGCACCAAATTAAAGTTTCTCTGATTAAGATTTACACCTGCTAAGTCAAACACATCACACAAAGTATAAAAATCATGCAACACTATTCTAGGATGATATAAAGAATCAATTCCATTCAGAAAATCGATCATTTGCTCTCTGCTAAGATCTTTTTTTAGATGGAGTCTATTTAGTCCTCTCCGAAACAGATTATTGATAATCTCTGTTTCGCCGGAGAATGATTCTTTATTTGTAAAGATTATTAGCATAGTAAAATATTTGTTGGTGATGAAATACCACCTTGGGGTTAACCCCAAGGTTGATGCATAAGTCAAATTAATTCTAGTTTTTTAAATAAAATCTTACCTACTAGCCGCAAGCTAAAGCATGCGGTTGCACTTATAAGTAATTGCAACCTATGGCTTTAGCCGTCGGCATGATACAGCCGTGGGGTTAACCCCACGGCTGTATAAACTCTACTTATATATCTCGCCACCTTGATCCAAAAACTCTTGAGATTTCTCTGCCATTTTCTCTGCTAATTCTCTCACTTCCTGACTGGACTTCATTGAACAGAAATGTTCACCGCACATAGAGCAGAAGTGTGATGATTTATGTCCTTCATCTGGTAAAGTTCGGTCATGGAATTTGAGAGCAGTTTCAGGATCTAAAGAGATATGGAACTGATCTTTCCATCTGAATTCAAAGCGCGCTTTACTCATTGCATAATCTCTTAGCTGAGCTGCCGGATGTCCTTTTGCAATATCCGCAGCATGAGCTGCTAATTTATAAGTAATTACGCCTGTTTTTACATCATCTCTATCAGGTAAACCTAAATGTTCTTTGGGAGTTACATAGCATAACATTGCAGTGCCGTACCAACCTATCATAGTGCCGCCAATTGCAGAGGTTATGTGATCATATCCCGGTGCAATATCTGTTACTAGAGGGCCTAATGTATAGAACGGTGCGTCAAAGCAATGTTCTATTTGCTCATCCATATTTTCTTTGATTTTTTGCATTGGCACATGTCCCGGACCTTCAATAAGCACCTGAACATTTTTGCTCCAAGCTATTTTTGTAAGCTCACCTAATGTATGCAATTCTGATAGCTGAGCTTTATCATTTGCATCTGCTATACATCCTGGACGAAGACCATCACCTAAAGAAACACCAACATCATAAGCTGCTAGGATATCACATATTTCACTAAAATGAGTATAAAGGAAGTTCTCTTTGTGGTGAGAGATACACCATTTTGCCATGATAGAACCACCGCGGGATACAATACCTGTCAAGCGTCTAGCAGTCATTGGGACATATCTCCAAAGAAGACCTGCGTGAATAGTAAAGTAATCTACGCCTTGCTCGCATTGTTCAATCAAAGTATCTTTATAGATTTCCCACGACAAATCTTCAGCTTTACCTTTTACTTTTTCTAGAGCTTGGTAAAGAGGCACAGTTCCTACAGGAACCGGAGAATTCCTGATAATCCATTCACGTGTTTCGTGGATATTATCACCTGTAGATAGATCCATAATTGTATCAGCACCCCATCTGAATGCCCACACAGCTTTTTCTACTTCTTCATGAATACTTGAAGTAACAGGAGAGTTCCCGATATTAGCATTTATTTTTACAAGGAATTTTCTACCAATAATCATTGGTTCTGCTTCTGGGTGATTGATATTTGCAGGGATAATTGCCCTTCCTGCTGCAATCTCATCTCTAACAAACTCAGGAGTAATTTCTTCCGGTATTTCATAGCCAAAAGCTTCACCTGCATGTCTTTTATATTTAGCATTAGCTTCTTGAAGTTTTTGATTTTCTCTTATAGCAACATATTCCATTTCAGGAGTTATTATGCCTTGTTTTGCATAATACATTTGAGTCACTTCTTTATCCGTTGCTGCTTTTCTTGGTTGAGTATTCACATGCTCAAATCTTAATTCATCTAAAGATTTATCAGCATGTCTTTCTCTGCCGTATTCTGAAGATAAGAAAGGCAGTTTTTCAGTATCGTTTCTTTCTTCAATCCATGTTTCTCTAATTCTAGGTAAACCTTTTCTTAGGTCAATTTTAAAGTTTTCGTCTGTATAAGGTCCTGAGGTATCATATACAGTTAGAGGAGGATTTTCTTCAACTTGTCCTTTAGAATCTACAGTATCAGACAGTTCAATCTCTCTCATAGCTACTTGAATATCATGGATTTTACCCGGCACATAAATCTTTTTTGATCCGGGGATAGCGCCTGTAGTAACGTTATCCTGCTGTGGAATGTTATTATTTTGCATTTCGATTACAACATTTTATTGATAAAACAGAATTATCCGCCCTGACCGGCAGAGATGATAAGAATCTTGTCACCATCAGATAGAATGGTGGCATCCCAATTTGCTTTTCTGACAACTTTTCCGTTTAAGGCAATAGCCATTCCGGCAGTGTTCGTTATGTTTTGCTTTTCCAGCAAACCGGATACACTGATGTTGTCGTCTAATTCAATTTGTTTTTCGTTAAGATAAATATACATAAGTAAATATGACAGGGCGAGCCTATGAGGGAGTCGGGAACAACTTCCTTCGCCGGTGCTAACCGGATCAGGTTCAAGGGTATAATCTCAGCCTATAAAAAGGCACCCCTGTCGTTCATATTGTTGAACATGATATAAACTTATGCAGAAAAAATGAAACCGCAAAATATTATTGGAACAAATAGCAATCTTTTATCGTTCTTAAAATAGTTAGTTTATTCAGATTTAATTATTTTGCTTCTCGAGTTACTAAAAAAATTGAAACAAATTATGAATAAAGAACACAGAAAATCTACTGAATTTGAGCCTATCAACAAATATTTCCTGAGAATAAGTATTTCTCTTTTTATAGTATCATTGTTTTTTAGTGCTTACAAAGCCAACGGAAACTGGGTTTCAGGTATTTTATCTTTTGCTTTAGGTTGGCTTGCTTGTCTGACTGGAGGAGCAGCATTTTCATGGTTGGCAAACCCATTTCTGATAACTGCTTGGTTTACTGCAAAGATGAAATCGAATATGTCAGTATATCCTAGTATTCTGGCTATGGTTTTCGGACTAATATTTTTACTTTTTGACAGAATAATTACTAATGAAGGAGGAGGAACTTCTTCAATATCAGGTATTGGAATAGGTTATTGGTTATGGATTGGAAGTATAATAGTAATGGTTGTTGGAAATGTAAATCGACAAAAAGTAGAAATATTAGAAACTATAACAGAAAACAGAGGAGAAGAAGAAAATGAAAGGATATAATCAAAATTCAAGATCGGTAGAACCGGTTGATAGAAAATTAGTATTGCTGAGCATATCATTGTATATAATATCTTTGTTTCTACCTTGTTTTTATACAAATATAGGAGTAACTTCTTCTCTGGTTGCATTAATGTTCGGAATGTTTGGTGTGCTTTTTGGAGGAGCAGGTTTTTCATGGTTAGCAAATCCAGCTCTAATAATGGCGTGGGCATCTGCCGGAGCTAAAAAAAATTATTGTTTGTTTTATAGTCTATGTGCTACTTTTTTTGCATTAATATTTTTGTCTTTTGATAAAATACCTCTAGATGAAGGTGGTGGATTGAAAGATATTACAAGTCTGGGTATAGGCTACTATCTATGGACATCCAGCATGCTTGTTATGCTTATTGGTTCATTACTAAGAAAAAGAGTTATACTAGGAGAAGCTGAAAGTGATATAAGCAATCATGAATAGTATAAATCCAATGCCTGTATTACTATAATTCAACTACAAGTCTATATTAGATATTAACTTAAAACTATTTTGAATTTATCTGTATTGGTGTTGTCAAATTATTTCGTATTATTGTAAAATAAAAAACAGACAAAAAAGTCTGATAATAAAAATAATATTGACAACACTACTACGAGTATCCAAAATGACTCAGATAAACATAGATGAAACAGTCTTTGAGATCATAGAGAAGTATCCTAAAACTTTGGATATATTTATTTCTCAAGGTTTCAATAACTTCTCTGATAAATCTGTATTAGAGAATTTCGGAAAGAAAATTACTCTAAGAAACGCTCTGATATTCAAGCAGATTAACCCTGACTCTTTTACAAAAATGCTTGTTGACGCTATAGATGAAGTTGATACTGTCAGTGATCATAAAGTTTCTTCTAAAATAGATGCTGAGGATACTTTACAGATAACAGGACTTCTTCCCTGCCCCGTTAGACTTCCTTTGGTCGAAGAATTGAATGGCTTCATTGAGCAAAATAATCTTAAAAATATAAAATTTGATTTAAAAGCTGCATCCATGGGACTTGATTGGCTCAAACAAGATCTTAAGAAAGGTGCTGAAGAAGATGATCTTGCAGATGTGTTTATTTCTGCAGGATTCGATCTTTTCTTTGATAACAATCTATTTGGAAAACATAAAAATGCTGGTGTATTCAGAGATACTACAAAACTGGATAAATGGAATTCTATGTTCTCTAATGATGAGATTGATTTGAAAGATCCTAAAGCTCATTACTCTATGGTAAGCGTTGTACCGGCTGTTTTCCTGGTAAATACAGATGAATTAAATGGCAGAGATGTACCTAAATCATGGAAAGATGTCTTAAAACCTGAATTCAAAAAATCAATTTCTTTACCGGTAGCTGATTTTGACTTATTCAATGCTATTTTACTAAATATACATAAAATGTATGGTAATGAAGGGATCAAGTCGCTTGGCGAAAACCTAATGAAATCTATGCATCCTTCGCAAATGATAAAAGAAGGCAGAAAAGTTAAACCTGAAAAACCGGTTGTAACAATTATGCCTTATTTCTTCACTAAAATGATAAGAGAAGGTGATGCAATGAAAGCAATCTGGCCTTCCGACGGAGCGATAATAAGCCCGATATTTATGCTTATCAAAAATAAAACTGCTCATAAAACTGAGGGATTAGTGGATTTCCTTATGTCAGAAAAAATTGGTGAAGTACTAGCTCATCAAGGTTTATTCCCTAGTGTAAATCCAAATATCGACAATAGAATACCAGCAGAAAACAAATTCATGTGGCTTGGCTGGGATTATATATATAATCAGGATATTCCTGCTCTAATAGCAGAATGTGAGTCTATTTTTAATGCAGCTGCGGAGGTATAACATGAATCTTATAACCGTCTCCGGACCTCCTTCTTCAGGAAAAACTTCGATTATAATAAAAACTATTGATGCGTTAAAGCAACGTGAATTAAAAGTAGGTGTTGTAAAGTTTGACTGTCTCACAACAGATGATGACTTACTATACAGAAAAAACGGAATTGAAGTAAAGAAAGGACTTTCAGGTTCACTTTGCCCGGATCATTATTTTGTGTCAAACATTGAAGAAGTTACTCAATGGGGTATCAAAAATGGTTTTGATATTCTAATCAGCGAATCTGCCGGACTCTGCAACAGATGTTCTCCTTACATTAAAGAGATAAAAGCTATATGCGTAATTGATAACCTAAGCGGAATCAACACACCTAAAAAGATAGGTCCCATGCTTAAAATGGCTGATGTCTGTGTGATAACTAAAGGTGATATTGTTTCCCAAGCAGAGCGAGAAGTCTTTGCTTCAAAAGTAAATATTGTAAATCCAAAAGCTGCCATCTTGCACATTAATGGCTTAACAGGGCAAGGTGCTTATGAGCTTTCAACTTTACTTTATGATGAGACAAATCATATAGATACATTGAAAGGTAAAGAATTAAAGTACCCTATGCCTTCTGCTTTATGCTCTTACTGTCTCGGGGAAACTCGCATTGGAGACAGCTATCAGATGGGGAATGTTAAAAAAATCAATTTGGACTAAGTATGCTAGAATATAAAAATATGTCTATTAGCATTTTGATAGAGAAATATCCTTTTCTATCTGAATTTTTTAAGACTTATAATTTGCCGGAATTTAACAATTCTGAAGAATCTGTTCGCGAGTTTATAGAAAGACTGGATGAAGAGTTTATAGAAGAAAACGGATTTGAATCAGAGACATTTTATACTGCTTTGGATCAATATATAGAACAAATGTTGAGCTTTCTTGGTGAATCAGATACTGAAACCAAATCTATTACTATCGTCTCAGGAAATAATAAATCAGGTGATAAAGAAAATTTTGATTCTATTACTATCAACTCGGGAGAAATTATCTGCATTGTTGGTCCTACAGGATCCGGAAAAAGCAGACTACTTGCTGATATAGAATGGCTTGCTCAGGAAGACACTCCTACAAAAAGAAAGATACTTATTAACGGAGAAGTTCCTAATAAGCTGAATAGATTTTCAGGTAGTAAAAAGATGGTTGCTCAGCTCTCACAGAACATGAATTTCGTTATGGATCTAACTGTAAGAGAATTTGTAGATATGCATGCAGAAAGCAGAATGATAGAGAATAAAGATTCAGTAGTAGAAAAGATAATTGAAAAAGCTAATCATTTAGCAGGCGAAAGCTTTACAGGAGATACTCACATTACAAGTTTAAGTGGTGGTCAGTCACGAGCTTTAATGATTGCAGATACTGCATATCTAAGCAAATCTCCAATTGTTCTTATTGATGAAATAGAAAACGCAGGCATTGATCGCAAAAAAGCCTTACAGATATTAGTAAGCGCAGACAAAATTGTGCTGATGGCAACTCATGATCCTGTACTTGCTCTCATGGGAGATAAAAGGCTCGTTATAAAAAATGGTGGAGTTGCTAAAGTTATAGAGACTGACCAAGAAGAAAGAAAAATGCTTGTTGACTTAGAAAAATTAGACAAACTGATGCTTAATCTTAGAAATAGTATCCGCAACGGAGAGAAAATAAATAATATAAATATTCAGAAGGAGTTCCAAAATGCATGACGGTTGTAAAGGTAGCTTTGAAAGCGGCAAACAGGTAGTTGACAAAATTAGAGCGATGGGTTTTAATGAACAGTGGATGCCAATGGCGTTCAATATAAAATGTTCTTCATGTGAAACTGAATTTCAGATGGAACAATTCGAATCTAAATGTCCTAAATGTAATATGGTTTATGGAGTCACTCCCTGCCACGCATTTGATCCTTCCAATGTAATGGCTGCAGGCGTAGATTACTAATATTGTTAGAGGCTCTAAAGCTATGTGATTTAGAGCCTCTGGTTAGTTAGGTGTATTTCTTAGTTGCAGTTGACCATCTAACGTAAACAGTCACTTACTTCTATACAATTTGCATTGCTCATTAGCGTACGTTACAGAGGTTTATCGCAGGCAATCTAAATTTCTGATATCTACAAATCTTCTAAAACATCATCAACAAATTCTTTAAGTTTACCGTCTTCTTTGAGCTTGATGAAATCTTCTATTTTCTCAATTTCACCTATGGAATCTTTGTTTATTTTATAGTGAGTAATGAGAGCTTCTATTCCGGCAATAACTCCGGCGGATTCATTTTTAAAATCTCTGGTTTCTAGTGCATATTTCGTCCATCCGGTCATAAAAATTATAGCCGCTTGTCCCATTTTCTTATCTGTAGGTACAAACTCCTCTCTGACATTAACAGAGACATTCGGACTACCAATTATCCATTTTAAATAAAAAGTATTGACTTCTTTTGCTTTGACAATATTAGTTGTAATGTTGTTGTTTATCAGCCAATCGCATGCTAATATAATTTCATCTTCAAGGTCAGCATAGGCTTCAATAGAATTCAGCTCATAATCTTTTGGAACTTCAAATTCTTCTGCACATATAGGTGTAGAAAAAGAAATAGTGCAGGCAAAAATTGCGAGAGTTAAAAACTTTTTCACATTTAATCTCATATTTATATTGAACATAATAGTTAAAATTTTCAAATAGGTCAAAAAGGAATAAATATTCTGTGTTTATCTTCCAGGTCTGAAATCAATTAGTTCGAGATATACAACGATAGTTTCATTTGGACGAACTTTGCCAGAAACTCCTTTACTCCCAAAAGCCAAATCAGGAGGCACAATTAGTTTTCTTTTGCCTCCGGGCTTCATCGATGTAAGTGCTTCATCCACCCCGGGTATAACTTCATTTAAACCCAACTGAAAGCTAAGTGGTTGACCGCTTTTGTAAGAATCTATATAAACGTATCCATCCTCCAAAACCATTTTCATATGCACATTCACTATACAACGGTAAGTGGGGAAGGCCCCTTGCCCAATCTTTTCATCTACTATTAGTAGTCCGCTGGGTGTTGTTTGTTCTATACCAACTTTTTCGTTATATATAAAAGGCTTTGGTGATGAGCAGGAAGTAAAACATAGACTAACACAAGTAATAACTAACAATATGTATTTTGTCATAAATAGCCTTATAAAAAAAGATAATACTAATTATATGTTTGAAAATAATTATAGTTGATAATATAAATATTAATTTAGTGTGTTCAAACATAAAATATAGTTAGGGTATAGAAAAAGTAATGTATGAATTTGACAAAATAAGTCAAAGAGCATTTTATTCTTCCAATTGACGAACTATCGTAAACAGCCCCTTACTTCTATACACTTCGCATATCTCTTCTGCGTACTTTTCAGAAAAGTACTTTTCCAGCGAAAAAGCAATACCACCGGCAATTGCAATTTCCTTTGCATCCGGTTTGATTTGGCGAATGAGAGATGAATGGTCTTCTGATTGTGGGACAATTAGTACATGGAAATGGCTTCCGGCACTGTTGCCGTTGAGGTAGTGAGTAGCTAAAGCGTCGAGCTCTTCAAATATAATTTCTTCTTCTTTGGAAACTATATCGTCAGCTTTGACTAGTGCTTCGAGTAAATCAATAAGTTGAGCTACCTGGTCATTTTTAGGCTCAGTTTCGAGATAAACCTCCATACTGTGGCGCAGTTGATTTAGCTTTTCTACGAATGTAAGATTAGAGTTGTTATTTTCATTTTGTATTGTAAATTCTAAATTCCAAACTTTAGCAAATTCCATAATAAATTTTTCTTCTTTTGGATCCAATTCTTCGTCAATCCAAGCTAACTGATTGAGAATATTTAAAATAGATTTTGCTTCATTTTTACCTGATAGAGTATTAAGTAAATATTTAGCTTCCTTTTTCTCCAAATGTATCGCATTTTTAATTAGTTGTTTTAAGCTAAGTGTTCTATTGCCACTGACAAAAAAACCGGTACTAATAATCAGTAGAATAATAGTTTCTACTAAATAAATCATATTATCTACTATTGAAGTATATTCTCCAATCAACACATATTTTAAAGTCCATACCATCAATATAAATAGCGAGATAGCTAAACCCAGTATAGATTGTGACTCAGCTACTTCCTTTTCGGCTTTTCTCTTCCAAATCTTATTAATCTTTAAATATACCTCAAGCAACGAAAAAGCCAAAGCGATATAAATAATAAAATCAAGAATAGTAATAAAAGTATCCATAGCTTTTACCAAGTATAATTTATTTTCGGTGTAGATAAATTGTAATCAAGAGTATAATGATATTTTTACCATTTATACTTTTGTACAATATATAAAAAAATGGGATAAAGTAGATAGGTAGTGTATTATGCTCTGAAGCTTTGAGTAAAAATAGTTACTTGTTTTATAGTTGTATATTTTTATACTCATCTAAATAAGCATGATAAATATTTTCTTCAAAGCATGAAATAGTAATATCTAACTCAGGGAATTCTTTCAAGAAATTTGTTATCTCATTCATTGCTATTTTTGTAGCTAACTCGAATGGGAACCTGTATACTCCTGTACTTATAGCAGGGAAGGCAACTGATTTAATATTATATTCTATCACAAGTTTTAAAACATTTTTGTAACAGCTGCGAAGCTGCGTCTCCTCTTTGTGCTTGCCTCCATTCCAAATCGGTCCTACAGTATGGATAACATATTTGGCCGGCAGTTTGTATCCTCTGGTAATCTTTGCATCTCCGGTTTTACAACCATTTAAAGTGCTACATTCTGCAAGTAGTTCCGGGCCTGCAGCTCGATGAATAGCACCATCAACTCCACCTCCACCAAGCAGCGATTTATTAGCAGCGTTTACTATTGCCTCAGTAGGGACTTTTGTGATATCTTCCAGTACTATATTAATATTTAACTTCATGATAAATCCTATTAGCTTGTTTACAATTTGATATCTAAAAACTTTCAAACAGAAGTTTCCCACTTAGATTTAACAGGCACAAGGTAACTTTCATGTCCGGAATTTGTTTGCTGTATCTTGTATTTTTCAGCCAATGCTAAGCTCAAATCAAAGAAGAAATAAAATAGTCAATATTTTATTCTTATAGTTGAACTTTAATCCCTGTGCATCTTAAAGCCTAAATGCTTAATTATTTGTCGTCTACCTCCAAAAAAAAGTGGCAATACAAACTATCATATATCCGTTTACTTATTATTGGAGTTCATTAGAATAACAAGTGATATTTATAAATGAATTGATTTATAAATATTATAATCATCCAATAAAAAGAATCTATTATCGTACATATAAACGCTAATAGTTTGAGAAATAACTTTGATAAATTAAGAATTATAATAATACGAGGAGGAAATTATGTCTTTCCAACTTCCAAACTTACCATTTGCTAAAGATGCTTTAGTACCAATTATTTCTGAAGAAACATTTGACTACCACCATGGCAAACACCATGCTGCGTATGTAAATAACTTAAATAAACTGATTGACGGTACAGAGTTTGCTGATATGTCTTTAGAAGATATTATTAAGAAATCTCAAGGTGGTATGTTCAATAACGCAGCTCAAACATTTAACCACACTTTCTTCTGGAACTCATTGTCTCCAAATGGTGGTGGCGTTCCTAAAGGCGATGTTTTAGAAGCAATCAACAGAGATTTCGGTTCTTTTGATGTGTTCAAAGAGAAATTTTCTGCAGCAGCAGCTACTTTGTTCGGCTCAGGTTGGGCTTGGTTAGTAAAAAATGATGATGGTAAATTGGAAATCAAACAATACAGCAATGCAGGGACTCCTGTAAAAGAAGGAATTACTCCTGTATTAACTATAGACGTTTGGGAACATGCTTACTATATTGATTATAGAAATGCAAGACCTAAATTTATTGAAAAATTCTGGGATATTATCAACTGGGATAATGTTGCAAAACAGCTGTAATTTTTCAGTATCCAAATCAAGATTCAGAAAAAAGGGGACTGTGTAGCAGCCCCCTTTTTATTTACTATCTTACTAAAATTATCTTCTTACTTATTGTTTTATTATCAAAATATATAGTAATCCAATACAAACCAGATTCATTTGTTTTTTCTTGCAGATCTATATCTAATTTATCTAATTGACTACCAAAATCAGATACCTCATTCCCGGCATTGTCAAATAGTTTAGCACTAAATAAGTATTTACGACTTATTACTTTAACGGACGGGTTGTTGCTGCCGTTATTTATAATCTCAAGTTGCTGAAATGCATCTGCCAAAGTTGCTTCATCCACAGAAACATCTGGCTTTACAGTTATTTTAAACTGCTCTGAAATAACTGTATTACATCTTCCAATCGCTTCAAAATAATAATATCCTGAGTCTTGCAGAGCTATATCTTGGAAATCTAAAGCATTAGAATTTTCTAAATATAATTCTCCATCCTTGTACCAGTTAATTTCGTTGGCTGAATTATTAACATTCGCCTCAAGATATAATGAATGATGTTCTACAGCAATGGTATCTTTGAGTTCTTCCAAAATAGCAGTTTCTTCAGGAACAGTAATAATTAAAGTATTAGTTTCTGTATCAGGTAAGCATCCATTAGATAGCTTGCAATGAACTTTGATTTCTCCGGTACCTGTTATTTTATAAACAAGAGAATCGTGTTTATTGACTATTTGCTTATTGTTTATAAACCACAGATAGGTTAAATTTTGAAAAGGGGCATCGCAGAATATAGTGATATCGTCACCTACGCATAATTCTTCAGAAGATTTATTCATTTGCAAAACCCCTTTGCCAGGCGAACTAATAACGCTGAAAGTAGTGTCCATTTCAGCTATAAGTCCATTTATAGCTGAAAGACGAATTTTATACTTATTAGTAGGTGTCGCATTTGCTGAATCTAAATCCCAAAGGAATGATTTGCTTGTATAGCTATTTACTAATTCTTCATAGTCAGCATTGTTGTCTGTAAACTCTAATCTAAATTTTGTATTTACTAAATCACCTGAATTCCATTGGATATTTACTTGGGAATTTGAACAGTATGAATCCAAGTTAAGTGGGGTTTCTAAATTTAGGTTAATATTAGAGCTTTTGAGCAAAAACCCATCAAAACTACCCTGATGATTTTGAGTAGGGGATAAGTCTAAATCAAATTTATCAGATTCCGTGTAGCCGGATAGTAAATATGTATTAGCATCTTCCAGTATTATATCTTGTGGATAGTCATTCATAGAAGTTCCTATAAATTCAGTAAATTCAAGACTACTAAAATTAGGATAGAACTTCGATAATATTATGTCTTTATTGCCATTATAGCTCGTTTTATCAGTGCTTAGTTTAGGAAAATTAATAGACTCTGTGGTTCCAATTACATAAGGGGAACCATTAGTCGCCTGGGATACAAAAATGCCTGTAAGACTGTCCTTTTCACTGCCTCCGAGGAAACTTGAGTAAGTTAGTAAGTTAAGTTTAAACTCGCAAGTAGCTAAGAAGCCGTCAGTGTTGCCACTATTTGATTTTTGATAACTAATCGGACTTATCGGAAACTCTGTTGCATTGGAGGCAGGCTCTATAGCAGTCAATTTACTAGTAGTATTACCAATAAAATATAATTTATCATTGTAGTAAGAAATACCGGTAATTTCATCGTCGAGATCACCACCATAATAAGTAGAATAGGAGTATTCGGAAGTTCCATCTTCGTATACCAGGATAATCCCGTCCTTAGCACCATTATGCTTTCTATCAAATATTTTTCCGTAAAAGTCCCACTTTGGTATAATTTCAAAAAATGGAGAAGAGGTATAGCCTGCAATAAATATGTAATAACCATCATCGTTTAAAGTCATATCGTTTGCAACATCATCTTCACTGGTACCTACAAAAGTAGAGTAAAACGAATCAGTCCCATTATTCCAGTATTTAGCAAAGAAAATATCAGTACCACCCGCATTGAAAGCTTGATTGGCGCCTTTTAATTCAATATTGGTTGACTTCGTATTACCAACTATAAAAAAGTGTCCCTGCGAATTTACTTCTATGCCTGTCATGTAGTCCCAATTAGCACCTCCAAAAAGAGAGCAAAACATCATATTCATATTAGAGACATCAAATTTAGCAAAAAAGCCATCTAAATCTCCTCTGGAAGATATGTGCTGAGTGCCTAATAAAGGGAAATCTTCACTTTTGGTGTTACCCACTATATATAGTTCAGTGCCGGCATCATTAAATGCTGCATCGGTAATCTCATCAAAATCAGATCCACCGATAAAAACTGTTTCAATATGTTTCCTTTCAGAATAAATAATCCTGTATCTTGAAATAAATATATCCTGATTATTTATAGATTGATTGCCGGGCAAAGAATAGTCCGGTGCTGAATAGTCGGTGGAGTTAGTAGTGCCTAACACATAAAGCTCATCACCGTTTAGGAGTGTTTTTATTATTTTATCGTTAGATGAGCCACCAAACATAGAGAAAAATATAGTAGGGTCGATAGTTAATTCCCTACTCGAATCGTATTCTGAGGATTCAAATCCTATAATATTTCCATTCAGTGTATAATTGCAACTAATTTCTGATAAGACATGATTGTTCTCCTGAAATGCAAAAATCTTCTGGTTTACTATTTTGCTGGTGCCATTTTTCAGAATAAGCTCAGAAGCATTTTTTTGAATTTCATCATTGCCGTCAATTTTGAATTTGATGTTTCTAATATCCGAACCGGAATGTAATATTATATCATATCGGAATTGGTTTTCGACAATCTGTAATTTTAAATCTGCACCTTCAAAAAAGTTCTGAACCAGCAGAGCCTCGGAACTGTTAAGTGTTTGTTGGTTCGAAGATTCAATGTAATAATGCATCTTAGAATTATGGCCACATTCAATAAAGTTGAGTTTTCCTTGATTAAGAGGGGTATACTCTACATTATGTGTGTTTCCTTTAGAGTCCGTTGAATATAAAGCCAAAGAGCTGCTTATATTTAATTCGGTATTACCGATTTTTGCAATATATCCATTGTCTGTAGCGACAAATCCAATCTCAGCTATGCTATAACTATAAGATAATATAGTGATAGCAAATATGTATAGAAGCTTCATATAAATCTCCAAATAAATATTTTTAAAAATTACAATACGAACATTACAAGTATTCTATAATACTACAAATAAAGTAAATAATCAACAAAATAATAAAATAATGTAAGAAAGTATTAGTCTTTTCTGTATATAAATTTAATAATTTAGGTGCAGATATGTTACAAGGTTTTTTGCTTGGACTTGGGGGGAGTTTTCATTGTGTTGGGATGTGTGGGCCAATAGCATTGGCATTGCCTCATACTTCAGATAATAAATTTACAATATTTATTGACAGCATAATTTACAACATTGGTAGAACGCTTACATATACTCTGATGGGGGCTATAGTAGGCTTGCTTGGAGCTTCTATTAATATGGCAGGCTACCAGGAAGGGCTATCTATCGTAGTAGGCATCCTGATGTTGCTTTATGTGTTTGTGCCTCGAAAATATTATAACTTTACTAAAGCAAATTTAAGCACTTATAAGGGTGTTGAAAAGCTAAAAAAACTTTTTGGTAAGTTTTTACAAACTCCTACCAAATCATCTCTTTTTATATTAGGAATATTGAATGGATTCCTTCCATGTGGACTTGTATATATAGCTCTTGGCGGTTCTTTAGTTGAAGGGAGTGTTACGGAAAGCGCTATTGGAGGAGCCACTTATATGGCTATGTTTGGCTTAGGTACTATTCCTATGATGGCGGCTATTTATTTTACCAAAAATCTATTTTCCATAAAAGTTAGACATGTTATAAATAAAGCTATACCATATGGAATTGCTATTGTAGCTGTGCTAATGATACTAAGAGGATTATCATTAGGAATACCTTATGTTAGTCCTAAACTATCTAACATGCCTGTAATAGAAAAGAATGATTGTTGTCACTAATATTAAATCTATTATTTGCAGTGAATTAAGGAGTTTGTACTTGTAAAAGTGCTGCTTCTACTTAGTTATAGACATAATAATGTGTAAAAAAAAGCAATAATAAATGACAATTTAATCCAATTTTATGCGTTATTTTCCGAATTGAACATAGTAAATCAATATCTATGTTAGCAGGTGCTTAATGTTTAGCAAGAGCTAAAAATGGCAAGGTTGATAATAAGAACCTAATATTACAAGGATATACAAGAATTACGGAATTTGTGAAATTAGGTTTCAAAAGTCAAAAATAAAGTTAAAGTGCTTTTACAATACAAACAGAAAATACAATTACAAGATATAATTTTTAAACAATATGTCGGTGTTTATGAAAAAGACGGTACTTGATTATATTCTCAAGATTAGGGTTCCGATTACTCTTTTTGTAGTTGTCGTATCCTTTGCTCTGACATTCTACATCTCCCGTTCCGAAAGAGACGGTGTAGGTTACCAGCCGGATCAGCCGATAGCTTTTTCTCATAAGTTGCATGCAGGTGATATGGGGATAGATTGTAAATATTGCCATACAAGTGTCGACCAGACACGTCATGCGAGTGTCCCTGCTGCGAACATCTGTATGAATTGCCACACTGTTGTAAAAACTGATAAACCTGAAATCATAAAACTTAAGCAGTATTATGACGAAGGAAAGCCTATTCCATGGAAACGAATCCATCAGGTTCCAGAATATGCTTACTTCAATCATAGTGTGCATGTGAATAAAGGTATAGAGTGTCAGTCTTGCCATGGTGATGTCGAGAAGATGGAGCAAGTAAAACAGGTAGAGCCTTTTACTATGTCTGATTGTTTGCAGTGTCATACTGAGCCGGAGAAAAGAATGCCTTATTTGAAAGGTGAAGTTAAGAAAGGTCCTACTAACTGTGCTGCATGTCATAGATAAGGAGATGAAAATGCAAAAGAGAAGAGAATTTTTAGAAAAAATTGGCAAGACAGCTTTTGGTTCTTTGCTTTTAACTGCTTTGCCTCTAAGCAAAGCTAAAGCTCAAAAGAATATTAAATCAGATGGACTAAAGCTCCAAATTCATCCTAATGCAGTTAAAAGAAACAAATAGGGGTTGTTATGTCGAATAACGAAAAAAATAAATACAAGTATAGTAACAAGCCTAAAGATTCTAAAGAGTTACTTAAACAACTCGGCGATGAATTTAAGCCAGGTGTGACTGATGAGTTCAAACTCGATGAAATGCCTGAAAAATCTCGACGTAGATTTTTAGGACTCATGGGAGCATCTGTTGCTTTTGCTGCTACAGCTTGTACTGATTATCGTGATAAAGGCGAGATTGTTAACTATAACAAAAAGCCCGAAGAAGTTACTATGGGGAAAGCCAATTACTACGCTTCTACTTTAGATAACGGACTCGGTGTCTTAATTAAAACCAGAGAAGGCAGACCTGTCAAAATTGATGGGAATCCTACTCACCCATTAAACAAAGGAAAAATTGATGCCCGCGGTCAGGCATCTTTGATGGATTTGTATGACCCGGACAGAGTCAGATTCCCCCAAATGTATGATGAAAACTCATTGGAATTTGACCGATATTTTAAGAAGAAAACTAAATGGGATGTGATTGATAAAAAAGTCATTGAAAAGCTTGAAAATGCTACAAATACAGGTAAAGAGATTGCTATTTTTACTAAAAACAGCACTTCTCCTTCTTTTTTGAAGCTTCTTAATGATTTCAAAGCAAAATATCCTACTACTCAAGTCTATTCTTATGACATGATTAATGATTCTGCTAGAGATGCTGCATGGCAAGCTTGCTACGGATCTGATAAGTTTCCGGGAATTGATTATTCTAAAGCAGATATTATTGTATCTTTCGAATCTGATTTGCTAGGAAATGATGGAGACGTAATAGAACAAACGCTTGCTATTACAGGTAGAAGAAATGTAGAAGATTTAGATAATTTCAACAGAATCTATGCTATTGAAGGTGGTTTCAGTCTTACAGGAGCTAATGCCGATTATAGAATCAGATTAACTCCCGAAGCACATATTGAGCTGATACTTGCCCTTGCTAATCACGTTGCTCATGGTAGTATCGCCCAACTTAGCGCATTCAGTATTGATAGCATTGCTTCTAAATATAGCTTAAATAAAGAAACTTTACATCATTTAGCTGCAGACTTAGTCAAATTTAAAGGTAAAGCTATTGTTTCTGCCGGCACTATACATGCAAAAGAAACGCATATAGCAGTTAATCTTTTGAATGAAGTACTAGGTGCTAAAGACTTATATCTTGGCTCACATTATTTCAAAACTATGTCCAATTCTTCCGGAAAAGAATTAGAGACTTTAGTTGCTAATATGAGTGCAGGAAAAGTAGGAGTATTTATTGCCTTGGAAACAAATCCTTCTTTTGATTTGCCTAAAGACTATGGCTTCGTAGATGCATTAAAGAAAGTTCCTGAAGTCATTGCCATGACACAGCTCGAAAACGAGACATCTGCTCATGCAGGTTTCTTGCTTCCTGTAAACCATACTTTCGAAGCATGGGGCGATTTCGGCGGTAGAGTAGGAGTTGTTTCGCTTCGTCAACCTGTTATCTCACCGATTCATGATACGAAGCAAAAAGAAGCTTTGCTGCTTACATGGATCGAAGGTGCTGACAAAGCGAGTAAAGATATCTATCATAAGTATATTATGAACCGTTGGCAATTAGAGGAATTCCCAAAAATTGCTAAAATAGGTTCATTTGAAAAATTCTGGTATTCTGCTCTTCATGATGGATTTGTTACATATAAGCCGCAGATGAAAGAAGGTGAACATCCTCAAATACAATTTAATTATGATGCACTTAAAGGTATTAAACCAGTCAAAAAATCCGGTTTTACAGTAGTACTTGCTAATAGTCTAATCGGTGATGGTAGTGTTGCTAATAATGGTTGGCTTCAAGAAATACCTCATCCTGTGTCTAAAGTTGTATGGGATAACTATGCTGCTATATCGCCTGGCACAGCCAAACAGTTAAATTTAAACGATAATGATATTATAGAAATTGATATAAATGGCAGAAAACAAAAACTTCCTGTATGGGTGCAGTCTGGAACTGCTGATAACCTGATTTATACTGAGATAGGTTATGGACGTGAAAAAGGTGGCACCGTTGGTACTGAAGTGGGTACAAATGTTAATGTACTTATGTCTAAGCAATTCGATTTCTCTGAAAGAATATTTACAGGTGCAAAAGTTACGAAAGCCGAAGGCGAGTATAAACTTGTTGCCACTCAGGAACATCACTCTCTTGATGAGGAATTTGTCAAAGATTTCCATAAAATCAGAGATATTATTCAAGAAGGAACTGTTGAGCAATATAGAGAACATCCTCACTTTCTACACGCCCACAAACATGAAGTAATTAGCATAACTCCTGATATCGAGTATCCTAATGAAAAATGGGCAATGGCTATGGATTTGAATAAATGTACAGGTTGCTCACTATGTGTGGCAGCTTGTAATGTAGAAAATAACGTTCCAATAGTTGGAAAAGAGGAAGCTTCAAAAGGCAGAGAGATGCACTGGATTCGTATAGACAGGTATTTCAGTGGAACTCCTGATGAACCTGAAGCAAGTATTCAGCCTATGATCTGTCAACACTGTGACAATGCACCTTGCGAAAACGTTTGCCCTGTTGTAGCAACTACTCACAGCCCGGACGGATTGAACCAGATGGTTTATAACCGCTGCGTAGGTACAAGATATTGTGCGAATAACTGCCCTTATAAAGTGCGTCGATTTAATTTCTTTGACTTCAGAGAAATGTTTGAAGATGGTTACCAGTATGCTGACTCTCTGAAACTAATCAACAATCCTGAAGTTACCGTTCGCTCTCGAGGTGTAATGGAAAAATGTACTTTCTGCGTTCAAAGAATTACAGAGGCAAGACAGATTGCAACTGAGAAAGGTGAGAAGTTCAACGGTGCAGGTATTACTACTGCGTGCCAGGAAGCTTGCCCTGCAGATGCGATAGTTTTTGGGAATATAAATGATCCAAATTCTGCAATCTCAACATTAGCGAAACACGATTTAGGTTATCACGTTATGGAAATGCTTAACGTCAGACCAAATGTAACATATTTAGCAAAATTAAGAAACAAACATACAAACGGAGGACATGGTGAACACTGATTATACCCATGAACCTTCAGTTATCGAAGGTAAGCCGTCTTTAGCTTCTATCAATGAAGTGGTAATAAAGCCGACCGAAACGATGCCTAATAAAAAATTCTTATTAGCTATTAGCTTTACCATGACTTTAATGATGATTGGTGCTCTTAGTTTAGGTTTATCTTTTTATTATGGTACAGGGATGTGGGGTAATAACAATCCTGTGGGTTGGGGTTTCCCTATCGTTAACTTCGTATTCTGGGTTGGTATAGGTCATGCCGGTACTCTAATTTCGGCAATCTTATTTTTATTCCGTCAAAAATGGAGGAATGGTATCGCCCGCTTTGCAGAGGGCATGACAATATTTGCGGTGATGACAGCGGGGATATTTCCTCTTATTCATGTTGGTCGCCCTTGGATAGCTCACTATCTTTTCCCACTTCCTAATCAGCACGGCCTTTGGGTAAACTTTACTTCTCCGTTGCTATGGGACGTTTTTGCGGTTTCTACTTATTTTACTGTTTCTTTTATTTTCTGGTATGTCGGATTAATTCCCGATTTCGCTACGATGAGAGACAGGACTACGAACAAACTCAAAAAAATTATCTATTCCATAGTCAGTCTTGGTTGGAGACATTCTAATAGACATTGGCTTAACTATGAAATGATTTATTTGATTTTGGCAGGTTTTGCTACTCCATTGGTGCTTTCTGTGCATACGATTGTGAGTTTTGACTTTGCAGTGTCAGTGCTTCCTGGGTGGCATACTACTATATTCCCACCTTACTTCGTAGCTGGTGCCGTGTTCTCAGGTTTTGCTATGGTGCAGAACGTATTAATATTTATCAGAAAAATATTTAACATGGAGCATATAATAACAGTTGATACTTTAGAGAAAATGAATAAAGTCATTATTCTAACTGGGTCAATGGTTGGTTATGCTTATGCTATGGAATTTTTTATAGCGTGGTACAGTGGTAATCAGGCAGAGTCATTTGCATTTATTAACCGTGCATTTGGTGATTATGCCTGGGCATATTGGATTATGGTATCGTGTAACGTAATATCTCCTCAGCTATTCTGGATTAAGAAACTTCGACGAAGTATTCCTTTTATGTTTATGATTGGTGTATTTGTGAACGTAGGTATGTGGTTTGAGAGATTCGTTATTACAGTAACTTCTCTTTCTAGAGACTTCCTGCCTTCAAGTTGGGCATATTACAAACCAACTATGGTTGACTTTGGTATCTTGATAGGTTCATTTGGTATGTTCTTCACATTGCTTCTTTTATTTACGAAGACTATGCCTGTAGTATCTATTGCTGAGGTAAAAGCAGTTGTAGATGGAGCCCAACCTTCGCACCATGACGATGACGAAGAAGGAGGAGAAAGTCATGAGTAACAAAATGCTATATTCATTGGCGGCTTTATTTGATAGCCCGGATGCTATCATAAAAGCAGCAAAAACAGTATCCGGAAAAGGATACAAAAAGTTTGATGTTAATACTCCATACCCTGTACATGGGATGGATGGAGCTATGAAACTTCCGGCTTCCAAGCTTGGATATTTTGCTCTTGTATTCGGGATTACAGGTGCGACTCTTGCCTTGTTATTTATGTGGTGGACTAACAGTGTTGATTATCCGAATGTAATAGGAGGTAAGCCATTATTCGCCTTGCCTGCATTAATTCCTATAACATTTGAGGTTACTGTTCTGCTTGCCTCTGTTGGTACAGTTGTTTCAATGATTGTATTTTTCTTCAAGTTTCCTAATAATAGTCATCCTGTCCATGATACTGACTATATGAAAAAAGTATCATTAGACAAATATGGAAT
Organism: Kapaibacterium sp. (SeqCode); assembly: GCA_963678775.2. Classification (GTDB taxonomy): domain Bacteria; phylum Bacteroidota; class Ignavibacteria; order Kapaibacteriales; family UBA2268; genus JBFHIJ01. Next base: position 158,582 of record CAXXGR010000010.1, read on the forward strand.
TTTGATTGAAGCTGGTGATGACAAATTTGATGAAACTGAAATTAGAGCTATGTATACTGAACTTGGTGCTATTTCTATAGAAGAAATATATTTTGATGATGAAGAATTAGGATGGAAGCCCGCAGTCTTTGATAAAAAGTTTTTGGGATTTCTCGTTCTTGTATCTTTATCTGTTTCTACTATTGCATATTTTGTATTGAATAAAGCTTTATACATGACACCATTTGACTGGATGATGCACCAACATAAGTATTCAGCACAAGCACCAACGGACTACTTTAAAGATGGATATTCGATGCGTGAACCTGTAAAAGGTACTGTAGCTAAAAACTTTATGCCATACTTGTATGTCGGTCAACCGGATTCAGCAGCGAAGTATTTAGTGAATCCTACTTTCCCTAATGATGAAAATCTTGCTTTGGGTAAAGAAAGATTTGATATTTATTGTAGCCCTTGCCATGGAACTTTTGGTGATGGTGACGGCAGACTAAATAATCAATTCCCTAACCCACCAAGTCTCCATACAGATAAGGTAAGGGACTGGAAAGATGGTAGAATCTTCCATATTATCACAGAAGGGCAAAATATAATGCCTGCGTACGCTAAACAGATAACTCGCGAACAAAGATGGGCTATTATCAACTACGTTAGAGCATTACAACGAGCCAAAAACGCTAATGAGGAGGACGTGAAATGAGTAAATTTCAATTAGATTATGTCAAAAAACCGCTTCCTGCTAAAGTGACTATGATAGGAGCTGTAGTGCTTCTGATAGGAGCTATAGTTTTAGGTGCGGGATTCATGTCCGACCATGTCAGAGCCGCATTTAATATGAATATTATTTATATGTTTTTATTGAGTATCGGTATTGGTTCTATTTTCCTTATTGCTCTGGAATACATTGCCGGAGCAGTATGGAGTGTGCCTTTTAGAAGGGTGAATGAAGTAAATGCAGGTATCTTTTGGGTGCTGCCTTTGCTTGCTTTACCATTGTTTTTTAATATGCATGATTTATTCCACTGGACTCATAAAGAAGTTGTGGAAAGTGATAAATTTCTATCCCAAAAAGCACCTTATCTTGATGAATCTTTCTTCTACATTAGAACTGCTGCTTTCTTTGGAATTATGATTTTGTTCTATATACTTTATACTTCACTATCTAAGAAACAAGACAAGACTGCAGATCAGAAATTAACTTCTAGAGCTATAAAAATGTCTGCTGTTTTTATTCCTATTTTTGGAATCGGAGTTACAGTAATGGCAATAGATTGGATAATGAGTCTGGAACCGCATTGGTTCTCTACTATATTTGGAGTGTACTATTTTTCAGGTTCTTTATTAACAGCATTGGCACTTATCACTTTTGTATCAGTTACACTGCATCAGAAAGGATATTTGAGCAAATATATTAATAAAGACCATTATTATAATTTTGGTGCATTGCTATTTGCATTTACTAACTTTTGGGCATATATCGGCTTCTCTCAATTCCTTCTGATTTGGTATTCAAATATACCTGAAGAGACTTTCTGGTTTATTAACCGTATGGAAGGTGGCTGGGGAATAGTTTCTCTATTGCTGATAATAGTTCATTTTGTAGTGCCTTATTTTGGATTAGTGGCACAACCTGCAAAAAGCAATCCAACTCGACTCAAAATTATGGCTATCTGGATAATGTTTGCTCATGTTCTGGATTTGTATTGGCTGATTATGCCTACTTATAGCAAAGAAGCACCGGTATTTGGCTGGATGGAGATGTCTCTTTTCTTAGTGCCGACAGGTGTTATTATTTTAGTTTTTGCGATAGGATCTAAAAAGAAAAATATGCTCCCAGTGGGCGATCCAAAATTGCAACGCGGACTCGAATTTCATTTATAAGATATAAATGGTAATGATATGGAAAACAATAAAAGACCGGAAGTAGAAATAGATTTTATCAAACTTGCTAAAACTCCAAGCCGTTTGTTTGGGTTGATTTATCCGCTAATCATTGTGGGTATTGTCATAGCTGGTAAGTTTTATGTTGATAATATGGCAACTATTGAGAGAAATCTTATACCACCAACTAAGACTAATATTCCTGATTATACAAAAGATTTAGAACCTAAGAAAGGTGCTGTTCTTGCAGGGATAAACTTAGATATTCTTACTACTCCGAGTGAAGAATTACTTGCTACGGGTAAAGAATTATATACGACAACTTGTGCTTCCTGTCATGGTGAATCAGGTCAGGGTGATGGTGTCGCAGGAGCTGCTCTAAACCCTAAGCCCAGGAATTTTACATCTCCTGACGGGTGGGTAAATGGTAGAACTTTTGCCGATATATATAAAACTTTAGAGGAAGGCATAGTTGCCAATGGGATGGCGTCATACAGCTATATGCCTCCGGAAGATAGAATAGCTATAATTCATTATATCCGAAAAAATTTCGGTTCTGATTTTCCTCAGCAATCTGAAGATGATATTCAAACTTTAGATATGACTTACAAACTGACGGAAGGCATGAAGACTGCGCCTCAGATTCCTGTTGCTCAGGCTGAAGAAATAATTATGCAAAATCAGAGCAAAATGGTTAATGATGTAGATATGCTAACTAAAGCTGTCAAAAATGACCGAATATATGCAGAAGCTGAAACTTTCAGGCATGCTACTTACTGTATAAAAACAGCTATGACTGTGCTTGGAAAAGACTTAAAATGGATTGATAATACTGATGTAATGCTTGAAGTAATTACAAGCAATATCGGAGAGAATGGCTTTAATTCTGAAGCTTTGCAAATTGATAAAGATAAGTGGGATGCTATAAGACAGTATCTTGCGCTTAAGTTCTCATAAATTATGCTAATATTAACTAAATCAATCGACCGTAGGGTTAACCCTACGGTTGATAATACGGTTGATTTAATATCTTATGAAAGCAATGTCTTTTACCGTTGAAGCTAACTGGCAGATAATTAGTGTAAATAAATATCATTCAAGATATTTTTTTATAAGAAACATAATGAAGAGAATAACATAGTTTAGAAATTACATAGATTAAAATTAGGTGTTCTAATGAGAAATATTATATACATAATCGCGCTATTTTTTAGCTTTTCTTTGCTTTTGGCAAATACTGACAAGACCGAAGAAAAGTTAGGGATAGAAGAACATCTTGGGAAAACTATTCCCTTGGATTTAAGCTTTACTAACTCGGATGGTAAAAAATATAAATTATCAGAACTTATTGATAAGCCTACTATTATAGCTTGCGTTTATTATGAATGTCCGGGAATTTGTAGCCCTCTGCTCACAGGACTAAGCGAAGTTGTGGATAAAGTAGAGTTAAATCCGGGAGAAGATTTTCAGGTACTGACAGTAAGTTTTAACCATAGAGAAAGCCCTGAATTAGCAAAAAAATGGCAGAAGAATCACTTTTCTTCTCTTAAAAGAAAGGATATGTCTCCTAATGATTGGAAGTTTATGGTGGGAGATAGTGTTTCCATCAGAGCTTTAACTGATGCATTAGGATTTTACTATAAAGAAGATGGTAAGGATTTTATTCATGCTGCTTCTTTGATAGTTCTTTCGCCTAAAGGTAAAATTACTCGTTACCTTACAGGGACGCAATTTCTTCCATTTGATGTTAAAATGGCTTTGATTGAGGCTAGCGAAGGAAAAGCTACGCCAACAATAAATAAGATATTGGAGTATTGTTTTAGTTATGATCCGGAAGGAAATAAGTACGTTTTCAATTTCAACAAAATTGCAGGAACTATAATATTTGCTTCAATCGGTTTATTCTTCGCAGTGCTTCTAATTAAAGGCAGAAAAAAAAATAAAAATACAAAGTAGGAGTAATTTATGGTAACTCAAGGAGTTGATACCAATTACACAAGCTTTTTGGATTATAAAGGAAAACATAAAGGTATATTTGCCTGGATTTTATCCACTGATCACAAAAGAGTTGGTATTCTTTATTTGATTTCCATGTTAAGTTTCTTTGCTGTCGGGATGACTCTTGGATTTTTGATGAGATTCGAGATGTTGTCGCAAGGCAGAACAATCATGGAACCGCAGACTTATAATGCTGTCTTTACTCTGCACGGCATTATTATGATATTTTTGTTTATAGTTCCCGGTATTCCGGCAGCTTTTGGCAATTTTTTCCTGCCTATTCACATTGGGGCTGAAGATGTTAGTTTCCCTAGGCTAAATTTAGCATCATGGTGGCTTTATACAATCGGTGGCTTTTTTACTATAGGCTCTTTATTTTTATCTGGTGGACCTATAGACACAGGCTGGACTTTTTATGTACCATATAGTTTAAGGACAACTACCGAAGTTATATTCCCTCTGCTTGGGGCTTTTATACTTGGGTTCTCGTCTATCTTAACCGGAATAAACTTTGTAACAACTGTGCACAGGCTAAGAGCAAAAGGTATGAAATTCTTTAGAATGCCTTTGTTTGTTTGGTCTTTATACTCTACTGCCTGGATTCAGGTAATTGCGACTCCGGTTATAGGTATTACTATACTATTGGTTGTAATTGAGCAGTACTTTGGTGTGGGTTTGTTTGACCCTGCAAAAGGTGGAGATCCGATATTATTCCAGCACTTATTCTGGATTTACTCTCACCCTGCGGTTTATATTATGATACTTCCTGCTATGGGTGTAGTATCTGAAATTATCCCAACATTTGCTCGTAAGCATATCTTTGGCTATAAAGCCATTGTATTTTCGTCTCTATCTATTGCATTTGTCGGGTATCTCGTCTGGGGGCATCATATGTTTACTTCCGGTATGAGTGATACTTCCAGATGGATATTTTCATTCTTTACTTATATAGTTGCTATACCGAGTGCGGTCAAGGTTTTTAACTGGATAGCAACTATGTATAAGGGATCTATAAAAATGTCAGCTCCTTTTGCATTTGTAATGGCCTTTATAGTGCTGTTTTCAATAGGTGGTTTGACCGGTTTAGTTTTAGGTTCTCTTTCAACAGACGTTCACTTACATGATACTTATTTTGTAGTGGGACACTTTCACTATGTGATGTTTGGCGGCACCGCATTTATATTCTTTGCAGCTATTCATTACTGGTTTCCAAAGATGTTTGGTAAAATGTACAACGAAAAAGTTGCATTATGGGCTATAGGCATTATGTTTGTCGGCTTTAATATGTTGTACTTTACAATGTTTATCCTTGGATATCTTGGAATGCCAAGAAGATACTATGACTATCTACCTCAGTTCGAAACTTTACATCAAGTAGCTACCGTTGGCTCATGGGTGCTTATTGCAGGTATTATCCTAATGGCTTATAACCTGCTCAAAGCTTTGAAATCCGGTAAAAAAGCTCCGGCTAATCCATGGGGTGGTTTAACATTAGAATGGACTATGCCGTCGCCTCCTCCATTGACTAACTTTTTGGAAGAGCCTGTAGTAACTCATGGCCCTTATGATTATGAGCTTTTAGAGGAGCAGGAAGATGAGCACTGAAACAGTAAAGCATGAAACTCATGTACATCGTGATGATTACGGTGCGAAGATAGGAATGTGGCTTTTTCTTTTCACAGAGCTACTACTTTTTGGCGGACTATTTATTCTATACATGGCTTATAGATACCAGTACTCTCAGGATTTCCATATTGCAGCTAAAGAGTTAGATATTGCAATGGGCACTGTAAACACAATGATATTGCTAACCAGTTCATTGACTATGGTGCTGTCTATTGTAGCTTTACGTAAGGGTAAAAAGCTGTATGCTATGTTATATCTGATTCTTACAAAAGTCTTCGCAATTGGCTTCTTAGTTATCAAATATTTTGAGTGGTCAGCAAAGATTCATCATGGTATATATCCTGGGTCAGAGAAGTTGGGGGATATGCCTAACGGTCAGGTAATATTTTATGGACTTTATTACACTATGACTGGCCTGCATGGTCTTCATATTATAATCGGTATTATAATTTTAACATTTATGCTGAGTTTTATCAAACGAGACAAAATAACCGCTGATAATTACGTAAAACTCGAGAATGGCGGTCTATATTGGCACTTAGTTGATCTTATTTGGATTTTCTTATTCCCGCTCTTTTACTTATTACACTAAGAGGTAGATGTCATGAACAACAACAATATTAATCATAGTGATGATCATTCTCCCGGCTACGGCATGAATGTGTTGATTTGGATGTCATTATTGGGCTTGACTGCTCTGACAGTTGCTATTGCGGGGATAGATTTAGGAAATTATACATTATTTGTTGCTATGGTAATAGCCGCAATCAAATCTATACTTGTAATCACTGTCTTTATGCACATAAAGTTTGATGATGTGATATTTAAAGTATTTTTACTTGTAACTTTAGTGATACTTGCAGTAGTATTTGTTCTGACTGCATTTGATGTATTTTATAGGTGAGGAAAATTATATGTTATCAGGTGCAACAAATTATGCTGAAAGTGTTGACAATACAATGCTGCTTATCGTTGGTATCTCCCTGTTCTTTTTAATAGGGATTACAGTCACGATGATTTACTTTGTATTTCGATACAGCAGAAAAAGAAACCCTAAAGCAACTCAGATACATGGGCATGTGGGGCTTGAAATTGCTTGGATTGTGATTCCCCTCGCTTTAGTTATGGTAATGTTCTACTATAGTTATACCAGTTTCAAAAACTTACGGGAGACAGCAAACGAATCTCTAATCGTAAATGTAAAGGGTAGAATGTGGCAGTGGGACTATACTTATCCTAATGGTAAAAAGTCAGACACACTGTATATTCCTGTAGATAGAGTTACTCGTTTGGAAATGCGTTCGGAAGATGTAAATCACAGCTTTTATATTCCGGCGTTTCGTTTAAAAGAAGACGTTATAGCCAGTAGAAACACATACTTAATATTGACTCCAAAAGAGAAAGGTATTTTTGATGTGGCTTGTGCTGAATATTGTGGGCTTAATCACTCATATATGTATTCTACTTTGAAAGTAGTAGATGCAAACTGGTTTGACTCATGGTACGAAGCAGATAGCACAGGTCTTGCTCAAGTTCCTGAGTTGGAAGTAACTAATGCAGAAAAATTAGAACAGAAAGCTAATATATTTGCTCAAAATTTGAGAGAGCATGAGGATTTTGATTTATTGAAGAAAAACTCATGTATTACTTGCCACTCTACTGATGGTAGTGTATTTACAGGTCCTTCTTTTAAGGGACTCTTTGATGGTGATACTGAAATCTATGATGAAGAAGGTAATACAAGAATCATAGAGATTGACAGAGATTACATCATAAACTCAATCATCGAGCCTGATAAACAAATCGCTGTAGGTTTCAAAAAATACATGATGCCTACGCACAAAGGCAGAATAAGCGATGAGGACTTAAATGCTATTGCAGATATGTTCATGGAATTGGTAGAAAAATGATAAATATAAAAAAATATAAAGATATATACTTCGAACTTAGTAAATTTAGAATTACTTTCTTTGTTGCTATCTCCGGAGCTGTAGGCTATATACTAGCTGCAGAAACTGTGGATATTGGAATTGTTTTATCTTCACTTGGGATATTCTTATTGTCATCAGGCTCTTCAGCTTTCAATCATATTCAGGAATGGCGCACTGATGCCATTATGAATCGAACTAAAAGTCGCCCTTTGCCTAGATCAACAATAACAATGCTTCATGCAGTAAGCTTTGCAATTTTCAATATAATAGTAGGATTACTGCTCTTGCAAATAGCATTTGGCACTCTTGCAATGTTTCTTGGTGTAATGGCTATTGTATGGTATAATCTTATTTATACTCCTATGAAGAAAATATCCCCTTTGGCAGTAGTTCCTGGTGCGGTAATCGGGGCTATTCCTCCGGCAATCGGATGGGTTGCAGCCGGTGGAAGTTTGTTTGCCCCACAGCTATGGGCTTTGTCTTTATTTTTCTTTATTTGGCAGATACCACACTTTTGGTTTTTACTGCTAATCTACGATGAAGACTACCAAAAGGCAGGCTTCCCTACACTAACCAAGTACTTATCTAAACAACAGATAACTAGGATGAGTTATGTATGGGTGGCAGCACTTGCTGCAAGCTGTATGCTTATTCCTGCAATGAAACCTGGCAATGAGTGGTCTTCTTTGTTACTGCTGGTAGCAGGTGGGATTCTGGTTTATAGAACTAAAGGCTTAGCCGGGAAATATTACGAGAATTACAATTTCAAGTTTGCTTTCAGAGACATTAATATTTATGTACTGGCAGTTGTTTTAGTCTTGTCAGTTGGCAAATTGATGGCATTATAATACGGGAAAATGTTATGAACTTTTTAGACAAATTAGTATTGCTACAGTCGGGTGCAAACCTTACATTTTTACACTACGTACTGATAATTGCACAAGTTATATTCTTAGTATATGCAGGAACTTTGCTTATTTCTACAGTGCTTTCTGTAGCATTTAGTATACTTGCAAAACGTAAGAATAATAAAAATTACTACTATCTATCAAAAGACTATATAGATTTGATTACAACTAATAAAATCTTTGGTTTTGGGATGGGAGTAGTGCCTTTTATTTCGATCATTCTTCTTTACACGCAACTACTAAGTGGATCTAATGCACCTGTTGTGACGTATCTACTTATTTCTTTTGTGTTGTTTGTAGTTAGTCTTACATTGATTCATATATACCAACATTCAACTGATTTGGGCTATATATTTGGATATTTAAAAAGACTACTTAGTGACTCACAAGAAGATAGAGAAGCAAAAGAATTTATCTCATTTAAAGAGTCAAATGAAAATTTATCTTCCAGAACAGGTTTTTGGGGGGCTATTTTACTTTTCATAGCTCTTAGGATTTTTATAACTTCAACTGTTATCGCCGTTCAGCCTGATTTGTGGGACAATACAGGGATGTTGGGATTTTTCTTAATGCCATCAGGTATTTTATCATGTCTCAATTTTATTACGATTAGTGCAGCAATAACAGGAGTTGCTTTACTGATTAAAAAATATGAATGGGAGTCTTCTCCAAAGTTTCAGGATGCGGAGTATCTGGCGTATGCAAGAAAGTATAATATGGGATTAGCGCTTATATTTACAGCTGTACAGCCTATTTTCTTTATGCTTAATATAACTTCAACTCCACAAAACGCCTTATCATTCACACTATTTGGATTGACTGTAGCGGCGTTAATTGTTATGGGGATTGTTGCTCATATTATATATTATATGCTAAGAAAAGATACTCTTAAATATATTAATATTTCTTTTTATGCCGTGCTCGCTCTTTTTATGTTTACAGTGGTTAAAAATCAATATGCTTTCAATATTTCTAATCAAGAAAATGTTGCAGAGCTTGCTACTAAATATGATGTGCACGAACAAGAGCTTCTTGCAGCTATGGGACAAGGAGTAGAAGAAATAAGTGGTGAAGAAATTTACAAAGCAAAATGTACTGCTTGTCACGCTTTTGATAAAAAAATTGTAGGGCCTCCACATAAGGAAGTTTTACCAAAATATATAGGTAAAGAAGCAGAACTTGCGAAATTTATTTTAAATCCCGTGAAAGTTAATCCGGCTTATCCTGCGATGGCTAACCAAGGCTTAAAGCCAAAGGAAGCAAAAGCAGTTGCTCAATATATGCTAGAAACTTTGGGGCCTAAACTTGAAGAAAAGAAAGAATAATATAATAAACTTATTTTTGACAATTATGTAAAAAAAGCTCCATAGGGAGCTTTTTTTTTTTGAGACTATTTACATGTTGACGTGTTATTATAAACAAGAACTTAAATTATAAAATATGGTGATGATATGTTAAGAGTGCTACTAATTTCTATTATTTTACTGAGTCCAACTTTATTATTTGCTCAAATTGATCTGGATGCATATAAGAAATATATGACCGAACACGAGGATATGAGTTATGAAGAGTTACTTGAAGAATTTGATATCGGAAAATTTGCAAGATTCTGTCCGACTGACTATTCAAAAGCATTTTACTTTGATTCTACGAATACATTCATGAATTTCACTAGTGATGAAATGCAGCTTATTAAAGAAAACGGATTTGTTGTTACTGATCGTAAAGAAGTAGAAAATTATATTAAGGGATACTATAATATCTATGTTAATGATTTACCTGTCTATATTTCTGCAGATTTATTTACTCATTCTCTGTATTATTCCTTAACTGATTATATGAAAGAGACTGAGATAAAAGGAATATCAGGTAGATATTTTGCTATTTTAAAAGAATATAGAAAATACGTTTATAATAATAGAACAGATATTCTTACTGATGCAACTTTAAGTGAAGAATATAAAAATACTTTTAGGGATGTTGATTTCCTGTTTTTCATAGCTGCAAATATTCCATTTGTTGTTCATAATATCGATTATCCTTTTCAAGATTATGATATTGATAGTAGTTATTATAAAACAACACTAAATTTGCTAAGTGATGCTTACATCGCACTTAATAATTCAGATCCTGATTTCTCATATCTACAGGAAATTGAATTACCATCAGGGCATAATTATACAATAGATTTAAGCCAGCTGATGCCACGTGGGCACTATGATACTGATGAACTAAGATCTTATTTTATGTCAATGATGTGGATAAACAGATTTTTTATGACAATTCCTGAGAAAGAAGAAGATGTTGAGAAGAATAGGTATATGATTCTTATGTCTGCTATGATTAGGGATTTCATTGACATTTTAGGCGTTCGGGAGAATTTGGAAGACCTTGATGATATTTTGGCATTCTTTATTTCGGCACAAAACAATCTATCAATAAAGGAAGTTGATGAAGCATACGAAGCAATAGGAGTTTCCAATTTGCAGGAAATACTAGATAAAGATTTAGTTTGGGAATATTGCAAAGCGCTTAGAGAAACAGGAAAAAGTGTCCAGCTTTATAACGTTCAGATAGTCCAAGGAAATGATTTTGAGAGCGATTCTCAATCTCCACAATATTTTTCTTTGTTAGGTCAAAGACCAATTTTAGATGGCTTTGTCATGGGAAATGTAGTCTATCCAATGATTACTGATGAATCAGTTATGGAACCTATTAGAAGGATGCTGCCGGAATCTATGGACATATTATTTGCATTAGGAAATGATGCATCTGCACATCTTCTGGGAAATTCAATTAATAAATATCTTTATGCTGATAACTTGGCTTCATGTCGATACTTATTTGATAATATGGACGAAAAAGAGTGGAATTCTTCAATTTATAACTTATGGATGAAAGCTTTAAGGATATTAAATCCTCCAAAAGACAGAGACAATCTGCCAAAGTTTATGCAAGCTGCTGCATGGCAACATAAAAACATGAATACACAGCTTGCTTTATGGACTGAACTCAGACATTTAACAGTTTTATATGCAAAACAATCTTATACTGGTATGCCTGCATGTGATTTCCCTGATTTTTTCATTGAGCCAAGACCGGAATTCTTTGCAATATTAGGAGAATTAAACAATAAGATTATTGAGTTTCATGATTTAGTTTTTAAAGATGGCAATTACGAGAGTAAGATGCTTCTAGAAAGATGTTTAGCTAAAAGACAGATATTTGAGTCTCTTGAAGAAATTTCAAGAAAACAATATAATAATGAGCCTTTGTCAGAATGGGAAAAAATCTATCTTAAACAAATGATCATTATCACAGAAACTTGTCAGCCTGGTAGAGATTATGCTACGGGATGGATTTATGATTTGTTCGGTTTAAATGGTGTAGACTATTATGGTGAAAAACATGATGTAGATGAAGAGTATAAACCTAAGAGAATTACAACTGATGTGCATACTTCGCCTTCTGATGAAAATGAAAATATAGTTGGTTGGGTCAAACATGCAGCAACAGGTGATCAGAATTATTGTACAGTCGTTACAGAAAACCAATCCGGAAACTTAACAACATATACTGGTGTTGTAAATAGTTACTACGAATATGTAACAGAAAATTTCCAAAGAGATACCGATGAAGAGTGGTTAGCCAAAATGGATCAAATACCTTCACCAAGCTTTACTAACGTATATAGAGCTGATAAAGACGGTTATAGAGCAGATATAGCAGAGCTGGTAAAGACTCACGATGTAGGTGTTGAAGAATCTAATTTTAATGATATCAATTCCATAGGTATTTATCCTAACGTATTCGAAGATGAGTTTACAATTGCAATCAATTTTATTAAAAACAACTCAGGTAAAGCTCATATTACTATGTACAGTAGCACAGGAGAGCTAATATTTGATGCGGAATATGATAATCTGCCGAGCGGTCAAATAGTTATAAATCCTGCTAATTATGGATTAACTAATTTAACTGCAGGTGTTTACATAATTGAATTAAGGATAGGTGAGAAGGTATATTCAGGCAAAGCAATAAAAATAAAATAGTTTATACTTTAAAAGTATACTCTACCTCTTATGGCATCAATATAAATAATTATCAAGTAAATCTTGAAGCTGCCTATCTGTACAATCGCTACAATTAGGCAGCTTTCTATTTATATACTGAATCTTAAACATTGTTGTAAGCATATAAAGTAAAACATTACTGTATAAACATTACTGTATAAACATTACTGTATAAACATTACTGTATAAACATTACTGTATAAACATTACTGTATAAACATTACTGTATATAAATGCCATTGGTACAAAATCGAAATAGATAATAGAGGATTATAAAGGCATCAGTGGTACTATACTAATGGTCATCGAAGTGTAGACTGCTAACCTATAAGAAAATATAAGCTCCTATGCTAAATTCTCTACCTATAAGTGGTAAATCAAATACTCCTAAAATTTCTTTATCTAAAATATTTTTGACTGAAAACTTACCTTGCATATTGTCAATAATTTTTAAATCAAGAAAAGCATCATGTACTTGAAGATTATTTTGATTAGCGAAATTCATATAATATTTGAAAGAATAATTTAAGCTGAGGCGAGCTAATGGCCTTATAGTCAGAGAAGTTTTTAGCATGTCTTTAGGGATGAAAATATCTATCACTTCTTTATAGTTAGATTCTAAGCTTAAGTTTTCAATCAGCAGAGAATATGAACATATAATATCAAAATATTTATATTGAAGATTCAGCTCTGCTTCAGCGCCCTGCAGATTTACTTCTCCATTATTTACGTAAATGTTTTGTTTTAAAGATGTGTAAAAAGGATAAATATAATTTTGTATGCTATTTGAGAAAAAGTTAACAGCAACACCGGTGTAATTACTATTATATTTCAATCCAATCTCATAATAATTCTTTACTTCAGGTTCGAGTTCAAGCAAAACGCTTAGTGAATCAGAAAAGACGCTGCTATATTCATTGATATAAGGAAGCCTTAAAGAACGCCCTAAGGCTAGATTTAAATCCAAATTATCCATAAGATCCAGTGTAATACCAAAATTATATAGAATGTGATTAGTCTTATCTACAGCCCTTTTGGTACTTATTCTCATTGGGTTGTTAATCAGCAGACCAATATTATAGATAAAGTTGATATTATCTTTTATCCAGTAGTTTTGTTTAAAAACTAATTGCAAACGTTCAGCTTCATTTTTACTTTTGTCAAAATCGATTTTATTCATAACATCAATAACATCCTTCCTATATTTTAGTTCTGCGTATATTGGAGGGATGTAATCATTAAAGAAAATAAAGTCACTGTCAAACCCATAGGAATATGTTTTTACATTTTGTACGCCATATAATTCCTGAACGAGGAACTGACGTTCTTTATCGTAATAGAAGTGTAGCTGTTTATCCTCTGTATTAAAAAAGATATTTCCATTCATAAATACATCAGATAGTAGATAAGTCTTGTAATTTAGTTTTGAATATAAACGGTTATCTTTTGGAATTTGAGCATATTGTTCACCAATATAATCATAAGGTAAGTCGCGACTGTTGTTGAAGAGAAGCATTAGTAAAGACAGTTGCGAATTTTGATTTTCAAATCCGAGATTGAGTAAAGCAGCAGTGCTTGTAGATAGGCTATTGTTTAATGTATATCTTTCATGCTCATTATCTTTAGAAATTGGATAGTCAGGTCGCGAGTTAAAAACCACCCCGGTATTCCAAAAAAATTCTCCTACATTACCTCCGGCATTTACAAGCCCAAATCCATTGCTGTTCCCACCTTGGATTACAGATTTAAAGTCAAATATTTTATGGGTTTTGGCATGAAGTAGGTTAATCTCTGATCCAACATTAGAAAAAGAATTTTGATTTGTGCTATTAAAATCCAGATATGATTTTTGTATAGAGCCAAGTCCTAAAATTTCTTGAGGAACAGTGCCATTATAAGGGCTATTTAGTTCTATTTCCGAAAAAAAGTAGTTATTCCTTTTACTGCTTAAACCTCTGATAGATACTTCACGATAATTATATGCATTTAAATAACCATAAACAGAAGGCATATTAGATAATTTATCTAAGAGGATTGTTCCGGAATTTACAGAAATAAGAGTATCTAATTTGTAGCTTTTTGTTTTTGTTAAAACAAAGAAGTCTTCAAAAATATCTACTTTCATATCTATTTGCGAATAAGCCCTAACATTTGTTATCGCAAATATTAGCAGAAACAAAAATATATTTGTCAATGTCTTCATAACTACAAAATAATAAATAATTCCTGTATAGAGACATCATTTTGAGAGATATTTTTCAGGTCTATGAGTAAACTGATAATATAATCTTAAATATAGCTTCAATTTTAGTATGCGTCTATTCAAGAGACAACATAGAGAAGGCAAGCCTTTGAGCTAATAACCCGCAAGTATTTAGTAAGATATAGCTAATATCGTCCAATTTAAAGATACACATTGATGCGAGAAGTATAGTAGAAGGACAAATCAGTTAGCCTTATATCCAGTTATTTGCTACTGTTGGGTTATATTAAAAAAGGCATAGTATCCAAATAATACTATACCTTTAAAAACAAATCAGATAAGAATGCTAGATAGCTATTTTTACTTTTTTAGATATACTTTGGATTGTAGCCGCTTGAATTGCACCACTTTCTACCAAGTCTTTACCTGCTACTTCACATTCTTCAAGAATGGTATTGAATATATCTCTCATGTCTTCAATAGTAGAAATTGCAGCAGAATTAGTTCTTGTTATAGATCCAAGATATTCTTTATCGAACATATTGCTAACAGATTCTATTTGGGCAGCGACATCTTCAAACAAAGTGGCATCGTTGAGATTAGTAGTACCAATAAATAAAACTTTTCCGTTTTTATTAGCATCCTCTGATGGCAATTTAATTGTACCATTAACTACAAACGGATGGAACAGCGGTTCAAGTCTATCTAATACATTAGTAAAGACTTTAGGAACCCCATATTCAAAAACAGAAGTGGCAAAAATCCAAACATCAGCATTTTTTAATTTGGGATATAGAGGTATCATGTCATCATTGCAGTCACATGTTTGCTTATATTCAAAAAGCAAATCGTCTGTGCATCCTCTACAAGGCCCAATCTCTAAGTCGCAGGTATTCACCTGCTCAACCTGAGCTCCTGCTGATTTAGCTCCTTTCAAAAAGGCCTCAACCATCAATGGAGTTAAGTTGTCATATTGTTTCGGAGAACAATTAAAAGCTAAAATTTTCATTATATATAATATCCTATTTACAAACCCAATTTGATAACGATTATCTTAACTTGAAATTGAATAAAATATTGTCAATACATACAATTTTCAATATTATAAGACAATATTTATATGTAGTTAATCTATTTGGCTTGTCTAAACATCTTGCTCTGAGAAGATAAACTAGAAAAATACATAAAAAAAATATAAATAATATCGTTATATAAGAAATATTCAAAATATTGCTATTAAGAAATATAAGCCTATAAAAAAAGCAGTTCCTTATTGAAACTGCTTTTTAATCAATCTATTATAAACTTGATAGATTATCCTTGACCTTAGCCAGTGATTCTTTCATAGAATTCAGTTTTTCTCTTTCATAAGCCACCACGTCAGCCGGAGCATTACTAACAAACCTTTCGTTTGAGAGCTTTTTCTCGCAGCCTCTTATGTTGCCTTCCAATCTTGAAATCTCTTTTTGTAAACGCTCTTTTTCTTGGTCTAAATCAATTGCATCTCCCAAAGAAACAAATATTTCTATTTCTCTGATAACAGAACTCAATGATGATTCAGGTTTTTCTACAGATTCAGCTATTGTAATTTCAGAGCATTTAGCCATACCTGCTATCACATTTTTGGCTTCATCAAAAACAGTCCTGATGTTAGCGTCTTTTATTGCTATAGAAACCGGCAATTTTTTAGAAGGTGGAATAGAAGTAGAAGATCTGAGTTTTCTAATTTCTTCTACTATATTTTGCAATAATTCTAATTTCTCTTCTATTGCTATATCAATGAAAGCATCAACCGGAGCAGGAGTCGATTGAGTACTTATTGTTTCATTGTCTTCTTTACCCGTAAGCAAGTGCCATAACTCTTCAGTTATAAAAGGCATTACCGGGTGAAGCATTCGTAAAATACCTTCATAGATATCAATTGCAAATTTAGCAATAGCAACCTGTTTGTTACTATCTGCATCGTTAAATTGAATTTTGACAATTTCAACATACCAGTCGCAGAAGTCACGCCAAATAAAGTCGTATAATATCTTAGAGTATTCTGTAACTTTAAATTCCGTCAAAGCATTATTCAATTTTTGAATTGTAGTGTTGTAACGAGAACGAATCCATTTATCAGCAGTAGTCAAAGTGCTATCGTCAATCACTACGTCAGAGTTGCCACTATTGTTTTCAACAGCCTGCTCAAATTTCATATTCAAGAACCTACCGGCATTCCATATTTTATTTGCAAAGTTTCTGCCGATTTCCATTGAAGGTATGTCTTGAGCATCTACGTCAACGTCCATTCTAACATCCTGACCCAAAGGAGCAAGGAAAATCATGGTAAACCTGACTGCATCTGTTCCATATTTAGCAATGATATTAAGAGGATCAGGAGAATTACCCAAAGATTTAGATAATTTACGCCCCTGGCCGTCTCGAATCATGGAAGTAAAATATACATCTTTAAACGGAATTTCGCCTTTGAATTTTTCAGTAGCCATAATCATTCGTGCTACCCAAAAGAAAATAATATCCGGACCGGTTACTAATAAATCAGTAGGTAGGAATTTATTTAAATCGTCAGTAGTTTCAGTTTTGTGGTCACTCATCCAACCCATTGTAGACATAGGCCATAGCCAAGAAGAGAACCATGTATCTAATACATCTTCTTCTTGTCTTAGCTTAACGTCTGCAGATAAACCAAGTTTTGCTCTAGCATGGGCTTCATCTATTGCTGCAGTAAACTGACCGTCTTCGGTGTAATATACAGGGATTTGATGTCCCCACCAAAGTTGACGCGAAATGCACCAGTCTTTAATATTGTTCATCCAGTGTTCGTAAGTTTTAATCCAGTGCTTAGGATGGAAATGAATTTCCTGATTTTGCACCACTTCTAAAGCTTTTTTAGCTAAAGGCTGCATGTTTACAAACCACTGATCAGAGAGTAATGGTTCAATTGGCTCACCACCGCGCTGAGATATACCAACGTTGTGAGCATAGTCTTCGGCTTTTTCAATAAGATTTAGTTCCTCCAGCTTTTTAGTAACTTTCTTTCTGGCATCAAATCTATCCAATCCTGCAAATTCACCAGCATTTTCATTAAGAGTAGCATCAGGATTAATAGTATTGATAATATCGAGATTATGTCTTTGACCAACTAAAAAGTCATTAGGATCATGTGCAGGAGTTATTTTAACACACCCTGTACCAAAAGCAGGATCAGCATGTACATCAGGGATAACCGGAACTTTTCGTCCAACGATAGGAACTATTACGTGTTTACCTATAAGGTGTTTGTAGCGTTCGTCTTCAGGATTAACAGCTACAGCAATATCACCGAAGATAGTTTCCGTACGAACAGTTGCAACTTGCAAGTATTCGTCGCTATCCTCGAAATAGTATCTTAAAGTATATAACTTTTCTTGAATTTCTTTAAAATCTACTTCTTCATCAGACAAAGCAGTCTGTGCAGAAGGAGACCAATTAATTATTCTCTTACCTTTATATATCAAGCCTTCATCAAAAAGTCTTATAAAAACTTCTTTTACTGCATTGGAAGGAGCTTCGTCCATAGTGAACATAGTCCTGTCCCAATCGGTAGAAATCCCTAATTTTTGAAGCTGGTTAAAGATAATACCGCCGTATTTGTCTTTCCATTCCCAGACTTTTTCTACGAATTTGTCACGACCTAAATCATATCGAGTTAAGTTTTCTGTATTTTTTAATTCTTTTTCAACACGAGCTTGAGTAGCAATGCCTGCATGATCCATACCTGGGAACCAGCATACTTCATAGCCTTGCATACGTTTCCAGCGGATATAAATATCTTGCAAAGTTGAGTTCAATACGTGACCAAAATGGAGTATACCTGTAACGTTAGGAGGAGGCATAAGGATACTGTATGCTTCTTTTTCAGATTTATTATCTGCAGCAAAAATTTTATTTTCCAACCAAAGCGGATACCACTTATCCTCAGCTAAAATAGGTTCATAAGCCTTAGGGAATTCTTTTTTCATAGTAACTATAACATATATATAATAATACAAATATTGTGTTTAAGACTACAAAGATAACTAATAATAGCCAAAAATAACTAATAATAGCAACTATGTGAGAAAAATATTGTTGAAATTTATCAACAAGTTTGGAAATATCAAATAAAAGATTTACATTAAACTTATGTAATCACATCATCGGGTGAAGTGAGTAGCAAATTGTGACATATTTTTTTAGATTTCTTAGAAATATTAGCTAAATCCAAGAAAATTTCCGATATTTGTTAGTACATTGTCTCAACAAATCAAGTATATTTACGTAAGTTAAAATATAATCAGGTTTGAATCGACTCAACTTAGTATTTACTATGACTTTAAAATAGATGTTAAATAAATTATTTGTCGGAGGACTTATGCGTGTAAAGAGCTTTATTACTGCTTTAGGCATAAGCTCAGCTTTAATTTTTTCTGCAGCTTCATTTACGAGTTGCACTCCTAAAGTTACTGATGAGCAATTAGCTCAATTAGACGAACTTAGAAGAAAAGAAAGAAGCTTGAATCAAGAAATTGCGAACACAAAAAGTGAGTTCACTAAACTAGAAAGAGAATTGAAAGCTCGCCAAGCGGAATTAGAAAAATGCAAAGAAGACAAAGCTTTTGTCCAAGGGAAATTGCAAGCATGGCCAAATGTATGGCCGGACTGGTCTCCTGAGCAAGAAGGTGCGTCGGAAGAAGGTGCAGAATAATTTTTAATTCAACAAATAATTTAAATGTGAAATAATCCCATTTGGAGAGTTATGAAAACGATAATATATCTTTTTATTGCTATTTTTATATCAGGTGTTTATGCAAATGCACAAATGCCTCCTGCTAATCTGCCGGATTCTCAGCTTACTAAAGAGCAGGCAGAGTACAGAATCAATGATTTTCAAGCTAAAGTTGCAGACTTGGAAAACACTCTCAAAGATGAAAAAACTAAATTAGAAAGAGCTCAAAATCAACTAAGAAATACTAATAAAAACTTAGAAGATTGCTTGGACGAACTTAAAAAAATGTTAGGTATCAACGATAAAGATATCGAAGCTTTTCGCCAAAAATTAGGTGTTATTGCAGGAAAAGTCAGAGAGCTTAAAGCTCTTAATGATGATGCTCTTGCTGATAGACAAGACGAAGTTATTACTTTAGAAAATCAGCTTAACGAACTTCGTAAAGAAAAAATCGCTCTACTTCCTGAATTCTATAATAGAATCTTAGAATTAGCTCGCGAAATAAAAGGTCTTTACAGAGAAAAACGCGTTACTACTTACGTTGTTAAGTCTTGGTCTAAAGAGCGCGACTGTTTGTGGAACATTGCAAACAGAACTGAAATCTATGGTGATGCTTTCCTTTGGCCCAAAATATGGCAAGCCAATAAAGATATCATCAGAAATCCTGATATTATCTTCCCAGGTCAAGAATTGCAATTACCTGACAAAGGTCCTAAATCAGGTGAAGAGTTAAAAGCTGAAAGAAAATATTATAGAATGAAAAAAGAAGCAGACGCTCAAACTGAAAGTGCATCTGCAGGCGAATAATGTTCTATAATTCTGAAAATAAAACTTTTATTTTTAATAGCCCCTTAGTATTTTTACTAAGGGGCTTACTTTTTATTTAACACATACTAAAAGAAGATTTTATGGAAGCTATCGAAAAGAAAATTAAACTAGAGAATATTAGTTTATTAGATTTATTTGGTGTAAATGAAAGCTACCTTTCCATAATTGAAAACAGATTCCAATCGTTAGTCTTTGCAAGAGGTAATAATCTTGTGATTAAAGGTGAGCCAGACGAGGTAAAAACTATTTCTTTAGTTTTTAAAGAGTTGCTCTACATGCTCAAAAGAAACGGTAAGCTTTCGGCTGAGGATGTTTCGACTGTTTTAAATCTAATTGATGTTAATAAAGTAACTAAATCTGATAAAAGTTCAGCCTCTGAAAATGAAATATTCGAAGGCAGAAAAGATATAGTCAAAGCTCGCACTCCGAAACAACTTGATTACTATAAAAAAGTTCAAAATAATGACCTTGTTTTTGCGGTAGGCCCTGCCGGAACCGGTAAAACATTTCTTGCAGTAGCTATGGCTCTTGCTGCACTCAGGAATAATGATGTGTCTCGTATTATACTTACTCGTCCTGCAGTGGAAGCGGGGGAGTCATTGGGCTTTTTGCCGGGAGATATGCGAGAAAAAATTGATCCATACATTAGACCTTTGCTAGATGCGCTTCAGTTTATGCTATCTACAGAAAAGATGAAAATATTGATGGAAAAAAACATCATAGAAATTACTCCTCTGGCATATATGAGAGGTAGAACCCTAAATAATTGTTTCATCATACTTGATGAAGCACAAAATGCAACTAAGATGCAAATGAAGATGTTCCTTACTCGTCTTGGAGCTAACTCCAAGGCAATAGTTACAGGTGACATTACTCAAATTGACTTAGCAAAAGATAGTATGTCTGGACTTATAGAAGCCACAAAAATCTTAAGAGATGTAAAAGGTATAGAATTTGCTGAGTTTTCTGATGCAGATGTTGTGCGTCACCCATTGGTAGCAAGAATCATCAAAGCTTACGATAAATTTTCCGACTAATAGACAGATTATATGATAGAGCTTTTTAAAATAGGTTTTTTATCTTTTACTATAATAGATGTAATAGATATAACAGTAGTAGCAGTGCTTGTATATTGGCTATACAAGGCATTAAAAGATACTATCGCAGTCCAAATATTATTTGGGTTAGTTATTATCTTAGGCGTATCATTTGTAACTGAAGCAATAAATCTTAAATCTATTAATTGGATATTACGTACCATTTCTGATATTTGGCTTATAGCATTTATTGTGTTATTTCAGCCGGAACTTAGAAAATTATTGCTACTAATTACCAGATCTCCGATATTTCAACTATTTGTTAAAACTAAGATTGCAGAAACTATAGACGAAGTAATAGATGCAGTTTTAGAGCTTTCAGATAAGCATATCGGTGCTCTGATAGTCTTTCCCAGAACTCAAAATGTCCAAATGACTATAGATACAGGAATCCCTCTGCAGGCAGTTGTTTCCAGAGAGTTACTTGTTTCTATTTTCAATACAAAAGCACCACTGCACGACGGAGCGGTTATTATAGATAATCAGATGGTACTTGCTGCTCGCTGCGTTTTGCCTCTTTCAAATGCTAAAAAAACTAAAGGTAAGAACTTAGGAACAAGGCACAGAGCTGCCTTAGGCCTAAGCGAACAATTAGACTCCATTGTACTCGTTGTCTCTGAAGAGACCGGAGGCATATCTATTGCGGAAAGTGGTGATCTCATCATCAATATCCCAGTAGAGCAATTGCCGACTATTTTAAGTGCAAAATTAGCTTCTAACTAATGACAGATAAATCAATATATATCAAGCAAAAGAAACAGCTTATTAAATCACTGATAGCAAAAGGAATTAGTGATAAGTTAGTGTTGCAAGCCATAAATAAAGTTCCCAGAGAAGAGTTTGTATCTGATGAATTTAAAGCATCCTCTTATGAAGACAGAGCCTTGCCAATAGATTGTATGCAGACAATCTCTCAGCCATACACTGTGGCATACATGACTCAACTATTAAAATTAAAGTTTAACGATAAAGTTCTGGAAATCGGAACCGGAAGTGGATACCAAACAGCTATCTTGGCTAACATAGTTACTAAAATATACACTGTAGAACGCATCTCCGAGTTATATGAACAAGCTAAATATCGTTTATCATACCTTTCTGACACGATCAGCTTTAAATTGGATGATGGCACCGTTGGGTGGAAAGAGAATGCTCCTTATGATAAAATCATCGTAACAGCAGCAGCCCCTGAAATACCAATAGAATTATTAGACCAAATGTCTGATAATTCGAGATTAATCATTCCTGTAGGAAGTAGAGATAGCCAACAAATGGTAGTTGCCCAAAAAATAAATGGAAAATATTTTCAAAATACATTAGATAGCTTTAAATTTGTACCTCTTATAGGAAAATATGGCTGGGATGACTGATGTTAAAAAAAATACCATTGATTATAGTTATTGGGCCTACTGCATCAGGCAAAACAAACCTTGCTGTCGAGCTTGCCAAAACATATAAAACAGAAGTAATTTCTTCAGATTCCAGGCAAATATATAAATATTTGAGTATTGGTACTGCAAAGCCAACCGAGCAGGAAATGCAAGGTGTAAAGCACCACTTAATTGATTTTTTAAATCCTGAAATAGACTATAGTGCCGGAATATTTGAAGATGATGCTACGCAAATTATCCATACTTTAAATGCCTTGCAAAAAATACCTATTATAGCAGGTGGTTCCGGTTTATATGTCAAAGCTCTTGTAGAAGGCCTATTCGGAGATAATAAATCAGAAAAAACAAAGCAAATTAGGAACGAGCTTTCTGCAAAGTTAAGTGAGCATGGTAAGGAATATTTATTCGAGGAACTGCAAAGAATTGATCCGGCTTCTGCTTTGAAATATGCAGATAAAAACTCAAGACGTATTATTAGAGCATTAGAATTTTACTATTCTGAAGGTAAACTATTTTCAGAAGCTCATCAGGAAGACAAAATTAAAGATATATTTTATCCAATATATCTGGCGTTAGATTGGGACAGAGAAATTATATACGATCGGATTAATTTGCGAACTCAATTAATGTGGGAGCAAGGCCTTATCGAAGAAACTGAAAAAGTATTAAGCATGGGATATGATAGATCACTAAATGCCTTAAATACTGTTGGCTACAAAGAATGTATTTCTTTTCTCGACGGAAATATGAGTCAAACTGAAGCAATAGAAGAGATGAAAAAAAATACAAGAAGATATGCTAAAAGACAACTTACATGGAACAGACGAATCCAAAATGTAAATTATATAGATGCAACTGATAGTAAGTTAGTAGAAAACGCTAAAGAAATAATAAATAAAACAATTGGAGCTATTGATGACTAAGATAAGATTTATTTTAGCTATGTCTTTTATTTTGTTTGCAGTTGTAGCAGGAAAAGCTAAAGAGCCTGATTTTATGTACATAAGAGAAGCAAAAGATGCTGTAAGATTATTTGTGGAAGCAAAGTATGACTCGTTATATGCGAAATTTGACGAAAATATGGCAAAGCAATTTACAACTGAAACTCTTGAAGTAATCTGGAATAAGCTTGAAAATAATTATGGAAAATTTGAAATGATAAAATCAGCTCAGCTACTTCCGAATGATAAGATGTGGATGGTAGATTTGACTATTGGGTTTATCAATCAAGACGTTAGCGGAAAAATAACTTATGATTCTACAAATAATATTGCCGGGATATTTTTCACTCAGGCAAATAAAAAAAGTGATTTTTATAAAATACCTAATTATGCCGACACTTCACTTTTTTACGAACAAAATATAAGTTTTGGTGATAGTCAATGGGAGTTAGAAGGCACTCTTACAATTCCTAAGAATGTAATAGGCAATGCTCCATTAGTAATTTTAGTGCAGGGTTTTGGTTCTCATGATAGAGATTTAACTCTGGGTAAAAATAAAATATTTAAAGATATTGCCTGGGGCTTGGCAAGTAAAGGTATCGCTGTTTTTAGATATGACAAACGTACATTTACCTATCAAAATAAAGTTGCAAAACAAATTGACTTAGATTTTGATGATGTAATAGTCGATGATGTGCTGGCTGCAATCAATAAGCTACATGCATCCGGTTTGGTAAATAATAAGAAAATATATGTAGCAGGTCATAGTCTGGGTGGTTATCTATTACCGAGAGTAATAAAAAATTCTGACAAGCTGGCAGGTGCAATATTTTTAGCCCCATTAGGTAGGAATATTGCTGAAGTAATGCTAGACCAATATAAGTATTTCGCTAATATGGATGGAAAGATAGATGATAATGAAGCAAAAAGTATAAAAGCTTTTACTACGCAAGTAAATAATTCAAAAATTGCATTACAAAATGATAGAATACTACCTAAAGATTTGCCATTTGGTCTACCCGGATCATTTTGGAAATATTTAGATAATTATAAATTAGAAGAATTTGCTAAAGATGTAAATATTCCTACCTTATTTCTACAAGGTAAAAATGACTTTCAAGTTACTGAGAAAGATTGGAAAATATGGGAGTCCATTTTTAGTAATAAAAAGGACTGTACAATGATGAAGCTCGATAATTTAGATCACATATTCCATAATAGTTTAGCTAACCCTACACCGCAGGATTATTTGAAATATAATCATGTAGATAAAACATTAGTAGACGCAATATTTAATTGGCTTAATAATAAATAGTTTAACCCGTTCTAAAAATCAAATAAACACAAACTTCACAAAGAAGAGCTATATTTGTATCTGTGAGATTTCTTTTTACAAAATTAGGAAAAAGGTAATGTCTACAAGTTTTAATAATAGTCCCTTAGCTTCATTGCAATCAGGAAACACAAAGCTTATTGCAATAGTTGATGACGAGCCGGATATTGTAGAGTTAGTCTCTTTGCATTTAGTCAAAGCAGGTTTTAAAGTCAAATCCTTTGAAGATGCAACTTCTTTATTCAAATATATTAACAATAACACGCCGGATTTATTTATTTTAGATTTGATGCTTCCTGATGCTGATGGTTTTGAGATTTGTAAATTCTTAAAAAAAGAAGAAAAATTTACAAATGTGCCTGTTATTATGCTAACAGCGAGAGGCGATGAAACTGATAAAGTACTTGGCTTGGAGCTTGGAGCTGACGATTATGTTACCAAACCTTTTTCTCCTCGAGAGCTGGTCGCAAGAGTGAAAGTAGTGCTTAGAAGAGATAATACTACTGTGAAAACTCAAAAAATAAAAGTATCGGACAGTTTAGAAATTGACTTGCAGAAATATGAAGTAAGAATAGATAATGAAAAAGTGGAACTAACATCCACAGAATTCAGAATATTAAGATTACTTTCTGAAAGGAAAGGATGGGTTTATGCCAGAGATCAGATTTTAGACTACCTTGGGGTGCAGGATAAAGGAGTTCTAGACAGGACGGTAGATGTACACATCAAAAATCTTAGAGAAAAATTAGGTATCTGTGGGAAATATATAAAAAATATTCGTGGCGTAGGTTACAAACTAGAAGTATAACATGAAGCTCTTATCATCAAAAATATTCTCAGGCTACCTATTAGTAATAGTTAGCCTGACTGCTATTATAGTGCTGTTTTCTTACCAAAAAATTAAAACACACTACAAAGATACGCTTACGACTCAGCTTATCAATCTTAATAATACTATTCATGAGCCATTACTTGAATATCTCAATCATCAAGATATTGGAGGACTGGACGAGTATGTCAAAAAGCTCGGCAAAAGAATTCATACCAGAATTACAGTAATAGATACTAATGGAGTTGTATTAGCTGACTCTGAAAAAAATCCAAAATTGATGGAAAATCACAAAGGACGCCCGGAAATCAAGAAAGCATTAGTACAGGATTTTGGTTCCACTTTGAGATATTCTACTACAGTGAACGAAAGAATGCTTTATGTAGCACATCCTATAATAAGTAATCATCATATAATTGGTATTAGTAGAGTGTCTTTATATGCAGATGAAATAGATACCTTAATAATTGAGATTTTATATGAAATATTAGAAGTAGTAGTAATATTTGTACTCATTACTTTGTTTGCAGTTCTATTCTTTACCAGGTCCATCACTAAACCTTTGCAAAAGATTTCCATGGCAGCTCAGAAAGTAGCTTCAGGTGATTTTGATGTTAAAGTATTTCTGCATGGTAAGTCAGAGATAAAAGATTTGTCTGATAACTTCAATTTTATGACGCAAAAAATAAAAGAACTATTTTCTAAAGTTACCAGCCAAAAAGAAGAGTTAGATGCCATTATTTCCTCAATTAACGAAGGCTTAGCAGTTTTTGATACTAAAGGTAAGATATTACTGTCTAACAAAGCATTCTGCAATATGTTGGACTGCAGTTCCTGTAGTGATGCTTTCTACTGGGAGGCTATAGACTCCGAAAATTTTGGTGAGTTATTTAGAGATGTGGTGGATAAAAAGAAGACAATCCAAAAAGATTTAGAAATAAGTGATAAATTTTATGCTATAAGTGCTAGTTTTATTGAATCGAAAAATGAGATTGTATTTCTGCTTAGAGATATTACAAAAGCGAAAGAGTTAGAACTTTTGAAAAAAGATTTTGTAACAAACGTATCACATGAATTGCGCACGCCACTGACAGCTATTAAAGGATTTGTGGAAACTTTAGAGGATGAAGTTCAAGAAGATACAAGTATGAGATATGTTGATATTATAAAACGACATACAGATCGTTTAATCAATATTGTACAAGACTTAATGATGCTTAGCGAGTTAGAGAATGTAAACAAAACTCTTATGAAAAGCCAGGTAAATATTCGCAATCTGATTAGTAATGTATCTAAAATATTCGACCCTAAACTGCAAGAAAAGAAATTAGAATACAATGTAAATATAGAAGAAAATTTCCCAGATTTGATAATAGATAATTTTAAAATTGAGCAGGTATTTGTTAATTTGATTGATAATGCTATAAAATATACCGAAGAAGGAAAAATAGAAATAAATATTTTCAACAAAGAAAAAAATGCTATTATTGAAATATCTGATACCGGAGTTGGCATCCCTGATGAAGATAAAGACAGAGTCTTTGAAAGATTCTACAGAGTGGATAAATCACGCTCTCGTAAAGTAGGAGGGACTGGTTTAGGGCTTTCAATTGTAAAACATATAGTACAGTTACATGGTGGCAAGATTTACGTAGATTATGACTACAAAATAGGCTCAAAAATCGTAATATCTTTGCCTATTATTCAATAATTGAAATTACAGTTTGTAAGAAATTTTAATTGTTAGTAAATTTGGCAAAGTAGGAATGTGCAATTGAGTTTTTCTATATGGCTACAAAGACACAACAACAAAAGCAAAATCAAGAAGAAGACTTCCAGGCTATACGTAAAGTACTAGATGGAGACCACGCTGCTTATGATTTCCTTCAAAAGAAATATAAGAGGATTATAGCTGCGCTTATTCGTAAAATGGTTCAAAATGAAGATGATGTAGATGACTTAACCCAAGAGTCGTTTATAAAGGCATATAATGCACTTGCCAGTTTTCAGTTTGGATATTCCTTTTCGGCTTGGCTGTATAGAATAGCCTCTAATACATGTATTGATTTCTTGCGTAAAAAAAGATTTCCTACTATTTCTATAGATAAACCTATTGGCAATAGCGAAGATAATCACTTTTTCGAAATAGAAGATAAAACCTATATGCCTGATGACTCAGTTTTGTCTAAAGAAAAACTGGAAGCTTTGCGAGAAGCAATAGAAAACTTACCGGAAAACTATCGCGAGATAATCAAATTACGCCACGAAAAAGAAATGGACTATAAAAATATTGCAGAGATGCTGGACTTACCTTTGGGAACAGTAAAGGCACATCTGTTTAGAGCCCGTAAACTTTTGCTGGAAGAGCTAAGAAAAAAAATATATCTATTTAAAGACTAAATTTCACTTCTCCTTTAATGATAACTTTTTGGATTGTTGAATTCCCATAAATAATCTGATTAAGTATAATATCGTGTTTTGACTTATCAAATACATTGTGCACTATCAAATCTGCACTTCTGCCTGATTCTATTTTGCCTATTTTATTATTTTTTAGGATGTCGGCTGAGCCTAATGTGGAAGCAAAAAATGCACTCTCAGCTTTAATTAGTTTACTTTGTAAATCAAAAGCATATAAATCTCCCGAAGTCTCAAGAGCTTCTCGCATTTCATTAGATATAGAAAGACTATAGCCGGCGGCAACATCAGTGCCCAGTCCAATCTTTAAATCAGCATTCAAATATTTTTCAAAATTCATACGACCACTCATTAAATACCTATTTGAAGAAGGGCAATGTATAATATTTGCATTTGACTCTTTAAGCATTTCAATTTCAGTATCAGATAGATAAATACAATGCGCAAATAGGGCATTACAATCAAGTATACCGGCTTTTCGGTAAACATCTGTATAAGATGAGCAACATGGATGCAACGTAGCTATATAGTCCAATTCTTGTATGTTCTCTGCGAGATGAGTTTGGATAGATAGCTGGTATTCTTTAGCAAGCTTTGCAGATTCACGTAGCAAATCTAATGAACAAGAACCAGCATATCTTGGTGTAATAATATATTCTATAGAGCTATTAGAAAGAGTGTTTACATAATCAATTAAGTTAATAGTATCATAGATATTATTTTCCAAGCTATCAAAATAGTCGCCATCGCCCAAATCCATCATTACCTTGCCTATATATGCATTTATATCTAAATTATTTGCTGCATCAATTGCCGCTTGAGTTCCTAATTTATGCAAAGAGCTAAAAGCAACTATGGTAGTTGTACCAAGCGAAATCGCAGTTTTAAAAAAGTATTCTGACAATTTAAAAGCATATTCATAGTCTGCGAATTTCTTTTCTAACGGAAATATGTTGTTTTTAAGCCAGGGGAGCAGTGCACCTTTTCCAATTCCTATAGCCGGCAGTTGAGGGATGTGGGTATGTAAGTCTATAAATCCGGGAGTAATCACACTATCAGAATAATCAACAATTTCAGCAGAAGGATAATCTTTACAAATATTCTCAAAATAATCAAAATCTAGAATATTGCCGGATTTTACCAGTATACCTGCATTTTCTGTTACTTTTACAGTCTCATAGTCAATAGGATTTAGTACAGTAGATTTTATGATATGCATAATTGGCTCAGTTATTGATATATAAACTACACTGATGTTTCACTCTTAAACCCAATATAATATGAATATACGTGAATTGCTAAACAGAATTTCCAGGCAACAAATTTTACAAACATTTTGGATGTCTATCTTAGGTATAGTAGTATTAACGATGTTAAGTTCATTTATCATACGCAATGTAGTAAATTCGCCAAACTCAGAGTCATTGAATGATGACTATGAAAAATATGCTCTTGAAAATATTGTGCAACTCAACATTTTAAACGGCTGCGCTGTAAACGGATTAGCCGGTCAGACAAAGGAATATCTTCGTGCAAAAGGCTTTGATGTCGTTGAAATAGGAAATTCAGAGGAGCATTTAGATAAAACAATAGTAATCAACAGAAGCATTGATGATAAAAATGCTCGCAAAATAGCTTACGCTTTAGGATTGGGTGATGAGAGCATTATAGATGCTCAAGAACCTGAAGTATATCTACATGCAACAGTGATTTTAGGCAATGACTATAAAAACCTTAGCTTGTTTAAATAAATATTATTTTTAGCTTCAGTATTTAATGCTTATTTTGCTATGTCAAATTAAGTTGTTATAAAAGTATATTATCGGAAAAACTTTGGCTAAAATAGTAAAACCAAGAAGCTCTAAAGGCTTAGCCACATTTTGTGCTAGGCTTGCAGAAGACAAAATCGCTAAAGATGTTATTTTAATGGATTTAACCGCTTTAGAATCCTCACCTGCAGAATATTTTGTACTATGTTCGTGTGACTCTGACATTCAAGTCAGAGCTATAGCTGACAGTATAGTGCGTTCATCTAGAAATATCGGCTTAGATAGACCAAAAGAGGAAGGCTTATCGAATGCAGAATGGGTCATACTCGATTTCTTTGATGTGATGATGCACATTATGCTCAATAAAATGCGTTCTTACTACGCTATAGAAAAGCTTTGGGCAGATGCAAAATTCTACAAACTTAACGAAAAAGGGGAACCGAGAGTAGTTAAGTTCGATGAAATAAGCTACATTTTTAACAAAAGAGAATGGGACGAAGAATAAATGTATCAGGAATATGCTTTACCAATTTTTCAAAAGACTCTTAACAAATTGGGTGTTGAATTTGAAGGCGATATTATATTTGAAATTCCTAAAAACAAAGATCATGGCGACCTTTCTACTAATATAGCTATGCAACTTGCTAGAGTATTAAAGAAAGCTCCTCGTGTGATTGCTCAGGACATTGTAGATAATCTTGAATATAATAATGATATTATTGTGGAGGTATCTATTGCCGGAGCCGGGTTTATCAATATCAAATTTTCGGAAAATTTCTTTTCGTTGCAGTTAGAGAATATGCTGAAGAAAGGTGCTGACTATGGTAAATTATCCATTGGTAAAGGCACTAAAGTAAATGTGGAATACGTTAGTGCTAACCCAACTGGCTTGTTGCATTTGGGTCACGGACGTAATGCCTGCATTGGTGATTCAGTGGCAAATCTTTATGAATGGTGTGGCTACGAAGTAACCAGAGAGTATTACTTTAATAATGCCGGCAACCAGATGAATAATCTCGCTAAATCTATACATGCAAGATATATGCAGTTAAAAGACCCCTCTTATCCAATGTTCGACGACGCATATCATGGTGCTTATGTAAAAATTATAGCACAAGAATTTTTAGAAAAGTATGGTGAAGGTTATACTGAGCCCACTCCTGAAAACTTAAAACTCTTCAAAGAGCTGGGAGAAAAATGGTGCTTTGCTAAAATCAAGGCAACTTTGAACAGAATGAATATCATCCAAGATGTATACTATAATGAAAATTCTTTGTACGAAGAAGGTAAAATTGCTGAAATTATAGAATACTTTAAAGAGCACAATCTTGCTTACGAAAAAGACGGCGCTTTATGGATGAAACTTTCGGAATTAGGTCAGGAAGATGACCGAGTTATAGTTAAATCCTCCGGCGAGCCAACTTATAGATTACCTGATATGGCTTACCACAGAGAA
Organism: Kapaibacterium sp. (SeqCode); assembly: GCA_963678775.2. Lineage (GTDB taxonomy): Bacteria > Bacteroidota > Ignavibacteria > Kapaibacteriales > UBA2268 > JBFHIJ01. The sequence continues at coordinate 190,011 of CAXXGR010000010.1, forward strand.
AAATTCAGACGTGGATTTGATTTGATGATAGATGTATTTGGTGCTGACCATATAGCAACTGTGCCTGATGTATTGTCAGGTGTAAAAGCTTTAGGCTATGATCCGGAAAAAGTAAATGTCTTATTGCATCAGTTTGTTACTTTGACTGAAAATGGACAGCAAGTAAAAATGTCGAAACGAACAGGAAAATCATATACATTAGATGACTTACTAGATGAAGTAGGAGAGGATGTTGTTAGATTCTTCTTGCTTATGAGAGGCATTCAGACTCACTTAGAGTTTGATTTGTCACTGGCAAAAGAGCAGAGTGATAAAAATCCTGTGTTTTATTTACAGTATGCACATGCAAGAATATCGTCAATTTTTGAAAAACTAAAAGAGAATGATATTGCTGTAGAAAACCAGGCAGATTTACAATTACTCGTTCATCAAAACGAGAAAAATCTAATCAAAACATTGATGAACTTTGAAAAAACTATTCAAACTGCAGCAAATAAATTTGAACCGCATATAATGGCTGATTACCTACGAAAACTTGCTTCTGATTTCCACTTGTTTTACCATGACTGTAGAATTATTAGTGTCGAGTCAGGTTTAATGCAAGCTAGAATCAAACTATTAGAGATTACTAAATATACCATGTATAATGGCTTAAAGATATTAGGTGTTTCGGCTCCTGAAAGAATGTAAAAAAAAGAGGTTAGATATTCAATCTAACCTCTTTTTTTTACTTTATTTTTTCCATTTCATCCAGACAGTTTTACTAATATCAACAGCCTCTTCACCGGAATCCCATCTTCCAACTTCGAGATTGTCCAACCAGTTTAAGAATTTGTTAACATTTTCGCCTTTAAATATTGCACCATGCTGAGGAGCAATAATGCTAGGATTAATAGCACGGGCTCTGCGTACAAACGTTTGAAGAGCAGATTTGGAAGGCATCCATCGCATATGGAATTTATCCATATATTTTATATGCTCTTCAAAGTTATTTACAAACAAAGGATAGTCTATAGGCAAAAGTGCAGCTCCGATATCACCTGTAAATAAAATATCAGAAACAGGATCGAAAACTGAAAAATTCCCTGATGAGTGACAGTAATGAGCAGGAACAAAGAAAATAGAATGCTTGGTATCTCCAATTGGAATTTCCATTCCATAGTCAGGAATAGTAGTAAATTCTAATTTATTACCCATTCCAAAATGCGCAAGGAAACTTGTCCATATCCAAGGGCAGTATACTTTTACATTTGGGCATAAATCAGTCCAAAGAGATAACGAAGATGCTATATCCGGATCCTGATGACTTGCAAATATTGATTTAATTTGATTTGGAGAAATATGTCTGGTCATCTCTGCTAAAACTTGCGGAAAGATTTCAATTCCACCCGGATCTAAAAGTACTGCCTGACCTTCATTGATAATAATATACTCATTAGTATCAATAACTGATTCTTTTTTATCAGGGTCACGCCCTAAGACCACGCATCTGTGTTCACCTTTTTCAAAAAGTATTTCGCTTTTCATATTAAAATCCGATATTTATGAATTTCTAAGATTTATCATTTGAGTAAGTGTATTATCGCCTTTCACAATCATCTCTTGTATCGTAAACAAACTTGCATCCAAGGTGTTTATAATTTTTTTTATATTATTTACTAAGCCCTCAAAGCTTTTTTGATCGTCAGAGAGGTAAGACGCTTCAATAAGAATATTGGAGCCCATATAGTTAGCAATTACACCATTTCTGGTAATGTTGTCTATTTTGGTGCGAGCTTTCATAAACGAAGTGTGACCGTCAAATAGTAACTCATTTATTTTTTTCAATGTTATTACATTCTTTTCGGCAAAGTGTTTTAAACTTTCAAGCTCAGTACTTTTTACTCTCAAAAAGACTTCGTGACGGTGTAATCTTTCTAATTCACGCACACTGATAAGATTAAAATCACTGGAAGAGTAGCTTGTTTTTAAAGGTTTGAGTATTAAATCAATATATTTTGATAGAGTTAAAGTGTACTGTAAGAATTTTTTTACATATATAGAAGACATAGTAATTTCACTTGCTAAGTTACTTGAAATATCTTCTAATTCTTTAAGCTCAGGAGCTATCTGCACTGGTAAGTCAGAAAGGAAACCAGACAAAGTAATCAAAGATTGCCCTTGATTTGTTCCTATCTTTGCAGCTTGCACTATTCCGTTAATAGCTAATAATTTTAAATCTAAGCTTATATTTTTTAATGCACGTGAGCCATTTAAGACATCTACACCTATCGAGAAGATAGTAGAAATATTTTTACTGTAAGTTGCAAAAAGATCTGCCATAACTATTTAGTCTTTATTGTTGATTTTTGAGTTCAGTTGCTTAGAATTATGATTCAGGAAATAATCAAAAGATATTTTCATAGATGTTTTAACAAACGGAATAATATATGCTTTATTATCTGTTTTTTCCTCGTACTTATCTATCATTGAAAAAACGATTGTTACCGGTAGCCATAGAGCCATATTTACTATGTTATTACTAACGATAAAGTTTATCAAAAAGAGTTGAAGTATAATATAAAACGATATGCCAAATAATCTGTCTTCATCTTCGGATAGTCTATGATTAAGTCGGTATTTCATCATTTTGAATGAAGCAACAAATAAGGATGCAAATAAAGCAAAAAAAGAAAAACCTCCTAGTAATCCGGTTTCAGATAACGCTGATAAAACTCCAAAGTCTGCAAACCCTATATCTGCTTTTTTATCGTAATCTGTAAGTCCCATCCCAATACCTAAAATAGGATGTCTGTACCATATATCTAAGCTTTGCTCAGCAGATTCCACCCTAGTACCAAATGATTCGCCTGACATTCCGCCGCGTCTGCCTTCTCGCTCCGAAACTATACCGGTAATCCTATTTCCAAATAACTTAAGCACACTTATATTTGAGTATGACTCTACTACTGAGTCAGTTACTATAATCAAAACTGCTGATATTGCAAATATCGACAAAACTGCTTTAAGCTTGATTCTTTTCTCAAATATGAAAATAGAGATAAGTACCATAGATAAACCTAATACACCTGTAAGAGAGAAAGTTAGAAACAAAGCAACTAAAGAGCTTATGAAAATCAACCCAACCAACACTTTTGATTTAATAAATGCTTTGCTGCGTTGCATAAAAGGTACTACAATAAATATTTGTATCAAAATATTGAATGCTGCAAGAGCTGAGGGCTCCGGCAGTATAGAAGTAGCGCGGTAAAAGTTTTGAAATTTTAAACTGAGCTGAGAAACTTCATCAATACTGGCAATATTTCCTCTGCCTAACATATTTACATTGTTATAATCCAGCCATGCAAAAGGCAATTCGAATGCTCTAGCTACTATTTGATACACTCCGAAAATATTGACGAAAATAGAAGCAATAAGCCAAGCCCTTATTACCTTCGTCCATACCTCAGTATCTATTTTATAAGAGAAGCCGATAATTGCAATAAATGCTAAGAATAGGAAGTGCAGTGTAGTTTTGATATACTGTCCCATCATAGAAGGATTATTAGAAAACAGCACAGCTACACCAGAGAGTATGCACGCTCCCAAAAACAGAAAATAAAATATTATAGGATAATTTAACCGTACTTTAAGCTCTTTTCCTGCCCAAAGCAAATCTTTTATAATATATAAGTATATCAAAATTAGTGCTATATCAATAGAAGGAACGCCGTATCCTAAAAATGAAAACAGCTGCCATGAGTTGGTAAAATAAGATAAGAATGCAAGAATAAATAAAAATGTAAGCATAGTATCAAAGTTTCATAGAAAAATAGTATTTTTGTCTCTATATATTATATTCCATTGGAACATTATGGTTCAGACTAAGATAAACAAAAAAAATGTATTCGTTGAGCATAAATTGCAGGGGCGGTCAAAACTTGCATTTGATTGGCTTAAAAATGATAATAAACGCCTGTTAGATGCCGGATGCAGTTATGGGTATATGACTTGCCACTATGCTAAAAAAGCTCAGGAAACATGGGGAATTGACATTAATGAGGAACATATAACTCAAGCAAATGAGATGTACCCGGAACATAACTTTAGAGTCGAATACTTAGAAAATCTAAGTTTTGAAAATAACTTCTTCGACAGCATCGTATTTACTGATGTTTTAGAACACACCCAAGATAAAATCAAATCTCTCTCAGAATTATTTAGAGTATTAAAACCGGGAGGCGAGATTATTATCTCTACTCCTCACAAAAGCTTATTTGGCTTTTTAGACCCATACAACTATGGATTTTTCCTACAGGAATATTTGATGCCAGTATATAAAGTGTTGTATAAATTTGTACGATTATTAAAAGAAGGTAAAATTCCTAAAGAACTTAATTCAGCTCATAAAGAAAGGCACTTTCACTACAGCCTAAAAGACTTGACTCAGATGCTCGACAAGTCTGATTTTGGAGGGAATTATGAAATAGTGAAAGTAAAACGGTCCGGCTTGCTTTTAGAGCCTATTGCTTTGAATATGGATGTGTTTTCCAGAGTTCTCCTGAAGGGAAAATCTCACCATGTTTTTAATAGTCCATTTAAAGCTTTGGGGCATGCAGATTATGCTATTTCTTATGGATGCCTGGCTTATAATATTGCTATAAAGTTAAAGAAGAAAATATAAAAAAAGCCGACTGAGCAGCCGGCTTTTTAAAAGTCTTATAAATCTACTTCAAATCTGAGTACGCAGTCTGTCTTATATTTAAAATAAGGTACTACAAGAGTGTCATACTTAGTAGCTAAATCAGTATTTTCAATATTGATTATACTAAATTCTGATTTGGTATAAAATATTGGATTGTTTTTCAACTTGTCTATTACCTTTTCGCGAGTCTTTTCAGGTACTTCGTCAATATGGAAAGGATTTCTATAGTATTCCTTTATATCAACATCTTCAAAAGTAGCAAGCTCAAAGTATTCTTCTTGATCAAAAGTAATCCAAAATCTAACATAATCAAACGTAATTTTTTTCTCGTCTACATTTTCAATTGGATCAAACGCAATTTGAGTACCATATTTATCGTAAACTAATGAATCTACCCAAAAATTGAAATGTAATATTTCAGATTTAGATATTTTATCTTTATTGTCTCGATATTCAGAGTATTCATTTAAATTTGTTTCATCAATAGAGAAATCAGGTACTTTGTCATTTATTCTTTCATCCTCAAAATTTATAGTATATTGGAATGAAAAAGTTTGAAGCGAGTCAACCGAGCCGCAAGACCATAAAAATCCAAAAGCAGCTACAAGAAACGTTAAAGCATATATTTTTTTCATGTTTTTCTCCTATTTATGTTTACCACTGTCCAAACCAAAATGTAATCCCCATGTTCCATGTTGGTTGGGAAGCTAATGCAAAATCAGTATTAATTTCTAAAATTCCTAATTTATATGATGCACCAACCAAAAATCTAGAGCTATTGAAACTTTCTACGTCAAATAATATTGGAACTTCAGTTGTACGTAGCTCTTCGTAAGGAGAGTCTATCAATTCAGCAGCAGAGCCGGTTCTCAGTGCAACAAATTCACCTGACATACCTTCTAATTGGACAGCACTGTAAGCAGTTAAACCAAATTCAAATTCCTTACTAAAGTGGAACCCTACAGCCCAAGATGAAATATCAATTCCCGGGTCTCTTTTCATACTGTGGTATGCACCATGAAAAGACAAACCCATAGTAGAATCTGCTCCAAATAAGTTGACAAAGTCATCCAAGCGTTGATTAAGAATAATGCTATAGTAAGACATATTTTTTTCTTGTATAGGCACCATAAAGAATCTAAATCTTAATTGGGTCTGAGTTGGAAATCCAACGATAAACTGAGCCGCTGGCATATTTAGCATAGTACCAATATCATTTCCTTCTACAAACGAAATACTTTTATTCATTGAATCAGGATATGTTTGTCGTTGAGGAGTTGCAAACACTGTAGTTGAAGCACCTCCGAATACGGTTGGTTGCACAATTTTCATATTTACATTTCTTGTACCGTCCGGCGTGGCTGTTAGTGCCAACGATTGATCTGCAAAACCTGCCGGTAATTCAGCTTCGTAAGTATCTTGAGAACCCGGAATAAAATTGAATCCGCCACTGATGTTAAATGCAAATGACCATTTTTTCTCATATTTTGCATGTGTGAAAAGATTAGAATTTAATCCTTGTTCAAGGGTTGTGAACAGTGGTTTGAAGTAACCTTGCATTTGTTTAGAGGTCATTAACGTAAAATTTTTACTGATTTCAATATTATCAGATTCTGCAGCAAATACTTTAAATCCTGATATAAATATTAAGGCAGCAAAAAGAAGGATACTATTTCTCTTCATAAACAAGTACCTTGTAATAAGTAAGTAAAACAAAGTTCAAATATAAAGAGAAATATTATATTAACATAATAATATATTTACAATATAGTAAAAGATTATTGTTTATACCCTTTTGGTACAAAATCTTGTACATAAATTGGGACATAATCTACAGGGTTTGTAAAGATGTTATTTTGATACTGTAATTTAGCAAATTCCATTACATTGCTTATATTTAAGTTATTTAAAGCATTAATGGATACATAATCTGCATTAAACGGCTCAAAATTTCCAACTAATAAAGTATTTTTGAAATCCATAGTATGGAAATTTTCTTTTTCATCCATGATTATTTCGCACTTAGGATTTAAGTCTTGGTCGTATACTTGGTAATACAACAGATTTTTATGCGAAGGTACTGATGCTACTATTTTAGTGCAATTAAGAGTGGTCAGATAGTGAGAAGCAGATAGCGCGAATGCATCTAACACCGGCACCGGAATAAATTTAATAGCTTCATCAAAGCATATAGCTTTAGCAAATGCTAATCCAATTCGCAATCCTGTAAATGAGCCGGGACCGGCAGAAATGGCAATGGCTTTGACTGACTCAAATGAAATATTTAAATCATCCATAACGGCTTTTACAGTTTTTGCCAATAGTCTATCGTGTAGATTAGGTAAAAAATATTCTACTTTTGCAATAGTATTTGCCGAATCCGAAATTCCAATTCCAAGTATTGAGCCACTTGTTTCTATAGATAAAATATATTCTTTACTCATTGTTATTCTGTCTCTACAAATTCTAAATTACGTTTTATTTTCCAGAGAATTTCTATCGCTGTTTCTCTATTATCCATGTCAAACTCTAAAAATATTTTTTTAGTTGTTTGCTTTAAATTTGCTCCGGGTTGATCTTGTACAAATTCCATGATGACCGGAAATGCAAAATTATAAAATTTCTCGTGTTCCTGAGATGGAAATTCGCATATAATTCTATTAGGTTTGAAAATAATTCTGTTAAAACCTGTAAATTGGGCTACTATTCTGACTTTTACTGCAAAAAGAAGTTCATGAGCTTCTTTCGGCAACTTTCCGTATTTATCTTCTAACTCTTTCGTTAGTTGTTCCAATTCAGCATAAGTCCTAAGAGAATACATTTTTTTATACAATTCAAACCTATCGGTGTCTCGTCGTACATAAGTTTCAGGCAGTAAAGCGTCCGAATTAAGTTCTATAGCTATATCATCATTTAAAAATTCTGTTTTTGCATTATCGTCATCGTTGGCAAAAAAGTCTTTAAATTCTTGATCTTTAAGTTCTGCAACTGCTTCATCTAAAATTTTATGGAATAGTTCAAATCCCATATCAATTATAAAACCACTCTGCTCAGCACCTAATAAGTTGCCGGCTCCTCTAATTTCCATATCTTTCATTGCAAGTTTAAATCCACTACCAAGATCAGTAAATTCTTCTATAGCCTGCAATCTCTGCAAGGCTTTTTGAGGAAGTTTTTTAATCTGTGGAATAATCAAGTAACAATACGCTTGTTTATTTGCTCTGCCAACTCTGCCGCGTAGTTGATATAGCTCTGCTAATCCAAAGTTTTGAGCCTTATTAATTAGCATTGTGTTTGCATTAGGAATATCAATACCTGATTCAATTATTTTAGTAGCAAGAAGTACATCAAACTTACCGGAAATAAACTTTTGCATGACAGATTCGAGCTCGGTAGTTTTCATCTGACCATGAGCCATAGCTATTTTTACTTCGGGCATTAGTGATTTGATATCTAGCATTAGTTTTTCCAAATCCTGTACTCTATCATTAACAAAGAAAACTTGGCCTCCACGGTCTAATTCTTTTTTGATTGCTTCTTTAATAGGATCTGCTTCCCATTCTATGATTTGAGTGTTTACAGGGATTCTGTTTCTTGGAGGAGTTTCTATAATGCTTAAATCTCGGGCACCCATAAGTGAGAAATTTAAAGTACGTGGGATAGGTGTTGCCGTTAAAGTAAGAGTGTCTATAGTCGATTTCATTTGGCGTAATTTTTCTTTAGCTGCTACTCCAAAACGATGCTCTTCGTCTATAATTATAAGACCAAGATTTTTGAATTGAATATCTTTAGAAAGGATTCTATGAGTACCGATAAGAATATCTACTCCGCCCATTTCTAATTTTTCTAAGATAGCCGTTTGTTCTTTTTTAGTTCTAAATCTGGAAATAACATCAGAGTTTATAGGATACCTATTTAGTCGATCTTTAAACGTCATATGATGCTGCTGAGCAAGGATAGTGGTTGGTACAAGCACTGCAACCTGCTTTCCGCTTTGGACTGCCTTAAAAGCTGCTCTAATAGCAATCTCAGTTTTACCAAATCCAACATCACCACATACCAAACGATCCATAGGAGTAGAATTTTCCATATCCCTTTTAAAGTCATCAGTAGCAGATGCTTGATCCGGAGTATCCTCATACATAAAAGAAGCTTCAAATTCTTTTTGCCATACATTATCAGCCTCGAAAGCATAGCCGGGTTGCATCTTTCTTTCAGCATAGAGTTTTATCAATTCTCTTGCAATATCTTTAAGCTTTTTCTTTGTTCGCTGTTTCTTTCTAATCCACTCAGTGCCACCTAATTTGGACAGAATAGGCATGTGCCCCTCACCAGCAGAGTACTTCTGAATTTTATTAATGTAATTCAGATGGACATATAAAATGTCATTACCGGCAAACATAAGCTTTGCACAGTCCTGTAAAGAATCGCCAAGTTTAACAGTTTCAAATCCTTGAAACTTAGCTACACCTTTGTCCTCATGCACAACAAAATCACCGGGGTTGAGTTGTTTTAGTTCTTTGAGTGTAATGCCTTTTTTATTATTTCTCAGGTTAGCTTTGGCTCTCATCCTGTCAAAAAGTTGATGCTCTGTGTAGCATACTAATTTGAAGTCATCAGAAACAAAGCCATAGGCAGGAGTTGTATCGCTCCAATGTATTTTTTCTAAAGTCTTTTCAGCAGAGTCTAAATTAGAATCCTCCAACTCATCATTTTCTAGGGAGTTAGTGACTAAATCTTTAAGTCTGTTGAGGGCATTGAATCCATCGGCTGAAAGAAATAAATCATATCCGAGTAAGGAGTATTCTCTGAGGTTTTGGCATATTGCCTTTACAGAGCTGGCAAAAGCCGGTTGTGATTTAGTAGTAAATGAATAATCAGATTTTCCTATATAGGAGAGACCTACCACAATTCTGGAATCAAATAAATGATTAGTATCTATCTCTAACGAATCTTTCTCATCTAATACAATGATATTATCCGTAGAAATATATTCCAAAATCGAGCAAGTGTCTCCAAGGTTTGACTTGTGAAACACATTAGCTATATAACTTAAATCTTTATGCTCTTTGATACTACGCTGCGATAAAACATCAAATTCTCTTATAGATTCGATATCATTACCCCAAAATTCAATTCTCAAGGGGTTAGCCCAGCCAATAGGGAAGATGTCAACAATCCCACCACGGATAGCAATATCACCTTCCTGCTCCACAAAATCTTTTCTGTTAAATCCATTTAGTATATTGGATTTAACAAAGTCATCAAAATCTAAATTCTGATCCTTCTTTATCGTTTTTTTATTGCCGGTAATATCTTGTTGAATAGGTATTTCCAAATCAAAAATAGATTCTTCAATAATAGCGATAGATTTCTTGTTCTCTGAAATTTTTCGTAAACCGTCTACTAACCAACCATAATGAGAATCCGCATCTTCTGCCTCAAACTTTATATTCTTCTTGGGCTTGGATAGGAATGCTATCTGCTCATCTTCCATAGATAGCTTTAAGTCATTATACCACCGCTCTGCAGAATCATAATCTTTAGTAACAATAAAGAACTGCTTCTTTGAAAGTTCGCTTAGAGTACTTAGAAAAAAAGCAGTAGAAGAGTTTGCATTTAATTTAATATCTAAGCTATTTCCGGAATCTATTTTAGAGCTAATTTCCTTGACTGATTTAAGAGATTTGATTTTTGATATCAAATCTTGGAACATACCCATACCTATAAAAAGATTATTGAATAAATGGTTTATAGTGGTTTGCAAAATACTCTTCTTGATCTAAAGGAACTCGTAGTGTAATTTCAGTTCCGTTGTCAGTGTCGTCTCGTTCTATTATTTCGCAATATTTATACAGCCATGAAACTCGTTGTGACTCAGTATAAGGTATAATCAGACTGGTAGTTTTGCAGTTTTCGTTGTATTTTTCCTGCATCCTTTCTAGCAGAGTCTGGACATTAAGTCCTTTAGATGCTGCAACAAACAAACAATCCTTATACTCTTCTTCAATTAGTTTCAACCCGTCCAAATCTTCCAACTTATCTATTTTATTACATACTAAAATAGTTGGTATATCAGTTATATTTAGAGATTGTAGAGTCTTTTCTACAATGTCAATATGCTCTCTGAAAAATGGATTAGAAACATCAACCACATGTAAAATAATATCAGCTTCGGATGCCTCTGCAAGAGTCGATCTAAAAGAAGCAACTAAGTGAGTAGGTAGTTTTTTGATAAAGCCCACAGTATCAGAAAGTAAAGCTTCCTGCCCGGATGGTAAATCAAAAATCCTAACTGTTGTGTCTAAAGTTGCAAACAGTTTATCTTCTACATAAACATTTTCATTTGTAATGTTTTTCATAAGTGTAGACTTACCCGCATTAGTATAGCCTACCAGGGCGAAACGTGGCATTGATTTCCTGCCTTTGCGTTGCTGTTCTTTTTGAGTTGAGATTAAGTCCAACTTCTCTTTTAATAATTGAATCCTATTACGAATGATACGCCTATCTGTTTCAATTTGGGTTTCACCGGGACCTTTTGTACCTATACCACCATACTGTTTGGAAAGGTGAGTCCACATCCTGGTAAGTCTTGGCATTAAGTATTGCAGCTGTGCTAACTCAACTTGCGTTTTTGCTTCGTTTGTTTTAGCTCTTTCTACAAAAATGTCAAGGATTATACCACTTCTGTCCAGTACTTTAATTTGAAGCTCATTTTCGAGATTTCTAACTTGAGCAGGAGTAAGGTCATCATCAAAAATGATTAGATCTATATTTTGTTCCACTATCATTTCTTTCAATTCGGCAACCTTGCCTTTGCCGATAGATGTACTTTTGCTTGGTTTTACAAGTTCTTGGTAAATCATTTCGACTACTTCGGCACCGGCTGTTTCAGCTAAAAAAGATAACTCTTCGAGATTTTCTTTAGTTTTATCTCTATCAGCACCTTTTTTTACTACGGAAATCGCTATTGCTCTTTCCTTTTTGTCTAAAGTATCGTACAAATTTCATCCTTTCTTCTAAATAAAGAAAATTGTTTTGCAAATTATAAAAAAAATTGCTGAATATTCAATACATTTGTAAATGTTATAAATAGTATTTGCAGGGTTATGAGTCAAGTTACTGTAATTAAATCAAATCGTAAAACTATCAGCATACAAGTTGATCTTGAGAAAAACATAATTGTGCGTGGACCAAATCAGATGACAAAGACCCAAATTGATAAGCATTTGGAAAAACATCGTGATTGGATAATAAAAAAACAAATTGAAATAGAAAAACATACTTCTAAAGCTCATGAGTATAAAGAAGGCGAAATGTTCTATTTATTGGGTGAGGAACGTAGACTAACATTTGTAAAAGATTTGAAGTATGCTTTGGTAAATAAAGACGGTTTTTTTAAAGTAGACTATGACAGCAAAGAACATACAAGAAATATTATAATTACGTTTTATAAAAACTATGCTAAACATGCTCTTATTAAAAGAGCTTGGGAGGTCGCCGAAAAGGTTAACCTTAAGCCTGAAAAATTTAAAATTTCCAGTGCTGAAAAACGCTGGGGGTCATGCAGTGGCAGGGGTAACATTAATTTAAGTTTCCATCTTATGCCTTTCCCATTTAGAATTATTGATTATGTTATTATTCATGAGCTGGCTCATCTTATATATTTGGATCACAGCAAAGAATTTTGGGATATAGTCCATAAAATAATGCCTGATTATAAATCGAGAGTAGACTGGATGCATGAACATGCTGCTACATATAAAATTTAAGTCTATATAGTTATATTTTAAGTCTAAATAATCAGAGTCTACTTTGGTATTAGCTTCTCGGATTTGCTTATCCTTTGTAAAATCGTAAAAAAGATGTATCTTGATAATATATGTTTAAAATAATTAAGAAGTTATATGAAAAAATACAGCATTCTATTGGTGCTTTTTACTTTAGCTTTCAGTTCTTTTGCTATGGCTCAAGTTGCAAAACGAGATAGTGTTTTTGATCAAATGTCTCAAACTCGTATTCCGGTAGATACAACTGATATAAGATATAATTTTGTGCCCGGAGATACTCTTATTTACAGAGCTGAGGCACATGACAGTATTGTAAGAGGATTTGACCCTGCATTATTACGCATAAGGTATGAAAAATGGATGATAACGTGTGATTCGGTTGATAAAACAGGTAATTTTCATCTTACCCAGATGCTGGTGGATTATGTAGCTATGGAAAGCCAAGGTGATATTGAAAATGTCAAAAGAGAGTCTTCAGCATGGATAAATAGAAAAGCTTTTTTAGTTATAGATTCTACAGGACAAAGGATTGCGTCATATCCTGATGACTCTACAAAGGCGGCAACTGCACCAGGTAGTGTTTTTAATCCTCCTTTGATAGAAAGTATGAAAATTAAAACTGCACGCACTAACCAAGGCTGGAACGCAATGAAACAGTTAGTGGACTGGAATGAAAACTCAGTCCCTGCTCCTTTAGTTAGGCAGACCTGCTTGTACAAAATGAAACCTGCGAAAGATACTTTGGGCTTTGATTGTTACAGAGTTGAATTTATTAAGACAGGTCAAGGTAGCTTTGAATTAGATGCCGATGGGGTTTATATTGATTTGACAACTGTACTTACAGGCTTCAACGATTATTTCTTTAGTTTGAAATATCATGTACCTATTTTTGTAAATGCAAAACTAGAGCAGAAAGTTAGGCTTATAAATGGCAAAGATAGCGATATGGTGCCCGGTTGGCATTTTATTGAAGTAGATTATATTTTAGAAAGTTTGAAAAGAAACGGAGTAGAAATACTTGTGGACAGAAGCAAGTAATAAACATATTTTTTATATAACAAATGGGCTAATTGGTTTATTCAATTAGCCCATTTGTGTACCTATTTGAAACTAAATACTACTCTGCCCAGTGTGGCATAGCGTTCATATAGTGCCCTGCTCTTTCATTTGCCTGTTCTTTAGTTACGCCGGGATGCCATGACATAAACCACTCAGCGACACCGCCTTGGATCACTTCTTTTGGAGGCGTATTGCCTTCATCATCTTTGCAAAATTTGCAATAGTTTTCATGTTTGCCCTGAAAATTAGGGTGTGCGAGTGGTGCGCCGCAAGAGTAGCAAAATTCCTGTTTTTCCATGATAGAACTCCTTAAGTATTATCGTAAATCAATTACAATACAAACTTACATATTGATATATGACAACTGTATGTCATACATGTATCAATATTTTATCAACTTAAAAAGTTTTAGACTGGGGTATATTATAAATAAATAATTATATTGGGGTGGGTTAATTTTGCTGACAAAAACGGGTCAAAATTCAGAGGGAAAGAACACCGGGTACTTGTACTTGCGAATGGTCTGGAGCAGGACCATCTCCAACTGGCATGTTAATTGCGTTCCGTGGCACAGAGTATGAATATGAATTTACTTGTGCCGATTTGGTGGAACTTGCGAAGAGCGATATTGCAGAACATGATTATGGAGTAGAACCAGAATGTACAGGCTCTGAAACAAAACATCTTTTTTATATGGGTAAAAAAATATTCAGAGTAATTGAATGGACAGCGACAGCTAATTCTTACGAATATACACTTACCGTATTTACTGATGAAGATATGTAAAACATTATATAAGAGCAGATGTGAATTTATTTCGCATCTGCTAAAAAAACAACTATGAAAGAATCAATAATTTATTTTCTAATGGTATTCTGCAGCATTATGCAAACGCAATATGTAGATGCACAAACAATTCAAGAATATCTTAAACACAAGGATATGATATTTATTCCCGATTTAGATCCTAATAATTGCATTTTTAGAGAATATAGTGGCAAGCTGTATTTACTGACAAAAACTGATGCTTTTGAATCGAAAAACAATGAATCTATTATCCTCTTGAAGGATGTGAAAAACAATAAGGATATTTCTATCAAATCGTTTGGTAAAGACAATATCCCAAATGTTTTGAAGAAATACGGCTTTAAGATTCGAGATTTTGAGTTGAATGATAAATATTTTGTCTTTAGTACTTTTGTTTATTTGTATGTTTTTCAGAAAGAGAATGACTCTTATAAGTACTTAAAACAAATAAATTTAAAAAAGTCTTATGATTATTTGTCTTTAGATAATAGTAAGCTGAAATTGATTTCTTGTAGTCTGCAAAACGGTCAATACGAAGGGGAATACCAAATTATTGATTTATAAAACGAGACATTATCTTATGCAACTACTTTATATGCTCCTATGATATGGAGATTTATGTATTTTCAGCCTAAACTACTTGCCAATTTTTTTCAAGACTCTTTCATGCAAAGTGAAATCGTTCGACCTGTCTTGTACATTAAAAACGAAGATAGCTTGGATACAGTAAGTTTTGCTTCTAAAGACTGGGTAATAATGCCTGATAGTATTGCTAATAAAATCAATAGTGAGTATACAGACGAAGCCGATAAATCCCCCAAAATGGTAATAGATAATCTTCGTAAGTATTTAAAACAATACTCTTTCATACATAAACTGTTTTCTTTGTCGAGCGACAAAATTCTAGTGGTATGGTCTGTGCCAAGTAAAAGAAAACTATACGATTATAGATATACTATTCTTCAGAAGGAAGCTAAAAATTATAAAATAGTAGCAGATAATCTATCGAATACTCCTGTAAATCCTAAATATTCACTGTCAGACTTCAGTAATGTATTGCCATTTTCACTTGACATGAAAGCGTTCGGGAATTGTTTTATAGATATACTACCTATTCCATTTCAACTTGAAGAAAGACATTACAAAATGTCCTTTATAGAGTTGTATAAGGAAATTGATCAACATTATTTGCAGAGCGATAAAAAAGGATTTTACATAAATATTACGGAGCTAAAAAATGACTAGGTATCTTTTACTTTTTATGACTATTTTTTTTTACAGTTCTTCTGCATTTGATATTAACATAGATTGTAAAGATGTGAGTGGAAGAACTGCTTATGACTGGAAATTGTATTATGATAGAAACGATGATGATATAATAAAATCAAGTGTACAATTTGTGTGTTCAGGTCAGAGCATCGGATTAGATTTCATTAATAGAGTACCAAATAAAATAAATCTGGAAGATGGAGATAGTTTTGAATGGTATGATCTTTATAATTTATCATATGACGCAATACGTAATCAGGATAGGAAAACAGAATACACGGATACTATAAAAACTGAAAAAAATATATTCATAAGACACGCTGAATGGAGCGGAAATGATACAACCACTTATCAGATACAAATATCAATTACTAACGATTAGTGGCATAATAGCACTATGCATTTTTATTTATTTGAATAAATTGTCAGGAGAAGAATTAAAATCTAATATTGCTGCTGAGATTGTAAATTCTAAAGTTCAGACATTTTTTAAACATAATGTTCAATTAGACAGTTTGCTAACTGATGGTGTCAACATTGTTGTTTTTTATAGTGACTATAACTGTATTGACTGCTTTATAAAAATTGCAAACGAGATAGAAACTTTCAATAGCAATAATATAGAGAATAATCTAATTGTTATATTACGGTGTTCACTTTTTAACAAGTATAGAAAAGAGATGTACACAAAAGCTAAGACATTACTAAAGACAGAAAACGTCTATTTTGATATTCATAGTAGCGATGATAAATGGCCACCTGTTGATGAAAAAGAAGGTATATTTAGTATGTTCCCAATAGTACAGACACCTGCAATTCTTTATATATCAGATTCAAAAAGAAAGATTGAATTTCGAAGCTATGCAGACCTTTTTCAAAGTAAAGATTCTAAAAAATCTATTTTGGATTTGCCTTTCTCAATTCCCACGAAAAATTGACCCACCCATTATAAGTATTTATTAATCTATAGTTTCTACCTGAAATCGTAATACTGTTTTAAGCTTGTCAGTAGATACCTTTCGAGGATCACTTAAATATATTTCTTTATGGATTTTTGATAATCGCCTCATTCCATTGACGTTTGAATATTCTTCCATAATACTAAAACTTGCTGGCTCATTATCGAAACTACCCAAATGCAACATCTGCACACAAGCACCTTCTGTGATTGATTCAAAAGTTACTATATCTAAAAGAGGGTGTGGTTTTTTTTCTTTTGTTAAAGCAATAATTAGTTCAGCATAATCTGTATCTACAAAGTCCGGTTGTCGTATCATCAACTGAAAAACCAAGTCATCTTTATTCAGTACATATTGAGTGTTCTTCTTTGCTTCTTCATTCAAATCCCAAACACCTTCTAATGGATATACTGTGTAATCATTATACCCTTTAGGTTGGATTCCCTTTTTGTAGCTCATTTTTACAGCGTATGACAATGAATATAAAACACCTATATACTCAGGAAAAGAATCTGCATTTGGATTACCCGCTCCTTTGATTGTAAAGTATTTGAATTCAGGTATTTCCAGAAACTCAGGTTTGTTTTTGGGTATATAGATTTGTTTTTCGGATTTCCGCCACTCATGTTTCATAATAAGCTCTTTTTTTAAAGTTGATGCAAAATATAAGTTACATATACCTCTTCTAAAAAGATACCCTTGATAAGTAAACATTTTCAAGAAGTAATATTTTGCATTTAAATATGGATACAATATTACAAAATAATATATGACAACAGCATGTCATATATTGTTCGGAGTGTATATATTTTTTATTTTATCCAGCCTCTGTGATAATTCATCCCGGAGGTAAGCAGGTTCTATAATTTCTACAGAGTCTCCATAACTCATTACCATTCCAAAAAACCAGTTGTCAATAGGGACAATGAAGTGGACAATAATTGCATTGTCTGTGTACTCTTTTTTCCATTCTTTGAAATAGTCGTCCACTATGTATTTCATTTCCATATCGAACTTCAATACTATGTGAGTTGATATGTTTGTTGTTTTAATTTGGTAATCTTTATCTAAGGCATTCACGTCAAAATCTTTGCGGTGGAACTTCTTATCCAAGAGTTTAAGCTCTGACATCCTAGAGACTCTAAACACTCGGAACTCTTCCCTAAGTGTGCAAAAAGAGTATAAATACCAGGAATACCATTTAAACATAATCATGTGAGGCTCAACAATTCTTGATGTCTTTGCGCCTTTGAAGTTTGTGTAGTCAAAGCTGATTACTTTGGAATTATCAATTGCTTGGCTTAGTGACTCCATTTTTGAGTTATCATCATCTTTTACTTTGAGCGATGAAAAGTCAAACCGTAGCCTTTCTTTTTTTTCTTGTATCAAAGTTGATTGATCGGAAAGAAGCCCTTTCAACTTTATGATTGTACTTTCAAGCCTCTCATCTGTATATGTAGAAGATATAGATTCCAAAGAGGTCATAATATAAAATAAGTCTTCATTATCTACGAGTCTTGCATCTAACTTGTAAGTATCCATTATGCCAAAGCCGCCATCTTTGCCCATTTCTGAGACAATAGGAATGCCTGCTTCCGACAGATAATCCATATCTCTTAAGATGGTCCTTACAGAAACGTCAAAATGCTCAGCAAGCTCTCTGGAAGAAACCAGTTTCTTGCTGAGCAAATAGAATACTATACCTATTAATCTTTTGACTTTCATATCTTAAACTGTATAATCAACTGCTGCTGAGTCGGTTTTATATTTTGCAATATATTCCACCACTTTCAAATGTTCAGGATGTACTCTGTAAGAGTTGAGATCATCCATGCTTTCAAAAGCGGAATAAATAGAAAGATCCCAAGCTCTATCACCTGATACTTCATTTATTCCAATTTCAAGTTCATTTATAAAAGGAATTTTTATTTTCAAAGACATTAGTTTGTTTTTTATAGCTAATGCATTTTCTTCTTTATTTTCTTCATTAAGTTTGAAAAATACGAGGTGTTTTACCATTATTTACTTCTCCATCTTTTTAATTTTTTCTTCAAATAGTATATCAGTTTTATCTATGTTAGCTTCAAAAAATTCTCTCGCTGAGATGTCTTGTGGTACTTCACCAATAATTTCAAAGAAAGCAGTTCTGTCTATATTCAAATAAAATTTCATATTGAGGTGAGATAGACTTAAATCTACTACATCAATATCGGAATTATCTGTAAATAGTTGCAAAGGTATAGTAGAAAAAGCCATTTTAACTCTTCCATGATCTTCCCAAAAATCTCTGTATTCATCAGAAGTCAGTGGGTCATTAGGGTGGATAGTTTGATATTCACCATAGTCGTCACAAAAAAGAATAATTGCAACTTTCCCTACGATTTTAATATCCTTTACAAAATTCATATATGGCGTTTCTTGTAGTCTGTCTACTACTTTTTCTTCCTTCTGCATTTCAACAACCTTTGCGCTGTCAATTGTAGTCGTTTTGGGTTCTTCGATTGGCTTGCTATCTGGTTTGTTGCAAGCAGAGAAAGATACAGCAACTATTGTAATAAGTAATAATAACTTCTTCATGTTATACCTTTTGAGTTGTGGATGAATTATATTTTGAAAGACGAATTCGAATCAATATAATAAAAACAAATATAGCAGATACTTTGCCAATATAGTCGCCGTATTCCGAATAAAAACTGATTTCTTCAACAGCAGGAATATCAAGCTGAATGCCTGCCTGAGTGTACTGTGGCAATGTTTTTATAATTTCACCGGTCGGAGAAATTAATCCACTGATACCGGAATTGGCAGATCTGGCGATGTATCTTCTATTTTCGATAGCTCTTGCTCTGGCAATAATAAAATGCTGGTATGGACCGGGTGTATGGTTATACCAAGCATCATTAGTTATAATAGTCAGTATATTAGCCCCGGCTTTAACAAATTCCGTACAAAATTCAGGATATATGGATTCTATGCAAATTATTGTACCAATTTTGAAATCATAATTATGCTTATGAAGATTGAGTGTTTTAACTTCAGTACCTTTACCCCAAGAAGAAATTCCTACTCCCCAGTTTAAAAAATCAGTTGCAAAAGGTATATCTTCAGCGTAAGGTATTCTTTCAGCAAAAGGTGTTAGCTTAGATTTATTATATACTTGCGCTTTTTTGACACTATTGGGGGAAATCAATATTGAAGAATTATATGCCTGAAAAGCAATAGTGCTATCCCACTTTGCCTGTTTAGCCATAGGAGGCGCATCCTTTTTATCAAATAGTTGATATCTGGCTATACCTGTAAGTACATATATTTGATTTGAATCAAGCCATCTTTGCAGAAAAGAAAAATTATTATAGCTATTGAAACTCATAGAAATATAAGGGATAGCTGTTTCGGGCCAAATAGATAAATCAATATTTTTAGAAATATTTATAAGAGAATCCTGCAAATGAATGTGGTGAATTACTTGCTGCTGAGGTGATGCAGACCATTTGGCCCAAGGATCCATATTCGGTTGCACGATAGATACCTTTAATGATTTACCGGAATCATTACTTGCGAATTTGTCTAAAGAAAAATACCCGTAAATCATAGGTAACGCTATCAAACAAAAAATAGTTACAGTTACCGGCAACAATTTGACATAATCCTTTAAATCTTCCACAATTATCTTTTTATAAATATAGGTGATTAGTACATTGATAGCAGCAATAATAAAACCTGCTCCATATATACCCCACAGATCAATTTGCTGAATCCAGTACGTAAAATCAATTTGACTATAACCTATGTTTAGCCAAGGATAGCTAAGTTCGCCTAAACCATGCCCCCATTCAAAAAATGTCCAGATAAAAGGGAAAGATAAAAGTGCAAATTCAAAACTAAATTTTTTACGGACATTTCTATAAATGATAATAGGAATAAGAAAAAAAATAGGGTTTATAATCCATACGGCAAATCCCGAAATAAATAAATAGGGATCTGTATTTTCCTGCCAGCTACTTATCCACCAATTTGACATACCATGATAAATAAAAAAAGCAAGGTAAGTCTTTAGAATATATTTATCTTTTTCTTTGAGGGATTCGAGACTAAGCAAGAGAGGCATAAATGCAAAAAAGGCAACAAAAGGCAATGGCATAGGAGGGAAAGCCGTGCCTAATAAAATGCCGGTCAGTATAAAGGGGAAAAGGCCCTTAAATTTTTGCATATCGCTGCTCCGTTTGTTCTTTGAGTAGTGCAATTTAAGTATTAATCGTCAATTCCTAAAGAGATGAATACATTTAGTATTATTTTAATCGAACCTTTAATCTATCTTAGCTGTATCAAAAAGAGAAGAAAAATTCGTATCTTGCAAGCTTTATTCTCAAAAAAAAATCCAAATGAAAATAAGCGTAGTAATAATAACTCATAATCGAATTGAAGACTTAAAGAGGACGATACCTGCTTTCTTGTCGCAAACTTATGAGAATAAAGAAATTATATTGGTAGACAATGCCTCAAAAGATGGAACTTCTGAGTGGATTAAGAAAGAATTTCCTGATGTAAAGTATATGTGGTTGCCTGATAATTTTGATATACGAGCAATTAATATTGGCATTGAGCTTTCCGATGGCGATGTGATTTGGCGAACCGATGACGACTCGTATCCCGAAGATACAAATACATTCCAACAAATAGTTGATATATTTCACAAGAACGATGATGTGCATGTAATTGCTACTGAAGATGTAGAAGTTAGGCAGAATTATAGAGTTTGGGATTGGTACCCTTTAGAAGTTGATAAAACTAATGTACCTGATAATGGTTTTCCTTCTAATGTCTTCCCAGGAACAGGTGCAGCAATTCGTAGAAAAGTATATGATGAGATTGGAGGTTTTTGGGAATTTGGTTTTGAAGAGCTGGATTTTTGTACAAGAGCTATAGTTGCAGGCTATAATGTACGTTATTTTCCTAATATTAGAACTCTGCATTGGGCTTCCCCCGGAGGTAGACAAAGTGGGCCTCGCTGGGTAAAAGTATCAAAGCAGTTTATTCGATACCAGTGGAAGTACTTCCCATTTATGATGGCTTTAAGCAGATTTATTCAAATCTATTTCTTTCAGCTGACAGTAGCAGTTTTGCAGCGAATACCTTTTACGGCATTTATGGAAGGTGCGTTTGGCATGATAGCAACTATGTTCGGTACTTATCGTGATGAAAGAGTTGTGGTCCCTAAAGATAAGATTAAAGACATTACTCTGGGTGTTTCTATTGGGAAGAATCAAAGACAGTATTTTGTAGACGTAATAAAGAAAAAGTTAGGCAAATGGTTCAAGAAAAGTTAAAAATATTACAGCTATCTCCACAATTTCCATTTCCAATGACTGATGGTGGAAAGATAGGAATTGCAAATATTTTCAAAGAATACTCAGCTTTAGGACATAAAATCACCTTGTGTGCTTATTCTGATTTAAACATTGCTGCGGAATATCTTACGGAAGCTGAGAAATACGGGGAAATAGAAATTATCATACATTCTACTCGTAATACGCCTAAAAGAATACTATGCTCACTATTCAACAAAAAATCACTTTACACTTCAAAACATATTTCTGACAAAGCCTTAGAGCAGTTTGAAAAAATAGCTACTTCTGCAGAGTTTGATGTGATTCATTGCGATCATTCTGCAATGATGCCGGTGGCACTCCATTTAAAAAATAAATTTAATATCCCTATTGCTCTCAGGTTACATAATATCGAATGGACTATTTGGTATAGATATGCATCTGTGCTTAATAACTTCCATCCTAAAAAATGGTTTATTTCTTCACAAGGGAAAAAACTTAAAAGGGATGAAACAGTGTATTATCAAGCAGCCGATGTTTGCTTTGCTATTACTGAAGAAGATAAAATTAGAGCACTTGAAATGTCTCCTAATTCAAATGTGTGTGTGGCAAGCGCAGGAGTAAATATAGAAGAATGGAACATTGTTGATAATATTGAAAAAACTAACAATACTATGGTTTTAGCTACAAATTACGATTGGGTTCATAATGTAGATGGTGTGATTTGGTTTATTGAAAATGTACTGCCTTTAGTTCAAGAAATATATCCGGATGCAACACTGCAGCTAATAGGCAAAAATCCACCTGCAATATTTAACAATTATTCAGGGGGTGGGGTAGAAGTGCTGGGTTTTGTCCCAAGCGTCAAAGAGTATTTATCTAAAGCAAATGTTTATATAGCACCCTTATTTGTTGGTGGAGGAATCAGAATAAAGATTCTTGAAGCAATGGCAATGAAGTTACCTGTTATGGCTACACCGGTTTCAGCAGAAGGTATAAAAGCAGGCGAGGAAGATGGACTTTACGTTAGTGACAATGTCCAAATAAGCGCAGACTATATAAACCAGCTTTTTTCAGATAAAAACCAATGTCAAAGAAAGGGAAATGCAGCAAGAGACTTTATAAAAAAGCATCACACTTGGAAAAAAAGTGTCTCTATTATGTCTACTGAAATCATAAAAGTACTTACAAAATAAAAGAGTCACAGACTATAAAAAATCTGTGACTCTAGATATTAAAGCATTATAAAAGTTTAGTTTGTTACTTTTTCGTAGTCATGACTTTCTACACTTTCATCCCATGCAGTCATAGATTTAGCTTTCATTACATCATAAATCATACCGTTAGCGCCAAATAAAAGAGATTTTGCATCATAGCCAATTACTCTTAAATATGCAGCTACAAAAGCACTTGTTTGACCAGTATAACAGTATACAACAATAGGTTTGTCAGTTGGTAATGTTTTAAGATCTGAATCTAATTTCAAACTAGTACCCGGAGTGTATTGGATAGCACCTGCAACGTGTCCCGGATCCAAATAATGTTCAGTTTTCCAATAGTTTACGATATAGTATTTAGATAAATCAGTATATAGAGTAGAATTACCAATTTTTCCAGGATCAAAACCTTCTTGGAAAGCTGCTTCAACTCTAGCTCTCAAAATTTCAGGGCCTGTTGTTTTTTTAGTGTCCAATACAGGTAAGTTACCTGCATCAGCTTTTGCTGTTTCGTCACTAGTAAATTCAGTTGCTTTAGCATTGCTTACGCTATTATTCCAAGAAGCAGCGTTTTCTTTATTCCAAGAAGCCATACCCCATTTCATCGAAGAAACATTAGTGTGTCCCATCATGCGTAATAATGAAGCACCATAAGCAGCTGTTTGTCCACTGTAGCAAATAATTACGATGTCATCATAGCTATTTGCATCAATAGATTCTACATGATTTAATAAGTCAGCAAAAACTACATTGTGAGCACCAGCTACATGACCGCTATTAAAATCAGCTTCAGATCTGATATCGATTAGGTATATCTTGTCCGCATTTGTAAGCAATGCAGTATTTACATCAGAAGCTTTTTTGATTACCGGAAATGTAAGATTAAGTGTTTCGAGATATTCTACTAACACCTGTGATTCGTCAATCGTTACGGGTGACGTTGGTGAATCATCATCATCACTACATGAAGTAAATGATAATCCAAATGCTAAAATCATTAGCATCATTAAGTAATTTGTGCGTTTAAGCATTTCTTTAAACATAAGATCTCCAAAAAAAATATAAAAAAAATAAAAAGATTATTTAATTCCCCATGATTCAGGTAGTTTACCATCTACAGCAACTTGCTCAGAAGATTGTAGCTCCCAGTCGTTATCAAAATCAGATTTAAATAGATATAAATCTTTATTTCTCAAAGTGTCTGCCTCTTTGATTATGTGGCAGGCGTCATAGCAAGCCTTGCCGGTCTCAGGAGAGCATTGAGCTGTAATCTTTCTGATATTATGAGGGCTTGTATAGTTATATGATGGAAAGGCGTTAAAGTTCGCCAAATTAGATTCTCCGTATTTCTCCCAACTGTCCGGAGCCATAAGTGAACGTCTAACTAATACCATTTTGCCCGGGCGTACATCTTGTATAGGGTTGATACCAATTTTAATATCCATGTATGATGGAACACGTGCACCGTCGCCATGGATGTGGCAACTACCACAATTATTGTATGGCTGTGAGTGGCATACATAGCAATTTAAGTCATCATAATGAGTTGAGTGATAAACATTTGCCTTTTCAATATTTGCATGGCAATTTGTACATTTTGGTAGATTCTTGTTGTGATATCTTGTTTCATACATGTTTCCGTCACCGTGCATTTCTTCTGTACCGTGACATGATGTACAAGTAAACTTTGCTTTTTCAAGATGAATGTCTACACTAGTACCCGGCGCTATACCAAGATATGCATGACCACCTCTTGTAGTATGGCAAGCAACACAAGTTTGCACCATATCGGGTTCTCTGACAAAGTTATGTCCGTCAAGTAAACCACCACCACCTGCAGGAGGTCTGTTGATATGACACTCTCCACAAGTACCATGACATCTTGCACAGTTGAAGTCATATCCATGTTGCAATTCTTCTGGTAATTGATCAAACTCCTCAGCACCATTCAAGCCATAGCGGGTAGTAACTTTACGCTTTTGTCCCCATCCATTTGCATGAATGCTGGTTAGAGCATTGTGTGATTTAGTTGGATGGCATTCTGCACATTTATCCGCTGCATAATGAGACGGTGCACTAATGAAATCGCCCGAATGAGCTTCAGTTTTGTCATCTGTGCCTTCTACACCATTATGGCAATAAGTACATCCTAGCTTATAATGCTTTGACATTTTGAATTTTTTGTATCCATCACCACCAAGATAAACTCTATCGTATGGTTCGATATGGACTACATCACCGCTACAACCACCGGCTACTTCACCTGTGTCAGGCGAGTAAACAGCTTTAAGCAACTCATAGTCAGCATGGCAGCTCTCACATGAGCTTAGTATTTCAGTTTTGTCTATTGTAGTTGCAGGTTCTTCATCATCTGCACAAGACAGCATAAAAGAAAATGCTAAACAAAACAGAAAACAGTAAAAAAGACTTTGTTTCATGGAATACTCCAATATATGTGATCCTAAGTTATTATTGCGGATTATGGCAATCTGAGCAGTACTGGTTAATAATATCTTTATCTAAACCGCCCGGGTGCAAAAACTTATTTGAATTTAGACTATCCGGCACAGGCATACCACTAACTAATTTGGTAGTTATTGTATGACATATATTACAATCATTGCTGAGAACATTCCCTGATTTATCAACATGATTGCCATCATGACATCTGAAACAGCCCTTGCTGTAAAGATGTGATTCATGATTAGCATACACCTTCCAATTAGCATTCATTTCAGGGAAATAGTTTTTAAGATATATCGAGTTTAATTCAATGGCTGCAAAGTTGAGTTCGTCACGCATTTCTACGAGTATATTTGGGAAATTAGTACGATAGTAATCTGTGATAAAATTCTTTATTTCAGACAGTGAGTTTTCTCTTGACTTCAACGATTCTAATACTCTAACGCCTACTTTTTTTATGTTTGGCAATTTGGAATTTATTTTGTCATAAGCCATATAAGCATTGATAGTTTGATAAGGATCATTGTAAGAGTGTGAAGGTCTATTATGACAATCAATACAATCAAATTGCTTGAACTTAGCATTCGGAGAGATTTGGTTGCCCAAAAGTCTATATACTGTTTCTTTACCGTCAGAGTTAGAAATAGCTCTGACTAAGGGAATAGCATCTCCTTCTTTCTCAGGTTCTATATACGATATATCTTTACCGATTCCCATATGGTAATGGATACCCGAGCTAATCCCAATTTCTCTATTTCCACCACCAACTTTCATAGTTAGTGTAATCTGATAGTGAGAATTATCTTCATCAGATAAAAAATAGTCTTTAGTAAATGACTTCTGATCGTAAAACTTTTCTTCCCAGTGGCATTTTTTGCATGCTTCGGCCGATGGTCTTAAGTACGTAGTTGGAGCGCCTAGAGGCTTATCATAACTATCAGTCAAAGTCATATATACCTGAGGCAATCCACTAAGCCTGTTTTGATCCCAAAGTGATTTCTTTTCAGTGAAGTGACAATCTACGCATGCAATCTTAGAATGTGCAGAAGACGCGTAAGTGACACTTACCGGTTCCATAACTTCGTGACAAGCTTCCATACAAAAAGTATTTGATTCCGTAAATTCATAAGCTTTTCTACTACCGTATATTGTCGTAATTACAACAGTAAAGGACATCACGGAGAATAGAAAAAAGAAAAGTTGATGTTTTGCTCTGTTAAAATCTAACATTGGTAAGCGTTTACGAGGCTTGTCTTTATTTTTATTCTCTTTAAGCCAACCAAATAAAATTATTATCAGACCAAATCCTAATACGGTAGGAATAATGATGTAGGTTATAAGTTTTGTATATGGGTTATTAGTACCAACTGTAAATTCAAAAATCAACAGAAGAACTATAAATACAAGACTAAGCATTGTAATAAAAGCACCTACGAGCGATATAGGATTTAGTAAAAGGCTAGGTAGTTCATCTGTTTCCAGTGCATCTGTTTCATCTTCATGAGCTATATGGTAGCCGGTAAACATTGACACAAATAATTCTGTGGGAGTGTTTCCTGTGGTTGCAAGGTAAATATGCGCAAACATAAATATAGTAAGAAAGAAACCCATTACTGTATGTAGCATCGCCATTGGCCATACGCCACCCATCCCGAAAATTTCATCCGGTGCTATTTCGGGAAACATTAAGAACCAGCCTGAAAGTATTATTACCGGGAATCCGATGAAGACAACAAAGAAATATGCCATCTGTTGCATTGGGTTAAATTTTTCTTTTTCACTTGCATGATATGGATGAGGCTCACCTAAGAATATACCAAAAGTATAAAACCTTGCTTGTTTAATAGATCTACCAATAAAATTTTTAAGACTTGGCAGATAGTGCTTAATATTCCCGGAAAAGATATTCATGATGAAATATATAAGATAGATAAATGATAATGCAATACCTGCAGTATTATGTGCAATCATAGATACTTCAAACGAAAATAGGAAATCACCACTACCTGAGTAATGCAAGCTCATTCCAGATAAAATAAGCACTACAAAAAGTAAGGCATTGAGCCAATGCCAAATTCGTAGCCATATAGGATATAAAAAGATCTTTTTCATTATTTTTTCCCTGTACGTTTGAAATACCAGCGTAAAAAACTATGTAATAAAATGAAGATAGCAGTTATACTTAATAGCATTATAAAACCGGTATCTAAAATAAGATTCCTTGTAGTACCAACTACATAAGCATCACTTAATATAGTACCATTGATAAAACCAAACTTTTCACGAGACCTTTCTTTTTCGTGTTTATAGAGTTTTGTCATCAATATCGAGTTTTTAGAGTGACATTCCTCACATTTCTGTACCGTCTTTTCAGGTGGTAATATATCATGAGACATATGTGGTGGAGAAAAAGATGAGTGACAATCTATGCACCGAACAGTTTCCCAATGTATAGACATTTTAGGTAGCCATTCATGAGCTTTTTCTACGGTACTTACGTTATATTTATCCATCATAGCTTTGTCCACGTGGCAAACTACGCAATAAACCATTTGATTTTCGATGAAGGTCGTTTTATTGATATGGTTTGCAGAAAACACCGCAGGAGTAATTTCAGGTATCTTCGCAATATCATGCTCGCCATGACAGAATGTGCAAGAAGGAGAATCTTCATTCCCATTTGCTAAGGCTTTACCGTGGATACTCATTTCATATTCATGAGCTGTAGATATGTGGCATTTACCGCAAACTTTTGAGATATTTAATTTGTTTACAGTAGAAGTAGGAGAAGAAGCTTTTTGTAAATCGTGAGTTCCATGGCAATCTATACAAGTTGCTGCATTTTGGTTTCCTGACATAAGCTGACTACCATGCACACTTTTTTCGTAGTTAACTAAGGATTTTGAAAAAGTAGTCTGATTTTCGCTCTTTATATGACAGCTTATGCAAAGTTTCTCTTGATTTTGTTTTAGCTTGATAGTAATACTTTCTGAAGCAGATGTGATAGGCTTCCTGTGGCAAGTTATGCACGTAGGAGCACGATTGCTTTCAGCTAAAGATTTATGCTCTGAAATGCCATGTGCTTTTGCAACATCCTCATGGCAATGACCACAGTATGCTACAGATTTAGATTCGTGCATTGGCGAATCAATACTTTTGGGACTAATTACATTATGAGTACCGTGGCAGGCTTTGCAGTCGTTAAGTGTAGCATAGTTTTCACTGGATTGGTTCTTCATTGATGCATGGAAAGGATGAAGACTAACTACATCCTTATGGCATGATTTACAATCAATAGGCTGTATGTTCTCTTTGTGAGGAAATTCATCAGGATCAAATCCGGCATGGCAGTCTACGCACTTAAGAGCAGAATGTGGGGATTGTTTTAGAATATTAGCATTAACATATAAGGAAATGACCTTATCATTCTTCTCCATTGAAATATCCTGGTCAGAGTGACATTCCATGCATAGTTCATCTGCACTGATATTATAGGATATCACAAAGAACAAACTAAAGACAATGAGTACTAAGTTGAAAAGATATTTCATTACATCACCCACGGATAAAAATTAAATATGAAGATAAGATATACAACTTGTAAAATATCTACAATTAATATATATTAAGTATGCGATTATATGCAAACGTAATAAAAAACTTAGGAGCACCTAATAGATATAAATTGCTACATATCAATATATTGTAATATAAGACTCTAAAAGTCTTATATGATAGACCTTAGAGAATTATTTTATAGAACATATATGATATATTGTGAGTTTAGTTGCACCTAATAAATATCGCAAAGATAACATTGAAAAAAAACAATATTTGCAAAAATTTTCTCAATATTTCTTATTTATATTTCGTATATTAAAATTGTATAGAATAAATGTGCTATTGAAGTGGTTGTTATGAAGGCTCAGAAGGGCATACTTACTATCTGTTAATAACAGAAGTAAAATATATATCAAGATAATCATAAAATTGTCAAACGTTTCGAGGTGTTTATGTCTTTGAAAAAGATTTTAGTAAGTTCTTTATCCATTTTGGGTGTATTGTCTATATTGGCAGCATTCTCTGTATCTTCGGTTACAAGCAAAGAAAATGCTAAGTATATAGGTGCAAATAAATGCAAGATGTGCCATAAATCTGATAAAAAAGGTGACCAATACAACATCTGGGCTAAAGGATTGCATGCCAAAGCTTATGAAACGTTAGCAAACGAACATTCCAAAGAAATTGCTGCTAAAATGGGTATTAAAGATCCCCAAAAAGCTCCTGAATGTCTCAAGTGCCACGTAACTGCTTATAGTGTAGATGCTTCATTGAAAGAAAAAACTCTTAAAATGGAAGAAGGTGTTTCTTGTGAATCTTGCCATGGACCAGGTTCGGAATATAAGAGTATGAGTGTGATGAAAGACATCGCGTTAGGCAAAACAGATGGTACTGATAAAGGATATCATCATATTACTGCAGAAACTTGCACGCAGTGTCATAACTCAGAATCTCCTACATTTAAAGGGTTTGTGTTCGAAGAAAAAGTTAAAAAAATTGCACATCCTATGCCGGATGCATATAAAAAAGAAAAAGGATATAAATAATAGACAATAAAGGATTGCATTTTGCAATCTAATGTTTTTTTCTATAATTTTTTGGAGGTCATAGTGAAAAAACTTATCCAATTACTTTCGATGATGATAGTGCTTGTTGTTATCGGAGGATTGTTCTCAGCTTGCGAAGGTCCGGAAGGTCCGGAAGGTCCAGCAGGAAAAAATGGAGTTGCTGCTCTTGCAACTTGTGACAACTGTCACGATGTAGACACAGAATTGAAAGCAAGAATGCTTCAGTATGCTGCCTCTACTCATGCTCTTGGTGGTAACTTTGAAAGAAGTACTGCTTCTTGTGCTCCATGTCACACTCACGAAGGTTTTGTTAATGTATTAGCAACTGGTGAAACTGGTGATATTTCTAATCCAACTCCTCCGGGATGTCGTACTTGTCATAATATTCACACTACTTATACAGTAGATGATTATGCGTTGACTGCTACTGCTCCTGTAGAATTGGCTGTAGGTGGTAAAACTTATGATGCTGGTAAAAGTAATCTTTGTGCAAATTGTCACCAATCTCGTCCATTGACTTTACCTGAATTCAATGATGCTGATTTTGAAATTACTAGCTCTAGATTTGGGCCTCACCACGGTCCTCAAGCTAATGTAATTATGGCATCAGGTTTGGTTGAAATCCCTGGTTCTAAAGAATATCCAACTACTTCTAATAAACATGCCGGTACTGGTAATGGTTGCGTTGATTGTCACATGGCTGAAGCTTATGGCGTTCAAGCGGGTGGTCACTCTATGGCAGTTGCTTATGAATATCATGGTGAAACTGTACCTAATGTTGCTGGTTGTGTAGATTGCCACGACGACGGTGCTACTAAACTAGAAGATTACAAAGTAGAAATGCAGGCATTAATGACTGAAATTTCTGCTAAATTAGTAGAAAAAGGTTTAATGACTGAAAGTGGAAGTGCTGTTTCCGGTACTACAACTGGTAAATTAGCTTCTGCTCTTCTTAACTATAGATCAATTGCTATAGAAGATAAATCTTTTGGTGTTCACAATCCAAAATATGTAAGAGCTCTACTTACAAATACTTTAGAGTCTCTAAAATAATATAATTGGTATGCCCTGTGTATATGCGTATGGAGCACAAATGCTTTATGCAGGGCGCTCCAATTTTTTTCAATTCAGGAGCAAGTATAATGAGGAAATTACTTACGCTATTATGCTTTTTAACAGTAGCCTACTTTGCTCAGGCTGATGATTTTAACTACAAAGCTCGCATCACATCCGGTCTATTTTCAGGGTCTCAATTTTACAATAGGCAAAACCTTGAAGACAGACTTATCAATCCTAACGAAGACGCATATCGATGGTATAACCGAGTTTCTTTAAACAGTTCTTATAGTAACTTTTCTGTTAAATTTAATGCTATTCGAAGCGATTATATTGATTTTGACGGTGTGAAACCTTACTTCCCGATTAGAGAAGTAAATGAGACTAAAATGTACCAAGCTTATGCTCAATACAAGTTCGACGACGGGAAAGTCAAACTTGGTAGAGTTATGCCTTTTTCACGTTGGTATTTTAGCTCGGTTGATGGAGGTATGATAGACTATCAATTTAACTCTAAATTGTCTATCAATGCTTTTGCAGGAAATGATGTAGATTATGGTTTTTTTGTTGATGATAACGATAGGAAGACAGTAGCCTACACAGAAGTTGCTTATAGAGATTCTGATTATGGTGGAAAGGTCAAATATTTATATGCCAATGAAGAATCTAAAATGGGTACGGATTTGTTTTACAGATTTAGTAACGTACGCACCGCTGCTAACATTGGTTATGATGCTACAAATTCCAGATTATTTGATGCAGGTTTAGGGCTTTATGCTTACCTGACTCCGGAATTTAATGTTTCTGCTAATTACTTAAGAACTATTCCTATTAGTTGGAGTTATAAATATTACTCAGAATACATTGATAGAGTACAAATCGGTTTAAGCTACAAATTGGGCAAAAACTTTACTGTATCATTGAAGCAGATGTTAGGAATGGCCGACGGTAATACAAATTATTTAACTTATGCGTATTTAACGTATAAATATATATATTTTGGTATCAATTATCTGTCAGGCGATATGGAAGCAGAGAGATTTGCATTGTCATTGGGAGGACATTATTCTCCAATTGACGATCTTATGCTACAAGCTGGGATTGCATCAGTGGATCACATGTTTGATAATATTTATTATGAAGATGAGCAAACTTATTCTTCTTATATGAAAGTCAGATATAGAGCATTAGATTATTTAAATCTTTCAGCTTATGCAAATTACTATCACCAAAATACTATGTTTAATAGCAAATGGCGTGGTGGTTTAACTGCACAACTAATTCTATCCGGAGGTGGAAAATGAAATTAATTCAAATAATCATTAGCACAGCCGCATTATTATCAGTTGTTTTATTTGGTGTTTATAATTCAAATATCAACGCTGATGATAAAGTTAAGAATTGGGAATCTGATTTGATATTTTCACATACAAAACATGTGCTTGAAAATGAATTGGATTGTGAAACTTGCCATGCTGGTGTAAGTGATTCGGAAGCAGGTACTGATGATTTACTTCCTAAGGAAGAAACGTGTATCGCTTGTCACGAAAAAACGGATGAGTCTTGTGTTATGTGTCATACTAACCCAAAAAATCCAATAATTATGCCAAGAGTTACTGACTATTCCCAAAAGTTTAGTCACAAAAAACATATTGATAGTGGTGCAGACTGCAATTTTTGTCACGCAGATATTATCAAAAAAACTAA
The DNA here is from genome assembly GCA_963678775.2 of Kapaibacterium sp. (SeqCode). Taxonomy (GTDB): domain Bacteria; phylum Bacteroidota; class Ignavibacteria; order Kapaibacteriales; family UBA2268; genus JBFHIJ01. The sequence goes on from CAXXGR010000010.1 coordinate 222,977, forward strand.
AGTTGCTAAACCGGACTTGCCTGACATGGATGCTTGTATGACTTGTCACGAAACTCCGGCAGAGACTAAAGAGTGTTACATTTGTCATGACCAAAACTATAATTTAGTCCCAACAGATCATACTGAACTGTGGCTTGACAATCACTCTAATTTCGTAGAAGCTGAAGGTAATAAATGCCAAACTTGCCATCAAGAGCAGTACTGCATTGATTGCCACTCCGGCGAAAACCTATTTAACAATTCGCATCCTCCTCATTTTATGTCTACACACTCTATGAGCTATTTAATGAGAGAGTCAAACTGCCAATCATGTCACGAAGGTTTAGAATCGTGTCGCGAGTGTCATATGGAGATTAATTATATTATTCCACCCGATCACTTGCCTTCTACTTGGATAGGAGAGCATATATATTCTGGTAAAATTAATGCCGATAAATGTGTTGTTTGCCACGAACGAAATGAGCCTCGGTGTATGGATTGTCACGAAAGTAATTAAACAAAATAGGCAGCTTCGGTTGCCTATTTTTTTACTCCCATTTAATAATATTTGCATAAAATCAAGAATAGATACTTTTTTTATTAAAATAATCTTACCTTTGTATCGTTGGAAGATTTGAATTGTTTTTTTTATAATAAATAGAGGATTCTATGCTTATTCAAGAGATTTATTCTCAAGATGACTTTAACGATGACCTGCGACGTGATGATTTTATTCAATTCTTGTTTCAACATTTAGACAAATTTGGCGACCCAAAAGAAGATATTTCAAAATGTCTTGATTATGCTTTCGGTATTAACGGAGGTCAGGGTGGATTTGCATTGGCTGCGCTTAATGATGGAAAGCTTGTGGGCGGTTTGATACTCAATAAAACCGGCATGGCGGGCTATATCCCGGAAAATATTTTAGTCTATGTAGCAGTGGATGCAAGCCAGCGAGGTCAAGGCATCGGTGGTCAGTTGTGTCGCAAATGCATTGAATTAGCAGATGGTGATGTAAAACTGCACGTAGAGTATGACAACCCTGCAAAAAGACTTTATGAAAGACTAGGCTTTGTAAACAAATATGCCGAAATGAGGTTTAAGAAAACGTCAGAGGATAAATAAAATGGCTGAATTAGTAATTAAGCCTTCAAAGATAATCTCAAACATAAATAAAATATCTGAAATATTAGAAAAAGATAATATACAGTGGTCTCTTATTACAAAAATGCTTTCCGGCAATGAAACTGTTTTGAAAGCAATACTCGAGTCTGACGCCATACACAGATTGCATTCTATAGGTGATTCAAGATTGACAGGTATGAAAGTAATAAAGAAGATTAATCCGAACATAAAGACCATATATATCAAACCACCTGCTCCAAATTTAGCTAATCAAATAGTAGAATTTTGCGATGTTTCTCTGAATTCTTCGCTGCACACTATCAAAGAGCTAAATAAGGCTGCTAAGGCAGCAGGGATTGTGCACCAAATTATTATAATGCTTGAACTCGGGGAGCTTCGCGAAGGTATCCTTAGGGAAAATGTAGAAAGCTTTTATAAAGAAGCTTTTGAATTGAGCAATATAGAAGTTATTGGAATTGGTACAAATCTTGGTTGTTTGTATGGAGTAGAACCTACTTATGACAAGTTAGTCCAACTTTCTTTGTATAAGCAGGTATTGGAATCAAAATTTGGTAAAAAACTGCCAATGGTTTCCGGTGGTAGTTCTATAACGCTACCATTGGTAACACGTAAGAAAATTCCACCTTTAGTAAATCATTTTAGAATTGGAGAAGCCGCATTTATGGGGCTTACGCCTCTTACAGGTAAGAAGTTTTCCAATCTTTCTACAGATGTATTTTCTTATGAAACTAATATCCTTGAATTGGAAGAAAAAGCATACATACCTGATGGGATTATCGGAGATGCAAATATAGGACATTCTTCAGAATATGATCAATATTCTGCTACGGATAAATCATATAAAGCTATTCTTGATTTTGGTATTATGGATGTAGATGTCAATGAAATATTTCCTAAAGATAAAAATGTGAAATTTATTGGTACTACTTCTGATTTGACGGTTTATGATATAGGCCCCAATCTGAATAAAAGCAGTAGATTTAAGTATAGGGTTGGAAATAAAATAATTTTTTCGCTTTCCTATATGGGTGCAGCAAGGCTTATGAATTCTAAGTTTGTAGATAAAAAAGTACTGGCTTAATCTATTAATCAAAGAAGAGACGATACAATTAATGCTATCGTCTCTTCTATTTTTTTCTCTAATCAAACAATGTAATCCTTGTTCCTGCATAAATTTTGGCTCCATTTATAGGACCCCATACTATTGAACTGTCAAAACCTTTTTCAAATGGATTCTTAAATCCTAAAATTGGATTTGATTGGGTATAGCCTGTAAGATTTTCGCCTCCTACATAAAGCTCAAATCCTGTAAAAGATTTGGTAACCTGAGCATTTATAGTTAAAAAATCCGGTGAGTATGCATCTTCACCTAAAGATTTTGGTAGTCTACTTCTGCCGTTATACGACAAAGTCAAATCAAAATCAAACCCCTTTTCTCCTGTTGTGTAGGCTAAGTTTACAAATGCCTTATGTCTTTTGGATAATGGTTTATCTATGAAGTCATTTTCCAATTTATATTTGACATCATTTAGCCTATAAGCTAAAATCATATCAAAGCCATCAAAAAGCTCCATAGAAATATCGATCTGGAAACTATTAGAATATGCGTTGCTATTCAAATTTTGCACATAAGCTATATTTGGATTTCTATCCAAATCAACTACGATTTGATTTTGGAACTTGGTATAATAATACTCAGCATTTAAAGTAAAATAGTAGTTAAACAGCTCCATTTCTCCTGTGAAATGCAAGCCAAAGTTTAAAGCCTCTTCAGCACGATTATTGTCTTCAAACACAAATTCACGACTACTAGCCAAAAGAGCAGGATATTCAGAAAATACATGTGCTAATCTATATCCTTTTCCTAGAGAAGCTCTTATTGAATAATAATCGGCAAAATCATATTTAACATGCACTCTAGGTGAGAGGAATGTACGATTTGTATTATCACTATTTACGAAATCAGCTCTGATGCCGGCAATTAGCTGTAGAGAAGGATCTAACTGCGAAGTATATTCTGCAAATAATCCGGGGATTATATCATTAGCATTGAAATTAACACCTGACATATACTCTTTATAATTGTCAGCTATTAGATTTAGTCCTAATTGTACTTTATCCGGTTTTTTATTATCATTTGGAGCACTAAGTTGGGCATCGAAGAAAAGACTTGCATTGTAAGTATTCTGTATAGCATTATAATCTCTTTTCCCAAAAAAAGATTCTTGATTATGGTAAGTATAGTTATGAATTATAGCCACACTCATATAGTTAGGAGTATCAAAAACATAACCTGCTTTTTGAAATAAATCTATCTTTTCAGTTTTAATATCAATCCCGTAAAGCTCATTAGTCTTATCATCAGAAAATCCAATTTGACCTGCCTGACGATCATCGTATAAGGCTTGTATGCCAAATTGAGTACCGAAGCCTCCGTCAAAGTATTTCCATCTGTTTAAGACGTTAAATTGCTTAGTCAGTGGCATATCCAAAAACGAATCTGCATTGTTATCACGTTCTGAGTTTGAATAATTACCATGCAGAAAGAGAGCTGTGCTAAGATTGTCAGACAGTTTTATAGCATTAATCAAATTGCCTTCCATCATGCCGAAGTTATTTAAATAATAGTTAGCAAAGAGGGGTGGAGAATTATCCGGTTTTTTATACTCTACATTTATCTGTCCTGTGATGGATTCAAATCCAGTAGCTACAGTAGAAGCTCCCTTAGAAATTTGAATACTTTCCATCCATGAACCCGGAATATAATTTAACCCAAAAGTGCTGGCAAGACCTCTTACACTTGGTATTTTTTCAATCATGATTTGTGTATATTTGCCTGCAAGTCCTAACAGTTCAATTTGTTTTGCGCCTGTTACTGCATCAGTTTGATGCACATCTACCGATGCATTAGTTTCGAAACTCTCAGCCAGATTGCAACATGCCGCTTTAACTAAGCCCTGACTTGTTATTGTTTCTTTATGTACTATTGAGCTCTTATCAATCTGGTTAGCATTTTTACGGGCAGAAACTACTACAGTTGCCATTTCAGAGTTCTGCAACAGTTCTACGTCATAATTATTTATTTCAGAAGAAATAGAAATCTCTTTTCTATCATATCCCACAAAACTTACGACTAGAGTGTCGCTATTTGAGGCTCTATCGAGATTATAATATCCGGAGATATCTGATTTAGTACCAATTTTGGTGTTCTTCCAATAAATATTGGCACTAACTAGAGTGTCTATTTCTCCAATAGAATTTTTACCTGTAATGATACCGGAAATTGGTTTAGCATTAGTATAAACTAGGCTAAATGCAAATAGGAAAAGGAATATTTTAAGCATAATAATATTCTCTAAAAATAATGGAACATACTACTAATTTATTTTTAAAATATCAGCAGTATTGGTCATCATCTTCTTGAGAAATAATGAGCTTAGTAAAAGCAATTTGTGAAATGATTTCTTTAGGGGGAGGAAGATTAATAGAATAATCTTTAGTCAGAGTTTCGTTTTTAAGAATGTTTTGAACACTATTTAGCTTAGACATTCTTAAAAATGTAATGGGGATATGAAACTGAGTTGACACATATAAAGACTGTAAATCTATTCTGTTTTCTATAGAAATTACATTGGTTGTACAGCAGTCATCTTCTGATGCTGTATCAAAATTATTATGTGAAATATTATTGCAGCAAGAATTTATGGAACTTCTTTCAACTTCTAAGTCATGCTTGCAACAATCTACTGAGCACTTATGCTCTATAGTGCTAATTTCAAATGATTGTTTTGTATTGCACGTATGAGTAAATGCAAAGAAATGTAGATTAGTAGCTGAAACTGCTATAATCATAATAAAGGAAATCAATATTTGTGGTATTTTACTCATGTAGTTAAATATACGAAACAAAGGCGCTATTGTTATAAAACTCACAAATAAAATCGTATCATAAATAATAATTGTTATGACAAAAATGCTTGCAAAGATTAATTTTTTAAGTTGTTCATTTTGAATTAGTTGTATTATATAGAAATTGGCATTCGAAATTTAGGGAAGTTATGGCAACAAAGGGTAAAATTGGAACATTATTAACAATATGCTTCAGCTCATTTATTTTTCCGTTTATGGTTTCGGCACTTGCAGTAGCTCTACCGGAAATAGGTAAAGACTTTAGTATTAGCCCCGGTGGATTAGGACTTGTAGAAACCAGCTATTTGATTGGATCATTTCTAATGATAATTCCGATAGGCAAGGTTGCCGACAAAATTGGTTTAGGGCGGGTATTTTTAATAGGTGTTGGTACAAATATTATATTTATGATAGCAGTAGGTCTATCTCCAAGTTATGAAATACTTTTGGTATGTAGGTTTTTTCAGGGAGTAAGTATGTCATTGCCTATTGCTACCGGCAATGCAATTTTAACTAATGAATTTCCAAGTGCAGAGCGGGGCAAGGTATTAGGATACAATATAGCATCTGTATATATTGGACTTTCTATGGGGCCCTATTTTGGAGGATTGATAGTCGAATATCTGACGTGGCATTTTATTGTATTTATACTAAGTGGTGTAAGTTTGATTGCTTTATTTTTGGCATATAAAAACTTAGATTATCAAAAAAAAGGTGTTATTAAGGAGCTTGATTTAAAAAGAGCAGTTATGTTTTCAAGCTCAATTTTTATGATTTGGATAGGTCTTACCCTGTCAAAACAATCAGTCTATTACATTTTATTATCTATTACTGGTGCTTTCCTTCTTGCAAACACCATAAGACACCAATATAAGTCAAAAAATGCTATAATCGATGTACGACTCTTTTGGAACAACAAGCATTTTCGTTCAGGTAATGTAGTTAATTATATAAATTATTCTTCTTCTATAGCTGTTACATATCTGTTTAGTCTGTATTTGCAATATGTGCGTGGACTAAGCGCACATGATGCAGGTTTAGTGTTAGTGCTACAGCCAATAATGCAGGCACTATTTACACCTATGACAGGAAGGTTATCAGACAAAATAAATCCTGCAATCTTAGTTCTAATTGGGATGATTTCATCCATGATTGGGATAATGATATCAGTTACATTGACAAAAGATTCCAATATGATATGGATATATAGTCTTTTGATATTTTTTGGTCTAGGGTATGCATTTTTCTCTTCAGCTAATACAAACCAAATGATGTCCAGTGTAGATAAACATCAAACCGGTGTTGCTTCCAGTATTATCGGAGCACTCAGGACGTTAGGAATGCTAACCAGTATTTCTATAGCGTCTGCTACATTTAATTATTTTATAGGAAAGCAAGAGATGACAGAAGCACTGACAGGAAACTTTCTACAAGGTATGCAAGTATCATTTAGCATTTTTTTAGCTATAAACTTAATCGGAGTTGTGATTTCATATAGATTACTTAGAATGTCTAACAAAGCAATATCTGAGAGTATTTGATTGAATTAGACTAAGAATAAAGACAGCTAACAGCTTTATACTATACAACAAAAGCCATAAAAATTGATTTTATATGGCTTTTGGCATTTGAATAGACTCATATTTAAAAGACTTTATGTTTGCCGTTAATGTGGATTATATACGACAAACGCCCTGCATTTGCAGAGCGTCGCACGAAAAAAAGTCAATTATTTACGTTTTTTATGACGATTTTTACGAAGTCTTTTTTTCCTTTTGTGTGTCGCCATTTTATGGCGTTTTCTTTTTTTTCCGCAAGGCATAACTTCTTCCTTCTTTAAATCAACTTATTATATCAATAAAATCTTACTATTGCCAACTGTTTAGGCTATTAATATAAAAAAACTTTCTGAGAAAAAAAAATATGTTGAGAATTTAGTCTATGGACTCGCCATTATTTGATTTTTGTTGCATCTCATTATCCACTCTTTTAGCAAAGTCAGGAGATGGCTTAAAAATAGGAACATATCTTTTTTCTAATTGTACTTCTTCTCCGGTTTTTGGGTTACGAGCTTTACGAGGTTTACGACTTTTGTATTGAAAAACTCCAAATCCGCGAAGTTCGATTCTATGACCTTGGGCGATAGAAGCTTTTATGCTTTCAAAAACGCCTTCGACAACTTCCTTTGTATCTCTTTTAGTTAAACCGGTTGCCTTGGCGATTTCGTCAACAATGTCTGCTTTTGTCATAATTTTCCCAGCAATATTTATTGAAACACTAATCTTATTTGCTTATCCCATAAAGGAAAACAAATTTACGAAAACTGCTATCTAAAAAAAAATATTTTCGTGTATTGAACAAGTTTTAATTCCAAACGTATAGTTTATTTGAAATTTTGTGTTAAATAAGGTAATTTAGTACTTTGCTAAAAAGGACAGTTTCCTTGGGAGTGTAAAATGGATTGGAAAACTCAGTTAAATGCTAATGAAAGCAGTATCCATCAAGATATTGCTGAAAAAGGGAAAATGCCAAAACATATTGCTATTATCATGGATGGTAATGGGAGATGGGCTCAAGAGAGAAATCAATCTCGTATACTTGGTCACAAAGAAGGTATCGAATCAGTTAGAGATATTGTAAAAGTTTCTTCGCAGTTGGGTGTAGAATACTTAACTTTGTATGCATTCTCAATAGAAAATTGGAAAAGACCTATCACAGAGGTCGGTGGTTTGATGAAATTGCTCGAACATTATTTAAAAATTGAATTAGATGAATTACATGAAAATAATGTACGTTTAAAATCTATTGGTAAAATGAGTTCTTTGCCGAAAGTAGTGCAAAAATTATTGCAATCTGCTAAGGAAAAAACTAAAGATAATACTGGTCTAACTTTAACTTTAGCTTTGAGCTATAGTGGTAGATGGGATATAGTCCGTGCTGTGCAGATGATAGCCTTGGATGTAAGAAGCGGCAAGGTGTCACCAGAAGATATATCGGAAGAGACATTTGCTGATTATCTGCAAACGAAGGAATTTCCTGATCCTGATTTACTTATTCGCACTAGCGGCGAAATGAGACTAAGTAACTTTTTATTGTGGGAGATGGCCTACGGTGAGATTTATATAAAAGATAAGTTATGGCCTGAATTTAGGCGTAATGACTTATATGAAGCAATTTATAACTTCCAGAATAGGGAGAGAAGATTTGGAAAGACTTCTTCGCAGTTGCAGGATGATAAAGAGGAAACAGAATCATATATCAAACGGGTTGTTAATGTATTTAAGAAATCATAATTTTTGGCTTGCGATTCTACTGTTCTTAAGTAGTACAGTGATTCTTAACGCACAATTCGGCGGGGGCGGGGGCATGAATAGCCCGACGAGACAGACCTATACTATTGCCGGAGTTTCTGTAGAAGGAAATGAATTTGCTGATCCTGCTACTATTATTACACTTTCAGGCTTGAGAGTAGGCAGTAAGATTAATCCTTATGCTGACAATACTATTCAGAAAGCAATTAAACAGTTGTGGGATAGAAAGCAATTTTCAGATATTGAGATTAGTATTGAAAAAATTGCTCCCATTGGTATATTCTTGAAAATTTCTGTTCAAGAATTCCCAAGGTTGAATGATATTATTGTAAAGGGCAATGATGAAATTGAGACTAAAGACATCGAAGACGCTACAGAAAAGATGCGTGGTGATATAATTTCAGGTTATGAACTTTATAAAGTAGAAAAATCTGTTAAAGCTTTATATAATGAGGAAGGACTGACTTTTGCTAAGGTTAAAGCAGAGCTTGGCTCTACCACAAGAGACGCTTATGCAGATATGATACTTGATATCGAAGAAGGCGTAGAATTTTATTGTAGCTCTATCGTTATCGAAGGAAACAGTGCTTTTGATGATAGTAAGCTGGCTTCTCAGTTCGATGATACAAAAACTACATCTTGGTATGAGTTTTGGGCTTCTTCTAAATTTGACAAAAATAAATATGAAGAAGATAAAAGCTTACTTATCCGATATTATAAGCAAAACGGATATGTAGATGCTGAAATATTAGACGATTCGCTGGTATATAATGAAGAAACTGAAACAGTTCAAGTTTTGCTTACTGTAAGTGAAGGCAAACAAATCTTTGTAAGAAATATTGCTTTTGACGGTAATACTGTCTATAATGATGATGAACTGCTTAGACGACTTGATTTTAGGAAAGGTGATTCTTTTGATAAAGAAAAATTTACTTTAAACTTGAATGGTAATGAAGAGCAAAGTGATTGCGCTTCTCTATATTTAGATAATGGTTATCTGACCGCAAGAATGGATCCTCAAGAACGAAGAGTTGAAGGTGATAGCGTTGATATTACCATAAATGTGTTTGAAAATGACAGATTTAGAATCAGACATGTTAAAATTATTGGTAATGATAAGACAAAAGATAAAGTTATCAGAAGAGAATTATATACACGTCCGGGTGATTATTTCTCCAAAAGTTCACTAATAAGGAGTGTAAGAGCTTTAGGTATGCTCAACTACTTTAATCCTGAAGCTTTGAAACCTGATGTGTTACCCGTTGATAATACAAACGTTGATATCTCATATACCTTAGAAGAAAGATCTACTGATACATTTAATGCTCAAATAGGTTATGCCGGTAGTTTTGGTATGACAGGTGCGATTGGTTTCACTTTCAATAATTTTTCTTTGATGGAACCGTTTAAAGGTGGTGCCGGGCAAGTGTTTAATCTGAATTGGGAGTTTGGATATAACAACAGGTTGCAAAACTTCTCTATTGGATTTACAGAACCATGGCTAATGAATACTCCTACTACAATAGGCTTTAATCTTTATAGTTCTAAAATAAATTATGGCTATAGTTTGAAAAGGCTTGGTGTCGGTATGAATATTGGGCGTAGATTCCGTTGGCCGGATGATTATTGGAGAGGTGATTGGAATTTGCGAATTCAACAAAATGACATTACAGAAGGCGGTTCATATTATTATCTACCAGGGCAAAATACAGAACTTACTATAGGTCAAACCCTATCAAGAATTAGTTTAAATAGTCCATTCTTTGCAACTAGTGGCTCCAAATTTACATGGGGAATCAACTATGCAATGGGAAATATCGGGCTAGGCTCTGTTGATTATTTGAAAAATGAAGTAACTTATGAAATGTACAATCCTCTTTTGCAAGTTCAGGGTAATGATAGGTTAGTTTTTGCAATGAAAGCAAACTGGGGATATTTAACTTATTTAGATAAAGATTCTACAATTTCTCCAATTGACTATTACTATATGGGTGGTAACGGACTAAGTGGAATCGGTGTAACTCCATTACGAGGCTATGACGATAGAGCTATAGGTGGTTACAACTGGAACAGAGTAATGTCTAAATATACTGCTGAACTTAGATTAGCATTGTCGGTGAATCCGATGCCGATATATGTATTTGGATTTGCAGAGGCTGGTAATGTTTGGACAGGGCTAAGCTCTACTGACCCTTTTGATTTGAAACGTTCAGCAGGTATTGGTATTCAAATGTTAGTCCAACCAATTGGTATATTAGGCTTCAGTTATGGTTATGGTTTTGATAAACCAACTGGTGGTACTGAAGTATCGGGTTGGAGATTTTTATTTCACTTAGGACCACAATAATATTATATATTTATAAATCAAAAGAGGTATATCATGAAAAAAATGTTGATGCTATTGATTATAGTTATTGGCTTCGCTTTTACAACAACTGCTTCCAATGCACAATCACTTAAAGTTGGTGTAGTTGATGTAATTACAATTCTTAAAGAAATGCCTGCTGCAAAAAAAGTAGATAAAGAATTGCAAGCAATTGGATTGAAATGGCAAGATACTTTGATGGCAATGCAAAAAGATTTGGAAGCCAGATTAGAGCAATACAAAAAGCAAAAATCTATGATGCCTGCCGATCAGCAAGCTAAAACAGAAAATGAATTGCAAGCTATGAATCAATCTTTGATGCAATACAATCAAGAAAAATTTGGTCAGCAAGGTGAAATGGCTCTAGTGAGAGATCAAAAATTAGAACCTATAAGAGAGACAGTAAAAAAAGCAATTGAAAAAGTTTCTAAAGATGAAAAACTTAATCTTGTTTTAGAAAAAACTTCTAATATATTGTACTTCGATGATGCTATGGACATCACATATAAAGTATTAGATGTGATTAAAAGAGGAAATAAATAAACTTTTTAGAGACTAAGTGGTACTATGAAATAGTACCACTTATACATCTATTTTTAAAATTCGGAATCTGACATGAGAAAATCTATCATTTTTATAGCTGTAATTTTAACTTTTGTTTGTAGTTCTAATCTTTCTGCTCAGAAAGTTGGGTTTATTAACTCTAACACTATTAGAACAAAATTTCCTGAGGCTATATCTGCTGAGCAACGAGTTCAATCAGTCGTTGAAGATTGGAAAAGAGAGCTGGCAGAAACTCAAAACCAAATTGAAGAACTTGAGTTTGAGATGAAAAAAAACAGATTAATTTGGAGCGATAGGGAAAAAGCTGCTAAAGAAAGAAAATTAAAAGAATTGCTAAAGAAAAGAGAAGGTTTTGCCAAAATAAAATTTGAATCAGGTGGGGAGTACGATAAAATCGTAAAAGAGATAATGAGCCCAATCGAAGAGAAAATATTTGCCTCAGTTCAAACAGTTGCTTCGGATGAAGGCTATGACATTATCTTAGATCAAAGTATACAACCTATACCTTATGTCAACTTTAAGTACGATTTGACTATCAAAGTGCTTAAAGTATTAGGAGTAGAGACTGAAGACCTTGAAAAAGATTTACAACAAAAAATTGATAAAGATCCGAGAAATCAGAAAAAAGAAAGTAAAAAGCCTCGTTCTCGTAGAGCTAGGAGATCAAGAAATGACCCGACTAAAGCACAAGAAATACAAGAAAACATAAAAGAAAAAGAAGCAGAAAAGCAGAATATTGAAGAAAATTCTCCTGACGAACGCTCGCCCGAAGAAGAAAATAAAGAAAATTTAGAGCAAGAAATAAAGTAGTTGATATCATGATTAATATTAAAACTAAAGAACTTGCAAAAAAATTGAATGGTCGCCTGATTGGATCGGGTGACCTTTCTATTTTGAGATTAAATAAAATAGCAGATGCTCTTGAAGGAGAGCTTACTTTTCTAAATGATGAAAAATATCTGCATTTTATTAGTAACACTAAAGCTAGCTGCATCCTTGTTAAAGAATCATTTTTGCACGCTTGTAACAATAAAAACGTTGATTACATAGTAGTTGATAATCCACATGCTGCTTTTGTTGGCATAATGATGGAAATTGCAGAAACGCAAAAAATAAATCAATCTGCAATCAGCCCTAAAGCTACTATAGCAGAGTCGGCGGTTATTGCAGAAGATGTAACAATAGAAGCCGGAGTTGTTATAGGGGAAAATTGTAAAATTGGTAATGGTTCAGTGATTAGAGCCAATACTGTTTTATATCAAAATGTAACGGTTGGCAAGAATAATTGTATTAATGCTAACATAACTTTGTACAATGATACTGTGGTAGGTAATAATTGTATTATTCATGCCGGAACTGTGATTGGTTCTGATGGGTTTGGTTTTATAGAGCAACCTGATGGTGTGTATATAAAAGTACCACAGCTTGGTAATGTAATAATACATGACAATGTTGAAATTGGTGCTAACTGTACTATTGATAGAGCAATGATAGGCTCTACAATCATTAAATCAGGTGTAAAATTAGATAATCTTATCCATATAGCTCATAACTGCGAAATAGGTAAGAATACTGCTTCTGCCGCTCAAACTGGTATCTCCGGTAGTACAATTATTGGTGAAAGAGTTAAACTTGGCGGCCAAGTAGGCTTAGCAGGACACCTTTCTATAGCTGATGATGTTATATTATTAGCTCAGTCGGGAGTAGCTAAGACTATCGAAAAGAAAGGAACTTACTTTGGAGCTCCTGCCAAAGACCAAATGAAAGCTTTCAAAATAGAAGCTGTTATAAGACATTTGCCGGAACTGATGTATGAGATTAGAGAGCTTCAGAAAAAAGTAAAAAATATAGAATCTAAGACTAAATAATTCTTATTGCCTTCTAGCAAAAAAGATATCTATATTTTAGTATATTTGTAACTAAATTCCTTTTTTTTACTCTATCTTATTATAAGAGGAAGAATACAAATATGCTAAGACAAACAGTAATATATTTCATTTTGTTGATGATGCCAAGATTGTTGATTTCGGCATCATCAGCAATTTATATTACAGATGTGTCAAAGTATCCTCTTATCGAAGCCAATATCTACTTTTTAGACGATACCGGTAACCCAATCTATGATATTTCCGAAAGCGACATTATAATATCTGAAAATGGAACACCTCAGCTAATAGAAGATTTTTCTTGCTCGCAAGGTAGTGCGCCTATTGATATTTCTTCTATACTTTCAGTAGATGTATCTGCCTCTATGACCCATGAGAAATTAAGCAAAGCCAAATCTGCACTCCAACAATGGATATCGAATCTCCCATTAAATAGTGAAGCTGCAATAACTTCATTTAATAAGCATACTTATTTGCTTAGGGACTTTACTAAAGATAAAACCTTGCTATCCAACGCACTCAAGTTTAGCTCCGGCACGGGAGGAACGGACTTTGATAAGGCATTTTTTGGACTGCCTGCCGGAATCTATAATGTTGCAGAAAGAGCACAAAACAAACCAATTATAGTATTGTTTACAGATGGTGAGGGAAGTGCTGATTATCAAGTTATAATAAGCAAAGCAAAAAATATAGATGCAAAAATATATGCCTTTATCAGCTCCGAAGAAATACCTCTATTCCTCTCAAACATAGCAGAGGAAACCGGTGGAAAAACTTTTGGAGTGAGCTTGACGAACAATGATGTTGAAAATGCTTATAAGTATATATTAAATGAAGCGCGTGGGGTTAAACCATGTACAATAAGTTGGATATCTAACACTTGTTCAAGATCTAAAAATATAGCAATTAGCGTTCCTACTAAGGGAATTCTCCAAGAATTAACTTTCAATATTTCAGACAAATATCTACCTGGGTTTATATATCCTCAGTCAAATACTTTAGACTTTGGGAATGTAACTATTGGCAGTAACTCCTCACGAAATATTGCAATTTCTGCAAATAAAAAAGATATTACCATAGATACAATTTTAGTTGATAATAATAACTTCTCCATTGATTTGGGAAGTCAGACCTACCCGATTCAAATCAATGAAGGCAGCAGTATCCCATTTAAAATATTATTTGAGTCAAATACAGAAAGCTATACTGTTGCGAAGTTTAATATCATTTCTGATGCATGCGTTAATGATATATTTTATGCTATAGCAGGCGGGAAAACTGCTCCTGCAGCTGATTCTCTACTAAAAATTACATTCCCCAACGGCAAGGAAAAACTGATAGCCGGCACTGATACTATAATTACTTGGGAAGGTATTTCTGCTTTAGATTCAGTTGCTATTGAATACTCTACGGATGGAACTAATTGGAACATGATTACTCAGTTTGCTGATAATCTATCATTCAAATGGCATATACCTTATGACATCTCTTCTACTTGCCGCGTCAGATTGAGACATACAAACACACTTCTAGAGTCAGGTGATAATTACATTATAGATGCCCATCCCAAAGCGATAAATAAAGTAGTATGGGGGCGTAATGATTTTGATACTTTGTATACTGCAGGTAAAGATGGGACATTAAAAAAATGGTACTATAAGTACAAAAAAGAATCGCTTATACTTACGGGTCAAATTAATATTTATGACATTACTCAGAATTCAGGAAGTCTAATCGCTAGTATTTCTGAGGATAAAAGAGTAAAGGTTTACAACACTAATACTGATAATGACTTAATAGCAGATTATGGTCAGGTGTCAGGCATGAATTGTGTAGATTGGTCAAAAGACAGCAGATTTATTGTGGGGGGTAGTAACGATGGTACTATTCTTATTTGGAAGCTGTCTGACAAATTTAATCCATTAGTATCTGCTAAGTTACATCAGTCAAAAATTGTAGATATTCAGTGGAATCCCAGCTCAAGCTTAATAGCGAGTTGCGATGCTGAGGGTTTTTTGAAGATATCAAACATGACTTTGGAGTCAGGAAATATAGTAATCAAAGAGGTTCTTACTTTCCCTCAATATAATTATGATATTAATGCTATTGAATGGATTACGGATGAAAAAGTAGCCGTTGCTGCCAATAATAAAGAAGTAAAGATATGGGATATAAACCAAATTTCTTTGCCTGTTTCTTATTTAAGAAATGATATAGAAGAATACTTAAATGATTTAGATTATAATCCAGTCCAGAAAATATTAGCAACAGTTGGCACTTTGCATGGCGTCAGACTTTTTAATCTTTCTCAAAGTAAGACCTCATATCAGCCCTATTTTCAATATGATGGACATCAAGAACAAGTAACATCTGTAGCTATCAGATATGATGGTTCGACAGTTGCATCTACTGACTTAAGCGGGGCTTTGCATGTATGGAAGATAGAAAGTGAAAATGATGATTACAAAGCACTTCAAGACGACATCTCTGATGCAGATTTTTCTATAGTAGGAGCTTCATTATCAGTAAATGATATAGATTTTGGGAAGCAGCTGAAGGATTATCCTGCAGATTCTTTAATCAGTAATTATTTCTTAAACAGTTATACTTTCCCTCTTACAATAGATTCAGTTGCAATTGAAGGCAAAGATGCTTCATTGTTTAATTTGCAAAACTCATTTACCAATCAAAAACTTACACCAGGAGAAGGATTATCTCTTCTTATAAAGTCAAACAACACTAAATTAGGCAATATCGAAGCTGATTTAATTATTTATTATAATTCTTTGCAAACGAAAGCTACAATTAAATCAGAAGTGATTGACAAGAATATTGATATATTGAATGATTATTATTATATCGGCAAGTCTAATATAGATACTTCAGTATCTAGAAAACTTACTATATTTTATAATAAGTCCAATCAAAATATAAATATTAAATCAGTAAATCTTCTTCAGATAAATTCGGATATATTTGACTTTGACACATTAACCGAAAAAGTGATCGAACCAAATGATTCACTTCAAATATTAGTGCATTTTGAACCTAAAGAAGTAGGTAGAGTAAGCTCCGGTTTTGAAATTAAAACAGATTATTTTGATGAAAATATTACGATATTAATTGCTGCAGAAGGGACTGCTCCTGCGATGCTTATTGCTGACACATTTGATTTCCCGGTACTATTATGTGATAATGCAATCAGTGATTCAATTACCGTAAAGAATACAGGTAATGGAGAGTTAGTCTTGAAAGACATAAAGTTTGACTCTATGGCTATAAGTTCTAATCTATCTATATATGCAAGCATACCCCCATCAGATTCTCTTAAAATTCCAATAGTATTTAGCTCTTCTAAGGTAGGCAATATTACAAGTAAAATGCAGATACTAACTAATCTAAGAGTTGATAACAAAACAATTCTCGACATTACTATTAATGCTGCAAGAGACAGTTCAGGATTTTACTTAGAAAAAAATCTTATAGAATATTCTAATTTAAGTGAAGATGAATCAGGAACGCAAATAATTAAAGTATATAATTCCGGCAATATGGATTTGAAGTGGGAATTACCTCTAAAAAGTAAAAATTTTGAAGTGACAGATATATCACCTTTAAATACAAAACCAGGAGATTCTTCTACTTTTACCATAAGGTTCAACGGTGGTAAAAAGTCGGAAAGTCCATATAATGAAAGTATTATGTTAAGCGATGAGTGCGGAAGAGAGATTCCAATTAACTTAATGGCTATAATTGGTATTAATGATGCAAAAATTGAACTCGAGTCAATCGTGCAATTTCCAACATTGGTATGTCAGGATTCCGGGCACTATCAGATACAGATTAAGAATGTTGGTACGACACCTTTGTCTTTATATAGTTTATCTTTTCAAAATATCGACATTAATTACAGTATAGAAAAAGATTACTCAGGAACAGTAATTTTGCCTAACAATTCCACTAATATTGAAATTAAATACTCATCTCTAATAATGGGGAGTTTTCAAAACACACTTCTCTTAAAGACAAACGCAATAAATATCCCCCAAGGAGAAACTTCTGTTGTTTGCAAATTTGATAAAAAGATTGTAGCTTTTACAACATCTGAGACAATATTAGAAATAAGAGGTCTAATTCAAGATCAGATAGGCAATTTAACTGTGCAAATTGCAAACATCGGAACAGAAGATATCAATAGCTTGAATTATTCAGAGTTGAACAGATATGAACTTATTGACCCTCCTAAGGACTTAAAAGTTGGAGAAACCAAAGAGTTGACTATTAAATTTAATGGAGGCAATCTTGGTATTACTTATAATGAAGAGTTATATATCACTGACGATTGCAAGAACTCTACCGGACTTAAGCTCATTGCTAAAGTAGATAAAATCCCTAATGCTAAGTTTACCGTAGGTAGTATATCAGCTTATCCAGGACAAACTTTTGATTTACCAATTAGCTTAGATGTAGAAGATGATATTAACATATCTGAGAATGACAAAATTTCCTTTACTCTGGTATTCAATAAAACAATTATGATACCCAAAGAAGAGTTGATTAGTACAACAGATTCTATTTCTAGAAAAGTTAATATTCAGAATATGCCAATGCATACTTTGGTAGATGGAACTTCTATTGAATTTAGAGCATTTTTAGGAGATACTAATTATACTAAAATAAGTATAGAAAACATTGAAATTCAGAGTAATGATGAACTACATATTTCAACTGAAATCGGATCATTTAATGTGCTTGGAGTTTGCATTGAGGGTGGTAATAGATTTATCATAGATACAGGGAAATTACAGTTATTCCCAAATGCACCAAACCCTGTTTATGAGCGTACTACAATCTCATTTTTTGGCATTGAAGTAGGCAGGCATTTAATTTCCATTTATGACGTATATGGTAATAAGCTTGCTGACTTGTTTGATAAATATATTGATCCCGGGTTCTATGAAACTATCTTCAACTCTGATGAATTCCCTTCAGGCTCTTATATCTACATACTGCAAACGCCATCCACAGCCATTAAAAGAAAACTACAGGTCATTAGATAGCAAGCACTTATATAATATAAAAAAATATTATAGTTAGGATTAAAATGTCCTAATAAGTAATTCGGAAGGTAAAATGTTAACAATATAGCTGTATTGTTAAATATAAATTTTGTAGTTTTGAAAATAGTTATTTAAATCAACTCAAAAAACTCTTATGGGATTCAGTGTGGAATTTTCTGATATCATCTTCAAAAATCAAAAAAGAGAGCCTGCCGAATTCGCAGAAATAGCTCTTGAGCTCCGTAGAGATATAATAAAAAGTTTGACATTAGCAAAATCAGGACATAGTGGCGGACCATTAGGTGTTTCCGATATTATGTCTGTTTTATTTTTTGGCGGTGTCATGAATCATAATCCTCAAGAGCCTGACATGGCTTCCAGGGATAGATTTGTATTAAGCGCAGGGCACATGGCTCCTGTTCTTTATTCAGCTTTAGCTCGAGCAGGATATTTTCCTACAGAAGAGCTTGCGACTTTGAGAAAATGGGGAAGTAGACTTCAAGGTCATCCTGGTTTGGATAAAAATCTACCCGGAGTAGAAACTTCTTCCGGATCTTTAGGTCAAGGTATTTCTATCGCTGTAGGTATGGCTATGAGTGATAAACTTGTAGACAATAATGATAGGCAGGTCTTCTGCGTTACAGGCGATGGAGAACTCCAGGAAGGCACAGTATGGGAAGCTGCAATGGCATCGAGTCATCATAAATTAGATAATCTGTGCTGGATAGTTGATAATAACGATTGCCAAATAGACGGCAGATGCAAAGATGTAATGAATATCTATCCGCTTGATTCTAAATTTGAATCATTTGGTTTTGATGTAATCAATATTAATGGTCATTGCTTTGAAGATATTATTGCTGCATTTGATAAATTTAAAGCAAATAAAGGCAGTGGAAAACCAACTGTAATTATTGCAAAAACTTTCATGGGCAAAGGCGTTTCTTTTATGCAAGACCAATACACTTGGCATGGCAATCCGCCTAAACCTGACCAAGCCGAAAAAGCTCTTTCAGAGTTAGTTTAATACTTTTTCGTAAAAAATTGTAAACAAATTAAAATATAAAATGAAAAAATACGAACTTCTAGGTAAAAAGCCTACTCGTCATGGTTTTGGCGAAGGATTGGTAGTTTTAGGTGAAAAACATGATAATGTAGTTGTACTGGGAGGAGACATTACCGGTTCTGTAATGACTTCTATGTTCCAATCAAAATATCCTGAACGATTTTTCTCTTTAGGCATTGCTGAGCAAAATGCAACAACAGTTGCTACAGGTATGGCTTTGTCAGGGAAAATTCCTTTTTTCTCAAGTTACAGTGCTTTTGCAGCATTTAGAAATGCAGACCAATTACGAGTATCTGTTTGCTACAATAATGCCAATGTAAAAATCGGCGGTGGGCACTCGGGTATTACGGTTGGCCCTGACGGCGCTACTCACCAATCTTTGGAAGAGGTTGCTTTGCTAAGAGCTCTTCCTAATATGACATTAGTAGTTCCTGCTGATTTTGAAGAAGCAAAAAAAGCAACTATTGCAGTTGGAGAAATGTTCGGTCCTGCATATATCAGATTTGGCAGACCAAACGTACCAATGTTTACAAATGCAAATTCTGAATTTGTAATAGGGAAAGCCAACGTATTGACTGAGGGTAATGATATTGCTATCGTGGCTGCCGGTCTAATGGTTTGGCAAGCACTATTAGCAGCAGAGCAACTAGAGAAAAATCATGGAATAAAAGCTAGAGTTATTAATAATCATACTATTAAACCAATAGATGCTGAAACTATAACTATAGCTGCCAGAGAATGCGGTGCAATAGTTACAGCAGAAGAGCACCAGGTATATGGCGGATTAGGTGGTGCTGTTGCTGAGGTAGTTGTTAAAAATGCTCCTGTTCCTATGGAATTTGTTGGTATGCCTGATATATTTGGTGCAAGTGGTGAACCTGAAGAATTGCTTGAAAAATTTGGCTTCACTTGGCAACAAATATATGCATCTGCAATAAAAGCCCTAGAGAGAAAAGCAAAACCTTCTAATGATATTAGAAAAGTTACTGATATTCCAAAATATTTTGAAAATATGTAATATTTTCAGTAATTTTTATTCTGTATGGCTGTCATTTTTAACATCTGCTTTCAAGCAGTCCATGTTATACCTGACAGCCTTTTATATATTAGATGATAAGGGAAAAATATGCAAAAATTATTACTATCTATTGTTTCTTTAGTAGTATTTTTAGTTTCTTGTACTACAGAGACTACAATCGGAAATGAAATTGAATTCCGAAAAGCAACTATGCGAGGAGAATATTACCCGGCAGACAAAGATTCTCTTGCAAATCTGATTGATAGATTTGCGGATACTACTACAATGGGGGCTAACGGAGAGAGTGGGTTCTATTTGAATTATATAGTAATGCCTCATGGGAAAATGGAGTACACTCTGCAAAATGCAAAAGATGCTATAAGAGCAATAACCGGATATGATTTTGAAACATTTATTTTTATAACTGACTGTAATAAGGATGAAGATTTAAAAGGCTTTGACATTTATGATGGGCAAGGTTATGAATCTTCGTTTGGTACTGTTAGTGTAGATACATTACTTAGAAATAAACTGAAAGAAACTTTCCCTGATAATTGTACTAAAGAGTTCCAAAATAATCAAAAGTACAATAGATTTGAACCATATATGAATATAATAGCAAAACTTGTACCTGATAAAAATATTGTACCTATTGTTATTGGTAAATTAGATAGATTTCAAATAACTGAGTTAGGCGATAAAATAGAAGCTACAGTAAGAGAATCTAAAAAGAATGTGCTTACAGTTGTTATTACTAACTTCTCTGAAGGTATGAATCAAGAAGAAGCCAGAAAACAAGATATTCCTTTGATCCAGTCATTAGAAAGTGGAAATATTTTTGCTTTATTCAGACAAAATCTGACCGCTTATAGCAATGAGTTTCGAGCTTTAAAAACAGGTATCTCTGTCGGTCAGTATGGTGGCGCAAATATGTTTCTTCCTTACTTATATAATACCTCATTTAATGTTTTTCAAGAGAAAAGTGAATTTAATAATGTGAAAGCATACTTATCCGCTTTAGCTTATAATGATCCACAAAAGTCTTATTATTCTTTTACTCCGTTCAAGAAGATGACGTTGATGAAAGAATTTGTTGACTCTGTTGATGTTGGCTTACGAAGAGGATTAGAAGGAGAAAAGATTCCAAATACTATGATAGTGCTCAGGGAATTTGAAAAGCCCTATCCGTTTTTCTTATTAATTAAAAAAGATGGTAAGTTGTTAAGTTCAAAAGGAAGCTTATCTACAGATGCAAATATTCTATACAATGCATATAAAACATCTAATGATTTGGGACTTAATCATGCAAACGCCAAAGAGTATTTAGCAAACTATGATAAATTACATTTAGAAATGTTTATTTGCAACTTTCCGCATCTACTAGGTACTTTTCCTACTGAAGGTGAAATCAATAAGTTAGGCTTTGGGGTAATGACAGAAACAGGTGAGTATTATGTCGTACCAGGCATAGATTTTGAAGAAGGTGCTCCTGCTGAAAAAGTCAAGGAACTACTTTATCAAAAAGCCGACATCAAAGAAAATGATAAGCATATATTGTATTATTTTGATATTTTTATTTTAGAAAAAAATGCCCCTAAAGAGCAGGAAGAAAAGTGATAGCTATAAAAGTAATAGACAGAATTGAAATAGAAGAAGATATTTTGAAGCTCATCGGTGTTATTGCTGATGAGCTTCAAGTTGAAGTATATGCTGTAGGCGGATATGTAAGAGATTATTATCTTAAGCGTGACCGCACAGATATAGATTGCACAGTAGTAGGTGACGCAGTTAGATTTGCAAAAGAAGTGGCTACTCGTACTAAGTCAAAAGCAGTTATATATGAACGATTTAGAACTGCTATGGTACCAATCGGTAAATATCAATGCGAATTTGTAGGTACACGCAAAGAAGAGTATTTACCTGATTCCAGGAAGCCGATTGTTACCGAAGGTACGCTTCTTGATGATTTAAAGCGAAGAGATTTTACTTGTAATGCTTTAGCCGTTTGTGTTAATAAATCGCGAATGGGAGAGGTTATTGACGCATTTTCAGGTTTAGATGATTTAAAAGCCGGATTATTGGAAACCCCTTTAGATCCTGAAGTTACTTTTTCTGATGATCCCTTGCGAATGATGCGGGCTGCTAGGTTTGCATCGCAGTTAAATTTTGAGATTGAACAGGCTTCCTTAGATGCCATTTCAAAAATGGCTGATAGGATAAAGATTATATCTCAGGAGAGGATTACTGAAGAGTTTCTTAAAATACTCAAATCAGCTAAACCATCAGTTGGTATCAATATCTTATTCCAAACTGGTCTCTTGAAATATATTTTCCCGGAAGTGTATCACCTTGCCGGAGTAGAAATAGTGGAATCCAGTGATAAGGCATATGGACATAAAGATGTGTACAAACACACTTTAAAAGTTTTGGATAATATATCGGAACACACAAATAATGTATGGCTCAGATTTGCTACTCTTATGCACGATATAGCAAAGCCAAAGACTAAAAAGTTTGTTAAAGGTACAGGATGGACCTTCCATGGGCACGAAGAAATAGGTGCTAGATGGGTCAAAAAGATATTTAAACGCATGAAATTGCCCTTTGAACATGTCTCTTACGTAGAAAAGTTAGTAAGATTGCACCAAAGGCCAATGGTGCTTGTAGATGATGGCGTAACTGATTCGGCGATTAGAAGGTTAGCTGTTACTGCAGATGAAGCATTAGAGGATTTGTTTACTTTGTGCAGAGCTGATATTACTACAAAAAACGAACATAGAGAAAAAAAATATCTACAGAATTATGAAGTAGTGTTTCAAAAAATACTTGAAGTTCAGGAAAAAGATCAACTAAGAGCATTTCAATCTCCTGTTCGTGGTGAAGAGATTATGGAATATTGCAAATTAGAACCTTCAAGAGCTGTTGGATTTATAAAGCATAATATCGAAGAAGCTATTTTGGAAGGTATCATACCTAACGAGTATGAAGAGGCGAAACAATTTTTTATATCCAAGGTAGAAAGTTGGCTATCAGAATTGCCTCCTGATTATCTCAGGCGATCAGTAAAATAGAAAAAAGCTCTGGGTACAAAATACTTAGAGCTTTTTTTGTTTATTATTATTATATTTAGTTTGATACTATTGTAGATTATATTATAAGAATATTTATTATATGAAGATTGATGTTAATCAATTGATAGATTTAACAAAAGCAGACGGTGGTAACTTTGGAGTAGATTCTTTAGAGGAAGCTTATAGCTTTTGCAAAAAGATTGCATTGGGTCATTATGAAAACTTTCCTGTGGGAAGCATTTTAATTCCTAAAAGACTGAGAAAACATTTTTTCTCAATTTATGCTTTTTCCAGATTAGCAGATGATTTGGGTGATGAACTCTCAATGGTCTCTAAAAATCTAGCTTTAGAAGGTTTAGATAGTTTAAATAGTATGGTAAGGCATTTTAATATAGCTGATACAAAGAAGAAAAACCCTATAATATATGCTATAGTAGACACCATGGTGGTTAAAAATATACCTCCTGAGCCATTTGAAAAGTTAATTACAGCTTTTAAGCAAGACGTTATGTTTGTCAGACCAAAAACTATGAATGATAATTATAATTATTGCAAGTACTCTGCTAATCCCGTGGGAGAGTTAGTGCTGAGATTATTTGATAATTATAATGATCAGACTGCTAAGTATTCTGATTTCATATGTACCGGTCTTCAGTTGGTTAATTTTTGGCAGGATATATCAATAGACAAAACAAAGAATAGGATTTATGTACCTATAAATATTCAAAATAAGTATGGAATAGAAGATAATAACTTTTACGAGGCGGAACTTACTAAGCTTGATAAAATGATAGAAGATTTGTGCGAGCATACAGAACAGCTTTTTGCTGAGGGTAAAAATCTAATACCATTAGTAAAGAGTAGAAGATTACGAATAGAGCTGGCAATGATTTTAGAAGGTGGAAAACGTATTTTGCAAAAAACTCGAAAATTAAAATCAAAATTGTTATCTTTACGTCCAAAGCTAGGTAAGTCCGATATTCTTATTATATTTTTGAGAGTCTTTGTTAGACATAGGATTATTTAATGGAAATTGTAACTCAGTTTGATTTGGCATATCATGAAAATGTAGCGCCCCCGATTGTTGAAAAATCCAACTTTTTATACGCCTTTTCTTTTTTACCTAAAGAAGAGAGGGTTGCTATGCACTCAATTTATGCCTTTTGCAGTTACATTGACAGCATTGTAGACGATTCACCTAACACAGATCCTAAAGTAGTAGAAAAAAAGCTAAAACGGCTTGCATGGTGGCAAAATGAGTTAGATAAAGTTTATTCCGGTAATTATGCCGGACTATACATTAAACCTTTTGAGTATGTAGTTAAACGATTTGCAATTCCTAAAC
The DNA here is from genome assembly GCA_963678775.2 of Kapaibacterium sp. (SeqCode). Classification (GTDB taxonomy): domain Bacteria; phylum Bacteroidota; class Ignavibacteria; order Kapaibacteriales; family UBA2268; genus JBFHIJ01. The sequence continues at coordinate 247,697 of CAXXGR010000010.1, forward strand.
AATACTTTATGACTTTGATAGATGGATGTCGTACAGACCTGGTAAGAAATACATATAATACGTTCGAAGATTTAAAAGAATATTGCTACGGAGTAGCCAGTATTGTAGGTTTGATTAGTATCGAAATCTTTGGTTATAAGTACGAAGAGACCAAAAATTATGCAATAAATTTGGGCTATGCACTTCAACTAACAAATATTATGAGAGATATAAAGGTAGACAAAGATCGAGGGTATTTTTATATTCCTCAAGAAGATTTAGATGCCTTTTCATACTCTCGTGATGATATTATCAATGAAGTTTATAACGAAAATTTCGTTGAACTAATGAGATATCAGGCTAAAAGAGCCAGAAAGTATTACCACAATGCTCGTACGATGCTCAGGCCTGATGAAAAACCGACAATAGTAGCAGCAGAGATTATGGATGCTATCTATTATAGACTTTTAGAAAAAATAGAACTAAATGATTTTAATATCTATAAGCAAAAAATTAGAGTTTCTAATGCCCATAAGATTATGACTGCTCTAAAACATTGGCTATCTGTCGGAATATTTATATCAAGAATAAAAAAACATCCCTAAAATATTCTAATTTATAGGTCTTTTCAGGATTACCGGTATGGAAAATAAAATTGATCAAGAAATTGTATTTAATGCTCAAGAGTTAGAACAAGTAGAGAAAATAAAATCTAAATATCCCGAAACCCAAGCTGCTATAATGCCTACTTTATGGATGGCTCAGAAGAAATTTGGCTGGCTATCTAAAGATGTTATGAAATATGTTGCTGAACTTCTAAGTTTATCTTATGCACATGTGTATGGTGTTGCTACATTTTACACGATGTATTTTAAAAAGCCTATGGGGCAGTATCATGTGCAGGTATGTACAAATGTATCTTGCATGCTTCGTGGCGGAGAAGAAATATTCGTACACCTGCAAAATAAACTTGCTATCGGACATAATGAACGAACTGGTGATGGTAGATTCTCCCTAGAAGAAGTAGAGTGCATGGGGGCTTGTGGCGGAGCACCTATGATAGCAATTAACGATGACTACCACGAAAATATGAATATTGACAAAGTTGATACTATAATTGATTCGTTGAAGTAATAATAATTTTCATTATTTCTGTAACTTTTCATGGCTTTATGTTTTATATATATAAAGACATTACACAAAACGGCATGAGAAATGTTCAGATTATTTAAAATAGGAAAAGTATCGTTTTTAATTACATTTGTTTTTGTTTTAACAAATGCTTTTAATTTTGCTACAAGTGGTCTGTTTGAAACATATCTTTCAAGCGGAGCACTTGATTTTTTTGCAGGCTCCAGTTATTGGAAAGCGATTACTTACTTGCTTATACAACCTGACATTGGCTCAATGTTTCTAACCCTTTTTACTTTTATGTTAGTTAGTCCTTTTTTGGAAAACTTGCTTTCTTCTAAATATTTTGCCAAACTTATATTCGTATTTTCAATATTCCAAGGGATAGCAGTCCCCTTATTTTTCTTCCTATCCAAGCAATATGATGTTAGTATCTCAGGTGCTGACGGGCTTTCAATTTTTGTAATTACTCTCTTTTCTTTACTCAATCCCGGTTATTCTGTATCTTTAGGTAGATTCAAGATTAAGACTGGCTTGCTCACTGTTACGACTATTATGACCTGGCTACTTGTTAAAGTGCCTTCTTTTATGGCAGGGGACTGGAATATATTGCTCCCTTTGATAGCTTTTACTTGCATTGGCTTTATAGCCGGAGTTGCTTCATATGTAGTTCTTAAGGAAGATGAAAAGAAAGAAAATCTCAAAATTGATTTCGATGAGTTGGATATTTTATTACCTAAAGCTGAAGAGCTCAAACCAGCTTTGATTTCAAAGGAAATGCAACATTCTAAAGAATATGATAACGACTCTTACCGTATTGAATTCACTAATAATCCCAGTGAAGATGAAGAGAGTTTAAATATGATACTTGATAAAATAAATGATTACGGAAAAGAATCTCTTTCTAGAGAAGAGTTGAATTTTTTAGAAGAATATTCAAATCATTTATAAAAACAAAAATTACTCCACATGGCAAAAAGCCTCTAAGACTATTCAAAATGATTAGCTCAGAGGCTCTTTGTTTTTTTATATTTTCTTCAAAACCTAAGGGAGTTCCAATTACGGAATATTTGTTATAGGAATCGTAAATATTGTTTTACCTTTTACTCCCTTTTTGGCTATTATGCAAACTATATAGTTTGTATAAGTGGTTCCAATTTTTCTTGTAACGGCGAAGCCACATTCATCTAAAGTAGAATTAAATGCGAACACTGAATCAATACCTAAAAGATGTTTTCTATGGCCGAGTGAAGGAACTCCTTCGTCTATTATAAGCTGATCTATAAAAGCTTGTCCACTCATATTAGGCGTAGAATTAGCAGCTAAAGATTCAAAATAATTATTTGTGGGTTTGCTTATCCAATTATCTTCCATAGGATAACCAGCCTTATCCATATAGTAATTTATAGCGTATCCATCAGGATTAACATGAGCAAAATAATTTCTATTTACTAAGTCTAAGGCTTTTTCCTCCGCGACTTTTTGCAGTATATCATTCCAAACTAAAGTAGCTCTTGGGTCTACATAAGACAAATCAACGCCCATAGGTTGACTGTAGGCATCTGGGTTAACTCTTACCTTATTTAAATATTCAAAAGCCAACTTAGCTTCAGATCTATCTAAATATTCACTTACTCCTGGAGTTTCCGGTCCTGTTGAGTTGTCATCTGAACAAGACCATAGGAATACTGAAAGTATTATTAGTGTGATTGTGGCTCTAAATTTAAACATATTACTGGACTACACATTTAGTATTATAAACAGTTTGTATCTTGTTTGCATTGGCTTCTGCTTCTTCTAGGGTAGGGTAGCCCCATATTTTAACTCTATAAACTGGAGAATGGTTGTCTAAATATCTTTCATAGTATGCATTATAGCCATGGAATTCCCACTTTTCTACATTTTTCAATGCTTCAGTTTCACTCGCAGAAGTTTGAGCAATTATTTCGTAAGGCAGCATTTCAGGATCAAGCCATCTGACTTCTACTCGCCTATTATAATATTGTTGCCAAGGAGCCTGCTGTAAATAAAATATAGGCTTATTGCTACCTTCCCATCTAATTCTAATTTGTCCCGGTGCTACTCCGTCTTTAAGGAGCATTTTTCTAACTGCTTGGGCTCTTGAGCGAGAAAGAAAAATATTTTGATCTTCATCGCCTTCGATAGATGAGTGACCAATTAGCTCTACTGTCATCTCTTTGTTTTCTATCAAGGTTGTAGCTAAAGTTTTAATGTTATTATAAAAGTCAGGTTGTATAACTGTATCATGCTTGTAAAAAGCAGCCAAGGCTTGGTACTTAGGATATTGAGGTTCTGCTTCGTTTATAACTTTAAAAACATCTGTTAAGTTATCATCTTCAGTTTGTACGGCTATCTCAGTTTTGACATTGTTACAGTTTGGATTTACAAATAAGTTATCAGGTAGTTTAAACATGAAGTAATGCTTTTGTGCGTAAGCAATCTCAGCCAAAATATTTGGAATTGCATCAATATTATCATTTGATAGCTGATAATAATTACCACCAGTAGCATAAGATAAGTATTTTAAACTAAAAGACTCTATAGCATTGCCAACTGAAATTATATACACCGGTATATTGTTTTCTTTTGCCAGTTGTACAGCATCATCAGTTTGATAAATAATTGATGAGTTGTCAGGTGAATATGTAATCAGTACTGCACACTTTTTATCTGCATGTGAATTCTTTGCATTTTTAATGCTTAAATATGCCATTTTATTGAAAGAATTGAAACCATTGGAAGGTTCTATATTTATATTTTCAAATGACTTAATAGCATCTAGTTTAGATTGATTGTCTATTTTCGTATTGATATTCTGATTGAAAGTGTATAATGTTAGTTTATCTTTGTTATCTAATAGTTGTATAAATTCTGATAGATTAGGAACAAATTCAGAGTTTTTCCAAGAAGCTGCCGAATTTTCAATTGCTAGTGAAAATAACAAAGGAGTAGACTCGCTATAATGGATTTCTTTTGGCTTTTTAAGTAAGTCTCCTGCAATGCCTGTTTTACAGTATTGCATTATAGAAGTTGGCGTGTTTTTATCGACAAAATAATTAGCTAACATATTGCCAAACTCATCTAATAAAATAGCTTTAACATCTATATTTTCAAAGCCATTAGAATAATCTATTCCTACTACTCTAAAAGTACTCGGTTTAGTCTTTCCATTATATTTTAGAATGCCGGAAAAGTACTTCGTTTCGTAAAACGAAGGTAAAATAGAGAATTCATCTTGAGATACGGCACCGGTTTCGCTCATCTGAGTATCTTCATGGATTGTATTTGCCTCAGATACTTCGGCTATGACTTTATTGTTGGAGCTTATGGCTTCACTAATCCGGCCTTCTTCACCTTCCGGTAATACTACTATTTTCCAATGCATAGTATATGATGTGTCATTCCTATGAGCATTAAATGTCAATACCTTACTGTCTTTAGTAGAGTAATATAAATTATCTTGTGATTTATAGCTACCGGGGAATTCCTGAATAGTTACAGAATCGCAACCATTTATGTTCCATTCAATAAGTGCTTTTTCGCCTTCATGTATATGTGAAATGCCTTTGAAATCTTTGACTTCATATACATCTAAAGATGAGCAGGCACTTAAGGTAACAATAGCTATTGCTGTACAAATTTTGTTCTTTGTTTTGGAAAACAACATAAACTCTCCTGTTATGCATAGTTTCCTTAAAATAATAATAATAAGTTATAAATGCACATCTTTTGTGAAAATAAAATGTCCACTAGCATCTAAATCGACCAAAATCTTATCTCCTGAAGTAAATTCAGAGCCTAAAAGCTTAAAAGCAAGTGGATCTGCTATGTATTTTTGTATTGTTCGTTTTAGAGGTCTGGCTCCATAATTTATATCATAGCCAAGATCAATGAGTTTATTTATGGCTAATTCGCTTAGTTCCATAGTAATTTGCTTTGATGATAGCTTTAAGATAAGTTTTTCTATATTTAACAATGCAATATCTTTTATTTCACTTATGCTAAGTGGTTTGAATATAACGATATCGTCGATTCTGTTGATAAACTCTGGTTTCATTTTAGTTTTAAGTAAATTGAAGATACTTGGTTTAAGAGTTTCAAATACTTCATCTCTCTGTGACGAATTTAGCAAATTAAACTTATCTTGTATGAGCTCAGTCCCTATATTAGAGGACATTATGATTATAGTATTCTTGAAATTGACTACTCTGCCCTTGCCATCTGTAAGTCTACCATCATCAAGAACTTGAAGCAGCACATTAAAAACATCAGGGTGAGCTTTTTCGATTTCATCAAGTAGGATTACAGAATATGGTTTGCGTCTTACTGATTCAGTTAGTTGACCACCTTCATCATATCCAACATATCCGGGAGGCGCACCGATAAGACGAGATACTGAATGTTTTTCCATATATTCACTCATATCAATTCGTATCATCAAAGATTCGTCGTCAAACAAAAATTCTGCAAGAGCTCTTGCCATTTCAGTTTTACCAACTCCCGTAGTGCCCAAAAATACAAAAGAACCTATCGGCTTACTCTCGTCAGAAAGTCCAGCTCTAGATCGTCTTAACGCATTTGATACTACACTGACAGCTTCAGCCTGACCAATAATACGTTTGTGTAATCTTTCTTCCATTTGAAGTAATTTGGAGATTTCTGATTCCATCATTTTAGATACAGGGATTCCTGTCCATTTCGATACAATTTCGGCTATATCTTCAGTTTCAATTTCTTCTTTAAGTAGTTTCCCTGATTCTTGAAGCTTATTGATTTTAACGTTAGCTTTTTCTAAAGCTAATTCTAACTTGTGTATAGTGCCATATCTTAGTTCAGCAACTTTACCTAAATCTCCGATTTTCTCAAAATTATCAGCTTCTGATTTCGTTTGTTCGATATTTTTTTTAATAGCTCTGATTTCTTGAATTACAAGTTTTTCACTAAGCCATTTTTCTTTTAATTTACTTCTTTTTGCTTCAAGTTCACTTATTTCAAGCTCTATATCTTCCAATCTTTTCAATGTGTTATTTGCGGTCTTATCCATTTCAATGCCCTAAATTTTCTACCTCACAAGATTACTTATAAAAATACGGAAAATTAAACCAATTATTTGAATTATAGGCAATAGATGGAAAACTACAGAAAATTTTTTAGCGTTAAAAATATTTTATTAGCTAATACTTTTATATAGGAACTTGCATAAACAATTTGCTAATATTAACTAAACATAGATAGGAAGTTTTATGAGCGTACTTTTAAATAAGAAAACTAAAGTAATAGTACAAGGTATAACCGGAACTGAAGGTACATTTCATACATCACAAATGTTAGAGTACGGAACTCAGGTTGTAGGTGGTGTTACTCCCGGAAAAGGTGGTTTGGCATACGAAGGTAAAGGCGAAGCAAAATTTATCAAATCCGTGCCTGTATTTGATACTGTTAAAGATGCAGTAAAAAAAACAAAAGCTACTGCATCAGTGATATTTGTGCCACCTGCGTTTGCAGCAGATGCTATTTTAGAGGCTATAGATGCAGAAATTAAGCTAATTATAGCAATTACAGAGGGTGTTCCTACAAAAGACATGATAACCGTCAATTCAGCTCTAAAAGATTCTAAATCTGTGCTTATCGGACCTAATTGCCCAGGAGTTATCTCTCCGGGTGAAGCAAAAATAGGCATCATGCCCGGATTTATCCACAAACCCGGAAAAGTTGGTGTAGTTTCTCGAAGTGGTACTTTAACTTATGAAGCAGTAAAGCAGCTCTCGGATTTAGGAATTGGCCAATCTACCTGTATTGGTATAGGTGGAGATCCTATAATTGGTACTCAGTTTATAGATGCTATTAAGTTATTCAATAAAGACCCTGATACTGAAGCCATTTTGATGATTGGTGAAATTGGTGGAAATGCTGAAGAGGCAGCAGCTGATTATGTTAAAAAATATGTCAAGAAACCAGTAATAGGATTTATAGCTGGAAGAACAGCTCCTCCAGGTAGACGTATGGGGCACGCAGGTGCAATAATCGCCGGTGGTAAAGGAACTGCAGATGACAAGATGAGTGCTCTGAAAAAAGCAGGAATTTCGGTAGTTGAGTCGCCGGCTGAACTTGGAATTACCGTTCAAAAAGCTTTAAAAGTAAAGTCTAAGTGATTGATAATAAAGTAACAAAGGTAGTATCTTATCTGATTATGAGATACTATCTTTTTTTATATTTATTAGAAAATATTTTTACTGTACATAAGTCAATTTGTTATTAAATACTCGCAATGCGAGACTTTTTTGTTTTATAAGTGTTATTATATATATTGGAGTTCCCATGGGAAACATAACTTTAGCAATGATTAAACCAGATGCTGTAGAAGCTAATAATATCGGTCAAATAATCACAAAATATAATGAGGCTGGTTTTAAAGTAAGAGCCATGAAAATGACCAAACTTACTAAGAAACAAGCAATGTGCTTTTATGCTGTCCACAGTGAGAGACCTTTTTATAATGAATTAGTAAGTTTTATGACTCGGGGTCCTATCGTTGCGCTATCTTTAGAAAAAGAAAATGCAGTGGAAGACTACAGAAAACTAATAGGAGCTACTGATCCTGCTGAAGCTATGACTGGTACTATTAGGAATTTATTTGGCAAAAGCAAAGAAGAAAATGCAGTCCACGGATCTGATTCTGATGATAATGCAATCAAAGAGACTAATTTCTTCTTTCCAGAATCCGAGATAGCAGAAATAAATGGTTGATAAATATAACAAATGAAAGATAAATATAATACTTTAAGTAGTGAAAATATATACAGTAATCCGTATTGGGACTATTATTTAGATAAGTATATTATGCCTTCTGGAGAAGAGGGTGATTATCATTATGTAAAATCCAGAGGTGCTACTATGGTAGTGCCTCTCTCTATTTCAAAAAAAATTATTCTGACTAAACAGTTCAGGTATCTAAACCAAAAGTTTAGTATAGAATTTCCCGGCGGGGGAATTAAGCCCTGTTTAAATGCCTTTGATAATGCATTAGAAGAGCTTTTGGAAGAGACTGGATATATTAGTCACAATCTTACAAAAATTGGCGAATTTAACCCTTTTAATGGTGTTACAAATGAAATATGCAGTATCTTTGTAGCTAAGGAGTTAACTAAAAGTACTCCCAATCCGGATGAGTCGGAAGAGATTGAAGTGCTTGAACTAACACCTGAAGAAATAAATGATTACATTGCTAATGACAAAATATGGGATGGAATGACCTTAGCAGCTTGGTCTTTATTTAAAGTAAAATACCATGAAGGAGTATAAAATGAAACGAATTATTGCTTTAATTTTTGTTTGCGTGATTGCTTTTGCTACTTCTACATTTGCAAAAGAAGAGATTTATTACATTTTGAAACCAAATTTCAGAGTAAGTATTATACATCTTTACAAAATGACAGAAACTACCAAAGTAAAGAGAATATTGGACAATGGTGACACGCTAAAATATAACAGAGATATAGAATATTATATGTCTTTATACCCACCTGCTAACGCAGTAGATGGATTTTTTGATATTGATGTGTCCATTGATTCGATTAACTATAAATTCTCTGATGGCAAGGTTACAAAAGAATATAGCACTATGGGCGATAAACCTGCACCTCTTTCATTTCAGGATTACGAAATGGTTGGGCCAACTGTAGGGAAAAAGTATAGTATGACATACTCACCTTATGGAGAAGTATCTACAATTACAGGTGAAAATCTTCAGAGAGCCATTAATATGCTTGATCATAAGGCTTTAGGTATAAAAGATCCCGTACAAAGACAGATATGGCAAAATGCTTACTCTTTCGATCATCTCACTTATCTGGCAGACGTTACAAAGAATTATTTTCCTAGTGGTAAGATATCAAAAGATTCGACTTGGAAAAAGGTAGTATCGTTAGATTTAAATAGAGTATATTTCGAAGATACACTACAAGCCAAAATTGAAAAGATTACTTCAAGCAAATATCAAATCAGAGGCTCTGTAGACTCGCTCAAAGCTACTTCAAGCATGGCAATGCTCTATGACATCAAAGAGCCTGTGAAAGTTGTCAGCGCTAAGGGAAATGGCATTTTTGATGTAGACTTTACTCCTGCAGGTGTAATTGAATTTGTAAATGGTGACTTCATCACAGAAGTAAAGTATAAGCACAAAAATAAAGAAATAAGAGAAATTGCAGAAGTAAAAATTTCATGGGAACTTTTGGATAGACTAACTTATTAACTAAGTTTCTACAAGACAGTATCTGCAACTGTAAATATAAAAATAGAGCCAATATTATAAATATCGGCTCTATTTTTTTAGTGGGATCTACTGGAGTCGAACCAGCGACCTCTACCGTGTCAAGGTAGCGCTCTAGACCAACTGAGCTAAGACCCCAAAAAATGATAGGGAAGAAGGCATTCTCCCCTTATCAATTAATCTTACTAATCCATCAATTCTTTTTCTTTTTTAGAAAAGACATCATCTATTTTTTTGATGTAGTCATCAGTATATTTTTGGATTTCAGTTTCGCCACGTTTCCTTTCATCTTCAGTAATATCTTTAGACTTTTCTATTTTTTTCAATTCATCCATTGATTCACGTCTGATGTTACGAATAGCAACTTTTCCATCTTCAGAATATTTTTTGCATAATTTTACGTATTCTTTGCGTCGTTCTTCTGTAAGAGGCGGCACAGGAATACGAATAATATTGCCGTCATTTTGAGGATTGAAACCTAAATCAGAAGCTTGAATAGCTTTTTCAATATCAGCTATTTGACCTCGATCAAAAGGTTGAATTACAATCGTGCGAGCATCCGGAGTAGAAACAGTAGCTGCTTGAGATAATGGAGCTTGAGAACCGTAGTAATCAATTTTTATTCCATCAACAAGAGAAGCAGAAGCTCTACCAGTACGGACTTTAGAAACTTGAGAAGAAGTAAACTCGAGCGATTTGACCATTTGGTCTTTAGTTTTCGCGTAAATTGTTTGTAATGGCATCATTAAACCTGTTATTTATTTTGAACAGTTGTACCTATATCTTCACCCATAATAAGGCGTTTAAAATTGCCCTTATCATTGATATTGAAAACCTTTATAGGAAGATGGTTTTCATTACAAAGAGTAATAGCGGTGTGATCCATTACTCTCAAATTTTGAGTCAGTACCTCTCTGTAAGAAATAGTATCGAATTTTTTAGCATCAGGATTTTTTTCAGGGTCAGAGTCATAGACTCCATCGACTTTAGTACCTTTTATTATTACTTCTGCTTCAATTTCGATAGCTCTTAGCACAGCGGCAGTGTCAGTAGTAAAATAGGGGTTTCCGGTGCCGGCACCAAAAAGAACAACTCGATTTTTTTCCAAATGTCGAATAGCCCTTCTTCTAATCATAGGTTCGGCAATTTGTTCCATTTTAATAGCAGTCTGCAATCTGGTAGGAATGTTTATTGCTTCTAAAGCATTTTGAAATGCAATACAGTTAATAACTGTAGCAAGCATTCCCATGTGATCGCCGGAAACTTTATGTATGCCGTGAGCAGCGGCCTGAATACCTCTAAAAATATTCCCGCCGCCAATCACAATACCTATTTGTACACCTAAATTGTGAACTTCAGCGATTTCAGATGCAAAAGTTTGCAAAGTAACCGGATCGATACCAAATTGGTGATCACCCATTAGGGCCTCACCGCTTAATTTTAGAAGTACTCTTTTAATTTTAGGTGTATCCATTTTATATCTTCTTATATATATTCAAAAAACTAATAGCTACTAGCCACCGATAGAAACGCGAACAAACTGTTTGACGTTTATGTCTTTACCTGAAATTTTTGCAATTTCAGCTACAACGTCTTTCACTTTTTTCTTCGAATCTTTAACAAAAGCCATTTCTACTAAGCAGTTTTCTTCGTAGAATTTGTTCATTTTGCCTTCGGCAATACGAGTAGCGATTTCAGCAGATTTGCCGGAATCGATAGCGTTTTGAGTGTAAATTTCTTTTTCTTTAGCCAAAGTTGTATCATCAACTTCAGAAGTATGGCTAAATCTAGGATTCATAGCTGCTACTTGCATAGCGATATCTTTTACCAAAGATTTTGCTTCATCATTAATGTCAGCGGCAGTCATTTCTACCATAACACCTAATTTAGCACCACCATGAATATAAGTACCAACATAACCTTCAGATTCAATAATCTTCAAGTCAGCTATTTCAATTTTTTCAGAGAATTTTGCTAAAATATCTTTGTGCAAATCTTCAATCAAAGTACCATCCACGCTAAGTTTCATAAGTTCTTCAGCGTTAGCAGGTTTGCTTGAAAGAGCTACATTAGCAACAGTATTAGCAAAATCTACGAAGTCTTTGTTTAAAGCTACAAAGTCAGTTTCGCAACTTACCAACACCATAGCTGCAGTTTTGCAATCTTCAGAAGTTTTAGTGCATACAACGCCTTCAGAAGCAGATCTGTCAGCTCTTTTTGCAGCAGCAGCAGCACCTTTTTTACGAAGATAATCGATAGCAGCTTGTATATCACCATCAGATTCGACTAAAGCTTTTTTACAGTCTGCCATGCCGGCGCCTGTTTTGTCTCTAAGTTCTTTTACAGCTTGAGGAGTGATTTTAGCCATTTTAAAATCTCTATATATTATTTACAAAATTTGATTACGAGAGGTAAAAAAATCTGCAAATAAGAAAACTTATTTGCAGATTTTTCTGAGTGCTTATTTGTCTTCGTTTCGTTCAGCAGCTTGAGGTTCTGCAGAGTTATTATCTCCAGGAGTGTCGTCAGTTTTCTTACGACCTCTCATGCGAGATTTTACTTTAGGACCGTTACCGCCTTTGCCGTCATTTTCCTTGTTCATTTGCTCGCTTTGAGCAGCAAGTTCAGCTTGACGAACTTTAGCGATTTCAGACCCTTCTTTGATAGCGTCAGCCAAAATAGAAGAAATGAGTTCAATCGTTTTTACTGAATCATCATTTGCCGGAATAGGATAATCTACTTCTTCAGGATCTGTATTTGTATCAACAATTGCGAATACGGGGATACCTAAGATTTTAGCTTCTTTAATTGCCAAGTGTTCTTTTTTGATGTCAACAACAAAAATAGCACCTGGTATTCTAGTCATATCTTCGATACCACCAAAAACTTTACGAAGTCTGTCTTTTTCGCGTCCAAGTAGCAATCTTTCTTTCTTAGTAACTTTCTCAAACGTACCATCTACTTCCATTTTGTCAATAGCAGTGAGGCGTTTGATAGATTTGCGGATAGTTTGGAAGTTAGTTAACATACCACCCAACCAACGCTCACATACATAGTTAATGCCAATATTACTTGACACTTCTTCTATAATGCCTTTTGCTTGCACTTTAGTGCCGACAAACATAATAGTTTTACCTTTGCGTGCGATATCATTCATTGCCTCGCGAGCGTAATTCAAAAGAATTTGCGTTTTACGAAGATCAATAATGTGGATGTTGTTTCTTTCAGTAAAGATGAAAGGTTCCATCTTCGGATTCCAACGACGAGTCAAGTGACCAAAATGAGCACCTGATTCTAACAGTTGTTCTATTTCTACATAATTTTTCATTATATTCTCCTAATTTAAAAAGTGTTTAGCTTCTGCTTTGGTCAGCTTGCCCTTCGAACATCAATATCCGCAGGATGATGCAACACCGGGGCAATCGCAAAGCATGATCTGTAACATAAATGAATATTAACGTTTTGAGAACTGGAAGCGTTTACGTGCTTTTTTCTGCCCGTATTTTTTACGTTCTACCATTCTCGGGTCACGTGTAAGCAAGCCTGCTTGGCGTAATTTTGGACGAAGTTCTTCGTCTGATAATAATAAGCAACGTGCGATACCCAACTGGATAGCGCCTGTCTGACCGCTTTTACCGCCGCCTCTAACGTTTACATATACGTCAAAGTTTCCGTTTAATTTTGTTACTTCCATTGGACGTGTAGCGTTTGTTCTCCATACTTCTACAGGTAGGTATTCGTGGAAATCTCTATTATTAATAGAAATCTTGCCACTACCCGGAGAAACCAAACGAACCTGAGCAACTGCGTCTTTCCTTCTTCCGACTGCTCTATAAACTTTCATTTAAATCTCCAAATACTAATTATTTAACCTCAAATACTTTTGGCTGCTGAGCCGTGTGCGGATGATCACTTCCCGCGTAAACTTTCAATTTTCTAAAGATTTGTCTGCCCAAACGGTTTTTAGGAAGCATACCTCTGATTGCATGTTCCATTATCAGTTCAGGATGAGTAATCAATAAATCTTTGAAAGATTTGATTTTAACACCACCAGGGTATCCAGAGTGCTTGAAATATTCTTTCATTTCAGCTCTTTTGCCTTGTAATACGACTTTATCGGCGTTTGTAATGATTACAAAGTCACCTGTGTCTATATGTGATGTAAACCACGGTTTGTGTTTTCCGCGTAGAAGAATTGCAACTTGTGTTGCAAGACGTCCTACAGTAAGACCGGTAGCATCAATTACCCACCAGTCTCTTTGTACGTCTTCGTTACGCACTGATTTTGTAAATTTGGCTGACGTTTCCACTTACAACTCCTAATATTGTATTAATGGATTGATACTAAATACAGATTACAAAAATACCAATTAGTTCTATCTTTGCCAAATATTTAGCAAAAAAACTTTACTAACTGGTCCTTCCAAACTTTCTATCTAGCTCTTTTAGCGTAAAATCAAGTATTACAGGCCTTCCATGAGGACACACATAAGGCATGTCGCACTTAAATATATCTGTAGCAAGAGCTTTCATTTCTTCGAAAGATAACTTTTTACCTGTTTTAATTGCAGATTTACAGCTAAATGAGGCTGCTATATTTTCTCTTTTTTCTGTATGTTTGATTTTTTGATTTTCTTCATATTCTGATATTATTTCCATCAAAGCATTTTCTTCACTGCCATTGCTAATGTCAGTTGGTATGGCTTTAATAATTGCTCTATTGTTTTCGATTTCGAGATCAAACCCTATATCATATAATTCAGGCTTTATTTCTTCTATTAATGCCTTTTGAGAAGGGGATAGATTTATGGAAACAGGAAACAGCAAGGTTTGTGAACTACGAAATTCTTTGTTCATCATTTTAATTGCTTTTTCAAAAAGAACTCTTTCATGTGCATTATGTTGGTCAATAATAAGCATACCTTGCTCAGTATGCATAAGAATATACTTGTTATGCAGCTGCCAATACTTATTAGTATTATTACTAAGTTCATCTCCAATAGTAGGGCTGAGTGGAGCTGCTTCTTTCCTTTTTCCTGTATTGAATAAAGCATCAAAAGCACTCTCTTCTTCAGTTCTTTCTTTGTTAGGTGGCTGTACATTTGCAAACAAGTTATTGTTGCCATTCGGGTAGTTTTTGGGATTATACCTTTCTGTAAAATTAGCCTGCCTTTGCTCGAAACTTCTTACAGGAGTGTTTTCAATGACTTCCCCTGTTATTTTATTTATAAGAAAATTTTCACCACTTTGCTCATCTTTGCTTTGCTCAAAAGGATTATTTACTTGATGCCTTATTAATTCAATTTCAGGTGTTAAGTCGTACTCTTGCAAACCCATAGTTACAGCTTTGCGTAGGGTATTATAAATTAATCTCTCGTCTTCAAATTTCACTTCGTGTTTCTGAGGATGGACATTAATATCTATCTGCTCCGGGTCTATTTCCATATTTATAATAAAAAGAGGCTTATGGTTCTTCTCTAAAAGGTGCTCAAAGGATGAGTAGATAGCATGCGAGAGAGCCTTACTCTGTATAGCACGTGTATTCAAAAACAAATGCTGACCGGAACTGGAATTCCTTGCTAAATGAGGTTGTCCGACATAACCCAAAATTTTGATAAAATCATTCTCGAAATGCACTTTAATAAGTGATCCGGATACAGTATTGCCCATAAGATGAGAAATTCTTTCTTCTAAAGGAGAAGGATGTACATCAAAAATCAGATTATCACCATCGTAAAAAGTAAATCGTAGGTGAGGATGTGAAAGAGCAAACTTCATCATTGTGTCTGAAATATATCTAAACTCAGTAATGTTAGCCCTAAGAAACTTACGACGGGCAGGTACATTGTAAAATAGATTTTTGACAAATATTTGAGTGCCTTTTTCAGTATTCTCCGGCGTAATTGTGTCTTCTTTGTTCGGCTCGGATATTAATTTCCATCCAAGTTTTTCTCCATCTAGTTTAGTTCTGATTTCTAACTGAGCCACAGCGCTTATAGAAGCCAATGCTTCGCCTCTGAAACCATAAGACATAATTCTTTCTAAATCTTCCTGCGTAGAGATTTTACTTGTAGCATGACGCTTTATAGACATCTTGAGATCGTCTTTACTCATGCCATTGCCGTTATCTACTATATGTATTAGTTGCTTTCCGGAATTTTTAACAACTACTGCAATATGAGTTGCACCTGCATCCACTGCATTTTCAACCAATTCTTTCACGACAGATTCCGGACGCTGAACTACTTCACCTGCAGCAATTTGATTTGCTAAAAATTCAGGTAGTAACTTTATCTCATTTATCATATATTAAAATATAAAATGTATCGAAATCACAACCTTAATTATATTCTTTTTATAGCAATTTGGCAAATATCATTTTATAATGTTGATAACTTTTACAATGGAAAAATAAAAATGGAACTTAAAGAACTACCTAATATTTCAAATGTACTAAGTGCACAGCTACTAGCAGTTGGTATTAATTCAGCTGAGCAATTGAGAGAAATAGGAGCTGAGAAAGCTATTATTATGCTGGTCCAAAATCGTGTAGATGTATGTCATAATAAAGCATGTGCTATAGAGGGAGCTATCCAAAACATCAGATGGCATAATCTTGATAAGGATAGTAAAAATATGGTCAAAGCCATATTAAGCAATATTAAACTTAAATATTGAATTGTATATTTATTAAGCTTACCATTAAATAGTAAGGAAGGATTGATGAGCAGCATTAAAAATCAGATAATAGATATAACAAAGGTGTTTCTTTTTCTCCTTTTAGCATCGGGACTTATAATTTTATCAGGTTTAGCCAGTGCATTTATGTTTGGAGCTAGTTTTGGTGTAGCCTTTTTAATGTTTATTGAGCTTGTTGTTTTATATACTTGGTTCGTAGTAAAGAAAATAAATTACACAGTGACTCAAGGCGTTATGTCTATTGTTTCAATTCTAACTATTTTGAGTTCAATATTATATTTAGTGGAAGAGATGCACTTAGATTTGTCCGCAATTTTGATATTCCCATTATTTTGGCTATTGCTTTTTGCAGCAAATTATTTGAATGTAAAATATAAAAAAACTTGTGAATGAGACGATTGTTTATCCAGGTAAGTTTATAGTTCAATTCAAACCTGATTCTATCCAATTTTTGAATAGTATATGTCCCTGAGGTGTCATTATAGATTCAGGATGATATTGAACACCGCTTATATGGAAGACTTTATGTGATATTGACATGATAATATTATCAGTGTCTTGTGAAGTGACTTCCAATTCACTGTGAAGGTTAAATTCATCGATAGCCCAAGAATGATATCTTCCTACATAAAAAGGTGAAGATACTCCTCTGTAAAGAGAGTCTTTACTATTAAATGTCAATATAGAGCGAATGCCGTGCACAGGAAAGGAAAGTTGTTTTAGAGTACTACCAAAGTACTCCGCTATAGCCTGACAGCCTAAACAAATTCCCAAAATACTTTTATTTGTTTTGTATCTATCCAAAACCTTGAATATATTTGGATAAACATTAGGTACATCAGGGCCGGGAGAGATAATAATATTTGAATACTCTTCTAAAGCCTCTATATCAAGCTCAGAATACTTGATAACATCTATCTCATAACCAATGGATTTAATGACTTGAACAATGTTATAAGTGAACGAGTCGTTATTATCAATAATTACTATTTTGGGGCGATTGGTCAAATGACTATTTATGATGATATTACAACAATACAGCTAATGAATAAGTTAGGCTCACAAAGAGAAGCTTTTCTCTTTGTGATCTCTTATGATATGCAATCTAATATTATTTTGCCTACTTCAGAAGTAAAAAGCTCAGATATTTTATTTGATTTCAATAAGAATACTAATGATATAGATAATTATAAATTTGATAATTTATTCAGCATAATAGATAGTAAGACTATTACATATAAAGATTATAAAGAAGGATATGATATCGTAAAAGAAAATTTACTTTACGGAAATTCCTATTTGTGTAATTTGACAGCCGAAACTGAAATAGATATAGAAGCGAGTTTATTGGACATTTATAAGTCAGCGAAAGCAAAATACAAGTTGCTCCTACCTGATCAATTTGTATGCTTTTCCCCAGAAACTTTTATACAAATAAGAGGTTCAAAAATTTATACTTATCCAATGAAAGGTACAATAGATGCTAATGAAAAAAATGCTTTAGATAAAATATTATCAGATAAGAAGGAAACTGCAGAGCATAATACTATAGTAGATCTTCTTAGAAATGATTTGGGTATAGTATCTGATAATGTTAGAGTTACGAAATATCGTTACCATGATATACTTGAAACTTCAAATAAGAAGTTAATTCAAATTAGTTCTGAGATCGTAGGAGATTTAACAGATAACTATTATGCAAAATTAGGTGATATAATATTCAGTATGTTGCCGGCAGGATCTGTAACTGGAGCCCCTAAATCTAAAACACTTGAAATTATAGCCCAGGCAGAAAAGCATAGCAGGAACTATTACACAGGCATTGCAGGGATATTTGATGGTAAAAATTTAGATAGTGCTGTAATGATACGTTTTATAGAGCACCGGGAAGGTAAATATTACTATAAAAGTGGTGGTGGCGTTACCATATATAGTGATCCGGAGAAAGAATATCAAGAAATGAATGATAAAATATATGTGCCAATTTATTGAAACGATTAGAATTGAAAAGGGGAGACCCCAAAATCTCAAATATCATCAAAGTAGGTTTGATAAGACAGTTAAAGATTATAGTTTAAATCTAAACCTAAGACTTGAAAGCTTATGTTGCATAGACAAGTTAGATGATAGGCAAATATATAAATGTAGAGTCGTTTATGGTAATTCCGGATATACATTTAATATTGAAGAGTATAATAGAAGAGAAATTAAATCTATAAAGGTTGTGTACGACGATTTTATAACTTATAAATACAAATTTCTGAATAGGAATGCTATTAATGAGTTGTTTCTGCAAAAAGCTGAAGCTGACGATATCTTGATTGTAAAAAATAATATAATAACTGATACTTCTTATTGTAACGTAGCATTTCTCAATAATGAATCATGGTTTACTCCTCGTTCGCCTTTACTCAAGGGAACAATGAGAGATTCTCTTTTATATCAAAGACAAATTATTGAAAAGGATATATATATCAATGAGATAGAAGAGTATTCTAAAATGGCATTATTTAATGCAATGATTGACTGGGAAAATAAAATTTGTATTCCTATTAAAGATATTCATTGTTAAGTCAGATATGAAATACAATAATGAATATCTATAAATTTGAAATAAAGAGCCAAATATTTATCTTATGTTTTTAAATAGTATAGAGATTGAACTGTGTTTTTAAAAAGGCATGACAAAACTGCTTTAGTGTATAAAGACATCAAAATTAGCTATACTGAGCTATTTGATAGAATTGAAGCATACAGGACTTTTGTTAAAAATAAAGAATCTAAAAAAATTGCTATATTTTCTGAAAATAGACTTGAATGGGTGTATGCGTTATACGCTTCGTGGATTGAAGGAAATATAGTTGTTCCTATTGACTTTATGTCACAGCCCGAAGAAGTAGCATATATACTTAAAGATGGCAGGCCTGAAGTGGTTTTTGTGTCATCTGATAATTTGGAATGTTTACAGAAAGCAATAAAGCTAGTAGATTACGATATAGAAATAGTTGTTTTCGAAGATTTAAATAATCTCAACTTCCCCCCATCTAAAACAGAATTCCTTGATATAGATATGGAAGAAACAGCTTTAATAATCTATACTTCAGGAACTACAGGAAGCCCTAAGGGCGTAATGTTATCATTTGCTAATCTTAAGGCAAACGGTGATGCTGTAATAGAAGTAGAGATATTTAATTCTGAATCTAATGTGTTGGTGCTTTTACCTATGCATCATGTTCTACCTTTGGTAGGTTCAGTTGTGATACCATTATATGCCGGAGGTATTTCTACATTTAGTCCTTCTCTGAAATCTACTGATGTGATGGAGACTCTGGAAAATAATCCAATTACTGTTATAATTGGGGTTCCAAGATTTTATAGCTTGATTAGAAATGGAATTAAAGCAAAAATAGATGCAAGCATAGCAACAAAAACTATCTTTAAACTTGCAGAAAAGATCAACTCGCCTGCATTTTCAAAGAAAATATTTAAAAAAGTGCATGACAAAATTGGGCACTCACTTAGATTTATGGTATGCGGTGGTGCTGCAGTAGATGAAGAGGTTGCTAAAGACTATAAAACTTTAGGATTCGAATTTTTAGTCGGCTTTGGTATGACTGAAGCAGCTCCAATGATTACATTTCCTCGTCCCGGCAAAGCAGTCATAAATGCTTCCGGTAGTGCTATGCCAAATACAGAAATAAAAATAGTAAATGGTGAAGTCATATGTCGTGGCCCTCAAATAATGCAAGGTTATTACCTTAAGCCAGAAGAAACAAAAGAAGTATTGAAAGACGGTTGGCTTTATACTGGTGATCTTGGGCATATAGATGCTAAAGGAAATCTATTCATAACCGGACGAAAAAAAGAGATAATAGTCACAGAAGCGGGTAAAAATATAAATCCTAACGAAATTGAATTTAAAATTTTAGAGATGTCTCAACAAATTTCAGAAATTGGTGTCTATATGGAAGACAATATACTGAAGGCTATTGTTTTTCCAAATTTTATAGAGCTTAAAGACGAAGGTGTTGTAAACATTGAAGAGTTTTTAATGCATGGAGTTATTGAGAAGTATAACTCTAAAGTAGCTCCATACAAACGAATCAAAAAGATATTTTGCGTTAGTGAAGAGTTGCCTAAGACGCGACTATTGAAAATAAAAAGATTTGAGTTAGCTAGTCTTGCAACCAAACAAGCTAAAGTTAGAGACTCAAGTATAAAAGAACCTACATTTCAGGAATATGAATTAATAAAGAATTTTATTAGTAGCGAAAAAAATGTAACAGTTCACCCTACCGATCACTTGGAGTTAGATATTGGATTAGATTCTTTGGATAGTGTAAGTTTGCAAGTATTTATCAATACTACTTTTGGTATCGATATTTCTTCAGATATTTTCATTGAACATCCAACTATCGAAAAACTGTCAGTGTATGTAGCTGATAAAAAGCAAAAAATTGAAGTAGATTCGGTAAAATGGAGTGAAATCCTTAAAGAGAAAGTAGAACTTAAACTACCTAAAAGCTGGTTTACTCATAGTTTATTTAAATATGCTGCAAGGATATTCTCTTCTTTATATTTTAGAGTAAAAGCCGAAGGTAATGATAAGCTTCCCGAAGCGCCTTTTATCATTGCACCAAACCATCAGAGTTATTTTGATGGAATGTTTGTAAGTATGTTTCTAAAGCGCAATATTTTTAAAAAGACATATTTCTATGCAAAAAAGAAACATGTAAATAATAAAATCAATCGATTTCTTGCAAATACTAATAATGTGATAGTTGTTGATATTAACAAAGATTTGAAACTATCATTGCAAAAGATGGCAGAAGTGCTTAAAAAAGGTAAAAATATTATTATATTTCCTGAAGGTACCAGATCTCGCGATGGTGAATTAGGTAATTTCAAAAAAACATTTGCTATTTTGAGTGCAGAACTTGGAGTGCCGATTGTACCTGTAGCTATAGATGGTGCCTTTAAGGCGATGCCTAAAGGAGCTAAAATACCTAGGCCTTTTAAAGAAATCAAAGTCAAGTTTTTAGAACCAATATATCCTTCAAATCTTGACTATGACAAATTGAAAGAAAAAGTTCAAGAATCAGTTCTTAAAGCTTTAGGCAGATAATTTGTTTCTTATATAGTAAATCAAAAGCCGACAAATATTTTATCAGAAAAATTTTGTCGGCTTTTTAGTGCTTGTTTTGATCCGAGATTTAGAAGTCTAAGTTGGTTTTTAATCCCATTCTTATCCAACGTCCGGGTACTGCAACATTAGGAATATCTGCAACCTGATTATCTAGAATATTAGATACCTCGGCAAAAAGAGTAAATGACTCAAAGTTATAGTATAACTTGGCATCTAAAATAAACATATCATTGTATGGTTTTTCAACTCCTGACTGCATAGTAGTAGAGTTAAAAGAAGTGTAAGTTCCATTTCTATCTTGGTAGCTAAATTTCCAGTCTGCTTTAAGTCCTGCATATATGTCGTGATTAATTGCAAAAGTAAGTTTGTGGCGCAAATTATCCATTACATAGTAAGAAATAAACTCATCACTGCTTTTACTATTACTAATAAAAGTGTAGCTCAGATTGATATAATTAAATGGGGAGGAGGTTCCTAAAAGTTTTTTCAGGTACACATAGTTTGACACATCAAAACCAAGAGTAGTTAGTTCTGTTAGATTTTTAGTCGTCCATTTGTCATCAGAAGTATTGTTTTTAATCCAGTCAATCAAGTCTTTCCCTTGTCTCACGAACCCTGAAGCTGTTGACCTCATAAAAGAATTACGGTATTTAACACCTGTTTCAAACGAGTATGCTTTTTCAGGCATTAACTCTGGGTTACCAAGGTTTGTAGGGCCTGTATAAAATAACTCAGTATAAGTAGGAAGACGTAAGGTGTTGTTGACTGAAGTGAATAGATTTATATTATCATTAATTTTATAAGCCAAATCAATCCCACCAGTATAATTTGTCCCATAATCATCTGAATAATTTAATGCAAGACCGCCACTTAATGTAACGTCATTTATATATGCATTGTGTTCAATAAAAATAGTCGTTAAATTTCTCTGATATTCTTTATCGAAGAAAGCATTATTTTCAAATGGTACTTCTTTAGGCTCAGATATAGAATAGCCTAATTTGTTACTTAAAAGCTTCTCTAATCTATGCTCTAAGCCAATATTTGTAATACCAATAAATGAAGTATAAGATAGATTAGCTTGAGTACCGTAAGTATTAGTCAGATGGTAATTGTGACTGGTGTACCAGTCAGAAGGATTTGTGCGAAACAGTTCAAATCTATCCTGATGTCTACGGTAATAAACAGATGGAGTAAATTTCAATTTAGTTCCAGTTTCCATTTGCAGAGAGGCAAAGCTACTTCTTGTATGTTCAAACTGATTTGGATATTTTGGTGTGTAAAAACTATTCGCACCAAATTGCTTGTCGTTATGCCCTGCCTGTAGTACAAACTTTGAATCAAATAGTTCCTGCTCATGTTTTGTATATATATTGAGAGTATTGAAATCTGTATTATCTATAAAGCCATCAGATTTTTGTTTAGAAACAGATACAAATGTTGATGACAGAGTAGAATTAATTGTCCCGTTGAAGCCAGTATTATAATAACCGTATTCTCCACCTGAAGCATTTATAGCTAACTGATTATTCTTACTTGCTTTTGTTATTATATTAATTGCACCGGAGAATGCATTTGGACCAAAAACTCTAGATCCCGAACCTTGCAGGATTTCAATTTTTGAGATAGATTCTAAATCGACAGGTATATTCATGTTGTGGTGTCCTGTTTGAGAATCTGTAATATTGATTCCATTTAGAAGTATCATAGTCTGGTCTGATGAGCCACCTCTAATGCTAATATCTGATTGGACTCCTAAGTTTCCTCGTTGCCTGACATCAATGCCTGAAGCAAATTCAAGTAAATCAGAAATAGATTGGACTGCAGCATTTTCTATTTGCTGTTCGTCAATTATTGTTACTACTCTTGCAGACTCACTATAAAGAGTTGGTACTCTGGATGCAGTCACTGTAATAGGATTCACTTTTACTGTTGTTGTATCTTTGGCAACAGAAGTAACAGTTACAAAAAAAAACACGAAAATAACATGGTTTAATATTTTGCCGAACATCTTTAGTCCTTTGTTATTAGAATCAAATATTTCTGATTCTAATATTTATGAAGGATTAGATAAATCCAAACAAAAAAAAATATTGAGATATGAAAGTGCTGAAAAATAGAAAATAAAGAGCATGGTGTAAGAAGAGTAATACTATGTGTATATATAAAATAATCTCAATATAGATGTTACCAAATATTAAATCAAGTGTATTGTGAAGGTGCTGAAAAAATTATAATTATTATAGAACGTAGAAGTATAGTGAAATATTCGCTCCATTGTCAATATTGTTATGAGCTTTAATCGCCGCATTATGATTATCCATTATAATTTTCGCTGTGGCTAGTCCCAAGCCAAGACCTTCACCATGAGTCAATAAATTATCTGATTCGAAGAATGCAAAAATATTTTCTAAGGATTCTTGCGAAAATCCAACTCCTTTATCAATAATATCCAATCTTACTTCATCCTCCGAAGTTGTAAGAGTTAGAGTTATCAAGCCATTATCACTTGAATATTTAATAGCATTTTCTAAAATTATTTCAACAACTTTTTGTATTAGATAAGAGTCTCCTTTAACTCGTACAGGAGAGGACGGTATATTTTTATCTATAGAAATATTCTTTTCGATAATTTTAGATTCTAAGCTGAAAATAGCAGCATTTAGGAGCATTTTTAGAGGTATGTCTTCTATTTGGAAATTGTACGCATCATTTTGGATTCTGGTGATTAGCTGTGAAAAATTAGAGAATTTGTGCAATCTTGCAACTGAATCATTTATAGCGTCCAAATATTCGATTTGTTCATCGCCTGTTACATCAGATTTCATTAATTTTACGAATCCATCGATACCTGTAAGCGGAGTGTTTAGTTCATGGGCTAATAAGCTCAAGAAATAACTTTTTGACTTGTCTAACTGCTTTAACTTGATATTGGCTTTATTTAGCTCCTCAGTTCTCTGTTGAACTTTTTCTTCGAGAGTTGCGTTTAGTTCTTTAAGTTGTTGAGTTTTACTATGCAGTTCTAACTGTGTTTGTACTCGGGTAATTAATTCCGCAGAGTTAAATGGCTTTGTAAGATAATCAACCGCTCCAATTTGGAAACCTTTAACTATATCTTCTGTTTCTGTTTTGGCTGTTAGAAATATTATAGGGATATCTTTTGTTTTAGGATTTGACTTTATAATTTGGCAGACTTCGTATCCGTCCATTTCCGGCATCATTACATCCAGAAGAATCATGGCAGGTATAATTTCTTCTAAAGTTTCAAGAGCAGAGGCACCACTATCAGCCATTGCAATTTCACAACCTTGCTGGTATAAAATAGTTCCCAGAACTTGCAAGTTTTTGGGAACATCGTCTACTATCAAGATAATTGGCTTATCCGCACTTACCATAAATCACCCGTAACAAAATAGATATAAACTACTGCTTTAATACGAATCAAATTTAATTTAGTTGGAAAAAGTAAATAAAAATATTAGAACTTAAAATAAAATAGATCTGAGTTTTTGTAATTTGATTTCTTAAGTTCTATTTCTTTTTCTGTTGTTTTGCTCTTAAAGCAGTTGGATTTACTACAAAATCTAAATCCATAAAATTACTTTCACCGGCTTCTTTAAATTTTTTCTGAGCTATAAATCCAATCATAGCAGCATTATCCATGCAGTATATCATGTCGGGAGCAACGGTTTTTATCTTGAATGTTTCAGAGGATTTTGCCATTTGCTCGCGTAACTGGGAGTTGGCAGATACGCCTCCGGCTATTACAATTGTTTTAGCTTTATAATGGCGAGCTGCTGATAAAGTTTTATGGACTAGTACATCTACAATAGCACTTTGTACAGAAGCTGCTAAGTCCGGCATTTTATCTTCAGGAACACCATCTGGAAATTCTCTTTGAACAAAATATCGAACCGAAGTTTTTAAGCCGCTAAAGCTAAAATCAAGGTTATCCGAATGTATCATAGAGCGTGGAAAATCGTAAACTTTATCATCTCCGCTTTTTGCTAACTTATCTATCAAAGGTCCACCCGGATAAGTAAGTCCCATCAATTTTGCAATTTTATCAAATGCTTCGCCGGCAGCATCATCTCTTGTAAGGCCTACTATTTCATAGTCGTTATATGACTTGACGTTAAATATTGCGGTATGACCTCCACTAACAACTAAAGTAACAAAAGGGAAAGTTATAGTTGAATCTTGTAGGCAGCCGGAATACAAATGACCTTCAATATGATTTACAGGAATAATTGGCTTATTGAAGCGAAGTGCCAAACCTTTGGCAAAGTTTGAACCTACAATTAAAGAGCCTACTAGACCAGGTTCTGTTGTAACTGCAATTGCATCCATTTCCTGAACTGAACTGTTACTTTGTTTAAGCGCTTCATCTGTAAGTGCAGAAATTAACTTAATGTGTGCTCGGGAAGCTAATTCTGGTATAATACCTCCATATTTCCCATGAAACTTCTGAGAAGATATAAGACAACTTTTTACTTCATCAGAGTTTAAAACAGATACTGAAGTATCATCGCAAGAGGATTCTATAGCTAAAATATTCATTTTTTATACTTTCAATTTTGATTGCTGTAAAATTATTTTATTTATTTTACTTTCCAGTGTTCGAGCATTAAAAGGTTTAATAATATAATCGTTGACTTTTACTCGCATAGCTACCATTACATCAGTTTTATCATCTTTGGATGTCACCATAAGAATTGGAATATCAGCTAATTTTTTAGTTGATTTCATTGCACGTGCTAAATCAAGCCCACTTAGTTTTGGCATCATCCAGTCAGTAATGACAATATCAAAATGGTGCTTTCCCATAAGCTCTAAAGCTTCATTGCCATTTTCGGCTTCTAAAATATCATGATATCCAATACCTTTCAGAGTATTTATCAATAATCTACGCATGATTGATAAATCTTCTACAACCAATATCTTTTTGATTTCGTAAGCCATTATTTATCCATATTATATCTATGCGGTAAAATATTTATGTAGCAATATTAATGCCATACCCACAGCTCTTTCTCTATTAATTTCTCTTATTTTGCCAAAATTGAACTTTTTAGCAAATGTACTTTCAGGTGTAGATAAACCAACCCAAACTGTTCCTACTGGTTTTTCTTCAGAGCCTCCTTCAGGTCCGGCAATGCCAGTGATGGATAACCCAAAATCAGTATTAAACTTTGTTTTTACATTGTGGGCCATATCGACAGCTGTTTCTTCAGAAACGGCTCCATACTGTTCTAAAATAGAAGGATCTATATCTAAATATTTTGATTTAATGTCATTACTGTATGAAATAATACCACCTTCAAAATAATTACTACTGCCAGGTATATCAGTAATATAAGCTCCAAGCATGCCACCAGTGCAAGACTCCGCTACGGCAAGAGTCTGATTGTTTTCTTTTAATAACTTTCCAATGGTTACAGATAAATTATCACTATCATTTCCAATAAAAAATTGGGATGCTCTTTGTAATATATAATTTTCTAACTCTTGAATTTGTAAATCTGCCTCTGAAATAGAAGAAGCTTCTACTCCTATTCTCAATCTTATTCCTTTATAATTAGGAAGGAATGCAAGAGTTCTGCCTTTTAAAACTTTATCATTTATAGAGAGTATATCAGCCAGAGAAGATTCGGGAACTCCTGCAAAATGCAAAACTTTATATTTATATACAGAATGTTTACGGTGTACTATGATATTTTCTAAAATATCTAGAATGTGATCGGACATCAAGCCTTTAGCTTCATGAGGCACACCAGGCAAAGAAAAATAGTGTTTGTTATCATGTATAATATGCAGTCCTGGAGCAGTACCATTTTCATTTTGTAAGGGAGTCGCATTCTTTGGAATCATTGCTTGAAGTTTATTGCGTTCAGTTACATCACGACCAAGTCTCTCAAATATGGTTTTGACGTTCGCAAATGCCTCATTGTTAAAAACTAATTCCGTGTCGAAATACTCACAAAGTATATCTTTGGTTATATCATCATGGGTAGGACCTAAGCCTCCTGTGGTGATGATTACATCAGATAATTTAGAGAGTCTTTGCAAATCTGATAAAAGAGCTTCTTTATTATCTGTTATAACGGAATGAGTAATAACAGCAGCTCCTAATTTAGTACATTGATCTGCAATCCAAGCAGCATTTGTATTTATTACCTGACCAATGCAAAGCTCATCACCAATAGAAATAAGAGATATTTTTAACATGATTAACGTCCATAAAATAAAAAGGCAGACTATCAAATAATAGTCTGCCCAAAATTACAAAAATGCTATGTATTATTCTGCAGATTTTTCTTCAGCAGGAGCATCTTCAGCATTTTTTGCTTCAGATTTATTTTCCTTTTTAGGAACATCAAATACATCAGGTACATTTTTTTCATCTTCAGGGATTTCGATAGGTGTATTATCGTAAGCATATTTTTCAGCATTTGGAACTGGATGAGCTGACAAATAAATTTCGATAACTGAATTATCTTTACCTCTAAGTGCTTCAACGACAGAAAGAACTATTTTTTTAGAATCTTTGTCAAATTCAACCACTTTCAAAGGTAATAAATCACCTAATTTAAAGAATTCACTGATGTTTTTAACAGGAGCGAAAGAAAGCTGAGAAACAGGAACAAAACCGTCAACGCCTCTAGGAAGTTCTACGATAACGCCTTTTTCAATAATTCTTTCTATTTTAGCTTCAGTTTCAGCACCAACTTTGTATTCCTCTTCAAATACATCCCATGGGTTATCATTGATTTGTTTGTGCCCCAAAGCGATTCTTCTTTGATCAGGATCTATGCTAAGAACAACAACTTCTAATTCGTCGCCTTTCTTAACAAATTCACCCGGATGACGAATCTTCTTAGTCCAAGACAAGTCGCTAATGTGAACTAAACCATCTACACCAGGTTCTAACTCAACGAATACACCGAAGTTAGTAAGGTTGCGAACGATACCTTTGCGTACTGATTCTACAGGATATTTTTTCATAAGGTCTTGCCATGGATCTGGTTCTAATTGTTTCATACCCAAAGCAAGTTTTTTGTTATCTTTATCTATATTAAGAACAATAGCATCAACTACCTGACCCATAGAAACGATTTGAGACGGGTGTTTAACATGCTGAGTCCAAGACATTTCACTAATGTGGATAAGACCTTCGATGCCTTTTTCGATTTCGATAAATGCACCGTAATCAGTCAAGCTGACAACTTTACCAGATACTTTTGTACCTTGTTCGTATTTTTCGCCGATATTATCCCATGGGTGAGAAGTAAGTTGTTTCATACCCAAAGAGATTCTACGTTTGTCTTCGTCAAAGTCTAATACAACAACTTTAACTGTTTCATCCAATTTAACGATTTCAGATGGATGAGTAACGCGACCCCATGAAAGGTCAGTGATGTGTACAAGACCATCAACACCGCCAAGATCAACGAATACACCGAAGTCAGCAATTGCTTTAACTGTACCTTCAAGTACAAGACCTTTTTCTAATTTACCCATAATAGCTTCGCGTTGCTCTTTAAGTTGTTCTTCAAGAAGAACTTTGTGAGATACAACAACGTTTTCAGATGGGTGATTTACTTTTACTACTTTAACGTCAATAGTTTTAGTTACCCAGCCGTCAAAATCACGTACAGGGCGTACATCAATTTGAGAGCCCGGTAAAAATGCTTCAATACCTAACAAGTCAACAACCATACCGCCTTTGATGCGACGAAGAATTTTAACTTGAGTGATTTCTTGAGTTTCAAATAATTTGAGAATATCTTCCCATATCTTCATAAAGTCAGCACGACGACGAGAAAGTACAAGTTTGCCGTTAGAGTCTTCAATATTTTCGATAAAAACGTCAATTTCATCACCAATTTGATAAGATTCTGCATTGATTAATTCAGCTCTAGGTACTACACCCAATGATTTAAAATTGATATCAACACGAATTTCGTCTTTTGTGATAGCTACGATTTTACCTTTTACGAGCTCATCTTCTTTAATTTCAGTGATGTTACCTGTAGCCATTTGCTCAAAAGTATCATCATCTAAAATTAAGTCGTTGAAGCCGTTTTCCAATAGTTTAGTTACAGCTTCTCTGGCTCTTTCTGCAACATTGCCGCCTTCTTTACCGGCATCAATCCCTTGCATAGGATGTTTTTCAACAGAAGATTCTGCAACATCTTGTAGGGTATTTTGATTTTCTGACATTAAAGTACCTCTAAAAATAATTTGATTAGTGAAACATAAGTACAAAAACAAATTGTACCATTTTTTATATGCTTAGCTACGCAATATAATATAATAGTCTTTAATTTCCAAAAGTAGATATGTAAATAATATAAAAATCAGCAGATTATATTTCTAAACCGAAAAAATAAGCTTGCCTGAATTGTAGGTAGCTATTATTTGAAATAGCTGGTCGTTTGGAGGGGTACGATCGTCAATAACAATAAAATCAGCATTTGCTCCACATATTAAAACTTTTTCTCCAAAAAGTTTACGAGGATTTATAGTATAAGATTCTATCGCAGATTCTAAATTGATTTCTTCTTTAGGTAGTAAACAGTTGCCTGTTGGTGTGGTTCTATTCGTAAATGCAATTATTCCTGATTGAGGGTCATAAGACTCTATTGGGAAATCAGAGCCGGCAATAACATTTAGATTTTTATCGAAATACGTTTTCCATAGGTAAGCATTGCTAAGTTGCTTTCGTTCAAGCCTCTCATGTAGTATTGTATCAAGATCAGAGTAATAATGCACAGGTTGCAGTGAGGGAATAATATTATTATCTTCAAATAGATTAATGTCTTCTTTTGCAATTAGCTGGACATGTTCAACTCTAAAATGCAGTGGAGGAAACTTAGGTGCAAGCTTGTTATAAACTCTCAGTGCTGTAGATACTGCTTTATCTCCAATTGCATGGGTTGCTATATTCCATCCAGATTTTGCTGCTCTAAGTGCCTTGTTATAGAATTGCTCTTCATCTAAAATCAAGAAACCATTTGAAGCATAATCTTTGTAATCATCAAAAAGAGCAGCTCCATGAGAGCCTAATGCGCCATCAAGAAAAAACTTAACTCCAACTATATTGAAATATCTATTGCCAGAGGTATCGAGATTGAAGTCTAAATATTCTTCATTTTGAGCTCTAAAATATGTCTTACTTTTGATGAACAGCTCCGAATTTTGTTCCATTTTTTGAAACATAGGCAAGAAATCCGGTTCAAAATCCATATCATGTACTTCGGTCACGCCTACTTTAGCTAATTCTTGCTGCGATCTAATAACTTGTGAGCGGAGTTGCTCATAGGTAAACTGAGGAATTTGACTTTCAGCACGAAACATTGCTTCATCTATTAGTATACCAGTGGGTTCGCCAATCTCATCTTTTTGTATTTCTCCACCTTTGGGAGAGGAACTGGCTGAAGTGATATTCAATATATTTAAAGCTTTAGAGTTAAGCCAAGCAGTATGAGCATCAATTCTTTTAAGAAAAACCGGAACATCAGGAAATAACTTGTCTAATATTCTTTTATTGGGATATGACTTGTTCTCCCAAAGAGATTGATTCCAACCAATACCAAATATCCAATTATCTCGGAAAGCAGGACGTGTGTATGCAAGAGCTGCACACTCTTCTGCA
This sequence comes from Kapaibacterium sp. (SeqCode), assembly GCA_963678775.2. Classification (GTDB taxonomy): domain Bacteria; phylum Bacteroidota; class Ignavibacteria; order Kapaibacteriales; family UBA2268; genus JBFHIJ01. Next base: position 278,600 of record CAXXGR010000010.1, read on the forward strand.
CTTATACATTCGTTAAGCATTAGTCCGTTTAGGATTAGTCCTAGTCCATGGAAGTGACAATGAGAATCTACAAATGAAGGGAGTATCTTACAGCCGTTATAGATTTTCTTTGAATACTCAGTTTCAACTATTGAACATTCCTCTATTTGGCAAATTGAATCAATAATGCCATTTTTTATTTTGATATGATAAAATTCAGGAGTCAATATTTAGTCCTAAATATTCTAAAATATAAAAAAAATGCTGCCCTAAGAAGAGCAGCTCTATTTTTTAAGTCGAACTAATCGCACAATTATTTGATGATTGCTTCTACTGGGCATACATCTTGACATTGTGGTTCGTCGAAATGACCTTCGCACTCTACACATACATCAGCATCGATTACAAATTGATCATCGCCTTCAGAAATAGCTTCTACCGGGCATTCTGGTTCGCAAGCGCCGCAGCTAATGCATTCATCAGTAATTTTTAAAGCCATGGTATATCTCCTATTGGAAATTATAATAAAAAATTGAATAGCACATTTAACACGATGTCAAGATAATAAATAGTTGCACTTTTAACAAGCTAAAAATTATTCTGCATCCTTGAAAATACCGCTCCAATTCTTAGTCGGAGCTAAATACTGACTATCCATATGCGTTGCTAAAGAGGACATCGGAGTCCATAAATTCCATTTATTTCTGAATAGAAGTCGAGGTGTGCCAAAGAGTAATAATTTGATATATATCTTTGCAAATGATAAGTCTGTGAAAATATATTTTACAAATAAAAGGATATTAAACGCATTTATTTTGGTGATGCTTAACCAAATACTATTATCATAGTTCTTTCTTAAATAAGACTTAAAAGCGTCCATAGTCTTGTATAGATATTTTTTTTGAGTCAAAAATGTCATACAGGTAGTAGATACTGTTCGCCAGTGCCTTTTGTCTGTTACTTTGATTTTACTTTTATAGTCGTGAAAGTCTAAAGTATAATAATCCAAATGGTCGTACGGGGATACAAAATGTACTTCATTATCTGATTCAATTAAATCTAACATTTCATGGAATGAATCCGGCAAATAAAAGTAGTCATCTTCAGCAAAATAGATATTGTCAGAAAATGTCTGAGAACTGAGTATTTCTAATTGTTTGCCCCAAGTGCCGGCATTACCAATGCCTGGAAGAGAAACAAGCTCTAACTGGTCTTCAGGAATATATTTCTTAAATAATTCGGAATATTCTTGCGGACAGTCGTCTAAAAGCACCCATATCTTATAATTAACTTTGGATAGAGAACTAACTAAAGATTTTAAACAAAGTTCTGAAAGCTTATATTTATCATCAGCATGAATAGGAGGGACTTTTGATACTTTTGGGTAAATCCTATAGCAAATTGCGACTGAGTATACTTTCTTCATATTTATTCCGCATTTCTCCATGATTCAGATAAAAGTTTAAAGTAGTTATGCTTGTTGTACGCTTTTGTTGATTTTTCCCCTGAGAATATTTTAGATATTACTACCCAAAATTTTGATAGTATTGACGAATGCCAAAGTTCTAAATATTTAAAAATAGTAGCAGTAGACTTAGAGAAGTGTTTTCTACAAAAAAGCAACTTAGAATTTACAAAAATTTGTAACATTTTAGAGCTGTGACCGCCATTCTCTGTGCTGCCACCCCTATGGTGAATAATTTGCACTTTAGGGTTAAATATTACATAAAAATTACGTATTTGAACCTTATAGCAATAATCGGCTTCTTCGGTATAGAAATAATAATCCTCATCAAAACCACCAACTCCGCCAAACACACGCATAGGAGTCATGAGGCTACCTCCGTCAGCATAGCTAACACTTTTAGGGAATCTATCAATTTTGATTTTTCCCCAAAGTAACTTTCTGACAGCTCTTTGGAAAGTAGAAATCAGAAATAAGTCTTTTAGCCCAAGTCTTATTCCCGGCAAATCTCCGTAGCTGTACTGCCACTGACCGTTAGGAAATACCTGCTGAGCTCCTACCACACCTACTGTATTATTTTCTTCTAAGTAAGTAAGAAGAGTGTTAATAGTACCGGGTTTGTATACAATATCTGAATTTGAAATAAGTAAATATTCAGCATTCGATGCTCTCGCACCTATGTTAACAGCTTTTGCATATCCAAAATTGTCAGAGTTCTCAATTATCTTAATTTGTGGATATTTGTCTTTTATAATGGCAACTGAATTATCCTGAGAATTATTATCAACTATTATGATAGAATAATCTACATCAAACAAAGTTGAATGTATAGATTCTAAACAATTAAGTGTATACTCAAGACAATTGTATGTTACAACAACGATATCTAATTTTCTTGCGAACAAGATAGCACCGAATATGATGTGACTAAAAATAGACTGCTAATATACATAAAAAAGTAGAAAATCAGATTAGTAAACTGCAAAAGTATAGGCAGAATGTTGATTTATGTTTTTTGTATAAAGGATTATTGTTATATTCGTTTTTTAAATTACTAAATGAGTTTGTCATATTCTGTGAAAGTTATTCTTTCTATATTGTTCTTTTTTGTTCCCGCTTGTGTGATTCACTCGCAGGTAGCTAAGAGTATACACATAGAAGAATATGACAAATATAGATATCAGGATAAACCGATATCCAAATCACAGTCAAAGTATAAAATTGATCTGAGAAATACCCTTAATAGCAATAGTTTAGATAAAAAGTTTGTTGGTTTTCATGCTTATTGGGCAGGAGAAAAATATCTAAATTATAGGTATGATTTAATTAGTGATTTAATATATTTTGGTTTTGAAATTGACGCTCAAGATGGCAGTATTTCTAACACTCGTGGTTATTTAGATCATCCTATCAGCAATATATGCAAAACTACTGATACTAAACTTCACATCTCAATTATCTTATTTGGTTCGCCTCAGATAACATCATTTCTCAGCGACACAAGCAAAATATCCAACTTTATAGCTAATCTTGTCTATTATAATAATGAAAATTCCTTCGATGGTATAAATTTAGATTTTGAAACACTTCCTTACGAATCTAGTGATCAATTTGTATATTTTGTTCAGCAATTAGATAAATCATTTCCGACTAAAGAGATTTCAATAGACATACCTGCGGTAGATTGGAGCTCTTCATACTCCTTCGAAAAGCTTAACCCTATATGTGATTTTTACTTTCTCATGGGATATGATTACTACTGGAGTGGCTCAGACAATGCCGGCCCTGTAAGTCCTTTGAGAGGGGGAAATATTAATATTGAATATAGTCTAAACAGGTATGAATCAAACCTGATTGATAAAGAAAAAATAGTATTAGGATTACCATGGTATGGAAGAGGATGGGAAGTTTCAGACTCCTCATTTCAAAGCAAAGTTATCGGTAGCTCCGAAGCTGTGACTTACGATTACATAAAATCAAATTTCACCTCAGCAAATTACTCTCAAAAATACGAGAGCAATTATTTATCTTATTTAGATAATGAAAGTTGGAAAGAAATATGGTACGACGACTCACTTGCATTCTCAACTAAAGTCAGCTTTGCATTGAATAGGGAATTAGCAGGAGTTGGAGTTTGGGCATTGCACTACCAAAATGACAATAATCAACTTTGGGGTGCAGTAGAGCATAGTTTTAAAGAGGTCTCTGTAAAAGAATTCGAGAGGAAAAATGATGGGATAGTAGAGTACTACGATTTGCAAGGACGCAAAGTTTACAATATTGAAGAATCATTCAGCAAATTTATTCTCAAAATATTGAAAGTTGCCGGAAAGATTAAAAGTGCGGATGGAATCTATCTCGAAAGGTAGTATTGGATGACATATAAGAATAAAAAGTTATCCACAATTATTAAATATTAACGTTTACGTTGGTATTTTCAAGATTTAGATATATATTCGTGCTTGTCTAAATTGCAAAGTAAAGAAATTAAATAATATTAGCTTTTAAAACGGAGGTTTAATTGAAAGGGAATTTAGGAAGATTCGCTATTGTTGTGATACCTATTATTGCTGCTATATTGCTGTTGTATCCAACTTACAAATCTGCTTCTCTTAAAGATTTACAAGCAGATGCTTTTAAAAGAGCAGAAGAAGCTCAGTCGATAGATGATTCTTTAGCAATCATCGATACGTTTAACAAAGACTACAGAGAAGAATTACAGGGTGCTAACTCTGGAGCTCTTAAACTTGGTCTTGACCTTCAGGGTGGTATGTACGTTACTTTGGAAGTTGACGTATTAAAGCTAATTGAAGAAGCTGCTATCAGAGATGCAGTAGACGAAGTGTTTATGGAAATACTTGAGAAAACTCGTAAAGAACAAATAGAATCTGACGAGCCTACAATCGAAGTGTTCTTAAGAAACTTTGATGCAGTTAAAGATGCAAGTGGTATTTCTCTTTTAAATTATTTTGATGTTGGTGACATCAAAGATGCTTCAAGAGAAAAAATTATTGAAAAATTGGAATTAAATGCTACTCAAGCGGTAGATCAAGCATTGGAAGTTATCCGTCAGCGTATCGACACTTATGGTGTAACTGAACCAAACATACAGAAACAAGGTAATCGTAGAATTATCCTTGAGTTGCCAGGTGTTAAAGATGAATCGGAAGTAAGATCTCTTCTTGAAACCACAGCTCGTTTAGATTTCCAACTTCTAAGAAATAATTCTAAAATCGTAAGAGCTTTTCAAAAAATTGACAAGGTGCTTTACGAACAAAGTCTTAGAAGAAAAGGTATAGAAGTGGAAGAAGAAGTTAAACCTGAAGTTGTTGCTGAAAATACTGCAGAAGAAGCAGGAAATGATACTCCAACTATAACAGAAGACACAATACAAAAAGATTCTACTGATTTAGCTTCTAATGATTCGACTGAAACAGATACCACTGCTACTGCAGGAACTGACTCAGTTGATAAAAATGATCCTTATTCAGGTATGTCTGATTCTGAAGCACAAAAAGCATACAAAGCAAAACATCCGTTTACTTCTTTGTTCGCAACTTATGCTATAGTTAACAATCAGTATCAACCAATTTCTTATGATATGGAATCAATTCCTGATATTGATTACTCATTCGTTATCTTAAAAGAACAAATAGAGTTATTCAATTCTTACTTGTCCAGACCAGCTGTAAAGTCATTGATTCCTTCTAACTTGAAAATTGCAATCGATGCAAAACCTGACCAAAGAGCTTTGAAAAATAATGTAGAATCATATAATTTCTACTCTTTGAAACGCGATCCTGAACTTACAGGTGAAGTTATTACAAATGCAATGGCAACTTTTGATGCAATGCAAAATCAACCAATCGTTAATATGCAGATGAATACTGAAGGTGCTGAAAAATGGGCACGTATTACAGGCGCTAACATTGGTAAACGAATTGCAGTAGTATTGGATGGTAGAGTTTATACTGCTCCAAACGTAATTAGTAAAATATCCGGTGGTAGTTCTCAGATTACAGGTATGGCTGATATCCAAGAAGCAAGACTACTTGAAATTATTTTGAAAGCAGGTGCTTTGAAAGCTCCTGTACAAATAGTTGAAGAAAGAGTTGTAGGTCCATCTCTAGGTGAAGATTCTATCTCCAGTGGTATTAATGCTACAATGTTAGCTGTTGCTTTAGTAATCTTATTTATGATAGTCTACTACAACATTGGTGGTTTTGTAGCCGACTTTGCTGTATTGCTAAATATTACTCTTGTTATTTCTGTATTGGCTGCTTTTGGTGGTACTTTAACATTACCTGGTATCGCCGGTATCATTTTGACTATTGGTATGGCAGTGGATGCAAACGTACTTATCTTCGAGCGTGTTAGAGAGGAATTGAAAAAAGGAAGATCCATAAAATCTGCAATAGACGAAGGTTTCCAAAAAGCTTTAAGTGCGATTCTTGACTCTAACATTACTACATTCATTACTGGTTTAATATTGTTCTATCTTGGTAGTGGTCCTATCAAAGGTTTTGCAATGACATTGATGATTGGTATTATTGGTACTTTGTTTACCGGTATAGTAGTGACAAGAAAAGTAATTGAAATTATGCTTGGTGATAAAACATCATTCAATTTTGGTCAAACTAAAAATATTCAAGCGTAATTAATCTAAGTTTGGAAATAATAATTAGAGGAATATATAATGCAATTTTTTGATAAAACAAATATCGACTTCGTAGGTAAAAGGAAAATATTCTTCATTTTCTCTACGGTAGTGATTTTACTTGGCCTAATAGGTACAATGACATTAGGTGTAAGCTATGGTATCGACTTTGATGGAGGTACAGAAATCGGTGTTGGTTTCTCCGGTGAAGTAGAAACTAATCAAATACGTACTATTGTTAATGATGCCGGATTCGACGGAGCAGAGATTAAATCTTTTGGTAAAGAAAATCAGTTTTTGATTCGTGTGAAAGAATCAGCTGATGCACCACAAATTTTACAAGCTGCTTTAGCTTCTGCTTTTCCAAATTTACAAGTAGAAACTTTAAAAGTTGATAAAATCGGTCCTAAAATCGGTAAAGAGTCCAGAATGGATGCGATGATAGCAGTATTTCTTTCTGTGATTGCAATCTTGCTTTATGTTGCATTCCGTTTTGAATTTACATTTGGTATTGGTGCGATTGTTGCACTTGTACATGACGTATTAGTTACTTTTGCTGTAATCGTTATAGTTAATAAGTTTGGCGTTATCAATCTTGAAATCAATCAAACTATATTAGCCGGTATGCTTACAGTAGTAGGTTTTTCTATCAATGATACCGTAATCATTTTCGATAGGATTCGTGAAAACAAAGAAAATCTTAGAGGTAAAAGATTTACTGACTTGGTAAATACTTCTATCAACGAAACATTAAGCCGTACTATTAATACTGTATTAACTACAGCATTAGTGCTATTAGCTCTTGTGTTATTTGGTGGCCCGGTGCTTGAAGGTTTTGCATTTACTATGCTTGTTGGTATCATTACAGGTACTTATTCTTCAATCTATATTGCTTCGTCTTTTGTTATTTGGTATTGGAACGTAACAAAAGAATTGATGCAGAAACAGGATTGTTAAAAAAAGAAGCAACAGCACAGTAGTAAATGTCAAATATTTTTGCTATTATTGAACTAAAAACAAAGTAGTTGTTTTAAATGAGAAAGCAAGAAACATACAAATTCGAAATGATTGAGAGCAATGGTTGTAAAACTGCAGTGCTAACTATGAATAGAGAAGCACTCGGGGGCAACGATGCCTTAGATTTTACATCTACATTGCAAAACATAGCTGCTGAAAATCCTTGCTGTGTTATTATAAATATGCAAGAATTGCAAATTATTAATAGTTCAGGACTAGGTATGCTTGTAAGTAGTCTTGGTACTTTGAAACAAAAAAGTATCACATTAGCTCTTACCTGTGTACCCGAGAAAGTCATAAAACTATTAGAAATGACACATCTAGATAAAGTGTTTACTATACACGATAGTATTGATACAGCAATGAATTTCTGCAAAAGGTAACGGAATATTTATTCCTGATATGTCAAATGCTCCGACTGGATACAGATCGGAGCATTGTCATGCTTTAAAATGTCTATTATTAATAATCTTATAGGGTAGTATAATGAGTGTTACGGTAATCGTTGGTTCTCAATGGGGCGACGAAGGCAAAGGTAAAATAGTTAACTTGATTAGTAACGATGCTGAAGTAGTGGCTCGCTATCAAGGTGGTGCCAATGCCGGACACACAATCGTAATAGATGGAAAGCAATATATACTGCATCTAATACCATCCGGCATCTTGAATCCGGATGTAAAATGTGTTATTGGTAACGGTGTGGTTATCGATCCGGTTGCTTTAATGGAAGAAATTCAAATGCTTAAAGAGCATGGAGTTAAAGTTGAAGGTAGGCTGTTTATAAGTCATAAAGCCCATTTGATTATGCCTTATCACAAGCTTTTAGATGCTGCCAGAGAAGGTAAAAAAGGTGATAGTGCAATTGGTACTACCGGCAGAGGAATTGGCCCATCTTATATTGACAAAGCTAAACGAACTGGTATTAGAATTGTTGATCTTTTAGATAGAAAAAGATTTGAAGAAAAAATCAGAAAGAATGTAGCTGAAGAGAATGAAGTCCTCACAAAAATATATGGATGTGAAGAACTCAATGCAGATGATATCGTAAAAAAATATATTGAATTTGACAATATAATAGATCCTTATGTAAAAGATACTACGCTTCTGATTAATGAAATGATTAAAGAAGGTAAAGAAGTAATCGTGGAAGGTGCTCAAGGAGCACTTTTAGATTTAGATCACGGTACTTACCCTTTTGTTACAAGTTCTAACCCTACTTCAGGTGGAGCTTGCACAGGCTTAGGAATTTCTCCTTTGACTATAGATAGAATAATTGGTATTACTAAAGCATACTGTACGAGAGTTGGTAATGGACCTTTCCCAACAGAATTGCTTGATGCAGAAGGCGAAAGGCTTAGAAAAATCGGTGCAGAGTTTGGAGCTACTACCGGTAGACCAAGACGATGTGGATGGCTTGATTTAGTTGCTTTAAAGTATTCTGTAATGATTAATGGCATTACTGACATTGCTTTTACAAAGTTAGATGTACTGGATGAGTTTGAAAAAATTGGTGTTTGTACAGGGTACAAAGTCGATGGGAAGTATCTAAAATCTTTCCCTGTAGATATTCAAACCTTAGAAAGAATAGAACCACAATACGAATATCTTAAGGGTTGGAATCAATCCCTTGCAGGCATTAGAGATTTTAATAAATTACCAAAAGAAGTCTTTGAGTATTTCAAATTTATAGAAGACTATGTTGGTGCTAAAATCTCTATAATTTCTACATCTCCAGATAAAGCCGATACCATTATTAGATAATCTAGTAATAACAAATAATACTTTTATTCGTGTATAAAGCAACCTATGGTTGCTTTTTTTATTTTTAGGTGTAAATTATATGAATGAACTAAGAAAGTTCGTTGCTCCCGAATTTGTATTCGGTGTTGGCTCGCTTGAATTAGTAGCTCAATATGCAAAGAATTACAGTGTAGAAAAAGCGTTAGTTGTAACTGATAATAACGTTACAAGAGCAGGATGGCTTAAAAAAGTTACTGATCTTCTGGAGTCAGAAAATATACATTATGTGATTTATAATAATATTACTCCTAATCCTAGAGATTATGAAATACATGAAGGTGCAAATGTTTATCTACAAAATAATTGTAATATTATAATTTCAGTAGGCGGTGGTAGCGTTATAGATGCGGCAAAAGGGATTGGTTTGGTTTCTCAGCATAGCATTAACATCTTAGATTTTGAAGGAGTAGATTTGGTCGAATATTCGATACCTCCTCTAATATGTATACCGACTACATCCGGTAGTTCCGCTGATGTATCTCAATTTGCAATTATTAACGATACACAAAGAAAGATAAAGATTGCAATTATTAGCAGAATGATTGTTCCGGATGTTTCTATTATAGATCCTTCAACTTTAATTACTATGGATGATTATTTAACTGCCTGCACTTCTATTGATGCTCTTGTTCATGCCATTGAAGCTTATGTCTCGACAGCATCTTCTCCTTTTACAGATTTATTTGCTTTAAAAGCCATAGAAACTATTGCACATAATTTGCCTCTATGCATGGCTGATCCAAAAAACCTTCAATTTAGAATTCAACTTATGCAAGCAAGTTTAAACGCAGGATTGGCATTTTCAAATGCAAGTCTCGGTAATGTGCATGCTATGGCTCATAGTTTGGGAGGTTATAAAGATTTGCCTCACGGTGAGTGCAACGCTATGCTTTTACCTGCTGTAATTAATTATAATTATGAATCTCAAAAAATAAGATATAATGACATTGCAAAATATTTTGGATTAGAACTTAAAGGAAACGATAATACTGATAAACGTTTACTGATCGACAGAATTAAGGCTTTTATCCAATCCACAGGAATCGAGAGCACTCTTAAAGATAGAGGCGTTTCTTATACTGATTTAACTTATCTGGCAACTGCAGCTTATAATGACCCATGTTCTGTTACTAATCCGAGAGAATCTACTATAGAGGATATTAAAGTGATTTATGAAGAAGCACTCTAAAAACATACAAAAAGAAGAGTTAAGAAACAAGATAATGGGTTTTGGCGAAAAATCTGTGAGAAAAAACTTCTTTCCGGATTTACAGCATAAAACCGAGGAGCATAAACATGGTTTGAAATTGCTTAATCAAGTCAATGATGCTATATGCTTTATTGATTTAGATACATATCAAATTCTAGATTATAATTTAGCTTTTGCTGATTATTTTGCTCTGCCGAATACAAATATAAAAGGTAGAATATTTCTGAATCTAATTCTTAATGAAAATGTTTCCTTAACTAAACAAACTCTCGAACAGATTAAACTTGGCAGTCTTGAAAAATTATCTCTTGTTTTAAAATATGAGATTCAGAATGCAGATAAAATCATGGTAGGTGAAACGTCGTTTTCTTTGAGCAGATTAGGAGGAGCTAATTTTTTTATTGCAGTTGTGAGGGATATTACTGATAGAGTAGCTGCTGAAAATCGTCTAAAAAATATGAATGTGCAACTCGAAAAAAAGGTTGAAGAAAGAACAAATAAGCTAAAAGAAATAAATGCAGAGTTAGAGCAATTTGCTTACATAGTTTCTCACGATTTGAAAGCACCTTTGCGTGGAATCTCTCAAATAGCATACTGGTTGAAAAATGATTTTTTAAGTGACTTAGAACCAGAAGGTTTAGAGTTATTAGATATGTTGATGCAAAGAGTTAATATCCTTGATCAGATAATAGCAGGTATCTTGCAGTACTCTAGAGTAGGCAGAACAGAAACAGATAAAGAGCTTATTGATTTGAAAGAGCTTATTGATGAAGTGCATTCTTTATTTGATACGAATAAAAAATTTGAACTTCAAACAAAACTTGAAAATAATTTTATAATAGCACATAAAATTAGAATAGAGCAAGTGATACAAAATTTGGTGGATAATGCTATTAGATATGGTGATAAAGAAAAGACTATTGTAACTATTGAATCTTATGATTTAAGTAACAGTTGGAAAATAATAGTTAGAGATAATGGACCGGGGATAAGTAAAAAATATCATGATAAAGTTTTTAAAATATTTCAAACACTTCATCCCAAAGAAGTCAATAGTACCGGGATTGGTCTGTCCATCATTAAAAAAATCATTGAGCTTTACGACGGCACTATTCATATTGATTCGGTACTTGGAAAAGGAACTTCCTTTATAATTAATATACCCAAAAGTCAAAGTTAAAATGAAAAACTACCAGCATTAGCAAATAATTAACTATATTCATTCGTCGCTCCTTGATATGTGAACAAATATTATGGAGTTAAATATGGAATATTTCCTCAGCGAAGAGCAAATAATGCTAAAAGAAATGGTAGATAAATTTGCAACCGATAAAATCAAGCCTCACGCATCTTACAATGAAAAAAATCACTTATTCCCTAAAGATATTATAGACGAAGCAGGCGAGCTTGGTCTGATGGGCGTTGCATACCCTGATGAATATGGTGGAGCAGGAATGGATTATGTCTCATATATGCTAGCTATAGAATCTATTTCAAAAGCTTGTGCGTCTACCGGAGTTATTATTTCAGCACACTCCTCTTTGGTCTGCGAACCAATATTCAAATATGGTACAGAAGAGCAAAAAAGAAAATATTTACCTAATTTATTATCAGGTAAACATATTGGTAGTTTCTCCCTAACAGAGGCTGGCGCAGGTTCGGATGCTGGTGCAACAAAGACTACTGCAAAGTTGGAAAATGGTAAATGGGTGCTTAATGGTTCTAAACTTTTTGCTACAAACGGAAAAGAAGCTGATATTTTTGTCTTACTTGCCTCTACAGAACCATCTCAAAAAACAAGAGGAGTAACTGCTTTTATTGTAGAAAAAGAAACTCCAGGTTATAGTATTGGTAAAGTAGAGCAAAAATTGGGTATTAGAGCGTCTTCTACATCAGAGATTATTTTAGATAATGTTGTTTTACCTATTGAAAATCAGTTAGGTGATCTCAATAAAGGCTTTAAAATAGCAATGGGCACTTTGGACGGAGGGAGGTTAGGTATTGCTTCTCAGGCTTTAGGTATAGCTCGTGCAGCCATAGAAGATGCTATTAAATATTCAAAAGAGCGAATACAGTTTGACCAACCAATTTCAAATTTCCAGGCTATACAGTGGATGATTGCTGATATGTGGACTGAGTATGAAGCCGCTTGGCTATTGACATTTAGAGCTTCAAAAATGAAGGATGAAGGTTTAGATTACAGTCGCGAAGCAGCAATGGCAAAATTAAAAGCCTCTGAAACTGCAATGATGTGCGCAAATAAAGCAATTCAGATTCATGGAGGATATGGCTATACAGAAGATTTTAATGTGGAAAGATACTATAGAGATGCAAAAATTACTGAAATATACGAAGGCACAAGCGAAATCCAAAGATTGGTTATCGCTCGTAGTCTTTTGAAGTAGGAGGTAGCAGATGAATATTAGAGTTCTAACTGCTGCAGCTCTTTTTGATGGACATGATGTCTCTATCAATATTTTTAGAAGATTACTCCAAAAAAGGGGTGCAGAGGTAATTAATATAGGTCACAACAGAAGCGTTGACGAAGTTGTTGCTGCCGCTGTGCAAGAAGATGTAGATGCTTTGCTAATTAGTTCTTATCAGGGCGGTCATAATGAATACTTTAAATATTTAGTAGATTCTTTAAAAGAATATGGTGCCGAAGATAAACTAATATTTGGTGGCGGTGGTGGTGTGATTCTACCTAAAGAAATTAAGGTACTGCAGGATTACGGCGTTACAAAAATCTACCATGCTGAAGATGGAATTAGAATAGGAATTGACGGGATTGCAGATGATATTATAACACGTGTAACTAACAATAAAAGCAAAGAGAACAAACGTTTAGAATATGATAGTATAATCAGTAGTGAAAATACTGAAAATAAATATAGTATATCTAAAATGCTTAGCTGTGCTGAAAATCAATGTGAAGAGTCATATTTTAATGACATACGCAATGAAATAAAATCAGAAGATAAAAAAAGAACTTTTGTTATGGGAGTAACAGGTACAGGAGGTGCCGGGAAAAGTTCTTTGATTGATGAAATTATAGGTAGATTTTTAGCTTATACAAAAGATTTTCGAATAGCAGTGCTTGCTGTAGATCCGAGCAAATCAAGAACTAAAGGAGCTTTATTAGGAGATAGGATACGATATAATCATATTTACAACGACAGAGTTTATTTCAGAAGTTTTGCTACTCGTGAATCAGGAAGTGAAATATCAAATGCTATAAATGATGCTATTTCTATATTTAAAGCTGCATCTTACGACTTGATAATCGTAGAGACAAGTGGCATAGGGCAAGGTGATTCCAAAATACTATCTATAAGTAATAAATCTCTATATGTTATGACTTCTGAATTTGGTGCTCCTTCGCAGCTTGAAAAAATAGATATGTTAGAAGAAGCAGATTTTATTGCTATCAATAAATTTGAGAAAGTTGGTTCTGAAGATGCATTCAGAGAAGTAAAAATAAACTATATCAGAAACCACAGCGTTGCGGTTGATCATTCAATAGCTTTAGATGATGTTTTGCTTCCAGTCTATGCAGTAAGAAGTAATGAATTCAATAATGCAGGTGTCAATCGACTATTTAAAGATATCTTTAGAACAATGATGGGATTTACCGGTTATGCGTATGACTATCATAAAGATTTGTATGATTTATTAGATGTTTCTAACAAACAAAATAGAGGACTTATTGCAGAAGAAAGACAGCTTTATTTGTCTGAAATATCTGAGACTATAAAATCTTATCATCAAAATACAGATGAATTGGCTGCAAAAGTTGATAAATTAGAAGCTTTATATAAAGTCAAACAACTAAACGTAGCATCCGATGAAATAGAAAATCAAATTTCAATATTAGAGCAAGATATAAAGAAGCAAGACTTAGAATACCTAATGCATCAGGACAGTATAAAAAAGAAATATACTCAAGAGTATTTAGAATATGACATACAAGGTAAGACTTATAAACTTAATCTATTAAATACTTCTATAACCGGATTAAAAATTCCAAAAATTGTACCTCCTGATTATAGTTCATGGGCAGATTTAATTAGATATAAGTATTTAGAAAACTTTCCCGGAGAATTTCCTTATACTGCAGGTGTATTTCCATTTAAGCGTACTACGGAAGATCCTAAACGTCAGTTTGCGGGCGAGGGAAGCCCTGAGAGGACTAATAAACGATTTCATTACTTATGTGAAGGTGAAGACGCAAAACGCCTCTCTGTTGCTTTTGACGGGATTACTTTATATGCTGAAGATCCGGCAGAGAAACCTGATATTTATGGTAAAATAGGCGAGAGTGGTGTATCTATTTGTACTATTGATGATATGGATACACTTCTGAAAGGCTTTGACTTGGTGGATCCTCTAACTAGCGTATCAATGACAATAAATGCTCCGGCACCTATCATGGTAGCTTTCTTTTTTATGACAGCCTATCGCAGAGAAATAGAAAGATTAGAGTCTGGTGGACGCAGTCTAAGTCCTGGTGAAAAAGAAAAGCTTAAATTAGATACATTTAAGAAGTTACGTGGTACAGTGCAGGCAGATATGCTTAAGGAAGATCAAGGTCAAAATACTATAATATTTTCTATTGATTTTGCTATGAAGATGATTGGTGATTTGCAGGAATATCTATCCAAAAATAAAATCAAAAACTACTATTCTCTTTCAATAAGTGGCTATCATATTGCTGAAGCCGGAGCTAATCCTATTACTCAGCTTGCATTTACTTTAGCTAATGGATTTACGTATGTTGAGTATTTTTTGAGTAGAGGTCTAAATATAGATGACTTTGCTCCTAATTTATCATTTTTCTTTTCAAACGGAATGGATCCTGAATACTCCGTAATTGGTAGAGTAGCAAGGAGAATATGAGCTATAGCTTTGAGAGATAGATATGGTGCAAATGCTAAATCACAAAAACTGAAATATCATATTCAGACGAGCGGAAGATCTCTTCACGCACAGGAAATAGAATTTAATGATATTAGGACTACTTTACAAGGGCTTATAGCGTTTTATGATAACTGCAACTCACTTCACACAAACTCCTATGACGAAGCTGTTACTACTCCTACAGAAGAATCTGTCAGACGTTCTATGGCTATACAACAGATATTAACGAAAGAGTTTGGAATGCTCAAAAATGAGAATCCTATTCAAGGCTCCTTCTTTATTAAATGGCTTACTAACGAAGTAGAGAAAGCCGTTTTAGAAGAATTTGCCAGGTTGTCAAGAAGGGGAGGAGTTTTAGGTGCTATGGAAACTCAATACCAAAGATCAAAAATACAGGAAGAGTCCTTGCACTATGAGTCCTTGAAGCATTCTGGAGCTTATCCAATTATAGGTGTGAATACATTTTTAAATCCGAATACAAAAGACAACTACGAAAATATGCAAGTAATCAGAGCTGACGTAACTGAAAAAAACAGACGTTTAGAAGAGATAAAACTATTTAAAGCTAAAAATGAAAATAAAGCGCCTCAAGCTTTGGAAAACTTAAGAAAAGTTGCTTTAAATGGAGGAAATATTTTCGAGGAGTTGCTTAATACTGTTCAATACGCAACAATGGGAGAAATTTCAAACTTGCTTTATGAGATTGGAGGAAAGTATAGAAGAGGTATGTAGTAAAAATAAAAGAGGCTGAAACAATCAGCCTCTTACTTAAAACTATTCAAATTCAATTAAAAGTTCACCTTTGGGGACAGTACTTTCAGATTTAACATAAATCTTTTTAATAGTCCCGTCAAATGGAGCTTTTATAGTGTTTCTCATTTTCATCGCTTCAAGAACTATTAAGTTCTGAGAGCTAGTAACCTGTTGTCCTTGCTTAACGTATATTTCTCTGATTGTTCCCGGAATGAAAGCTAAAATATGCTTTTCATTTTTAGGAACATAAACCTTTCTTCTTTCAAACTTAGTATTTAACTTAGTTTTATACGCAGTATCGTCAACAACAAGTGTTTTAATATTTTCTATCATGGTAAAAACTCCTTAAAATGGTGGAATACCATGTTTTTTGTTAGGTGATTGTTCGTTTTTATTAGCAGCCATTTCTAATGCGTGGCATAAGTAGCCTCTGGTTTCTTCAGGAGAAATAACAGCATCAATAAAGCCGTTAGCTGCAGCAACATAAGGATTCGCAAATTTTTCTGTGTACTCAGCTACTTTTTCTTGTCTAACAGCATCAGGATTAGAAGCAGTAGTAATCTCTTTTTTAAAGATAATATTAGCTGCACCTTCAGGTCCCATAACTGCAATTTCTGCACTTGGCCAAGCAAAATAAAAATCTGCCCCTAAGTGACGTGAGCACATTGCTATATAGCCACCACCGTATGCTTTTCTTAATGTCAATGTGATTTTAGGAACAGTAGCTTCACTATATGCATAAAGAATCTTTGCACCATGGCGAATAACACCTGCATGTTCTTGGTCAACACCCGGAAGATAGCCCGGCAAATCTACCAAAGTAATAAGCGGAATATTGAAAGCGTCACAGTATCTGATAAAGCGAGCTGCTTTATTAGAAGAGTCCACATCCAAAACACCGGCTAATACTAAAGGTTGATTAGCTACGATACCTATAGTTTCACCCTTAAGTCTAGCAAAACCAATTACGATGTTGGCAGCGAAATGTTCTTGAACCTCAAGGAAGTCAGAATCATCTACAAATGCTTTGATAACATCTCTAACATCATAAGGTTCTTTAGGATCCTTAGGCATAATTTCGTCAATCTTGAAGCTTGCTTTTGGAGGTTTAGGAGCGAACTTATCAGCTTTCTTCTGGTTATTCCAAGGAATAAATTCCATAAGTTTTTTGATTTGTTGAATACACTCCTGCTCGCTTTCTGCAAAAAAGTGAGCATTTCCTGAGATTTCTGCCTGAACTCTTGCACCGCCAAGATCTTCCATAGAAATCTCTTCGCCTAAAACAGTTTTGATAACTTCAGGACCTGTAATAAACATTTTTGAAATTTTGTCAACTACAAAAACGAAATCTGTCAATGCAGGAGAGTATACTGCACCACCTGCACAAGGACCTAGAATAACTGAGATTTGAGGAATAATACCTGATGATTTGGTATTTCTGTAAAAAATCTCTCCATAACCGGCTAATGAATTTACGCCTTCTTGAATTCTGGCTCCACCACTATCATTAATGCCTATCAAAGGCATTCCAAGCTTAGCAGCATGATCCATAATCTTTGTGATTTTACGAGCGTGAGCAAGCCCAAGCGAGCCGCCTGCTACTGTAAAATCTTGTGCATAAATACAAACAGGATGACCTGTTACATTACCAGTGCCGGTAATAACTCCATCCCCCGGAAGGAATTTTTTGTCCATACCAAAATCTCTATTGGTATGCTCTACAAATAAGTCATACTCGTGAAAAGTCTGGTTGTCAAGTATCGCTTCTATTCTTTGACGAGCAGTCATCTTGCCCATAGAAGTTTGCTTTTGAACTGCCTTTTCTCCACCACCAGCGGTTACTTTTTCCTTTCTGGTGAAAAAATCGAGTATTTTCTTTGCTAAAGACATAGCTTACCCTAAAAAAGCTTATACAATATTCTACTAATATAAGAAACTTATCTTGGAAAACAACATTGCTTTTTTCCAAGCTTAACTTTAAGTTCTTTTAATATTAAGAGAATAATAACTAAAGTAATAATTTTTTAAGTATCAGAGTTGGTGATTTTTTATCATTCGCAAATACTTAGAAGTAAGATTGGGAGCATCTTGTCAGCTATATATAATAACAATTAGAGTCTTAAATATGAAGGTAATAAACCGTCTATTTTGAGATAGGAAAAGTCCCACAACTGATCAAAATATATAAATATGAATCAGTTGTGGACATAATATCTAGAAAATTCCAACTATTAGCTCATCAATGCTAGAGCCTTTTATGTATTCGCTTACTTCTATGTTTTTCAAAGCTTCTCTGATTGCAATCTCTTCGTGATTTACATTTAGCAGAGCAGATTCTAATTCAGTAATATCTTTTTTATTGAAAAAGTCACCATAAATTTTAGCTTCCTTAATGATACCTTTATCTACATTTAAATGGACTTCTACATTACCACCTGACGTTTTAAATCCTTGGCTAAAATTATATTTTGCAGTATAACCAAAATTCCATTCCCAAGTAGAATATTTAGATTTTGCCAAATCTTCTATTGATTTTTTGTCGTCATCAGAAATATTATAAATTTTTGAATCAGCATACATATTTTGAATATGCTTCATAACTTTATTTGTAAACTCATCTAATGAAATTGGCGATGGTAAATGGTCACTTATGTTAGTTACCCGTGAGCGTACAGATTTAACTGCTTTATCTTGAAATTTCAATGGATTTACTTTTAAAGACTTGGTTAAATCTTTCATTTCTGATGAAAAGAGTAAGGTGCCATGGTGTAAGACTCTATTTTTAATAACATGTTCTGCATTACCGGAAAACTTTTTACCATCTATAGTTAAATCATTTCTACCTTCGAACCTGGCATCAATGCCAAGAGATGTCAATACATCTAATATGGGCTGAGTATATTTTCTAAAGTCTACTAATTTTTCTGAATCACCAGACTGGATAAATGTAAAATTAAGATTACCTAAGTCATGAAATACAGCGCCTCCACCGGATAATCTTCTGACAACAGGTATATTGTTTTCTTTTATATAATCCAAGTTGATTTCAGCTAATGTGTTTTGATGTTTGCCGACTATAACAGCAGGACTATTTTTCCAAAGCATAAATATGTCTTCGGTATAGTTTTTGAAGAAGTGTTCTTCAGTTGCCATATTGAAATATGGATCATTGCTATGGTTGTAAATACAAAGCATATTATTTTCTCACAATGTGTTAGATTTTAGCTTAAGTGCAAACGATAAGAGAGTCAAAATATTTAAAAGTTGAATAATATTCAAAATAAATTGAATTGTAGTTTATTTTAGTAGTATTATAAATTAGGTAAAAAATATTATCAAGTGAAACCAATACGAAGTTATAGCGTATTAGTTTCATATCTATACAAATTAACAGAGATTAAATATGAAGAAGAAAATTGTCATTTTTAGTTTAATACCAATAGTTTTAGCAGCAGCATCCTACTTTTTTCTTTTAGACGATGATGCTGTAAAGCAAGTGCTGGTAAAGCCTACCTATGGAGAATTTAATATAATTGTAAACACAACCGGTGAGCTAAGGGCTCAAAAATCTATAGACATTACGGGGCCAAGCAAAGCCCAAAAAATTGGCATATATAATATGAAAATCACAAATCTTATAGATGAGGGAACTCATGTCAAAGAAGGAGATTTTGTTGCGGAGTTAGATAAATCTGAAATAACTAACAAAATAAAAGAGATAGAATTAAATATCCAGAAATTGGAATCACAGTACAAACAAAAAAGATTAGACTCTACTCTTACTTTATCGCAAGCAAGAGATAATCTTGAAAATCTTAAGTACTCTCTAGAAGAAAAGCAACTTCAGATGGAACAATCTAAATACGAACCACCTGCAACCATTAGACAAGCTGAAATTGCTTATGACAAAGAATCTCGAAACTTCAAGCAACAAACTAAAAACTACTCTACTAAAGTAGAGCAGGCAGAAACGGAACTGTCTATAGTAGGAGCCGATTTGGCAAAAGAAAGGCAAAAGTTAGAGCTGCTTATTGATTTACAAAATGAGTTTACTATACTTGCTCCTTCTGATGGTATGGTTATATATGCAAGGGAGTGGGGCGGAAGGCGTAAAGTTGTTGGATCTGGTATCAGCCCTTGGAATCCGGTAGTTGCCAATTTACCGGATTTGTCTATTATGGAATCATTGACCTATGTCAACGAATTAGATATTCAAAAAATTAAGGTTGGTCAAAAAGCTGAAATATCATTAGATGCGAATCCTGATAAAAAGCTGACAGGTGAGGTTACTAAAGTTGCTAATATTGGAGAGGATTTGGAAGGAAGAGATACTAAAGTTTTTGAAGTAATCCTTAAAATCAATGAGAAAGACACTATACTGCTACCTTCAATGACTACCTCTAATAAAATTTTAGTCAATAAATTTAAAGATGTGTTATTCATTCCTCTAGATGCTTTGCATACAGTGTTTAATGAAGATGTTAAAATTCAATATGTATTTGTCAAAAATTCAGGTTCTATAGAAAAGCAACAAGTGCATACCGGTGAAATGAATGATGATATGATTATTATAGAAGATGGCTTAAAAAAAGACGATAATATACTGCTAACAGTGCCTGATAATGCTGATAAAATTAGCATAAACATGACAGAAGACAGATCTGCTAAATCAAAAATTGAAAATACAAAGAAGTAAGATATGCTAAAAACTTTAAGTTATAATTTTAAAATAGCAAATGAAGCTATTTTCCAGAATAAACTGAGATCGTTTTTAACTTCTTTAGGTATTATTTTTGGAGTTGCTTCTGTTATTACAATGCTAGCGATAGGTAAAGGTGCTGAACAAGAAATACTTGAAAAGATGAAAGTCTTAGGGACAAATAATATTATCATTAAGCCTATTATAAAGCAAAAAAATCAAGAGAACTCTTCGGATGAAGAAGAAAGCGAAGATGTACAAAAAAAAGAAGCAGGTGCTAAAAGGTTTTCTCCGGGATTGACATTGGAAGATGCAGAAAGCATAAAGTCTATTGTCCCGGGTGTAGAATCTGTATCACCAGAAGTAATCTTAGAGCGGAGAGCAATTAGAAGGAGAATAAATTCTAGGATAAATTTAGTAGGTGTTAATCCGGCTTATTTCAGTTCTAAAAAGGACAAAGATATTATTGGTAACAAATTTCATAATATCAATTACAATCTTGCAGACGCAGTTTGTATTATTGGGCCGGAAGCTGCACAAAAATTATTCCCTACAGAAAAGCCGATAGGTAAATCTTTGAAAGTTGATGGGATTTGGCTAAAAGTAATAGGTATTTCAGGCACTAGGAATGTCTCTAAAGATAATGCGAAGAGCTTAGGAGTCAGAAATTTTGACAATGATATCTATATCCCAATGTCTACTATGCTAATGCGATTTGAAAACAGAAGTAAAATTACTTCAAATGATATTCAGAGAGGACGAAGGAGAGGTGCAGCATCTTCTGTTAATTATAATCAGTTAGATCAGTTAATTATAAGAGTCAAGGACACACGCGAGCTAAAAAACATAGCAGAGATTACAAAAACTATGCTAACTCGCAGACATAATGGTGTGGAAGACTTTGAAATGATTATACCCGAAGTATTATTGAGACAAGAGCAAGATACAAGACAAATCTTTAACTTTGTATTAGGTGCTATAGCTTCAATCTCTCTTATTGTTGGTGGTATAGGAATTATGAATATCATGCTTGCTTCAGTACTTGAAAGGACAAAAGAAATAGGCATAAGGTTAGCGGTTGGAGCAAAGAAAAAAGACGTAATGACTCAGTTTCTTTCCGAAGCAGTAGCCATAAGCATATCGGGTGGAATAATAGGTATTATCACAGGCGTATCTGCCAGCTACATAATTGAAATATCTACAGATATTAGTACTTTGGTTTCAGTGTGGTCAGTGTTGATATCATTTTTTGTAAGTATAAGTGTTGGTTTGATTTTCGGAATTTTACCTGCCAAAAAAGCAGCAAACCAAGACCCAATAGATTTATTAAGGTACGAATAATGAGAATAATATTTTTAATAGTTATTATTAGTTCAGTTTTTACACGAATTACAGTAGCAAAGGAAATGGATTTGCAGGAGTGCATATCCTATGCGCAAAAGAACAGTGATGCGGCAAAAGTTGCAGAGAAGCAATTTTTAGCAAATATTTGGGATTTTAAAGCTTTTAAATCATCATACTTGCCACAATTCAACCTGTCTGGTTCGGCACCTGGCATGGAACGTACTATTTCACCGGTAATTCAAGATGATGGGTCAGAGGTGTTTAGGTCAAGAAACCGTATGTATTCTAATTTAAATTTACGAGTAAGCCAGAGACTTGCTTTGACAGGTACTCAGTTTTACGTAGGTTCAAATATTAGCAGAATAGACCAGTATGGTGATTATGCTAATAATTACTGGTCAGCCACTCCTATTCAAATTGGTATTACTCAGCCACTATTTAAAGTAAATACTTATAAGTGGGATAATATTATAGAAGATATGAGCTATGAAAATATGAAGAAATCATACGCTGAAAGCATGGAAGATATTGCCATTGAAGTAACCTCAAAGTTTTTTGATTTGTATATAGCTGAAATGAATATAAAAAATGCTCTAACAAATAAATTGAACAACGATACTCTTTATATGTTATCTGAAGGTAGATATAAGGTAGGGAAAATAGCTGAAAATGATTTGCTACAGTCAGAACTTGCTAAACTGCAAAGTGAGGTAACATTAGAATCTGCGAAACTAAATTATGATAGGATATTAGAAGAATTTAAAATTTATATCGGACTAAAGTCGGAAGAAACCATTTCAATAATTCCAGAAACTACATTTGAAGCGTTTGATGTAGATGCTGATGTAGCAATGAAGCAAGCTTTAAAAAATCGCTCAGATATGACAAATTACAAAATCAGCGAAGAAAGAGCTAAAAAGAATTTAGAAGTTGCAAAGAGTAATAATAGTTTTACAGCAGACATTTCAGCTTCTTTTGGTATGAATCAGACTGCAGGAGGTATCAAAGATGTTTATCAGGACTTGTTAGATCAGGAGCGTATAGATGTTAGTTTTTCAGTCCCTCTATTTCAATGGGGCAAATCTGATGCGGAAATAGAGTCTGCTATGGCAAACAAAGAGCGGGTAGAAATAAATAATCTACAAAATAAAAAACTATTTAAAACTCAAGTCAAATTTCAAACATTGACTTTCAAGCAGTTACAGAAACAAGTAATAATTGCAGCAAAATCTGATACTATAGCTCAAAAAAGATTTGATGTAGCATATAAAAGATTTATGATTGGGAAGATTGATATGAATGATTTATTCTTAGCTCAAAAAGAGAAAGATCAGGCATTTCAGACTTATATTTCAACACTCAAGAACTATTGGGTTTCATATTATAGATTGAGAAGAACAACATTGTTTGATTTTAAAACCAACTCAACAATAGAATATAAACTTTCCGCTTTTAAAAAATAAGTTTACTATATTTCAGTTTTTATATAGAAAACAATATTCGGAAAGAAGATGAGCGAACTGTTTCATAAGATGTGTTTAGATTTTTTATTTGAGACAAATACTAAATCTATATTTCTGATTAAAACATACAAGGAAAATTTTCTTGTAGAATTTCATGCAGATAGAGAGAAGATTGACTATGATATAGTTGAAATTCCGCATGATATTAGGAAGTTGGTTACTCAATATGTAAAGTCCAAAGATAAGCAAGAAGATTTAATATATTCTAAAGAGTTGGATAATTTAGGGAATAAATATGTTGTTGTGCCTATTTCTTCCAAAGACCACCATAAAACTTATTTACTTATTGAAAATATAAATACTTACAACAAAAGAGAAGATATTGCCTTTTTTAAATCCTTAAACTATCTAATTGAAACCATATTTACTCTTTACGATAAAGAACAAATGACAGATAATTTGGTGCAGCATAATATCTCAGACTATCATTTTAATCCTGAAATATTTGATTTTCCTTGCATTTTGATAAGTCCTTTTGAATCTAAGCCCAATGCAAAATTTTTGAGAAAATTTGGAATCTGTAATAGTATTACTGAGCTTAATTCTAAAGAACTAATACCAAATGAGATATTTGATTCTTTGAAAGAGAGTCAAAATTACTCTGATACTTATATTTTAGATTTTCCGGAAGAGTCTTATCAAGTAATACTCAGTAAAAATAACTATGGAACTGTTCTTCAATTAATACATATAGACAACATCGCTGTTCCAAAAATAAAAGAT
The DNA here is from genome assembly GCA_963678775.2 of Kapaibacterium sp. (SeqCode). Taxonomy (GTDB): domain Bacteria; phylum Bacteroidota; class Ignavibacteria; order Kapaibacteriales; family UBA2268; genus JBFHIJ01. The sequence goes on from CAXXGR010000010.1 coordinate 302,687, forward strand.
GAAACTTATACTTTTTTCAGTGGATTGAGTCACGAACTTCGCACACCTTTAAACTCGATAATGGGTTATACTCAAATTCTCTCATCTAACTCAAATTTGTCTCAAGAAAATCAACAAATATTACAGCATATTAGACAGAGCAGTGAAACCTTATTGCATTTAATCAATGATTTGCTTGATTTTAGTCGCGTTAATTCCGGTAACTACCAACCCAAAATAATGGAAATATCATCGAATATATTTTTTGACAGGACTATTAAAAAAGCTTTTGAAGAAGCCAGTTCGAGTATCGAACAGTTTGTTAAAGTAGATAGGAATTTACCAAGTGTTCTAATTGCTGATAAAAGTTTACTGAGCAGAATAATTACAGCTACTATTGGAAATGCGATTAAAAATACCCAAAAAGGATTTGTAAGGATAGAAATACATCTTATAGGTAAGACAGAAGAGAAAGCAAATATAAAGGTCGAAGTTAGTGACAGCGGGAATGGATTTAAAGATGAAGAGCTTAAACTATTATTAAATCAATCCGATATGCCAATGCAAAGTAAAATACTGTATTCATATAAAAGGGTTATAAAATTAATTAGATTTTTAGGTGGCAGGGTTTATATGGAGAGTAAATTACATATAGGCTCAAATTTTGGATTTGTGATTGAAATGCCTTATAAACGTTTAAATCAACAGCATAGTAATTTATATAGCGATATTGTACATTACAAAGGTCCTGCAAAAAAAATAATGTTAGTGGATGATGACTTCAAAAATCGGCTGCTTCTTTCTACAGTACTTTCTCCTTTAGGCTTTGAAATAGAGGAAGCTGAAAATGGGATAGAAGCAATTGAAATTGCAAAAACTTTTATTCCTGATTTAGTGCTTATTGACTATTTTATGCCGGGTATCACAGGTGTAGAAGCTGCAAATAGCATAAAAGAGATTTCTGAAGATATTAAATTTCTAATTCTGACAGGAAGAGACTTAGATAGGCAAAATGAAGAGTCATACTATGATTATATACTGAAGCCTTATGATTTCAATTTACTATTTGACAAAATCCAACAATACCTTAATCTTACTTGGGTTTACGACAAACAAGATAGAGTTGATAATATGAATAATCAAGTTGTTATTTATCCTGAGCGTGCAGTCTTAGTATCACTTTACCAGTTTGCTTTAATAGGCGATATAAAAAGTCTTACAGCTGTATTAGATAAGTTGGAGCTTGGTAGTGCAAAATATGCTGCATTTACTCAAAGAATTAGAGAGTATGCTGCAAAATTCAAAATGAAAAGTATTAGAGAAATGTTGCGTCCAAATATAGATGAATTATAATGCAAAAAAAAGAATATAAAGCTACTATTTTGATTGTTGACGATATTCCTGATAATATTGGAGTATTGCTTGATTTTCTTATGGATAAACAGTTTAGGGTCCTTGTTGCAGAGGACGGAGAAAGTGCAATAGAGCAAGTTACTTTTCTTAAACCAGATTTAATACTTCTCGACGTTATGATGCCGGGAATCGATGGTTTTGAAACTTGTAAGAGACTTAAAGACAGCCCTGCGACTTCTGACGTACCTGTGATATTTATGACAGCTCTGTCAGATTTGGATGATAAAGTGCGAGGTTTTAATTCTGGTGCCGTTGATTATATCACTAAACCAATTCAGCATGAAGAAGTATTAGCCAGAATAAACACACATTTGTCTCTACAGCAGCTAAGCAGAGAGTTGCTAAAAGCCAATGATGAATTGGAATTACGAGTTAATAATCGAACAGCTGAACTCCGAAAAATGAATACAAAGCTTGAAGAACAGATACATGAAAGAAAACGAGCAGAGTTGAAGTTAAAACAAACAGTGGATGAGTTAGAGAAGTTAAAAAATAAACTTCAGGAAGAAAATATTTACTTAAAACAAGAAATAAAAATACAGCACAATTTCGAAGAGATTATCAGTCAGAGTCCCAAATTGACTAATGTATTGAAACAATTAGAGCAGGTTGCAAAAACTGACTCAACTGTATTAATATTAGGTGAAACCGGTACAGGAAAGGAATTAATTGCCAGAGCTGTCCATAATATTTCGAATAGAAGGAAACAACCACTTGTAAAAGTTAACTGCGCAGCATTACCGGCAAATTTAATTGAGTCTGAACTGTTTGGTCATGAAAAAGGAGCTTTTACAGGAGCATTAACTAGAAAGATTGGCCGATTTGAGTTAGCTAGTAACGGAACAATATTTTTAGATGAAATTGGTGACCTGCCTCTTGAGTTACAATCAAAACTGCTGAGAGTTTTGCAAGAAGGAGAATTTGAAAGGTTAGGAAATCCTCAGACTATAAAAGTAAATGCTAGGGTTATTGCTGCTACAAACAGAATCCTGGAAGATCAGGTAAAAAAAGGTGAGTTTAGAGAAGATTTATATTATAGACTTAACGTATTTCCATTGCATATTCCGGCACTTCGAGAAAGAGACACAGATATACCTATTCTTGTAAAGCACTTTATAAGTAAGTACTCAAAAAAAATGGGTAGAGAGATTGACAAAGTACCTTCTAGAGTGATGGAAGCTTTTATGCAATACTCATGGCCCGGCAATGTAAGGGAGTTAGAAAACGTCATAGAAAGAGCTGTTATTCTTTCTGAAAATGGGATACTCAATGTTGATGACAAGTTCATAAATGCAGATACTTCCTCTAATGAAGTCCGTAATACTAAAACTATTAAAGAATTTGAAAAAGAGCATATAATAAAAGCTTTGGAGGATTGTAAATATACGATTGAAGGTAGAAAAGGCGCTGCGAAAATATTAGGGATGCCACCAAGCACTTTAAGAGATAGAATGAAAAAATATAAGATAGTTAAACCTGGTTATTGACAGATTTATTTTTTTAACAGTTCCTATATTGTTAAATTTGTATTCTAGGTAAAGTAGATATAATATTTTTAATATAAATCAATGGTTATTGACATGAGACTTAGCAAATACTTTATTCCAACCTTAAAAGAAGTTACTGCTGATGTACAAATGCCTTCTCACAAGTTAATGGTTCGATCCGGTATGGTTCGTCAGTTAGCTGCAGGAGTTTTTTCCTGGCTACCTATGGGGCATATTGTTCTTAAAAAAGTAATGAATATTTTGAGAAATGAAATTGACAGCATCGGTGGGCAAGAATTTTTACTTCCTGCGTTAAATCCTATTGATATTTGGGAAGAAACGAATAGAGTAGAAGCTATGGGTGATGTGATGTTTCATATCAAAAACCGTGATGGCTTGATACTTGCTCCAACTCATGAAGAGGTTATAACTTATCATGCTCGCCAGCACGTAAAATCTTACCGTGATATGCCTATGGTTTGGTATCAAATTCAAACAAAATTTAGAAATGAACCAAGACCTAAATCAGGTGTTTTAAGAGGGCGCCAGTTTATAATGAAAGACGCTTATTCGCTTGATTCTTCTTGGGAAGGTTTAGATGAAAACTACCAAAAACATTATGAAGCATATTGCAATATTTTTAATACTTGTGGTATAAAATTCTTTGTAGTTGGTGCTTCAAGTGGTGCTATGGGAGGCAAGCAGTCTCAGGAGTTTATGGTAGAGTCAGATGCAGGTGAAGATTTATGTGCAATTTCTGATTCGGGCTATGCTGCAAATATAGAAGTTGCTACTTCTAAAGTCAATCCGGTTGGTAGAATTGCAGAAGACTTAGCAATCGAAGAGTTTGCGACTCCAAATGCTAAAAGCATAGACGACTTGGTAGAGCAGTATCATATACCGGAACATAGATGCGCTAAATCTGTTGTATACATGGTAGACGACAAGCCAATAATAATTCTTATGCGTGGAAATGATGAGCTGAATGAAAATAAATTAGAATCAATTTTAGGTACTAATATTTTCAGACCTGCTACATCTGAAGAGTTAATCACATACACAGGTGCAAATGGTGGTTCCATCGGTCCTGTTAATCTTAAAACAAATATACGCGTAATTGCTGATAATCTACTTAAAGATGCTAATGGATTAGTTTCCGGAGCTAACAAAGATGGTTATCATTATAAAAATATTGATTTTGCTCGTGATGTAGAGATTAAAGAATACTACGATCTTCGTACTATCAAAGAGGGTGAACCTAACCCAATGGATGGAGAGCCTATCCGAATTGTAAAAGCTATTGAACTTGGACATATTTTCAAGCTTGGTACAAAATATTCCGATGCAATGGGGGCTACATTCCTTGACTCTGATGGCAAAGAAAAGCCAATTATCATGGGTAGTTATGGAATAGGTGTGGAAAGAGTAATTGCTTGCTATATCGAACAAAACTATGATAAATATGGTATTAAATGGAATAAAGAACTGACACCATTTAATGCTCATATTGTGGGACTTAATACGAAGAAATCCGAAGAAGTCAGAGAAGCTTGTGAAAAGCTTTATAACGAATTGCAATCTAATTCTTTGGATACAATTTATGATGATAGAGACGACAGCGTCGGTGTGAAGTTTAATGATGCTGATTTGTTAGGTGTTCCTATTCAGATAGTTGTTGGATCTAAAAATCTGGCTAATGGTCAAGTGGAAATTAAATATAGGGAATCCGGCGAAAAAATACTCGTCGGTTTGGAAGAAGCTTTAGCGAAGGTGAAGGCTTATTATTCAGCCTAATATTTAATATAATCTGCTTATACTTAATTATGACAGGTTGTCTTCTATATAAGGCAGCCTGTCAGTTTGTTACATATTTTGACAGGAGAAGACATGGCAGATATTGCAGATCTGCACATGCATACTATATATTCTGATGGTAAGCATTCACCTGAAGAGTTATTGCATTTGATCAAAGGTGCCGGCATAAAGGCATTTTCCATTACAGACCATGATACAGTTGATGGTATTAAACCTATGCTTGAGTTGCTTGATGGCAGTATTGAGTTTATACCGGGGATTGAAATTAGTTGTCATTACAACAAAAGGGAGATACATCTTTTAGGGTATGGCATTGATATAGAAAGTGATTATTTATTAGAACATTTAGATGGTTTTAAAAAATCACGGGAAGAAAGAGCGAAAAAGATATTAACAAAATTACATGACTTGGATGTAGATATAGAACTTGAACAGATACAGGGAAGAACACCCAATAATACTATCGCTAGGCCTCACATAGCTGCAGAGCTCGTAACGCAAGGCTATGTAAATGACTTGAGAGAAGCTTTTTCAAGATATTTATATGATAATGGTCCGGCATATGAAGCAAAGGTGGAGTTTCCAATTGAAGAAGCAATTAAGCTTGTTAAAAAATCTGGTGGTATATCATCTATAGCACATCCGGGTAAAATGGTTTCTGAAAGTGATGTTCGTGACTTTTTTAGCATGGGTATGGACGGCTTGGAAGTAATTCATCCAAATCATTCATTATACTTGCAGAAAAAATATCATAACATTGCCAAAATGTTTAATGCTATTGAAACAGGTGGATCTGATTTTCATGGTCTCAAAGATTATGAAATGGGGAACTTAGGTAAATTTGGAATTCCATATTTAGTATTTCAAAAAATCAAGAAATATATTGAAGAATAGTTTTTTTTAGTGGAAGCTATTTGTTAACTTCTTTACAGCATAAAGAATAAATAAACACCTATAAAATGAAAACTATAACTCGTAGCATAGTTATCTATATCGGTATAGTATGTCTCTTTGTAAATTATGCAAAATCACAAAATGTAGATTCTGCTAAGATATATAAAGAAACATATCTCCCGAGTTTTACACATGAAGATTCTACAAGCTCTTTAGATTCGTTTATTGGCGAATTGAAAAGTGTTTTAAATAGTAGTAAATACATAAGCAGTGCTTCAAAAAGTATCGCTATCTATTCTTTAGATAGGGATACTCTTATTTATCAAGAAAATATGACTAAAGCACTAACTCCTGCCTCTACTACAAAGCTTGTGACTACCTTTTCTGCTATGTCTTACTTTGGTGCTGATTTTGATGTTACTACATCCGTTTATACTAATGGTAAAGTCGATGCCGCTGGTGTTTTACACGGTGATATCATTATGGTAGGAAGGGGGGACGCATTGCTCTCCATAAAAGATATTGACGTTCTTTCAGATGAACTTTTAAGTCTTGGGATTGATTCTATTACAGGTAGGTTTTTAGCTGATGATAGCTTCTTCGATAGCAAACGTATTAGGAAAGAATATTCCGGAGATAAAGATCACGTTGTAAAACTTGCTCCACTTTCTGCTCTTGGAATGGAACGTAATACGGTTACCATGTTAATTTCTTCCGGTTCTTATCATAATTCTAAATTAAATGTTCAGCTAATCCCAGAATCTGATGCATTCTCACTAAGTGTATCCGGTAAAACCAGAGGTGGTAAAAAGACAAAAGCATTTTTGAATTTAGATGATTATAATCAGAGTTTACCATACAGTATAGAGGATTATAGAGGAGATGCGCCTCCTATGCCGAGAAGAGTAAGAAGAACTGTAAAAATCAGGACCTCTTACAATGATAAAAATCAGAAACAACATTTTACAGTTTCCGGTTATCTAAAAGCAAATAGGCGAGCCTCATATTCATATTTTATGGATAATCCTGCGTTTGTAACGATAGGAGCACTGATGCACCGATTAAAAACTCAGGGAGTAAAGTTTAATAGTGCAATAGATACTATCAATATAAGAACTGCTAAAGATACATTATACTTATTAGCAGAAACATCTAGGAACATGACCGAATATGCTGCCGCAATAAACAAAGAAAGTGATAATTTCCTTGCAGAAAACCTCTTCAAACTAACTGGTGCTTTATTTGGCAACTATAACGATAACGCTGCAGGAGCTAAAGCTGTAAGAGATTCCGTATTCTTAAAAAATTCAATCTATTTTAAAAAATGCCAAGTACATGATGGCTCAGGTTTATGTAGAAATAATCTTATTTCAGCTAATACTTTATTAGATATACTAAAATCTGCAAATAAGAGTGGTATGCAAGAAGCATTTGCTTCAACTCTTTCTATAGCAGGAGTGGATGGAACATTGAAAAAAAGAATGCGTAACACAGCTGCAGAGTCTAATTTAATAGCGAAAACCGGTACTTTAAGGAATGCGAGCGCTTTAGCCGGATACTGCACTACCTTAGACGGAGAGCGGTTAGCTTTTGCATTTATCTTTAATGGCAGAAATATTCATTCTTATAAGCAAACAGAAGATCTGTTAGGTAAACTTATGTCTCAATTTTTCTATTTCCATAAAGAACGATGATGCCTAAATATAAAAAATGGATATATTATTGTATTCTTATATTTTTAGCAATAGGTATGATATTTCCTATGGCATGGATGATTTTATTATCTTTAAAAGAAAATCCTTCCACTTTTTCAGATTTCTTGAGCATTATTACTTCAGATTATACCTTAAAAAATTACACAGATGCTTTTGCTTCTGACAACTTTGGGCTATATTTTCTAAATTCAATATTTATTTCTTCAATAGTTAGCTTGGGAAATGTTTTGTTTTGTTTTCTGACGGCTTACGCCATAGTAAGAAAGCAATTTCTGGGCAAAAATATTCTATGGCTTACAGTTTTAGGAGTATTGATTATTCCGCCCCATGTAGTGATGATACCTCTTTATAGGTTGATGGTTAGTTTTGGTTGGATTAATAGTTATTACGCTCTTATAATCCCTTGGCTTGTAACTCCAATGGGTATATTTCTGGTGCGTCAATATCTTATCAGCATGCCTGAAGATTTAGAGAATGCAGCTAAAATTGATGGAGCCGGAGAATGGAAAATTATATTTCAAATAGTTATGCCGCTATCAAAGCCTATTTTAACTGTATTGCTGATTTATATTTTTCTTAGCAACTGGAATACTTTCTTGTTCCCGTTTATTTTTACAAATACTGAGGCATTTAGGACTTTGCCGGTGGGCTTGACTTTTTATCTTGGGAAGCAGTCTATAGATTGGGGACATCTAATGGCAGGAGCAGCAATATCAGCTCTACCAATTTTGATTGTTTTTGCCTTATTCCAAAAGAAAATTATAAATGGGCTTACTGCAGGCGCATTGAAAGAATAAGATAAAAATAAAAATGCTATTAAAGAGTATATTTAATTTTGACTATAGTATATAGAAGATATGGAAAATAATAAAATTAAAGTTCTTTTGGTGGATGATCAAGCAATTGTTTTAGATTTTTTGAAAAAAGGACTTGCTCAAGATGCCGGTATTGAAGTAATTGATACAGCTAATGATGGATATTTAGCTCTGAACTCGATACAGAGAAATAAACCTGATGTGATTATCTTAGATATGGAAATGCCTAGGATGAATGGGATTCAATTTTTACATAATTTAATGCCTATTAATCCTATACCTACTATCGTCCTTTCTGCATTAACTGAGAAAAACTCGAAGCTAACTGTTGAAGCTTTTGAAGCTGGGGCAATAGATTTTGTTTTGAAACCATCAGGAGGAGCAAAAGAACTTACTCGTCTGTTTTCACAACTAAGAACAAAAATCAGGATTGCTATAACCAAAGATGTAGCAAAATTTAAAAAATCTTCCAGTTATGCTTTACCCGGTAATGCTATAGATAGGACTTCAAAGACTAATCAAATTGTATTAGGCATGGGTGCCTATGAAGTAATAACAGAAAAAGAAAAACTCCTAAAAATATTTGCATTAGGTTCGTGTATCGGTTTGGCAATGTTTTGCCCATCTAAGGGCGTTATAGGTATGGCGCATGTTGTACTACCCTCATCTAAAACTGATTTGGATAAATCATTAGATAAACCTGGATATTTTGCAGATACTGCCCTCAAAGCAATGTTGGATGACTTTGCCTCACTTGGTTGCACTTCTAATATGATTTATGCAAAAATTGCAGGTGGAGCGAAAACAAAAGTTGAACTTGGTGATAGATTTAGCATAGGTCAAAAAAATGCAGTAGCTGTAAAAGCAGGCCTCATTAAATATGGTGTTAAACTGCTTGGTGAAGATATAGGTGGCAATATATCAAGAACTGTTTATTTCAAGATAGGAGATAAAAAGTTGACTGCAAACCACCCCGAAAAAGGTAATTGGTTAGTTTAAAGTGAGAGGTTAAAATGGACTATGATGAAATAAAATTATTAGCTAAATTGCTGTTACAAGAAATGGAACAGAGACATAATGCTGATCTTGCTCCTAAATGGGAAGGAGGAGTAGTAGAATTTGTACCTGCTAACGAAGACTTAGCTAAGCATTCAATCGATATAGAAAAACTTATGCACAAGATAGTTATGGTCAGAGATAATTTAAGAGTTTTAGAGCAACAAATAAATTCTAATAACAATATTTCTAAAGGTGAGAAAATCAAGTATCAGAATTATATAACTAAATGTTATGGCTCCTTAACTTCTTTCAACTTCATTTTTAAAGATGAGAATGACAAGTTTTCTTCAAAATAGAATATATACATATTGTATAGTAGTTGCTATATCTTTATGTGCATGCGTCTCCGACAAATCTAAAGATATGGAAGTGCCGGACTGGAACGAAGTTGTAAAAGATGCCAAAAACAATGAATTGCTTATTGGTGTTGATACTTCTAATGCTTCAGGGTTATTCAATTTTACTAATGCTATTATTACCTATTTTTCCTCACAATATGGGATTCAAATTAAACTGATAGAATTATCAGAACATCAGATTGCCCATGCTCCTTGTGATATTGTGTATACCAAAAGATTCAAACTCAATCAAATGTATAAGAATAACTTACTATTTGGTCCATTTAGAGATAAATTACCTCATAGTAAATATTTGTACTGGGATATATATTATGATAGAAATTCAATAGATATATTAGATGAATATATGGGGTGCTGGGGAAATATCGATGTAAGCTTCCATAGAAAACCCAATAATATAGTTATTATCCCAAATACTTTGATGGAATTAGAACAGATTGTTAATGCAAATCCTTATCTTTATACCATCGGGCGTGGAAGAGTAGCTTTAAAAATATTTTCAAATATTATTGCTCAAGTAGCTCGAGATAATAAACAAGATTTGTCAACTTATAATCCGGAAGTCTTTGAGAAATTAAAAGAAGATTTAGATTTGAAGTTATCAGATATAAGATCAAAATTTTGGAGAAAAGGGCTAATTAACTTTGCACAACTTGATTTCTCTAATAGTTCAATCATGAGTAAAGAAGATTCTGTCGCAAATAGGACTCTGCCAAGTAATGATATTAATGACATGCTGTGCTTAGCTATACCTACGAATTCCACTGAGAAAAAAACTGCTATGTTTGTAATTAATCAGTTGGTATCTCCTCAGCTAAGGATGAAGCGTATTAACTCCATCCTAGATGAGGAACTTATTGCAAATCTTTCGCTTGCGAAAGGTATTGATTCAAATTATATTATCAGATATTATGATGACTTTAAATACTGTAAAGATGAATAATTACTGCTGAAAAGGTTTTCCTCTTACTTTGATAATTGTATAATTGTCATCATTATCATCGTAATCTGAAATTTCCGCCAAAGAATGTATTATTTCTACAGAGTGATCAAAAGTTTTACTTGGACCATAAACTTCAACTTTATTTGGAAAAGCTATCTTTTTCTTATTCAAATTTGACTTAATTAGTCCCGGATCTTTAATAATATATTCCGGAAGGTAATGTGCTACTTCTGATGCATATTGCTCACTCAAATCTTCATCAGTAAAATATGATTGAGCAAAATCCATTGGGTTAACATCTGCAACGTCATCACTCATAAATTCTTGTTTTAAAGCTGAAATCATATCATCTTTATCATTATAACTCATCACGTTATTTTTTATAAAGTTTTCGGTAGCATCATAAAACCGCTTAGATTGAATTTTAGGGTTTTTGTCCGATGAGAATCCAAGAAAATCTTTAAAGAAATATTCTGCAGGTTTAGAGTCTACTGAAAATTGATTATCAAAAAGTAAAGCACCAAATTTATTATTTGGCCAAAGATCATTATCTTCAGGAGTCTGGTCATCTGTTTCGCTTCTTTCATGAATCATACCAAACTTAAATAGACGCTGCTGTGGAGTAAGGAAGACATCATCTAATAGATCTAATCGAGGTTTGTCGTCAATCACTTCAAATCGTAGAGCTTCATTTACTTCAGCTTTAATAGCGATATAAGCTGAGTTTCCCATTGCTGTTATTGCCTCAACAAACAGTAAATATCCACCAGGAATCGAGTTTTTAGTTTGAGCTTTTGCTAAAAGCCACGCTACCTCACCTGATGTCCTTATAAAAACTTCATCCTCGGCCATATTAAGCTTCTGTACATGGCTAAAGAAGCTTCCGCCATCTCTTTCTTCAATAAACATTTCAAATGACTTAGTGTTGTTTGTAGATGCTTTCGCTAATCTATCTTTGATAATTTTAATAATGTCAGGGTTCATTGATAGTAGCTTTGTATCTAAGATAGCAGTTGCATGGTTATCATCCTCAGTTTTTGCTAATATCTGATGAATTACCATTCTGCGGAAATCTAATTCATTAAAATTTATCATTTCAATATACCTATTCGTTTGTTCTTATGATTTTTGTTTTTAATTCAAAATTTGAGTTTGGATTTCTAGATATTGGAATTTCAACATAACCGCCAGTAAGCCAAAGTTGTATCTGATTCCGGTAATTTGGACTCATTGGATCTCCTGAAACTCCACCCGGAATAGAAATATAGAGCACTGAGTCTCTCATGTTTGCTACAAATCTTGAAGATGCGCCTACTTTGACTGCAAAGGGCGCGTATATCGGATATGCTGTATTATTGATGGTAGTATTATTTCCACCTACTTCAAACTCACCTAAAGTAACAGATGGACGTAAAAAATCAACTTTACTAAAAGGATGCTCTAATGTAAGTTTATGGAGTTTTCCCCATCTCCAATGTTGAGGGTTGTTTCCAAATTGTTGTTGCAGCATTTTTACAGCATCTTTGAAACTTTTAAAAAGCATATATGCTTTTGTTTCTCTATTAGTCTTAGTCTGTACGTTATCAAAAAGTATATTATTATCTTGCTCCAGTAATTCAATAATTTTCCTACTTGGTATATTTGAAACAAATACATATTGTTTGTATAACTCAATGCCAAGTTCGTCAGCAAATGTATTGAAAATCAGCTTTTGAAAGAAGACATTGAATACAGAAGATTCGTGGGACAAAGAACTGAGCAGGTAATCCCAGTTTTCTAAATCTCTTAGGCAGGTCAATTCTAGAGAATCTAAAAGGTATTTTTGAGATTTAAGAATTGGCAAAGTCAAATCTAAAAAATGTTTAGCATACGGAGAAATAAGATCATTTTGTATAAACTGAATATCTCTTGTGGAAAACTCATTTGACTCGCTAAGCAGTGCATCTAAGCGTCTGGCTCGGGATGCAGGTTCCCAATGAGAGCCAATATGATATTTGAAATTTCTATCTAGTTTATTGTTTGCTGAAAAAACATATTTCTTTTCCGGATTATAGATATACGGCATTTTTATGTTCAAATAGTCGCTCTTCCATAAAAGTTCTTTGTCCCATATCGGATTAGGTATATTGGGGTTCGTAAGATTTCTTTCTGGCACTTTCGCGAAAGGGTAAATGCCTATATTGCCTTTGGTATCTGCATAAGTGATATTTAAAGCCGGTAAAATCCAATTACTTGACGCACTTTTAAATTCGTTCCAGTTCGTTGCTATATTTATCTTATATAGACCGGCTATCTCATCAGAATTGGTGTGAGCTAACCATTTATAAGACAAAACATACTTATCTAGAATAGGATTTTTATAAGATTTATCAAACTTTATTAAATAGTTATCCTTTTTTAGCAAATGGAAGTCTGATATCACAGGAGAAGTAGAAGTGTATCTTCTGTAATATATCTTATTATCTTTGTTATGTATACGTATTGTATCTAATACATAATCAAAATCTACATATTTAGAGGCTTTATTTGAAAAGTATTTTTTCCCTGTTTCATTTACTTTCTCTATAAAGAAATCACAGTCGTCCAGCATTAAATTAGTGCAACCCCAAGCTATATTATTATTCCTCCCTGATAGTACAAGGGGTATGCCCGGAACTGATAATCCTGCCACATTGAATTTTCCGCCTGATAGATGTATAGGATACCATTTAGGAGGTAATGAAAGCCTTAGATGTGGGTCGTTAGCTAAAATAGCTGAACCTGATTTGTCAGATTTATTATTTAATACAGCCCAAGAATTACTACCAACAGCACCTGATTTAAAACCTAATTTCTCTCTAATAGTATTTAGCGGAGTAATAATATTTTCAAACAAGCTGATATTTTCAATATCATCGGGAACGTTAGATTTTATAAATTTAAGAGTTGATGCTGCAGTTTTTTTATCAGTAATAAAAGGGGCATCATTGGGATAATCAGGTAAATAATTGACTAAGGCATCAACACCATATTTTTCAGCTATTGATCCAAATGCAATATCTACCCAAAAACTTAATGACATTTCGAATGCAAAAGCTCTTGATACCAAGATGCAGTCAACTGGGTGCCATTGTTCAGGAGCATAGTTTAATGCTCCGAACTCAAAAGATAGTTTAGTTTTGTTGTTTTCAATAAAGCAGTTTATTCCATTGGAATAAGCTTCTAAGATGCTTTTTGAATGTTTACTTATCTGCTTATAAATTTTGCTACAAGAATCTTTCAAATCCAGACTTCTCATAAAAAAGTCCACATCAACAGTTTCCTCTCCAAATATTTCAGAAAGTCTACCTTGAGCTAATCTTCTAGCATAGTCCATCTGCCATAGTCTATCTTGAGCATGCATGTACCCCTGAGCAAAAAATAAATCTGACTCATTTCCTGCAATGATATGTGGTATACCATAAAAGTTTTTATATATCTCAATATCTTTCTTTATTATATCTGAATGTTCTTCATAGTAATTATCAGTAACTGATACAGAAGTCAACCAAACAGAAAAGTAAAAAAAAGCAAGAAAAATGATTACCAAAGTCAGTAATAAAACTGAAAAATTTCTTATATATCTGGAGCTTATAACCATTTATTCTCCTGATACCATTTAGCGGTGTTTTCTATGCCATCTTCAAGAGACATTTTTTGCTCGTAGCCAAAATCTTTTTTTGCATTTTCTACAGAGCAAGTCCAATATTTTTGTATAAAATCTATCCCTTTTTCATAATTGAATACCGGAGGATTCTTAGATAATTTGCCAAAAAAGCCTGAAATTCCGGCTAAAGTAAGCACTACTGTATGAGGTATTTTTATCTTTAGGACTTTCTTACCGAATGCTTTGCCTATTAGTGGCAATACTCTATCCCAAGTATAAAACTCTTCGGAAGATACAAAATATGTTTTACCGATAGTATTATCGCTTTCCGCAGCTTCAATCATACCTCTGCTCAAATCTTCAGAATGGATTAAGCTAACATATTTTTTATCAAATCCTATCATAGTGCCTAAACCTAACTTTCCAATTTTGAAAATATCAAAAATTGCAGTATCTCTTGGGCCGTAGACCGCAGGAGCTCTAACTATTGTAATTGGTAGCTTACTTTTAAATTTCAACACTTCATCTTCCGCTGCTTTTTTACTTTTCCCGTAAGAAGTTAGAGGTTTTGGCTCCATGTCTTCTGTGGTTGGATTTTCAAGAGATTCAGAAGGTCCGGCTACAGTCTGAGAGCTAACATGTAGAAATCTTTTTATGTGAGGTGCTATTTCATAAACTGCTTCAATGAGATTTCGCGTGCCGTCACGGTTACCTTTTAAAAATTGTTCGTAGTTTTTGGCAAAAGTTAGTCCTGCTACATGGAAAACAATATCAACGCCTTCCACTGCTCTTTTTAAACTTTCTTTATCACTAAGAGAAGCTTCAATAAGTTCTATAGGTTTATCTTTTAACCATCTCAAATTACTTGATTTACGGACAATACATCTAACTTCATAGCCACGTGCTAATAATTTATCGGCAACATGACTACCAATAAATCCGGTAGCTCCTGTAACTAATGCTTTCATATTTGTACCAAAATATATAGTAAATAATTACTGCAAAAATAGCTTATTAGTTGAGTATAAACAAGTTTAATCAAAACTGTGCACAATAGAAAACAACCCAAAATATAAACTAAAATTTATAAATATGATTAGATATTATCAGTTCAAAGTAATATATTTCTGATTGTAAAAAAAATCATTTTACACAAGGATTATTAAACTAATCATCATATATTATCGTAAATCAAATATACTAAAAATTACAATCTTAGAGGTATAAATGAAAAAAGCAGTTATTATGGCAGGTGGTTTTGGTACTCGTTTGAGGCCATTGACTATGACAATTCCTAAACCTATGGTTCCTATTATAAACATGCCTATGATGGAACATATTACAAACTTACTAAAGAATAACGGAATTACAGAAATAGTTTCTTTGCTTTATTTTCAACCTGATAAGATTACTGATTATTTTGAAAATGGTGCTAAATACGGTATCAATATGAATTATGTGCAAGCTCAAGCTGACTACGGGACTGCAGGTAGTGTCAAAAATGCACATGAGTTTTTAAACGAACGATTTATTATCATCAGTGGCGATGTCCTTACAGATTTTGATTTGAATAAGGCTATCAAGTTCCATGAGGAAAAAAAATCAAAAGCTACATTGCTGCTAACACGAGTGGAAAGACCTCTTCAATATGGTATTGTAATGACAGATGACGATGGACGAATCACCAGATTTCTAGAAAAGCCTTCTTGGGGGCAAGTGTTTTCAGATACAATAAATACAGGTATTTACATTTTAGAGCCTGAAGTATTAGATTTGATTCCATATCAAGAAGATTTTGATTTTAGTAAAGATTTATTCCCTATGATGCTTTCTAAAAATATGCCACTGTATGGATTCATCGCCGATGGATATTGGAAAGATGTGGGTAACCTGAATGAATACCAAGCCGGTCAGGCAGATGCTTTGGCGGGTAAGTTAAACTTAGCTGTAAGTGGCTATAACATGGGCGAAAGTAAAGTCCATGAATCAGCAAGCATTGCTCCATCTGCTAGACTGGAAGGTAATAATGTAGTTGGCAAAAATGTTAAAATTCATGAGCAGGCAGTTGTCAGAAATAGTGTCATAGGTGATAATGCTACTATCGGTACAGGCTCCATATTAACTAATGTAACATTGTGGGACAATGTAAGTATTGGGGACTTCTGTGAATTGACAGATGACGTGATTTGTAGTGGATCTCAGATCGGAGATTCAGTTACTATTTCAGAAAATGTTTTTGTTTCTGAAGATTGCCAAATCGATGATTCCGCTACACTAAATTCAAATATCAAGTTATGGCCTGGTAAAAAAGTTGAAGCAGGATCGTTTTTAGCTACTTCGATGGTGCAAGAGCAGAAGTGGTTAAAAGAACTTTTCACTGATGCAAGAATTTCCGGCTCATCGAACATAGAAATAAATCCGGAATTTGGAGCAAAATTGGGCTCGGCTTTAGGGCTTACACTCGATAAAAAAGCAAATATTTTAGTGAGTAGAGATGCTCATAACGTTTCGCGTATAGTCAAAAGAGCAATTTCCGCAGGTGCTGCATCAGTAGGTGTAAATATTAGTGACTTGCAGGTGGTTTCTATACCTCAAACCAGGCAAGAACTCAGAACAGGCCGCTATGATGCAGGTGTCCATGTTCGTAGATCACCGAGAAATCCAAATAATACAGATATTATAATTTTTAGTAAAGACGGAAGAGATTTTTCACTAAATAGCACACAAAAAGTAGAACGCTATTTCTTTGGTGAAGAAATAAAAAGAGTAATTCCTGATGAAGTTGGAATTATTAAATATCCTGAGAGAGCGAACGAAATTTATTTAAATAGATTTATTGAATCTCTAAACGAAGCAGATATAAAAGAAAGAAAATTTAGACTGATTATGGATTATTCCTTCGGTCTGGCTTCTACTATTTTACCTAGTATTTTGGGTAGATTGGGAGCAGAAGTAATTTCTTTGAATAACTATGTAGACACTGCTCGTTATCATCCGGATCCAACAGCTGATGTTTCGGGTACAGATGATACAGGCAAAATGATGCGTTCTTTGGGGTACGACTTAGGATTTAGAATAGAATCAGGTGCAGAAAAAGTATCTTTGATCGATGAAAGAGGAGTATGGTATTCACCTGACAGACTGCTTACCATAGTAACTAAATTATTTTTAGACACACACCGTGAGAGAGAGCCTTATAAAATAGCTATTTCTATATGCGCTTCTAAGGAAGTTGATGAGATAGTAAAGGACTATGACGTAGAGCTTGTAAGGATTAAAAACTCTCACTCAGCCATGATGGATGCAACTCTGGATCCTGAAGTCATCTTTGTAGGCGGTGTTTATGGTGGGTTTATCTTCAGAGGATTCATTTTTGCTTCTGATGGTATGTTTACTGTTGGTCAAATCCTTGAAATGTTATCTAAAACTAAATATAAGGTTTGGGAACTCGACGAAATGCTTCCAAGAAGAAGACAGCATTCTATGGAAGTAAATGTGAATTGGAATGCCAAAGGAAAAGTAATGCGCAAAGCAATGGAGTATACCGAAGATATGGATAGAGAGCTAATCGAAGGTGTCAAGGTTCATTACGAAAATGGTGATTGTGTATTAATGCTACCTGCCAAAGAAAAAGGTACATTTACTGTAATAGGTGAAAGTGAGCAGTACGATCAAGCTATTGCTTTAGCTAAAAAATACTCTAATCTAATCAATCAGTGGAAAGAAGATTTGTAATTTTTCTGTATTTCTCTATAATTTTTACTATTTTTGTTTTTGTCTATAGCCCGTTGTTGCATAAAATCAATAACGGGTATATTTTAGTGGAATGTTTAAAACAGTCTTACCGGATAAATTATGAAAATTACTGAAATATTAAATAAAGAAACGCTTGCTGTCAGAGTAAAAGCAAAAAATAAAGAAGAATCTCTTAAAATCTTAGTTGACATTGCAGCCAAGTCCGGAAAGATAATTGATTTAGAGAAAGCTCTGCAAGAAGTCTTTGCCAGAGAGGAAGTAATGTCCACCGGAGTTGGTGAAGGCATCGCCCTTCCACATGCAAAAACTAATGCTGTAGAATCGCAAATCGCAGCCTGTATTACACTTGAAGAACCTATAGATTTCGATTCTCTTGATGGTGAGCCTGTAAATATATTATTTTTGCTACTAGGTAGAGAAGACAACGTCGGTGCTCATCTAAGAATGCTTAGTAAAATATCTCGACTCATGAATAACGATTCTTTCAAAGCTCAGCTAATTTCAGCAAATTCTGTAGAGCAGTTAGAAAAAATATTTGTCACTATGGACGAAGGTGATAAGTAAAATGCGTCTTATTTTGGTTCTAAATGGGTACGAAGAAAACTATTTGAAAACACATGGATTCTCGCAGAAAGATACCAAAGTAATAAAATTTGACGAAAAGAAACTTGCTTCTCCATCAACAGTGATAAAATTGATAAATGAAGGTGGATATAAAGAATTTTATGTTGCTTCCAGAGAGCTTGCTCTGCAACGTTTTAAGACATTCATCAAGTTTTATGTGATGATATCAAGAGCAACTAAGGGTGGTGTAATAGATGAATACGGCGCTTCAGATTTATATACTCTACCTAAATTATTACTTAAAGACTTACCACTGCTTGGACTTGAGATAGTTATCAGTGCTATTGTAGTTACATACTCATATATTAAATTCCCGCTGATGAAATGGTTACTCAAAAAGAAAACTTAAAAATAATGTTCTGGCGAACTGATTACTATGGTGCTATCACCGAAGGTGGTGTGGCTTCATTGCATCTTGGTTTGATTAATGGTTTCAGAAAAATGGGTCATACTTGTTCCTATGTATCTTCAGGTCGAATGATACTACCGGAAGATGTAAATTATCACTTTATTCCGCACAATAAGTTACTCAAAAACTTTCCTGAAGTACTTAATTTACCTTATAATAATAGATCATTTGCTCAACTCAAAAAAATAATAGAAATAGAAAAACCTGATTTTATTCTTCAGCATAATCATGATTTTAATTATGGTGGTGCTTTGGTTAGAAGGAAATTAGGTATTCCATTATTATTGCATTGCGACGGAGTCGAGTATTGGATTAAAAAGAACTGGGGTAAGTTATACTTCGGTAAATTGCTCAAATGGGCTGAGGAGATGCAATGGGATGCTGCAGATGCCATCTTTGTACCATCAGCCAATGTTAAGAAACAAATGGTTGAATTAGGAGTAAATGGCGCTAAAATAGTAATCAATCCAAATGCCGTAGATCCGGATATCTTTTCACCTGATTTATCTGGGATTGACATTCGCAATCAGTACAAGATAAAGAATAAATTTATTTGTGGATTTGTTGGTACTTTTGGTAGATGGCACGGAGTAGATTATTTAGCTGAATCTGTAAAATATATCAAAGAGAAGCTCCCTGATGCATTTATTTTATTTGTTGGCGATGGTGAGTTACGTCCAAAAATAGAAGAGATTTTAGATAAGCATGATCCTAAAAGAGAAAATTCTCTTGTCACAGGATTAGTGCCTTACAAAGAAGTTCCCAAATATATGGCTGCTTGCGATGTTTTATTAACTCCATGTGTTGGCAATGAAGAAGGAACAGATTTTTTTAATAGCCCAATTAAACTGTTTGAATATATGGCTATGAAAAAGCCTGTTATAGCTACAGATATTGGCCAGCAAGGCGAAATATTTAGACATAATGAAAATGGAATTCTAATAGACGAAAGAAATCCTGCGCAGATATTTGAAGCTATACAATTACTCCATGACAATAATGAATTAGCTGAACGAATTTCTGAGACTGCAAGGGAAGAAGTGCTTGAAAAGTACGACTGGAGAGTAAACTGTAATAGATTTATAGATGCTTATGACAAGACTATAAATCAATAACTATCCTCAGATACTTTCATTTTAAATATCATATCATTACCTAATAGATAAAGAGCGTGCATTTTTCGTTTCAAATCTTGTAGCACTTGAGTGGAGTCATTTGCATAGTCAAACTTGTTGTTTTCAGATTTATATTTATATAATGACGAATTACTCCCTAATCTATCTATCAAATACCAATTATCATAAATAAAACCTAACTTCCCGCCTTCCTGAAAAATTGCAAAACCAGTTTCATTATTATCAAAAGACAAAATATTATGGCTAAAACTTGTTGTATTATGGCTGATTTTTAAAGCACCCAAGATAATCTCTGAAATATCAATATGTGATGTAATATTTTGCCTATCTTCATGCTTCAAAAGTTTAGGAGCATAAATAATAAGTGGTACATGTGTTGCACTCAAATCAAAATCGTAAATTGCATCTTGTGGTATACCATGGTCAGCAGTTATTACAAAAATAGTATTTTCAAAATATTTTTCTTGAGAAGCTAATTCGAAAAAATGCTCCAAAGCCCAGTCTGTATAAAGAAAAGTGTCATCAAAATGTTCGTTTTTAACTTCAGGTATTATCCATGGACCATGGTTATTGGTTGACAAGATAGTTGCAAAAAATGGCTTTTCCAATAGTGACAATGTCTGATTCATCTTTTCAAATAATCTATGGTCAGGCACGCCTAAGCTGCTGAGTGATTCGCTTTCGTCAAAGTCTAACTCCGATATTATTTTGTCTGTGCCATTGATAGACATAAATCCACCCATATTATCGAAGTTTGGCACATGAGAGACACCAAAGTAAGTCTTGTAGCCATTTTGTTTTAGTATCAAAGGGAGAGATGTAAATTTTTGCCTACCTTCGGTTCGTTTCATCACATTGCCTACATGTGAATTGGGCATCCCTGAAATGGAAGAAAACAGCCCCATGTATGTGTGAAAGCCATTACTGTAACAGTTTTTAAAATTAATTGATTGCTTAGATAATCTATCGATAAACAAATCATAACCTTGAGACAAATGCATTTCGATCTTTTTCTGTGAGAATGATTCTAATAACAAAAGCACAACATTATATTTATTTTGAGGCGAATCTGGGTAAGTGTATTTTCTTAGTGGAAAGTTAATTGAGATAGAAGAACTATCCTTTATCAAGGTTTCTGCAATTAGTTTTGCTTGTTCTACATCTTTAATTGATAAGTGTTTTTTATAATTCAAACCATCAGTTTTATGTGAAATGTCATCTACTAATGTAAAGACATAGTTTAAGGCTAATTGGTTAGCTCTTGTATACTCAGAGAAGAAAGCATGTCCCCAGCGTAGAGGTGTTTTGATTTCCAAAGTTCCTCTAAGCCCTATAATACTTAGAAAAATAACAAAAACAAAGCTTACAAATTGGAATGGAAATATTCTAGTACTATAGTCAATTAAGAATATTGAAGTCAATTTTCTAAACATAAAAAAAAGACTAAATAATACTAATACAGAAAATAGAATCAAGGGGATGATCGGGTAGGATTCCCAAATCATTTTTATAACAAAAGCAGGATTTTCAAATGTGTTTAAAGTATACGCGTTAAGTCTTATGTGGAAATAGTCAAAATAATAAAATTCAATAATGCCAAGCAAAATAAATATATAAGCAGAAAAACTCAGATAATATTTTGCAAAAGTGCGACCGGCTCTTTCTAATTTGAAGAAATATAAAATATATGCTACCAAATAATAAGCTAAAAGCAAGTATAAAGCTGAACGAACATCAAACCTAATGGCTACAAAAAAAGACTTTACCAATACTAATGAAGGTACTTCTGAAAAATACTCTAAATTTAGTAATACTAATGAAGCTCTTTGCAAAATAAAAATAGAAATAAATATCAACAATACAAGCACACAATGCTTAAAAAAAGAATCAAAGATTCTATTCAAGATAATCATCGTTTTTCCAACCTATTTAACTTTTTCCAATGCCCATTTAAAAACTTTCAAATATTCTAACGCGGAACTACCTGAGGAGAAGTTGGTCTGCATTGCATTCTTTCGTATTAAATCCCAGTGACTTTTATTCTTATATAAAGAAAGAGCTCTTCTAATAGCAAAACTAAAATCTTCAGCATTATACTGCCAAAACAAAAAGCCGGTACCTTCTTCGGTATCATAGTTGTATTCAGTAACTGTATCAGCCAGTCCTCCGGTCATTCTTACTATCGGTATTGTTCCATATTTCATCGCGTACATTTGCGTAAGTCCGCAAGGTTCATATCGAGATGGCACCATAAGGAAATCGCTTGCAGCAATTAGTTTGTGTGATTGAGCATTATTATAACCGATATAAGTCAGAGCATCTTTTGGGTATCGCCAACTCAGATAGCGGAAAAAGTGCTCATAATTGTCTTCACCAGAGCCTACTAAAATAAATCTAAACTGTCCGGATTGTAAGTATGATTCAAGTTTATTCATAAGTAAATCAATACCTTTTTGCTCTGCTAACCGGGAAACCATTCCAATTACTGGTTTATCTAAATCATCGTCCTCGGTGAGTCCAAAACTTTGAAGATATTTATGCTTATTGATTACTTTTTTAGATAGAGTCTTTTGGTTGTATTGTTCATAAATAGAAATATCAAACTGAGGATTCCATTCATCGTAGTACACACCATTTAGTATTCCAATTAAATCAGCACCTCTTAAATTCAAGAATTCCTGCAAGCCTTCGCTGTAGTATGGCCATCTTATTTCTTTAGCATAAGTAGGACTGACAGTAGTAATTTTATCGGCAAACATAATACCTGTTTTCATAGCATTTACACCACCATTAAGTTCAAACCAGGAACCTGGATAAATCTCTTTCATTCCGAAACCTGAATATTCCATGGCAGATTCAGGATTAAACCATCCCTGATAAGCTAAATTGTGGATAGTGTAAACACCAGCAGTTTTGTTAAATCTGTAATCATTGCTATAGTGAGACTTGAGAAAAGCTAAGGCAAATGCTGTATGAAAATCATGTGCATGAATTATGTCCGGTGTAAAATTTAAAGCTTTAGCAGCTTCAAAAATAGCTCTGCTAAAAAATATAAAACGTCTGTCATTATCTCCAAATTCGACAGAATCTCCATATATACCATCTCGATCAAAGTACTCATTATGCTCAACAAGGTACACAGGTACGTTGGAGTCCGGAAGAGTGCCTTGCCAAAGTCTTGCATACTCGACCCAATAGCCCATAGGAACTATCAGAGTCAAATCTGTAGGAGTAAAGCCCCAGTGGTTTGTATCAATAAATCCATATTTAGGCATTATAACAATAGGATTTTGACCGAATTTTTGCCATTCCCTAGGTAGGGCGGCAGCTACGTCAGCTAACCCTCCGGCTTTTGCAAATGGATTTACTTCTGCTGAAGCTAATAATATATTCATAACACTTTATATTAATTCATACAAAACAATCTAGTCTGCTAAGGAGACGGCTGTATAACAATCTTTGAAATGATGCCTCGCTTTTTCTAACTTATCGACATCATAAAACATGCCAAATACAGTCGATCCACTACCTGACATCAATGCAAAACTAGCGTCATTATCATATAGAGTGTTTTTGATTTTATATATTTTAGGGAAAGTTTTAAACACGTAGTCTTCAAAATCATTTTTAAAATGTAAAATCATGTTTTCATTCAAGATTTTATTAGCTGTCAAAACCTTCGAGTAATCTGTGCCTTCTACTGTTAATTGTTGCCTATTTAAAGATTTATAAGCATGAGGAGTGGAAATGTGTATACCCGGATTGACTAATAAAATATGATAAGGGACTTTTAAATTAATATCAGTTAAAATCTCGCCTCTGCCTTTGGCTATGCACGCTTCACCATGTAAGAAGAAAGGCACATCCGAACCAATTTGAATGGCAAACTCAGATAACTTTTCTAAAGATAAACCCAAATCAAAAAGTTCATTGAGAGCTATAAGCGTGTAGGCGGCATTGCTACTGCCTCCACCAAGGCCTCCACCCGTTGGTATATTCTTTTCGACGGAAATTTTACAAGATAAATCTTTTTCCACATATTTTTGAAGTAAGTAAGCTGCTTTATATATTAAATTATCCTCAAGTGGAATAACTATATTATTATCAAACGATATTTCATATTTTGCAGACTTAGAGAAATGCAATACGTCATGAATCTTTGTCTTGTAAAAAATCGTATTAATCTCATGGAAATTATCCGGTCTTTTATATAAGACTTCAAGTGACAAATTGACTTTAGCATAAGAATTTATTTTGTAGGACATACTAGATTTTATTGTTATGGATGAACATAATACAAATTTACACGAAAATATTGACGAATCCGCATTAGAAAAAAAATCAAAGAAGAAAAAAAATAAGCATAAGAAAAAGAAAAAAGAACCAATTTCTTATAAACAAGAACTATTTAGAAAGTTGATTCATCTGTTTTCTCTTTCTATACCTATTGTTTACTTTCATTTAGACAGAATTACTGCTTTAGAAATATTATTACCTTTTTCACTATTTGTAGTTGCTTTAGACTTCTTATCAAAACGGGATAATGCTCTTGCCAAGTTCCTTTTAAAATGGCTTGGTGCTATGATGAGGGCTCATGAAAAGAAAAAAGACAAAATTGTTTTAAATGGAGCTTCATGGGTTTTAATATCAGCATATTTGACTGTATTAATATTTCCCAAACTGTTAGCTATTACGGGTTTCTCTATATTAATCATCTCTGATCTTACAGCGGCATTAGTGGGTAGAAAATTTGGCAAACACGCTCTATTTAATAAATCATGGGAAGGAACTTTGTCGTTTATTGCTTCTGCCATCCTCGTTGTAGTTTTTATGGGTATGTCAACAGATGCTCCATGGACATTTTATATTGCTGGTGTTATAGGTGCAGTTGCTGCAGGCTTTGTAGAAGCAGCAGCCAAGATATTGAAAGCAGACGACAATTTGACGATACCATTATCATTCGGTGTTGTCGTTTGGACTTTTGCTATAGTTGCTGATTTGATTGGTGTTCCATTTTTAAATTTATTATAGAACATGCTAAAAAAAGAAAAGTATATAATTTCAGGTATTGCAATAATTATTATTATAGCCATGTTATTTGTTTTTACTCAAGATAGAAATTATTATTCTGTGGAAAATGTTATTTCCGACAGTACAGCTCAAGGCAAAGTGGTCTTCTATTTTGTAAAAGTTAAAGACATGGAAGAGAAATTTTTACTCAATACAGCACATTATCTGAGAGATAATGATTCGGCAGCTTCTATTGCTAATGATAAGGTCCTAAGAGTTATGGTAACTTATTTCTTTAGAGGGACTGATATCGAACCTTTGCCTGATAGTTTAATGAGTAAACTACATAGTCAAAAGCCAAGTTCAAAAGGAAGAGAGTACAGAATAGATTTTGTAAGAAATGGATATATTTATACTGATATTTCAAAAGATTTACCAGACTTGAGATATCCTAAAGATTCTCTTTTTGCATCTCAGTTATTTATCCCTAAAAAAGGATATTCGGCTAAAGAGATATTCAATTCAAATCTCAGACGCAGTAAGTCATATCTTTTTGGAAAAGATAATAAGAAAGACCAAGTTGACACAATAAGTACTAATCAAGACACAACAAAAATCTTGGAGAGCGAAAATGATAATAGACCTAAGAAGTGATACCGTTACTAAACCATCTGATGAAATGAAAAAAGCTATGTTTATGGCTGAAGTTGGAGATGATGTTTATGGAGAAGATCCTACAGTAAATGAGTTACAAGAGTTTACTGCTGATTTATTAGGTAAAGAGGCTGCTCTTTATGTCCCTTCCGGCACTATGAGTAATCAAATAGGTATTAAAATAAATACAAAAGACGGTGATGAGATTATTGCTGAGTCAGAGGCTCATATTTACTATTATGAAACAGCTGCTCCCTCACTTATTTCAAGGGTGCAGTTTAGGCTGATTGATTCGGATAGAGGTGAGATGAACCCTGATAAGGTTAGATCTGCAATCAGACCGGATGTTTATTTTTATCCCAAAACTTCTATGATTTGTGTAGAAAATACACATAATAGACATGGTGGTTCGATTATTTCATTGGAAAATATTAAGCAGTTAAAGCTTATTGCTGATGAATATAAGATGGCTTTTCACTTGGATGGTGCCAGATTATGGAATGCCTCAGCTGCATCAGGCATAAGTGAAGCTGACTTTGTAAAAGACTTTGATACAGTATCCGTTTGTCTTTCCAAAGGATTGGGTGCACCCGTAGGTTCTGTGCTGGTCGGAACTAAAGAGAAAATGAAAGAAGCTTTGAAATGGAGGAAGATACTTGGCGGCGGTATGAGACAAGTTGGAATACTTGCAGCCGCAGGACTATATGCCCTCAAAGAAAACCGAAAATTATTGGTAAATGATCACGCCAATGCTAAATCTTTTGCTAAAACACTTGCAAATTGTGAACATTTATCTGTGAACCTTGAGCGAGTCAAAACTAATATGATAATATTTGACTTTCCAACTAATCTTAAGGCGGAAAGATTGATAGATGAACTGAAAAGCAAAGGTGTTTTAGTATCAGCTGTTGGTCCTTACAGTATAAGAGCCGTAATTCATTTCCAAATCTCAGAACAAGAAACTAGAACTGCAGCAGAAACTATCGTAGATACTGTTAATAATTTACTGAAATAGTGTGTAAGTTATGCGAAATATAATTGCAATATTTATAAGTATATTTCTTTCTCTGAGTTCGATATATGCTAATGAGTTATCAGAAAATAAAGCATTTGTTGAAGCGAATTTATATCATCTGACAGGAAGTTTGATATCTACTAATATTTATCTGTCTTATATGTCTATAGATATGCTTTTTATCAATGCTAATACTTATACAAATGAAGAAAAACTGGTAATTTGCAACTCAATCGAAGAAGGTCTAAAAAATACTCAAAAAGAATTCTCTAATATCAATACAATAATAGATTATGAGCAAAAGGAGAAATTCAAAAATCATGTTGATGTTCTTTATAGTTCTTTGATTGATGATTTAACCCTGTTAAAAGAGTATTTCAAAGATAATGAAGATAATTCAAGACAGAAGTTTTTGGATAACCACAAAAAGATATGGAAGCTTTTATCACAAAATTTGGAAAATAAACAAGATGAAAAAGATAGATAGAACAGAATTGGCAAAAGAAATACCATTCTTCAAGCACATGATCCATGGTAATGTTCGCTTCGACGAAGTAGATTCTTTCGGAGTCGTTCATAATATTAAATATTTATACTACTTAGAGTGGGCAAGAGTTGAGTATTTACGCTCTATAGGAATGACTATAAATCATAGAACATTTACTTTGGAAATGCCTCTTATGGTGGTGCACACTGAAATAGATTATTTAAATTCGCTTATGTTCAGCAATAAGTATGAAGTGCTAAGTAGAGTTTCTGTAGTTAAAAATTCAAGTATTGTATTTGATAATATAATAAGAAATGACGAAGGTGCAATCATTGCGAAGGCATCTGCCGTTATGGTATATTTGAGTCCTGAAGATTATAAACCTACCACTATTCCAAATGATTTACGTGACAAAATCAAAATGTTCGAAGGAAAAAATGTCAAATTTGTACAGGATGATAAATAATGGGATTAGTTGATTCGTGGACGATTGATAAAGTTATAGCACAGTGCATATTTCCTAGATTAGATATTTATGATTATTACGATAAGCCGGATTACAATACATTTATAAAAAAATTAGTTGGTTTTGGAGTTGGTGGATTTTGTGTTTTTGGTGGCAATTTAGAATCAGTTTCTAATGCTATAGCTGAATTGCAAAGTTATGCCCAAACTCCGTTACTATTTTCTGCTGATTTTGAGTATGGCTTAGCTATGCGATTGGAAGAAGGTACAGGTTTTCCTCATGCTATGGCTTTAGGTAAAGTAGATGACATAGAAGCTACACAAGAGGTAGCAAACTCGATAGCCAAAGAAGCAAAAGAAATTGGTGTATTATGGAATCTTGCTCCGGTTGCAGATATCAACTCTAATCCCAATAATCCTGTTATAAATATCAGAGCCTTTGGAGATAACAAAGAAATAGTAAGCAAGCATGCTGCTGCATATTCAGTAGGAACTCAAAAAGCAAAAGTAATAGCTTGTGCCAAACACTTTCCAGGACATGGAGATACTGATTCAGATACACATACTGGAAGAGTGTCAATAAATCTATCACTTGAGGAGCTGAGAAATAGAGACATTTTACCTTTTAAGGCTAACATAGAAAATGGAGTTAAATCAATTATGGTAGCTCATATCGATTTGCCTCAGATTGATGACAAACTTCCTGCTTCACTTTCTCCTAAAGTAATTAATGGTATTCTCAGAGAAGAGTTGAATTACAAAGGAATTATTACTACAGATGCTTTAGATATGAAAGCTATAGCAGAGTTCTTCCCAGAAGGGAAATCAGCTGTCTTAGCTATTGAAGCAGGAAATGATGTGGTTCTAATGCCGGATGATCCAATTGCAGCCATAAGCAGTTTGATAGAAAGAGCTGATAAAGATGAGAAAATATTTAATCAAATAAAATGTTCCGCTGAAAAAATATATAAAGAAAAACGTTGGGTTGGTCTGATACCTCAGTTTGCAAAAGAAGTTCTAAATCAAAAACTATTTGCCGAACACATGAAGACTGCTCTTAAAATAGCACATAAAGCAATTGAAGTAAAAGGTGAAAAGGCGCTTTTACCTTTGAATGAAGAACTATCATTTGCGGGCTTTTCTATATTACAAAAAGATATAGATTTAAGAGCCGGATCAAGATTTTTTACTATGATTGCTCAAGCTCTAGAAAGTGATTGTGATTTAGGCTTTTTAGATATGACAGTTACAGAAGAGCAAGCGGCACAGCTAAAATCAGATTTGAATAAACCGGATTTTTTACTATTCGCATTTTTTGTAAAAGGTGGTGGTAGTGCAGGAAAAATAAGATTGCCTGAGAACGTAAAGACTAGTTTAAAAATAATTGCAGACGGTAAACCGGTTATTGCTTTAATATTTGGGAATCCTGATTTAGAATTGGATATAGAAGCTGATTTATATATCAAAACTTTTTCTGACTCTTTGGGTTCTATTGCAGCAGCTATTGCTGAACTGACAGGGAGAGATATTGAAAAGTATACTCAATTATAATTTTTGGAAAAAGCTCAAGTAATCACTAATTTTACGGTTTATATAAATAACGGATGCTGATAGAGTGAAGACAATTTTGGTAACAGGTGGAGCCGGTTTTATAGGTTCTAACTTTATTAAATATATAATTGATAAAGATGTCAATATTATAAATTTAGACAAACTAACTTATGCCGGTAATTTGAGCAATCTGAAAGATATTGAAGAATCAACAAATTATAAGTTTATACAAGGTGATATTTGTAGTAAGGATTTAGTTTCATTTATACTCCAAGAGTATAATATAGATTATATTGTAAATTTTGCTGCAGAGTCACATGTAGACAGATCTATTTTAGACTCTACACCATTTTACCAAACAAATGTTATCGGCACCTTGAATTTAATGGATTGTGCAAGAAATGCAGGAATTGAAAGATTTTTGCAAGTTTCGACTGATGAAGTTTATGGTTCTTTAGGGACTGAAGGTAAATTTAACGAAGAAACACCACTTGCTCCAAATTCTCCATACTCTGCATCCAAAGCTGCCGCAGATCAGGCTGTGATTGCATATAATCATACTTTTGGATTGCCGGCTATAATTACAAGATGTTCGAATAACTATGGGCCCTATCAATTCCCTGAGAAATTGATACCTTTAGTGATAAGCAATGCCTTAGCAGACAAGTCTATTCCTGTATACGGTACAGGTGAAAATGTACGAGATTGGATATATGTAGAAGACCACTGCATTGGTATTTATTCTGCATTAATGAACGGAAGTCTTGGTGAGGTTTATAATATTGGTGGAGAGAGTGAAGTGTCAAATATAGATTTAGTCAAGAATATTTTGCAGTTACTAGAAAAATCAGACTCTCTTATATCTTTTGTTAAGGATAGACCCGGACATGATTTGAGATATGCGATTGATATTTCAAAAGTAAATAATGAGTTAAATTGGTCACCAAATCATCAATTTAAAGATGGATTGGAAAAAACTATAAATTGGTATTTGACCAATAGCGATTGGCTTCTAAGTATTATAAATGGCGATTATAAAGATTATTATAAACAGCAGTATAGCAATAGATAAATGAAAACAATAACTTTTAAAGATACTATTTACTCTAAAATCGAAAACAAGACATTAAAAGTTGGAGTGATTGGTTTAGGGTATGTAGGCTTACCATTAGCAATTGAATTTGCTAAAAAAGATTATCAAACATTAGGGTTTGATGTAGACCAAAATAAAGTTGATACTCTGAATAGTGGCGGTAATTATATTCAGGATATTGATGATAAATTGATTGCTGATGCTGTCAAAAAAGGTAAATTGATAGCTTCTACTGATTTTGCCAAGCTAAAAGAATGTGATGCCGTCTTTATTTGCGTGCCGACTCCATTTACAGTTAATAAAGATCCTGACATTTCCTTTGTGCTGCATGCAACCAGATCTATAAGAAATAATTTGGTGGATGCACAGGTAATTATTCTGAAAAGCACTACGTTCCCGGGAACAACAGAAAAATATGTTCTTCCGATATTAGAAGAAACCGGCAAAAAAGCAGGCAAAGACTTTTATCTTGCTTTCTCTCCGGAACGAATTGATCCCGGTAATAAAAAATGGAATACTGCAAATACGCCTATAGTTGTAGGTGGTATAAATGAAGTTTCGACTGAAGTGTGTGCTAAAGTTCATAATGTAGTGGTAGAAAAAGTGGTACCAGTATCTACACCTTCTATTGCAGAAATGGAGAAATTGCTTGAAAATATTTTTAGAAGTGTCAATATTGCCCTTGTAAATGAATTAGCTAAACTTTGTGACAGAATAGGTGTAAATATTTGGGAAGTCGTAGATGCTGCGGCTACTAAACCATTTGGGTTTATGCCGTTTTATCCAGGGCCCGGCATTGGTGGGCATTGTATCTTGATAGACCCTTATTACTTAGCATGGATGGCAAGAGAGCATGATTTTGTGACTAAATTTATTACATTAGCTGCCGAAATCAATGAAGATATGCCGTTTTATGTAAGGTCTATGGTTATTAAAGAGATAGCTAAATTACCTGTGCGAATGTCAGAAGCTAAAATGTTGATTTTGGGAATGGCTTTCAAAAAAGATGTAGATGATTTAAGACATTCTCCTGCATTGCGAGTAGCTGAACTACTAGATGAAGAAGGTATTGTAAATATTGACTACTTTGATCCATATATCCCTGAAATCAATATCAAAAGTAAAAAGCTAAAATCTATTGATAGGATTGATTCTGATATCTTAACCCAATACGATATAGTCGTAATTACTACAGACCACTCTTGCTTTGATTTAGACATGATTGCAGATAATTCTAACGTGGTGATAGATACACGCAATGCCCTGAAAGAATACAAAGGCAGAGAAAATATAATTCTCCTTGGAGATGGTAAATGATAAAAGTAATTTCTGTAGTTGGTGCTAGGCCTAACTTTATGAAAGTAGCTCCAATAAGTAGGGCTTTCAAGAAATACTCTGAAACTGTGCAGCACTATATTGTACACACAGGACAGCATTATGATGTAAATATGTCCGATGCTTTTTTTAGGGATTTAAAGATGCCTCAACCTGATTACTTTTTGGGAATTGGTTCCGGATCTCATGCAGTACAAACTGCTAAAATCATGATGGAGTTCGAGCAGATTTGCACTGATCTTAAGCCAGACTTAGTAATTGTAGTTGGTGATGTGAATTCAACAGTTGCCTGCACTCTAACAGCTGTAAAAATGGGTATTAAAGTAGCTCACGTAGAAGGCGGTTTAAGATCCTTTGATAGGAATATGCCGGAAGAGATAAACCGTATGGTCACTGATTCTATATGTGACTTTTGCTTCACTACAGAAGAAAGTGCCAATATAAATCTTAAAAAAGAAAATTACTCTGATGATAGAATATATTTTGTTGGGAATACTATGATAGATTCCCAGTATTTTGCTATGGAGTTAGCAGATAAATCTACTGTGTTAGATGATTTAAAACTAAAGCAAGACAAATATGTGTTAGCTACACTGCATAGGCCAAGCAATGTGGATTATTCGGAACAGCTTGAATCATTAATTGAAATTATTGAATATCTTTCAGATAATGAAAAGCAAGTAGTACTACCCTTGCATCCAAGAACTAAAAAGAATATAGAAAAGTACGGATTCATGAGTAGGGTAAAAGCTATTAAAAATCTAATAATTACTGAGCCTAAAGGTTATATTGAGTTTCTTGCTTTAATGAAATCCTGCGATTTTGTAATGACAGATTCAGGTGGTATACAAGAAGAAACTACTTCTTTATTGAAACCATGCCTTACTTTAAGAACAACTACTGAGAGACCAAGTACAATAACTGAAGGTACAAATATCCTTGTAGAACCCATAAAAGAATTAATATTGGAAGAGTTGGATAAGTTACTTTCCGGTACTCGTAAAAACGGTAAAATTCCTAAATTATGGGACGGAAAAGCAGCAGAAAGAATAACTGATATTGTCGTAAATAGAATATTTTAAAGGCCTTATGAAACGTTTAATTAGTTTAATATTGTTAGTATTGTTGAATTGCAACTTAGTAGCTCAGCAAAAAGCAAGTGCAGGCATTGACCCTTCCGAAATACTTGACATGCAAAAGCAAACAAGCGCTTCTGCATCGAAATTGATGAGTGAAAACAGTAAGTATCCTATTACAAACAGCATCAACGCTGAAAAATATTCTTTAGGACCGAATGATGTTTTAGGCATTACGGTTAGCCCAATATTACCAACGGAAAATATGGTAATTATATCTCCTGATATGACTATTATTATTCCCGAAATTGGACAAATTGATTTGCGAGAAAAGACGCTTGCTGAAGCAAAGCAGTATTTATCTGATATTATATCAAAGAAAGTTCCAAACTCACAAGTATGGATAAGTCTAAAGCAATCAAGGATATGCATGGTTCATGTAAGAGGTGATATTGAAAATCCGGGTATGATAACTGTACCTGCTTCGTATAGAGTCTCAGATGTTATCGCAGTTGCAAATAAAGTAAATATGCAAGAAAGTTCTTTGCAGACTGTTGCTTCTAATGAAAAGTTTAAGCTGAGAGATAGATTTCTCAAAGATAATGATTATAGCGATAAATTTATTGAAAAAGTATATTCTGAACGCAATATTAGTTTGATACGTGAAAATGGAATCAGTCAAAATGTGGATATTATCAGAGCTAAATCTACAGGTAACGTGGATTATAATCCTTACGTTCGAGAAGGGGATATAATAAACGTTCCATTTGAAAAAGCAAGCTTTCCTTCTGTTTCTATTAATGGAGAGTTTTTACGATCAGTACAAATGGCATATAAAAGAGGCGATAGAGTTTCTGATATTCTACCTTTTGTAGGAGGACTTACTGACGAAGCAGATATTAGCAATGTATACCTTTTATTACCTGGAAATAAAAACAAAATCTATCTAAACATTGATGAAACTTTAAATATATCAGGCACTAATCCTGAATTGCTACCGGGTGCAGTTATTTATGCTGCAAAACGAGATATGCCTGATGTAAATTATGGTTCGATACTTATTAAAGGTGAAGTTCAGTCTCCCGGTGTGTTCTTAATTGAAAAAGGGAAGACCAGAATAAAAGATGTCATAAAACAAGCTGGTGGTATAACAAATGAAGCTTATTTGCCATTAGCTTATGTTATGAGGAAAAGCGGAAGCCCTACAAGTGGACTTGATGTAGAAATAAATAAAATGAAGCTATTTCAATATAGTGATTTATTACTCGTAGATACTGTAAGATACAACGCTGATATATTACTGCAAAGACCAATTGTATCGTGTAATCTAAAAAAACTTTATGACAATGACGACGAAGCTCAAAATGTTTTGCTGAAAGATGGAGATGAAATTATTATCCCCAAAAGCCCGGGTCAAATTTATATATTTGGACAAATAAACTCACCGGGATTTGTGCCATTCGAAGAAAATAGAAATCTTGCTTGGTACGTGGAACGAGCCGGCGGATACGCTCAAGGAGCAGACGATGATCGCGCACGAGTAATTAGAGGTAAGAATAATATCTGGGTGGAAGGCGATGATGATGAACTTTATATTTTTGACGGAGATAAAATCTATGTGCCAAGGCAACCGGATTATCCTCCCGGAACAGAATTCCAAAAATATGGTCTGATAGCAGGTATTGTAGGTTCTTTAGGTGGTTTGTTATCTCTTTTAATAACAGTCTTTAAAAATTAGAATGAAAATAAAACTTATTTTAATATATCTTTTTTGTGCAATATCTTTGCATGCACAAGTAGAGCATATACCGGCATATCATCCCGTATATGCTTTTCTACTTAGGGCTGAAACTAAAGGATATTTGCCTCATTACTCTTTAGCAGAGATACCGTGGAGTAAAAAAGATATTCAGAATGCACTGATTGTAATCGAGAAACAAAGTTTGTCTGAAACTGAAATGTCTATTGTAAATCAGTATAAACAAGAATTCTGCGTCGACAATAAACACCATTCTGCTAATCTTATTCCGAGTCAAACTGACACAACTGAACTATTCTTCAGCCAACTATTTTCAGAAAGAGAAAAATATTTATATAAGTATGCTGATTCATCCAATACAGTATTATGGAAGCCACTTGCCTCTATTGAGTACTGGCAGGGTACTGCTCCTGATGACGAACATGTTGCTTTAGGCAATCTTGGATTTAATTTATCAGGTTCTATTGGTGAACACGTTGGTTATATGCTTCAAGTTACTAATGGCGTTGTAGTTTCCGGGGATAAAAATTTGGCATTACATGATTCCAAATTGAGTAAAAACGTAAAATTTGCTGATTTAAATAGTGATTTTGATTTTACACAATCGCATGTAGCTATAGAATATTCATGGTTCCGCGCTAGTATTGGAAGAGAAACCAGGCTGTCAGGTTCGGGTTTATACCAAAACTTATTCATTTCTGACCAATCTCCTGATTTTGATGCAATTACATTAGGAGCAAAATTTACAAATTTTGAATATAGATTTCTGCATGGTTCTCTATTAGGATTAGGGAAAAATTCTGTAGAAGCTGGTTTTAACGCAGAAATTCCACAAAAATATGTTGCTCAGCATAAATTTTCTTATAGACCGAGTTGGGGTGAAATTTCCTTTTGGGAAAATATTACTTACTCAGACAGACCTACTGATTTAGCTTATTTCAATCCACTCAGCTTCTATAAATCACTGGAGCATGCTCTTAGAGATAGGGATAACTCAATTATGGGCTTGGACTTTACTGTAAGACCATTTCCAGGTTTTCAGCTAAAAGGAGCATATCTTTTAGATGATATAATAATTGGCAAAATAGGTACTGGTTATTGGTCTAATAAAAGTTCATGGAATCTATCAGGGATGGCTTCTATAAATCATGATATTGATTTTGGAGTTGAGTATTCCAGAGTAGAACCATATACATATACGCACTTCAATAGAGAAAACTCTTATACTAATGATGGTCTAATGTATGGTTCGATTATTTTACCCAATTCTGATGCATGGATTGGGCATATACGTTATTGGTGGACAAATAGATATCCTTTAGAGATTAAAATTAGTTTTATCAGGCATGGTGCAAATCTCTATGACGAAGAAGGTGAACTGCTACTAAACGTTGGTGGTGATCCGTTGCAGACCAGAAGACCGGAAGATTCCGAAACAGTAGAATTTTTAGACGGTGATTTGCAGAAACAAGTAGCTTTAGATTTATCAATGGGATATGAGCTCACAAGAGCATTAAATGTTAAGTTTCAATATTCTTATAGACCTGATGGATATGATTATAAACATTTGTTTAAAATAATCATGAGGTTATACGAATTCTAATGTCGTTTGAAACAAATATATTACTGATAACTCTTTTTATATATCCAGTTGTGCATAGCTATTTGCTTTATCCATTTTATTTATTAGCTATAAAACTTATCTATAAAAAGGGAATCAACAAAGACTTGGGATGTAAGCCTACGGTTTCTGTAGTTATTTCTGCATATAATGAAGAGAGACTAATAGAAGACTGCATACAATCTTTGTTGAATGTGGACTATCCCAAAGAAAAAATTGAGATATTAGTAGGGTCTGATGGTTCATCTGATAGAACAGCTGAAATAGTAAATGAAATAATCAAAAAAGATAGTAGAATACAGCTATTCGAATATGGAAGATCCGGAAAAAATAAAGTATTAAATCAAACTGTTCCTTACGCAAAGAATGAAATTATTTGTTTTATGGATGCTGATTGCAGGATTGATACTAATGGGCTAAACGAATTAATGTCTAATTTTGCTGATGACAAGGTAGGGGCTGCAATTTGTAAAATGGATTCCATTGGAGAAGATACTGAAGATACCGGTGGTAAAGGAGAAAAGCTGTATCAAACTTATGAAATATTTTTGAGAAGTTCAGAATCTGAGATATATTCAACTGTAAACAGCTTAGGTGCCTTTTATGGCATAAGACGAGAAATATATAAGCCTCTCCCAAATATGCAGATCTGTGATGATTATATGCCTATTTTAGATACTTTGAAAGCAGGAAAGAGAGCTATTTTTGATAGATCTGCAATAGTTTACGAAGTCAGAGAAAAATCATTAGATGACGAGTTTGGCAGAAGAGTGCGAGTTTCTGCGGGTGGTCTTGCTACTGTGAAGGAAGCCGTGTCGTTACTTAACCCATTAAGACAGCCGGAATCTTTTTTCTTATGGTCGCATAAAGTATTAAGATGGTTTTCGCCTGTTTTTTTGGTAATAGTATTTTTATTAAGTTTGTTTCTAGATTTTGACAATACTATATCGAAATATATATTATATCCTCAAATATGTTTATATTTATTAGCTTCGATAGGTTGGCTTTTAGAAAAAACAAGTTTCAATAATATATTGTTCAAAGTGCCTTTGTTTTTTGTTTCAATGAATATTGGATTTATGTTAGCAATAGTAAAATTTATTACCAGAAAACATGAAGCTATTTGGAGCCGGGATTTTAAAATATAAGAAAATAGAAAATGAGTAGAATAAAGAATCTAATAAAATCAAAAATATTCCCATTCCTATTGCAACTATTTTTAGATGTGATAGGTATCGTTATATGGTTTATTTTGTGCTTTTCTTACTTTATCAATTTTAAGATAGAGCAGAAAGGAGACTCATTTTCTATACCTGTCGAATACATTTTTCTAGTAGCTATTGCTATGGTTTTATATTGGCTAGGGGTGTTCTTTTTTACAGGGCAGTATCGAAATTGGTATGAGAAATCACCTTTTGATGAGTTATATTCTTTAGTACGAGTTTCGTTTTTTGGATTTCTGATTCTTCTGCTTCCTATATTGCTCGACGCAGGAAGTACTCCAAAAATGCATTTGATACTTTATTATGGACTTTTCTTATCAACTATATTTCTAGGCCGATTAATATCTAGATATTTACAAAAAAAATTCAGAATAAAAGAACTTATTTCTATACCTACCGTAATCATTGGTACTTATAAAAAAGCAGCAGAGTTTTACGGAAAGACTAAAACTTCAAAATCATGGGGATATAGGTCGTTAGGAATTGTTCTAACATCAGAAGCTGAATATGAAATATGGCAAAAAGAGGGTGACAAC
The DNA here is from genome assembly GCA_963678775.2 of Kapaibacterium sp. (SeqCode). Taxonomy (GTDB): domain Bacteria; phylum Bacteroidota; class Ignavibacteria; order Kapaibacteriales; family UBA2268; genus JBFHIJ01. The sequence goes on from CAXXGR010000010.1 coordinate 340,541, forward strand.
TCCATTCCAATGCTTGGCAAAGTCAATGATCTTCAGAAAGTTATAGATACCTATCAACCTTCAGAGGTAATAATTTCTACGGTGAAACCTAAACATAGTTTGTTGGTAGAGATAGTTTCCCAATGTGCTGATAATAATTTGAAAGTAAATATTGAACCGGATTTGTACGACATATTTACAGGTCAAACAAGAGCACAAAATTTATATGGTATCCCATTGATAGAAGTTAGTACGCAGTTACTTAAACCTTGGCAAGAAGTAATAAAACGTATTTTTGATATTACGTTTAGCTTAGCTATAATAATAATAGGTTTTCCTGTGTGGGCACTTGTCGCAATTATAATCAAATTAGAATCTAAAGGTCCAATTTTCTATACTCAGCCAAGGGTTGGAAAAGATGGGAAAATATTTAAGATATATAAATTTAGATCTATGGTAACTAATGCCGACAAGCAAAAACAGCAGTGGACATCAGTTAACGATCCCAGAGTTACTAAGTTCGGATGGTTTACAAGAAAAACACATCTGGATGAAGTACCACAGTTCCTTAATGTACTGATTGGTAATATGAGTGTTGTTGGGCCCAGACCTGAACAGCCTAAATATGTAGAAGAGTTTTCAAAAGAAGTCAGCTACTATAAACGTAGACTGAAAGTCAGACCCGGCATAACGGGATGGTGGCAGGTAAAATATACTGCTCACGAACTTAATGTAGAAGAGATAAAAAATAGGTTAAAAGACGATTTTTACTATATAGAAAATATGTCTTTGAAACTTGATATAGAAATAATAATTAGAACTGTCTTTATCATGTTCAAACTGCATGGACAAGCTTAGGAATTTGATATGAAATCCATTGTTGTAATACCAACTTATAATGAAGTTGAAAATGTAGAAAGTATAGTTAATGCGGTATTAAGTACTGTTGAAAACATAAATGTGTTGGTTGTTGATGATAACTCTCCAGATGGCACTGCTGAGGTAGTGAGAAATATGATGGAGACAAACAAAAATATACATTTGAAAGTAAGACCCGGCAAATTAGGTCTTGGCACTGCATATTGCGAAGGTTTTAAATATTGTTTGGAACATGGTTTTGAAGCAATATTCGAGATGGATGCGGATTTTTCGCATAACCCTAAAGATGTACCTAGGTTGCTCGAAGAATTAGAAAAGAACAATCAGGACTTAGTTATAGGTTCCAGATATATTAAAGGTTTTAATGTAGAAAATTGGCCTTTAACCAGACTAATACTCAGTTATGGCGCAAGTGTATATACCAGACTTGTCACCCGTATGCCTATCATGGATGCAACGGGAGGTTTTAAATGTTTTCGTGCCTCTGCTCTAAAGCAAATAAATTTAGATGATATTCATTCCAATGGATACAGCTTCCAAATAGAGATGAATTATCGTATGTGGGTAAATAAATTCAAAATCAAAGAAATATCTATAATATTTACAGATAGATTAAATGGTGTTTCTAAAATGAATAAAAGTATTATTTACGAAGCAATTTTTATGGTATGGAAATTAAGAATGCACAAAAAAAGTTTCTTAGTAAATAAATAGTCGGGATAGTCTATATTTTGAGTTATCAGTGCGACATATCAATAGTTATAGTAAACTATAATGTAAAAGATTTTTTGAAGCAGTGTTTAGAGTCTATAAGAGCTGCGTCGAAGATATTGAGTGTAGAAACTATTGTAGTGGATAATGACTCGCAAGACGGCTCTGTAGAGTTTTTAAAGCCGCTGTACCCCGAAGTTAGATTCATTGCCTCAAAGGAAAATTTAGGCTTTGGAAGAGCCAATAATCTTGGTTTTGAAGTTTCAAACGGCAAATATATTTTGATTTTGAATCCAGATACCGTGTTAAACGAAGACACTTTGGATGTTATGTTTAAGTATATGGAAACAAATCCTCAAATCGGTATCTCAGGTTGTAAAGTACTAAATGGTGACGGAACATTTCAATTAGCTTGCAGGAGAGGGTTCCCAACTCCATGGGCAGCATTTTCTAAATTATTCGGTTTCCAAAAACTTTTCCCTAATTCAAAATTCTTTGCAAGATATAATCAGACCTTTCGCTCCATCGATGAAACTTATTATATAGATGCTGTTATTGGAGCATTTATGTTTTCTCGAGCAGATATAATAAAGAAAGTCAATGGTTTTGATCCAGAATTTTTTATGTATGGTGAAGATTTAGATTTGTGCTTTCGAGTTCAGAAAGAAGGTTTGAAGATTGCTTATAATCACACAACAACAATAATCCATTACAAAGGTGAAAGTACAAAAAGAAGTTCCATAAACGAAGTTAAACACTTCTACGAAGCTATGGAAATATTTGCAAGAAAGCATTTTGGTAAATCTGCAGTTCTTTTGAAGTTTCTAAGATTAGGTATTTATGTCAGAGCTACAGTAGCTTATCTTAACAAATATAAACATGATTTATTCTATATCATTACTGATTGTATTTCTATAAATGCGTCGTTAATGCTTGCAACAAAAATAAGAACCGGTGCTTTTTTGGGCTTATTGGATATTACATATCCTTTTATTTTTATACTTTTTAGTTTTGTAATATTAGTGTCAATATTTTCTGTAGGTGGGTATTTTGAAAGAAAATACAGTATTGCAAAAGCATTTTATGGCTTAATGGTAAGTTTCTTTATTTTGTCGTCTTTGACATATCTGTTTAAAGAGTTTGACTATACCAGCAGAGGTATACTCTTACTTACAGTTGGATTTGCTACCATATTTGCTACATTATCCAGAATAATCGGTTTGACTATCAGGCGTGTATTTGGGAAAAAGTCTATTCGTCATATAGCTTTTGTAGGACAAAATGCTCATACCGAATCATTAGTTTCAGATTTGCAAAAATCAAATCCTGAACAGTTAGTTATCGAAGGAATTATTGCTACAGATAATGCTGAAGGTAAGGCTACAGTAAATAATTTTCTCGGTAGTTTTGATAATCTAGATAAGATAGTGAGAGACTACAAAATCAATGAGATTATTATCACTGAAAAACGAATCTCAAGAAGTACAATTATGAATATACTTCCCAAAATATCTACTCAAAATGTGCGTTTCCATATTGCACATGAGTATGAAGATTTAGTATATTCCAGACTTATTAGTGATATCACTGGCACCAGCCCTGATGTACCACAAAATAAATTGATGATTCCCAGATTTAAATTCTTCAAACGTAGTTATGATGTATTTTTCTCGCTTCTTTTTATTACGATATTAGCTCCTGTTTATATTGCGAAATATGGTACAAAGAGATATAAAGAATTATTTGAAGTATTCATTAGTAAAAAGTCTATAATAGGAATTATTAGTAGTGACAATACAAAAGAGCAAGGGTGTAAGCCAGGAATATTTACACTATTGGATCTCTCGGGAAGTACAAATAATTCTAAAAATACATTTTCAAATTTGAATAACTATTATTTGCAGAACTACAATTTTTACTTAGATTTAGAAATATTGTTCAAAATACTATTTAGAAGATAATGGCTAAAATGATATTAGAGTTTGAAAAACCAATCTTTGAACTCGAGAAAAAAATTGAAGAAATGAAAGCTCTGAGTGAAGAGTTGGATATCAGCGAAGAGATAACGAAACTTGAATCTAAAGTCGAAGATTTGCGTGTAGATATCTATAAAAATCTTACAAGATGGCAAAGAGTCCAGTTAGCTCGTCACCCGGAAAGACCAATTACTTCAGATTACATTTCTAATATCTTTTCCGGATTTCAAGAGTTACACGGCGACAGAAAATTTAAAGACGACCCTGCAATTATTAGTGGAATGGCATATCTCGGTGAAGAACCAGTGATGGTCGTAGGGCATCAGAAAGGAAGAGATACAAAATCAAATCTTTATAGAAATTTTGGTATGCCAAATCCGGAAGGATACAGAAAAGCAAATAGATTATTTGCTATGGCAGAAAAATTTAACAGACCTATTATTACATTACTTGATACTCCCGGAGCTTTCCCGGGATTAGAAGCTGAAGAGCGTGGACAAGCTGAGGCGATTGCCGCAAATCTAATGCAAATGAGCTCACTTAAAGTCCCTGTTATTATTGTCATAATAGGAGAAGGGGCTTCAGGTGGTGCTATAGGCATAGGAGTGGGCGACAGAATATTAATGCTTGAAAACTCATGGTATTCAGTAATTTCTCCTGAATCTTGTTCCAGTATTTTATGGAGAAGTTGGGACTATAAAGAGCAAGCAGCTGAAGCTCTTAAATTAACTGCTAAGGATTTATTAGAACAATCAATTATAGATCGAATAGTTGACGAACCTGTAGGTGGAGCACATAGAAATACCGAGCTAATGTACAATAACTTAAGTTCTGTCCTAAAAGAAGAACTGAAAGTATTAAAAAGCAAAAGTATAGAAAAATTAGTGAACCGAAGAAGAGAAAAGTTCTATAATATAGGCGTATGGTCAAATAAATAGATATAAAGCAGAGGACAAATAATTGAATTTTCTAATAAATTGGCTTAGAAAAGCTAAAGAATGGACTGAAAGTTTTGCAGAAAAAAAATATGCAATGTTAGCTATATTTTTATTGGCATTTGCAGAGTCTTCTTTCTTCCTAATTCCTCCTGATGTACTTCTAATCGCAATAGCTGTTGCAATGCCAAAGAAATCGTATAAGGCAGCTTTATGGTGTACATTAGGTTCTGTGATTGGTGGTGTCTTCGGTTACTATATAGGTTATGCCCTAATGGACTCAATAGGTATGCCTATAGTCAATTTTTATCATGCGCAAGAGCAATGGGCACTATTGCAATCAAAATTCCAAGGAGACGTTGGTATTGGCTTTTTAGCAGCCGCCGCGTTTTCTCCAATACCATACAAAATTGCAACAATTTCAGCTGGTGCTACGCACATGGATTTAGCCTATTTTATAGGTGTCTCTTCATTAGGTAGAGCAGCCAGATTTTTTATTGTAGCTTCTTTGTTTTGGTTTGCAGGACCAAAAATAAAAGACTTCATCGAAAAATACTTTGATAAACTGTCATTGGCTTTTGTAGTATTGTTAGTGTTAGGCTTTGTTGTGGTAAAGGTTATTTTATAGAAGTGAAAAATATATTATATATATGGGATAAGGCCTATCCATGGGACGTAAGGGCTGAGAAAGTTTGTAATAGCTTAGTTGAAAGTGGGCACAGTGTTCACTTTCTTTCAAGATGGAAGAAAGGGTATGAAAAGCAGGAAGTAGTTAATGGAGTTAATGTCTATAGAGTTGGTTATAATAAACATCCTTTATTAAGCCTTCCGCTAATATATAATCCAATATGGACAAATGCTATAAATGAGGCAGTTGAACGAATAAATCCTGACTTAATAATAGTTCGGGAAATAATACTAGGAGTCCAAGCTGGCAAAGCAGCTAAGAAGTATAACATTCCTATAATTATGGATATGGCAGAAAATTATCCCGCTGCTATGCGTGATTGGAAAGAGTATAACTCAAATCCTATATTAAAATATCTAGTGCATAATTATAAACTGCCTGATAGAATAGAAAAGCAGAGTTTAGCATACTTAGATGGTGTAATTACTGTATGTGATGAGCAAATAGAAAGATTAAACTCTGTGTATAACTATAATTCTTCTCAATGTATAGTTGTGCATAACACTCCACTGAAAGATTGGCATAACCCAACAAATTTATCAAATACAGAAAATATTATATTTTTGCATCATGGACATTTGACTTCTGAAAAAGATGTTTCCAAGTTTCTTAAAGGATTTCTTTTGGCTTGTGATTATAATGATTCTCTGAGATTTGTATTGGCAGGAGGGGGACATTGCTTGCCTGATTTGAAAGAGATAGCAGAGAATTCTGTCCATAGTAATAAGGTGACATTTTTTGGTAGATATCAACACGAAGAACTTGCAGAAATAATCTCTAAATCTACAATTGGAGTTATCCCTTATCAAATAAGTGATTTTAATCAATATACTATCCATAATAAAATATTTGACTATTTCGCATCGAAAAGACCAATCATTGTATCTGAAAATAGACCATTAAAGAGAATAATTGAAGAAACAGGTGCCGGGTGGGTTGTAAATTGTGAAAATGTAAATAATATTAAAGAAAATATTTTGCAAATTACTAAATCTAATTTTGAAGAAAAGTCGAAGTTAGCCGTAGATGCATCTCAGAAATATATCTGGGAAAATGATTTCAAAAAACTACTGGAGTTTTTAAACCGATTTTAAGTCAAATGAGCGTTGGGCAATGTAAATTTAAAACTACTGCCTTCTTCAGATTTGCTTTCTACCCAGATTGTACCATCATTTTTTTCTACAAATTCTTTGCACAGTATCAGGCCTAAACCTGTACCTTCTTCTTTTTGAACTCCAATTGTGGTATGATGCACATCAATTCTGAATAGTTTTTGTATATCTTCTTTGGAAATACCAATACCATTATCCTTAACTTCTATTGTAGTAATATTGTCTTTTTCAAAAGAATTAATTTCTATTCTGCCTTCTTCTTGAGTAAATTTAAGTGCATTTGAAACAAGATTTCTAATGACTGTTTCAATCATATTAGCATCGCAGTAGCATACAAGATCTTCGTCAATGTTGTTAACCAATTCAATTTGTTTCTTCATGACTTTAGTGCTTAATAGCTTAGAAACTTTGCCCACAATGTAATGCATATCGTTATAGTCAGGATTGAAGTTAATAGTACCACTCTGACTTCTTGACCATTGCAGCAAATTCTGCAAAAGCTCAGTTACATGAGAAATGCTACTATGTATGTGTTTAATATTATTATCTAAATTTTGAGTTTCACCTCGTTGATTATTTTTAATAATCATGTGAGTAGCCAGAAGTATTTCTTGCAAAGGGTTTTTTAAGTCATGAGCAATAATGGAGAAAAACTTATCTTTAGAAGCGTTGGCATCTTTTAATTTATGCTCTGATTCTTTTAATTTTTGTTCGGCATGTCTTATATCTGTAATATCGTTTAATACACCAATTATGCCTCCAACAGTCGAATCATTGTTGTAAAAGGTAGCTTTGTTAACGATGCAAATGCGTTCGAAATTCTGTAAATTCATTACTGATTCTATAGATCTAATTCCGGGATTCTTTTGGAGCTCCATATCTAATTTTTCAAACATATCTGCTTCTTCTTGAGGAAGTAAATCATGAACAGATTTACCAATTATATCTTCTTTATTTAGATTAAAGAATTTTTGATAATGTTTATTACAACCTAAATATATACCATTTGTGTCTTTATAATAAAGAGGATTAGGAATATCCTCAACTAAAGTTTCTAAAAATTTATTTTTATTCTGTATATCCTCTTGGTGTGTTTTTCTTTGCGTAATATTGGTAATTACAGCTATCACAGCTTCAGGTTTATCATTGTTGTCTTTTAGTACTGACGCAGAAACATCTCCCCAAAACAATTCACCACGTTTATTGAGATATCTGTTTTCATAGTGGTAATCGTTTTGTTTTCCTTCTACCAGACTTTTAAAGAGGTAATCAGTTTTAAACAAGTCTTCTGAATTTACTAGGTTTTTATAATGTAGTTGGTTTATCTCTTGCTCTGAGTAACCAAACATTTGACTCCATGTTGTATTTATATATTTGATATTCCCATTTGTATCGAAAATGCAAATAGCAACAATGGCATTATTCAAGATTGCAGTCAACTTGTTTTTATTTGAAGTAAGTTCATTGTTTATAGCTTCTAGTTCAGATTTTTGTGTGGATATCTCTTTATTTTTAATCTCCATTAGGTTGTTTTCATGCTGATTTCTTTGGTATCTTCTAAATAGTAAAAAAGCAACCAGCATACTAAGAATAGCTATAACAATAAGAAACGTTTCAACCTTTTTCTGAGTAGATTCTTCACTTTTGTTTAGCACGAGAGTTTTTTCAGTATTATGTAACTCAGTTAATAAATTCAACTTCTTTATAGATTCTATTTGTTTTGCTTTATTAATAGAATCTTTTAGATTACATTTATTCAGTAGTATAGCATCAGCCTCAGCAAACTTATTTTGAGATTTGAAAAGTAGATAATTAGTCTCTAAAAACAATAGTCTCATATCAGTTTCGATACTTGTGTTGGTAAATGTTTTTGCAAGATTAAAGTAGTATTCTGCAGAATCTTGCATTTGTTTATGAGTGAAAATGTTACACAATTTTAGAGTAGTATTTATTTTCAAATGATTATCTTCAGAATTTAGTATTTCCGGGATGCAGTCAGTAAGTGATTTTAAGGCTAAATCATATTTATTTTGCTTTACATATGAGTCTGCAACATTAAACTTAGTTCTTGCGATAAGACTATTCATATTTAGAGATTTTAAAAGGCTTAGTGAATTATCAAAATTGGTTCTTGCAGAATCATAGTCCTGCATCTCAGCATAAATTAAAGCTTTATTATTTGCAGAAAAAGCTAGATATTTCAAATTATTTAACTCTTCTGCCAAATTATATGCAAGGTTGATGTAATCAATAGCTTTATTATACTGTTGAGTATTCCAAAATATCTTAGAAATAGTGAAGCAAAATTTTAATTCTAATTCTTTGTTATTGAGGTGTTTTGCAGTCTCTAACCCTTTAAAAGCATACTTAAAGCCGTTGTCATAAGATTCTAAATCAATAAAAAGATTACTTATATGGTATTCAGTAATTGTCTCTTTTTCTATCATATTGTTTTCGTTAAAAATATCATAAGCTTTTTTAAGACTAGTAAATGCCGGTAAATAATTGCCTACTTTTTTTTGAAATATTGCATACTCTAAGTCTAAAATAGCACGATATTTCGGATTTTTGGCTTTACTTATTTCGTTAATTGCTTCTTTGTATATGATATATGCTTCTTCAGAGTTTGAAGGTGATATGATTTTAAATAACTCGATATATATATCAAGTTTATCTTCAAAAGTGTTAGAATTGTGAAGATTATCATACAAGCTATCAATCTTGGTATTTGCAAAACTAATGCTTATATTGGATATCAATAAGGAAACTAAACAAGTAATTATGTATTTCATATTTTTTGTTTACTGTATTTTGAATTTTAAATAGAAAGATTGTAGGAACTCTGTCATATAAACTTATTTAATTATATAACATTATTTCTCCAATTATATAAACTAATAAAATCTTAACAAAATGCCAAAAATCATATCTAATACTATTCAATTTCATGTGGCTAAATATGATAATGTTAATAACTTTTATAAACATCTGTTATTAAAACGCTCACCTCGAAATAAAATCTATCCAAATGTCTGGCAAGTTATTACAGGTACTATAGAACTTGGAGAAACAGCAATAGAAACGGCTCTGCGAGAAATCACAGAAGAAACAGGTTTAGTTGTGACACAAGGATGGAATATTCCATATATTTCTCAGTATTACGATATTAATAAAGATGCAATAGGTTTGGCGCCTTGTTTTGGTACAATTGTAAATAACAGCTTGCAAATAAAATTATCTGAAGAACACACTGAGTATAAATGGTGCACATTAGAGGAAGCTAGAAACTTACTACCTCTGCCATCGCATAAAAGTGCTTTAGATGTTTTTCACAAAGATATTTTAGAAGGGCAACTTGGTAAATTATATGAATTTGATATAGAGAAAATAAAATGACAGATACAGTTGTTGTAGTGCTTATAACATATAATCGAATTGAACTTTTGAAAGAAGTTTTGTACGGGATTCAATCCCAGACATATCCTATCCAACATATAATTGTTGTAAATAATGGATCATCCGATGGAACATATGAATGGTTGCAAGAGCAATCCGGATTGACAGTAATCAATCAAGACAATGTAGGCTCTTCAGGTGGACAGTACGCAGGCATTCAAGCTGCATCTAAAACAAATGCAAAATGGATTTGGACAATGGATGATGATGTAGTTCCTGAGCCAAAATGTTTAGAAAAACTGTTAATTCCAAAAGGTGATGATTTAGTTAGAGCTCCATTAAGATATGCTTCAGAAGGAGGAATATTTTATAATGATGTAATAAAACTCAATCTTTCTAATCCTTTTTCCAGTATTTGGGAAGGTGTTATTAGTGATGAAGATTTGCAAGATGAATATGTAGAAGCTGAGGGAATTACTTTTGAAGGGCCATTATTTCATGCATCTTATGTAGAAAAAATAGGCTTGCCCGAAAAAAAGTTTTTCATATTTGCAGATGATACTGACTATATGATTCGCTTAGTCAAAGCAGGAGCTAAATGTATTTTAGTGCGTGATGCCAAACTACAAAGGAAGCTACCTGTTCCAAAAGTAGATATTTCTTTGAACTGGAAAAGCTACTATATGGTTAGAAATATAATTGCAATAGACAGAATGCACGGAGAGTTATTCGTAAGTCTGATAAGGCCATTTGCTTACTTAATTAGCTGGGTGAAAAAATGCAAGTCGATAGATGAGTTTAAGACTGTTTGGAAAGCATTTATAGACGGATACTTTTATAAATCTGAAAACTGATATAATAGAAAGAGGACAAATCAATAGAACTTGCCCTCTTTACTGATATTATTCTACAGTCACACTTTTAGCTAAATTACGAGGTTGGTCTACATTAGAGTCCAATTCAACAGCAATATAATAAGCCAGTAATTGCAATGGAATTACTGAAAGAATTGGAGTTAAAATTGGTAAAGTTTCAGGTATATAGATAACGTGATTAGCATAATTTTTGATATTTTCATCACCTTCAGTTGCTACAACAATTATTTTGCCTTCTCTAGCTTTAACAACTTCTATGTTATTGATGATTTTGTCATATATTTCATCTTGTGTAGCGATAAATACAACCGGCATATTTTTATCTATGAGTGCAATTGGTCCGTGTTTCATTTCAGCAGCAGGGTAACCTTCTGCATGGATGTAAGAAATCTCTTTTAACTTAAGAGCCCCTTCTAAAGCCACAGGATAATTTACACCCCTGCCCAAGTATAAGAAATTTTTTGCTTTGGCATATTGCTTAGCGATTGTCTTGATTTTGTCAGCTTGATCAAGTATATGCTGTATTTTTTCTGGCAGTTTTGTTATTTCCTCAGCTATCTTTTTACCTTCACTAAAGGATAAGTTTTTCATTCTACCTAAAAACAACCCAAATAAAGTCAATGTGGCGATTTGAGAAGTAAAAGCTTTAGTAGATGCAACACCTATCTCAGGTCCGGCATGTATATAAATCCCAGCCTCAGTTTCCCTGGCTATCTGGCTACCAACCGCATTAACTATCCCAAGAGTCAAAGCACCTTTACGTTTAGCTTCCACCACGGCTGCTAATGTATCTGCTGTTTCTCCACTTTGAGAAATTGCAAATAAAACATCATCTTCTGAGATTACAGGATTTCTGTATCTAAATTCAGATGCGTATTCCACTTCTACAGGAACTTGCGCAAGTTGCTCGATAATATATTCGGCAACTAAGCCAGCGTGCCATGAAGTGCCACAGGCTGTAATAATTATTCTTTTAGCAGATCGTATTTTTTCAACTACATGTCTAAGACCGCCAACTTTTACATTACCTTCTTCGACAAGTAGCCTGCCTCTGAAAGCATCTTGAATAGTATGTGGTTGTTCAAATATTTCTTTAAGCATAAAGTGTGGATAGCCACTTTTTTCGATTTGAGATAAGTCTAATTCTATTTCATGGATACTATTCTTAGTCGCTTTGTTATCTATAGTTTTGGTGTTGATACCTGTGCCGTTAATGATAGCCATCTCGTTATCAGAGAGATAAATAACATTTTTAGTGTATTGAATTATGGCTGCGGCATCCGAAGCTATTATGTATTCGTCATGACCGATACCGATTACTATTGGCGAACCTCTACGTGCAGTAATCATTTTAGAAGGACAGTCCTGGCACATTACTATAATACCAAAAGTTCCTGTAACTTCGGCAAGAGCTAATCGGACAGCTTCTTCGATATTGCCTAATTTAGAATAAAGCATTCCAATAAAGGCAGCTAAAACTTCGGAATCAGTATCAGATTTAAAAGTAAAACCTTCAGAAACCAGTTTTTGTTTAAGTATGTTATAATTTTCAATGATGCCATTGTGCACTATTGAAATATTACCGGAATTGTCTGAGTGAGGGTGAGCATTAATATCATTTGGGAATCCATGAGTTGCCCATCTTGTATGTGCAATGCCAATAGTAGCACTATAATCATTAGGATCAAATTCTTTTTCTAAATCTGATACCTTGCCTTTTTTCTTTATAGTTTCAATTACATTGTTTTCAAGTAGAGCGATACCGGCAGAATCATAGCCCCTATATTCCATTCTTTTTAGACCACTAATCAAAACGTGAGAAGCTACTCTCTTACCAATATATCCAATTATTCCACACATATTTTAGTCCCATTTATTTAACTACGAATTACAAAGATAAGAAATATTATCTTTACAGTACAGTGCAATATACTATATATACCCCTATCGTATATAAATAGTTCGCTCTTTTGTAGTAAATTGTAGTTGTATATATCTTGAAAATTAGTTAATTTACCTAGGCTTAATAATTTAAAAAATACAAGTATTACGATATGAATAATAATAATTCTCCTTTGATATTGATTGTTGATGATGTGCCCAAAAATATTCAAGTAGTTGGAAATATACTTAGAGAAGAAGGCTATAGAATCGCGTATGCTCTTGATGGTACTACGGCGCTTGAATTAGTTAATAATAATAATTTTGACTTAATTCTCTTAGATGTGATGATGCCTGAAATGGATGGATTTACACTTTGTTCTAAAATCAAAGAAATTGATAGATACAAAGATATTCCAGTTATATTTCTAACCGCTAAAAACGATCACGCAAGCTTACTTAAAGGCTTTGAGATAGGAGGGGTAGACTATGTAACTAAACCTTTTAGAGCCAGAGAGCTACTAGTCAGAGTCAATACACATGTGAGAAACAAAACAGAACATCAGATGTTAGTAGAATCTGTTTCTGAGTTTCAAAATATGAGCGAAAAGAAAGATAAATTCTTTTCTATTATTGCTCATGACATGAGGAATCCGCTTGCTGCATTTAAATCTATCGCAGAGCTATTAGACAAATCATTTGATGAGATGACAAGAGAGGATATCCGTAGTTATATAGCGACTATTAGTGAAAGTGCTGATAGATTGTATGATCTATTCCAAAATCTTATGAGTTGGTCGCGCTCTAAAACTAATTCTATAGTTTATAGCCCCCAGATTATCAGTTTAGACTTTGTAATTACGAACGTAATCGATTTAATCCAAATTAATGCTGAAAAGAAAAATATAGATATTTATACTAATTATGATCAGTTGATAGAGTTTTATGCTGATGTAAATATGCTTGCTACAGTTTTAAGGAATCTAATTAGTAATGCAATTAAATTTACAAATCCAAATGGATTAATTGAAATCGATGTAAAGAAAGAAAATGATAATTTGCACTTTATTGTAAAAGATAATGGTGTCGGTATTCCTCAGGATAAAATTACTAAACTATTTGATTATCACGAAACTAAATCAACAGTCGGTACATCAGGTGAAAAAGGTACAGGATTAGGTCTGTTGCTGTGTGAAGAGTTTGTTTCTAAACATAATGGCAAAATATGGGCGGAAAGTCAGTTTGGGCACGGGACACAATTTCATTTTATAATACCGAAGAATGATGAGATATAATATGTCATTATTTACAAAAATACCACTACATATAAAAATATTAATAGCTCTGGTCTTAGGTGCATTATGGGGAGCTTTATTTAAAGTTGATAATGAAATATATGTAGTAAAGTCACTAGTAGACAATAAGACAGTTGAAAGTATCATATCTGACTGGGAACAAATTACACTGACCAGTGCTAATGAGGAGTTCGGTTTAGATAAATCTGCAGATTGCTATAGGTTATTATCAAATAATCTACCACAAAATATTATAGTAAAATATAAAGACGGAAGTCAGCAAACATATACAATCACTGAAGTTTCTAAGCAATCAACTTATGCAACTGTTTTTAGGCCTATAGGCTCTTTATTCATTAAATTGTTAAGTTTTTTGGCTATCCCACTGGTTATTGCCTCATTGATAGTAGGTGCTGCCAGTCTTGATAGCATTAAAAAATTAGGTAGGATAGGGGGTAAAACATTTTTAATTTATATTGCTACTACTACCATTGCAATTACTCTTGGTTTGTCATTAGCTAATGTAATTGCTCCTGGTAATCGTATGTCTGATGACATCAAATCAAATATGCTAAATTCTATAAAAACAGAAAAGCCAAGCAATATAGCTCAAGAGATGGAGATTGATTTGCTTGACTTTATAGTTGACATAGTACCCAAAAATCCTTTCAAAGCTATGTCTAGTGGTAATATGCTACAGATTGTATTCTTTTCTGTTATGTTTGGTATTACTTTGACATTTATCGAAAAAGATAAATCAAAACCGGTAATAGACTTTTTCACAGGCGTATCCGAAACGATGATAAAAATGGTTGATTTTATTATGATTTTAGCGCCTTATGGAGTATTTGCACTAATAGCCGCAACTATTGCTGATTTTGGTTTTGAAATAGTATCTACTTTGATATGGTATATACTTACCGTTGTGATTGGTTTGTTTTTACAAAATGCTATTGTATACGCATCTCTGGTCAAGTTTATTGGAAAGTTTTCTGTAAAACGATTTTTTAAAGAAATTAGGAATGCTCAGGCAATAGGATTTAGTACTAGCTCTTCAGCTGCAACTTTACCTGTTACATTCGAATGTGTTGAAAAAATGGGAGTAAGTAAGCAAATATCAGGTTTTGTATTGCCGCTTGGTGCTACAATTAACATGGATGGTACTGCTTTATACCAAGGTGTTGCCACCGTATTTATTGCTCAGATGTTTGGGTTAGATCTTAGCATTACCGAACAGCTAACCGTAGTGCTAACAGCCGTGTTAGCTTCGATTGGTACTGCACCGGTGCCCGGAGTAGGAATAATTATGTTAGTTATGATTTTACAATCTGTAAATATACCGGCAGAAGGAATAGCACTTATAATGGGTGTAGATAGGATATTAGATATGCTTCGCACTACCACAAATGTGGGAGGAGATGCTGCGGTTGCAGTATCAGTATTTGGCATTGAAAGTAGAAAGTTAGCAAAATAGTCCCACATACGAGACTATAATGAATATTATAAATAAGCCGCTGATAAATCAACGGCTTATTTTATAAAGTTATTTAACAATATCTCAATCAAAAATTACTTTCATTCAAACTTGATGGTATTTTTACCACCGCATTGTCTATAAGTCTAGTTTTGCCCAGATATACCGCGAGTAGTAAGACGATTTTATCTCCTGCCAAAAACTCATCAGGTTCGTCAAGAGTTTCTGCATCTGCAGCAGCAACATAATCTATTTGGAACTGTTGTTTTGCTCTGATAGTTTTAATCATTATAGAATTAATTATTTTTCGTTGTCTTTCACCTTTACCTATAGCTACTTTTGCTTCTTCTAATGCATGGAATAGGGAAGAGGCTATTGCTCGAGACTCTTTGCTTAGATATGTATTTCTTGACGACATAGCTAAACCGTCAGATTCTCTGATGGTTGGAGCTATGATAATCTCAACAGGAAAGTTTAAATCTTTTACTAATCTCTTTATTAGCAAAGTCTGCTGAAAATCTTTTTGACCAAAAATAGCAATATTTGCCAGCGTAGCATTCAATAGTTTAGCAACGACAGTAGCTACGCCTGAGAAATGTGTTGGACGCTTTACGCCTTCAAATTTATCAGTAACACCTCTTACTAAAATAGCACTGTTATACCCAATAGGGTACATTTCCAGTTCGTCAGGACAGAATAATATGTCCGTACCGGCTTCCTCAGCCTTTTTAAAATCACTTTGGTAATCGCGCGGATATTTCTCCAAATCTTCGTTAGGAGCAAATTGTGTAGGATTTACAAATAGTGTTGTAATTACAATATCGGCGTGCTTTTTTGCTTCTTTGATAAGGCTTAAATGGCCTTCGTGTAAATATCCCATAGTAGGCACAACCGCTATTTTCTTACCATCAACTTTCTGCTGATAAGAGAAAAGTTGCATTTCAGCAATTTTATTGATAGCTATCATCACAAATCTCTTGAATAAAGTGTTTCAATATTGTTTTGTATTTGAGTTCCTGCTCTTCCTGCAGTTTTATCTATAATTTTAGCAACAAATTGTTCAAATCTCGATAAAGGAACCTTTGCAAGAAATTCGACTGAATCAGTATAATAATCTTCAAAAATAACGGAATTTTCTTCAACTAACTTTTTACATATAGATATATCTTCGTAGCTGCAGAATACTTTAATAGGTTTTATTTTAAATACTTGCTGAGCTTCACATATTTTAAGTACCTCCTCAGCAGAACCGCCGTAAGCTCTAGCCAAACCACCAACACCAAGTTTAGTGCCACCAAAGTACCGAGTAACAACAACAGCTACATCAGACAAATTAAATTTATTAATGGAAAAAAGCATTGGTTTACCAGCAGAGCCAGAAGGTTCTCCGTCGTCAGAATATCTAAAATCTAAACCATCTGCTCCTAATCTATAAGCAAAGCAATTATGAGTAGCATCATAAAACTCAGCTCTTTTAGAATCCCAAAATGCCTCAGCTTCTTCTTTTGTTCTTACATGTTGGACGGAAGCAATAAACTTGGAGCCTTTGATTTTTGTTTCTGTTCTATTATTTTCTGCAATAGTTAAATAAAAATCTCCGTTTTGGAGTATACCGGTATTAATCATAATATTTATATCTAATATGTATTATTGTCAATCATTACTTGTTTGAATCAGCTATTACTTTATTGCAGTAATCAATCATCATTTGAGCTGAGTTATCCCAAGAAAAAGAGTTTGCCCATTCCACAGATCCAGCAGATAATTGTTTATAAAGATTCTTATTCGTCATTACCTTAATTATTGAAGCTGCCAAATCATCAATATGTCCATATTTATAGAGCAGGCCGGATAAGCCTGGCTTTACAGAATCACGTAAACCTGGTACATTTGCAGATATTGAGGGTGTGCCACAAGCATTTGCTTCAATGTTAGTTATGCCCCAGCCTTCTTTCATTGAGGTATTTACAACAAGATGGGATTGGGATAATAATTCGACTTTTTGTGTTTCAGTTACAAAACCCCAAAATGTGGTTACTTCATCAATATTAAGATTCTTTGCCAAACCTTTAAGATAATCAATAAAATCACCTTTCCCTACTATTTCGAGCTGAGCATTTGGAATTGTTTTTTTAACGATAGCAAATGCTTCTAAAAGATGGTCTACACTTTTATATTTTTTTAATCTGCCAAAGTAAGTTATCGTAGGGTTCTCATTCTTTTCAGTAATTTTCATGGGGAACTGCTTATGTTCGATGGCATTTGGAATAATAACAAAATTCTTTTTATCAAAACCTCTTTCCATAAACTCGGACAAAGTACTCTCAGAAACAACAGCAAATGGAGTTTTACTATAAACTTTGTCAACAAATTTTTCTGCTAAATACACATAAGAAGCAGACAAAACATTAGCTTCTCTAAAAATGCTTTTTCCGAAAAAGTGATGACTAATGGCGATTAAAGGTTCTTTTACAAATTGAGGTGTATAAAAAGGAATCTTATTAATGTCGTCTATAACGATATCATAATGATTTGCTGCACTTAAGCGTTTGTATTCTTTTTTTACTATGTAATTGAATACAGACCTATTGCCTTTTCTTATTACTTTAATGCCGTCAATTACCTCTTCGGAGGGAAATCCCGGCACCTCACAGCATAATAAAGTTACTTCATGTCCCTGACTGACTATCCTTTTAAATATTTCGTGCATGTGCACTTCTGCACCACCACCAAAAGGGTTTTTTATATCTTGCCAATTAATCAGTAATATCTTCATCTCTGTAGTGCCATTAAATCAATAAAGACAAATATAATAAAAAATTGTCTTCTTTTATGGCATACCTATTGCAATTCTTGACTCATTGGCAAGACAATAATACTAAATGGGGGAATAATCATGCTTATGGCACTAAACAATAAAAACAAGAAGAGCAGACGGTGGCTAAAATTGTCAAGTATTACAGTATTAGCCATGTTTACCGTAGTTACAAGTTTCTTGAGTTCTTGTGCTCCTATGACCAGCATAAGAAATGGTCTAGAAAGTCAATCATATTTGAGAGATAAAATAACAGGTAATAATATGGACTTGCCTGAAGAAAATATATCAGAGCTGAAACAAAATGATAGAGAGGATCAGATATCAAAAATTGCTGATTTTGAAAAGAAAATAATTGCAAGCAAACAGATTCCAAAAACAAAAACAACAGAGTCTCAAAAAGCGACAACTATTATTCAGGCTGATTCTAATCCTAATGAATCTAAAGAGTTAGCTATAGCTGGTGTGCCTTCTAAAGATGAAATGCAAGATGAAAATATTGACGGTAATAGCAGAAAACTGTTAACTTTCAAAGAGCAGTTTAATGGCTTAGAAAACAAACATGACAAACTTAAAACAAAAGTCAATCAGATAGAAGAAGAACTAAAATTTCTTAGGGGGCAGGTGATTGCTCTTAACAGTAGAAAAGAAACTTTTATCGCCAAAGATGCAAAACCAGCTGAGACAAAAAAGCAAGAAACTAATAATATCATACATTCTGATGAAAATATAGCAGATTCAAAAGTTAAATCTGTAGAGGTATCTAAGCATTCCGAAAATATGCAAAAGTTAGAATTGGCAGAGCAATTTTACAACAAAGGTAATTATAATGATGCAATAGAAGCATATACGGAAGCAATCAAGGAAATAAGTAAAAACAATATAAAATCTGAAGCCAATTATAAAATAGCTATGTCATATTATCATTTGAAAAAATATGAGAAATCTATTGAATACTTTGATACAGTATGCTCATTATCCGAGAATATGTATAAAGATGATGCTCAAATTCAGATAGCAGAAGCAAATATGAAACTAGGCAAAATAGATGAAGCAAAAAAAGCATATAAAAATGTATTGGCTGTCTATCCAAAAAGCAGGCATATACCTAAAGCAAGAAAAATGCTACAACAACTATAAAGAAAAAGCCGTGAATGCGATGTGCATATCACGGCTTTTCACTTAATGTATAATATTTATGGGAAACCTATTTGCCACTGAGTAAGACTTTTACATTATCACCAATTTTTGCATTTAGTATTTGCTCTGCATTAGCATTTCTTACTGCAATTTCTAAAAAGCTATTAGAACCAGTATAGACTAATGCTTCTTTTTCAGCTACATCAGCAAACTTTTCTTTTAAGCCAATTATTTCAGTATCTCCAACCGTAAAGACAATCTCATTTAGCTCTGCTTCAGTAATCATATTGTCTTTCAGATTAGTAATTAAGTTGCCAAATCTGTCTATATGTACAATTTCACCAGTAAGCGAATTATCATCCATAAAGAGTCTAGGTTTTGCCAAGGTAACTAATTTATTTATTTCAATATGAGAACCTACTTGGTGGAGTTCTTTACCTGCTGCAACATGAGCAGATGTAGGAGCAAAAATATCTCTCCCGTGAAATGTTTTGCTTACATTTTCAAGGAAATACTCTTTTTTATCTAATAAAACAGATTCTTCAACGAAATGCTCGTTAACGATATAGCTTAATACACCATTATTAGGAGCTACAAAGTATCTATTCGCTGCTTTAATAGCAATTGGTTGCCTTTCGGAACCAACACCCGGATCAACTACAGTAACAAATACTGTACCTTCTGGGAAGAATTTGATTGAATTAGCCAAAATATAAGCGGCTTGCTTGATGTTATGTGGCTCAATGGTATGAGTCATGTCTATCAATTTAGCATCATTGCAAATATTTAGAATGACCCCTTTCATCATTGCAACATATGGGTCAAACAAACCAAAATCAGTAGTTAATACTATAGTTGGTGATTGCATTAAACTTTTCTCTAATAATAATCGAATAAAGAAGTACAATTATAAGCAATATAAAGTAAAAATAGATAAATAAAAAAAATTACCTACGAATTATATTCATAATGAGATTTTGGAAAATAACTTTACCATCTCCGGCTGAAGTTTTTAACGCTTCATCTGCGCGAGTCAGACTTACTATTGCTCTTTCAATCTCTTTATGTGTATATATACGAATTGCTTTTTGATATTGTTGCAAAAAATATGGATTAACTTTTATTTTAGATGCCAACTCATAGTTGTTTAATCCCTTTGCAGTAAGTTCCACTAACTTCCAAGAAGCTATAAAGAAATTTGATAAATAGGGTACAATTTTGTTATCTTTTTCGTTGACGGACATAAGTCGATCCAAAATAAAAAGTGATTTATTCAGATCACGCATGCCTATAGCATTTTGTAAATCTGCGGCAGTATAATTCTTAGAAGAGCCTAATAAGAAATTGACATCTTCTAAACTAATCATAGTCTTGTCCGGATAAGAAACTACTATTTTGTCTACTTCATTAGCCATATGCCTCAGTGATTCACCGCTTTGTGCTAAAACCATTTGCAAAGCATCGGCGGCGATATCTTTACCATACTTCTTAAATCTTTGAATCAGCCAATCAGGAAACTCATTGTCGTATTTTTTAGGGAATTCAATAAACGCGTGGTTTTCAAGAAGAAACGGGAATGGGAATTTAATACCCTTGGGAGCATTCGATTTCATTTTCTTTGTTACTCCAAACAATTTATCATACCTGGTTTTTAGTATGAGCACGGTATTTGGAGAAGGATTTTTTAGATATGATGCCAAAGCATTTGTTTCTTGCTTTTTAGAGCGTCCTGTAAAAAGTTTATCAATATTTTTCAAGACTACAACTCTTTTTTCTGACATCATAGGAAAAGACGAACAAATAGAGGCAATCTGATCCTGCGCATGCTCATCTCCATCTAATATGTCAAAATTAAATTTATCATTTTCAGTTTTTACTAATGTGCTTATCAAAATATCATAAGCTTCATCCAATAAAAATTCTTCCTGTCCAAAAAGCAAAAGAATAGGAGGAAACGTTTGCGATTTTAAAATTGATTGAAGACTGGCTGAAGGCATTACTTTTTACTCTTTGATATTTTATTTAACGCTTTGTGTAGCTTACCTTTGATAATAGTACCTGAAGAAGGTTTTACAATATAATCAGATATTTTCAATTTTGCTAAGCTTATGAATAAATCTCCATAGCTCAAAGCTGTACAAGCTATGACGGGAAGGTTTATAGTTTCCTCTTTTGAGCGTAAAAACTTTAGAGCTGTTAAGCCATCCATTACCGGCATCTCCATATCTAAAATCAATAAATCCGGCATGTTTTCATTTATCACCTCAAATGCTTCTTGTGGATTTGCAGCTTCAAGTGTTTTTGTCTTAAAATTCTTCTGTAAAATTGAACTAAGAAGTTTTCTAAATGCGGGATCATCATCAACCAATAACACCGACAAATTTGAAAAATCCAAATTATGTAAATCTATGTTCATATCATACTCCGTTATTTCATAACTAAAATTCGAGTAGGAATTTCTCCTGCTTCAGCAAAACGGACAAGAGCTTTTACCATTTCCGGTTTAGTAGTTTCCCCTTTAGCTGCTATAAGCATACCGTGTTTTGTAAAATAATCTTCTGCAAATATCATACCCGGTACTATTTGATTTACAGGTACTCGCAAGACAGATTTTTTACCAAATGAAGTACGTTCTAGTTCCATCATTCTAATAAACGCTTCTACAACTTGTTTGTCAAAAAGAATACCGCGCTTTTTATGCAGATAGTTCATTGTGTTGGCATACTTATCTTTTGTAGATTCTAAAAACGCAGCTGTGCTTGTGTATGGCGCTGTAGATGCATTATTATAAGTTCTATCTCTCTGCTTTTTGTATATAGCATTATGAAAAGTATCAACAACAAGGATAATCTTGGCACCGGGACTAATTTCATTGTTTTGAAGGTGGTTAGGAAATCCACTACCATCCAATTTTTCATGGTGCTGGCCAATAATCTCGCATATTGAACTGAAAGCATTGTAGGGTTCTAAAATTTTAACACTAATTCCCGGGTGCATTGTGTAACGTTTATATTCTGAGGAGCTCATCTCAGAAGGATATTTGTACAACGATGAGTCCATATATCCTATTTTACCAATATCATGTAGCAATCCGGCAATTTTTATTTCAGTTATCATATCATCATTAAGACCTAGTTCCTCAGCCAACATAGCTGATTTTTCTGAAACAAATCTTGAATGGCTACCTTCGTAGAAATTTTCTGTGAAAGTTGCTATATTAGATAATATTTGAATTGTTTGGTACATCCCTGACGCCAATTCATTACTCAGCTCATCTACAAACTGTTCTAATTCTTGTATTTTTTCTTCCATGATATAAATTGCTCAGTTGTTTTTATTCAGAACCTTAATATAAGTAAGAAACGTAAAAAATATAAATATAAGTTATCCAATTTTTTTACCTTTGTAGTAAGCAACTAAAATATATACTTTATTTGTAAATAGAGGTAGAAATGTCTGATATTAAGAAAATTGGTATTATTACCAGTGGCGGCGATTGTGGTGGTTTGAATGCCGTAATAAATGGTGCAAGTAGAATGGCTCATAGCCTCGGTATGGAAGTAGTACTAATTCCTAATGGTTACGCAGGATTATATAATTTAAGTGATTTAGAACCTGTAAAAATAGATTTCGCACGAGCAGATAGGATACATTCAGGAGTTGCAGGTTCTGAAGCAGGTCACTCCAGAGTCAAAATTAGCAAAATTAAAAATCCTGAAAAATATAATATAATTCGCAATGGTTTAAAGAAACACAATATCGATGCTCTTGTAATAGCAGGTGGAGATGATACAGGTTCAGTAGTAGTTGATTTGATTAAAAATGGTATAAGATGTATCCACGTTCCGAAAACTATGGATCTTGATCTTCAGACATACTCTGTTGGCGGTGATTCTACTATTAATAGAATTTCTACGTTTACAGAAGATTTAAGGACTACCGGACTAACTCATAATAGAGCCCTGATTATAGAAGTATTTGGTAGATATGCCGGACATACTGCCTTTAGAGGAGGCATTGGAGCCGATGCTGATGCAATACTTATACCTGAAATACCAGTGGATTATAGCTTTCTATATCAGCATTTCAAAAAGACATATATGAATAGATTATTTGCCTCTGATGTCAAAGGTTCTACGTATATAATAGTAGCTGCAGAAGGTTTAAGAGATAAAACGGGTAATTTATTTACGGATGAAACTATTACTGACTCATTTGGGCATCAAAAATTATCAGGTATCGGCAGATATGTACGAAATCAGCTGGAAGCACACATGAAACAAGATCCTGAATGGCAGGCGATGCTTAAAAAAGAAGGTATCTATGTTGAAGATATATACGAATATCCTGAAATCCGTGAAGTAACCTTAGGACACTTAGTTAGAGCAGGTCAGACCAGCTCTTATGACGTGACTTTTGGTAAACAATGTGGTGGTGGAGCAGTGCTGTTGCTTAATAAGGGCATAGCCGGCGTCACAGTAGTAGGTATTGAAGGAATAGAGGTTTCATACATACCTACTGAAGAAGCTATTAAACAGAGGTTTGTAGATTTAGAAGACGTTGCTTTCCATGAGAAATTAGGTGTTTGTTTCGGTAGAGAACCTGAAATTTACGATCCAATAATTACACAATACAAAGGCAAAATACATAGATACATGTAGTAAAATCTACGAGATGTAATTAGATATATCATTTTTAAAATAAAAACACTATTTTTGTGTTATACATATTAGGCTAATTTATTTCATTGAAATTTGTTAGCCTAATTTATTTTGTATGGCATTAATCAAACAGGTTGGTATATGGACTTCAAGGATTATTACTCAATACTCGGGGTTAGTAAGAGTGCAACGGAAGACGAAATAAAAAAATCATATAGGAAATTAGCTCAAAAATATCATCCGGATAAAAATAGCGGAGATGCTTCAGCTGAAGAGAAATTTAAAGATATAAGTGAAGCTTATGAAGTACTGAAAGATGCAGATAAAAGAAGAAAATACGATAACCTAGGTAGCTCTTATAACAGATATAGAAATTCAGGTACAGGTGCAGGTGCAGGATTTAACTGGTCTGACTGGGAAGCGGCAAATGCTGGAAACCGAAAGCGTAAAAATTCGTTTGGTGACATGTTTGATCAGGGTGGCAGTGGTTTCTATTCTGATTTCTTTGAAAAGATATTTGGTGGTGGGTTTGGAAAAAGCAGAGGTTTTAGCCCTACTCCTAAGCAGGGGGATGACTTTAAAACTGAAGTAGATATTAGTTTGGAAGAAGCTTATAAAGGTACGTCCAGACTAATAAAAATAAACAAAGAAAAAATAGAAATAAAACTCAAGGCAGGTATAACAGATGGAGCTGTCTTAAAAATATCCGGGAAAGGCTCTGGCGGCAGGAATGGTGGGGCCAATGGAAATCTGATTATTCAGGTTAATGTAAAAGATCACCCGGAAGTAGAGCTTAAAGAGTTGGATTTATTTCAGAATGTCGTTGTTGATTTATATACTGCATTATTAGGTGGTTCTCTCAAAGTGAAGATCTTTTCCGGAACTGTGCAGGTGAATATTGCACCTGAAACTCCTAATGGAAAATTGCTTAAACTAAAAGGCTTAGGGATGCCTTCTTACACCACTGCCGAAGTAGGAGATTTATATCTCAAAGTTCAGATTAAATTGCCGGAAAACTTAAGTATAGAAGAGAAAAATTTATTTGAAAAGCTGAAGAAAATACGACAGAAGATATCTTAGTAAATCAAGATAAAAAAAAAGCTCTTTAAACAAACAAAGGGCTTTTTTATGGAATATAGTAACAGGTAAAAAAAAAGCAAATCTAAAAGATTTGCTTTTTTGGTCGGGGCGAGAGGATTCGAACCTCCGGCCTTCTGGTCCCAAACCAGACGCGCTAACCGGACTGCGCCACGCCCCGAATTGGAATACAAATATAATAATTATAATGCTAAAAAGCAACGACTATTATTTTGTTTTTTACTGCTATTTCAATTAACTGATTTTATTTATTACTTCTCTAAGCAAAAATAAAAAAGTACAATTTACTTAATCTGTCGGGGCGAGAGGATTCGAACCTCCGGCCTTCTGGTCCCAAACCAGACGCGCTAACCGGACTGCGCCACGCCCCGTCTCAAACGAGAATACAAACTTATAGAAAATATTGAATATTCGCAAGAACTTTTTTAAATATTTACTGTAAATTTAAAAAATTGCCTAATTCTTTATCGCTCTGTTGTATATGATCAAGTAGCCAACTTTTAAGAAAATCAAAGACTTCCAAATTCAATATCGCCTTGTCTTCTCTAATAAATTCATAAAGTTTTTTTATCTGATGAAGCAGTTTTGCGTGAAGAATATAATGCTCATCTGCTGCAGGATATTCTCTTTTTTGCATCATGATTTCTTCTGCAGTAAAATGGTTTTCAATAGTCACTACAAATCTTTCTAAAGCATCTAAAGCAATAAGTATTTTATCTTCATTGAAAAATACAAAAGTCGTATTAAGTTGATCTACTAATAATTTATGTTGTTTATCAATAGAGTCAACACCGACAATGTATTTCTCATCCCAGTCAATAAAGTTATTCAGTATCATTACTCTACAATCTCATCGTTGATAATTTCACCTGAAGAGGAGAGCTGGGAAATGCGCTTGTCACGCTGTTGTTTAGCAATTGCTCTTAAATCTTCAAATCTATCAGCCTCATCGACTATCTCTACGCCCAAAATAGTTTCTAAAACGTCTTCCATTGATAATAAACCTTCTATCCCACCATATTCATCTACAACCATAAATAGATGTTGCTTACGCTTTAAAAACTTATCTAAAGCAATATCTAATTCAGCATTTTCAGGGACATAATATACCTCGCGTGCAAATTTTGATAATTTCAAGTCACTCTCGCCGCGAAGAGCAGCATGAAGTACATCTCTGGTCATTACATAACCATCAATATTCTCATCTAATGATTCTCCTGACCAAATCGGGAAGCGGCTATACATTTTTAACTCAGGAAGCCCTATTATATCTTTTACACTGGCATCAGACCTTGCAGCAAAAACCATAGTTCTTGGAGTCATAACATCCGATACAAGTACATCACTAAAGTGCATTATGTTTTTAAGGATAATATACTCTCTATCGTCTAACGAGCCTTCCTCTCTCGCAGATTCCATTAAGGCAGAAATCTCATTTCTGGAGGCATCTTCCATTTTTTCATTGCTTATATAAGCAATCAGGTTTGATAATAAGTCAGATAGGGGAGAAACCAATATCGAAATAATTTTGTAAAAATGATAAAACGACTTATAAATTCTTTGGTAATATCTTATACCTATACCATAAAAAAAGTATCTAATCAAAAGGAGAGACAATAAAAAAATTATCAAAGCCGCATAGTGTTCTAATGAGCTGTGATTTCCCTTAGAAAGAGAAATTCCTAACATGATTGCAGAGAGCAAATAAGTAAAAACCTCTATGATATCTAGTGGGTTAACTCTGTTTTCAAAAACGATTTTAATTGAATCATTATTATCGTCATTTTCATCAGGCAATACCGCTGACATTGCAGCAGATAAAGTTGATATTAAAAAGCCAAAGCTTACCACTAAGGCAATCAGAAAATATTCCATATTGTGGGAGTTAGTCGCTCCGCTCTGTTATTATACAAACATTTTAACTTAAGATACAAATAAATCATCATAAAATAAAGCTACAATATTAAATTGAAGCTAGTTTTTTAAATTCTGAATATGAAAGCAAACCTGGTGCTATATTTAAATCCATACCATCAGGAGACACATACATAAATGCTGAACCTAAAAATACGGATTCAACTCTCGATTCAGGAAACTCATCAGTCATCGGGATTAAAACTATATTCTTAGCATTAAATACTCTGTACATTTCAAAAAGTCTGTCTATATCGTCATTAGTTTTAGTCGCGACTGCAAGTTTTACATAAGCAGGTTTCATTTCAAGCATATCTTCTAACTGATGTTTTAACTCCATATATGTTGGTGTTTTATCAAAATCATGATAAGAAATAATTGTTTGGCAATTATATTCTCGAGCGATTTGATATAATCTGTCTAATACTTTTTGATCATTACGATACTCAAGATCTATGAAGTTAACACCAGCTTTGATGGCAGCTTTAAGAATATCATAACGTTCATCAAAACTAAGCTTACCTGCTCTGCAAGTAGCAATTACATTATTAGCTGCAGAAACAACTTCTGATATGTCTTCTAATGATAATTCGGTTAATAAATCCAATCGTAATTCTACATTATCATATTTTTTGACTTGTTCTAAAAGTTGCACCTTAGTTAAATTACCGAGTGACACAAATATCATACAAATTCTCCATCAATATATTTATGGGTATTTTCTTAATTAAAGGAGTTCCTAAATCTTGTAGCAATACAAAATCAATAGAGTCTCCATTCCTTTTCTTATCGAAACGAATTGCATCGACAACATCATTTATACATATTGGATAGCTGGCAAAATCAAAATAAGAATAAATCAACTTTATTAAATGATTAGATTTATTAAAAGACAGATATCCATATTTAAAAGAAAGTTGAATTGCTACTATCATTCCCATAGCTACAGCGACGCCATGTGGGTATAAATATTCTTTTTCAATTGAATGGGCTAGTGTATGCCCAAAATTCAAAACTTTTCTAAGTCCTTGCTCTTTTTCATCTTTAGAAACTATGGAAATTTTAATATTAGCAACTTTAAGAATAATATATGATAAATCAAAATATTGTTTTCTAAAAAGTTCTTCTGTCAATAGCGAATCAGCAATTGCAGCTGATTTAATAATTTCTGCATATCCATTAATTACTTCCGAGTGAGGAAGGGTTTTAAGGAATAAAATATCAGAGCAAATGAATTTTGGCTGATTAACCGAGCCTATCATATTTTTATACCCATCATAATTTATTCCATTTTTGCCACCTATTGATGCATCCACCATCGCCAACAATGTAGTTGGAATAAATCCGAAATCAATGCCTCTCTTAAAAGAAGATGCTGCAAATCCGGTGATGTCAGTAGTTATTCCTCCACCGATTCCTATAATAATATCAGATTTGTTTACATGGTGATGTAAACAAAAACTATAAATACGATTGATTGTTTCTTGTGATTTATTTACTTCGGTTGCTATAATCGAAATATACAAATATTTAGAAATGATTGAGTTATACATATTCTCAATATTACTGTCAACAATAAGAACCAACCTATCGTATTTCGTTTCTAAATTTTGTAAAAATAATTCTGCATCTGAAATTAAATATTCTGTTTTTGAATTATTATATGCTATTTCAATTGAGTTCATTGGATTTTATTAAGCATAGTACAAAAGTCTATAATAGATTGTAATGAGCCAATTGTTATTGAGTTTATGTCAAGCAATACTGAATTTGTTCCTGTAGTATAAGCTGCTTTAGCAATTTCTACAATAGTTTTCTCTTTATTTAAATAACACAGATCTTTGAAGATTGTTGCTGAAGAATTTGATTTTAATTCGACTAAACTATTTAAGTTATTTTCACTGCTATAATCTGCTCTGTTCTTAGCATGTTTACCTACCATGATAGAAGGTGGCTCGTCTAATATCGAAATATATCTATCTAATGCCTCAGAAAACTCTTTATGATAGAAACCGTTATCATATCTCATGACCAGAATACTATTATTAGAATTTGCAAAGTTGGCATATTTTCTCTGTATTTCATCGCAAAAATTATGAAAATAGTTAGGAACAACATAATCTGATATGATGTGTCGAAGTATTTAATTCTTTATCAGAGTCTGCCAAGTACATTGTTTTTAAATTTTCTTTTCCCAGAACATCTAAATCTCCTAATAGATTTAGATCTTGAAAGCATAGCACAAAATGAAACTCATTAGCAATATTTGGCGGCAAAGTGTTAAACTTGGTGACTGCAGTTTTATCGCTCAGAAAAAAGGATAGAGAAAATGGATTAGGTTTGATAACTGAGCTACTTTTTGCTTCATCAAAAATAAGAGTATATAATTCTTCTATAAATTTTCTATTGATTAATCTGGATGATTTTAGAAATAGAGAGTTTAATATTTGTCTTTCTCTTTCAGGAGAATATACTGGTTCTCCAAGCTCATTTTTAATTTTTATAATTTGCCTTGATTTTTCTAATCTACTACTTAGTAAAGTTAGAATTTCAGTATCAATGCCGTCTATATTATGTCTTAATTCGTCTATCAACTTAGATTTTATTTTATTAGAATCCATAATTATACTCAGTAATCAAAGCTAAAATATTTGGCTTGCATAAATATAAGTCTTTTAAATCTTACTTGGAATCAATATTTTGCATATCGATTAATTTCATATTGTTTAATAAAAGGTTTTAATATGGAAGTCTTTTTGCAATCCGAAGCATGGATAGCACTCTTAACTCTTACTTTTCTTGAAATTGTTTTAGGCGTTGATAATATAATTTTTATTTCTATTGTTTCGAACAAACTTCCCAAAGAGCAACAACCTAAAGCAAGATTTATTGGACTATCATTAGCACTAATTGTCAGAATATTATTGCTTTTAGGAATAAGCTACATTATTAGTTTTACTAAGCCACTAATAACAATATTAAGCTATGAGTTGAGCGGACACGACATAATTTTGGCAATAGGTGGTGCATTTCTTTTAGCAAAAAGCACTTCAGAAATCCATCATAAAATGTCAGGTGAAGAATCACATGAAGATAATAGCAAGGTTCAATCATTTGCAGGTGTAATTACTCAAATAATAGCACTGGATTTTATTTTCTCTTTTGATTCTATTTTAACCGCTATTGGTTTATCTGACCATGTACTCATTATGATAATTGCAGTAGTCATAGCAATGATTATTATGATGATATTTTCAGGTAAAATCAGTGGATTTATCAATGATCATCCTACTTTACAAGTGTTGGCTTTGTCATTCTTAATCCTTATTGGATTTATGCTCATTGTAGAAGCTTTGCACTACCACGTACCAAAAGGATATATATATTTTGCTGTAGCATTTTCTCTTTCTGTGGAGTTTATAAATATGAAGATTAAAGGCAAAAACAAAGCAAAATAGTAAATCAAACCTGGATGTTTTTAATTAAAGAGATGAAGTAGATTTGTTCAATTGCTTCATCTCTTTTAGTGCATATTTAACTCTCTATTGAACACTCATAATATAGCTTTATGGCAATTTTGACAAGCCAAAATAAATATCTATGGCAAGCAAACAATATGTATATCTATGGCAAAATAGAATCAATATGATTAAATTAATATAAACAACATTCACATAAATATGTTTATTATCTATAAAATCAAAGATATTTTCAAAAATACTGAAATATTTGAATTGAATGCTTTCATAATTGCTTTCAAATTATTAAATTCAACGAATATTATTTTAAGTGGAAATGCATTATATGATGTACGATATTATATGTTGAAAATCATGTATGATTCCTTAGGAGATTAATTCTAAAAATATAATATTTATATACAGAGTTTAAACAAAATAACTATTAATCTGAGGACTTTATGATTGAAAACTTACATCAACATCCTCAAAAAACTTCATTGAAGTATGCTGTTAGAAAAGAGACAAAACAATGGGTCGCTGATTGTTACCAATGCGGTAAGTGTGCCGCCGGATGCCCGGTGGCAGATATTACCGACATGGCACCCAATCAGGTTATACGCCAGCTTCAGGTAGGTGATGAAAAGCATGACAACAATGCTCTTCAGTCCATGCATATTTGGCTTTGCCTTACATGCGAAACTTGTGCAGCGCGCTGTCCTCAGGATGTCGAATTCCCTGTTATCGCTGATTATTTAAGACAAAAGGCTTATGATGAAAAAGTCTATAACAAAGAAGCAAAAGACATTGTTGCATTTCACGAGTCTTTTTTGAATTCTGTTAAAACAACAGGTAAGCTATTCGAAGTAGGGATGGTTGCTCAGTATAAGATGAAAACTTTTAATCTTATGCAGGATGTTAAAAATGCTCCTATCATGTTTATGAAAGGTAAGCTTGGATTGTTGCCTCATAATGTAAAAAATAAAGAGGCTATTAAACGAATGTTTGAAAAAGCTGAAGCTAAAAACAAAGCAGACGGAGGTGAACATTGAGTAAAATAGGATATTTTCCGGGTTGTTCACTTTCCGGAACAGCATTGGAATACGGCGAATCAATTAAAGCTATTTGTGAAAAATTAGATATCGAACTAGTTGAGATTAATGACTGGAATTGCTGTGGTGCTACTGCAGCTCACTCGCTAAATCATAAATTATCAATATCTCTTCCTGCCAGAAGTATTGCTTTAGCTGAGCAGCAAGACTTTGATGAAATTTTAGTTCCTTGTGCTGCATGCTATAGCAGACTAATCAACGCTTTCGAAGAGGTAAAGAAAGATAAGAAATTGAAAGAAGAAATATCTTCTATTATCGAATTACCTATAGAAGCAAAAGCACGTCCGATTTCCGTGCTAGAATTCTTAGAAAAATATGTAAAAGGGATTCTTGCTGATAAGATAGAAAGTAAAGTAGAAGTAGTAACAGCTTGTTATTATGGATGCTTACTTGTAAGACCTCCAAAATTAGTAAAAATTGACAGATACGAAGATCCTCAGATTATGGAAAATATTCTGAAAATTATTGGAACTAAGACAATAGATTGGGCATTTAAAACTGAATGTTGTGGTGCTGGTCTGTCTGTACCTAAAACAGATGTAGTTGCAAAATTATCTGGTGATATATATTCAGATGCTGAAAAACGTGGTGCAGAAGCTATTGTTTTAGCTTGCCCGATGTGCCATTCCAATTTAGATATGCGTAGACCTGAAATTGAAAAATATCTATGCAAAACGGCTCAAATGCCTGTGCTTTATATTACTCAAATGATTGGTCTTGCACTTGGTATTCCCGGACAAAAACTTGGTTTGCAAAGACACTTTGTCCCTGTGAAAGAAAAAGATTTAAAAATTGTGGCTGAATTAGCTTAACGGAGGTATAATGTCAAGAATAGGTGTATTTGTTTGCCATTGCGGTGAAAATATCGGAGCTACTGTTGACTGTGCCAAAGTTGCAGAAGCTGCCTCAAAATTCCCGGGCGTTGCATATAGCATAGACTATAAATACATGTGCTCTGATCCCGGTCAAACAATGATAAAAGATGCTATAAAAGAACATAAACTAGATGGTATTGTTGTAGCTGCATGTTCTCCACGTATGCACGAACCTACTTTCAGAAAAGCAGCCCGCGAAGCAGGAATAAACGAATTTCTATGCGAAATGGCTAATCTGAGAGAACATTGCTCTTGGGTTCACGCTAAAGAAGATAGCACTACAGAAAAAGCTACCGAGCTTGTAAAAATGTTGGTAGAAAAAGTTAAGAAAAACAAACCACTAACCCATATAAAAGTACCTGTTACTAAAACGGCACTTGTGATTGGCGGTGGTATTGGAGGTATTCAAGCTGCACTTGATATTGCAAATTGCGGACATCAAGTGATCATGGTTGAAAAAGATCCTTCTATTGGTGGGCACATGGCTCAATTATCTGAAACATTCCCGACTTTGGACTGCTCTCAGTGTATTTTGACTCCAAGAATGGTAGAAGTTGCTCAGCATCCAAATATAAAATTATATACTTATGCTGAAGTAGAATCTGTTTCAGGCTTCATAGGTAACTTTGAAGTTAAGATTAGACAAAAAGCGAAAAGTGTAGATGATAGCACTTGTACCGGTTGTGGTTTATGTATGCAAAAATGCCCAAGTAAACGCATTCCTGATGAGTTTAATGCAGGTTTAAGCAACAGAACTGCTATCTATGTTCCTTTCCCTCAGGCTGTACCAA
Organism: Kapaibacterium sp. (SeqCode); assembly: GCA_963678775.2. Lineage (GTDB taxonomy): Bacteria > Bacteroidota > Ignavibacteria > Kapaibacteriales > UBA2268 > JBFHIJ01. Next base: position 373,606 of record CAXXGR010000010.1, read on the forward strand.
ATAAGCCTGTAATAGACAGAGAACATTGCACATACTTCCAAAAAGGCAAATGCAAATTATGCGAAAAAGTGTGTCCGGCAAATGCAATTGATTTTAATCAGGAAGATACTATTATCGAAGAAAAAATCGGTGCAATTATAGTAGCTACCGGATTTGATATTAAACATACTGATTTCTTCCCAGAATATGGCTATGGTCAACATCCTGATATTATTGATGGTTTACAGTTCGAAAGACTTGCCTCTGCATCAGGTCCGACATTAGGTGCTATCAAAAGACCATCAGATGGTAAAATTCCTGAAAAAATAGTGTTTATTGCTTGTTCAGGCTCAAGAGATCATGCAAAAGGAATAGAATACTGCTCTAAAATCTGCTGTATGTATACTGCTAAACACGCTATGTTATATAAACATAAAGTTCATCATGGTGATGCTTATGTATTCTATATGGATATTCGTGCTGCAGGTAAAAACTATGACGAATTTGTTCGCAGAGCTATAGAAGAAGACGATGTTAAATATGTACGTGGCAGAGTCTCTAAAATATATGAAAGAGACGGAAAACTTATTGTTCGCGGTGTAGATACGCTTCTTAATTCAGAACCTGTAGAAGTGGAAGCAGATATGGTAGTGCTTGCGACTGCCGCAGTTGCTCAGCAAAAAGCAGAACCTTTGGCTCAGACAATGCACATAGGCTATGATGCTCATAACTTCTATTCTGAAGCTCACCCTAAACTTAAACCTGTAGAAACAAATACAGCAGGAATTATGTTAGCTGGTGCTTGCCAAGGGCCAAGAGATATTCCTGAAACAGTAGCTCAAGCATCAGGTGCAGCAGTTAAAGCAGTTGCACTATTTGCGAACGATGAGCTTACAAGAGAACCATTAGTAGCAACTGTTAACAGAACTGCTCCGCCAATGTTTTCTACATGTGTTGGATGTTTCTTATGTGAATCAGCTTGCCCTTACTTAGCAATAGGTAAAGAAGAAATAAAAGACAGAAATGGTAACTTAATTAAAACTGTTGCTTATATAAATCCTGGCTTATGCCAAGGCTGCGGTACTTGCGTAGCATTATGTAGATCTAAATCAATAGACTTAAACGGCTTTACTCATCAACAAATCTTTTCTGAAGTAATGTCGCTTTGGAACAGGAGGGAGGACTATGCAGAAGTTTGAACCTAAAATAATGGCTTATGTGTGTAACTGGTGTACTTATGCAGGGGCTGACCTTGCCGGTACAAGCAGAATTAAATATCCTCCTAACGTAAGAATAGTTCGTTACCCATGCACAGGCAGAATTGACTTTATGTTTCTTCTAAAAGCTTTTGAAGCAGGTGCTGATGGTGTAATCGTATCTGGTTGTCACCCAAATGATTGTCACTATACATCAGGGAACTTTCATGCCAGAAGAAGATGGATGGTGTTCAAAGAATTAGCTGAATTTGTAGGCTTAGATACTCGTAGAATTACATTTTCATGGGTTTCTGCTGCTGAAGGTGCCAAATGGGCTGAGTTGGTGAACGAAGTTGTAGAAGATATTCGTGAACTGGGTCCAAACACTGAGTATCAGGAATTAGCGAAAAAAGGTGTCAATATGCCGGGAGATTTGCTTTATGTCTAATCTAAAAACGATCATTCAGGATTTATTTGCTAATGATAATATTGAAGCCTTTGTAGCATATAAAAACAATAAGCCATTTATTATTAGAAAATCTGAAGATGCTATGCAGGTGGATGAAATAGATAATCAGGAATTTAACCTTGCTGCTTATTTGAATAAACCTGAAATAAAGAAACTCTCTAAGCTTGGCATTTTGGCAAATATGTCTACTATGAAGGCTTTAGTACAATTAGCAAACGAAAATCAGATAACTAGTGATAAAGTAAAAGTTATTTCAGCTGATGCAGCTCCTAAAAAGTTTGAGCGATTTGAAGAAGTAACTGAATATATCAAAGCAAACAGTAAAGAAACAAATGCTGATTTATCTGCCAGAGTCGCAGAAATTAAAGCTATGTCACGAGAAGAAAGAAGAGACTTCTGGAATAAAGAATTCTCTAAATGTATAAAATGTTATGCTTGTCGTTCCTCTTGCCCAATGTGCTATTGCACAAAATGTATGGTTGAAGCAAATCAACCGCAGTTTGTTCCGGTGGCTTCACATGCACAAGGCAACTTTGAATGGCATTTTAATAGAGCAATGCACCTTGCCGGGAGATGTGTAGGATGTAATCAATGTGCAAGTGTCTGCCCAATGGATATTCCTTTAAATCTATTAAATCAGCAGATAAATGAAACAATTGCTGCACAATTCGGTGAAACAGCAGGCGAAGAGCTTAATAGTAATTATACTCTTTCTTTCTTCAAAGAAAATGACAAAGAAAATTTCATAAGGTAGGATAAATATGCAACAATATAAATTATCAAAAGAGAAACTACCGGAATTTTTGTCAGGTATAATTCAATCAGGCAAAAAGCTATATGCTCCGGTCGAGAATAATGGTAGTAACTACTTTGCAGAAGTAAAAGAAGTTGGTTCAATTGCTGATGTTGGTAAAAAAACTAAGCTTTCTGCTAAATCAGTATTTTTTCCAAGATGCGAAGAACTTGTAAAATTCGAAGGCAATGGTGAAAATACTAAAATTATAGAACCAGAAGCTGCAAAAGAAGGCGTTCTATACGGCATAAAGCCATGTGATGCTTCCGGTATGGACTACTTCAAAGAGTTTTATACTAAAGAAAATACAGATAAATTAATAGCTGATAGATTTGAAAAAACAACAATTATTAGTTGTAGCTGCAATGAAGCAACCGACACTTGTTTTTGTACTTCAATTGGTAGCAATCCCGGAAATACAAGAGGAAGTGACCTGAATATCACCGATATGGGTGATTCCGGCTTCTTAGTAGAAGTTGTAACAGACAAAGGTGCAAGTCTGCTTGAATCATATAAAAATATGATGTCTCAAGCTTCTGATATTGACAAAAAACAATTTCTGGCTGAACCTCAAATCAGATTTGATATTGAAAAAGTCAAAGCGAATATTGATAAAATCTATGAAGCTGATTTTTGGCAGGAAGAGTCTGATAAATGTCTTTCTTGTGCTTCTTGTGCATTTTCTTGTCCGACATGTACTTGCTTCGACATTCAGGATGAAAAAAATCCTTATGAATCAAGAAGATTAAGATTGTGGGACAGCTGCGGATTTGATCTCTTTACAGTTCACGCTTCAGGTCATAATCCTAGAGAAGTGCAGACTGAACGCTGGAGACACAGAATTTTACATAAATTTAAATATTCAGTAGATACTATGGGACAGCTTAGCTGCACAGGCTGCGGCAGATGCATAGATAACTGTCCGGCAGGCATGAATATTATTGATACAATGATCAAGATATCGGAGGCGTAAGATGGAAAATATGTATGTGCCATATATGATGCGAATTGAAAAAATAACTGATGAAGCTCCTGATATCAGAACATTTCGTCTCAAATTTATGAACTCAGATGATGAGAAGAAATTCAATTTTAAAGCCGGACAATTTGGCGAATATTCCGTTTTTGGTGAAGGCGAATCTACTTTTTGTATTGCATCATCTCCAACCAGAGAAGGTTATATAGAGTGTACATTCAGAGAAGTAGGTAGAGTTACCTCTGCATTAGCTTCCAGAGAAGAAGGCGACATAATTGGTTTCAGAGGCCCTTACGGTAACACGTTTCCTATAGATGAATGGAAAGGTAAAAATTTGATATTCATAGCCGGAGGTATTGCATTGCCGCCACTACGCTGCGTAATTTGGAATGCTCTTGATTTAAGAGAGAATTTCAAAGATGTATCCATTGTTTATGGTGCCAGAACTGAAAACGATTTAGTATATAAAGACGAATTGAAAGAGTGGGAAGAACGCCCGGATGTTAATTTGACAGTAACAGTCGATCCGGGAGGAGAAACTCCTGACTGGAAAGGCAAAGTTGGTTTTGTTCCTTCAATTGTAGAAGAAATTGCACCTAAAGCAGAAAATACGATTGCAATCGTGTGCGGTCCGCCAATAATGATTAAATACACTATGCCTGCATTAGAAAAACTCGGTTTCCAGGTAGAAAATATATACACTACCTTAGAAAACAGAATGAAATGTGGAATTGGTAAATGCGGTCACTGCATGGTAGGCAGCAACTACGTCTGCAAAGACGGCCCTGTCTACAGATATGACGAACTTCTGGCTCTGCCGATGGAGTATTAGAAGAGAAAAAATAAATCTTAGATTAAACCACTTATGTATTTTTTGCGTAAGTGGTTTTTATGTATTTTATATAATAAGTTAACCGAGAAAATGGATGAGTACTTTAAATTCTAGAATTTGGATATACCTTAAATAATCAATTTTTGAGGAGAATAAAATGACAAAGTTTTATGTTTTAAGCAACGCACTTAAAAGAAGTGCCATTAGAGTAAAAAGTATTAGAGAGTATAATGAGGATGATCTATTTTTAGGAAAAGAAAAGCCTACAGAACCTTTTGAGATGGAAGTAGATGAAGGTAAAAAGTTTTATGATATTATAGGATTTCAGGACACTTCCAATTTTTTAATTTCAAATAAATTCTATGATTTACTAAAAAGCAATTTGATATCAGGATGGCAAGCTTTTGAGGTAGATATAAAGTCTATTGAATTGGTATATCATGGATTTCAGGTTCTTGGTAAATCCGGTAAACTTATAAAACCTAAAGAGACAGGATTTTATACCGGAATGAAATTCGACATTGATTCTTGGGATGGATCTGATATTTTTAGTCCTGAAGGAACTACTTTCACAATATGTACACAAAAAGTTGTTGATATAATTAAAAAAAACAAACTCACAAATATAGATCATGAGTCGGTTGATGAGATAGAACTGTATTCAATTGGTAAATAGCATGGATATAGCGTTGGTAATATAAATAAAGAATTCAAGTATTAGAAAAACTAGGTTTCCCGGTAGAAAATATCTACACTTCATTGTAAAACAGAATGAAATGGGCATTGCTAAATGCGGTCATTTTATGGTAGGCAGCAACTACGTCTGCAAAGACGGCCCTGTTGACAGATACGATGAGCTTTTGGCGTTGCCGATGGAGTATTAAATTTGAAAAAGGGAGAAGAAATTCTCCCTTTTTCTATATCTGGGCTAGTGTTATAAAATTTATTATACTGAAGTAGTATAAACTAATGACAACAAGAAAATAAATAAGAAAAAATACTATCTTTTAATTTTGATTGCTTTTACCGGCCAATCTACATTTTCATCTTTTACTTCATAGATTTCTATTACACCCTTATCTTTTAGAATATTTACAAGAGCGTAAGTAGGTCCCATAGCATAGCCTTTATTAGCTAAAATTCTGGTTACAAATGATCGTAAACCTAAGTATTGAAAATTATCGCTGTTTTCTGTTATTGCCTCAGATTTATTTAACTCACGTAGTAACTGCTCTTCAGTAATTATTTTACCTGTTTCGTCATCATCGTTATTTAATCTTTGATTTAAATTGATTTTCCCTAAGATTTTGAGACCACCACGCGATTCAGAATTTAATTCCCCAAGTTTGAAGTCTGACTCTTCAAATGCTTCAATGGTTGCTTCTCTAATGGCTTCTTGTTCAGTAATACTAAATCTAAACTCATCAATTCCAGATTCTGCTTGACTAATAATCAACATTAGTTCTGAGTGTAACTTTTTTGCGGCAATCAGTTCTTCAATAGAAAAATATATATTGTGAGCTACTTTGTTACGGATAGAAAATAATTCTCTCCATTTTTTTTCAAATAGATTATCCTGAAAAGCAGTTTTGAAAAATTTATTATAATTAGTCTGCAAATCGCCTTTCAATCTCAAAAAATCATCCGGAGAAGTGGCTTGCATTATTTTATTTACGATGTTTTCTTGTCTGTTAAATCCTGCGACATGCTTATATATAACCTCTCCTAATTCATTAAAATCTATAAGAGAAACATCTAAATCAACAAATCCAGAAAATATATTGTCATGTTCTTTTCTGACTCTAATTTTATCTATGAGTTGTTTTGGGAAATTGGTACTCCACCAGTTGACCCCAATTTTTAATGTAAAAAATTTTGTAATATATCTACGGAGAGAATTCTCTACTTCATTTACTAAAGGGTATATGTCTACTGCTATTTTGGCAGATACATCATCTTTTAAAATTTTAAGATTGGAAAATGATAATTTTGCTTTTAAATGTTTTATCAATTTAAATCTGAATTTTTCAAGATTTTCAAAATTTGAGCTCCATATATTTATCAAAAAGGCTGACTCAATTAAATCATTTAGAGTATTACTTGTATCAACAGACTGGATGATAACATCAATTCCAAGCCCTGAGTCATGAATTCTATAATGATGTTTTGAATAATTAGATTGGTCTTCCGGAGCTTCCCACAAGGATTCCATAAACAAAAGACCATGTACCATGGAGCTTTCAGTAGATATCTCAGCGTTACCAAACTTGTCTATTGCTAATATTTCAAAATTTAATGGGATATCGCTATTCATATTATACTCCCTTAATAAATAACAATAATATACTAAATATACTTGATACTTATGACTTAAAATGAACATAATGCTCTCAATATCGTAGTATATTTGTATACCAAATATTAGTTATAAGTTTCCAAAGATTTGCTTATATTATCGTACAGCCTGAATACATCGATGTAGAACTGATTTGTTTATTAGCAATGTTTATAAAAAAACTATATATTTTTATTCTTCTTTTGATAGTTTCTTTAGTTAAAGTACAATCTGAAGAATCGGATTCTTTATCATCAGGCAAGAGTATTGAAATTATTGAAGAACATATTGTTTCGAATCCTAAAAGCATAATTAATGCAGTTCTAAAAAATATAACTTCAATTGAAGAGTTAAATTTACGTCAAAAGATTATATTGGCGAAAGCATATTACTATAACAATCAGAACCTACAAGCTAAAAAAATACTTCATTTGATAGTAGCTTCAAGCTCCCCGGATAATTCACTAACAACAGAAGCCAAACATTATTTAGCCAGTGTATACTATAAAGACAACGACTTAAAAAATGCACTCTTATTTGCTTTGGAAAGTAAAAATCGTATTACAAACGAAACTTTAAAAGGCGAATCTAATAATACTTTAGGGTGTATATACTATCAGCTAAAAGATTATACTTCTGCCCTTGAATATTTTAAAATTGCCGCATATCTGCAATCGAAACAAAAAGATTATAAAGCTCTGTCTGTAACTTATAATAATATGGGTTCTCTGTATTATGAAGTAGAAAACTATTCAAAAGCGATAGAATATTTAGACAAGGCATTTGAGTTGAAACAAAAATTTGCAAGCTTAGAAGACCTCATTTCCACTACTAATAATCTTATAGTCGTTTATAGAGATGCAGGGTTATCAGAAAAAGCGTTTGAATACCAAAATAAATTGCTAGCATTTAAGGATTCCTTGTATCAAGAAAATCAATATCTAAAAAAAGAAAGAATGCAATCAGTCATTGATAGCACTTCCAATGTTATATCTAATGCTATGGAACAAATGCAAAAATTGGAATCAGAAAAAGAAAAGTCTGTCCAACTAGCAAAACTTCATCAAGAAGAGAATGAAAAAAAGGAATCTGCTTTAGAAGATTTAGAGCTTGATTATGTATTGAATCAACAGCTGATGAAAGATAACGAAATTGAAATACTCAAAAAAGAAAATAGAATCAAGGAGTTAGCTCTTGTTCAAAAACAAGATTCTATAAGTTTGCAAACTAAAGCAAATAAATTACTTCTTATGGAAAATCAGCAAAAACAATTAGAGCTCAAAAATCAACAGAATATCATAGCTTTAGCTGATAAAGAAAAAAAGCTAATGGAAGAGCAAAAAGCGGCAAAAGAGAGATATATGATGCTTTTGTTGATGGGAGTTTTATCTTTTGGTTTGATAGCTTTAGTACTGTATACACGATTTAAGCATAATCAAAAACTAAACAGATTACTTGGTGAAAAAAACTACGAACTAACTGAAACAAACAAAAAGCTAATAGAGTCAGAATACTTTTTGAAGGAAAGTAATACTAGGTTTTCTACAATTTTTCACAGTAGCCCTATTCCTTCTACTTTGACTGTATTTCCGTCAGGTGAGTACATAGATGCGAATACTGCATTTTTCAATTTATTCAAAATTGATATTAACGAGATAAAGGGAAAGTCTATAAAAAATTTACCTGTTTGGAATGAAATTGAACAGAGAGATAAATTATTATCCTTATTGGGAGGAGCCCAAAAAGTAGATGGCATGGAAATGCTACTCAATGATTTATCAGGAAATAAAATCTATGTGCTTATTTATTCTGAAGTTATTGAAATTAATAATTCTCCTAGGATTTTGACAGTTATACAAAATATTACTGAGCGTAAGATAGCTGAGAAAGAATTACAGAATGCAAAAGAAGCTGCTGATTCGGCAAATAGACTAAAATCTGAATTCTTGGCAAATATGTCGCATGAGATTAGAACGCCAATGAATTCCATTCTTGGTTTTAGCGATTTGCTTAAAAATAGAATTACTACTCCACAAGAAAAAGAATATGCTGATGCTATTATTTCTTCCGGCAAGAATCTTTTAGTATTAATTAACGATATTTTAGATCTGTCTAAAATCGAAGCAGGTAGACTTGAATTGCTCTATGATTCTGCAAATATGAAAGAGCTTGGTCAAGAAATTATTCAACTCTTTTCTATAAAAAGTATGCAAAAGGATTTGGATTTAAATTATATATATGATGATGATCTCCCTACCAATTTAATAATTGACGAAAATAGAATCCGACAGGTATTGGTCAATCTTGTAGGCAACGCAGTTAAATTTACATCTAATGGTGCCATTACTTTGAAATGTAGTGGACATAAATCCAAGATTAAAGGAAGAATAGACCTATCAATTTCTGTAATCGATACAGGTATAGGTATTCCAAAAGAGCAACATAGTGGCATATTTAAAGCTTTTCAACAACAAAAAGGCCAATCAAATAGAGCATTTGGTGGGACAGGTCTGGGGCTTTCAATTTCTAAAAAGCTAATAGAGATGATGGGAGGTGAGATTATCCTGTCATCTGAAGAAAATGTAGGCTCTGAGTTTACTTGTTTTATTCCAAATGTGGAAATATCTAAAGTAATTCAATCCAAAGAAAATACAAAAGATGATATTATTCTTGCTGAATATAAGTTTGCAGAACAATCTATACTGGTTGTTGATGATAATGAATTGAACAGGATATTGTTAAAAGAATATGTAAGAGATACCGGATTAATTGTATACGAAGCAGGTAATGGAGATGATGCAATTAAAATGACAATAAAGCATAAACCAAATCTTGTACTTATGGATTTAAAAATGCCGATAATTGATGGATTTGATGCTACTAAGACTATAAAAAGAAATAAAGATATAAGCGATATTCCGATTGTTGCTTTAACGGCCTCTGCCATGAAAAGTGATGAAATGAAAATTTCTTCCACAGGTTTTGATGATTATTTGCGTAAACCTGTAAATAAAAATGATTTGTATAAAGTATTATTATCATTTTTAGAATATACTACTAATGCATCTCTCACCGAAACTTCTGAAGTAATAGATATTAACTCAAATAGCAAAGAGTTTGAAGCAGATAACATTGAGGAATTGATTGCTAAAATCGAAAGTGAATACTTATCCAAAGCAGAAAAATTGAGTAGAGTTTTAAAAATTGGTGCTGTCCAAATATTTGCAGAAAATCTAAGCGCACTTGCTGAAGAGTACAGAGCTCAGTTTTTAAATATTTATGCTGAGGATTTAAAACATAAAGCAAATACTTTAGACTTAATTGGGATAAGAGAAAAACTGACAGGTCTAAAAGAGATTAATGAGAAACTTAAAGCAAAAAACTTATCCTAATTTTTTGAAAGACAATATCTTTAATTTGGCAAGTAATTTCTTTTCGTAATCAACATTATTCCCCGGTAATGGGTTGATTAAAGTTATAGATCCTCTTTTATTATACCAAATATCAACCACTATTTCCTTTGATTCCATCAGAAAACTATACCGCTCACAAGCAGGAAGATGCTTGATTTTTTGTATTTCATAAATACCTTCAGAGCAATGCATCACAGCGTGATAAATATTTGTTAGATTATCTTCAGAATCTATTAAATCAGAGTGGATTTCATTGTGCTTTGTATAAGTATTGTAGGTTTCTTTTATTGCTAAATTAGGAACTGCTTTTACTTCGTAGTCGAGCTGAGTCTCAGGCAATAAGGTAGGAGCATTGTAGGCAAACAAACGCTCTGAAGCTCTTGTAATTGCCGTATAAGCCCATCTAAAATAACTTTCATGTCTGTACCCATTAATTGATTTAAAGTCTACAAAAACATTTGCCCATTCTCCACCTTGAGCTTTGTGGCAGGTTATCGCATAGGCATATTTTATACGTAGGCAATTGAAATATGGGTCTACTTTAATAAAATCTATAAATTTCTTACTCCCTGGTTTCAGCTGAGGAAAACGAGACTTAAAGTCATAGTATAAAGCTAATTTTTCTTCGTAAATTAAGTCTCTCTCTAAAGAATCTAAAAGTGGATCGTAAATTTTGCATTCTATAACTTTTTCTCTACCATTTTCATCTTTGAATTCAAGAATTATATCTCGAAAAATAAGATTTACTCTTTTGGCTCCATTATATGAGTATATAGCTATTGATTTTGATTCAGTATATGGCGAAACCTTAAGTACTTTCCCGATTTCACCATTCATTAAATCAATGTCACCCAAATAAACATTATTTAGTACAATGACTCTATCATCTTCTCCAATGGTATTTCTATTAGGGAAAAAATATTTGCGAATCATTTGATTATAATATCTAACCATTTTATTGGAATATGCAATAATCATTACATTATCAGATATTTCATCATTTGAGATCTTCAGGTAAATATTCAAGAACTCATTAATTTGGATATGAAAAATATCATTTCCATTCTCGATTATTTCTAACTTGTCAAAATATTTTGAAGATATAGCTTTGCGAATATTAGTAGCAGTCTCTAACAAATTAGAAGTACTTTTTTGTCTGACTACATCCGTTAGTTCAACAGAGTTTGCTTCTAAAAAGTAATTCTCTTTCAGGAATGAAGGAGTTAATGCAGGAGAAAGAATATTTTTTACAGGAGGGAGCTGAGCCGGATCACCAACAAAAATAATTTTATTACTATATCCAATGTATTGAAGTAAATCATTGAGAAGTGAGCCTGAGCCAAATGACATTAACTCATTGCCAAGTGAAAGATCCGGTATCATAGATGCTTCATCTATAACGTATAGAGCTTCTTTTGTGATATTCCTTCTGATTTCGAAATAGTATCTAAGAGAGTCTAAAGTATCTTGGTTTGAATTAGATTCTTTAACAAACCCAACTTGATAAATACTTCTATGAATAGTACTTGCTTTATAACCGGTTTTTTCGGTAATTACTCTTGCTGCTTTTCCTGTAGGTGCCATAAAAATTGTTTCAATCCCAATATTGTCCATATAATCAGCAATACCTTTCAATAAAAAAGTTTTGCCTGTTCCGGCATAACCTTTTAAAATGAATACTTGCTTCGGACTTTCAAAGAATTGAGTAATTTCTTCCACAGCAATTAACTGTGAATGTGTAAGAGTAAATTTATATGTATCTTTTAAGCTTTGCATTTCGTATATTACTAAAATAGTGAAATATATAATTAGACTCAATTAAAAGTATTTTTTAAGATTTAGGAGACAAAAATGTTAACGTTAAAGCTCGAAAAACAACAGAGTTATTCTAGGTTTGAATTACTCATGCGCGCAATGTTCGGGTGGCTTTATATTAATCTGCCACATTATTTCATTCTTGGAATTTTACAAATATGGGGAAGTATTCTTACCTTTGTAGCATTGATTACGATAGTATTTACAGGTCGATATCCTCAAAGTATGTTTGAGTTTCAAGTCAGTCTGATGCGTTGGACTTTTCGAGTTCAGGCCAGAGGATTTCACTTAGCAGACGGATACCCGCCATTCTCATTTGAAAGCTCCTCGGATACTCCGCAGCTTGAATTTGATTATCCAGAAAACTTGAGTAGAAGTAGTGCTTTATTGAAGTTGTTCTTTGGATGGCTATATTGTGGCATACCGCATGGACTTATACTTGTATTTAGGCATATTGCTTCAAGTATTTTAACTTTTATAGCTTTTTGGGCTATTTTATTTACCGGTGAATATCCTGCTAGCTTCTTTGAGTTCAATCTTGGAACTATTCGCTGGGGAATGCGAGTTAGTGCATATTTAGGTTTTATGACAGATGAATATCCTGCATTTTCAGGACAGGAGAATAATAATGAGAGATTATATTAAAATAGAAATACCACAGCCTGATCAAGTTAGTATTAGAGAAAAGGAAGATGCCATGGGGGCATATCTAATGATGTTTGCCTCATTAGCTGCAGGATTACCATTTCCTGGGATAAATCTTATAGCGGCGATTATATATTATACACTAAATAAACAAAAAAGCAAGTTTGTTAAGTTTCATTCAATTCAATCACTTTACTCGCAGATACCTGTAAGTATCTTTAATACTATACTTGTTAGTTGGACAATATATAATATTGGATTCGAGAATTCTTTTGATATGTATTATTGGTCTAGCTTCGTGTGTATGTTGATAGTCAATATATTCTATTTCATTTATAGTATTATTGCTGCAATTAATGCAAGGAAAGGAAGATTGTATTATTTTATTATCTTTGGGGAATATGCTTTTGAGAAAGCTTTTCTTGATAGTGATGACAAAACTGAGTTTATCAATAAACCTCCAACTATATAAAATAACAATGTTTTGTAGTAATCATATATTAAAATATTAGAAAAATGCTATAATAATTGCTATTGAGGAACGTATTTAGTTATAGAATGACTTTCTAATCTCCAAGAGCAAGGAGTTTATCATGATGACTATTAAACCAAAATTTATTGTTGGTAAACACATTTTTCGTATACGAGATATTGTAGTATTAGAAAAATTAGCTGATTCTTCAATTAAATTATTTATCAAACACGTTGGACACGAAAAAATAACAAAAGAACAAGGCTCAGAAAAAATATGGGAATATTACAAATCCCAATGTAAAAGTATAAAATCTGATACAGATTTTTCTGATGTTGAGTTTATCAAAGTTGGTAATAAAATAATCCAATTAAGAAACGTTGCGGCCTTTTGTTTTAGAGATCCCAGTGTATTTGAAATAATAACTAAGCTTGGTGCCGGATTGTCCGAGTCTCTTCCTATTGAGATTAATCTATTAGAGCCGGAATATAGGGAGAAATTTAAAAATTTTATTAAAGAAAATACTTTAAACTCGGATTTTGGTGCTTGTACAGAATAAATAAGGGGGCTTTTAAAGCCCCCCGAATTTATACTATTCTTCATCTAAAATGTCGTCTTCTGTATAAGGAGCGCTTATACATAAATCAACTACTTCGTCTTCTGCAAACCAGAATGTCAAACCGATATCATCAAATGAATACTGCTCTGTATTAGCGAATTCTTCATCTTCTGCATCTACTATTTCAGTATCTAAAATAGGTTCATAAGCTTCTTTAGGAGTGATTTCACTGTATTTAGAAACTAGACTAAAAATATCTTCTTTTGATAACTCAAATAAATTTTTATCATCCAAGATTGCTTTGTCCGGATAGATACTTAAACCTAAAAAGTTATTGTTGAAATGTTCGAAAATAAAAGAAACAGCTTCATCTTCATAAGTATATTCTACTGTAGTAAGAATTGCGTTATCTTCCATTTCTGTCTTGTCTTCCCAAATATCGGAAGGTTTGCCAAATTTTTCTTCGATTTGAGCTTTGTCCCAATCAAAGTTGATTCCTGAAAAGGATTCTCCAATTTTCAAGATATAATCCATTGTACACCTACTTTTATAGTTCTCAAAATGCTTATTTATTCTTATTAGCAAAGATAGTAATAATATTCAAATGTAAAGAGAAAATAAATTTGATTCTTATAAGCAATAATTTTCAAGATCTGAATAAATATAATAGTACTATGTTTCCAATAGGGTGTATGCTATAAAAAGTAGAGAATAATATATATATAGGTACAAAATATAGCAGGGTGTTGCTAGAAAGAACAATATATATCAAATGACAGCGTATATCATATATTTTAATTGGGAGAACTTCAATGGCAATTCTTAGATTTAAGGCTCTTGATATAGCTTGGAATAGAAATGCAAAAGTTATTGAACCACCAAAAAACCTGACATCAGAATATTTTGGTATTAATGTTTTCGATAAGAAGAAAATGGAAAAGTATCTTTCAAATGATGCTTATGAGCATGTGATAGATTCTATAGAAAATGGCACTCCAATAGATAGAAAAATGGCATCCTTAATAGCTATCGGAATGAAAGCCTGGGCTTTGGATAGAGGAGTAACACATTTTACTCATTGGTTCCAGCCTTTGACCGGTGGAACTGCCGAGAAACATGATGCGTTTATTGATCGTGCGAAAGATGGAACTGTTGTAGAGATGTTTTCTGGTGAGTCATTAGCACAGCAAGAACCAGATGCATCGTCTTTTCCTCATGGTGGCATTAGAAATACATTTGAAGCAAGGGGATATACTGCTTGGGATCCATCCTCACCTGCTTTTATCATAGGTAATACTCTAAGTATACCAACAATATTTATTTCATATACAGGAGAATCTTTAGATCACAAAACGCCACTTTTAAAATCATTGCAATCTATAGATAAAGCAGCTACTGAAGTTGCTCAATATTTTGATAAAAATGTATCGAAAGTTTATGCCAATCTAGGTTGGGAACAAGAATACTTCTTAATAGATGAAGCTTTGTATATGGCTAGACCGGATTTATCTCTTACAGGTCGGACATTGATGGGTCATGCCTCGGCTAAAGATCAACAATTAGATGATCATTATTTTGGTTCTATACCCGAGAGAGTGAAAGCATTTATGGTAGATTTGGAAATTGAATCTTACAAATTGGGTATTCCTCTAAAAACTCGACACAATGAAGTTGCTCCAAATCAATATGAAGCTGCACCTTATTATGAGGAATGCAATTTAGCAGTAGATCATAATGCTCTTTTTATGGATTTAATGCAAAAGCTTTCAGGTTACCACAATTTTAAAGTACTTTTCCACGAAAAACCATTCAAAGGAATAAATGGTAGTGGCAAACATAATAATTGGTCACTAATCACGAACACAGGAGTTATACTGCATAAACCAGGTAAAAACCCAAGAAGTAATATGCAATTTTTGACATTTTTGGTAAATACAATCAAAGCGGTTTACGATAATCAGGATTTACTTCGAGCCTCTATCTCTTCAGCTTCAAACTCTCATAGACTAGGAGCTAATGAAGCCCCTCCGGCTATTATGTCTTGCTTTTTAGGCGATGAAGTAAGTAAAATGCTCACTCAGATTGAGATGCAGGTAAGTGATAAAAAGATGACTCCTGACGAAAAAACGGCTTTAAAGCTTGATGTTGGTAAAATACCTGAAATATTATTAGATAATACAGACAGAAATAGAACTTCCCCTTTTGCATTTACAGGAAATAGATTTGAGTTTAGGGCAGTAGGAAGCTATTCCAATTGTGCTTCTCCAATGGTCGCGTTAAATACTGCAGTCGCTTCACAGCTTATAAATTTTAAAAAGGAAGTCGACGAACTTATAGAAAAAGGTGTCAAAAAAGATGAAGCAATTTTCCAGATGATCAGAAAAACATACCTCGAAGCTAAAAATGTAATATTTGAGGGAGATGGTTATAGTGATGACTGGTTGATAGAAGCTGAGAAAAGGGGCTTATCAAATATCACTAATGTTCCTGACGCATTAAAGCAATATGCATCCACTTCTTCAATCGAATTATTTAAAAATATGCACGTACTTAGTGAAATTGAAGTAGAAAGCAGATTAGAAGTTATGCTTGAAGATTTTACGATGAAGGTGCAGATTGAATCTAGAGTATTTGGAGATTTAGCGATAAACCATATAGTTCCTATTGCAGTGCAGTATCAAAATAGATTACTTGAAAATATTCAATATTTAAAAAATGTTACTGAGTCATATAACGAATTTACTGATTTATCAGGAAATCGTATGGAGTTGGTAAAAGATATCTCGGATCATATCAAAGAAATCAAAAAAGGAGTATTTGAGATGATTGAATCAAGGAAAGAGGCTAATTCAATTAAAGATGCTTATACAAAAGCAAAGACTTATTCAGAATCAGTTTCTCCATATTTAAATTCTATCAGGTATCATATTGATAAGCTAGAGCTTATCGTTGATGATGAGATTTGGCCTTTGCCTAAATATAGAGAATTGCTGTTTATTAGTTAGGTTGTATCAATTTCGATAAGAAAGTTAAATCAATGTAGAGCAAATTTTGTATTTGCTCTACATATATAAACAGATTAATCCACGGCTATTTCGATAACGGCACCACCTACAACGTCATTACCTTCAAACATTACAACTGATTGTCCGGGAGTGATTGCTTCTCGTGGTTCTAAAAATCTTACATGGAGTTTGTTATCAACTATTTTGCAATAGGCATCTCGTCCACGATCATTATATCTAATTTTTACAGAAAATATATGCTCTTCATCTAGATGCTCATATTTAATCATATTAACATCTTCTGCAATTAATCCCATATTACCCATGCCGTCTTTAGTTACTACTTCAATTACATTGTGCTTTGGGTCAATATGTTTTACGTAAAGCGGTTCAGGATGAGATACTCCCAAACCTTTTCTTTGCCCAACAGTATAGAAAGGATAACCTTTATGCTTGCCGAGCGGTTTGCCACCAAATACAATGTGGCCTTCGCCAACTTCTTTGGTTTTAGGCTCTATTTTTTCTAAGAAATCGTGATAAGAGTCTGAAATGAAACATATATCTTGCGATTCCGGACTGTTAAATACCGGAAGATTTATTTCTTTTGCAAACTTCCTATTTTCAATTTTAGTAGTTTCTCCAAGAGGAAATATCGTTCTCGCTAGCTGATCTTGAGTTAAGCCCCATTTGACATACGATTGATCCTTTGAAGCATCAATACCTTCAAAGAGCAAATATCTCTTTAAGTCTTCATCATATCTTATACGCGAGTAATGACCGGTAGCGATATAATAACATCCAAGCTTATCTGCTTCTTTAAGGAATAAATCCCATTTAATCATAGGATTGCATCTTGCGCATGGATTTGGAGTTCTGCCTGACATGTATTCTTCGACAAAATTATCAATGATATTTGCCTTAAATTGTTCAGAAAAATCCATTGCATAATGTTTGATTCCAAGCTGATCACATACGTTCTTTGCGTCTTTTACAGCATCTACGCACATCGTATTTAGTTCTTCTTCTGTAAAGTATTTTTTGGTGAGGTTAAGTTGTTCCATTGTCATACCAATTACTTGGTAACCTTCGTCCAACAAGACTTTGGCAGAAACGGAAGAATCAATACCGCCGGACATAAGTAACAAAACTTTATTTTTATCTAAATTCATATCGCTATATTGTTTAATGTCAATAAATAGAACTACAAATATAATATGTATTTAGATAAATACAAGAATATATTAGTAGTGAAGAAGAAATATATTAGCCTAGACTATTAATATAGTCCGGTATTTTGCTCCAAGAATCTAACTCTATATCTGCTATGGTATTTTGTGGATTTTCCTGAGCAACAAATTCAGTAATGTCGCCCGTATATCGAATAGCATACATATTCAAAGCTTTAGCTCCCACTATATCAGTTGCTTCAATGTCGCCAATATGTATTGCATTTTCAGGTTTACAATCAAATTGTTTTAATATGGTTTTAAATGCTTTGGGATGTGGCTTTGAAACACCAGTCTCGTTGCTAAAGCTAAATGCGTCAAAGTAGTTGTATAAATCAAATCGTTTAAGTAGTTCTGAAAGTACGGTACCGGGAGAGAAACCTGTGTCAGAAACAATAGCTAATGTATATTTTTTCTGAAGTTCAGTGAGTGCTTCCACTATGTGAGGCATTGGTTTGGGTGGATATTCCAAAACAGAATTAGCAAAACATTCTACAACATGAGCTATAGAAGGATTGTCTTCCGGAAGTTTTAAGAAGTTCCAAAAGAAAGTTACTGTTTCTAAAGGCGAAGGTGTAATATGATCATTTTTCCAGATTCTATTGAAATACTCCCAGCTTGCCTGCATTGCATCTGTAAACTGCTGAGGTGTTATCATTAATCCTAATTTATCAATTGTTTCTATCAGAGACCTTTGTCTGTATTTATTTCGTACTTCACCATTATAAGAATCAAAAATGGTATTCCAAAAATCTATAGTGACTACTTGAATTGGCATAGATATTCTGCACTTATTTGTTTTACATTTTCATTTTTTTGAAAATAGTTTCCGGTATGTGTTTTACAACCCACATTATAAAAGCCCAAAAACCTGGTAGATAAACTACATCTTTTTTAGATTCAATTGCTTCAAAGATACCTTTAGCAACTGAATCCGGCTGAGCAAAAAGGAAATTTTTCTCGAGATGAGAAGTCATCGGTGTATCTACAAAGCCCGGTTTGATGGTAACAACTTGCACACCTTTATGGTATAGTCTGTTTCTGAGACCTTGCAAGTATGAGCTTATTGCCGCTTTGGCAGAACCGTAGATATAATTACTTTGTCTACCTCTGTCGCCTGCTACTGAAGATATGACGGCTATCGTTCCATGACCTTTTTTTTCCATTTTTTCGGCAATAATTCCAGATATAGTCATGACAGAAGTTGCATTAACATTCATATTTTCTATGATTTTATCTATACTATTTTGTGAGTCAGACTGGTCAGGAAGCAATCCATGTGCAATAAGCAGAATGTCTATGCCACCGAGCTCCGTGATAATTGAATTTAAATCTACTTGTTGAGTAGAAAAGTTACAAACGTCAAATTCTTTAGTAAAAATCTCAGTTTGAAATCTGTTATAAATATCAGCTTTTACAGTTTCCAATCTGGATAAATTTCTTCCACACAAGGCAATCCTATATTTTTTCTTGGCAAATAGTATTGCTGTCTGGTGTGCTATAGCCGAAGTGGCTCCTATGATAACTACTTTTTTCATCTTATTATCTTATGATTGTTATTTATGTTGTTACTCTTCGCCAAAAGCTAGAAGAAAATTTTGGATCAATATAGTTTGAAAAATCTTCCCACTGAGGGTAAAATAATTTGAAATGCTCGGCGGACATTCTTGCATCTTTTGCAGGATATAAAATACCTCCACAATCTGCAACAATTTTGTCAAGATTTTCCAAAATATTTAAAGTTTTTGATGTCATTCTAAAATCTATGGCCATAGTTATTCCTGGGCGAGGGAAAGAAAGCAACCCGGGACTCTTAACTGTACCAAAAGTTTTTAATACTGTCAAAAATGAAGAAAGTCCTGATTTGGCTATTTGTTTCATAATATATTTAATATTAGATAAACCATTATCAAATGGAATGACAAACTGGTATTGTAAAAAACCATCTTTCCCGTAAGCTTTATTCCAGTTAAGAAATGCATCTAAAGGATAGAAAAATGGATCAAAATGAACAATATCACTTTCAATTTTGTTGTTTTGTTTATGATAGTATAGACTATTAAACATAGCTACAGATAATGGATTGATAAAGGGAGCATCAAATGGAAAAGGAATAGACTTTGGAGATGGAAGTTTAATATCCGTATCTTCATCTAAATGATTTCCTCTGTTATAAATGCCGCGTTGTTGATTAGGATCTATCCAAGAAACTGTATAATCGAAGTTAGCCTCTGATTCTCTATTTATTTCAAAGAACTCTTCAATAGAGTCAAACTTTATAGCGTCCATTTTGAAGAAGGCATTTTTGCATGGTTTTAACTTAAAAGTAGCTTCAGTTATTATTCCGGTAAGTCCTAAGCCTCCAATCGTTGCTGCAAACAGTTCTTTGTTCTCTGTTTTTGAGCATACGAGAGTTGATCCATCGCTACGAAGTAAAGAAAATTCGATAAGATGCACACCGAAAGTACCACCTACATGATGATTTTTTCCGTGAACATCATTCGCAATAGCTCCACCAACAGTGATATGCTTAGTGCCTGGTGTAGCAGCTAAAAAGAATCCTCGTGGGACTGAAAAATCTAAAATTTCAGACAATGTAATACCAGCTTCACAACGTATAATACCTGATATAGAATCAAAGTTTAAAATCCGATTTATTCCACGACAATCTATAAGAATATTATTGCTATTAAGGCAACTATCTCCATAACTTTTACCTAATCCATAGGGTAAGAAACTATCTTGTAAAGAAAAGTCTATGCTGTTAAATTGATCATTCCATAGTATTGTTATTACGTCTCTATGTTCAACCCTAGGGTATCTGCCCCATGAAAAATAACTATCTATCATATTGTTGCTCCAAGTGCTAAGAGAAAAGACAACCCAATAATAATATAACTTATTTTGTCCTTAGCAGTAAAAACGATTGGGTCATCATGCATGTCACCTCTATTTGCTTTAAACCATAATCGGCCAACCCAAATAAGTAAAAGAGGTGCTATTAAATATAGAAATTCAGGTCTTTTGTAAAGCAAAGTTATTGAATTGCTTTCAATATACAAAGTATACACTAAAATTGATAATAATCCTGCACCTGTCCCAAAAGATTGGACCAAAGATATATCATCTACTGAGTATCCTCTGCCTTTTGCCTTTTCTTTCTTATGCGTTTTAAGGTCTAAAAGTTCAGTATATCTTTTTAAAAATGCTAAGCTTAAAAACATAAACATAGAAAAGGCAAGCAACCACTTGGATGCCGGAACAGTTACTGCTAATGATCCTGCATAAATCCTTAGCGTATATAAAGAAGCCAATATGACAATATCGATTAGATATATTTGTTTGAGTTTAAAAGAATATAATAAATTCGATATAAAATATAACAAAAGTACTAAAGAGTATTCTACAGGAAGAAATTCTATTGATATAAAACCAGAACTAACAATTAGAATTAAAAAAGTTAAAGCAGCCATCGGAATTGATACATTTCCGGCTGCTATAGGGCGAAAACGTTTTCTCTTATGAGCTCGATCTGACTCTAAATCTAAAAGGTCATTTAAAATATAAATTGATGAAGCTGTAAAACTAAACGAAATAAATGCCAGAATAGCTTGTTGATATATATCAATGTCAGTTACGTGTGCTAATAGAGGTGGTAAAAATAGGAGTATATTTTTAATCCATTGATAGACCCGAATTTGCTTCAAGATTGATTTAAAAAATGATTTTTTATTTTCTATCACCAAAGCGGCATTTTTAAGTTTCATTGCTTTTGCTTTAGTAGAGCGAGAAGGATTTACAAGTACAAAACTCATTGATGAAGAGAAAATAGGTAAATCAGCACTTGAATCGCCACAGTAAATATATTTTCCTTTTCCATAGCGCTGGTCCAATACTTCTAACTTATTTTTTCCTTTGAGATTTGTCTTCGCATCAGAAGCTACCACGTCAGAAAAAATTCCAACATGATTAGCTACATTTTTTGCGATAATTCCATTTGTAGCAGTTGCAAGGATCAGATCATATTGATTTTTATTTTTATTCAGATATTGTAGTAATTCCTGATTATAAGGAAGCAGAGAAGCATTTAAATTTACTCTTTGCGAAAGATTGTTTTTTAGAGTAGCTTTACTTTTTAAAAGCCATGTCAGCATAAGAAATATATTTAAAACATTTTCTTTGAGAAACAAAAGAGCTGTCTCAAAAAGCATATCTGTTTTAATCAAGGTTCCATCTAAATCCACACATATTTTAGGTTTATTTGTCATTCTAATAATTTCATAGTCAATAATCTACAAAGTTAAAAAATACTGGCATATTCTAATATGAAAATTGTATATTCACTCATAAAGAGTTCAAATATTATATTTTTGACTATATAGAGTTGAATATATTATGGATAAACTATTTCTTTTCTAAGTTTGACAATGATTATGGCCTTGAAATAATAGAAGAGTTCATACATACTTATTTGCAACTGTTGTCAGGATATTTGTGAGCTTGTTCAATCAATGCAATACCACAATCTGGAAATATGTTTATACAAGCTTGTATATGTGATTTATCTACTGATAGTTTAATACTTATCCTTGATTACTAATTACAACAAAAGATATTTTTATTTTAGACCTTTCTTCTTATTTTTCTGATTCTTCAAAATAAAAACCCCAAAAAGTATTTTGTCTAACTTTTTAGGGTAAATTTATAGTTGTTTCTTTGTTTTAAAAGATATCGGCTTTCCGGAATTTAAAAATAAACACCTATACCAAGTTGTACAAAAGATTTCTTAGGTTCATTGTCTTCTTTGCCAATTAGGTTGGCATAAGTATATTTACCTTCTATATTTAACGTTAAAAGTTTTAAGTTTAAGTCAACACCGACACCTAACCCAAATCCAATTCTACTATATGCAGGTGAGTTAGAAATGTCTGCTGATATTACGCCTACCGGTATATCAATAGAACTATTAATGTGACTATAACCTATTTCTCCTAAGCCGTATACTCCAATTAATGACTTGAAGAGATAAAGCTGCAAACCTGCATTCACAGGAATTACATTTGTACTCTGTTTTAGAGTAGCCTCAAGATTAAGTTCTTCAGATTTGATAACAATTTCTTGCTCAGGGAATTTATTCCAGGAGAGACTCCCATAAAAATCAATATAATCAGACAAAGATATTTTTAATCTCATGCCAACAAAATATCCTGCACTCATTCCTTTATCTTGTAAGTTACCAAGGTAAGTCTTAGCGTCATTTTTTAAAGTGATACCGTCTTGTTTATTGTACACATCAGCCAATTTGTCACTTGGAGTAGATAATCCCGCTCTGATTCCGAATCTAATATCATCATCAGCAGATAATTTGTTATATTGAAAAAATAGAGCGAACATAAAAAATATTGCAATAAACCTACTCATATTTCTTTATACTCCTAAATGTTGTAGTTTTGTTTGAACAAATATATACTATTACTCGTACCTATCTTATAGATTATTTCGCATTTTTTATAAATATGTTTCAAAAAAAGAAGATTATTATGAAAGCATCTAAAATGATAACAGTATTGACTGCTATTGTGCTCTTAAGTATAAGCACTACTAAGCTTCATTCAGAAGAAGACGAAATAAAATTCGGAATATTCGGTGGCATAAATTTTAATATGCATAGCCCAGATTTTACTTTAAATAATACTGCCATGCCATGGGTTAATACTCCGACTAATAATGTGTTTCAAGAAAATGCTACTAGTATTGGTATTCATCTTGGTGGTTTAATTGACTATAAAATGGCTGAAGGTTATATTTTTTCAGGTAGATTAGGATTTCATTCAGCAAGTGTATTATTTAAAGATGATCGTAATCTAGGAGCTGGTCTTCAATATAGCGGAGAGCTTGATGCATCGCTTTATTATGTAGAAGTGTCTCCTATGGTTAAGTTCACAGACCTAATTCCTGTAGAAAATTTATATTTATTAGGTGGTCTTGAGCTAAGTTTTCCTATTTCAGCAAGTTATGATTTAAAAAACGATGGCGCCATTGTAGATGGCAATACTTTTACCCCTGATAATATAGAAGGCCAGGACATTGACGGCAAATCAATGAGAATGGCAATTGCTCTTGGAGCCGGATATAATTTTGATATCGGTGATGGAGTAGAACTCTCTCCTGAAGTATCTTTCAGATTACCACTGACCAAAGTTTCTTCAGATGATAAATTTGATTCATGGTCTATGCCACAAGTTAGAGTGGGAGTAGCACTTACTTTTGGTGGAGATGCAACAAAAGTTAAAAACGAACCAGATCCCGGTGAATTAAGTGTAGGGTTTAATGATGTATCTTATTATGACAAAGACGGTAATAAAAAAGAACTGAATCAAGTATCAGTAGAAGAAACTGAGTATCAAGAGTTATATCCTGTTTTGCCGTATGTATTTTGTAGTGAAAATGCAACTAAACCGGATACAAGATTCCAGACAATGGCTTCGCAATCGGGGTCAGGTGAATTTACATTTTCTGCGTTGGAAGCAAATGCTTTAACTATTAACTATAATACCTTGGATATAATTGGCAAGAGAATGCAAACAAATAAACAAGCTCGTTTGCGTATCAATGGTACATTAGATGGTAAAAATGAAGTTGATATTCAAGTTGCAAAGCAAAGAGCAGAATTTGCCAAAAACTATTTAGTGGTGAATTACGGTATAAATCCTGACAGGTTGGAAGTAACTGCAAGTAAAAAACCGGAAAAACCATCTGCCTTAGGTAATCCTGATGGTATCCAAGAAAATAGAAGAATCGAATTTTTCTCTACGAACAATGATTTATTAGAACCTATTCTACTTAGTAAAGATAAAAAGCGTGTGGCATTCCCACAGTTAATAGAGTTTAATCCTATTGTGGTATCATCTGCAGGAATTAAAAATTGGGAATTAAGAATTCTACAAGCCGGCAAAATAGTAAAACAAATGTCCGGGACAGGCGTTCCGCAACCAATGCAATGGAACATAATGCCAAATGATTTGACAGATGCGCAAGTTCCGTTGGATTATACGTTAGAAGTAATCGATAATGATGGTATGGTAAAATCTTCTTCCGGTTCTATACCTGTGGAATATTATTCTTTCACAAGGAAAAGAACTGAAGACATGCCTGATAAAACAATCTCAAAATATAGTTTAGTTGTGTTTGACTTTGATTCGCCAAATATTTCTGATGCCGACAAAGAAATGTTAGAAGATAAAGTAGTACCGGCAATTAATTATAACTCTACTGTTCAGATATATGGTTATACTGATAAATTAGGTAATGATGGCTACAATAAAAAGCTATCTTTGCAAAGAGCTAACAATGTCAAGAATTTCTTAGAAAGCAAAGTAAAAAATGTTAAATTTGAAGTATATGGAGTAGGTGAATCTGTAGAATTGTTTGATAATAATTCACCGATTGGTAGACAACTATCCAGAACTGTACAGGTTTATGTTGTAACTCCTAAGAAATAAATACAATAGGATATTCTAAATGAGTGAGCTTAACTCTAAATATAAATATTTGAACGAAATAGAATCTCCAAAAGACTTACGCAAACTTCCGGTAGATGCTCTATCGGAAGTTTGTGCTGAAGTTCGGGATTTTATGATAGATACGATTACCAAAACCGGAGGCCATTTTGGTGCAGGTCTTGGCGTTGTAGAACTTACTGTTGCTTTGCATTATATCTTTAACACACCTGAAGATAAGATAGTGCTTGATGTTGGTCATCAAGGGTATCCACATAAAATACTTACCGGGCGACGTGATTTGTTACATACAATACGTCAGAAAGGTGGTTTATCAGGTTTTCTGAAAAGAAGTGAAAGTGAATATGATTGTTTCGGAGCAGGGCATGCTTCGACTAGTATTTCGGCTGGTTTAGGGCTTGCAGCTGCAAGAGATATGCAAAGTAAAGATTATAAAGTAGTTTCTGTTATTGGTGACGGTGCCATGACTGGTGGTTTAGCTTTTGAAGCAATGAATAACTGTGGAGTTCAAAAACGAGATATGTTAGTAATCATGAATGACAATAATATGTCTATTGATCCTAATGTATCGGCTTTTTCTAACTATTTTAATCAATTATTTGCATCTTCGACTTTTCAGTCTTTCAGAGATAATGTATGGCATTTGACAGGTAAAATGGATGAGTTAGGTGATAGACTTCGTAAGTATGCAGCAAGGTTTGAGGATAGTGTAAAAGCCATTATCACACCCGGTGTTCTTTTTGAAGCTCTGGGATTCAAATACTTTGGGCCTGTGAATGGTCACAATATCACAAAACTTGTTCGATTGCTTAAGCAGATTAGAGATGTGAAAGGGCCTGTATTTTTGCATGTTATTACGCAAAAAGGTAAAGGATATGCACCTGCAGAAAAAGATTCGCATTATTTGCATGCTATTGGTAAAATTGATAGAGAAACCGGAAAATCATTAAAAAAATCAGATGCTCCTAAACAGCAATCATACTCAGATATATTTGGCAATGCTATGGTTGAGCTTTGCAAGATGAATTCGAAGGTTACTGCGGTATCAGCGGCTATGGTTGAGGGCACAGGTCTAAATATACTATGCGAAGATAATCCGAACAAAGTAATCGATGTGGGGATTGCAGAAGGCCATGCGGTTACTTTTGCAGCCGGAATGGCAGCAGAAGGTATTATACCAGTAGTAGCTATTTATTCTACATTTTTACAACGTGCGTATGATCATATTATTCATGATGTTGCAACTCAAAAACTACATGTAATATTTGCCTTGGATAGGGGAGGATTAGTGGGAGCTGATGGCCCTACTCACCATGGAACATTTGATTTAGCATATCTGAGACATATACCAAACATGATAGTAGCTGCTCCGAAAGATGAGCAAGAGTTACGTGATTTATTATATTCAGCTGTGTTTAAATATACGAATGGTCCCGTAGCCATAAGATATCCACGAGGTGTTGGTATGGGAGTAAATACAACACCAATGAAGTTTATAGATCTAGGCAAATGGGAAGTGTTAGAAGAAGGAAATGATATTGCAATACTTGCAGTAGGCAAGACAGTGGTAGAATCTCTCGGTGCTTGCAAAATTCTTAATGATGTAGGGATAAAAGCAACAGTAGTAAATGCACGCTTTGTAAAACCTATAGATAAATCATTGCTTGATGATATATGTTCTAAGTATAGACACATCCTAACTGTTGAAGATGGGCAGATACAAGGTGGTTTTGGTTCTTCAGTAGCTGAATATATGGTAACAGAAAATATTCAAAATGTAACATTAAATATTCATGGCATACCTGACAAATTTGTAGAACATGCAACTCAGGAACAGCTTTATGTATCATTAGGTTTAGATGCTTCGGGTATTGCAAATACGGTTCAAGAAATAATTAATTCAGAAAAAATATAAGAAAATGTTTGGAATTTATGAAGATTGTCCGTAAGTTTGTATTCCCTTGATGAGGCGACGATCCCGTAGCTCAGCCGGTAGAGCATTTGACTTTTAATCAAAGGGCCACAGGTTCAAATCCTGTCGGGATCACAAGTTCTAAAATATCATATAAAATAACTTAGTAATATCGTAAAACAGATTCATTTTAAATGATCCCGTAGCTCAGCCGGTAGAGCATTTGACTTTTAATCAAAGGGCCACAGGTTCAAATCCTGTCGGGATCACAAATCTGTATTTATGGTACAAAAGTTATTTAGCTAGCAATAGCGACGATCCCGTAGCTCAGCCGGTAGAGCATTTGACTTTTAATCAAAGGGCCACAGGTTCAAATCCTGTCGGGATCACATAAAAAGCTTAAGAAAATATTTCTTAAGCTTTTTTTTACCTGATAGTATCTTATTTGAAAAAGGACTAAAATGAAAATAGGAATTTATGGTGGGAGCTTTGATCCAATCCACAATGCACATATAGAGATGGCAAAGAGCTTTGTAGCCTCCTGCAAGCTTGATAAATGTATTTTTATACCAAATGCTACATCTCCATTTAAAATAGGCGAGAGCCATGTTAGTGCTCGTAATAGATACAATATGGTAAAATTGGCAACGAAAGAAAACGTGAAATATGAGGTGTCAGACTTTGAGATACAAAATGAGTCTGAAATATCTTATACTTATAAAACTGTAGCATATCTAAAAAAAATACATCCGAATGATAGTCTATATCTTTTAATTGGTGCCGATAATGCATTGTCTTTTACCAGATGGAAGAACTGGCAGGAAATACTAAATAATGTTCAGCTTTGCATTGTCGACAGGCCTGGAGTTTTGAATTTAAAAGATAAAGAGGAAATAAAAAAGGCCCTTTCAAATAAATCGAAAGAGCCTCATTGGGTCAGTGCATCACTAATGGAGATTTCATCAACTATAATACGTTCAAAGGTTTCAAAAGGTTTCAATATAAATCACTTAGTACCCAAAAAAGTTGCAGATTATATAAAAGCATACAATCTATATTCTAGTATCTAGTTATTAAGTAATCAGATATCCCGCCTTTTATTTTTATTTTGATTAATTTATCAGTAGGTTTTTCAGAAGTGGCTTCGTAATAATCACCTTTATTCTCAAATCCAATAAAAGATTCATTACTTAAAGCCGATTTGGAATATATCTTGCAGTTAACATCTTTAGGGATGTACATTTTTATATTTGATATTCCATTTTTGATATTTACATTGCAAGTGTCAACTAAATTACCAAGTTCAATGTTTATATCTGAAGCCCCTGTCTTTAGAGTCAAATCTTTAATTTTTAAAGTTTTCAAATTCAAATCCATATCGCAAGCACCTGCTTTGAAATTTAAATGCCAGTAGACGGCTGAGTTTATATGAATATCTGCACTATTATCATCTGAAATATTAGGTATAGATTTTAAATTATTGTTGTATTCAAAATCAATAGTAAATAATGAGTCGTCATTGAAATAGCTGTTACAAGTAGAAATATGTGAAATAGATTTTGCCTGAAATATATTAGCATGGTCTTCTGAGCCATATAAAGCGATATCACCAGCTCCACCTTTAAAATTAAGAAATGATTCTGATACATTGTTATTTTCTATTACAAAATTGCTTTCCTGAACATCGCCATATTCCCAATTTTCGTAATTGAGTATATCTGAATTCTTCACGCATGAAATACTACTGCTTACAGTACCTACAACAAATAGAGCCAACATCAAGCCTGAAACTCCAGATAATAGCTTTTTCCAAGTGTCAGATATTTTGAGTAAAGATATTCCTATCATAATTAAAATAATAGGCCATAGATAGTTTAGCGATAAACATGAAAAATCAACTACTGCAAAATTGGATAGAAGAAAACTTGCTCCCATCGCTATAAAAAATATTCCCCAAAAGATGGATCCACTTTTCATATTTGTTGTTCCTTCATCGTAGAAATTTTCAGATTTTTATATACAATTGCTCCACCTATGCAAAGAAAAGCAATACCAAAAGTGATTTGCGAGTCAATGTCCGGCATTATGTAATCTAACAGCAACAGTCCACCTGTAAAGATTAGAATATAACCGAAAATTTGCTTAGAATTACGTGCCGTTTTATAATCTGAGGCACAATATTCTGAAGGAGAATAGTCTGAAACTATCCATAATAAGAGATAAGCTAATAATCCTGCTCCGTGTGCGAAAAAGGTTATTACAAAGAATATTCTGATTAAGATAGGATCTATACCAAAATAATCTGACAAACCTGTACTTACTCCGGCAATCATTTTACCGTTACGATTTCTAAAATATCTTTTCATACTTACACCAATACCATTGTTGACATTTACTAATTAGTACGTAAAACAAGTTATGGTGTTACACTTTTATAAAAATTTTACCATTGCACCAAAATTTTTATCGATATTAAATCCTATTTTTTCTACAAAAGCTTGAATTTCAAAATGTGTTTTTATAATATCTATGCCTTGCAGTTTCATCCTATCAAAGAAAACTTCTATCATTGCAGAACCAAGTCCTACGCCTTTCAATTCCTGAACTAAAACAGTACCGTCTAAGAATACAGTTTTACTATCAATTTCTTTAAAGCTCAAACCACCAATGATTCTATCAAATCTGTCATTTAATATGTAATAGCGATAAGATTCTCCATATTTCATTGTATAATTTTCTTTATAGAAAAGGCGATAGAGAATCCCAATTTCCGAAGGTTTATATGTTTCAGATAAATAGTAATTATTATTGTTATCATCAATAATTTTTGTTTTGATAGAATTACCAAAAATATTATCAGTATTGTCAAACGATAACTGCTTTGGAATTGATTGATGTGGATATACCATTTTACTAAATACAATCCTATCTTGTTTGGTTTGTAATGAGTATTGTAAATCTGATAATTCATTCAGTTCGGTGATATTGGAATATTCTTTAGAATCCATGATTTTCAATAACCTGTCAAATGCCATTCGTATGTCGTTATCATGCTCTCTAAAGTATGTATGTCTATAAAAATAGTATCTAAAATAGTAGTTTGCTTCGTTTAGTTCGTATTTATCATAAATGGTAAATACAGAATCTATAATAGCTTCAGATGTTGCATCAAAATTTATTTTATTCCAATTCAAAAAGTTTTCTATAGCATTTAACACAATAATAGGAGTGAAACATTTTGGGAATTCTCGTATATATATCTTGAGCACACCTAATAGTTGATTTCTACCTTCAATAAAATCATATTTTTTTAGATCTTGCTCAAGTTCTTTTAGAAATTCTAACCCTAATTTTTCTCCAAGTACTTCAATTACAGCATCAAAAATCCAATTTAAATCTAGATGACCGGAAATCCATGCGTAATGAGAAACAGCTTTTTGATAAAAATTTATATAAATTGGAAGAATTATAGAAATAGGAGTGGAGTAATATACCCACCCGTTCAAAGACAAAAGTTTTCCGGATTGCATATACTCTTTATTTGGCAAAATAACGTTAGACATAGAAATGAATCCTGGAATAATGCGTTCTCCACTATTTCTCCAACCAATTAATATAGACTTAATTGAATAGATAAAGATTTTTTGCAGTTTAGAAAGGTCTGCAATTATGCCTGATGAAAGTATATCATTAGAAAGTATTCTTATATGCCCCCATGCAGTTAACTCATCATGATATATGACAGATCTGGCGCTTAGTTCAGGGCGAGCAGAACCAAGTTTTGGCAATACTTTACTGCCGTATGGGTATGAAGATATAATCATCAACCAAAAAACAGTTTCTAAATTGCGACGTGATTTTAAGTTTTCATTGATAACTATCTGAAAATCATATCTTTGTCCAGATTTTGTATTTATGCACATTCTATAAAGATTATTCTCATGGGTATGTGTTATATTTGAAATCCAAATACCATATTCAGTCAAATCATCTAAACAAAAACCTTGTTGATCATAGGCTAACATTATCGATTGTTTAAGAAAAGTAGTTGAAGTTAATATTGAAAAAAGTTGCGACTTAGCTTTTTCCTGCACACCATCGTCAAAAATAATTTTCTTTTTCCATTCACCTTTGTCCTCAGGTTTATAAGTAGTTTGAATTTGCTTTTCAAAGTATTCCGAAACTTCTATAAAATATTTATGAGCAATTTCAGAAATCTTTTCATCTTCGTCGTGCATCATCCAATTAACAAGCTCACTTCGTACAGGTTCATAGTATTGAACATACTTTTTTACATAACTTACAAGCAACTTGAATATATTTTCAAATTGTTTTACTAATAATCTGTTTACTGGCCAATGAAGCTTAGTACGGTAGACAAACAGTCTTTGCCTGAGAGTTTCTAATCTTCGTTTTTCGAATTTATGCGAAGTAATTCTTGAAATATACTCTTCGTTCAAAAAAGAAAATCCTGACTCTAAAAAAGTAAAGTATCCTGACTCATTGTCTGCAAAAGCACTATTAGTTAGTAATATCATATAAGAACGGCATCTAATGTTTTCGATTGGGTGGTATGCTAATGATTCTAACCTCAATCTGATAAGCTCAACTATGTTAGAGTCAGTATTATTTATCAAAAGTTCAATGTTTTCGAGTGCTTTTTGGTTGTCAGAAGATTTATTTGCCAGGAGCAATGAATAATTAAAAATAAGTTCGGATAAACCCAGAGTTTTAAATTGTTCCTTTTTTGTTGAATCTAGATTAGATATCAGTGGTATTTTTACTCTCTTGCCAAAAATACTCAAATCAACTTCCCAAATCTCTTTTACAGGAGCAAATTCCTGAAAAGAGTAGTTTCCTGCCCATAGTAAGGGCTGTTTGGCAAGTATGTCAAAATCTACAATATCACCATCAATATTGTAGATTAAGTTACCTATTTGAACTGTATTATTGTCAAATTTTCTGCAACTTAGTTCTTTACTATTAACGCGGTCATATATGGAATTTTGACGAATCACAATGTCACTTTCTAAAATTCCTAAGTCTCTATAAAACCATCTTGGTATCCTTACATAAAAGCCTTGCAGTTTTAAATCTACATAGTTTCGTTCATAACAAGTTTCAATCAGATTATTATAGTTTTTAACAATTAGTTTACGATTGAAAGACTGCTTGGCAGTGAGTTCACCTAATTTTGAACTAAAATCTGTATCCAGTATTTTGAAATTAACTACTCTTTCGTATCTAGCTAAGCTTTTGTTAGCAGCCATAATTAGCTTGTGGAAATAGTCATACAAATCTGCACTATTTAAATGCTGAATTAGGTCATCATCTTGATCAGGAATAATAAATAAAATATTATATGGTTTGCCGTCACCAACGAGAAAAACTCTTTTAATACCGGGTACTCCCTCAAATTTGCTCTCGACATTTCTGGGAGCAATAGTCTGTCCTTTGTTGTTTTTGTATATGTCTTTTACTCTGTCAATGATCTGAAAGTGACCATCCTTATCTTGAGTAAAAATGTCACCAGTAGGTATTACATAATCTGAATTATTATTATGAGGGTATTCAATTTTTGAACCAATTGGTGCATCTTTTAAATATTTAGCTACGTAATGCCCTGAAATTAACATTTCGCCATTGTCATTAAATGAAGGGTAGATCCCTGGCAAAGCTATGCCTGTTGAGTTTGCAATATATTCACCTGGAGGAGTCATCGTTATTCCTCCGGTTGCCTCCGTCATGCCAAAACCGCTAGATAACTTGATATTCTGTTGGTTAAAAAACTTAAAAACTTTCGGATCTAAATAGCCAGCAGCAGAGAGTCCCCATTTAAGTCTTTTGCCCAGTACAAATTTGGTAGCCGTGTCGGCATTGGTTCTTTGAGATTCCATTAAGTTTAAGATATTATCATAAGCTTGCTGCCATCTCAGTGGTATGCTGATAAAAATTGTAGGATCGACAACAGGGAATAATTTGAATAATGTCGAGCCGGACGGAGAGCCTGTGAATACATAAGTACCATTCCAGTAAATACTTCCCAACATTTCTAAGTATCTACCAAAAGTATGGAAAAGAGGGAGATATGAAAGCATTACTTCATTTTCGCCAATAAAAGGAACTGCTGCGCCTCTTGCAAATCTTTTACTAACCAGCGAATAGTTGCTAAAAGATATACCTTTGGGCGTTCCTGTCGAGCCGGATGTAAACATAATCGTTGAGACTTCATCAATAGCTATAGGTTTATATTTAGTTATAAACTCTTCTATTTCTTCTTTAGACATCTCAGAGGAAGTCAAGTTGAGATTTGTACATTGATATAGTTCTATGTTTTGAAATACTTTTGTAGTAAAAATCGCAATATCTTGTTTTATATCTCTTTTGACATCATCTAAAACTTTTAGTCTTTCTAGTTTATCTGTGACAACGATATTTATCTCAAGTGATTTGAGAATAGAAGATATTTCGCTTTTAGAAAAGTTAATATTTAAGGGAGTCACAAATATGCCGTAAAACATACAGCTTAAATCAACCATAGCAGAGTAGGGAGCGTTGTCGGTTAAAATTGCAACTCGGGGAGTTTTGTTAGTTTTTATAAAGCTTGCAGCATAAGATTTAGTAATATCGTCTACGCGAGCATACGTAAATTTGTGCGAAGGGTTAGTACCCATGTCTCGAAATAAGATAGAATCCTGATTTCTATCTAAACGTTGCTTAAACATATCAAGCAAAGAATAATTAGATTTTTGTATAAATTTAAAAGCTTTTTCAGCTAATAAGTATCTATCTTCTATATTTTGAACGTATTTAAGGAAAGTAACTCTAAAAACTATATCTAATAATTCAAAGATTATATCAGCATCAGAGCCATTATAATCAAAGAAGAATCGTTTAATTGTATCGAAATGCTTTTTGATATAACCATCAAAGCTTTTTGCTTCTTTCAAAATGTCTATTATGTTATGCATAAAATTTCCTATTGCTTTTAGGATATAAATATTTAGATTTGAATCGAGAAATATTTCTCGTAACAAAACAATATATTATTGTACTAGTTTTGATATACTTATAAGGATAATATATATTGCTTACTAATAATAATGTGATATATAAAATGATATTAAAATCCTTTTAGTTTAAAATAAAAACTTTTCTAATATCATACAAACTAAGAAATTAGAGTTGCCGAAATAAGGCAATCAATAAAACTCATAAAATTAAAGGTAATGTAATGCAAATTTCCGGATTGAGATACGGCTCGCGGTTATTAGATCTGGTAGAATTTCCATACGCAGATTTTCTTACCGGAAGTTCTACAAAAGAAGAAATTCAATCTATGCTCGATAAAAACGGAAAAGCAGTTGTGAAACCGCAATTTTCCGGTGGTGTAGGTAAAAAAGGTAAAGCCGGTCTTGTTAAAATAGTTGATAATATTCATGATGCTTTTAGAGCAAAAGAACAGCTATACTTTGCAGAACATCAACATGGTAATAAAACTATTCGCGCTAATGGAGTAACTTTTGAAGAGTTTATCCCATCGGAAGTTGAATTATATTTCTCCATTACAAACTCTACAGTTGAAAGAAAACCAATTTTTACTATTACTCCTTATGGTGGTGTAGAAATAGAAAATCTTCCTCCTGATAAAAAAAATATAACTTGGATAGATCCATTGATTGGTATTAAATCATTTGATATCACAAATGCATTAAATGATTTGAATTGCCCTCTTGAATTTATTTCTCCTCTTGTGCAATTTTTACCAAAGTTGTGGGATTTATATAGCAACTATGGTGTAACTACATTAGAAATAAATCCTATTAGAATGAAGAGAAAAGGCTCTTCATACATTCCAGTTGCTTGCGATCTTAAAGTTGCTTTTGATCAAGATAGTCCTGACTGGAAACGTGTTGAACTCCCTATGTCAATTTTCCAATCTGAAACTACGGAATTTGAGTCAGAAATCAACAAGTTGAGAACTTATCAGGGACAAAGTGATGTAGTAGAGTTAAATGCACAAGGTAGTATTATTCCATTTATGTTTGGTGGTGGCGCTAACTCAGCTGCAACTGAAACTTTGGGAGCTAAAGCAATATTTGCTTCTGACTTTGGTGGTAATCCTCCTTATGAAAAAATGTATGAAATAGCAAAAATTGTGTTTAAACACTGGTTAGATCAAGCAAATACTTTATTGCTTATAGGTGGTAAAGCTAACAACACTGATATTTACGTTACGTTTAAAGGTATCTTTGATGCTCTTAGAGACCATTTGGCAGAAAATGGCAACAAACCGATATATACTGTAATTGGTCGTGGTGGTCCTAATCTTATACAGGGTATGTATTATGGTAAGGATATTTTGGATACAATGAAACTCCCTTACAAAATGTTCGGTTTTGATTCCTCAATGATTCAAACATTAGAATACGCTAAAAGAATCGACGAATGGTGGGGAAGTGAAGGTAAAGAAGATTACATTAAAAAGTATATGTAATCACGTCAATATTTTGTATTAAAAATAATTTTAACGGATATAACCATGACTCAATTAGAAACAAAACCTTTCCCATATTATGTGGGTGTTTACTCTCTGGAAGAGCTTGTAAATAAGGATTCAAGAGTATGTGTCATAAATATTTTGGGCGGTGAAAGCCGCAAAGTAACTCCTGTATCTCATGAATATAGCAATGGGAACGTAGTGGCAGGTGTGCAGTATGGAAGAAGAGGCGAATTAGAATCTAAAAAAGGGAATATTCCTGTTTTTCGTTCTATTCGTGACGTAATGGATAATGGAATTACATTTGATGTTGGTGTAATCTATCTTCCTCCTACTGCAGTAAGTCAGGCAGTAGCTGAGCTTGTTAATTTTAATCCTGATCTGAAAAGAATTGTTATCGTTACTGAAAAAGTTTCTTCTTATGATTCTATGGCTATTAGAGTCATCTGCCAGGAAGCCGGTGTAGACGTTATCGGATGTAACTGTTTAGGTGTAGCCAACGTTTGGGATCACGTAAGGATTGGTGGTGCTTTGGGTGGCGATAAACCTGAAGAAACATTGAGGCCGGGTACGGTAGCTATCCACTCAAATTCAGGTAACTTTACAACTACTATCTCTGAATATCTCAGAACTTCAGGATTTGGAATTTCTACAGCTGTATCTTCAGGTAAAGATGTATACATTCATTTTGCATTACCGGAATTTTTATTTGCTGCTCAGAATGACCCTCGTACAAAAGCAATAGCTTTATATGTTGAGCCGGGTGGATATTACGAAAAAGTAGCGCTCGATTGGATAGAAGAAAGAAAATTTGCTTTTAATAAACCTATCGTAGTTTGTGTGACAGGTAGATGGAAAAAAGATTTGCAAAGATCTTGCGGTCACGCTGGTGCATTAGCCGGTGGAGGTGATGATGCACTTAGTAAAGAGCAATGGTTCGACGATTATTTTGGAGTAGGTGTCTTTAATCCTGAAAATCCAAAAGTTAGCAAAAAAGGTGTTAGGGTTGCATCTATACAAGATTTCCCTAAAGCCATGCAAGCTGTATATGCGAAAATAGATGAAAAACCGGATTTTGAAGTAACAGGTGATTTATCTTTAAAATTGTGGATTAGCGATACTTATGTAAAATTACCAAAAGATTTAGATTTACCTGTTGTTAAAGCTTTAGAGCCATATAGCAAGCAAATATTAGAGCAAAATAAGCAAATCGGTGCAAATTATCTTCGTCAGAATATGTCAGATAAATCCGGTGCTTCTCGTATGGATAAAAATACACAAGTTGCACATTTGCATGGAAAATCAATACTAGGTTTATCTAAATATACTATAGAAGAAAATTTGTATTTCTCGTTAGCTAAAAAACTTCCCGAAGAAGAAGATATCAATACTTTGAATATCTTATTGAATTTATTTCTAAAAGTTGAAGCTCATCAAATCGCTAACTTACAGTATGCTAAAAATAATAACTGTACTCCAAATGCATTTATGGCTTCACAAATAGCATCCATTGGCAATAAAGCTTTACTTGAAAACTCCAATAAATATTCTACTATGCTTGTAGATATCATAAGAGAAAATGGTATAGATGATAATACAAAAGATTTAGATACTATTTTGAATAATTTCATAGACGAGAATATTCTTACCGATGTAAAAGCTGATACCGAAGCTGCTGATATTTTAGAAAAAGAAATTCTAAAATCTAAAAAGAATTGTATTTCGTTGAAAGTAGTTCAACATATTCTGAAATATGCAGCGGACAAGAAAAAAGGAATAAAAAATAAATACGAATTCATGTTAGCCGGAATGTCTTTATGTATATTCTGGAAACCTATGCTTGAAAAACGAATTACTCGCGATGTTACTGAAAATGTACTCAGTTATTTTTACACAGTGGCACAGCTTGTTGCATTTGCTGTGACTGATAGTGAAAATAATAAATATTGGAACGAACTTACATCAGGTAAAGTTAAAAATATAACAAATAGTTTTACTGATAATGTATTTAAAATATTATTCAATAGAGAACCGAAAGCAGAAGAGCTTACAGAGCTAAAATATCTTGTTGGTTTGACTCTTACGAACGGCCCCGGCACTATTTCAGCTAAAGGTGCTAAAGAAACAGTTTCTGCAAGAAACTATATTCCGACCTCGTATGTTGGCTTCTTAGTTAATACAGGTTTGGCACATGGTGGTAATGGATTTGAAGCTGTAGAGTTTTTGTTGAAAAACTTTAAAGACAGTAATCTTAAAAATCCCGGTGACAAGACTCATAGCATAGATTTAACGGCATTAGCTAATAAAGCTGCTAAAGAGTATAGAAACTTTAAGAAAATGGCTCAGGAAGGCGGTAAAATGAATTATGCTAAGATTCCTTGCGTAAATCATCCTGTCTTCAAAGGTAATGATGTTAATATCGATCCGCGAGAAGACTTCGTCAGAAAAGAGCTTGAAAACTCTAATATTTATAACATATTCTTGGACTTCTACCACAAATTAGTTATAGAATTATTCAACGAAGGTGCAACTCGTAATGTATTCTGCGTTAATGTGGATGCTGTTATTTCTGTAATTGCATTAAAACTGGTTTGGAATGATCTGCAATCAGATAAAATAAATACTAAACAAGTGCAAGATTTAGTTTTCATATTATTCTTGATTGGCAGGGCAGTTGGTGTTTCAGCTGAAATAGCAGATCACCGTGACAGAGGTCAAGATATGGACTGCAGAACTCCTCAATCAAAACTTGGTTTTGTACTATAGAGGTACTGTGAAAATATTACTTTTAGAGCTGCATCTTTTGATGTGGCTCTTTTTTTTGAATAAGAAGAAAATATATTTGTAAAGTTGTATCAAATACTTAAATTAAGATGAAGTATAATACTAATTTAGAGGTGATGTATGAAGTTTATCAAGTACATATTTTTTGCAATTATCGGAATAATATTATTACTCTTGATTGCAACGTTCTTTTTGGAACCAAATTTTGATATAAGGCGATCTATAGAAATAAAAGCTCCTATATCTAAAGTGTTTAAAAATATTTCGGATCTCAAGCAATGGGAACATTGGTCTCCGTGGCAGAATATAGATACAAATATGGTTATGAATTTTACTCAAGATGGTAAAGGAGTTGTGTGCAACTATGAAATGGGAAAGCACTAATGAAAATGTTGGTATTGGTAGTATGGAAATATCTAATCTTGAAGAGAATAAATATCTGGAAACGAAGCTCACTTTTGCCGGTCAGCAATGGGGAGTTGGATACTTTGAATTAGAAGATAAAGGAGAAACAACGGAAGTTATTTGGGGAATGAAAGGGGACTTGGGTTTCTTCGGGAGATGGGTTGCTTTAGGTATTGATGAAATGGTTGGCGCTGATTACGAAAAAGGTTTGAAAAAACTAAAAGAATTTACTGAATCTCAAAAGGATTTAAATGTAGAAATCGAAACAACGAATGTTAAGAGCGCTAATATTCTTTATACAGAAGAAGCAACTAATTTCTTTACGAATACAGATATGAGTAGCATCTATGCTAATGCATATTCTAAAATAAAAGAAGAAATGGAAAAACAAGAAGCTGACTTTGCAGGTGCTCCAATTTCAATTACTACATTTTTTAATATGGAAACCGGTGAAGTAAAATTCAATCCTGCAATACCTGTAACTACTGATAATATCAAAAGTGCAGGTGAAATTAAAGCAGGCAAAACTTATGAAGGTAAAGTTTTAAAAGCTCTACATATTGGACCTTATGACACCGTCGATAAAACTTATACTCGTTTACAGGAATACATTCAAGCTAATAACATAGAAATAAATGGTGATAGCTGGGAAGAATATGTTGACGACCCAACAAAAGTTAGTGTTGATAAATTGAAGACATATATTTACTATCCAATCAAATAACGTAAAATAAAACAGGTCGGATTTTCTTGTATTTTGTAGGAAATCCGACCATTATTTTTATCTTAAACTTTACTCCACATGGCTACTTTATATCACATCATTAAAATGTGAGGTAGGCAGTGAAATTGTAAAAGTCGTACCTACTTCAAACTCTGAAGAAACAGATATAGTACCTCCATTGAGCTCAATAAAATCCTTACAAAGCAATAGACCAAGACCTGTACCTGATTCTGCATTTGTACCTTTTGTACTATGATGTACATCTATTTTAAACAGTTTATTGAGATCCTCAGTTTTCATTCCGGTACCGTAATCTTGTACAGATAGATTTATAAAGTTGCCATCAGAATGAGCATATATTCTAATTGTCGAAGATGTAAAAGAGAACTTAATAGCATTAGAAATTAAATTTCGTAGAACAGTTTTGAGCATATTTTTGTCGAAGTAAACCTGTAAGTTTTGTTCGATAGTATTTTCGATAACTATAGACTTTTCTTTTGCATTTACATTTTGTAACTCGACAACACTCTCAATGAGAGAATTAAGACTTATATTTTCCTGAGCAACATTTATTTTATTAGATTGAGCCCTTGCCCAGCTAAGTAAATTTTCTAATAGAGTAGAAAGGTGTATTCCTGCTTTATTGATACTATTAATGAGGTCAACCAATTGCTCACCTGTCATTGATTTAAAGCGATTCAAAAGCAAATCCGAGGAAAGAACGATAGCATGCAAAGGATTTTTTAAATCATGAGCAATAATAGAGAAAAACTTATCTTTAGTTATATTCGCTTCAATCAGTCCTTTTTCTTTTACTTTCAATTCTGCTAAAGTTTCTTCTAATAACTTATGTTGTTGATTTATTTTTTGATTCTTAGATTGAAGCTCATCGTTAGCTTTTTTCTTATTTATGTATTTGCTGTAGATAAAGAAAAGCAAAAGTAAAAACATAATACCAAATGCTATAAAGAAATTCCTTTGAATTATATTCTTTTGTTCTAAAAGAGCCCTATCGTGCTCTTTTTTATCTGCTTGGTATTTAATTTCTAATTCCGCTATTGCTTTTTGAGTTTTTTGATTGGATAGGGAATCGTTTAGTACAATAAACTTCTGGAAACTTTCCAATGCCGATTTATAGTTATTACTTTTTTTGTATAACTCATAATACAATTTATAAATACCGGCTAACTGAACAGGATTTTTAGTAGTTATAGCTATAGAATTTGCTTGTTGAGCATATTCAAATGCTTTGTCGATTAAATCTTTATTAAGATATATTTCAGCGATGCTGGTTAGTGGGAAGAAAATATTATTATCCTGACTGGCGATTTTTTCATTTAACGCAAGTTGGCAAAATTTAAGTGCATTATCAAAATCTTTAATTTCTTTATATGCAAGCCCTAAATTATTATATATGATACCTAAATTGGTATCTACATTATTACTTTTGATAACAGATAAAGCAGTATTATAATAATAAATAGACGAATCAATATTATTCTGTTTATTATATATATTAGCCATATTAGTATATGCTTTTATCTGGGATAAAATATCATTTTGGCTAATAGAAATATCTAATGCAGACTGGATATGCTCTTTAGCTTTGTCAAATTGGAAATCCATTGAATATATCTGTGCAACTTTAAAGTGGAAGCTTTCTATATCATCAGTATTTCCGGTTTTCTCTTTTAGACTCAACTCCTTTAAAGAATACTTAAGTGAATTAGAGTAATCATTCTTTCTGAGGTATGCTTTTGACAAATCATGATAAATTGCAATTTTAAACTCATCGTCAGCATCATCACTAATGCGTTTGAATAGTGTCAATCTATTATTAATAGCCTTATCAATTTGGTTTTGAGAATAATATATTGAAAACAAAATATCATAAATTGACTTAATTGTATTTAAATTTTTTATAGTTGCAACTTCTGTTTCGATTTGGACTATATATTCCTTCATATCACCAATTCGGTTGGTTAAATAAAGAATTACAGCTATGTTTGATTTTATAACTGTTATAAATTCTTTATTATTAGTCCGCTTATAGATTTCAATTGCTTTGTTAAAGTAGTTAATCGACAATTGATAATTTTTATTTTTTTGATATATTCTTGCCAAGTTATTGTAAGAGATAGCAAGACCTTCATCGTCTTTTATTTTTTTGGCTAATTGTATTGCATGTTGCGAATATTCTAAGCTTTTTTGGCTATTAAAAGACAATGCCTTTTCTGAAGCTATATTTAATAGCCGTATTTTTTCGCTGCCGACGGCGGTATTAAGTTTCTCATTAAGTTCATCAAATGACTCTAATGCTATTATATTACAATGAGATAGTAGAATTAATAGCAATGTATATATAAATCGAGTAATCATAAATCAATTCTAAATTACAGATATGGCACAATTATAGTAAAATTTACGAATAAATTTGGCAATAGACTAATATTTCTGACAAATATCTCAAATATTATTACAAAAGGCAGAAAGGATTTCTTGCTTTCATACATTATTAATCAAGGAGGATTTATGGAATTATTTGTAGCCATTATATGGTATTTAAACCTAATGGCACCAAACACGCAGTACACTGTTACTGAAGTACAAGCAGTTGTGAATTCTAACCCAGAAGTAGTACAAATCGCTAATGATGTCGAAAAATCGACTGAGATTTGGACTGAATTTCAATCGGATTGGGAAATTGAAGTAGAGGCTGATATTATCGAATGGTGGGAAGAAGATACTTCTTGTAGCTATCCATTGGAAACTATTCCATTACCACACTATACTCCTACTCCACAAGATAATACTCCGGCAGAAGAGGATAAGGATAAAGAACAAGAAGATAACAAATCTGAAGAATCACAATCTGAAAAAGAAAAAAAATAAGAAGCAAAATTTGACATATAGTAATTGTGGCTATTTATAATTAGTTAAAAACCACTTGCTACAATAACTAACTGTCAACGACAAAATGGGAAGCTGCAAGGCTTCCCATTTCTATTTAAAACTCTAAGTTGACTCCAATGCTAGGTAGTATACCTAAAGAAGATACCTTAAGCTCTTGTTTGCCTTCTCTATAATTCCAATCGATGCCGGAAGTGTTTTTTTTGTTATAAATATTTTGAATGTCTATATAAGTAATGAGCCCTAATGATGAAAATGTCCAACGTCTATCAATCCTTACATCTAAGGCATGGAAAACAGGTAAGCGGTCCCCTTCGTTATAATTCTCATAATCTATGTTTCCATCTCCCGTAAAATTCGTAGTAGGTACGCCTGTAGCTAACCTAAATTTACCACTTAACTCCCAGTCTTGATTAATTCTCCAGCCTAAAGCTAAGTTTGCAATAAACCTACTATCATATCTGCTAGGTCTATATATACCTTCTATAGATTTAAATTCTGACTTTGATAAAGTTAGACTTAAAAGTCCATAAATAGGTATTTTACTTAATTTCTTCTGTATGAATAATTCGACCCCGTAAGCTCTTCCTTCTGCCTGATTCGAGAGTGGTTCTAAACCAAAAGGAATATCCAAACTGATGTCACTAAAACCACCAGGGGCTAATACTGCTTGAGGTCTGTATACTCTAGCTGGGTAGTCTGAGTAAAGTTTCCCGTAAAACTCTAGTTGCACCTTTACATCTTCCATAGGAGTGTGTACGTAGGATAAGACTAACTGGTCAGCTTTGATTGGATTTAGTTCTTGATTACTTGCGCCAATAAGCCATATATATGATGGGGACTGATAATAGCGACCTGCACTTAAAACTATTGTAGAGTTTTGGTTGATAAAATAAGAGAAAGAAGCTCTGGGAGAGAAAAATACATTCTCTTTTGTAAAGTTAAAATAATCCATTCTCGCTCCAAAAGAAAATTTATGCATACCAAATTTGGCATTCATGGTAGCGTAGGTAGCATTTTTAACTGTATTGAAACTAGTATCAACTGATAAAGCTTGTTCTATTCCGTTATTGTCTGTTCTCAAAAATCCGGGAATAAGTATATCATAAGATTGATTTGCTCCATACTTTGTTTGATTTCCAAAAGCTAAATCATACTGTTCATTTAATTTTAAATCTACATCAGCTTTTAGAATCATTTCTGTTTCTTGAGATTTGTTTTTAAATATTTGTACTAAATTAGAATCATTTTGAAAAGTAGAAAAATCAGTAAATGACTGACCTAAGGTAACAGTCGAGTAACCATTTTCAAATAAATGTTTCCATGTAAGACCTGAAAATATCTGCGTTTGTTCCGGCACTGCTACTCTAGAATTATCATAACGATTGTCTAAATCATCATTATTGAGTTTTACGTTATTCAGAGCTGAGATAGCAACAAAAGAGAGTGAATTTTTAGAGTCAAGTTTATAATTAACTTTACCTTGGAAATCCCAATACTGTGGTACAAACGACAGTCCTGCCGCATCAAAAATAAAGTCTAAATAACTTCGCCTCGCACTAAAAAGATATGAACCTTTATCGCTTAAAGGGCCTTCTAAGTTTAAGCCAAATCCTGTGGCAGAAAGATTTACTTTGCCTCCAAATTGCTCTTCATTACCGTTTCTAAGTGTAATGTTAGTAATTGAAGCTGTTTTGTCGCCATATTTAACTCCAAAACCACCGGAAGAAAAGTCAACATTTTTGACAAAATCAATATTTATGATAGAAAGTGGTCCGCCGGTAGATCCTTGAGAGCCAAAGTGATTTATATTTTGAACTTCTATACCATCTACAACAAAAAGATTTTCAAATGGTGCTCCACCTCTAACAATTAAATCATTTCTGCCGGCTGAGGTTACGTTAACGCCGGGTAACAATGCTGTCGCCCTTATTACATCTTCTTGCACTCCGGGCGCTCTTCTTATATCCTCACTGTTGAGAGACTGTGTACTAGTAGATGATTCTATTCGTTTGTTAAAATAG
Source organism: Kapaibacterium sp. (SeqCode) (assembly GCA_963678775.2). GTDB lineage: Bacteria > Bacteroidota > Ignavibacteria > Kapaibacteriales > UBA2268 > JBFHIJ01. Next base: position 418,100 of record CAXXGR010000010.1, read on the forward strand.
CTAGCTCTGACTTGAATTTTATCAGTCTCAAAAACTTTATCAATTAATTCAACTTCTATAAAAAGAGGTTTGACACCACTAATATATAAATCAGATTTGATTATGGTCTGATAGGCTATACTTGAAAATTTTAAAGCTTGCATACCTACCGGTATTTTCTCAATCACAAATTTACCTTGACTATTAGTTTTAGCTCCTAATTTAGTTCCTATAAGACTAACAGTAACTCCCGGTAATGGTGTGTTTGTGGAAGCACTATAGACAATACCGGAGACAGTCCCAGTATCCTTAGCAAATAATAGAATATTACTTACAAATAATACATACAAAATAACTAGTATATATTTCATAATTCCCTTGGATTGATTTAAGATGAATTGTAAAAATATGAAACGGGTAATTTTCTAACCTATTGTATAAAATATTCTAATGTATATAACGCTATATACTATAACTCAAATCACAGGTGAAAAGTATGAAAAGAAGAAATTTTATAAAATTGAATTTTGTCAATAGTGACACTCCTCTTTCAATTTTAGAACAAAAAACATCAGCTTTAAGTAAAGACGATGCTTATCATTTACTTAGAAGGATGGGATTTGCTCCGAGTGTAGAGCAAGTGAATAGTATTTCGGGGTTGTTACCATCAGTAGCATTCGATCAAATTATTTATGACAGTCAAGAAGTAGCTGTCCCTAATAGCCAACTACAAAATTGGATTGATACTCCTGATGTAGATCCTCTAAAGGAAGGGACTGTAGAGCTAAGATTTCAAGCCGAAGCCAGATTAAAACAACGCTATAATGAATTTATTAATTGGTGGCTTGATTTAATGCGCTTAGAAGACACAAAACTAAAAGAAAAATTTACTCTGTTTTGGTCTACAGTTTGGACCATAGAGTTTACTTATGACACCTTATCTTTGATTCCTCCACCTCTTCTATATAGAAATAATCAGACACTTCGTAAAAATATATTATCTGATTACAAAACTATATCTGAAGAAATAATGCTTGATGGAGCGATGTTGCTTTATCAATCTCTTTTTTATAGTACTAAAGAAGCACCTAATGAAAATTTCATGCGTGAGTTGATGGAACTTTTTACAATGGGTGTAGGCAATTACACCGAAGGTGACATTCGTGAAGGCTCCAGAGCATTGACCGGGTGGCGTACTGCAGCCTATGCTCAGGAACCACATCCAAATGGATATCATGAGACATATTTTGACAGAGACAGTCACGATACAGAAGCTAAAACAATTATGAACACTACTATCCCTGCGATAGATGATGCTTCTAATAACGAATTCCAAGTTAGAGAAAAGGAAGTCAAAGGATTAATTAACATCTTATTTAATAAGCGTGGCGACAAAATAGGCAATTTTGTATCTGAAAAAGCATATAAATATTTTGTTTATTCGAATCCTGGCGCTATTGATAGTACTTTTATTGCAGAGCTTACTTCGACATTTGTATCAAATAATTTCAGTACACTAGAAGTATTCAAAACTATATTTACCAGTGAACTTTTTTATAATGATAATATTCGTGGTTGCCAGTTAAAAACTCCTCCGGAATATATTATTGGACTCGAAAGATTGCTTGATTTGAATTATGCAAATTCCAGAAATGCAATATATAACTTGGAGCAAGTCTTATATGATCCACCAAATGTAGGCAGTTGGGCAGGATATAGAACTTGGATTTCTACAAAAACATTCCCTCTTAGAATTAAATATGGTTTGGAAATGCTCGAACAGATAAATGATGCTGACTTGGTAACTTTGGCTAAAAAGTTTGAAGGTTTTACTGATGTAGATATGCTGCTCGATGCTCTATTACAGCACTGGTTACCTGTAGCCGTTTTAAATAAAAGAAGAACTGACTACTTAGAAGTATTGCTTAATGGCATAGAAATATCTAATTGGGAGCAAGAAATAACAAATGGTACAGTAGCAGAAGGAATAAGGAATCTGTTGACTGAAATTATTAAATCACCAGATTTTCAATTGACTTAAGGAGAATTAATATGAAAAGAAGAGACTTTGTAAAATCGGGTGCAATAATTGGTGCAGGTTCAGTATTAGCTCCACATATAGTCAAAGGTAATTTGCGGTATAAAAAGATCGATAATGATAAAATATTAGGTGCGGAAGACGATTCTATTATTATCATACTAGAACTCTTTGGTGGTAACGATGGTCTAAATACTATTATTCCTTTTGATCAGGAAGACGATTATGTTAATCTAAGACCTACTCTTTCAGTTAGTAAAGATAAAGCAACACAGTTTGGATCCTCTGATTTATGGTTCAATGATGCACTTATTAGAGATATTCACAAAGACGGATTTCTAGGATTGATGGATAATGGTCAGTTAGCTGTAGTCCAGGGTATTGGTTATAACTATCCAAATTTGTCACATTTTCAGTCACGAGACATTTGGCATTCAGGTATAACTCCCAATTCAGAAGATGATTATCCTAGGTTATTGGAAGGTTGGTTGGGTAGATATTTTTCGAATAAACTAGAAAATTTCCCTCTCGAAATACCAGAGCATCCTATGGCGATTCAAATAGATGGTACTGTTTCGATGCTTTTGAACAGTAATAAGGGGTATATGGGTATTGCTGTAAACGATCCTGATGCATTTTTTGAAAATGGGCAAGGTTTAGCTTCATCTTTACCTAAATTTCAAAATCCAAATACGTTATATGAGGAAGAATTCAACTACGTACATGTTATTGCTCAGCAATCAGAAGACTATGCAAAAGCTGTGAAAGAAGCTTGGGATATTGGAAAATCTAAAGTAAAAGTTGATTACACATCAGAACTGGCTCAAAAGTTTAAAATAATATCTTCTCTAATTGCAGGTGGGCTTAAAACTAAAGTGTACTTTGTCAGACTTTCTAATTTTGATTCGCATGCAAAACAGGCAGATGGTGATGGCTTTGGTCAGCATTGGACATTGTTGCAGCAAGTATCTTCTGCTATTTCTGAATTTTTAGATGATGCTAAGCAAATTGGATATGCAGATAGAGTAGTTGGTATGACGATATCAGAATTTGGAAGAAGACCTTTTGAAAATGGCAGTAGTGGTACTGATCATGGGGGAGGCTCGATGCAATTTGTTTTTGCCGGAAATGATAAATTTATCAATGGTGGATATTATAAAGAGCAAGGAGCTCCAAGTTTGACAGATTTTGACCAATATGGCAATATTCTGAAAAATTATGATTTCCGAAGAGTTTACGTTGATATGCTTGAGACTTGGTTTAAAGCATCAAAAGAAGAAACTACTGCTGTTTTTGGGGAACAGATTACCTCGCTGAACATCTTAAACCCGAGAGAAACCTCTGTCTTAGATTCTTTAGTTATGTCAGACAACGTTCCATTTACAATTACTCCAAACCCTACAAATAAGAATACTACTATTTCATTTGAATTAAAATCACCTGATAGGGTTGTAATTGAAATTTATAGTGTATTAGGACAAAGATTAGGCATTTTATTTAATAAAGATTCTATGCCGGGACAATATTCTGTTTCACTAAATAGAACTTTGCAATCAGGTTCCTATTTAGTAAATCTTAGAACAACAAACAGAAGCTTTACTCAAAGACTAATAGTGACAAAATAAATGAAATACTTGTTATACATATTAGCTATGCTCTCAGTTACTAATCTTTTTGCTTTTGAGGAATGTGATTCCATTCGTACATGTACTCATAATGCAATGACTTTTGCCGTTTCATCCGGCAAAGGAGCGCACTATTTAGAAGTGCAAGACACAGAATCTCTTGAAAGTATAGCTGATAGTATGACAGTTGATTTTTGGTTAAAGGCTGAAGAACAGGCTGGGAAAACACAATATATAGCCGGTATTTGGGGACCTGGAGAAGATTATAATGACGTCTGGGCAATTTATATTGATAAAAATAATCAGCTTTCGTTTATGCTAAACGGAGAAAATAGCAACAAAGGATATTTGGATAATACTATATGTACTGCTGATTATAGTTCCTATTTCGATTCTTGGCATCATATATATGCTATATTTGATGGAAATAGTTCTGAAATTGCTTTGTATATAGACGGTGTTAAGGTTAGTTCTTCCATTAACACAGAATATCCAATAAAGAAGCTCCGGCAAAGAGCAAATACTGAATTAAATCTACAAATAGGTTCTACTAATGCTTTATCCGATAATTTGAGTGATAACAGGACTTTATTAGGTCAGATAGATGAGTTTAGGTTATGGGATAAAATATTTGACGAAGATAAGATGTTTTGTCAAAAAGATGAATCATTGGATGGAAATGAGGAAGGACTTATTTTATATCATAGATATAATGAAACTCCGGATAATTATATCATTTGCGATGCTACCGGCAATGGCAATTTCGGTATGGCTCGAAGTGGTGCTGCATGTACACCTTCAAAACGATATTATAAAAACACCTTAGTTGTTACCTCTTTAGACCAAGAGTTACCTCTAAAAGATACTATAGTATGCGACTATCAAAGAATATATAATTTTAAAGTAGAAAATATTTCTTCTTGTCCCAAAGAGGTTATAATAAGATTAAGAGGAGACTATTCAAAAAATTATACTATTGCACCAACTAATAGGTTTACATTAAATCAATTCGAAGAGCAAGATTTTAGCTTATCTCTCGAAGCTGATTTTGTAGGAGAAGCAAATTCAATTCTTGATGTGTACAGTAATAACAGGTGCAGGGATTGGAATAGTTTTAAAATGGAAATTACCCGTTTGACTGAGTTTTCCTACAGTACAGATTCAATAGGCTTCGATATACTAAAATCTAATTGTAAGGAAGTGCGGGAATATACAAAAAGCGTAAAAATATGCAATAATAGCAATGCTGTTGGTACAGGCAGAGTTCTAGAAATTCAAGATATACTTACTACTAATTCTAATGTTTTTGAAATTCTTTTGCCTCAGCCACTTCCGATTCAACTAAATCCCGGAGAGTGTATTGACATACCTATCCGCTTCAATAATATTGACATAGCCGGAGATTATTATGATTCTCTACAAGTAGTTACGAATGATAAGTGTGACACTACGAGATTTATAGAATTAGAAGGACATATTATTGAGGTATTTAGAATTACTGATGAAAGCGGCAACAACGAAATAACTTCTTTTGATTTTGGAACCGAATGTATCGATTATATTACACCTGCCCAATCATATATTTGGCAAAATATGACAAAAGATAATGACTTTATTGAAGAAGAAAGTATAATCATCGATACAATTATTGTTCCAACTCATTTTATAAGTAAAACATTTTCTTTCCCTTTAGATATCGATCAGTACGACGGGAACTATATTCAGTATTTCCGATTTTTGCCTACTGCTCAGGGGACTTTTAAAGATAGCGTTACATTTGTTATTAAAGCAGGTGAATGTACCATAGAAAAAAAGATAGAAGTCAATGGTAAGGGATATTATGCAGAATTGGCATTTCAAGATACGCTAGTTAATTTTGGAACTGTTATTATCGGACAGGAGAAGCAAATAGATATTCCTATTACTAATTTAAGCGATGAACCTGTTAATTTACTAACATATTTGAGATATGGAACTGGTTTCTTTTTTGCTTCAGGTCAAGATTTAAATCTTGCTCCAAACCAAACGAAAAATATTAGTATTATTTTTAGACCAATAGCAGACTCTTCCTATACCGATCAATTATGCTATTTAGAAAAACGCTGTTATGAATCAGACTGTATACCTCTATTAGGCAAAGGACAATACGAGAATTTTAGCTACAATCCTAATATTTTAACTTTTAACAATATCCTTGCCTGTGATGGTAAAATTGATTCGATATCATTTAAGAATACAAGTAATAAGTCTTATGTGTTAAACTCGTTTGTGTTGGATGATCCAAGTAATAAATTTGCTTTCTTAGATAACAGCACTTTGCAAACAACATCTCCTCCGAGTAGCTTAAATATAGCAGTTGGAGAAGAGGTAACTTTTGTATTTTCTTATTTTCCCAATGATTTGACTAAGGATAGGGGAGATCGTGCATTCTTCCGTTTCAAAGATGATACGGGAGTAGATTGGCATCTCAAACTATATGGAACTTCTGTAAATCCTAAAATATTTATAACTGAAAATACTAAATATGGCATAATAGAAGTAAATGATACTAAACGTGATACTCTTACTATTGAGAATATTTCAGAAGCAAATATAAATCTTGATAGCTTGTATGTTTCTGATGGTTTCATCATAGTATATCCCAACCCTGCCGGTTTCAATAAAACATTGGCACCTCAAGATACTATTATGGTGATTGTAGATTTTGTGCCTACTGAAGCAAAACGTTACACTGGTAAAATATCTGTAGAAGCCACTTCTCCTTGTATTTCTTCTTTTTCCGGCATGCTTAGTGGGACAGCTATTATAGTGCCGTTAGAAGTCCCTATAAGCACTATTAGCTATGGATATATCAAGTCTTGTGATTGCGAAGAACGAACTATAACTTTAATCAATAGTTCCAATAGTTTTCCAATGATTATTGATTCTGTATGGATTGATGATTTTAATACTGCAAATCCATATCCTGAATTTTTCTCATGGACTTCAACCTATTATGAACAAAATGGCTCGCAATTACCATTTGAAATACCTGCAAATAGTTTTGATACTTTAGTTGTGACTTACTGTCCAGGTAATCCATCTACGAGAGATTTTATTAATAATGACGCTACTCTGCATCTAACTTCTCACGGGCAGGCATGGAACAGAGACTTTACTGTGTATCTGGCAGGAAAAAGGAATTTGACTTTTGAGGCAACTCCTACTTATGTGGCATTTCCACCAACTAGGGTAGATACATTGGCTCCATCAAGGTATATAGATATAATTATTCCTGAAATTGCTGTTAATCCTAGTCAAAAGTCAATCAAGATAGATTCTATATCATTTGAACCTAATGAAAGAGTGTTTTCTGCTATAGATACTATAACAGGGCGTTCCACGAATTTATCATTAGATACCAACCAAGTACTTACTTTACGAGTTGATTTTAAACCACGTGCTGTGAGGGAATACTTTGCAAAGATGATTTTGCATTTTTCTGAACCTTGTACAGATATAGATTCTACTATTGAATTGTATGGCTCATCCTTCGCTCCTGCTTATGCTTTAAATTTAAGATTTGATTCCACAGATGTGGTCTTGGATACTTTTAGGATGAAAACATGTGACACCCTATATGTTCCTATTTATGTATCCAGAGAAATACCGGCAGAGATTGCAGATGTTAAAATGAAAATGATTTATGATACAACCCTATTAGACTTAGTTGGCGGAGACTCATATTATTTATCTCAAAATTGCTTTAACTATACACCTCAAATATTATTCACGGATACTTTAAATGACGGTAAGGCTATTACGCTTAAAAATTTCTGCTCTGTCGACTCTATACGGCCTCTGTATTATGCTAAGTTTGTTTCTAAATTACAACAAAGAGATACGCTAAGATTAAAAATTGACTCTATCTCATTCGATACGGAGGAAGTCCTTTTATATGATATTATAGCTACAAATGACAGTGCTGATGTAATAATTCTAGAACCTGATTTTGAAGTTACAACGGTCATAAATTACGACAGTGTACAAATATTAGATTGCGTGTCAAGGACACTAAGTATCCGAAATACAGGAGACATACCGCTTAGTATTGCTAATATTTTAAATTTACCGTCAGATATTGAGATACTTTCTTCTATTCCTCCTTTAGAGACATTATTTAATGTTGGGGATTCTGCATTGGTTGAATTGCTATATTGCCCAAAATCTAAAGATACAATAGATAGAACTATATATCCATTCAGTAATAATCCATGTGATGTGTCTGATTCTTCACGCTTATATGGCCTTGGATTTGCACCGGACTTACCTTTAGTATTTCGATTTGATTTGATAAAAACTATTCCACATTTTAATGCCAAATTAGGTGAAAGAATTAGTATTCCGGTTTTCTTGGATACTAATTTGGTGACTACTTTGGACAATATTGATTATTGGCTTCAAGATTTAAATTTTACTTTAACTTTGAGCTATAATCCTAGAGCCTTACAGTATATTGATTATACTAATGCTACTATTAATATTTCCGACGTAGATTATAAGCCGGGTAAAATTAACTTTTACGCTGAAAATGTAGATTCTTTGAAGAGAGGAAAGATATTCGATATAATATTTGAAGCCACTGTTCCGGATTCTGTTACATCATCCTTAAATGTTAGTGTAAATCAAATTCTTTCAAATGAGCTAATGTTTCTTGATTTGTATCCAAGTGGAGGAGAGGCCATTTATACAAGTGAGGGTAAGTGCTCTATTACATATTTTAAGTATCAATCTGAAGAAACAATGTTGTTTAGTAATTACCCAAATCCATGGAATAATAAAACAACAGTAAAATTCCTATTAGGTGAAAAAGTGCCGGTAACCTTAGAATTATATTCTTATGCAGGTGATAAAGTAGAAACTTTAATAGAAGGCAAAACTATCTTTGAAAGGGGAGAATACAGTGTTGATATATATTCTGATAAGCTCCAAGCCGGAATGTATATTATCTATTTTAAAGCTGGTATATATACGAAAACTATGCCTATAATGCTGGTCGAATAGAGGGTTTATTCCTTTATAGGATTTAGAACTTCTATTAGGACTGTACGGCAGTAAAACCTACCTTCCGGTGTATTTATGTCATATGCTATATTATCAGATCCCACGCCAATGCAAGAAATAATTTGATTAGGCTCTGCATATTTAGCTACAAAACTTCTGACTGCATTCGCTCTTCTGAGCGACAATTCTTTATTATATTCATAACCTCCTAAATAATCAGTTGCACCTGTGATTTTTATCTGAGCATCATCTGAAATTTGTGAACTTAAAAAATCAGTCAAATATTTTTTGTTAGTTGGTGTAATTTCGTCACTATCAAAATCAAATACAATCAAGTTTAAGCGAGCTACTTCAAAATCATTTTTAGATAAATGAACTGGAATCTTTGACTCAACAGTTATTACATTTGATAAGCTATCTCTAGCTATAATGCGCAATTGGTATTCATCATATTTCGCAAACTTACTTTGAATTCCTGTTTTGTAATATGTAAAATTATTTTTAACATTGTCTATAAATTCAGAAGATATAACACTGTCTTTTAGCAGTATTTGAACTTCAAGATTTTGTACTAAGTTTGGATTCTCAATATCTGCTTCTAAGAAAATATCACCGGATTTTAAAGTAATCTCCTGATATTTATTATGGATTACCGGTTTGAATAATTCTTTATAAGAAGCATTTAGCTCAACCCTTCTATTCTCCTCATAGCCCTCTATATATTCGATACTGGATACTTTATCGGGTATGTCTTGTATTTTTACAGATAATCTATCTTCAGAAATATTATAATATTTACTTAAATAACTTCTTATAGCAAGAGCTCTATTTTCTGCTAATTTAATTCTAAGAGATGAATCTGAAATTTCTTCACCATCTGTAGTGCCCTTAATTATCAATCTACTATCGCTATACTTTGACATTCTTGAACCAATTATATCTAGTATGTGATGATAAATTTGAATATTATCTTTTGGCAGATTTGCCTCGTTATCAAATCTCTTGTATTGAGTTATTTGAGTAGGTAACTTAGCAGAAGCACTATCAAAGAAGATATATGGCAAAATTGGATAAGTTTGGGTTACAGTAGTTTCTAAATATTTCAGCTTATTTATTCGAAGATTTGAAATTCTAATAGAATCTATAATTTGAGGTGAAAATTGATTATCTGTCAGTTCAGTTTCTATTGGATTTGGTCTTTCGATATTCCTATTACTCAGGTTCATATACCAAACAGCACTTACACCTACCTTTAACATATTGGAATACCAGTCTGCGGGATTAAGAGTAGAGTTTAATTGATATCTGTATGAGATCTCAGGAATAATTGCAAAGTTTGAATCTTGCATGATATTACCAAATAGCGAAAGCGATATACCATAATTAGTTGAATTAATATCCAGTTCGCCTGATTCGATTACATGACTCCTTGTTTCATCTGGGAACAATATACCGGTAGGAGAATCTATTGATTCTGTATTAGTATATTCGTTACCAAACATTTCGGTGCTTATATCTAATCCTACTCTAACTCCCATAGGTACAGATTCTATTGGATAAACTTTGGCTCCTATATCCAGCATCATATACTTCACAGATGCTTCTAATTTATGCTTTAAGACTAATTCTTGGTATTTGCTATTTCTAAAAACGTTTAATCCGGTATTATTTGCCTTCTCCAGAACCAGCTCCCTCGGATCATAAAGTAACTTAGAGTCGATTTCTATAAAATTTGGAATTAATACATATCCCGCATTTAACCCAAAAGAGAAAGAATTTGAAGTGCCATTATCAAATAGTCCACATCCTGCAGAGTTGGGGAATAGAGGGATCTCAGAAGAATTGAAAACATGATTATAAAATAAACTTGGACCTATATAAAACTTGCCGTCTAATGCAAAGAGTGTGCAAGACATGATTATAAATACAACGATATAACGTATAGCAATTACCATAGCTATATTAACTGATAAGTGTCGATTTTAGTATTAAAAAAAAGGAGATAGCAAGCTATCTCCTCGAAATAAAATATATAAGATTCTTAGTCTAAAAAGTGAACGAACAAGCCGTCTCTTAATTTAGGTTCGAACCAAGTAGATTTAGGAGGCATGATTTTACCAGCATCAGCGATGTCCATTAACTCTTCAGTAGATGTTGCGAACATAGAGAATGCAACTTTCATTTCACCTGAATTTACTCTTCTTTCCAATTCGCCAAGACCTCTGATACCACCGATAAAATCGATATTATCACTTGTGCGTGGATCTTCTACACCTAAAACAGGTTTAAGAACATTATTTTGAAGAATAGCTACATCTAAAGATTCAACAGGATCATCGATTTTTGTTAAATGTTCTTTAGCTGTTAAGCAGTACCATTTACCGTCAATGTACATACCAACTTCGCCTTTAGCTTTTGGTTTGTATTGACCTTCAACTTCTTTACAGTCAAAATGTTCAGTAACTTTGTTGAAGAACTCTTCTTCAGTGTGTCCATTAAGATCTTTAACAACGCGGTTGTAATCCATAATATAAAGCTCTTCAGCAGGGAAAAGCACAGCTAAGAAGAAGTTATATTCTTCATCGCCTTTATGGTTAGGATTAGCTTCTTGGCGTTCGCGACCAACGATAGCAGCAGCAGCAGATCTATGGTGACCGTCAGCTACATAAAATGCGTCAACGCCGCTTAGAAGAGTTTGAATTTTTTCGATATGAGCATCGTTGTCGATAACCCAAGACTGATGACGAATACCGTCTTCAGCTACGTGATCATTATCCGGTTCAGCTTTTTTAACTTCTTCAACGATTGCATTCACTTCATCTAAATCTCTGTAAGTCAAGAAGATTGGGCCAGTGTGAGCATTAGTTACTCTAACGTGGTTACATCTGTCTTGTTCTTTTACAGCGCGAGTTTTTTCGTGTTTTTTAATTACATCATTCCAGTAATCATCTACAGAAGCGCAGCCTACCAAACCATTTTGAGTTCTGCCGTCCATAGTTTGAGCATAAACATAGAAGCAAGGTTTTGCTTCTTCTACTAAATTACCGTCAGAAATAAGTTTTTGAAGGTTTTCTTTACCTTTGTTATAAACTTCATCAGAATAAAGATCAACTTTAGGATCTAAATCAACTTCAGGTTTACCAACATGAAGGAAAGAAAGTGGTTTACCTTCTACCATTTTACGAGCTTCTTCAGAATTCATTACATCATACGGCAAAGCCGCAACATCACCTGCTTTTCCTTTAGCAGGTCTAAAAGCTTTGAATGGACGAAAAACAGCCATTATATTTATCCCTTTAAATTTATATGATTATTATGCTTTCAGTGCGTCTACTACTTTTTGAGCTATTTCTGTACTAACTCTTACTTGAGCTTCAACAGTAGAAGCGCCAATGTGAGGAGTAACAGAAGTATTTGGATGATTGATTAAAGCTTTTTGAGCTTCGCCAGCAGGTTCAGTTTCATATACATCAATTGCAGCAAAATCAACAGTTCCGTCATTTAAAGCTGTAAGTAGAGATTTTTCGCAAACAACGCCGCCACGTGCGCAATTTACTAGAACCATACCTTTTTTCATTTTAGCAAATTCAGCTTCAGTTAGAGCAGGACCTTGTTCTTTAATGAAAGGCATGTGCATAGAGATGAAATCAGATTTAGTTAAAACATCGTCTTTAGATACGATTTCAACATCCATATCAGTTTCTTTTACAAAAGGATCGAATGCAATAACTTTCATGCCTAAGCCTAAAGCGCGTTTTGCAGTTTCTCTACCAATTGCACCAAAGCCAAACAAACCTAATGTTTTGTCTGTAACTTCTCTGCCTTTGCTATAATCTTTTTTAGGCCATTTACCTTCTCTCATTTCAACATTACTTCTATGCAAGAAGCGACCAACACTCATCATGTGAGCAATTGCCAATTCAGCAACAGAAACAGAAGAAGCTCCCGGTGTGTTTAAAACAGGAATGCCTTTTTCTTTTGCATAAGGATGGTCGATATTATCGATACCAACACCAGCACGTGCAATTGCTTTCAAGTTTACACCTGCATCAATTGCTTCTTTTGGTACTTTAGTAGCTGATCTTACTACGATTGCATCAAAATCTTTGATGTTTGCAACTAAATCTGCAGGTTCGTAAAATTGTTCAACTACTTCAAGACCATTGTCTTTTAAAATCTTTAGTCCGTCTGGATGCATTCCGTCAGAAATTAACACTTTCATGATGACCTCGAAAAATATAGGTTAATATTAATATGATTTAAGTCTATAATCTTTTGTATTTCTAAGAGCTTAGACCGTCAAAAATAAACAAAAAGGCATCAGTACCCAAAAAATTTTGGAAAATATCAAAATAATAATTGTAAAAAGCTATATTATGATAAAGAGTTTATGATCAAATATATTCCCAATATCAACAGCAAATAATATACTGCCACATTAAATGTTTCTACTCTGATTTTTTTATTTACATAAGTCCCTAATGTAAAAGCTATTAAAACAACAGGTAAGCAAATAGAAAATGTTTGAAATAGATTTACTGTCCATAAGCCATTAGCATAATGAGTTATACATATTACCAAATTAGTAGGCAGAAAGAAGCCTTGAAGTCTTGCTCTAAACTCTGACGGACTCCAGCTCGAGACTGTACCGTATATAACAATAGGAGGGCCGTTTACGTTATACGCACCACCTAAAAGCCCACTAATTACAGCAATAATATACTTAGTAAAGCTGTTTATGTGTAATTTCAATGTGTTTTTATAGAAGAGCTTAAATAAGGCAAACGCTATAAGTGTTAAGGCTAGGGTTACATTTATTAAAGCTTCTGAGATACTGCTTGCTAGATAATTTCCTATAGGAATAAATATTAGAATAGCCGCAAGCATCGGAAGATCGAAAATTGCTTTTATATTTTTAATATCTTTCAGTATAATTCCTATTGCGATCAATGAAGAAAAAAGTGCCACTAGGGGAGATGCCAAAGAAATGTCTGTAACTAAGAGTAAAAGCGGCATAGCAATGAGTGCATCTGCAAATCCGAATATAGATCTTACAAATGAAGACAGGAATATGATAGCTGTTATTAATATAATTTCGGTCATGTTTGGATGATATTTAGTAAATCGAAATACTTTTTTATGAAATAATCTGCGAAAATGCTAACTTGCATTTAGAAATCAATATCCACTACAAATATATATAAAAAAGGAGTTTGGAAATGAAAAGAGCTCACAATTTTAGTGCAGGTCCTGCAATTTTACCTGTTAGTGTATTAGAAGAAACTGCACAAGCAGTGCTTAACTATAATAACACTGGTATGTCTATCATGGAAATGAGCCATCGCTCTGCAGACTATGATAAAGTTATCAAAGACGCTCAGGCAGATGTTCTTTCTATTATGAACTTGTCTGCTGATGACTATTCTGTATTGTTTTTAGGTGGTGGTGCTTCTTTGCAGTTCACAATGATTCCTCATAATTTTTTGAAAACGAAAGTTGACTACATCAATACTGGTGCTTGGTCTTCTAAAGCAATTAAAGAAGCAAAATTCTTGGGCGAAACTAATGTAATCGCTAGCTCTGAAGACAAAAACTTTAACTACATCCCTAAAGATTTTAAAGTTAGTCCTGATGCTGACTATATCCACTACACAACTAACAATACTATCTTTGGTACTGAATTTAAAGATATTCCAGAAGTTGGTAATGTTCCGTTAGTAGCAGATATGTCTTCTGACATGTTCTCAAGAGAATATGACTGGTCTAAATTCTCTATGATCTATGCCGGTGCTCAGAAAAACATTGGCCCTGCTGGTGTAACCATGGTTGTTATTAAAAAAGCTTGGGTAGAAGAAGCAAACACAAACATTCCTACAATGTTAAAATACAAAACTCACGTATCTAAAGATTCTATGTTCAATACTCCTCCATGTCTTCCAATCTTTGTATTGGGTAGAACTATGAAATGGATCATGCAGGAAGGCGGTCTTGGTGCAATTCAAAAAATGAATGAAGAAAAAGCTGCTGTTCTTTATGATTTCATGGATGCAAACAGCGACTTCTACAAAGGTACTGTAACTAACAAAGACGATCGCTCTTTGATGAACGTAACTTGGAATCTTCAAACTCCTGAATTAGAAGCTAAATTTATCAAAGAAGCTAAAGAACAGGAAAACATGACTAACTTGAAAGGTCACAGAGATGTTGGTGGTATCAGAGCATCTATCTATAATGCTTGCCCTAAATCTTCTGTTGAAGCTTTAGTTGCTTTCATGGATAAATTTATGAAAAACAACAAGTAATCATATTTGATTCTATAGATTTATTTTGGCCTCTGACTATTATAGTTAGAGGCTTATTTTTTACTTGATATACCCATTCAAAAAAAGTTCACTGAGTGAGCGAAGCGAGTCGAAGTGCAGCGATTATATATAAAAAAGCCTTTCTGAAATCTCAGAAAGGCTTTGTAAATGATTGTAATATAGATTACTTGTCGCGATTAGCCAGAATATCAAGTACTTCTTTGCATTTTTCTTCAGCTCGTACTTTCATATCTTCAGCTTCTTTCAAAATTTCAGCTTTGAAAGCTTCATCTTCGATACCCGGCATATTAATAAGTACATTTTTATATGCACCCCAGATACCAACTTCCAATGCTCTGGCACCAACTTCTACGTCAGATTTTGAAGCTAGATTACCAATTCTTGCAACATCTACCATTTTGTCCCAAGCTTGATCGCCTTTTTTCATAGTGTCTAATGGAACAAGTATTGCTTTTTTAAGGCCTGCCTGCATTGCTGCGTTTCTTGCTTTTTTATCAGCATCAGTAGTTTTAGGCATTCTCATTGCATCTACAAAATCATTAAATGCATTAGTATCTGCATCAATCATTGGAATTAAGTCTTGAGTTGCATTATGAAGTGGAGGGATAACTTCTCTTAGCTCATTTTCTAAATGTTCAAATTTTCTAACTCCATGTGTAAGTTTAGCAACCATAGATCCAAGACCTGTACCTAATGCAGCAATAGCAGCACTTACTGATCCACCACCCGGAGCAGAAGAACGAGCAGCTACTTCTTCAGTAAATGCGCGAACTGTCATGCTTGCTAATGGTTCGTTTCTTTCTTCAGCGATTAAGTATTCAATGATGCGTTTTTTCGGATCAAAGTTTCCAACAGAATTTAAGCCTAGTCTTTCAATTACTAAACGGATTTTTTGTTCTTCGTCAAGAATAAACAGATTTTCTTTTTCCATGTAGTAATCTGCAGCTTGTAGCATTGCTTCTAAAGGAACAAGACCTACTAATTCTGAACCAGCAACAGCAACGTTTATTTCTTTTGATATACGTTTTGATTCTTCAAAAGCTACATGAATTGGAGTCACTTTGTAGTTAGTTAAGTTCATAGTAATTTGAGCCATATTATACTCATCTACGAACCACCCCATACCTTGTACTTCTTGTAATAAACCTGGCTTATCAGCGCCACGACCATTAGTTCTAAGATCAAGAGCAATTCTGTGAGCTTGATTACTTGTACCGATAATATTAACATTATAAGCAACTAAAAAGAATCTAGCGCCTGTTGCAGAAGCACCCCATGAAGGTACAAATTCAGCAGGACCAAAATCAGGTTTCCATTCCGGATCATATATTTTTTGAGCCATACCTTCATATTCGCCGGCGCGGATATTAGGCAGCTTTTTGCGTTTATCTTCTTGTGCAGCTTCGCCATAAAGGAAGATAGGAACGTTTAGTTCTTCAGCGCATCTTTTACCAAATATTTTAGCTAATTCAACGCAATCTTCCATAGTTGTATTAGCTACAGGAATAAACGGACAAACATCAAGCGCACCCATACGTTTGTGTTCGCCTTTGTGAGTTCTCATGTCTATTAATTCTTTAGCTACTCTTGCAGCATTAATAGCGCCTTCAACTACAGCTTCCGGTTCACCTACAAAAGTATATACGGTACGGTTTGTAGAATAACCCGGATCTACATCTAAAAGATTACAGCCGGGAGTTTTTCTTATCGCTTCTGCAATTGCTTCGATTGTTTCTTTATTTCTACCTTCAGAGAAATTAGGAACACATTCAACAATTTTTCTCATTATTCACTCTAATATGATTTGATAAAATTCTAATTATTGACTACTAAAAGCAAATTAGCAGAAATAATACTATTTTTCAAATAAATATATTTTAAGTCTGATAACGTCGGTCATCCAGCGGCGATCGCAAATATCCATAGGAAATATAATAGTGCCTGCTCTAAAAACTATATCTTTTGAGTTTGTGATCTTAGATAGTTGGCAATAGACTCGCTTAACTGTAGCTATCTTCAACTCTTTATCCAATTCATCGTAAACTATCTCTCCTTCAATATTTTCTGATATTTTAATTGTGTCTCCGGTAGAACCGGTAACTTCATCAACTAAAAAAAGAGGAGGTATGGCTGTAATCTTTTTTGATAGTTCAAAATAAGAGCATATTATAGATTGACCATTTTTAGTTTCCATTTGAATAAGAACTGAGCTTGTATCTATATCCTTAGGTAAGTTCATAATTTCTTGGATCTCTATGGCATAAAATTTACCAAGCTTTTGTTTCTTTTTATTATAGAATTCAGTAGAGAATGATTTCTTGAAAATATCTTTGGATTTCTGATTTAAATCAATAGATTGAATTAGTTTAAAATCAGAGCTATGTCCAATAGACAATAGACTTATAAACATAACGACTATAATTGTGAGCGTTTTGATTTGCATAATTGTGTGTACCTATTATGTATTAACATAACGCAAAA
This sequence comes from Kapaibacterium sp. (SeqCode), assembly GCA_963678775.2. Lineage (GTDB taxonomy): Bacteria > Bacteroidota > Ignavibacteria > Kapaibacteriales > UBA2268 > JBFHIJ01. The sequence goes on from CAXXGR010000010.1 coordinate 435,589, forward strand.
TAAACATTTTTTTTCAGTCATAGAGAAACTTAAATCAAATATAATTGCAAAATATTTTGCTTTCAACTTAAAAGCAGTGTAAGTTGCATTCGACATACTTTGTGCAAAGATTTTACTCTAAGGAGTTTTTTTTAGATGCAACGTATCATGTTTAAATCTAAAATACACAGAGCATCTATAACTGATGCAAATTTGAATTACGAAGGTTCATTAACTGTAGATCAAGACTTACTTGATTTGGCAGATATAAGGCTTTATGAGAAAGTGTCTGTCGTTAATATCAATAATGGTGAACGATTCGAAACCTACGTTATTCCTGGTGAAAGGGGCAAAAAAGAAATGTGCCTCAATGGAGCAGCTGCAAGAAAAGGTCAACCCGGTGACAGGATTATTGTCATCACTTATGGTCATTATGAAGATTCTGAGCTTGAAAACTTTGAACCTACTGTAGTGCTGGTTGACGAAAATAACGATATAGTTTCTGTAACAAAACCGGAATAGTCATGTCTAAATCTTTATCTACAATTATACTTGCTGCCGGATTAGGAAAAAGGATGAACAACCCTACGCTGCCTAAAGTGCTAGCTCCAATGTGCGACAAGCCTTTACTTGGACATGTACTTGATACTTCCTCTCAGCTAAATCCGGAACAACAGATAATTATAGTTGGCCATTACAAAGAAAAAGTAATTGATTATATAAATAAATCTGATTACTCAAACTGTGGATTTGCTGTTCAGTCTGAACAGCTTGGCACTGGTCATGCCGTTGCGCAGGCTAAAGATTCTTTGAAAGATTTTAACGGAGATGCGCTAATTCTATGCGGAGATGTACCGCTTCTTACAAAGAACACTTTAGATAAATTTGTAGCAGCTCATGAAGAAAACAATTCAGTAGTTTCAGTTCTTTCTACTCATGCTAGTAATCCATTTGGATACGGCAGAATTATTAGAGACTCAGAGAAGAATTTTATAAAAATTACTGAAGAAAAAGATGCTAGCGAACTTGAAAAACAAGTTACCGAAATCAACAGTGGCGTTTTTCTTGTAGACAAAGCTCTTTTGTTTCATGCACTTGATAGTGTTACTCCAAATAATGCACAAGGTGAGTACTACCTCACTGATATTATTTCAATTCTTAAAGATGAGAATCATAAAGTAATGGCTTTCGCTGTAGCAGAATTTGAAGAATTGCAGGGAGTCAATACTATAGATGATTTGAAAAAAGTTGAACTTGTTTATAAATCTATAAAATAAGAGAGTCATCATGATACAATCAATTAATCACGTTGGTATAGCAGTTAAAGATTTAGATGCTTCAATTGAATTATTTAAAAAAATATTCCAATTTGAAAATATTCACAGAGAAATAGTTGAAGAACAAAAAGTTAGTGTTGGTTCTTTTAAAGTTGGTGATGTTTTAATCGAACTTACAGCACCTACTGATGAAAATTCCCCTATTGCAAAATTTATTGCTAAAAAAGGCGAAGGTATTCACCACATTGGCTTTAATTCTGATGATGTTTCTAAAGATTTAGAAAGATTGAAAGGTGAAGATATCAGACTAATTGACGAAGCTCCAAGAAACGGTGCTCACGACATGCTAATCGCTTTCTTACATCCAAAATCTACAAATGGTGTTCTTACTGAAATTTGCATGCCTAAAGACAAGTAAAAATCAGATTAAAAAGTATTTTAAGTCCTTGCACAGTTAGTGTTAGGACTTTTCTTTTATAATAGTGTATGTTTTGCTATTTTTGTTTCTTTTATAAACATTGGTGAAGTGTCATGAAATTCAAATCAATACTAAATGCAGTTGTGATTTCGTCTTCTGTAGGACTATTTGTCGCTTGCAGCGAAAGTAAAGAAGGTGAAATGAATAAAGAAAATAAAGAGGAAATTACAAAAATGATTAATGATTTCGATCAACTCGCTACTAAAATCGAGTCCGAAATGAAAGTAGTATATAGGAATTTGGCTTTATCATATTTTGACGCCGCTGTTTCAGGCTCAGCTGAAGATTATAAAAAAGCAGAAGACTTTGAAAACGATTATAATACACTCGTTGCAAACAAAGAGTATTTTGCTGAGTTAAAAAAGTTTAAAGAATCCGGGATGGTAACAGATAGTTTGCAGGCAAGAAGACTTGAAATGTTATATAATGCATTTCTTGGGAATCAGATTGACATTATCAAACTTCAGGAAACTACTGCTTTACAAAGTAAGATTACAGAAATGTATTCTACATTCAGAGCTGAAGTAAATGGTAAAAAATTAGACGATAATCAAATTGAATCTACTTTAAGAGAATCAATTGATAATAAGGAACTTGAAGCTACTTGGAACGCAAGCAAAGAGCTTGGTAATGTAGTGGCAAAAGACATTATTTCTCTAGTCAAATTAAGAAATGAAACTGCTAAATCTTTAGGCTTCAGAAACTATCATGAAATGTCTCTAACTTTAAGTGATCAGGATCCTAAAGACATTGAACAGATTTTTGACGAATTAGATAAACTTACAAGAGATGAATACAAATCACTTAAAAATGATATTGATTCATATCTCTCAAAACGACTTAATATCAAACCTGAAGAATTGATGCCTTGGCACTACCAAAATAGATTTTTCCAGGAAGCACCTCAAATTTATGATTTGAATCTTGATAAATATTATGAAGGTCAGGACTTAGTAAAACTTACTGAAGATTATTATGCTTCTATAGGTATGCCTATTGAAGACATGGTAGCCAAAAGTGATTTGTTCGCAAAAGAAGGTAAAAATCAGCATGCATTCTGTACTGATATTGATAGAGATAAGGGCGATATAAGAGTTCTTTGCAATGTAGTAGATAATCAGGGATGGATGAATACAATGTTGCATGAGTATGGCCATGCCGTATATTTCAAATATCATGACCAAACATTACCATGGACTTTGAAAACTCCTGCACATACTTTTACAACTGAAGCAATCGCGATGCTATTCGGTAGAATGTCATCTAACTCAGATTGGATGAAAAATATGCTTGGTATTTCCAAAAAAGAAGCTTCTAAACTTGCTCCTGAAGGATTCAAAATTTTGAAGTTAGAACAGTTAGTCTTCAGCAGATGGGCGCAGGTTATGTATAGATTTGAAAAAGAATTATACAATAACCCTGACCAGGATTTGAACCAGCTATGGTGGGATATTGTAGAAAAATATCAGATGATCAAAAAACCTGAAGGTAGAGATATGCCGGATTGGGCAACTAAAACGCATATTGCTACTTCACCTTGTTATTATCACAATTATTTACTTGGTGAACTTCTTGCTTCTCAGTTGGATCACTATATCAAAATAAATATTTTGAATCAAAAATATTCTGATCCTGCTTCATACTATGGCAACACTGAAGTAGGTAATTACCTAAAAGATAAAGTATTTGCTCCGGGAGCTAAGTACTATTGGAATGATATGATTGAAAAAGCTACTGGCGAAAAACTTACAGCGAAGTACTACGCAGAGCAATTCATCTCAGGCAAATAATACCCTAAATTTATCTTTAAGGGCATTTGACAAAGAACTTGTTAAATGCTCTTTTTTTTTATATCTTGACTCATAATAAAATAATAGTGATAAATATCAATTTTGGCAACAATATACAACCTTGGTTCGTATAAACTAATCGGAATACTTACAATAGGAATAAAATGATGATAGATATTAAAAGACTAGAAGTAGCTAAAGAACAAATGAGATGGAACTGCCCGGAAGATGCTTTTCAATTTGAGACTACAAAAGATTTAGAACATTTAGATAGAATAATTGGTCAAGAGAGAGCCGTTGAAGCTATCAGAATGGGGACAGGTTTAAGGGCGAAAGGTTATAACATTTTTGTTACTGGTCTGTCCGGTACCGGTAGATTATCTACAGTAAAACAAATACTTGAAACTACTACTACAGAAAAACCTAAATTATATGATTATTGCTATGTTAATAATTTTTCGGATCCTGACAAACCTATTTTAGTTAAACTGCCAAGAAGCAAAGGAAAAGAGTTTAAAGGTGCAATAGGTGATGCTATATCATATTTAAAACGAAGAATACCAAAACTATTTGAAGAAGATTCTTATCAACAATCCAGAAGAAAAATAGTAGAAGAGTACCAAGAAAAGGAAAGATCTATACTTTCTGAGTTCGATAAAAAAATAAAACCACATGGTTTTATTAGAGGTCAAATTGAGACAGAGCAAGGTATCGTACAGCCTGAGGTATTTCCTATTATTGATAATAAACCAGTTCAGATAGAAACACTGGATGACTTAGTAGAAGAAGGAAAATTGAGCTATGATAAAGCAAATCAGTTAAAAGAACTTTGGAAAAAGTTTCATAGCGAAATATTTGAACTTGCCAAATCAGGCATGAAACTAATGAAAGAGTTCAAAAGATCTTTAACTAAAAATGATAAAGCTTCGGCGGAAATAGTTGTTACATCTGTTTTCTCAGAAGTAGCTGATATGTTTCATAATGACCGAGTAGACATTTATATAGATGAAGTTATTAATCATATACTAAATAATCTTACTCCATTTGTGCAGGGAGATAGTTCCACTCAAAATCCGCAAGAAGTAGAAAAGAACAAGGAAGCATATTTCAATATTTATGAAGTAAATGTTGTGCTTGATAATTCTGATACAGAAAAAGCTCCTTTAGTTATAGAAACTACACCGTCATACCAAAATTTATTTGGTACTATAGAGAAAGTATTTGACAGTCGTGGTTTTTGGAGAACTGATTTTACTAAAATAAAGGCAGGAGCTTTACTTCGCGCAGATCAGGGTTTTTTAATAGTTAATGCTGTTGATTTATTTCAAGAGCAAGGAGTATGGCCGGCATTAAAAAGAGTATTACTCTATGGGAAGTTAGAAATACAAACAATGGATGCTTATTTTCAAATTTCTCAATCTTACCTTAAGCCTGAGGCGATTAATGTAAACGTAAAAGTAGTTATTATCGGTGGTCAAACTCTTTATCAACAATTATATCATTTCGAAAAAGGATTTAAAAAAATATTTAAAATCAATGCTCAGTTTGACTATGAAACTAAAAATGATGATAATATGTTAGATAATTTAGCTCGTTTTATTTCAAAGTTATGTGATGAAGAAAACTTGCCACATTGCAAACCTGATGGAGTAGCTGCTATTGCAGAATGGGCTGTAGAGAAAGCAGGTTCTCAAGATAGAATGACATTGAAGTTTTCTGATATTGCAGACGTCGTTCGAGAAGCCGCTTTTTATGACAAACTTGAGCAAAGTCCATTTATAGGCCGTGAAGACGTAGATATAGCATTAAATATGCGTAGAAAAAGAAATGATATGATAGATAGTAAAATTAAAAATCATATCCTTGAAGGTTCTACTATGATAGATACTGAAGGTAATAGGGTAGGGCAAATAAATGGATTAACTGTTTATGATAACGGTATTCTCTCTTTTGGAAAACCGGCAAGAATTACTGCATCTATATCAGCAGGAAATAAAGGAGTAGTTAATGTGGAAAGAGAAGCCGATATGAGTGGTCGAATCCATAATAAAGGAATTCTCATTATTTCTGCATTCTTAAGAGAAAGGTTTGCTAAAAAGAAACCAATGTCTCTTACAGCTTCATTAGCGTTTGAACAGTCCTATGGAGGTATTGATGGTGATAGTGCTTCAGCAGCGGAGATTTATGTAATTTTATCTGAACTAACAAACACTCCAATTAATCAATCTATTGCTATTACAGGTTCAGTCAACCAAAAAGGCGATATACAACCTATTGGCGGAGTAAACGAAAAAGTGAGAGGCTTCTTTGAAATCTGTAAAGAGAAAGGCTTCAATGGACAACAAGGTTGCATAATTCCAAAACAAAACGTAAAAGATTTAATGATGTGCAAAGAACTATTAGATGCCGTAGATGAAGGTAATTTTAAAATATGGTATATAGAAAAAATAGAGGATGGTATTCCTATTTTGATGGGAATAGAAGCCGGAGAAGCTGATAAAAATGGTAAATATCCTAAAAATACTCTTTTTGGCAAAGCTTTGGAGCAAATAAATCTTATGCGAGAATGGTCTAAGGACGAAAAAAGTGACAATAAGAAAAAATCAAAATCAACAAAAAAAGAAATTGAATAATTCTTTCTAATCAAATAAATATTATGCTTTTAATTCGTATTTTTGTATACGATATGTGGGAAATCTAAATCCTGAATATTAGTTTTTCATTTATACTAATATTCAGGGTTTTGAATGTTAAAACTCAAAAGGTATAATAATGAAGCATCAAATCAAAATTGCCCCTTCTCTTTTATCTGCCAACTTTGCTAATCTAGAAAAAGACATAGCAGAGTGTGAGGCCGCAAACACAGAATTACTACATATTGATGTAATGGATGGACATTTTGTTCCTAATATTACGATTGGTCCATTGGTAGTAAATGCTATCAAACCAATAACTAATATTCCGTTAGATTGTCATTTAATGATTTCAGATCCTGATAAATATGTCCCTGCATTTGCAGAGGCAGGCGCTGATTTGATTTCTATCCATGTAGAAGCTACGCATCACCTTCATAGAAGCATTCAGTTAATAAAAAGTTTTAATGTCAAAGCGGGTATAGTTCTAAATCCGATTACTCCATTGGAATTTGCCTTCGAAGCAGCTGAATATTGCGATTTTATTATGCTAATGTCTGTCAATCCGGGATTTGGTGGACAAAGCTTCATAGACAGTTTTCTACAAAGATGTTCCAAGTTAAGAAATTATCTTGATTCTAATAATTTAGAGCATGTAGAAATAGAAGTAGATGGAGGTGTAAAACTTGATAATGTAAAGACTATATCTGATGCAGGAGCAAATATGCTGGTAAGTGGTTCCGGCGTATTTTCAGGTAATATTCAAGATAATATCAATAAGTTACGCGAATTAGCTATATAATTTTATTTTATTAGCCGGTATATCAAATTATACCGGCTAATAATGATTATTGAGTAAGGTATTTATAAGCCAAATAAGCCATATTTGCGCATCCCATTACTAAGGCTTCTTCGCTAGGTGCAAGTTTTGGATTATGTAAGCCGGGTAAAATTTTATCTTTTGGCTTTACTCCTAAATAGAAAAATGTAGATGGAATTTCATCTGCAAAATATGCAAAATCCTCAGCCCACATCTTAGGCTCAAAATCTAATACGTTTCCTGCTCCAAAAATATCCTTGGCATAAGTCTTTACAAAATCTGTTGTGTTTTGATCATTGATTAATGGTATATATCCCTGAGCTATATTTAGTTCGTATTCGCATCCGTAAATATCACAAATATTTCGAATAGTTCTTTTAATATGCTCATGCATTTCAAAACGCCAATCATTGTTATATGTTCTTAAAGTACCTTTTAAATATGCTTTCTCAGGAAAAATATTTGTAGTATTTCCTGCATTTAAAGAAGCAATGGTAAGTACTCCAGGATCGAGCGGGTTACGTTGTTTATTAATGAGAGTCTGAAAAGCTACTACAATTTGGGCTGCTGTTAAAATTGGGTCTTGTCCCAAATGAGGTTGTGCGGCATGAGAACCTTTGCCTTTTATAGTGAAATGCAATTCGTCAGTAGAAGCCATTGTAGGTCCACTACAAGCAGCCATTGTGCCAAGCTGACCTTGTGGATCAATATGTTGCCCAAGCATTATATCAGGCTTAATATCCTCAAATATCCCTTCTTCCAGCATAAGTTTGGCACCACCTGGTAACTTCTCTTCAGCTGGCTGAAAGACTAATAATACAGTCCCGTTTAATGAATCTTCTATACCTTTCAGTATTTCGGCAGTACCAAGTAGCATCGCTGTATGCATATCATGTCCACATGCATGCATAACACCTATATTTTGACTTTTGAATTCTAAATCAGTTTCTTCTGTAACAGGCAGTGCGTCAATATCTGCTCTCAATCCAACAACTTTTCCATCATTACCTATTTTTGCCAGAACTCCTGTAGCAGAATTATTTGGTTTATCAGGGTTTTTCCCAAATAATTTATATTCTATATTGAGATTATCTAATTTATTCTGAATAAATTTTGAAGTATTATATTCTTCAAAAGACAATTCCGGATTTTGGTGAATATGTCTTCTATATTGGATTAGCTTGTTGTGTATTGCTTGTGCTTTTTGAATAAAATAGCTTGCTTGCATCTCTATACCTCTATCTCTAATTCTTCAACAATTCTGGCAGGCCCTTCTAATATAATTCCGCTATCATATAGGTCCACCCATAATGATTCGCCGGATGGAGGAATGATTTCGACTGGAAAAGATATCAAATTACTATTATAAGCAGACAAGGCTGTAGATATAGCACCTGTGCCACAAGCACCGGTTTCAGCCTCTACACCTTTTTCAAAAGTACGAAGCTGTATCTTTTCTTTGGATAATACATTATAAAGATTAACATTAACTCCTTCAGGTGCAAATTCTTTGTGATATCGTATAGGTTTAGCAAATAGATTTAAATCTATTTGGTCTAAATTAGAATATTCTGTAAAATTCTCTATATTAATACAAACATGTTCTGTTCCAACATCATAGAAATCATAAGTGAGTAAAGAGTTTTGTAACTGGAAAGACATATTGATTAGTTCTTTATTTGGTTTAGGAAAATACAACCTAATCCCTTTGTCTGTAAACTCAGATTTGTATATGGTTTTTGCCATATCAAAATGGAGCTCAGCTTTACTATCATCACAGATGCCAATGTAATTAGCAAAAAAGACTGCACACCTCGCACCATTACCACACATCATTCCAGAGCTACCATCGGGGTTGTAGTATTGTACTTGAAAATCTGATTCATCTGAAGCAGAAACAGACATAATACCTTCGATTTTATAAATAGCAGATAAGGTTTGAATAATTTTATTAACAATACTATCTACATCAATCTTACTTAACAAGTTTCTGTCTGTTTTGAAAACAAAAAAAGTATTACCTGCACCACTCATGTAAAATATTTTAACTTTCATTGCATTGCCTAACGCAAGTATTTAAAACAGACGACGCTTTTTCATGTATCAAGCCATTAGATGCCAATAGGGTTTGATCATATACAGTATATTTAGTATTATCAAACTGAGTTATTTTACCACCTGCTTCTTTAACTATTAGTACACCGGCAGCTACATCCCAAGGTTTTAACTCTAACTCCCAAAATGCATCAAATCTACCGGCAGCTACATAAGCTAAGTCAAGAGCAGCAGATCCAAGTCTTCGTACAGGGATTCCTTGTTGTACTATTTTGACAAACAAATCTACGCAGTTGCATGGATTATCTGATACGTTATAAGGAAAGCCGGTTACCAGAAAAGCTCTATCAAACTCATTTATCGTCGAGACACTTATTCTTTCTCCATCAAGGAATGCACCTTTCCCTTTTTCTGCCCAAAAAAGCTCACCTAATATAGGTTGATAGATAGCACCTGCAATAATCTCACCTTTCAGCTCAGCAGCGATAGAAACGCTAAATATTGGTATACCATGTGCGAAGTTAACAGTCCCATCTAAGGGGTCAATAATCCAATTTATTTTATCAGATATAATATCGCCTGTCTTTCCTGATTCTTCTGCCAAGATAGAACTTTCAGGAAAAGTTTCCTTTATGCGAGTGATAATGTATTTTTCAGCTTTGAAATCATATTCAGTGACAAGGTTATTTTTTCCATCTTTGCTGGAAATTTTAAAATTAGTTCCATATCCTTCTTTAAGAATTTTTCCGGCTGCAATGGCTGTATCTTTGATGAAATCAATTAAGTTCTGCATTTTATCTCCATATTATGTTTACTTCTCTCAAATATAGCAATATTTGAACTAATGTTTGTAAAACGGGTAATAAATTTAGAAATTTTGTTATCTTTGTAGTCAATCATAAATATACTGAACAAAAGAATATGCGAAATATTATTGTACTTATTTTTGTCTTTCTATTTGCTTTTGAATCTTATGCTCAGCTCGATAACTCTTATATTTCAGGAGCAACCAAAGAAGAAGTAGATACTTTAGCTTTTGACTACATGAAAGAGAATGTAAAGTTAAACGCAGGTCTTTTAGAAAAAGAAATAGACCCGGAAAAATATATCGTTGGTCCTAACGATATATTTTCGATTCTTATAAATACGTCCAAAACTATTCAATTCAAAGCCCCTGTATCTCCTTCCGGAGTTATTTTACTAAGAGGCATAGGTGGAGTAGACGTAAAGGAGAATACTTTAGCTGAAGCTACGGATAAAATGATAAAAAAAATTAAATCAGTATACAATACTGAAGAAGTATATGTGGTATTAGAAGATATTAGAAAATTCAAGGTAGTTGTTAGCGGTACAGTTGGAAAACCTTCCACGGTGCAGGCAACTGCTGCTGAAAGAGTTAATGAAGCAATAGACAAAGCAGGGGGCTTAAAGTTTAACGGCTCTTTACGAAATATAACTTTATACCGAGATGAATCAAATACAAGAATTAATGTTGATTTGCTTAAGTTCTATAAGTTAGATGATAAAACTCAAAATCCTACCTTGCTTGGTGGAGATCATATTATTGTAGCACCAAGTGCAGATAATATTCTAATTGGGATTTATGGTGAAATACCATCTGAAGGTGAATTTGAGTTTATGGATGGTGACTCACTCTCTACTCTTATCAAATTTGCCCAAGGTTTCTTGCAGAGTTCTAATTTAGATTCAGTAGAAGTTGTTCGTATGAATCCCACAGGATTGGAACATAAATATTTAGATTTAAATAGTTGGAGACATATATTATTTAGTTCTTCCAAACTACCCAATGATATGCGTTTGCAGTCTGGAGATAGAGTATATATCCGAAAGAAATATGATTGGTCTGAAACACAATATGCTGTAATTGACGGCGAAATTCTATATCCTGGCAAATATGCTATAGATGAAGAACATGATAAAGTTTATGACTTAATCAAAAGAGCCGGAGGATTTACTGAATATGCTTCTTTAGATCATATAGAATTTATCCGTCAAGAAGAATTAGAAATCAAAGATTTAGAAATGGAACGTCTTAGCAAGATGCTTCCATCAGAGATGTCTGAAAGTGAATCAAGATATTTTCAAGCTAAAAAGACAGAAAAAAAAGGCTCAATGGCTATTGATTTTCGAGAATTATTGAATGATTCTTCAAATATTAACAACATCAAGCTTAGAAATAAAGACTCAATAATTGTTACGAAGAAAAAATACCATATAAATGTTCAAGGTAGAGTTAACAACCCTGGGCTAATTACATATCAAGCAGGTTATAATTACTTAGACTATATCAATGCTGCTGGTGGATATGGCTTTAGAGCCGATGAATCAGAAACTATTGTTACAAAGCAAAAAGGGGAACAGTTTTTAGCTGAAAATTTAGACTATAAACTTGAGCCCGGAGATGTAATTCTTGTACCTCCAGAAAAAGAATACTCTTTTACTGACCTATTTACTCAATCTTTGACTGTGGTAACACAGTTAGTATCAATAGTTGCCATTGTAATCACTATCTCGAAGTAAAAGAAATATGAAAAATTCTAGTTTTAGTATAAGCATAATATATCGTCTTATTTTAAATCAAAAGAGATTATTCTTCGCAATAATTTTTGGTTTTACTTTACTTATGATTGGAATGTCGTATTTTTTACCTCATAAGTATGAAGCATATTCTTCATTGATGCCGCCAACTAATAAAGAAAGCGGTGGGTTATCTTCATTTTTTCAATCTTTTGCCGGTGGCGCAGGCGGAATGATGTTAGGTGGATTAGGGAAGTCTAATCAAGGTGGAGTTTATGCAGACATTTTGACAAGTAGATCTGTTGCTGATTATGTTAATACAAACTTACATCTTCAAGAAATTGCTCCATATTCTGATTTTGAGAATAATACATTTAGATTGGATTTTATAAGAGAGAATATTGATGTTGTAGTAGAAAAAACCAGCGGTATTATTTCTGTATATTCTGTAGCCGAGACTGGATTTTTCCCTACCCAAGAAGAAAAAATTAAAACTGCTAAATTGTCATCAGATTTAGTAAATTCTGCTATCACAGGATTAGATAGTGTACTTCGACAAAAAAGCATAAGCTCAGCTAAGCTAAGTCGGGTTTATATAGAAAATGAAATTAATAATTACAAGACCGACTTAGAAAAAATTGAAAACGCTATGGAAAAATTTCAAAGTGACAACAAGGTCTTTTCAATAGAGGAACAAACAACCGCTATCGTAGAACAAGCAATAGAAGTTGGCAAGGAGTTAGCAGAAGCTAAGGTAGAGCTTTCAATGTATGAAAATGAGCTTAACGAAGGGGCTGCTCAGATTATTTCTTTGCGCAATAAAGTAGCAACACTTGAAAATCAATATAATAATGTCCAGACAGGTGGTTTAACCTCAACTGATGCATTTGCTTTCCCATTAGTGAAAGTACCTAATTTAATCAAAAAATATGCAAGACTTTTAAGAGACAGGAAAGTGTTGGAGCAAGTAATTCTTTACCTTGAAACCCAAAAACATCAAGAAGCAATACAAGAGAAAAAAGATATTCCTGTAATTGAAGTATTAGATAAAGCAGCAATACCATACAAAAGAATCTCTCCTTCCAGAAAGATAATAGCCATACTTTCGCTATTATTATCTACCGTTTTTGCAACAGGGTACATATTATTTAAATCCTATAAACAAGGATTGATAATATTTGAGCAAGAAAAATAGCGTTAGTCTACAATTTTATTTTTCTCTTTAACTAATTGATTTTTGAGATAGGTTATACGCACATTATCACTCATTTTTGCAATAGGTAGAAATATTTCATCTATTTGCTTTAATTTAATATGCGGTCTGAATTGAGGGGTATTGTCGAGGCTTCTCATCTTCTCTAACTGCTCAGCTAAAGCTAATATGAGCACATCATCACCGGGAAATTTTGATTTATTAGTCTTTTTGTCTATGTACTGCATATACATAAAGTCAGTATTTTGCTTTTGTACTTTCAATAACTCTAAAAGAAAAGCAACATAAGCTCCAAAATTATAATCTATAATTTCTTCTGAAATAGTATCCTGATTATCATAAATATCATGTAACAATGCTGATATAATAACATCGGTATCATAAAGGTTAAGTTCGTCTATAAGGATGCCACATACACGCGTAGAATGATTGAAATAGGGTATACCATCCTGTCCGCATCTGTTTTCATAAACTTCCTGCATCATTTCATAAGCAGCACTGATTTTATTTACTTCAATGCAGTTTATTTTACCTTTCAAAAAGTCTGTAATTTTTTCAAGACTATAATATTTGTTGTTGTACATAGCACATATACCTATGAATCAAAGAGTACAAGATAATACGCTAAGATAATATTTTTATTTTTAATAATTTGTTAGTTCTTTTGCAGTTTGCAGTATGTTATCAGTAAGTTTGTCTCCACCAAGCATTTTAGCTACTTCTGTAAGTAATTCATCTTTATTTAGAATATGTGAATTAGAGAAGGTATTACCGTCTTTTTCTATTTTTGAAACAAATATGGGATTATCTGCCATAGCAGTTAACTGTGCCTGATGAGAAATTGCAATTATTTGAGTTGAACGAGATAAAAGTTTCATCCTGTCAGCAACTTTTTTAGCAATTTGGCCACTTATTCCTGTATCAATTTCATCAAAAACCATTAAAGGCAAATTGTCTTTTTGTGCAATGTGTGACTTTATAGCCAGCATTATACGAGATACTTCACCACCAGATGCTACTTCAGATAAAGGTTTAGTGTCTTCACCTAAATTTGTAGAAATATAAAATTCAAACTGAGAAATACCAGTTGAATGTGGTAAATAAAAATTCCCATTTATTCTTCCTGAAAAGATTGAATCTTTATCTATATCTTTTTTTCCTTGCTGCAATTCGAAGACAGGGTTTTTAATGCCTAAGTCTATTAGAGTATTCTCAACATCCATTTTCAATGTAGCAAAGACAGTCTCTCTGGCTTTTGCAAGTTCAATATCAATCAGTCCAATCTCTATTTGTAGCTTTTTGATATTGCTCAGCATCTCAGCTAATTTGTCAGAAAAATTTTCTGAATCATTTAATTCTGCTTGCAAATCGGGTATAGAATCAACAAGGAAATCTAATGAACCAAATTTTTTCTGTAATGATTTCAAACTGACCATCCTTTTACGAATGTCATTGGCTCGATAATCATCTGCGTGTATATCTTCTTTGTAATCAGATATAGCATTGTTTATTTCTTTGAGAGAGATAATATTGGTCTCTAATTCATCGCAATACTGATTTAACTCAGCATTATATTCGGAAAGTTGTATTATTGATTTTTGAATATCCTGAAGTTTCTCAATGATTGCTCCTTCTGAATTATATAGAGAATAGTTGATTTCATAACAGGAATTTCTCAGGAATTCCGCATTTTCTATTACTTCTAATTCCTTTTCAAGAGTATCCATTTCCCCTTTTTTAGGATCAACTGCCAGAATTTCATCTAATTTGAATCGCACTAACTGCTCACGTTCTTTTAGTTCTATTTCTTTTTTTTGGAAAGCAGAATATTCATTACATAATGCCTTTAAGCTTTGATATGTTTTCTTATATTGATTTAAGAGCAGGCAATCTACGCCGCATAAATCGATAAGTGAGATATGATTACCTTGTGATAACAGTGAAAAACTATCATGTTGGCCATGAAAATCTACAAGCACTGACGCAAATTCTTTAATAAGTTTGAGATGGGCAGGGGAGTCGTTGATAAAAGCTCTGCTATTGCCTGAACTGTTTATTTCTCGTCTCAATATTAATTTAGAACCTAATACATCTAAATCATTTTTTTTAAGTAAGTCTTTTACAATACTATTATCTGCTATATCAAATACGGCTTCTACTATAGATTTTTGTTCGCCTTTTCTAACTATGTCAATGGAAGCGCGAGTCCCTGAAACTATATTCAACGCACTAATAATTAGTGATTTGCCGGCTCCGGTTTCGCCAAGCAGTACGTTTAAGCCATGACTGAAAACTACTTTTTGCTCTTGAATGATAGCAAAGTTTTTGATATATAATGTTTGAAGCATATATTTTCCTAGGTATATAACTATTGCAAATATAATACAAGAATGCCGATTACGAAAAATAATGTTAATACCAAAATACAAATAATTTTACTATTTTAGGGGATATAGGAATTGTAGCAATGTGTAAAGTAGGATATGAAATTTACCTTTAAAAATATACCTGATATGTTTTATAAAGTTTGCGACAGATATGGCAATAAAGTTGCATTTAAATATAAACATAACGGAGAGTGGCAAGATTTATCTTACACCAGATTGACAGAGCTTGTAGAAGCTTTTGCCTTAGCTCTACTTGAGTTAGGTATTCGCAAAGGTGACAGAGTTGGTTTTGTCGCAGAAAATAGAATAGAATGGATTATTTCCAGTTTTGCAGTGTCTCTGATAGGTGGTGTAGACGTTCCTTTGTTCCCAATTCTTACCGCAAAACAAGAAGAATATATTTTTACAAATTGCGGTGTGTCTTGCATTATTGTTTCTAATAATTTTCAACTTAATAAAGTAATGCAATTCAAAGATGATTTAGACACACTTAGACAAATCATAGTACTAAATGATGATTTTGATACACCGGATCCCGCAGTTAGATCATACAAAGATATGGTAAGCAGAGGGGGTGAATTAAAAGGCAATAAACACAATAGAGAATATTTCCAAAGAAAGGTAGATAAAATATCACATGATGACTTATTAACTCTTATTTATACAAGTGGTACTACTGGTGATCCGAAAGGAGTTATGTTGTCACATGGCAATCTATGTTCAAATATAAATGATGCAAATAATTTCTTTGGGGATTTAGAGGATGAAATCACTTTGCTATTTTTACCTCTTTGTCACGCTTATGAAAGAACTTCTGGATTTTATACTTTGTTTTCAGGTGGAGCTCAGATTAATTTAGCAGAATCAATAGATGCTGTTGCCTCTAATTTAAAAGAAATCTCCCCTACAATTATTACCTCTGTTCCTAAATTATTAGAAACAATAAAGAAAAAAATATACCATGCTATGCGTAAAGAAAAACCATCGAAACAAAAAGTATTTAATTGGGCGGTAGATATTGGTATTAAAAGAGTACATTCTCGACTATCAGGTAAAAATTCAATAACACTTAATGCTAAATATAAACTTGCTGATAAATTAGTTTTCTCAAAGCTTCGCGAAAAAGTTGGTGGCAGATTAACTCGTATTATTTCCGGTGGTGCAGCTCTTGCTGACGATGTATTTGAATTTTTTATGGCAATGGGCATTAGTGTGCAACAAGGATACGGGCTCACTGAAGCCTCTCCAGTAGTAGCAGTGATTCAAACTGATAATATTGAGATAGGTACTATTGGACAACCATTCGATTCTGTCGAAGTTAAGATTGCGGAAGATGGTGAAATACTTATCAAAGGTCCTAACGTAATGCAAGGTTACTGGAATGACCCAACAGCAACTAGAGAAGCAATTGATGAGGATATGTGGCTTCATACTGGAGATGTTGGTGAGTTTACAGATAAAGGCAATCTAAAAATAACGGATCGTAAAAAGAATATATTTGTTAATAGTGGTGGAAAAAACATAGCTCCTCAGCCAATAGAAAATGTATTAGCACAGTCAAGATTTATTGATCACTGTATACTTATTGGTGACATGAGAGAATATGTAACTGCTCTTATTACTCCAGACTTTGCTCAATTAAAAGAGCTTGCTACTGAATTTGATATTCAGTTCAATAACGAGACTGAATTAATAAGCAACGACAAAATTATCAGACATATAAAGCAAGAGATTGATTATCTGCAAAAAGATTTTGCTAAATTTGAAAGAATACGTAAATTCTCTCTACTCTCTAAGTCTTTTACTGTTGAAGATGGCGAGCTCTCGCCTAAGATGAGTGTAAAACGGCATATAGTAGAAGAAAAATATTCTGATATGATAGACAAGATGTATAATAGGTGAGACTTGTAAACTAAACTCTGTCCTTTGATTTATTATTATAACTCTAATGGACAGAGTTTAGTTTACACTACTGATACATTACTATTTGCTTATTTCAGTTACTTTTTGCTCTGCCTTTTCTAAGAAAGATCGGCATTCATTTGACAGTTTCATAGCTTCCTCGTATTCAGCGATTAACTCTTCCAGTGGTTTTTCGCTGTTGTCCAAATTTTCTACTATTTCTTCAATTCTGTCTATTTGCTCTTCAAAACTGATTTTCTTTTTCGACATTATATCACCTATATTAGAAATATATTTTATTTGTAAGTTTGCTCTATCTCTGCGGGTTGCTAAATAGAAAACTATTTATTAAGTAAGTTAAAACAGTTGTGCCTGGCCTTTGGGAGGAACAGACAACTCAATTTCTTCATTTTTTCTTACAATTTTTATTTTACTGTGCTTGTAAATTGATTCATCATTTTGGATAATATTATTTCCACTATATAATAATGCAAAACCTTTATCTAGAGGTTTCATAGGATGCAAGGAACTGCCATGTGCTTCTAATCTGTTTAGTTTATCTTTTAGAGAAGCAAGGTTAGAAGTAATTCTTCTTGTCATTCTTGTCACATTAGAATCAATGCTTTGCTGGTGTATGCGTATTCTGTCAAGCATTCTATTCTTGAAACGTTCACCGGTTAAATCATTTAGTTGCACTTTATAGTCAGTCAATATTCTACTGATAGAACGTTCAGATAGTTCTTCAGCTTTATCAAGGAAATTAAATAGCTTATCTATAGTTATTGGTGTTGCCATTTCAGCTGCTGCTGTAGGAGTAGCTGCTCTATGATCAGCTACAAAATCGGCGATAGTAAAATCAGTTTCGTGACCAACACCGCTAATTATAGGTATTTTAGAATTAAAAATAGCATTTGCTACTATTTCTGTATTAAAACACCACAAATCTTCTAATGAGCCCCCGCCTCTACCAATGATTAAAATATCAGCTTTAGAATCATTTAGATTTTCAATGGCTTTTGCTATATCTTCAGCAGCTCCTTCACCTTGCACTAATGTAGGACGGAATAAAATTTCAGCAGATGGAAACCTTCTTAGAGTAGTTGATAGTATGTCTTTTACAGCTGCTCCAGTCGGAGAAGTAGAAACTCCAATCTTCATAGGCAAAGCAGGTATAGGTTTTTTATTAGCAACATCAAAGTATCCCTGTTGGCTTAATTTTTCTTTTAGAGCTTCGTATGCAAGATATAAATCGCCTTGTCCCATTGGCTGCATGGAGCTTATATCCATTTGATAGCTACCACGAGGTGGATATACCGTTACACTACCTGAAACAACTACTTTCATTCCATCAGTGGGTATAAAATTTAAATTCCGCGATTTCCACATTGTACAGGATATTTGTGCATTACTGTCCTTTATAGAAAAATATCTATGTCCTGAACTATGTTGTTTAAAGTTAGAGATTTCTCCTTCAACTTTAAGTGAAGAGAAACCAGTCTCTAAGGTACGTTTTATTTGGTTGGTAAGTTGACTTACCGTCAATGAATTTTGCATATTATATTGTTTTTTAGATAAAAAATATTTTGGTATCAGTAAGTAGTTGCTATTTCTTCTTTAGATTTTGAACTGCACGTTTCTTTATCATGCCGCCTTTGGTGTCACGTATGCTATTCATAATAACAAAAGCATTTGGATCTATCTTATCTAATTCTGTTTGTAAGCGTGCTATTTCCAAGCGAGTTACTACAGTGTAGATTATGTCTTGTTTTGCGGTACGTTCACCTTCAGGAGTAAAGCCTCTGGAACCATGATAGATTGTTACACCGTGCCCCAATACAGAGGTAAGCATTTCTCGCACCTTTTCAGAGGAATGAGAAATGATGCTAATGCCTGTATATTCTTCTATTCCTTCAATAACGAAATCTACAGTTTTAGAAGCTACCATATAAGTTAAAATAGCATAAAGTGCAATTTCAATCGATAAAATGTATGCAGCTACTGAAAATATCATAATATTGAAAAGTAGAATAATATCCCCCACTGTTAATCTTATTCGTTTGCTTAAAAATATAGCCAAGATTTCAGTACCATCAAGGACCGCTCCACCTCTAATGGCAAGACCTATACCTGCTCCAAGAAAGAAGCCACCAAACGCTGCTACGAGTAACTTATCGTTAGTAATTGCCGGATAGGGAACAAAGTGAACTGCTAAAGCTAAACCAACTATAGCTACTAAAGACTTTGCAACAAAACCTTTGCCTATCTGCGATAAACCCATTATCAAGAAAGGCAGATTTATTAAAATTAATAGTATTGATAAATCGATTCCTGAAATCTTAGAAGTAAGTAGAGATATACCTGTAACTCCTCCGTCAATAAAGCCATTCGGCAATAGAAAACTACTTAGTCCGAAACCCGCGGAAGCTACACCTAAAAAAATAAACAAATATTCTTTTATTTTGTGAATATACTCAATAACTGTTTCTTTAAACAGTTTATCATAAGATGGCTGATTTTGTGAGTACATTTCTCTATGATTAAGAATATTCTTAACTTTTTTAGAAATAATAAATTGAAAAAATGGGTTCATTGCTCACTCGTTATTTAGTTATATTATATATTAGCTTAATTGCAAATATTGATTGTTATTATATAGACATTCCATTACTAAATATATTAGAAAAGATTTCTTCTTGCAACAAGAAAAATCAAAAATGAGGCAACAATGGTTTATAGACCTAAAATACTAAAAGAGAAAGTGAATCTGAAGAGATCAATTTATCCGCTACTAGTACTTTTAATAGTTATTCTGTCAGGTACTTATGGTTACATGATGCTTGGGATAGAACAAAATATTTCGCTTATAGATGGATTATACATGACCTGGATTACTATTTCAACTATAGGCTACACTGAGGTAATAGAACTAGATGCTACAGGTCGTATTTTTACAATGATTATTGGTGGTTTAGGTATTGGTAGTTTATTTTATATACTAGGTGTGTTTATGGAAAATCTAGTAGCAATGCAGTTGTTAAACTTAAGAGGTAATAAAAAATTGAAAAAGAAAATCGATCAAATGAGTAACCATATAATTGTAGTTGGTTTGGGTAGGGTAGGCAATCTGACTGCATCAGAATTAAAAGCAAAAGATGTAGAATGTGTTGTAATCAGTGATAAATTTAAAGATAAAGAAAGAGATATTGTTAGCGAAAATATTTTAGCTATAGAAGGAGATGCTACCGAGGATTCCATATTGCTAGCAGCCGGCATAGAAAGAGCTAAAGGTATAATAGTAACAACAGCTAATGCAGCTACAACGCTGTTTGTAGTTCTAAGTGCTAAAGAGTTAAATCCTAATATTTTTGTAGTCGCACGTGCAGATGAAGAAACAACTATCAGGAAACTGCAAAGAGCAGGTGCAGATAGAGTAGTTAATCCATATTCTACAGGTGGGCAAAGACTTGCTAACTTTGTTATTAAACCACATGTAGTAGACTTTTTAGAGTCAAGCTTCGGATATGGAGAATATAATTTAAGTTTAGAGTCAATCGATTTGCCTCCAAACTGCAAATGGTTTAATAAGTCATTGAAAGATTTGAATTTGAGAGTAGTTGCAGGAGCCAGCGTATTAGCTGTTATCAGAGATGATGAGCCTATCTTAAATCCAGGAGCCAATTTTGTTTTCAAAAAAAATGACAAACTATTAGCTTTTGGAACTCAAGCTCAACTAAAAAAATTAGAGGATTTTATGACAATTGAAGAAATTTAGAAGCTCATATTTATCAAAATCTATATATCTCAAAAAGAATATGAATAAAATAATGAATATAATGGGTTGAAAAATATATTATACAGTAATATATAGAACATAGATTAGACAAAACGAATATATTGGTGATTAAAGGAGATATTGTAAATGATATTCATAAAGAGATAAGTGAATATATATCAGTAATATATAGCAATATTAAAATTGTTATACCTCTATCTAAACTCGCTTACATAATAAATAATTGTATTTAAGGAAATCTCTAATTAAAAGAGATAATAGTCCGATTATATTCTGAATAAAATCATTTCTGTAACTGAAATGTTGCAAATATTTTAACTTCATTTTGATTGCAAACATTATTTCACAATTACCTAACAGAAGTTGTATAACCCTGAAAAAAGTATACATACCATAGAATTAACCCTGAGTAGAGTCAGATATACTTATAAGTATTTGAAAAATAGGGAGTAACAAGTCATTTGAATACCAAATACTTACTCTGATATATCCATTTTTATTCAACTTTATACACAAATCTTACACACATAGGCATACCTAAATTATCTATTAGTTGTATCCATAGATTCCTCTTGCTAGTTATTATTTGTATTAAAATGTGATAATGGCAAAACCCACCTATTGTTTATTTAAAGTCATCTGCATAAGTTCCCCTTGTGCTCTAAAATTTGCATGTATTGAGTAAATACATGAGTTGAAATTGGAGCTTGTGTGTGAAACCCGAAAAGATCTAATTGTGTGGGGATTATGTCCCATAGTAATCTCTGCACTGGTCTTTATCAAGAATTTTCAATCAATAAAATAAATTTTTGCTATCTGAGGAGATTATTATGTCAGAAGTTCAAAAATGTTGTAACTGTCAACAAGAACAAACCGAAGAAGAATTATTAGTGATTCTCGAAGATGTTCTAAATGACTATAAAGACAAGCCGGGTGCGTTAATACCGGTACTACAAATAGCGCAAAATATGTTTGGCTATCTGCCTGAAGTAGTGCTAAAGAAAATAGCATTAAAAATGGAAAAATCTTATAGCGAAGTTGCAGGCGTAGTAAGTTTTTATTCTTTCTTTTCTACTACACCGCGCGGCAAATATATGATTAGAATCTGCTTGGGAACTGCGTGTTATGTTCGTGGTGGTAAAGACATATTAGATGCATTCAAAAATAAACTAAAAATTGATGTAGGTGGCACAACTGATGACAGACTATTTTCACTAGATGTCGGAAGATGTTTTGGAGCTTGTGGTCTTGCACCTGTTATCATGGTTAATGATGAAACTTTTGAAAGGGTTAAGCCCGATAGGATAGAACAAATTATCAGTATATATCAGAAAAAAGAGCTGGAAGAAAATATCGAGGAGAATGTAAATGACTAATATACTATTAAAATCAGCTCAAGATTTACTTAAATATAGAGAGCAAATAAAACAGAATACTGCGAACTCTAAAATTCAGAGAGTAATTAAAGTATGTACTGGTGGTGGTTGTCTTGCGACCGGTTCTCAAAAAGTAAAAGATAAGTTTGAAGCATTATTGAACGACAAGGGCTATGACACAATACAAGTAAAAGGTACAGGTTGCCTTGGTCCATGTGTGAAAGGTCCTATAGTGGTGATGGATCATGATAATACTTTTTATCAAGACGTAAGGATTGACGATGTGAATGAAATAATCACATCTCATATAGAAAATGGTGAAATAGTTGACCGATTAAATTGGAAAAGGGATGCTGACCAGGTATCTATTCCTAATATGGACGATATTGAATATTTTAAAGCTCAAACAAAATTAGTGCTTAGGAATTGCGGAAAGATTAGCCCCGAAAGCATAGATGACTACATTGAGATTGGTGGTTATTCTGCAGTTGCTAAAACATTAACAGAGCTAACGCCTGACGATGTAATCAATGAAATGAAACAATCAGGACTTCGTGGTCGTGGTGGTGCGGGTTTCCCAACCTGGATGAAGTGGGGATTTGCTAAACGTAATGAATCAGACCAAAAATATATGCTTTGTAATGCAGATGAAGGTGATCCGGGTGCATTTATGGATAGGTCTGTTTTAGAAGGTGACCCACATTCCTTGATAGAAGGTATGATTATAGGTGCTTATTGCATCGGTGCATCTCAAGGTTATGTATATGTTAGAGCAGAATATCCTCTTGCAGTTGAACGTTTACAAAAGGCTATCGACATTGCAAGAGAAATGGGACTTATAGGTAATAATATTCTAGGAACCGATTTTAGTTTCGATTTAGAAATCAGAATGGGCTCCGGTGCTTTTGTTTGTGGAGAAGAAACTGCTCTTATTGCTTCAATCGAAGGCAAAAGAGGTGAACCAAGACCACGTCCTCCATTCCCTGCAGACAAAGGTCTTTGGGGTAAGCCTACTGTACTAAATAATGTAGAAACTTATGCAAATATTGCTGAAATTATATTGAAAGGTGGAGAGTATTTCGCATCTTTCGGAACTGAGAAAAGTACAGGTACAAAAGTATTTGCTCTTTCTGGTGCTATTAATAATTCTGGTCTTGTAGAAGTACCTGTAGGAACTACTTTAGGTGAATTAGTATTTGATATTGGTAATGGAATTCCTAATGGGAAAAACTATAAAGCTGCTCAAGTGGGTGGTCCTTCCGGAGGTTGCATTCCTAAAGCAAATCTAAATGTTAAGTTGGATTACGAATCATTACAAGAACTTGGAGCTATAATGGGTTCCGGGGGGCTTGTTGTAATGGATGAAGATACTTGTATGGTTGACGTAGCGCGCTTCTTCTTAGAATTTTCACAAGAAGAGTCTTGCGGTAAATGTGTTCCATGCCGTGTAGGTACAAAACGAATGCTTGAGATATTGGAAAGAATATGCAATGGCGAAGGTGTGCCTGAAGATATTGATAAATTAATTACATTAGGCGAGCAAATTAAAGAAACAGCACTTTGTGGACTCGGTCAAACAGCACCTAATCCTGTGCTTTCAACAATTAGGCACTTTAGACACGAATATGAACAACATATTCACCAGAAACATTGTGAAGCAGGTGTTTGTAGAGGACTTGTTCGTGCTCCGTGTCAATCTGCCTGCCCTGCACATGTAGATGTACCAGGTTTTGTATCTTTAGTTGCTGAAAAACGCTATGCAGAGGCTTTGAGGTTGCACAGAGAACGCAATCCATTCGCAGCTGTTTGTGCCAGAGTGTGTTTCCACACTTGTGAAGATAAATGTCGTCGTTCTTCATTGGATGATGCTGTTTCTATCAGAGCATTGAAACGCTTTATGGTAGACCAAGAAATAACAATTCAGCTACCGGAAGTAAGAGAAAACGAAGATAATGCTAAAAGAAAAATCGCAATTATTGGTGCCGGTCCAGCCGGACTTACTTGCGGATATTTCTTAGCAAGATTGGGCTATAAACCAACAGTATTTGAAGCAGAGCAAAGACCGGGCGGTATGTTAGTTCAAACTATACCTTCTTATAGGTTGCCTAGAGAGATATTAGCTCGCGAAATCCGAATGATAGAAAATCTTGGGGTTGATATCCAATGTGATAAGAAATTAGGAAGAGATTTCTTGGTAGAAGATTTAAGGAACCAAGGATTTGATGCTATTTTTATTGCTATTGGTACTCCAAAAGGTGTTTGCTTGGATTTACCAGGTGGAAATCACTCTGATGTACATAATTCTATGGACTTCCTTAAAACTTATAACCTAAGAGGTTCTGCACCAATTAAAAATAATATTATTATTGTTGGTGGTGGTAATGCGGCGATGGATTCTGCCAGATCTGCAATACGATTAGGAGCTGAAAGTGTAACAGTAGTTTACAGAAGAAGTCAAGAGCAAATGCCTGCATATTCTGAAGAGATAGAAGAAGCATTGCAAGAGGGCGTTAAAGTTATGTCGTTGACAAATCCTAAAGAAATCATAATTAAAGATGATAAAATAGTAGGGGTTAAGTGCCAAAGTATGACTTTAGGTGATTTTGACAGCTCCGGTAGAAGAAGAGCAGTAAGAAGCGAAGAAGAGTTTGTGTTAGAAGCTGATCAAGTTATTATGGCTTGCGGTCAAGATTTTGATGATAGCTTGATTCCTCAAGGAACAAGATTAGATATGATTGGCGATAAAAGTATAGCTGTCAATCCGGTAACACAGCAAACTTCAGTGCCTTGGGTATTCTCAGGTGGTGATGCTGCAGGTAATTTTGAAAGAACTGTTATCGAAGCTATTGCAGCCGGCGAAAGGGCTGCAGTTGGTATAGATGAGTTCCTTACTGGTGACAAACATGCTTTCTGGAGAGAAGAGTGGAAAATAGATACATACTTTGATCCTGATGCTGACCCAGTACCATATAAACGTGCAAAATTGCCTTTACTTTCAGTGGACAGACGTAAAAATAACTTCCAGGAAGTTGAGCAAACTTGGAGTGAAGCTGAAACTGTAAGGCAAGCTGAGAGATGCTTACGCTGTGACTATTCTTGTTAATCAGAAAATCGGAGTTAAAATATAATGGTAAAAGTATATATAAATAATCAAGAAGTACAGGTGCCCGAGGGCACCCTAGTACTTGACGCAGCAAAAAAGGCAGGAGTGAAAATTCCTACTTTGTGTCACATGCCAGGTATGGAACCTAAAGGCGCGTGTCGAGTTTGTTTGGTTGAAGTGGAAGGGGCTCGCTCTTTGGCAGCTTCCTGCTCTATGCCTGTTTATGAAGGCATGAAAGTATTTACTAATAATAAACACGTTCGCGAAGCTCGCCGAACAGTAGTAGAACTTCTTCTCTCTGAACACGATGGAGAATGTCCGACTTGCGACAGAAATGACGACTGCGAATTACAACAAATAGCCCGTGAAATGGGTATAAAAGAAATTAGATATGAAGGTGCAAAATCTTCGCACCAAATGGATACATCAACTCCTGCTTTGACAAGAGATAATGGAAAATGTATCAAATGCAGAAGGTGCGTAGACGTATGTAGTGAAATTCAATCTGTTGGAGCACTATTCCCTCAGGGTAGAGGATTTGATACAGTTGTAGGACCAGCGTTTGCTACTAACTTAGATACTGTTGCATGCGTTCAGTGTGGCCAGTGTGCTGCAGTCTGTCCGGTAGGTGCAATTACTGAGACCTCACACATATCTGAAGTATGGAATGTACTGGATGATCCTAACAAAACAGTTATTGTTCAAACGGCTCCAGCAATAAGAGCTGCATTGGGTGAATGTTTTGGTTATGAACCTGGTACTTTGGTGACAGGTAAAATGGTTTCAGCACTTCGTCAGTTAGGTTTTGATAAGGTGTTTGATACTAACTTTTCAGCAGATTTGACAATTATGGAAGAAGGTACTGAGCTTCTTACAAGATTGAAAAAACAATTAGTAGATGGAGAAAATGCTCATCTTCCTATGTTTACAAGTTGCTCCCCTGGTTGGATTAAATTTGCTGAATATTATTATCCGGACTATTTAAACAATCTTTCTACTTGTAAATCACCTCAACAGATGTTTGGTGCTTTAGCGAAAACATACTTCAGAGAAAGTATCGCTAAAGATTTAGAAGAAATTATTGTAGTGTCAGTTATGCCATGTACTGCTAAGAAGTTCGAATGCCAACGCCCTGAAATGGATGACAGTGGCATAAGGGACGTTGATTATGTAATCACTACTCGAGAACTTGCAAAAATGATAGAGCAGGCAGGTATCGAGTTTAAGACATTACCTGAAGCAAAGATTGATAATCCATTAGGAGAATCTTCCGGTGCGGCTGATATATTTGCGAATTCCGGGGGTGTGATGGAAGCAGCAATTCGTACAGCGTATGAATTAGTAACCGGTAGAGAAATACCATTTGAAAATCTTCATGTTACTCCTGTTATGGGGATAGAAGGGGTCAAACGTGCGTCTTTAAAAATCGAAAATGTAAAACCTGAATGGTCATTCCTTGAAGGTGTTGAGTTGAAAGTTGCTGTGGCAAACGGACTAGCGAACACACGCAAAGTATTTGATTTGATGAGAAGTGGAGAAGAATTTCACTTTGTAGAAATCATGACTTGTCCGGGCGGGTGCATTGGTGGTGGTGGTCAACCTCGTTATACCGATGACTCTGTAAGGCTAAAAAGAATGGAAGCAATATATGCTGAAGATGAAGGTAAAGAACTAAGAAAGTCTCATGAAAATCCTTTTATCACAAAGGTATACGAAGAATTCTTGGAGAATCCATTATCTCATAAATCACATGAATTATTACATACTCACTATTGTAAACGTGATATAGTTTAGAAATTTCCCTTATATAGTTCACATTACATCAAATCCGATTTGGGTACTTGCACCTAAATCGGATTTTTTATGGTCTGAATTGACTTGTGGTAATGGTAAAAAGTATAAGTGAGCCAGTGTACTAGATTATTCAAAATGTATTTTGAACTATAATAGTAAACTTAAAAAGTTTGGCTTATTGTAGTTCAATTTTATATATTTAATTTTTCCGAGTAATATAATTCTCTGAAAATATTGCAGAGTAACAAATATAATTATATTATAATATTTTGTAACATGTTTATCTTTTAGTATTATATTTTGAGACATTCAATGCATCTACTGCTTATATTTAATATTAGTAAATTATCGTCTAAACAATAAGGCGTATTAGAGAAGATTTGAGATAATTGAACGCAGATTAAAAATAATCGTATTAATGCAGCTAATAAAATAGATGTTAATAACTTTTGATACCTAAATAATTATGAAATAGCGTCTATTTTGTTATCTTGTAAATGGTTTTAAGAACATATATATATTCGAGATATGGGTAAAAATATAAATAAACCTGAATGGGTACCTGACAATGCAGGTTCGGAATTTACAACTAATGTTATGAAAGGCGTAGATTTAGATGAAGTCAGGAGCAACAGAAATCTAAATGTTGTTAAACGAAAAACTGTAAGTATAGATGATTTTGTTAAAGGTATAAAAGAACACAATTTATCTATTATTTCTAAAGCGATTACCCTTATAGAAAGTAATAATCCTAAACACAATCGAGAAGCTCAGGATGTGCTTAAAGCAATAAACTCTCTAACAGGTAACTCGGTTAGAGTTGGTATTACAGGACCTCCCGGAGCAGGGAAGAGTACTTTTATAGAAGCATTAGGTACATTCCTAGTTAAGAATGGCTTTAAAGTTGCAGTGTTGGCGGTAGATCCCAGTAGCACAGTTACGAAAGGTTCTATATTGGGTGATAAAACTCGTATGGAAATGCTTTCCAGAGAAAAGAATGCATATATTAGACCATCTCCATCTTCCGGTTCATTAGGAGGAGTTGCAAAGAAAACAAGAGAGACAATCCAAATATGCGAAGCAGCAGGATATGATGTCATTTTGATTGAAACAGTAGGAGTAGGTCAAAGCGAAACAACTGTCAGGTCTATGGTTGATTTATTTATGTTATTGCTTCTACCTGGTTCCGGTGATGAACTGCAAGGAATCAAAAAGGGGGTAGTTGAACTAGCTGATTTATTAGTAATCAACAAAGCAGATGGAGATTACAAAGTACGAGCTAATATTACAAAAAATGCATATGAAAATGCGTTGTATCTATTACAGCCCGCAACTAAAGGTTGGAAAACTCAAGTAAGGACTTGCTCTGCACTTAATAATATTGACATAGATTCTGTTTGGTCTACCGTAAATGAGTTTGTTCTAAAGACTAAAGAATCTGGCGTCTTTGATAGCCGACGTAAAGATCAAGTAATGGAATGGGTCTTTAGCATGATTGAAGATAATTTGAAATCAATGTTTTATACGAATAGTCAAGTAAAATCAAATTTACCAACTATTAAACAGAAGGTCAAAGCAGGCGAATTAACTCCTGCGCTTGCTGTTGAAGAATTGTTACAATACTTCAAGAAGGATTAATATGGATGTTTTGATAGCATCAAATAATAAGCATAAAATAGAAGAAATTTCTGATATTTGTGAGAATATACTGCCCGGATATTTTAAATTTTTCAGTATTTCTGATGTAATTAATACTGAATTTGATGTAGAAGAAACTGGTGTAACCCTTGCTGAGAATGCTATTTTAAAAGCTAAAGCATATTTCGAAGTTGCAAATATGCCTGTATTAGCGGATGATACTGGTTTGGAAGTAAGAGCTTTAAATTATGCTCCCGGCGTTTACTCCGCAAGGTATGCTGGTGAACACGGAAATGATTTGGCGAATCGTCAAAAGTTGTTATTCGATTTGAGCGAAGAATCTGATAGATATGCTCATTTTAAAACAGTCCTATGCTTTTTTGATGGCGACAACGAACGTCTAATCGAAGGTATCTGTAAAGGCAAAATATCTAAACTCGAAAAAGGTAAAAATGGATTTGGATATGATCCAATTTTTATTCCTGATGGTTTTGACTTCACTTTTGCTGAGCTATTGCCTGAAGAAAAGAATAGTATTAGTCATAGATATAAAGCTGTTGTCAACTTTGCTAATATGTTCAAGTGAAATATTTAGTATATATATTGGTTACTATTTTGCTGGCTACAATTCGCTTGTACTCGTCTGATAAGAATATTTATAGCATTAATATTCATGTAAATAGGCATTTGTATTATGGGACTTTTAAAAACTTGGGAGGAATTCCTGATTGTTGTCCGGACAATAGAACAGGCAACGGAATGTCTCCCAGTCTTAATTTTTCCAAACCCATTTCTCTATATAGTATATTATTTGACTTTTCTTTAGGAATAAATCTATTTGACGGCAATATGTCATATAATGAACAAACTCCTGTATTAGTCAATAACCAAGCTGAAATGGGAATATTTACACATGATTTAGAATTTGATTTATATTATTTTGATGTGTCAGTTTCCAAGAGTTATAAAATTGAAGATTTAATATTTTCATTAGGCTTTGGGAATCATTTCCTATTAAAATCCAACTATAGTCAACTCGAAAAGCTAACTACTCCTGATAATTATGGTGTGTTTTCTGATACGCATACAAGAGTACGTAATAAAAGCGAAGGCTCTATACCAAACATTAGTAACTTTGTGCCATTTTTGATTTTTGATTTTTCATATCAATTTATAAGACCTATTGAAAATCAATTTTTAAGTTTCCATCCTTATTTACACTTTGAAATGCCTCTACTTTCAATACTACAAGATCAGTCATGGAGATATTTTAGTATCGGTTTAGGATTAAAATTTACGATAAATCCATAATTTACTTCTTATTATTCTTATAGAAGAGTATGTAAAGAGTAACTAAACGAATAATTTCTCTTTAAACTAATATTATTTTATATCCATATACTGTATATATATTTTGTTTTTCATCTTTATTAATTATGTTTGGATACATACTAAAAACGCAATCGAAAATATTCCTTCTTTTTATATCAATCGGTAGATAAATGGACTCGACTTTTGAATCTATTAAAGCCTTATACTCTAAGGCTTCACAAAATGCAACTGATTTAGTAAATCGAGCTAAAATGACAGAGCATTTGTTTATGATTATTTTAGCTATTTTTATTGGTTTGTTGGCTGGATTTGGTGCTTTAGGGATAAGGGTTCTTATTCATACCATATCAGATTACTGTTTTAGCGGTAATGGTACATTATTGGAAAATATAATAGCTACACCTTGGTACATAAAATTGTTAGTACCAGCATTAGGTGGACTTATTGTAGGCCCAATCATATACTTCTTTGCACCAGAAGCTAAAGGTCATGGTGTACCTGAGGTTATGCAAGCTGTTATTAAAAAAGGTGGTATTATTAGACCCCGAGTGGCATTAGTCAAAGCATTTGCTTCGGCAGTAACAATTGGTACCGGTGGTTCTGTTGGACGTGAAGGTCCAATTATTCAAATAGGAGCTTCGTTAGGTTCTACAGTTGGCCAATTTTTTAATTTACCAACTTCCAGATTAAAAACTTTAGTCGGATGTGGTGCTGCGGCCGGTATTGCAGCTGCATTTAATGCACCAATAGCAGGTGCACTGTTTGCAGTAGAAATTATATTAATGGATTTTACTGCTAAGCAATTATCCCCGATTGTAATAGCTTCTGTTATGGCAACAGTTGTGTCTCATTCATTTGAAGGAGATTTTGCAGCATTTGCTGTTCCGCATTATGAATTAAAAAGTGCTTATGAAATCTCATTCTATTTTTTGCTTGGAGGTTTAAGCGGTCTAATTTCTTGGATATTCATCAAAGTATTATATTTCTTTGAAGATTTTTGGGATGAAAAAATAAAAATTCCAGCATATCTTAAAGCATCTATTGGTGGGCTTTTAGTTGGAGCTATTGCGCTGCTATATCCTGAATCTATGGGTATTGGTTATGACTCTATTTCAAATGCTCTTTTATCTAATTCCATTTGGCATGTTGCATTAGTTCTCATATTTGTTAAAATCCTTGCGACTTCATTAACTCTTGGTTCCGGTGGTTCCGGTGGTATTTTTGCACCTTCTTTATTCATGGGAGCAATGTTGGGAGCATTTTTCGGATATATTGTAAATTACATATTTCCTGATATTACAGCTGCTCCAGGTACTTATGCTTTAGTTGCTATGGGAGGGCTAGTTGCAGGCACTACGAGAGCACCAATAACGGCTATTATAATAGTTTTTGAACTTACTAAAGAAACCAGTATTATATTACCGCTAATGATTGTGGTAACTATCTCTATGATTTTATCATCTAAGTTATCTAGAGAATCTATTTATACGTTACGCTTGCTACAGAGAGGTATAAAAGTAAAAGACACGGCTGATTATAGCATTTTAAGCTCAATTTTAGTTAGAGATTTATTTGACAAATCGTATGTTCATATAGATGAAAAAACAAACTTCCGGGAAGTTGTTTATCAAATTATTTCTAAAAAACAAACTTCACTTGCTGTCAATACTATAGATGGTAATTTTATCGGAATTATTTCCATTGATAACATAAAAGAATTTCTATTAGATTCCGACGAACTTAAAAATGTTTTGATAGCAGGTGATATGGCAGATAAAAACATTCCTAGAGTGACACAAAATGATTCATTGAAAGTTGTAATTGAAAAGATGAGCAAGTGTGAGTATGATGGATTGCCGGTTTTAGATCAAGAAAATGGAGATAAAATCATAGGTATGATTTGGCGAAAAGATGTTGACGATGCGTATCACAAGGAAATTAACAGACATCAACTTACTTCTGATTTGGCAACTAAACTGACTCTTGATAATGCAAATGAAGATATCCATTTCCTAGAAGGCTATATTATTACAGAAATCGAAGTGCCTTCTGATTTTATCGGTAAAACTATTAAAGAGTTAGATATTAGATCAAAATATGGTGTCGATATTATTTCAATTAAAGATTCCTCTCAAAAGGATAGCAACATTAAAGCTATTCCTTCTGCAGATCATCTATTTCAGTCGTCCGATGTTATTATTGTGGCAGGGCAAGCATCGAAAATCAATATGCTAAAAAATATATAAATTATTTGAGAAAGGGGCGTGAAAAAGTTCACGCTCCGAACTCTAACACCAGTCTATTCCTATATTTACTTTATGCGCTAATGAAAAATATAAGATAAACCCTTCAAAATATTTTTCTAATTACCTTTACTTATTTTAAACTCGACAATTTAACATTACTGTCAAATATAGATTCTGATTCTTATAGCTGATAGTTCAGAAGATATTTTATTGCCAGATATATTTTTTGGGTTTTCAAATACAGAAAAAGAGCTATGATTTGTAAAAAAATCATAGCTCTTTTTATATATACTATTCAAATTAACCTATCTTACTATTGTAAAATGCAATGTAGTTTCCTTATTATCAGACATCATTCGTAAAGAATAAGTACCGGAAGTCAGATTAGAAATGTCGATGTAGTTATTTCCTATTACTCCTGATTGCATCAATGACCCAAGCATATTGTGTATTTCATATTTAGAGAAATCACCATTGTTAATCATTAAATAATCAGATGCCGGGTTAGGATAACAAGAGACTTTAAAATCAGATTCTTCAATACCTGTGATATTTGATTTTGATAAAGCAACTTCATAAATAGCATCTGAAATATAAGGCATTTTACCTGTTTTTATAGAACCTGAAAGAACATCTTTATACTGTTCAATTTGTAGATGGTATTCTTTATTATCTTCTTTTGACCAATAATATAGGTTACATGGTTCATTGCTGATTAGTCCATCTATATAGGACGAATTAGGATTGTCGCCCCAAGCAGTAATGGCAATCTTACTATTATAATTTATTCCCGAGCCGACTACCATTCCATTGTTTGTCTTAATTGCAAACTCGTCTCCAGAATCAAAATCAAGAAGATTAAGTATTATGTTGCAGTTTGAACCTGTTTGTTTGTATGTAACTTCGTAAACTTCATTTAAAATCTCTTTCTGAACTGCGGCTTTAGGAATTAAATTCCCTGAATTATATACAAGAGTATTGTGTTCATTCAATACAATTTTATAGCCTTCTGTAGGATGCATATTGCCAATTTGATTTATTCCATAAGCAGGATACCAAATATGACCATCATCATTTTTTACCAGAACAATAGAAGAATCTATTGTAGACAATGCTGTGGTAATAGGAATTGGTACATTATATAAATAAGAAATTATATACCATTTAGTTGCTTCCATAGCTATTGGATAGTTATTTGCGTTTACTAAAGTACCTTCAATATCAAGAGTATCTTTTTGATTAACGTAAATCTGGTAGCCGTTAGTAACTTCCCAATTAGATATAGTGTTTATTTCTTGACTAGGATAGTATAAGTCTCCCAATTCATCTTTCATCAGTTCTAGTGATTGAACATTTTTCATGACTGTATCAATTTTAGAGTCTGCAGGTAATATATATGATGAGATCATAGACCATATAGCAGGTTCCAAAATTATTCTCATTTTTTCGTGTGCATTCATATTGCCAATTATACTAATACCATTATCTGTAAAGAAACTGTTACCTGAGGAGTAGCTTACTTTTGCTCTGATTTCTTTGCCTAATTGAGCATCCCACAGCCTTAAGGAATAAGTTTCTTCTATTTCAAATCCATCTTTTGCAGTTGTTTGATCATTATTACCCCATACGGTAACGGATAGATTACCGTTATCCCATATGCCAAATCCGGCTGATTTTTCATTTCCTGACAGATCTGTATAAAATACTCCCAAAGCGTCTCCAGAGCTCCAGGCTCTGCCTGATACAATTGGTTTGACTGAAGTAGGTAAAATTATATTAGCATTTTTACCTGTATGAGAAGTAAAAGTCCAGTGCTGAGGAGGAGGGAAAAGCCCGCCTGTTATAGTAAAATTAGACTGACTTACAGTTGTCAAATTAGAATTATCTGCATCAGTTATTCTAATCTGACATTCTGTAGAAGGTGCGCCGGAAACAGTCCAGATATATTCATTTGTCGTGGCGGGAATAGCAGTAGCTATTCGCACAGGTGTAACGCCATTATTATATGAAATATCTATATTGATATATTCTATATTTACACTTGACCATTTAATAATTTTCTGTGTTCCTAACGCCCAACTCTCTTTCCCATTTGGAGTTATTAGATTTATACCGGTTCCAATAATGTTAAAAGTACCAATATTTATATCATATACTTCGTGATTATCTCTATCTGTTATTTTTAATTTGCAGTATTCAGCAGGAGTATTTGGAACCAACCAAGAATACGTGCCGTCTGATTCTGTATAAGAAATAACTGTGAGCCAATTATTACCTCTATCTGTGCTATACTCAATTTGTATGTTTTCTACGTCTTGACTCAGCCACGAAATTGGGTATTCAGTTCCAACTAACAATTCTTTGCCATTAAGATCATTTTCTAACAAAAGACCGTTAATGCTGAAATTGACATCAGAAATATCAAATAGTGAAGAATTCTGATTATCTCGTATTCTCAATTTGCAAGAGTCTGAAGGGGGATAAGGTGCATCCCAAGTATAATTTTCAGACTCAGCGTTATAGCTGTTTTCAATAATTTGCCAATTTGTTCCATTATCTGTTGAATAAGAAATCTGGACATCAGTTACTTCTACGGCTTCCCATGTAATTTGAGTTTTCTCTCTAAAGATTAGCTTTTCGCCGTCATTTAAACTAGTAAGCTTTACTCCGGCTATAGTAAACTCTGCATCTGATATGTCATAAATCCCAGGATTTTTAGTATCAAATATTTTAAGTTTTACATGTGTTGATGGTATTACAGGAATATCCCAGTTAGATTTCATTGAAGGTGAGGCAGGTTCACTAGAACTAATAGTTACCCATGATGAATCAGGATGCATCTGATAAGCAATACCTAAATTTATAATACCCTTGCTATCCCATTGGATTTCTTTTGTATCGTTTATATACCATAATTCTCCACCATTTGGAGAAAGTAGATTGATTCTTGCATTACTGATTGAGAATACATATGAGCTAATTGAATATATAGAAGGATCCGTAGACTGAGAAATTTTTATCATGCATTTCTGAGAGCTTACATCTGGAATTGTCCAGTAATAAGGGCTCGTACTTGCATCTATCATATCTATTACTGTTGACCAAGTTGCGCCGCTGTCTAAAGAGTATTTAATATCCAGTGAAGATACATTTTTAAAATTCCAGGTTAAAGGATATTGATTCCCCGTTTTAAGTAGCTCTCCACCTATCGGAGAAACAAGTTTAAGATCTAAAGTTTGTCTTATATTGAAAACTACTTTTTTGTTTATAGCAGAATTTTCTATACTTGAAATTTTGATTTTAGCATTTGATGAGTTAACATCAGGGACAGTCCAAATATAAGACCCGGATTGTGCGGAGATGTTATTAACTATTACTGTAGAAGTGCTCCAGTTATCTATAGAATATTCAATCTTTACATTATCTACAAACGAAGCTGTCCAATTAATATTTATTTGGCTTTCAGCTTGAACATCTTGTCCCGGACCGGGAGATAAAATATTAATATCGGATATTTTGAAAGTATTATCAGATATATCAAATAGTGATGGATTTAAGATATCAGATATCCTGATTAAAGCACTTCCTGATAATTGCGTTGGTGTCCAATTGTATTGATTAACGTCAGCACTGATTGCTGAAATAAGCGTGTTCCAATTCGCACCGTTGTCATAAGAGGCTTCAATCTTTACATTGTCTACTATAGCATGTGACCATCGGATATTTACAGTTTGACCTAATTTATAAGAAACAGAAGCATTAGGTTCCACTATAGAGATTTCTTCTGTCGCAGCAATGGAAATTTTATGAATATCATAAATATTTTGATAGGAATTATCTGATATTTTTAACCAAATATTTCCGTTAATATTAGGAGTTGAGTTCCATGTAAAGGATGAATTAGAAGCAGGTGCACTTCCAATTTTTAACCAGTTAGTACTATCTCTGGAATAGTCAATCCTTACGGTATCAATAAGACTCGAACTCCAAGATATTGGCAGTTGATAGTTAGGATTAACGACTGAACCATCGCTAGGATTCTGCACAAATAAATTCGCTAAAGTAAATTGTTCTGAAGTAGAAGTATTGGCAGAATTGCTACTATCTGTGGCTTTAATTCTACAAAAACTTGATGAAGAAAGAGGTGAGTTCCAAAAAAAGACACCTGAATTTGCAGGTATATTATTGGCAATAGAGTTCCAGGTAGTACCATCTATGGTATATTCTAAATTAAGAGTAGTAATATCATAGCTATTCCAAGTAATTTCAACATTCTTACCAGCTTGATATTTTGAATTGGTAGTAGGAGAAGTAATATTGATTTTATTTGTAGTCACTTCAAAATTGTTATCAGATATATCTCTAAGACCTATATTAAAATGATGTTGAATCTTTATCTGCATTTGTGTGCTGGCGATGTCAGGAATGTTCCAAGAATAAGACAAATTACTAAAACTGACATTGCTAATAAAGTTCCAAGAAGTCCCATTATCAGAAGAGTAGAATATATCAATATTTTGATTATCCATATTTGCACCGTTCCAACTTATTTCAGCATTTTTATCTGATGTATAAGTGGTATCTGAGTTAGGTGAGATTAAACTTAGTTGCATTAAGCTACCGGCAGCATTATTATCAGTTCGAACTGAACTACCGTTGGCGCCAACTATGTAAGTATAATCAGTGCTGGAATAATATATTGAATTGAGATTATTATTTCCGGAAATGCTTAATGATTTCCAAGTATTTCCACCATCACTAGTAGATATAACAGTCCCATTTTCTCCGACTGCGGTGCCTGAAATATCATTTGTAAAATAGATAGACTTCAAATTGGAATTAGTATATTTAGTTAGAGTTGACCAAGTACTTCCACCATCTGAAGTTTTAAGTATTCTTCCATTATATCCGCAAGCGTAGCCAATAGTGGCAGTAGGGAAATTAACAGATTGGATATTATCAGTTGTTCCTGTGCTTATTTTAGTCCAGCTATTACCCAAATTGGTACTTTTTATAATAGTTCCTAAATTACCTACCGCAACAATATTTGTCGAGGAAAGAAACTCAGCGTCATTTAATTCATGATTTGGGATATTTGCTAAGTCTAATAAACTATCTAAAGATGTCCAATTAATACCAGAATCATTTGAAAGAATTACTGTTCTACCAGTTCCAACAATTACTGCATTACTTCCATTAAAGTCAATAGAATTAAAAGATTCCGTTTCGCCAGAAGTAATACTATTCCAGTTTGTACCTCCATTTGTGGTGCGATAAATACTACCACTGGTACCAACTACAAATAACTCATTAGTATCAATTATAGCAAAATCGTAAAAAGTTCGGGAACTGCTGATTTGAGATTTACCCCATGTAGTGCCATAATCAAAAGTATGATACAAATTGCCTAAGCTTGATGCAAAGCCAATTTGATTACCCGGCATAAATTTTATAGCAGATAAATTATCATCTGTAATATTCATTTCTTGCCAAGCACCATAAGAAGTGAGTGGAAAAAATATAGCTATAAGGATACAAGCAATTATCTTTTGCATAATTATCTCAATCTATTTATTTATAATAAATTTTTCTATATAAGTTGTCTGAGAAATCTTCATTTTTATAAAATATATCCCATTATTAAGGAACTGTAAATCTATAGAGCTCCTATGGTAATTATCGCTTGCTAGGGATTGAGTTCCAACGTAATCATATATTTTAAAGCTATTAATTGGCTTCGTTGAAAGTATTTGAGAGTTGGCTATAGAATAAATATCTTCTATATTTTCATCTTCAATAGAAGTATCGTCATATTCTAAAGTCAAGTAGAGTAATCTATCTTTCCAATACCTTAGAGATTGAATGCTATTTTCTGAATCTGTGATATCTAATATATTTTGTACTATAGTAGACTGAACTGTATCATTTTCTACATCAAAAACTTCTATAGTTAGCTCGCTGTCCTCTAAAGCTCCATCTATATCGGAAGAAAAAATATTATCTCCCCATACAGAGATATATGCTCTACCATTTTGGATGATGCTACTACCTATAATATCCTGTCCGGTTTTTATTGCTACTGATGATCCGTCTGCAGCGTCAGGGCAGTTTAATATTAATGACATGTAACTGCCTGTTAGACTATATTTAAGATCATATTTGCTAGCTACTTGTTGGACTGCAGTACTGAAATTATTGTCAATAATATTATTGTAGTAGAAGTCAAAATCTTCGTAGGAATATACTTTATAAGCTTTTCCGGGAATTAGATATTGTAACTCATTAATATTAAACTGAGGAATCCATGCTATTCCTTTGTCATCTTTAACGCAAATAATTTTATCTGAATAATAATCAAATGCAGATGCTACTGAACTGCTATCAGGTTTAAGATATGGGATTAAATTCCAGCCTTTATGGATACTTATTTTATAATCTAAAGGCTCAATATTGTAACCATTCAACTTAGTTGTTTCGTTATTATCAGAATATAGTATTAAAGTTTTAGTCGGAGAAAATATTTGACTTAATGAGACATTCTGTCCCTCTGACGTAAATACATGATTCAACTCAAGTTTATGAGCGAACGGATTACATAATTCAAGATTAGTTGAAATATATTGTACTGAATTATTCTTTTGATAAATGTTTAATGTATTAGGTTCCTGCGAACTTGTACCCTTAAATATTTTATCAGGCAAGAAATTATTTTTAACTTGATCTGAGTTTATAAGGACAAATTGTTCTGTACCTTTAATTCCATCCCATACTTTATATCTGATAATTTCTTTTTGGCTAAAGCCTTCTTTTATCATAGAAGTAATATAATTATCACCCCAAATAGGAATAGCAATACTACTATTCGGATTATATCGCGTGTAGCCTGCACAGCTGAGTGAGGTATCATTTACATAAAATACACCGATATACATACCTGAGTGTAAATCTAAACTATCTTGAAAATGTTTTGGGTCAAGTACTAATAAAGAATGCTCTCCGGTCTGTTTTTCAAAGTCCCAAGAATGGGGTGGAGCTAAAATCAAATCAGGTGTTATAAACTCAAATTCTTCAGAATATTTCGAGTATAAAAAGGTATTGTCATGAGTTTTAACTCGCCATTTATAACGACCTGATTTAATATTATTTAATTTGAGTGTATTTGATTTTGAGTAGGGGGTATCAAATAAAACACTGGTTGTGTCCTGCGAATCCCCTTCTTTTGATACATATATACTGTACGAGAGTGACATTGACTCTTTGTCAGATCCACTAGACCAACTCAACATTATAGAATTATCGTCTAATGAGAACGTAAGAGCAGAAGGAGGCTCCGGCTTCGAGTTAAGAACATAGGAGTTATTTGCAAAAACAAAATAATCATTTCCCTCTTTTATCAGAAAATCATTATTGTAGCTATCAATATTGCAATAGTTGCAGTATGCAAAGCCTGCTTGAGGATTTAAAGTATAAAAATCAAAGAAGGAAAAATTTACATATTCTTTAATTGAAATAGAATCCTTATAAGAAAATACAAAATCATAAAAGCCATTATTGCTTAGATCAACCAAATCAAAATTCACAATGCCTTGTTCCTTATGTAATGACATCCGAGTATAGTTATTTGACATTGAATAATTATATATGCAAGCTAAAGCTCCATCATACTCTAGACTGACAATATCTTTAAATTGATCTGCATCTATATCTCTTACTTCAATTTTCTGAGGTGGAGCGAGAAAGTTTAATGTAAATTTTGTGACAATTTCTGCTTCTTTGATAGACACAATCTGACCAATGGTATTATTGACAATCAGAAAATCATAACTTGCA
Source organism: Kapaibacterium sp. (SeqCode) (assembly GCA_963678775.2). Taxonomy (GTDB): domain Bacteria; phylum Bacteroidota; class Ignavibacteria; order Kapaibacteriales; family UBA2268; genus JBFHIJ01. The sequence continues at coordinate 475,773 of CAXXGR010000010.1, forward strand.
TCATTATCAAAATAGTCCTTGATAATTCTATCAAAATGTCCTGTTATTTGTATATTATTTACAGGCACAAATCCTGTTATAATATTTTGAAATATTTTGACATTTATATTTTGATTTTGACTAAAAGTTACTAGGTCAGAAGATAAATTATTATCATAGTCGAAGAAAAATACAGATTCTACATTCTCATCTAATGTTTGAGAAAATATGCTAAAACTATTGTTATCATTGACTAATATTTGGACTTGTTTTGCTTTTGAAATTAAGACAAAATCTAAATCTCCATCATTGTCAAAATCAGCATAGTCGAAATTCTGATTAGATATTTCAGTTTCAAAAACCTTTTTATAGTTATTCCCTATATTTTCGAAGATGTAGAAGGTATTTTCATTTCTGATTGCTAAGTCTTGCCTCAAATCATCATTACAGTAGCAAGGTATAATCTGCATGATTGTACCATCAACCGGTAACAATACTTGTGCTTTAGAGAAAAGGGGAGCAGTTGTAAATGTGTTTTCTAAGCTCCAAGCACTCCAGCCTCGCTTGTTGCCTGCCTTTACTCTAATGTAATATTGAGTGTCATATTTAAGTCTGATATTTAGTGCCGAATTTAATGTAGTATCTAGAGTTGAATTGCTAAACGAAGCATTTTTAGAATATTCAAGTACATATTTATCCGCATTATCAATAGGAGACCACTCAATGTCAGCTAAAGTTGGAATATTTACAGCATTATTTTTTGGATATATAATTGTGGGTGGTTCAGGCTTTGTGGTATCAAAAGTTTTAAACGAAAAAGTTTCTGACCAATTACTTTCACCTGCCATATTTATACTTTTCGCTCTCCAGTAATATCTCTTTCCATTTTTTAAATTCCTGGCGATTGCAAATGTATCTACTAAGTTATCTTTAAAAGAAACTACTTGAGTAAATATAGAATCTTCTGCAATTTGGAAATGGAAAAGTTCGGCACTCTGAATATTATACCAAGAGCATTTTAGATTTGTAGGCATATCAGTTGAATTATCAGAAGGGAATTCTAATAATGGCTCATTAGGTGTTTGAGGTGCACAATCTTCTAAATAATTACTATAATCTATTAAGCCTACAGTAGTATTATCATTTTGATCAAATATTTTTTTTGCTATTTCTGATTCTACAGTTGTACCCCAGCAGTTATATTGAGCTGAGATATTGCTTGTTGAAAAGTTTGAAACAACGATTGAGTTAGCAAGATTTGGTTCTCCGAATGTGTTGTACCCTTTTGAACTTGTAAAACCACCGCCTATATCTGCTAAACCTGTTTTCTTGATAATTATTGCGTATCTGTTAAAATCTTGGAAATTGCAATATTCAATTGAAGCGGAGCCTTTAACAATGTTTATGCCTGCATAAGAAGAAAGCTGAGAAGTCCCAAAATTGCTAAAATTGCAAAAACTGAAAGTTGATTGATCCAATAAATCAGACTCTATTGATATTCCGCCCCATGATCCATTAGCTGCATTAGTAAAGTTGATATAGTTATTGAAATGTGCTTTAGCTATTATACTTCCTTTGCAAATAATATCAATGTTAGGATTAATATAAATATTAGTTCCGGGTTCTATACTAAAAGTGGCACCTGAAGGAACTATAAAGTCATTATTGATAATGTAATTAACATCATTTGACTTAAGCGAAAGATTTTCAAACTCAAAAGGAGATAATTCAACTTTATCAAAAGAGCATTGATCAAATCGAATATTATTTAAAGATGGAACAATCTCGGATTTAATTATAATAGGGGGATGGTATGAGTTGCCACCTGAACTAAGCTTTACATTCGAGAGAAAAGATGTATCTTGCTTATTACCTGCATAAAATATTATACTACCCCAATTAGAATTTTCAGCGCTAAATATGATTTCTTCTAATCCATTTGCATTAGCAAAAATAGAGCCCAAAACTGTAATATTTTTATTGTCAGATATGATAATTTCTACACCGGCTTCTATTGTTAGCTGAACATTTTTACTGATAACTAAATCCGTAGATACATAATATGGAGAATCAGTCTTAGACAAAGTTCTGTCGCTCGAAACAACACCAGTTAAAGGAGTCGCTTCGAGGTAAAACAACTGAGATAACATTATCAATATTATATAAATGTTTTTCATAAATAGAGTTAGCATATATTACACTATACATCGGATTGTTCAATAAAAAATTGAGCCAAAGAATTGAGAGTCGGTTCTAATCTATGTAAGATATTGATAATGATAAAGATAAGCCTATATAAGGAATCGGACACTTCTATAAATACTTGAGTAATATACACCATTATCACAATATCATGGTCTATTTTGACCATAGACCTACTAATAAACAGCTGCTTAACACAAGGCTTATCCATGCTTAACACTGATTTCGTAATATTGTATGTCTACTAAATACCGGAGTTTCAGTTGGAAAAGTTACGTAATTCTTTGTATGGTAAAATGTTAATATTGGCGGTTTCGTTAGAGGTACTTCTTATCGTAATAGCTTTGATAGGCTTTACGGTAGTCAATATACAAAATGAGCGAGATACATTTAGAAAAGTAGAAACTTTGCTGCTAAAAAACTATCAAAATCGACATGAATTCTCATTGTCAAGGGATATTAAACAAAGAAGAGCATTTGAAGAGAACCATAATAAAATTGTAACAATTTTAAATAACTCAGAAACTAAATCGAAAATCAATATACTTGAAATAAAAGTAGAGCGCTATAAAAAACTATATGACGAATATACTAATAAGATGACCATTCGAGGACTGAACGAAGACTCTGGCTTAGAAGGCAAATTTAGAGTAAGTGTACATAATATTGAAGATATCATTAAATCTATAAATAACTACAAACTTATGATGTATATGCTCCAAGCGAGACGAAGTGAGAAAGATTACATCATGAGAAGGCATGATAAATATATTACCAAAGTGTACTCTGCGGTTGACAAACTAATTACAGAATCAGAAAATACAAACAATAGTAAAATGGCTCATCTTCAAAAATTAGCTAAAGATTATAAATATAACTTTGACCAACTTGTAGTTGTATTTCAAGACCTTGATAATCTTGAAAATAAATTGACACAACTTGAAAAATCTTTAGAAATTGAAATCAATAATATAGTTTCAGAACAAGATTTATTAGCAGATAATAGTCAGAGAATTCAATATTCTGCAATTGGCTTTACTTTGTTAATTGGAATCTTTTTGTCAATGTTTATAGCACGTACAATAGTCAAACCTGTCAGAATGCTGCAAAAGGCTGCTTCCTCTATTGCAAAAGGGAACTATGATACTCAAGTAGAGGTTTATACTAAAGATGAGGTTGGTACTCTTGCCACGCTGTTTAACAGTATGGCTCAGAATATAAAAATATCCAATGATACAATTATTGAACAACAAAAAGAAGTAGAGATTATAAATACAGAGTTGTCTGAATTGACTCTTGATTTGCAATCCTCAATAGATAATATAAGTCTGTTATCAGAAATAGGCAAGTCTATTACGACAGCCATCACGTATGATAACATATTTAATCAGTTATATAAACATCTCGGATCAATTACTCAGTCATCAACATTTGCTATTGGGTTGTTTGATGAGGCAAAGGAAACTATTAATTATCGACTGGTGATTTCGAACTCTATACGTAAGGATAATTACGAAGTAGATATGACCCAAGGAAATAGACTTGATGTTATTTGTATGACATTTGGGCAGGAAATAATAATAGATGATTTTGATGAAAAAATAAGTGATTTATCAACATACTCTGAATTTATAGACGAGAAGGCCATTGAAGTAATGGATCCCAAAACAAAATCTTGTTTCTATTTGCCTATTTCTTATAATTCAAAAATTATTGGCTTGATATCAATAGAGGACTCTAAAAAACAAGCATTTAGCGGTTACCAATTAGAAATGCTGAGAAATCTTGCTTCATATATAGCAATTGCAATCCAGAATGCTATTTCTTATGAAGCAATAAAACGATCAAACGAAGTCCTGAAAAAAACACAAAAGCAATTAATCCAAGCCGAAAAAATGGCTTCTCTCGGACAATTAACTGCAGGAATTGCGCATGAAATCAAGAACCCTCTCAATTTTATAAAAAATTATGCAGAGGGCACTGTAGAACTTTGGCAAGACTTTTTGAATGATGTGAAAGATAATGAAAACAACACTCATGAGCTGATAGAAGAAATTGCTGATGACATTACTACATACCTAGAGACTATACAAAAAAATAGTAGCAGAATTGATAATATTATTAAATCCATGATGAACCATTCCAGGGAGTCAGCGGGTTATAAAGAAGACACAAATATATATAATTTTTTAGAAGACAATGTTGATTTAGCTTATAAGGGATTCAGAACTCAGCATAATGAGTTTCACGTAGAAATAAAAAATCATTCTGATAACTTAAACGAATGTATTCCTATCTTACAGCAAGATTTCAGCAGAGTAATTACAAATATAATTGATAATTCTTGCTACGCACTCATGAAAAAGTATGCTATAGAAGGTGATTCATTTAGGCCTATAATAGACGTTTCATCTAAAAGCATAGGTGATAATGTTGAGATAAGACTTAGAGATAATGGAACAGGTATTCCTAAAGACAAACTGGATAAGATATTTAATCCTTTCTATACTACAAAACCTACTGGAGAAGGGACAGGCTTAGGGCTTTCTCTAAGTTTTGATGTTATTCAGTCTCACGGTGGCTCACTCGAAGTTGATAGTATAATTGATGAATACACAGAATTTATAATCAAACTACCAAAAGCATGACAACTATGAGCGATGTAACAAAAATACTGTTGGTTGATGACGAAGCTGATTTAAAAGGATTGATGCAGCTAAAGCTAAGGCAAAAAGTAAAAGCAGGCGAATATAAGCTGATTTTTGCTTCCAATGGGGAAGAAGCACTTAATATTGTATCTGAGCATAATGACTTAGATATTATCGTTTTGGATATCAATATGCCTGTTATGGATGGCATAACATTTTTGTCTAAAATACAATTTGGAGAAGTAGAATTTGATGTTATCATGCTTACAGCTTATGGAGATAATTATTATATCAGAAAAGCAATGAACTACGGAGCTTATGATTATCTATCTAAGCCACTTGATTTTCAAGACTTTCAAACTACTTTAGATAGGACAATACAGAGAGTAAAAAGTAAAAAGATTGATAAAGAGAAGTTAGTTGCTCTTGATAGAATTAGTAGTATTAAAAAAATTCAAGAAGGCAAACTAAATTCTTTAAAAGATAGTTTGTTTTCTATGATTTCTTATGAGTATAGAAATCCATTGACGGTTATTCAGTCCTCTGCTGATATTATACAAAATATATATCCAATTGCTGATAAAGAAAAGGATATGGAAAAGTTCCTATCAGGTATAAAAGAATCGGTTTCATTTATGTGTAGAATATTAGATGATGTAATCAAAATCGGCAAGCTCGATTATGATGATTACGATAAACAAAAATCTCAAATTGATCTCAAGGATTTGATTTGGTCTATGCTCTATGAAATGAAATTAGCTGATAAATCCATGCATCACATAAATTTTGACACAGATGGAAGTATCGATTATTTCTACGGTAATGAGATAATACTAAAGCTTGCAATAGCTAATATTCTGTCAAATGCTTTTAAATATTCTCCTATAAACAGCCAAATAAAAGTGGTAATAAGAAATATTTTAACACACTATGTGATTATAATAGATGATTCCGGCATTGGGATTAGTAAAACAGATATATCTAAAATATTTGAACCTTATCAAAGAGGCAAGAATGTAAGCTCTATTCCCGGAGCTGGACTTGGATTACATATAGTAAAAAAATGTATTGATTTATTAGATGGTGAAATTTCTCTAGCTTCTAAAGAAGGAAATGGAACTATTTGTAAGATACTTATTCCAAAAAACATTACACAGTAATATGGAAGATATAACAATGGGAAGTGTACAAAGTGTACCTACTAAAATACTTTTGGTTGATGATGAACCAGACGTAGAAGGTATGATAAAGCTCAAATTTAGGAAACAAATAAAAATAGGTAAGTACGAATTTTTATTTGCAGAAAACGGTGAAGAAGCATTGAATAAACTTACTTCTAATCCAGATATAGAAATAGTAATTTCTGACATTAACATGCCTAAAATGGATGGTTTAACTCTTTTAAACCATCTTAATCGACTTGATGGACTGATGAAAGCTATAATTGTATCTGCTTATGGAGACATGAAAAATATACGCACTGCTATGAACAGAGGTGCTTATGATTTCGTAACCAAACCAATAGACTTTGAAGATCTTACTATTACCATAGAGAAAACTAGAAATAATATCTTAGAGATTAGAAAAAAGAATATTGATTTAGAGCGCACCGAATTAAATTTACAAGAATCTCTGGCTAGGAATTATGCAATAGTCAATACTGCTCAAGATGCTATAATAACCTTAGACAAGAATTTTATTATAGAAGCTGTCAATCCTGCAACTGAAATATTATTTGCATATTCAGCCAAAGAAATACTTGGGAACCATTTTAAATCTCTTTTCCATAAGCCTATTACTTCCTTGTGTGACGATGATAAAAAATGTTTTAATGGAATTAGCCTAGAAGGTTACGAAGCTGAGGCAATCAGAAAAGATAATAAAATATTTCCTGTAGATATTTCTATAAGTACTTTCAATATTCAGGATAGACAATATTATACTGTAATTCTGCGAGATATTACTATGCGTAAAAATGCAGAAAATATTCTTAAAGAGTATAATAATCGTTTAGAACAAGAGGTAGAAGAGAGGACTCTTGATTTAATACAGCTTAATAAAGAAAAAAATGAAATACTCGGAGTAGCCGCGCATGATTTAAAAAATCCACTTTCCAGTATCAAAATGCTAGCAAAGTTTTTATGTGAAGATACAACTTTAACTTCATGTGATATAAAAGAATTTTCTAACGATATTTTAGAAACTTCGGAAAGAATGTTTGAACTTATTAAAAATTTACTTGATGTAAATGCAATTGAGGAAGGTAAAATACAAATATACCCTGAAAACTATTTACTAAAAGATATATTTGCTCAATCGCTTAAACAGCATAAAGAGAATGCCCGTCAGAAAGAAATCGAATTGATTTATGATATTGATATGGAAGAGTCTATATTTTGCGATAGAACATATTGTGTTCAAATGAATGATAACTTGATTTCAAATGCAATTAAATATTCTCCTCATGGTAAAAAAGTATATATTTCATTTTTAAAAGACGATGAATATTATACATTTTCTGTAAAAGATGAAGGTCCCGGAATTTCAGAGGAAGACCAAAAAAAACTATTCAAAAAGTTCTCGAAGCTTTCTGCAATACCTACAGGCGGAGAACACTCCACCGGTCTTGGTTTATCAATAGTTAAAAAATTAGCTGATTTAATGCAGGGAAATGTGTATTGCAATAGCATTTTAGGTGAAGGTTCTGAATTTGTTCTGGAACTACCAGTCAAGAAATGCCAATAAAGGTAGATGTTATATAGAAATAAGTGCTTTATAAAGTTGTAATACTATTTATGACTAAGCTACAAATAGTAGTAGGATGCATAAATAATATTTGACGAACAGATATAAATAGAAATATTTGCTTTATGGATAAGATTTACTGTATAAAAAGCGTGATTGAGTTCAAAATTTTATATATTTGCTTTTTATATTATACTAAATGTGCAGAATATGACCGATATAAATATTGGATTGCAAGGATCCGTAACAATTTTAATTGTATGTTTAATAGCAGTTTTCTCTTTAAGCTATTATTATTACAAAAGAACTATTCCGAATGTCTCTAAAACCAAGAAAATTATACTCAGAATATTAAGGTTCTTGAGTCTCTTTTTGTTAATATTGATACTATTTGAGCCTGTAATATACACAACATCTACTGATATTATAAATCCTCATCCAGTAGTCTTCATAGACAACAGTGCGTCTGTAAATATGGAAAATGACACACCTGACAAAATCAATACTCTAATTAGTAATTTAGATTTAGAAGATAAAGATTACTATTATTTTGATTCAAAAGCTTATCCTAAATCTGACAAGGATAATGATTATAAAGGTCAGTATACTGATATTTCTTCTGTTTTTGAAAAAGTAAAAGATATAGAAGTCTCTGAGAATATTAGTTCTGTTGTAGTCGTAACTGATGGTGCTTTTAACAAAGGTATTAATCCTGAATATGCAATTGAAAATTTGAATTTACCGGTAGTAACTATCGGAGTAGGGGAAGAAAAGTCTTATTCTGATATTATTGCCAAGTCTATGTTATATAATGATATATCTTATATTAATAATGATATTCCTATTTTAGCCAAATTGCAGTTTTCAAACATAAAAATTGACTCTATTGACGTTCATCTACTAATTGATAATAAGTTGCAACAAACTAAAAGAATAAGCATATCAAAAAATATCGAAGATAATTATGTAGAATTTACATATAACGACTCTTTACCCGGAAAGAAAAAAATTACTATAAAAGTAGATACATTGTCAGTCGAATCAAATAAACAGAACAACAATATCTCAAATTATATTAACATACTCGATAACAAAAAGCGAGTTAGTATTTTTGCTTCAGCTCCAAGCCCAGATGTTTCTTTTATCAATCAATTTTTGTCAACTTCGAAGCAGTATATAGTTTCTAATTATATAAAAAAGAATGCCAAAGAGTGGTATACTATACCTACAAAGTCAAAGATTACTGCTACTGATATTTTTGTATTGATTGATTTTCCTGCAAATAATATTGAAGACAATATCATTCAAGGAATAGCAGAGCAGCTTGCAAATAATAAAAGTGTTATGTACATAGCAGGGAAGCATGTAACTAAATCAAAAATTAAAGACATTGAAAAATATTTACCATTTACTATGGTCTCAGATTCTCGAAACGAGTTTTTAGCGTCAATTAATTTCAATGAAAATGCTAAAGCTAACTCAATATTTGCAATTAATAGATTGCCAAATGACAACTACCTTGAAGACTTACCTCCCTTGTATAAAACTGAGGCTTTTTATAAAGCCAAACCAGATGCAAACATATATGCTGATTTTAAAGTCAACAGTGTTAAAATTGAAGAACCTACCATTGTCAGTAAAGCTAACAACTTATCCAGATCATGGGCATTTCTCGCTTACGGATTATATAGATGGGAGATGATTGATGCAAGCTATAATAGTGGTAGTAACTATTTAAGTGATTTTAAATATTATAACGCTCTGATGGATAATGTCTTTAAATGGCTCTCTATATCTGATAAAAAAGATAGATTTATTGTTAAAACAGATAAAAATATATATCAAAGTAATGAATTCATCGAAGTAAATGCTCAAATCTATGATGACAAGTACGAACCATTAGATGATATGCTGATAAAGGCTACTTTAAAAGCTAAAGAATTTGAAAAAGAAATTATTCTAAAAAATATCAATAATGGAAGATATGTTACAAGTGTGGAAGGCTTGTCAGAAGGCGACTATAGCCTACAAGTGACTGCGTTCACTGAAAATAATGATTCATATCTTAAAACTGCTACTTCTTTTAGTATTGAGACATTTCAAGTAGAAAATAGACACTATGGCCTCAAAAGGACATTGTTAGAGAGAATCTCAGAGGCTACAGGTGGAGTTTATATGCATATTGATAATACAGCCACTCTCCAAGAGGTTTTAGCTAAAGAATTCAAAGGGGCAGATAAACAAATCAGCATGACTAATGAGACTAATATATGGAATTCTTCTTTTATCTTAGTTTTTGTAATCATTCTTCTATCTGCAGAATGGTTCTTTAGAAAAAGATTTGGTATGCTTTAAAATTGAATAGATAAAAGAAGAGAAGGATAGCCATATTTATTAGGGAAATGTCCTAATTTGATTTCATCTGTCACATCAAACTCAAACAAGTGGGCGCCTACATACGCATCTATTGCTGAGAGAACGTGAATACCTAGCATATAAAATGCTGTCTGATCACGGTTGTTATGATATGCTTCCATATTTGCTTCGAGTCTTGATATGACATAATCATCATCTCCTCTATCTTTTGCTGCTTCATATTCATTTCTAGCAGAAGTATATTTGCTGTGATTGTCAATCAAAATATAAATGAAGGTAGCCTCAGTTCCTAAAAACAAAGCGGACTTAAAGTAGGACTCTACGTAATATTGTCCCCAGCCTGGTAATAGAGCAGACTTAATCGTAGCAACAGTCGGAGATTTTAAACTTTGATTAGATATTTCGCTTATGGTAGAGTCTTCTGCATGTAGTGATATGGAGAAGAAATAAAATATAATTATAATGTAGAGTCTTTTCATAGATAGAATTCTGAGAATATTTGTGAAAATAGCCGACATAGAAAATGCCGGCTATTATTACTAAAATTGTATATTATAATACAGCTATAGCTTCGATTTCAACCATTACATCCAAAGGCAATTTAGCAACTTGATAAGCTGCTCTTGCCGGTTTTGATTCACCGAAGTATTCGTTATAAATCTTGTTTACTGTAGCAAAGTCAGCCATATCTTTAAGTAATACAGTTGTTTTAACTACATTATTATAATCCGCTCCAGCTGCTTCTAGGATAGCTCCTAAATTTTTGCAAGACTGATGCGCTTGTTCTGTTATATTATCACCTGCTAATTTTCCATCAGCAGTGTAAGGGATTTGTCCTGAGATAAATAATAATTTACCTTCTGCGATAATTGCTTGAGAATATGGTCCTATAGGAGCCGGAGCATTTTCAGTAAAAACGATTTCTTTAGTCATTTTATCCTCTACATTTTATTATGTTGAACATCTGTATAATATCTTTCTAATAAAGCAGCACCGGTAATACCAGCGTTGCTAGAAAATTTAGCTTTTAATAAGTTGAATTTGTTTGTAACGTTCGGCAAAGCTCTTTGCGCTATAGTTTCACGTGTAGTTTTAAAGAGTTCTTCACCCAAATGGCTCAACCCACCTCCGATTACAACGTTATAAATCCCTAAAAGATTCATGGCAGAGGCAATACCCACCCCTAAAATATCGCCACAGATATTTAAACATTTAATAGCGTCTGCATCATTATCCATAGCTCTGCTATGAAGTTCTTTTATTCCTGAGACAGGCTTTGTAGCAAAAGAGTTCATCAATTTAATGATATGCTTTTTACCCAGATATTCTTCTAATGTCCCTCTTCTAAATTCACGTGAAAAATCTCTATCATCATTAAAATTAATTATAGTATGACCAATTTCACCTGCATTTCTGTCAGAACCTAAGAATATTTTCTTCTCGGAAATAATAGTGCCGCCAACACCTGTTCCAAGCGTTATATAAATAAAATCTTTAAACTCTTTACCTGCACCAGCATACATTTCAGCCAGTGAAGCAGCATTAGAGTCATTTTCCAAATATACTTTAATGTCTACTTTGCTTTCTATATGGTTTTTCAGGTTAAACCCATCAAGCAATGGTATATTAGGAGAGACAATAATCTCACCTTCACAACTAATAGTTCCGGGTATACCTATACCAATATAGTTGCAACAAATATATTCTTGTTTTAAATATGTAATAATATCAATGACTTCAGCAGCAAACTTCTCAATATCAGATACAGATTTAGTTCTAATTGAGGATTGTTCAACCATGTTTAAGTCATTATCCAGCACTCCATATTTTATAGAAGTACCGCCTATGTCAATGCCGAAATACATAGTACCCCATACAAAAAGAGGGACAATAGTTAGTCCCTCAAAGATAAAGATATTTTAGCAAAAACGCTATTATTTACTTTTAAAAAAAATAATATTTTCACCTTTTTTGACCAATCCGTATTCTTCACGAGCCAGTCTTTCGATTTCTCTATTATTAGTTTTTAAATTGAATATTTCTCGCTTTAAGCTATCGGACTCTTGTTTCAGATGATACATATCAGCATGTAATGAATTATAAGTACTTAAGAGAGAAAGTCTCTTATAAATACCATATTCTGAAAAGGCAAGAGTCATTAATACAATCGCCATGAAAGAGAATAAAGCCATCTTACGTTTGTTTAGAGGCCTTTCGCTTATAGATTTTAAAATATCAATTAACATTGCTTATTTTATAAATTTGCCAAAAATTCAACAAAAGTATCCATTTCTTCTTTAGTACGTTTTTCAGTAACTGCAACTAATAGCCCTTCTTTACAGCCCTCAAATCTAGTAGTATCTAAACCTGGTAAAAATCCTTTTTCAACTCCTTTTGCAATTATTTCTTTTGCGGGTATTGGAGTTTCTACTAAAAATTCATTGAAGAAAGGTTTATCAAAAGCTAATTTAAAACCTTTTAGTTCAGATATTTTATTAGCTAAATAGTGAGCTCTCTGGAAAGACTGGTCAGCAACTTCTTTAATGCCTTGCTTACCCATAGTTTCTAAATAAACTGTAGCCATAAGCATAAATAAGCCTTGATTAGTACAGATGTTAGAGGTAGCTTTTTCGCGTTTTATTTGCTGTTCGCGAGTTTGTAATGTAAGCACATAACCTCTTTTTCCTTCAGAATCTTGAGTCATACCTGCTAATCTGCCAGGTATTTTTCTTACGAATTTTTGTTTGCAAGCAAACAAGCCTAAATAAGGACCTCCAAAGCTAACAGGAATACCAAAGACTTGACCTTCACCGATTACGATATCCGCATCGTAGTTACCAGGGGCTTCAAGTATACCAAGAGACATAGGATTTACACAAACAATAAACATTGCTTTTGTAGCATGAACAACTTCTTCCAAAGATCTGACATTTTCAATAACGCCGTAAGCATTTGGTTGTTGGACTATTACGCCTGCAGTTTTATCACTGATAGCAGCCTTTAAAGCTTCGATATCAGCAGAGCCATCTTCAGATATAAATTCTTTAAAAGTATATTCTCTTCCGGCACAAGATGTATGCATAACCATTGTATAATTAGGGTTCAATTTACCTGCTATAAGAAATTCAGTTTTACGAGTTTGAGCATGAGCCATGTGGCATGCTTCTGCTACAGCAGATCCTGCATCATACATCGAAGCATTGGCTACGTCCATGCCTGTAAGCTCAGCTATAAGAGTTTGGAATTCATACATTACCTGCAGAGTTCCTTGCGAAACTTCCGCTTGATAAGGCGTGTATGCAGTTTTAAATTCAGAGCGATCGGAAATAGTGCCAATAATGGCAGGTATAAAGTGATCGTATGCTCCACCACCCATGAAATTTATATTTTGATCAGACGTTACGTTTTTATTTGCGTAGGTATTTAATAATTTTACTACTTCATACTCTGATAATTGAGGTAATAAATTTAATTCGCCTTTGAACCTAACGTTTTCAGGAATTTTTGCAATAAGTTCTTCAAAACTATTTACACCAATTTTACTTAGCATTTCCTGACGTTCGGTGTCTGTATTAGGTACGAATGCCATTTTATTCTCCAAAAAGTTAATAGCTTATATTAGCAAATATTATCGACAAAATTAGTTGATAAAATCGTATTATCCAAATAAACTATAGACAAATCAAAGAAATATAATAGAATTGTTTTTTTACTAAACTTATTTTGAAATGCTTCGTCTAATAGCGTGTCTAGCAATAAAAATATTAGCGAGGAAATGATGGATTTCAGACAAGTAAATTTGCCACTTATTCAAGATGCGGACTTGAAAGGCAAAATTGTGCTCGTAAGAGTGGATCACAATGTAGTTAAAAAGGGTATTATCCACGACCCATATAGGATTGATGCTACGCTTGGTACACTTTATTACATAAACGCTAAAGGTGGCAAAATCATTTTAATGAGTCACGTGGGTAGACCTAAAGATAAAAAGTCCGGTCAAATTGATATATCAAACGATACTTCAGTTCAGCCTATAATAGATTATCTAAAAAGTAAATTACACATAAAAATAAAAGAACCTACTTTCTATAAAGATCAACAAAAAGGCTACATCGGAATAGAGACTTCCGTAAACCATTTGATCAAAGAGCTCCGCGAAAGCGATTTAGACGCTATTTATCTTCCTAATACTCGCTGGTTTGCAGGAGAAGAAGGTAATGGGGAAGAAGCAGAAAGATTTGCAAATCAGCTTGCAGGCCTTGCTGATGTTTATATAAATGATGCATTTGGGAGCTGGCAGCCACATGCTTCTACTGTTACTGTGGCAAAATATCTACCATCTTATGCCGGATTTTTATTGCAAAAAGAGATTGAAAATTTGGATAGAATCTTTAATCCTGAAAAGCCGTTTGTGGCAGTTGTTGCAGGTTCTAAATTTGATACAAAAATAGATTCTTTATATGCTCTTATGCGTAAAGCAGACTACGTTGTTTTAGGTGGAGTAATGTATAACGCTTATATTGCAGCAAAGTATGGCGTCTCAATAAAAGGCATCGATGAACAAGATTTAAAGCATGCAGCTAAATTTGTAGAATTTGCAAAACAATATCAAAATAAGCTTATTGAGCTTCCATATATTATTGAATCTGATACTATGGATGGCAGGATTGAAGGTAAGTATCGTTCACATAAAATTAGTGAATTAAAAAAAGGTGATAAATTAAATTACATACTTGATGTAGCGAAAGAGTCTTTCGAAGATGAGCACGTGAAAGAAATCTTCCACAATGCTAAAATGATTTTTGTAAATGCTGTTATGGGCTTTACTCCACATTTTAACGAAGGCACTATTGCATTAGATGAGACCATAGACGAAAACAGAGAAGCTGTTAAGCTATATGGTGGCGGCGACACTATGCAGGAATTGAAACGCCTATTACCGGGCTTGTATATTGTTGCTTTAGATAGTCCAAAATATTATATATTTACCGGCGGTGGTGCTGTACTCAAGGCAATTCAAGAAGGTACAGCATTAGGATTAGAGCCAGTAAGAGCCCTTTACCATCAAGTACCCTACAAGACTGATAAATAGATAATTGGAAGATTTAGCATAATTAACAAAACTAAATTGCTCATTTACACAGAATGTCTTAATTTTCGAGACTAAGAAATTAATTTTCAAAAAAAGAGTTCATTCATAGATTTCAGGAATAACAAAAATGGCTATACGTGTTGCTATTAACGGCTTTGGTCGTATCGGACGTCTTGTATTCAGATCATTTTTCGAAAGGAAAGAAGACGTTGAATTTGTTGGTATTAATGACTTGACAGATGCTAAAACTTTAGCACACTTGTTTAAATATGATTCAGCTCATGGCAAATTCAGTGGAGAAGTTTCTGCTGATGATTCTGCTATTTATGTAAATGGCACGAAAATTCCGGTTACTGCTCACAGAACCATTGAAGAAATACCTTGGAAAGACGTAGATGTAGTTATCGAATCTACCGGTGTATTTACTAAGAAAGAAGCTTTGATGAAACACATTAATAATGGTGCAAAAAAAGTTGTATTATCTGCTCCTGCTAAAGATGAGTTAGATGCTACTATCGTTCTTGGTGTTAATGACCATACACTTACAGGCGAAGAAAGAGTTATGTCAAACGCTTCTTGCACAACTAACTGCTTAGCTCCAATCGCAAAAATATTGAATGACAAGTTTGGTATAGAAAGTGGATTAATGGTAACAATTCATGCTTATACTAATGACCAAAGGATTTTAGATTTGCCGCATAAAGACTTAAGAAGAGCAAGAGCAGCTGCTGTGAACATAATTCCTACAACTACAGGCGCGGCTAAAGCCGTAGGCTTAGTATTACCGGAACTAAAAGGTAAATTAAATGGTTACTCTGTTCGTGTACCGGTTCCTGATGGTTCTTTAACTGACTTAAGTGTAGTGCTTAGTAAAAAAGTTACAAAAGAAGAAGTCAATGCTGCAATCAAAGAAGCTGCTGAAGGCGAATTGAAAGGTATTATTGAATATACTGAAGAACCTGTAGTATCTTCTGATATAGTTGGAAACAGACATTCTTCTATATTTGATTCATCTCTTACTGATGTTAATGATACTTTAGTAAAAGTAGTTGCTTGGTATGACAACGAGTTTGGATATTCTAATAGAATAGTAGACTTGGTTCTCAAAATAGGCAAATAATACAGATAATAAATATCAGACCCAAAGAATTCCCTGATTTATTTTGGGGAATTCTTTTAGTTTTGAGAATCTCGATTGTTTATTTATTTTTGTAAATAATTATATTCTAATTTTTTCTTTGGTGTGGCCATGATAAAAAAAATTGACAATATTTCTTTTGAAGATCAAAAAGTTATGATTAGAGTGGATTTTAATGTTCCGCTCGACGAAAGAAAAATTACAGATGATTTGAGAATAGTAGAATCTCTTCCGACTATAGATAAAGTTATTAATGATGGCGGTATCCCAATTATTTTGTCGCATCTTGGCAGACCTAAAGGTGCTTGGGTAAAGAAATTTTCTTTGGAGCCGGTTGCTGAATATATGGAAGAAAAATGGGGATATAATATTATATTTGCTCAAGACTGCTTGGGTAAGGCTCCTCGTGATGCAGTGGAACAAGCAAAGGTTGGCGATGTAATCCTCTTAGAAAATTTGCGTTTCTATAACTATGAAACTGCAAATGATTTAGAATTTGCAAAAATTTTACGTCCATTAGCTGATTCTTATATCAATGACGCTTTTGGTACAGTTCACAGGCACCATTCAAGTGTTTATGAATTGCCAAGGTTATTTGAAAATCGATTTGCCGGTAAGTCCTTAAGTTGGGAAGTTGAATATTTAGATAATGCTATTAAAAATGCTAAGCATCCTTACGTTGCGGTAGTAGGTGGTGCGAAAATATCTGATAAAATAGATGTTATTAAACAACTAATTGATACATGCGACACTGTGCTGATTGGTGGTGGTATGATGTTTACATTTTTGAAAGCACAGGGGTTAGAGATTGGAAGATCAATTTTTGAAGAAGATAAAATAGGCCTGGCAAAAGAATTGATGGAATATGCAAAAGAGAAAAATGTAAAGCTGATTATACCAGTAGATGTTGTTGTTGCAGATCAATTTGCAAAACATGCAAATCATAGGACTGTAAATTCTGATAGCATTCCTTCTGATTGGTTAGGGATGGACATAGGAGAAGAAACAAGAGAAATATTTGCAAATGAAATAGCGAATGCTCAAACTGTTGTGTGGAATGGACCTATGGGGGTATTTGAAATGGCAGCCTTTGCGAAAGGCACTTATGCAGTATCTAATGCTTTAGCAAATGTTACAGCTAAAGGCGCTACTACAATTATTGGTGGTGGAGATTCTGCTGCAGCAATTAAAAAAATGAATTTCATGAATAAAGTAACTCATGTTACTCCTGGTGGTGGAGCGTGGTTAAAATTTATGGAAGGTAAAATATTACCGGGAATTGAAGCGTTAGAGTACTAAGGAATATAGAAAATAATTTCTTTTATATGAAATAGCGGGACTTTTGTCCCGTTATTTATATATAAATGAATAGGAGAAAGAAATGGATAATTTTGCGGGATATGAAAATCATTATAAAATGGTAGATTCTATTCTTAAGTCAACTCAGAGTCTTATAGATCTTCTTAAGTCTAAATATGAATTAAATGATAAGTTAAGTAATACAGTAGCTGAAATATTCAAATTTATATCAAAAATTATGAATATATTACCTGATTTGTTGATTACTGAAGAAAAGATACCAAATAAGAAACAAGACTTACTTAAATCATTTGACCGAGTTGTGTTAAGTTGGGAATTATACCCTGATAATGCAGACGAATTTTTTAAATCGTGGGAAGAGTTTATACAACTTTGGGAAGAGTTTTCTTCAAAGATATCAAATGTAAATAAAACTGCCAGAACAATATTTCTATCTATGAATTAGTTAAACTTATAAAAAAGAGATAATATGACATATAAAAGTCAGATGGGAGGTTTCGGCCAGGGACGAGGGATGATGCCTCCTGTTATTAAAATGCTAATCATCATTAATGTCGCAATTTTTGTTATACAAAATATGCTACTTTCTGCAATTTCAGTTCCTTTTACTTATAATGGAGTTTCAGGTAGGATATTACTATCTGAACTAATTGTACATTACTTAGGTTTACAACCAATTGGCGATTTTAATTCTATTGAATTGCTCCTTACCCCTCTACAGTTATTTTCATATCAATTTTTACATGGCGGCTTCACTCATATCTTATTTAATATGTTTTCGCTATGGATGTTTGGGATTGAGCTTGAAAACACGTGGGGACCTAAAAAGTTTTTGGTATTCTATCTGCTATCAGGTGTTGGTGGTGGTATTTTTCAGCTTATTATACAACCTCTCATAGGACCTGCAGCTGTTACGATTGGAGCCTCAGGAGCAATATTTGGTGTGCTGTTAGCTTATGGTCTTACTTTTCCAAATAGATCGGTATTTATGTTCCCTATATTTATACCTATACCAGCCAAAACATTCGTTCTGATAATAGGTGGATTGCAAATACTTTTAGGCTTTATGTCTTCGGACAATGTTGCCCACTTTGCCCACTTAGGTGGTGCTGTTACAGGGTGGCTTTTGCTAAAATTTGGCGACGAATTAGGAGTATTTTCATTATTTGGAAAGGATCCACATGGTAAAACAACATTTCAGGACTCTATATTAAAAAGTAAACAATACTACAATAGTAAGCCTAAAATATATCAATTTGACCAAGAAATATCTTCAAGTAAAGACAATATTGTTAGCAATAAGCCAACTGCTTCTAAGTCTTATGATGTCGATGGGGTTACAATCACGCAAGATATTATTGATAATATTTTAGATAAAATAAATGAATCAGGTTATCAAAACCTTACTGAAAAAGAGAAACACATACTTAATGAACTTAGTAAAAAATTATAAGCGAGAATATAGATGATTCCAATAGAAAATACAGACGTAAAAACTATTTTTGAGCGTCGTAAATCACAAAAAATATTTATAGGTGGGATTCCTATCGGTGGAGATTCTCCAATAGCAGTGCAGACTATGACTAAGACTAAAACTGCTGACGTGAAAGCAACTGTAGAACAAGTAAAAAGAGTTCAAGAAGCAGGAGCTGATATCGTTAGAATAACGGTAAACCATAAAGAAGCTGCAGAAGCAATGAAAGATATCATCAGACAAGTTGATATTCCTATAGTTGCTGACATTCATTTCAATTATACTTTTGCATTAGCTGCTATCGACGCTGGTGTTTCAAAAGTTCGTATCAATCCCGGTAATATTGGGGATGAAGATAGAATCAAGCAAGTCCTAAATAAAGCAAAAGGTGCTAATATTCCGATACGAATCGGAGTGAACTCTGGGTCTTTAGAAAAAGATTTGTTGGAAAAGTATGGTTATCCAACTTCAGAAGCCCTTTACGACAGTGCTATGAGACATATAAACATAGCTAGGAATCATGGATTTGATGATTTAGTAGTATCTGTTAAATCTACGAATGTAAAGCTTATGTTAGATGCATATAGACTCATTGCAGCAAGAACAGACATCCCATTGCATTTAGGTGTTACAGAAGCTGGTACTATAAGAGTAGGCACGATAAAAAGTTCCGTAGGTATCGGTACTCTTTTAGCTGAAGGCATCGGAGATACGATAAGAGTATCTTTAACTGATGAGCCTGAATATGAAGTAGAAGTCGGAAAAGACATATTACGTTCTTTAGGACTAGCTCAAAGAAATGTAGAGTTGATTTCATGTCCTACTTGTGGTAGATTGGAAGTAGATTTGTTTACTATAACTAAAAAACTCGAAGAAGCTCTTGCAGGTATTAAAAAACCGGTTAAATTAGCAGTTATGGGATGTGCTGTAAATGGCCCCGGAGAGGCAAAAGAAGCTGATATAGGTATTGCATGTGGCAAAGGTAAAGCAATTCTCTTTAAAAAAGGTGAACTTGTACGTACTATACCGGAAGAAGATATAGTTTCTGAAGTATACAAAGAAGTGATGGCATTTCAGCCTCAAGAAACTATTTAACTTTTAGAAAATTTTATGTTGAATATCAACTTGATAAAATATATTTTAATGGATGCAAAATTTTGCATCCTTTTTTTTAACTTTTTTGACTTTAAAGTGTATTACTAGTATAGACAATTAATATGCTCGGAGTAAGTATGAAACGACTGATTTATATTTTGATATTCCTTATGTTAGCTTCTTTAAATGATAGTATAGCTCAATTTGGGAAAAATAAAGTACAATATAGAGAATACAACTGGAAATACATTCAATCTAAAAACTTCGATGTATATTATGATAAAGGTTCAAAAGATCTTGCTGAATATTCTGCCGTGATTGCTGAAAAATCACTGACTTCTATTCAAAACACTCTAAACTTTAAACTCGGGAAAAGAGTAAGCATGGTCGTTTATGATAGTCATAATGACTTTCAACAGACGAACGTAATATCATCTTTTATGCCAGAGGGTGTAGGTGGAGTAACCGAACTATTCAAAAATCGTGTGGTTGTGCCTTTTCAGGGCGATTTTGCACAACTTAGGCACGTGATTCATCATGAGTTAGTACACGCAGTATTGAATGACTTATTTTTTGGTGGTACTTTCCAGTCTGCTATTTCTTCAAATAATACTTTTGCCATACCATTATGGATGAATGAAGGTTTTGCAGAGTATGAAAGCATTGGAGGGTTAAATACTGCAACCGACATGTTTATGAGAGATTTGGCTATAAGTGAAAATCTACCACCTCTCCAAAGACTCGGTGGTTATCTTGCTTATAGGGGTGGTCAAACATTTTTCTGGTATGTATCTGAAAATTATGGAAAAGAAAAAGTCGGAGAATTAATACAAAAGCTGAAGACTTACAAAAATGTTGACATGGCTTTTGAAAGTGCATTTCAGTTGAATTTAAAAGAATTTAGTGAGAAATGGGAAAAAGATATAAAAAAATATTATTGGCCTGATTTAGAAATATTTGAAGATCCTAAAGACTTTGCGGTTGAAATTACAGATCACAAAGAAAATAGAAACTTTTATAACACTTCACCTGCAATTTCTCCAGATGGAGAAAAAATAGCCTATATAGCAGATGAGTCAGGTTTATTTGGTATTTACATTAGGGACATTGACGATAAAAAAACAACAAGGCAGTTAGTTAGTAGTTTTAGAACTCAGGATTTTGAAGATTTAAACATTCTAACTCCTGGTATATCTTGGAGTCCTGATGGAAAGCATATAGTTATATCTGCTAAATCTGGTGGTAACGATGCTCTTTACATAACTGATATTGAGACCGAAGATTATAAAAAAATAAAATTTGACGAGCTAAGAACTATCGGTTCTGTAACATGGTCTCCTGATGGACGTTACATAGCCTTTTCAGGAGCAAATGGTAGAGAAAGTGATATTTTTACTTATGATACAAAAACAGAAAAATTAGAACATATAACCACTGATATATTTTCTGATAAATACCCTGTGTGGAGCTCTGACTCTCAAAAACTATACTTTATTTCTGATAGAGGGAATAATACCAAAGGTGAAGTCCCTAAAAGTTTCAAATTATATAACTATGATGTTGAGCAGTCTGATATTTTTATAATCAACATTAATGATAAAGTTGTAAAAAGAATTACTTCTTCCGACTATTCAAATATAACATCGTTAGCTGTGTCAGCAGATGAAGAGTCATTACTGTTTGTTGCTGATAATAATGGTATTAGCAATATTTATAAAATGAATGTAAGTACTAATACTGTTAGACCTATTACTAACTCTATTGCAGGTATATCGCAATTACATATTTCAACTGATGACAGTAAGTTACTATTTGCAGTTCAGATTAATGGTGGTTATGATATCTATATGATTCGTTTCCCATTTGAAAGAAATCTGGATGTTGAAAAACTTCCTCTTACCAAATTAAAGAAAAATAAACAAGAGTCTTTAGCACTTTTAGAATCATTTGAAGAAACTAAAGCTACTCAAGATAAAAAATTAAAAGGGTGGGGGAGTTTTGCCTTCAACTTTGATAGGCAGCAAGTAGTTCGAGAAAATCCTGATATAAAGTCGTCTGTACTGACTTCTTCTAATCTTATTGATACTACAGATTACGATAATTTTGTAGAAAATGATTACAAAATATCATTCTCGCCTGATGTGGTGCTTGCTAATCCAGGCTATTCAACTTACTATGGTTTTCAGGGAGTAACTCAGATATTATATTCTGATATTATGGGTAATCATCAACTCTTTTTTCAAGCTAATTTGCAAACTGACATTAGAAATAGCCAATTCATGGCAGCTTATAGTTATTTGCCAAAAATCATAGACTATAATTTTTCTATATTTCACTCTTCTGCTTATTTATATTCAAATCCCGAAGGAGAAGAGGCTTATACAGTTAATAATCTATATAGGTTTAGGAATTATGGCTTGGGTGTAGCTGCTTCTTATCCATTTGATTTATTTAATAGACTCGAATGGGGAATAAGTTGGCTAAATGTATCCAAGGAGAATATGCTATCACCCAATCAAGGTGATAAGTCAAGAATGTTATTTGTCCCAGAAGGAAAGTTTGTGCATGATGATGTGCTTTGGGGATACTTTGCTCCACATAAAGGTTCAAGGTATTTTGTAGGATTCAAAGGGGCACCAAAATTGGGCAACGATAATATAGGATTTATCAATTTTGATTTTGACTATAGAAAATATATACCAATAGGGAATTATTTTAGTTTTGCAATGCGAGGAGCGGCAGGTGCTTCTTTTGGACCTGATCCACAGAGATATTTTGTTGGTGGTGTCGATAATTGGATAAATCGTAAATTTTCTTACAGCAGATTACCATTTGACAATCCTGAAGATTACGCATTTTCTCAATTTGTCTTGCCTGTTAGAGGGTGGGATATAAGTCAGATTTATGGAAATAAATATTTTGTTACAAATATTGAATTCAGATTCCCAATGTTTCAGGCCTTAGTTGCCGGCCCTGTTCCTATACTCTTGCAAGGTGTTATGGGGTCTTTCTTCTTTGATATGGGTGCTGCATGGAATGACAACCTTGTAATTTCTAAAGTTGCCAGAGATGGGAAAAGATACTTTGAGAATGTCCTGATGAGTACAGGTATTGGAGTCAGATCATATCTGTTAGGATTGCCGGTGAAGATGGATATTGCATGGAGAAATGAATATCATAATTGGTCTAAACCATCGTATCTGTTTTCCTTAGGTTTTGATTTTTAAATCTTGTAAATAAATCTTCTAAGTCTATATTTGATTGTAAAATATAGACTTTTTTTATTTTAAGTATGGATTATTTTATGTAGTTATACAAAAAGTGTTAAATTTGTAATGCAGCATAAAAAGATACTAATAATAGGGAAATTTCAAATGCTTAGATTTCTTATAGCAATTCTGTGCGTCATAGCGCCATATAATATTTTATTCGCTTCTCAAAACATGGTAATCCTTGATAAAAACACTGACAATTTTCCCGAAGTAAGTGTTAATTACTTCGTTTTTGACGACGCAAGTGTCCTGCCAAGGCATGACATTCAGTCGTCGCAGATAACTGTATTAGATAATGGTGTGAACATGCCTGTCATTAATCATACTAATTATACAGGAGATTTGAATAAAAGCGTATCTTTAGATATTTGTTTTGATTTAGGTTTAAATAAAACAAATGGTAATTATAAATATGGAATTGACATAATCAATTATTTGCTTGAAAATTTTGATTTTGCACAAGCCGAAGTTGCGCTTTCTGCTTTTGATACATATACTTTTTTATGTAAAGATTTTACTCAAGATAAAGATGTACTTGTAGACGCAGTAAAATTATATCATCTGTCTACAGGGTCTGACTTAAAAAATATCTTCATGATGTCTCCTGGCGCTATTACAAAAGTTTTTGAGAAAGGTATATACAGCAAAAGTAGTCTGATTATAACTGATGGTAATAGTAACATATCTCTGTCTACTGCCCAAAAACAAGCCTACTTAGATGGGAATATCCAATTGAATATCATTTCTATTGGCACAATAGTTTCAGATGATTTAAAACAACTAGTAGCTGCTACAGATGGTATTGTTTTAGAAAATATTTCTACTTCAGTACCATATAAAGATTATGCGCGTACAATATTAGCTAATATTTACAATATCAGTCCTGCGTCACTCACTTGGGATGCCTCGTCTTCATGCGAGGATGTACACAATACTGAGATTTATATTCCTACGACAAATTCTGAATCCGGATTGAAATATGAAACCTCGCTTGCTTCTAAGAGACGTTTGGCATCTTTACCAAGCAATATAAAGTTTAACCCTATATTACCAGGAAACTTTGAATCAAAAGAAATAGTAATTGAAGCTGTAAATGGAGAAATTACTATAGATAAAATAACTTTAGAAAATGATGTTTTGTTTGAAATTACAGAAGGTGCCATTAGTTCTTCTCTGTTACTGGATGAAGGAGATCAGCATAAAGTAAAAGTCAAATATACACCTGTTGATTCTACTATTCAATTTACTAAATTGCTAATCCAATCCACAGCCTGTACAGGCAATGAAATTTTAATTGCAGCTGGTTATCCCAATACTCCTCCTAAGGAAAAAACAATAAAATTAACTTCTCCGGATTGCAATGAAACTTTGATATTAGGTGAAGAACACTATGTAGAGTGGGAAGGCTTGCTACCTGAAGATGTAATTCAACTTGAATATTCTTTAGATGATGGTAAAAATTGGTTGCCACTAGATTCTAATGTTAGAGGTTTGAAGTATAAATGGAATCTTCCACAAATTGAAACTGATGAAGCACTTGTAAAAATTATTCAACTATGGCCGAATAATGTTGGCCAGACGATGGATTTAAAACACTGGGCACAGGTTAACAGTGCATCGTTTAACCAATTTGGAGATAGAGTAGTTACCGCTTCCAGTGATTCGTCAGCGATTGTATGGAATTCTAATACAGGAGTCAAAATACTAACTTTAGCTAAGCATAGCAATGACGTAAATTATGCGGTATTTAGCAATGATGGTAAATATATT
This sequence comes from Kapaibacterium sp. (SeqCode), assembly GCA_963678775.2. Lineage (GTDB taxonomy): Bacteria > Bacteroidota > Ignavibacteria > Kapaibacteriales > UBA2268 > JBFHIJ01. Next base: position 500,884 of record CAXXGR010000010.1, read on the forward strand.
GCTACTGCATCAAAAGATTCAACTGTAATTCTTTGGGATGCAACTACAGGCGACAGTTTAGGAACGGTAATACAATCAGAAAAAATAAATTCAGTTAACTTTTCACATAATTCGAAAGTATTCGTTACAGCAACTTCTGATGGAACTGTAAAGATATATGATGTAAAAACTTTGGCACTTGTGCTAAATATAAACGCATATACTTCGACAAAGCGAGCATGGTATGCTGAATTTGATCCGACTGATAGTTATGTTTTGGCAGCAGGTAACTCAGTTTATGCTAAAATATATAATGTTGTTGGTACCAATGCAGGTACTTTATACAAGTCATTTAAAGTACAGGAAGCTGATTATGGAGATGTTGCGCATGCTACATTTAATGATAATGCGACTAAAGTAGCGTTGACTAGCTCTAATTTGAAAAGAACTATCGTCTGGGATATGAAAAACTTGCCTGACAAGGATACATATTTTATTCAGGATTCGCTTTACTCTGTCTCTCATAATAAAGATACTTCTGATAACTATTTTATCCGTCATGCCTCATTTTCTCGTGATAAAGATGGAGTAGAATATTTACTAACTTCAGGCACAGATAAGAAAGCCTATGTTTGGTATGCTGCTGACGGTACTTTAAAAATAGAATTATTAGAACATAGAAGCACTGTTAGTACTGCTGTTATGAATTTTGATGGTAGTAGAGTATTGACTGCAAGCTGGGACAGCACTGCAAAGGTGTGGAATCTTGACAAACGCGATCTACAAATGGATACAACTGATTGTACATTCAGCATTAAAAAGCCAAATATAACTTTAAATGATTTATCATATGGAGATATTTATAGAGGTAATGTTATAGATTCTATGTTTAATCGAGTAATCGTAAATGATAATACATTTCCAATAGAAGTGAAATCAATTACATTGAATAACGATGCTGCTGAACAATTCTCTCTTATCTCCAAGTTGGATTTACCAATTATACTGATGCCTACGGAGGTTATCGATTTAGAATTTTCTATCTACCCAAGAAATTCGGGGAATATAAAAGGTCAAATAGAAATAATGACTAGTGGCAATGCTACTTTTACGTCTGAAATTACAGCTAATGTGTTATCAGAGGGACTTATCGTAAATAATAGTTATATAGATTTAGGCTTGGTCGATTTTGGAGAGTTTAAGGATTCAATATTGACTGCAGTAGTTACTAATACCAATAGTGTCGATATAAATATTACCGATATCAAATTGGATGTACCGGAACCTGATAACTTTAAGATTATAGAAGGGGCAGATATTAGCACTATATCACCCGGTAAATCTAAAACTTTTAAAGTTAGATATACCCCTTCAGACAATTTAAGAAACAATGCTGTTTTAACAGTATCGCATGATTTACATCAATATCCTGCAAGGATAAATTTACTCGGTGAAGGTATAAGTCCTATAGTAAGTTCTTGTACTATTTATATTCCTGATGTTACTGGTGCTCCTGGTGATATTATCCAATTGCCAATCAAAATTAAAAATATTAACGAAGAAGGTATCAGAAAAACAATTTCCGGAATAACAACATATTTAAGTTTCAATGCTACGCTACTTGCGCCGGTGGATACTTATGATTATGACATAATAGAAAATAATGTACGAACTATTGGTATAGACTTGCCACTAAGTTTTGGCGAAGATTCTACTTTGTCCACTATTAAATTCCATGTTGGACTTGGTAATTCTGTTAATTCTGAAATGACTTTAAAAAATTCTATACCTATTGGTTTAGGAAAATTTGATATTCAAGAAGAATCGTCTGTTTTCACTTTAACTGGATTTTGTGACGATGATAATCCAAGACTTTTTGATCCTAACGGGAAATCTATTTTAGCTCAAAACATGCCGAATCCATTTACAACTGAAGCGAACGTAATGTTCGAGCTTCCAAAAGATTCTCATGTTAAATTTTATGTAGTAGATATGACCGGTAAAACAGTTCTAAATATAATTGATGCCAAACTGGAAAAAGGTGAACACAATATTCATATCGATGCAAGTAAATTAGGTACCGGAATTTATAGATACATTCTTAAAACTCCATATAAAATATATTCAAGAACCATGCAGATAATAAAATAAGGAAAAACTAAGATGATTCAAGCGATAAGAGGAACAAAAGATATATTGCCAAGTGAAATTGAGAATTGGTATTTTTTAGAAAATATTTTTAGATCTGTATCTGATACTTTTGGCTATAAAGAACTTAAAACACCAATATTTGAAAAAACTGAAGTATTTTCAAGAGGAATTGGTGATGGAACTGACATAGTAAATAAAGAAATGTATACTTTTGATGACAGAGGTGGTGAGTCTTTAACTCTTAGGCCTGAAGCAACTGCCGCATTAGTTAGAAGTGTTATTCAAAATAAATTAGCGAATGCAGGAACTGCCCAAAAATTTTGGTACTTTGGACCATTTTTTAGATATGAAAGACCTCAAAAAGGAAGGCTTAGACAATTTCACCAATATGGTGCAGAATGTTTAGCTACCGACAAACCGGAATCTGATGTAGAAGTAATTTTATTAGCTAACTCAATCATTAAAAAAGCCGGCATTAGCGACTATAAATTATTATTAAATTCCTTAGGGAATGATAGTTCTAGAGCAGAATACAGAGAAGCTCTAATAAAATATTTAGAAAGTAAAAAAGATCTTTTATCTGAAGATAGCCAAAGCAGATTACAGATTAATCCTCTAAGAGTTTTAGATTCTAAAGATAAACGTGATATAGAAATAGTTGTAGATGCACCGATTCTTGCAAATTATTTTGATGAAGAAAGCAAGAATCACTTTGATATTGTGACTTCTATGCTTGATAGTTTAGGCGTACAGTACGAAATATCTCCTAAATTAGTACGAGGTTTGGACTACTATTCGCATACTGTATTTGAATTTCAGAGCTCTGCTTTGGGTGCTCAGGATTCATTTGGCGGTGGGGGTAGATATAATAAACTATTTTCTGAATTAGGAGGTAAAGACACTCCTGCTGTTGGGTTTGCTTTTGGTGTAGAAAGATTATTATTGATATTAGAAGAATTGAATTTACTTCCTGAAGTTAAAACAGATTGTGACATTTTTATTGTTGCAGCTGGTGAGGGTATTCAAAATTATTCTTTCAAGATTGCTCAAGAATTAAGGGACTCCGGTTTTAGGGTTGCAGTGGATTTAAACGATAGATCAATGAAAGCTCAAATGAGGGCTTCAAATAAATCCGGCGCAATTTTTACTATTTTAATTGGTGAGGATGAGCTAAATAACAATACTGTTACCATAAAAAACATGGGGGACAGTACTCAAGTAAATATTCCACACAAAGAATTGTCCAATTATACATTTAAAATTGCATAAATATGGCTTATAGAAGCAGAGAAAAGTTTTTCGAGAATATATCGAAACCATTAGCTAAATGGCAAATAAAGTTATTATTTGCCATTTTGGCATTTTCTATAATTTTAGGAGTCATACTTTTTACTCAATCTTTAGTCGAAGAGTTAGTAGATAGAGAAAAAAAGACCTTAAAACTCTATGCAAAAATAAATGAAGATTTTAATAACAGGATATTATCTAATCAGGAAACTGATTACTTATATTTTATGTTAGATAATATCATTGAAAATATCAATTTCCCAATAATTGCAACTGATTCTGATGACAAACCTCAAGAGTCATTTGAAGCTTATACTCTAAATTTAAGCATTGATTTTTCAAAGCCTTTAGAAGAGCAAAGAAAAATAGTCAAATCAATTTTACAAGAAATGAAAGAAGACTACAAACCAATTATAATACATGGCCAAAACAACGAAGTGCTACTTAAGTTTTATTATGCACATTCACCAATCATTGACCAATTACGATATTTCCCCTTAATTGCAATGGTTGCAGTCGGCTCTTTTATTTTGATAGGATATTTCGCTTTCTCCGGCATTAGAAGGACTGAGGAATCCAAAGTATGGGTGGGCATGGCAAAGGAAGCTGCTCATCAACTGGGAACACCACTATCGAGCCTCTTAGCATGGATAGAAATATTAAAGTATAATAACGAAGATCCATCTTATGTTTCTGAAATCATAGGTGAAATGGAGCATGACCTAACACGTTTAAATACTATAACAACACGATTTTCCAAAATTGGCTCTCAACCTGAAAAAGAGCTGACTAATGTATCGGAACTCATAGAAAACGTCTGTAAGTATTATGAAGTAAGGTTGCCAAATGTATCCAAGAAAATCGAAATAATTAGAGACTTGCATGAATCATATATTGCTTTAGTCAATAGAGATTTGTTTGAATGGGTAATAGAGAACTTGCTTAAAAATGCAACAGAAGCTATAGAAAATGAAATAGGCAATATATATATTTATATGAGAGCAAACACAGACCAAAAAATATTTATATATGTAAGAGATACGGGTAAGGGTATGAATAATCAACTTAAACGTATGATTTTTGTACCAGGCTACACAACTAAAAAACGGGGCTGGGGCTTAGGCTTGAGCTTAGTAAAAAGGATTGTAGAAGATTACCACAAAGGTAAAATTTATATAAAAGAAAGCAATCCCGGTAAAGGTACTACATTTGCTATCGAATTACCTATGAACAAAGATATTAATAGTAGGATTCGTCGATCCACTTTTTAATTTTCCAAATTTCCATCTCATTATCTCTAGTCAGCGTAAAGATTACTTTGCCATAGAGATAAACTTTATCTTGCTCAGAAAAGGTTACAGAAAGCGTAAATCCTCTTGATATATCTTGCTGAGTAGAGTCGCCAACTGCAACTAACACATCATCCCATATCAGATTTAAATTTTGTGTACCATTGAAAAGATTATTTGTAGAAACCATATCTTCAGATCTGCCCCAAGATTTATTAAGATCCGGCGACTCAGGGTTTTTGTATATAAAAGTAAAATCGTTAGCTAATAACTTACCATAAACAAGAGTATCTTTAAAAATATATGAATATTTAAAATTAGCAAATACACCATCTACTGTTTTTTGATCACCTAATATGTCTGAGGCATTTTGTTGATCTTTGATACCAGGTGCAAAAGGATTGGTGCATGCTAACATAAAACAAGCTAATACTATAAAATTTAAATACTTCATTTGGTTAACTCGTTGCTTTTAAATTACTCCAAGATTCAAATCCTTCTTTGGAAATGTCTTTCCATGTATATACAAACCATAAACCATTTAGTTTATTTTTTATTATAATAAACTGAAGTTTACCTTGGTAGATAGCTTCTTCTGCGGAAACATTTGCAGGTATCTTTAAAGAATAATCAGAAGTAAAAGAAATAGAATCCGGGCTTAAGGATTCATAATTTAACGCCGAAAGAGATAACTTTGGAGTTAATCCACTTTCCAAAGAAGCTATCTCTGTAGTAAAATATCTTTTCTCTTCATCTAAATTCCAATTTGAAAAAATATCTGAATATGAAGCTAACATTTCAGCTGTAGGATTAAAAATAAAACTCGGTAGGCTCGGATCGTTAACAAAGCAAGATAAATAATTGTCAGTATTTTTCTCAGTTATAGATTGCATTACATTTTGAATCACAAGGCTGTAAGTTGTAGGAGGAATAAAACTACTATTACCAGAAGAAGGTTCTTCGGGGTCTCTTGGTTCGAAAACCCCACAAGAACTAATCATCAATATTATTATCAGAGTATAAATTATTCTCATATAAAAATCCTACTCTCTAAGGCTTTCGAAAGAGTAGCTTCGTCAGAATATTCAATAGCACCACCCATAGGTAATCCACTTGCTAATCTACTTACTTTGATGTCCAAAGTTTTTATCATTTTAGAAATGTATTGCATAGTAACCTCACCTTCGACGCTAGGGTTTATAGCCAAAATTACTTCATCAATGTCATTTAATCTGCTTAGCAACTCTTTTATTTTTATATCTTCGGGGCCAATCCCATCTAAAGGATTTAAAATTCCGTGTAAGACGTGATATAAACCATAAAACTCATTAGTTCTTTCAATAGCCAAAACATCATTTGGATCTTCTACTACGCAAATTACATTTTTTTGTCTTTTGTGTGAACTGCATATAGGGCAGGGATCCTGTTCTGTGTAATTTAAACAAACAGAACAAAATTTCACGTGCTGCATCATATCTACCATAGAATTTGCAAACTTATCTACATATTCAGGAGGTTGTCTTAAAATATGATAAGTCAGTCTTTGAGCAGTTTTCCTACCAATAGAAGGTAATGAAGCAAACAAATCAATCACTTTATTTATAGATTCAGAAGAATATTGCATTTATAAAGACCTATAGATTTAATCCGGGTATTTTAGGAAGCATTCCTGAGAGACCGCCCATTTGATTTGAAGCCAAATCTTTTGCTTCTTTGTTTGCTTTATTAATTGCGGCAACTATCAAATCTTCAAGCATTTCTACATCTCTTGGGTCTACAGCTTCTTTCGCTATTTTAATTGATTTAATGTCCTGAGCGCCATTCATAGTAACAGTAACCATGCCGCCACCAGATTCTGCAGTAATAATTTTAGCTTCTACTTCTTTTTTGACTTTTTCCATTTCTTCTTGCATTTTTTGAGCCTGCGCTAGCATGCTTTGCATATCAAATTGCATTTTAAACCTCAAAGTTTTGTTCAAATATCAAGATAACAAATATAAGTATTCTACAATAAAAAATATTTCAAAGAATAATACAAATGCAAATTTAAAGATGCAAAATTGAAACAAAAATTGTATTTTATTCGTTACCTTAATTGGCTATACATTCAATTATAATAGAGGAAAGCAAAATGGGAATTTTTAGTAGAATAGCTGATGTTTTTAAAGCAAATGTAAATGATGCTTTAGACAGAGCTGAAGATCCTGAAAAAATGATTAAACAAATGGTTATTGAGATGGAAGAATCTGTCAATAAAGCCACTTTATCTGTTGCACAAGCTGTTGCTAATGAGAAATCCCTTGAACGTAAGCTTGCTAAAGCTGATAAAGAACGTTCAGATTGGGAGCAAAAAGCAATGCAAGCTTTACAGTCAAATAGAGAAGATTTGGCTAAAGCAGCTTTAGAAAAAAAATCGATAGCAGAAAGAAACTTCAATGATTTGCAGCCACTTCAACAATCTGCAAAAGTTACTGCTGATAAATTAAGAGAACAGCTTAATAATTTAAAAAGGAAATTAGACGAAGCAAGATCGCGTCAAAGCACTTTGATTGCTCGCTCACAAGCTGCAAAAGCTCAGAAACAAATAGCACAATCTATGGGCGGAGTCGGTTCGGATGCTTTTGGAAAATTTGATAAATTTGAAGATAAAATTGATAAGTTAGAAGCTGAAGCAGAAGCTTTTGAATCTTTAGACAGCGGCAGTTCTTCGTTAGATCAAGAATTTAAAGAACTTGAAAGTTCTACTGCAGTAGATAGTGATTTGCTAGCTTTAAAAGCAAAAATGGGTCTGTTGAACGATTCTCAAAAATCTGAATAGGAGTGTAAAAGTGGAAAATTCAATATTAAATAAAGAGGAAAAGACTATGGATAATACACCTCAAGAATTGATATATGCTACTATTCAAAAAGTAGAATCAATATTAAATGAAAAATATCCTGACCATATAAAATTTGAAGAAGGTCAATATGTTATAAATAGAGGTTCTACTCAAGTAATGGTACTGGTAAGGCCTTTCACTGATAAAGATACCGCTGTGGAGTGTATCGCAAATGTAGTAGCTGGTGCTACCATCACTGCTGAAATAATGAAGTTTTTACTTCGCAAAAATGCTGAAATACATTTTGGATCATTTGGATTATTATTTGACGATACTATTACTTTCAGTCACTGCATTACAGGGACTAACTTAGATTTCAATGAGTTAATTGTTTCGGTTAACTCAGTTGCTATTATTGCAGATCATTACGATGATGAAATAGTTAAGATTGCAGGCGGTAAAAGATCCGCTGATGCCTTAGAGCAAGACTTTGAATGACAAAAAAGAGGACTTAGTCCTCTTTTTGTAGCTTTAAACGAATGGAGCGATTTAAAAATCTTCCAACCGGCGAAGAATTTGAGTATCTAAAAGTATCTTCTGTGACAACAATGTGGATTGCCTTATTTTTAGCTCTATTTTGTATAAATGACTTGGCATTTTTAGCTCTTCGGTAAGTTAATTCCTGATTTCGCATATCCGAACCACTACTGTCAGCACTACCGGAAATAATAATGTTAATATTCTCTGGCAAAAAGGAAACCATTTCTTCTAATGTTGCTTTTGAATCATTTGAAAGTAAATCTGAATTATAATCAAAAGTCAAAACTGCAAGGAATTGGTCTACTTGTAGATCTTTGTATTTTATAGACATATTTTCTTTGTTTAGAACTATAGAAGTGTCAATCTTAATACTGTGTAAATAATCTATAGAATATTTTAAAGTATCATTATATTCTTCACTGGGTATAATATATTTTGAATATAAATCTGCATTCAGAGTAGAAAAAGATTTATAATTATCTACTACTTTTATTTTCTTGGGAAATATAATATCATTAGTATCTAATTCAATTTTAGAATACCCAACTACATTATCTTCGTAGTTTTTAGATACAAAATTTGTTAGTAGAACTCCATCAATATCAATATCTACTCTTTGATTTTCTTCAAAACCGGATGAGTATGCTTCGTTAGATCTAGTTATTGACTTCTTTTGTTTAATTCTGTCGGAGTCTATTCCATTATTAATTAAGAAAGTCTTAACTGAGTTGATTCTCTCAGATGTTAATTTCATACGATTATTTTCATCTCCTGAAGATATTGCAGAAATATAAATCTTAGCTTCAGGCTTTCTGTTTAGAATTTCTAACATATCATAAAGTATATTATGATGTAGATTTACCGGATCATCGTAGGGTGTAAGAGTAGTGTCGAAATTAAGATATTTATCAGGAATTTTTGAGGAGTTCGTATCAAAGAAGATGCTACTAATTTTTGGACTATTACAAAGTAATTTATAACCTTGTTCGATATGAAAATCTGTATATATTTTTTCCAACATAATTTTTGGATTTAGTGTATCTCTAAAAACAGGTATTATAGTAGCGGAATCTAAAACAGGAGCTTTGGTTTGCGTTATATCAGTTGATTGTATTTCTTCGTCATTCCTATGAAACTCAAAATTGAATCCTAATAATAAATTTATTGAATAGTGTTGCCAATTAGTGTTTTGTACTATGTCAGTAAAGCAATAATCTAATGATAACTCTTGAGTAAAATATTTATCTTCTCCGATAGTTAAGTAGTTTTGGAAACCAATTAAAAAACCTATGCCCGGTGAATATCTATTTTCTATTGTACCGGTAGCCATTTGATATTCTAAAACTTGCTGACCATTAATATCTAAAACATGACCGGATGGAGAGACTGCCTTTTTGGTTTGGATGTATTTACTTTGGATAGGGATATAAATTTTAGTTGCAGAAATCAGTTTTAAAGGTCCATCAATAAAATTATTTGCAATTAGATATTTTAAACCAAAAGATATTTCTATATTGTTTAGCGTAGCATCTAAATTATATCTATTTGTAACATCAATAAGTTTATCCTCAAAAGAATCATAAATTCTAAGTAATTCATCATAACTCAAATCGACAGACCTATCAGCCAAAACCAATCCTGTAAATAACTCAATATTATTCAATAGTCGATAGTTTAAGACAATATTCCCTAAAAATCTAAAATTGCTATTATTCTCATAAGTACCGCAATTATAGATTCCGGGAAAGGAATTAAAGTCTGCATTGTGGTAATTAAATAAAGTACCGGCGGATACTCCAAAAGAAAAAATATTTTTGTAATTATCATTAGAATTTGATATTGTTACACTTAATAGAAAAAGTATTACTGATAAAATCGTTTTCAATGTTTGATATCCTAATTTGACTGTTGTTTCAAAATAAATATAATAAATACATGATAATTAAAAAAGATAAAGATTTAATCTTAGACTACGAAAAGGATGCTTCCAACTTGCATGGTACTGCTGAAAGCGTTTATATTCCTAATGACACGCAAGATATAGTAAAGGTCTTACGAATTGCAGCAGCAAATAATAAAACTATCGCAGTGTCAGGTAGTAGGACAGGATTAACAGGTGGTTGTGTGCCGGACAATGATATAGTTATATCATTAGAAGGGATGAATAGAATTATAGAGATAAATAAAACAGAAATGTATGCATGGGTTGAAGCTGGTGTGATAATCACAGATTTTCATGATGAACTTGACAAGCATGGATTATATTATCCACCTAATCCAACTGAAACAAACAGTAGCATAGGTGGAAATGTTGCTAATAATGCCAGTGGTTCCAGAGCTTTTAAGTATGGAAATACCCGACCATTTGTTCAGGAAATGGAAGTAGTATTAAGTAGCGGAGAAGTGGTGCATCTCAAAGGTGACATTCAAAATGATATTTATTGTCTCAATACTGCAAATAACGAATACTCTTTTGATATCCTAAATGTCAAAATACCACATAAAAAAAACAGTGCAGGATATTACTCAAGAAAAGGGATGAGAGATTTAGATTTATTTATTGGATCAGAGGGAACTCTGGGCATTGTTAGTAAAGTTAAAGTAAAATTGATACAAAAACCGAATTTTAAAGTATCTCTACTTGCTTTTTTTGCTGATTACAACAATATGTTTGACTTCGTAAAAATAGCGCGTGATTTGTCGTTTAATGACTCTTCTATCTTAGATACAAATTTAATAGAATTTTTAGATTGCACTGCCCTGGAAGTATCAGAAGCAGACTACCCTAAAGAAGCAGTCGGAGCGATTTGGATAGAACAATACTGCGATACAGAAGAACTGAAAGATACTTTGCTAGGTAAATGGTACGATTTGATATCAAGATATACCTGCTTAGTAGATGAAACATTTTTGGCTTACGATGCCATAACCGAGAGAAAAATCACGGAACTCAGACATAAAGTTCCATTAGGAGTAACTGAGTTTATTGCTCAGCATGGATTTAGCAAAATGGGAACAGACACTGCAGTAGGGGATGAGTACGCAAAAGACTTATTTGACTATGGGTGTAAGGTATGTGAAGAACGGAACATCAAGCATGTAGTATGGGGGCATATCGGGAATTCTCACTTCCATATAAATGTATTGCCTTCTACTAAAGAAGAATATGAAAAAGCTGTTGAAGCATTTAACTTAATATTAGACAAATCATTAGACTTCGGAGGTACAATTTCTGGAGAACATGGTATTGGTAAAATAAAAAAATACCATTTCCATAAAATGTACAAAAATGAACTTGGATATTTCAAGTCCATAAAGTCAATTCTAGACCCTAATTCAATCTTAGGCAATGGTAATTTATTTTAAAGGAAAAATAATTTCATTTCTAAAATATTCATTTTCGCGGCAGTCTATACTGTCGCGTAAATTATTTATATTTATAATTTTTTTGACTATCGCCAGTCCAAGTCCAAGACCTTGTTGCTCATTTTGTTTCCTGTTGTATTGAATATTTCCAAGCTCTTTAACTAAATTTTTATCAAGTCCGAGACCTTCATTAAATATTATTAGATGATATCCTTTATCATCTAATTTTAAAGAAACTTCAACTTTTTGTCCAGGATACGAGAATTTAAAAGCATTATCTATTAACTCTTTCAGCAAATGTTCTGTATGTTTATGATATATGGGTAAAGAAACTGATTGAACATCGATTTTTAAATCTGATTCTCTATTATATTGCTTAGCAACCTGTAAGGCTTGTTCATTAATTATAGAATCTGTATCATAAGTGATTTTGTCAATATTCTTTAAGATGCTACTGTCTCCCATCTCTATTTTTTCTAATTCTATAAATAACTCAAACTTCTTACTTAAATTTTCTATTCTGTTTGCTGACTCCAGTATCATACCAAAGAATTGTTGTATCTCTTCATCTGAAAAGCTTTGATAACTTGACTGTAGGAGCTGAATTGTCATTTTAATACCGTTTAGAGGTGTTCTTAATTCATGTGGAATAATCACCGCTAAATCTTTTTTAAATTGATCTAAAACTGCTTGTATAGGTTCTTTAATTTTTGAATGTTTGAATAGCCTTGCTGTGATAGTATCAAACAATTGGTTAGGTGTAAAAGGTTTTGTAAGGAAATCATCAGCGCCTTGCACAATAGCATCAACTCTATCGTTATATTCAGATTTAGCACTTAAAAATATAAAAGGGATGTCTGAGGTTATGGTATTACTTCTAAGATAGTTTACTACCTCTATACCATTCATAATCGGCATCATAATGTCGCAAATTATCAGGTCAGGCAGTAACTCTATAGCTTTTTCAACTCCCACTTTACCATTTTCAGCACCATAAACAATATAATCTTCTGTTTCAAGAAGCTCAATTATGTTTTCAATAACTGCTTTTTCATCTTCAATAACTAATATTCTATACATTAAAACCAATCCATAATATTGTTTATATAATGAAGTAGAAGGATAACAATAAGTATTATTATCTGTATATAGGGTAATTTCTTTTTTCTAACATTAAATCTTTCAATTGAGATGCATTCGCTGAGAATTTCAAATAAAACCCTCTGTTAAATCCAAGAGGTATCCATTGGAAATACAGATTCCAACAATGGATAGTTTTATTAAAGGTAAGAGTTGGGACATTTAATTTCATTTTGACAAAATCATATCCACCAGAAAAAGTTACTTTCCAAGAATTAGTCAAATCAAAATTGAAAGAGGCATTTAAATAACATTTACTGAGTTTATCTTCCAGCAAGTTATTATTATACTGAACTTGAAAGTTAAGAGTTGTAGAAAATGGAAAACTAAATTGCGAATACCCTGGGCTCGAATCTCCGAATAAATCAACATCTGTTATTTCATGCTTCTGCCGTTTTGAGAAACGAGAGTTGTAGTTTACCTTTTCAGTATCAGCTGTAGCGGTATCTTCCTCTACTTCATCAGGATTATCAAATATTCCTCGTTCCGTTCGTTTACTTCCACTGTTAGAGAAAGAAAAATTCGTACTTAATGAAAGAGATGCCTGGTTTAATCTAAGAGGAAATTTATTGTTATCCCACAAATAGCTATTTCTTGCTGATAAAGAATAGCTACCTTCCATGGTCTCATATGGGCTAAAAGATGCACTACCATTTAGTGATATTTTTTTATCTCCAAATTTGATAGCGTCTGAATTATAAGACAAAGAAATATCACTTAGACCCATAGAATCTTTTGCAAAATCATAGGAGAAATTTGTACTCATGCGTAGTAGCTGTATATTCAAATCATCTAAAGTATCACCTTGCGCTACTTTCATCTCAAAAGTGTGATTATCACTATATCTAAGTGATTTTGATAATCTCGAAGATGCTAATCCTCCGTCAGCAAGATATTTGGAGTATACTACTTCTCTATCTGTTTTATAATTATAATATCGACCAAATGAATTAGTATTTGACGATTGGTCAGGCGTATATGAAAAAGATAAACTTGGCTCGTAGGTATGCCTAAATGCTTTTGCACCTAACCAATTAGGGTCTATAAAAAAGAGAAAGGGATTTTGTTTATCTACTATCCCGAATAATTTTGTTTTTGCAGATAGGGACATTGAATAACGGTAATCTGTAAAAAATCCCTTTTTATATGTATTTTTAATTGTAGAATCTGTGGGATTCATCTCTTGAGTTACTTGTCTCAAGTAATTATTAGCAGAAAAAGAGAAGCTGGGAGTTAGTGTAAAGTGTCCCAATTTTGGATTAATTGAAATACTTGGTCTATGCTCTATAACTTTTTTATAATTAAAGCTAGTATCATTTGGTAAACTATCAACAGTAGATAAATCTATGTTTCTATTATCCCAATACCTAGCATTTGCAGTATATCTGAGAGATAGACCTTCAAGAAATCCAGGCATTTTGGGAAGTATGTTATTCGCATTATAGGACAAAGGTATATTTTGAGTATAAGACCCGGTTACAATATTAAAATCTCGCGTGTAAGATGCAGAAAATCTATGACCATTATCAAATGTTTTACTATAAGAAGCAGATGATTTCATTTCTTGTTGTACACGTTGGTTTATGTTTGTAGAAGTTAATGTGTTAAAACCGGTAGAAGCAAAATTCAAGTTAAAAGTAGCATATTCAGTGGGGTTAAAGGTGTGCTTATGGTTGAAAATTATTTCGTAAGCAGTGCTAAACTCATCATTCGAGTTTTTGACTCTACCATACGACAAGTTCATTTTACCATTAAATCTATCAGTCAGTACCCAGCGAGTTTCATTCATAAACATAAAACCGGCTCTTGAATATAAGTTGGTAGTTAACTTAGTATCCCAATAATCTGAGGCTGCCCAGTAATAACCTAATTCTTCAAATACAACACCTCTTTGTTTAGAGAAGAAAAAGGAAGGAATAATTATACCTGATTTTCTTCCTGATTGAGAGGGGAAAAATAATCCAAAAGGGATAGGTAAAATAGGCATATCTTCTACATAGATCACAACATCTTCTAAAAGTATTCTGTCATTTGGTATGATTTTCATCTTGCCTGAGGCAAAGTGGAAGTGGGGCATAGGATCATCACAAGTAGTATACATGCCATCTTGTACATACATGCAATTATCTGATACTTTTTTAATTTTACTCCCGAAGTAGAATCCTTCTTCCATCTCTGTTTCGCCTTCGCTAATCGTACCTCTTTTAGTTTTGAAATTGAAATTGATTTTTTTACCGGTAAACTCTTCACCATTATCATTAAATTTTGGTATGCCTGTGATATTGCCCGAGCTATCAATCAAAGGCGTTGCTAATAACTTATAATCATCTAAGTATAGTTCAATTATCTCAGCTTCTAACTTTTGATTGCCATAATCTAATGTAGAGTTACCTTTTATACGTAGACGCTTACTTGGAAAGTTAAAAATGACTGAGTCACGTCCGTAATAAGTAACATTGGTATCCAAAGAAGAGTTGTTTGTAGGTATTCTTTTGATATTTAATGTAGTATCTTGCACTGCAAGACTATCTATTTCAATATTTTGCAAGGAGTCAATACTAGATATTGAAAAGGTCGAATCCGGCTTATTTACTAAAATACTATCATTCAATATAGAATTTACTTGATTTTTAGAAACTGAATCTGTGACAGCTACTACAAAAACAAAAACTATAATAAACAATATGTATAAGTATTGAATCGCCTTCTTTGTCATACGTTTGATTTCTAAATTATCTAATCTACAAAAATACAGATATTTTACTAATTTAATGTAAATATATGTGATTTGTTATACGCATTATAATTTGCTTTGTTATATAACTCACAGATAATTGAAATATTGATTACTATTCTAAAGGATATCTGTTTTTGGTCGATACTAATATAGTCATGTTTTAAGCACTAGAATAAGAGTTAATGTGTTTAGAGTCTTTTTATATATAATCTTGCTAGTACTAACTTATTCAACGACTACAGCCTTTCAAGAAAATAAAGGTCAGTGGGATAGTACTGTGCTATTTATGCACAAAACTGCTAATGCAAATTATTGGATATGCGAAAATAAAATAGTTTATGACTCATTTACTATTATAAAAGATATGGAAGATAGCCTTGAAATATCAGGATTTACATCTTTTGTATCATTTTCGAATTTCAATCCCAAATTTTCAGTCCGTCGCTCAGAAGATAGAGATAATAATATCATAGGTAAAGTCAAATACGATACTGTTACTTTTTGCAACTATTACAACAATATTGATTTGAGACTCTTTGAAAAGTCAGGGAAGTTAAGATTTGATTTTATATGCAATCTTAATGCAAATCCAAGTGATATTGAACTAAATATGCCGGATAATTCTAATGTCACTATTGAAAATTCAACAGCCACCTTTACAAATCAAGGCTCTCAATATAAACTAGTAATAGACTCTCTTAAAGCTTTTTCAGTTTCAATGAGTCCAATAAACTCATTTTTCTATAAAGAGAATAATAAACTGAAAATTGGGCTTAATAAAATACCCAAAGAACCTTTTATAATTGATCCAATAATATTTTCTACTTTTATAGGAGGGTCTTCATACGAATATGCTAGAGATGTAACTGCTTATCGTGACTATATTTATACTGTTGGGTATTCTAATTCAAAAGATTTTCCGGTTCAGGTAGGGGCTTATTCAGAATTTCTGTCAGAAAGTGAGGCAGGAGATATTGATATAGTTATCTCTAAGTTTAATAAGAATGGGGACAGTTTGTTGTCAAGTACCTATTTTGGATCTTATTTTAACGACTATGCTGAGAGTATCTGTATGGACTCACTTGGAAACGTTTACATAACCGGTTATTTTGTATCAAATTCTACATTCCCATATATGAAAGGAACAATAGATACTCTATTAAATGCAGGGTTTGAAGGTTATGTAGCTTGTTTCGATTCTGATTTAAATACCCTTAAACACTGTACTCTAATCAGTGGTGAATCAGATGATTTTCCTCAAAAAGTCAAATATAACAATAAAGATAAATCTTTGGTAGTAGGTGGGTATACTTATTCAAAATTAGAATTCCCAAGTTCAGACTCAAAACATTTTAGCAAAGTATCAAAAAAATCTGATGCATTTTTACTAATAATGGATACGAATCTGCATACTCTAAAATCAAGTGCTTTATGGGGTGGAGAAGATGATGACTTTTGCCATGACTTCATTTGCACAAATAATATATTTACAACTATTGGATATTCTTTGTCTAATGATTACCCGATATTTAACTCACCTGACACTATAACGAAAGCTGACTCGCTATATGGCGATGCTTTTATTAGTCAAATCAATTTAAATACTTTAGCATTTACTAAATCTTTACTATTAAGTGGATTAAAAAAAGATATTGCTTATTCAATTTCTTCTTTGAATGATACAGTATTTTCTATAGCAGGATATACCGAATCTATTGATTTTCCGGTTTCAGCAAATGCGTTTGACACCTTGTATAGTAACGGAATAAGTCTTTCCAAGGGTGATGCTTTTGTTGGTAAGTTTGACATGGAACTAAATCCATTATACATTTCATTCTTTGGCGGTGCCGAGACAGACAGAGCCTTTGATTGCGGTCATGATAGCAAAGGGAATACTTATATAGTCGGTTCTACTTATTCTGTAGATTTGCCAATTAAAGGGCCATATTTATTAAATTCATTTGCAGATACTAGTGGTAATTCGGATGCATATATAGCAAAAATTAGTAGTGATGGTTCAAATTTGCTCTATTCTACATTTTTAGGTGGATCAAAAATAGATATAGCCAAGACCTTATTTGTACAAGATGATGACTACCTGATTGTTTCCGGTTGGACTTCTTCTACTGATTTTCCTATCACTGAGCTTGCATATGACACTTTGCATAATAATAATAACATGGCTGATATTTTTCTATTAAAGACGCTTCCATCCAGAATAGAGTTTGACAAAGGGAATTTGATTTTTCTCTGTGATATAGATACCATAAATATTCATGCTGAGTTGTATGACTTTGACACTATTGATTCAATGTGGTGGACTCCGAATTATATCATCACAGAGGTACATAGTTTAGATACTAAATTATTTCCGGATTCAAGTATAACATATACTTTATATGTCAGAGATATTACAGGATTTGTCGATTCTGCTTCAATTGATATAAATATTATAGAATATCCGGAAAAATCTATTATAGGTATTGATAAAGTAAAACCGAATATTGAGTATGAATATTCGGTTTCGCATAAAGACTTTATTATTTATAATTGGGAAATCAATGCAGGAGAAATTATTAGCAAACGAGATTCAAACTCGATATTAGTAAAATGGGATAATCCAAACGAAGGCTATATATCGCTTAAATATAATACTGATTACGGATGTACAGATTCTACAGATATATTTTATGTAAGTTATGATACTGTTGTGAAACCAACAATAACACCTATGACCAAAACAAGAGTTTGCAAAGGTCAGCCTGTAATATTTGATGCCGGAGCTGGTTATAAAGCTTATCAGTGGTCTACAGGGGCAACTTCGAGATATGATACAGTATTCTCTGCAGGACTCTACTGGGCAGTACTTAAGGATAATAGTGAACAAATACTTTTTACAGATACAGTATTCGTTATCTTATTACCTTTACCACAAATTCCTTCAGTATTAGTCAATGGAAATGAATTGAAGTCTTCGGAAGAAGATTTGATATACCAATGGTACTTGAATGGGATTGCAATAGAAAATGCACAATCACTTACGTATTATGCTAAAGAATCGGGTTTTTATCAAGTAGAATTGACAAATAAAAATTATTGTTCTAATATTTCTGATTCTCTTTATGTAACAGTAACAGGTTTGCAAGAAGAGGAAAAAAGTATAAGGATAAGGCAAAGTAACGATTATATAGAAATAATCTCGTCATTCCCTTGTAAATACACAATATATGATATTTTAGGTCATATTTTATTCTACGGAGATAATACTAAATCAAAATATTTTGATTTAGGTAATTTGCCATCCGGAATTTATTATATACAAGTATACTCTGAGCATTTAAATCAAATGCTTATCACAAAAATTGTAAATAATTAAAAATATACGTATCATTTAGTCGTTTTTCAGGTATATGAACTTATAAATAATGGGATGTCATTATGCCTGAATTAAAACCGCTTATAACGAAGCCAATCAAGTCAACTCCGCCGATTGGAAAAAATTGGTGGTGTACATGCGGTCAATCTGCAAATCAGCCTTATTGTGATGGAAAACATAAAAACCATCCTGGCTATTCACCACTAATGTTTGATATATTAGAAGAAAAAGAAGTGTGGTTATGCACTTGCAAAAAGACTGCAAAAGCACCGTACTGCGATGGAGCTCATAAGAAACTATAAAAAAGGACCGTGGTTGACACGGTCTAAATTTATTTCCATTTGATTCCACATCCTACACTCGGTATCTGAGTCTTTGAAATCAATCTTCCTTTTATGATAGCTTGTAAAACATCATTCAAAGTTGCACCTGTTGCATAAGTATCATTATTTGGTCTAGAGTCATCAAACTGTCCCCTATAGACCAATTTCAAGTCTTTATCAAAGACAAAAATATCAGGAGTACAGGCTGCATCATAAGCCTTTGCTACTTCTTGAGATTCATCATATAGATATGGAAATCTATATCCCATGTTTTTTGAAACAGCAACCATATTTTGAGGAGAATCTTCAGGGTATTTGTTTGCATCATTAGAATTAATAGCAATAAAATTCACATCAGAATCTAAATATTGGTTTGTAAGTTTAACAAGGGCTTTGTTAATATTTTTAACATAAGGACAGTGATTACAGATAAATAAAATGACAGTAGCTTTTTTTCCTTTTAGCTCTTTCAAGCTCTGCATTGTATTAATGCGTGGGTTAAATAATGAAAATTCGGGAGCTTCAAATCCTAAATCTATCATTTTTGAAGGTGTTTCAGACATGGCAATACTCCTTAGATAATTATAAACGATACGTCTTTTTATAGAAGAGTGAGTTTAAGTAAGGGGATTTATTGTACTTAGCTACGATATAAACCAATAGTATCAAAAAAAGTGTTGTAACTATTGAACTTTCAATGCCGAACTTACTAATTATACACGTATCAAATATATTATTATTAACTGTATTATCAATATTATAGTAATTTAATCCAATGTCGTTACCACTTATTGCTGAGTCTAAGAAAAACTGTTGGCCTAAGTTCCAGAGGAAGTGAAAGACAGTAGTAAAAATGATATTTTGTGTCTTTAAATATAAAATCGCCAAAAAAGAGCCTGCAAGAAAGATATTCAAACTTGCTAAGAAAGATATTTCAGGGTTTAAGATATGAGAAATACTAAAGATCAAAGAAGAAATAAATACTAATAAAGGAGTATTGTACTTTTCTGAGAGATACTGTAGCAAAAAGCCTCTGAAAATAAGTTCTTCAAACAATGCTAATTTGAAAATTAATAAAGACATACTGAGATAATAACCATCAAAAGAAAAATTCGGATTTTTTGAAATGTCACTTCCGCAAAGATACATAACGGCAAGAACTGCTAAGAAAAATAGAATAGGAGATAACACAAGAAATATGTTTCTAGTACAAGTAAACCAATCAAAATTTAATATATGTTTTAAGGGTTTTCGTTTATACAGAAAAATGTTGCTAATTAACCATGCCATTAGCAAAGAGTATGACACGTTTGTAAAGATGGAATCTGATAAATCAAGCAAAATGGTTAGATAATAAAAAACTAAGGCTAACCCGGAATATAGAGTTAGCCCTTTGAAGGTATCAAAAAGATTTTCAATATTAATCTTCATTGCCTAATTTTGAGATATGTTCTTCAATATAAGCTTTCATTTTATCTTCTACTTCCTCGTGTTCTGCTCCTGTAAGCATGTAATTTAGTTGTGGGCAGTAAGAAGCATATTCAGATTCTGCGCGTCTACGAATTAATATTTCGTAATCAAATGTGTTTTTGCTTTTAGAGATTTCAAAACTCATTTTAGTTCCTTATATTTTGTTTTTTGGAATATGCAAAATAGACTACTAAAAGTCAAAATAATTTTCTTTTGCAATAGGTAAAATTTGAATCTATCTAAAAATATCAAAAAAGCTTTAAAAATTGAAAAGAAAGTTCTTTTCAAAAAGATTTTTAAAAAAATAATTAGCACTTTTACCTCTAAATTGTCTGAGGCGAAAGATAGGAAGAACTCTACATATATCCTTTGGAGTGATTTAGAGTTTATGCCTCTTAAAATATCGTTAAATAGTTGCTTGGAACCTGAAAGTGATTTTATCGATAATCTTCTACATAATAAAATTAATGTGTTTGGTCATACCGTTGATTTAGTCTCTCAAGCAAAGTCTTTGCCATTCCCAAGTAAGTCATTATATCAATCACTTAATCTACTTTATGAAAATACAGATACGATAATAGATTGGGATACTGATTACATTAGTGGAAACAGATGGAATTCTCATGCGTGGTATAAAAATATAAAATATGGCAAAGATGATGGTGCGGATATTAAAGTTCCATGGGAAATTGGCAGATTGCAATTTTTGCTCCCGTTAGCAATTCATGGATTTAATAATAATTCTTTTGAAGAGCAAAATAAAGTAAAGAGATATCTATTAGATTTTATAATTGCTAATCCTCCAAGATTTGGTACTCAATGGATGACATCAATGGATGTTGCAATCAGAGCGATTAATCTAATACTTGTTTTGAGTTTCTACAAACAGAATGGTGTTCAACTGCTTAATGCAGATGAACAAGACATAGTTTATAGTTATATATTGCAACATGGACTTCATATTGAGAGTAATTTGGAATTTAGCCAAGGTATGAGGGGTAATCACTACTTTGCAAATATTATTGGAGTTTTATCTTGTGCTTTCTTTTTTAATCAATACCCGAATAAAGAAAATACTATAGTAAAATATATAAATGAATTATTGAATGAAGTAGATTATCAGTTCAATAAAGATAATTTAAATTTCGAAGCTTCAATACCATACCACTTTTTTGTTCTTGAAATGCTAAACTTTGCTATTCAACTTTTTTCTAATTATCAAGAACAGATTTCAAATAAAATCATGATAAAAGTTCAATATATTGAAAAAGCTTATAATAATATACTAAAAGCATCTCAGAAAATACTCCTCACCGGCAATTACATACCTCAAATTGGCGATAATGATGGTGGGTACTTATATAATATATTGCCAACGTGTGAAATAGATAGGATAAAACAACATATTATTCAAAGAGTTGGATTGGAAACTGAAACAACTCAGTTTGAACATTTTAATGACTCAGGTATATATATTAACAAAACATCTTGTTATGATTTTGTTATGAGATGTGGGAAAATTGGACAAAATGGTAAAGGCGGACACGACCACAACGATCATACTTCTTTTGAACTATTGGTAGAAGGTATTCCATTCATAGTAGATGCTGGAACTTACAATTATACTGCGTACCATAGCGAAAGAAATAAATTTAGGTCTTCGTTCCTACACAACACTTTTATTATAAAAGGTGAGGAACAAAATCTTTTTGACACAGGCTGTAAAGACGATTTGTTTTGGTTATCAGAAGTTAGAACCAATAGTAAACTTATAGAAGCAAATAGTAAACATGTTACAGCTACTCATGGAGCATTCAATTCATTATGTATGCGCAAAATCAGTTTTGCTGAAAACAGTATCTCTTGTAGTGACACCATCGAAAAATCCGGCTGCAAATCTTTAAGATTTTTTTTAGCGCCAGGAGTCGAGATAAATAGAACAGATGCTCATTACTATCTAACCCATAAAGATAAAACAATCATTATCAAATGTATCAATAGTGGAAAAATACAAGCATATCAATACTCGAAAAGCTATCTGCAAAAGGAAAATGCTTTATATATAGAATTTGAAACACACGAAAAAAATATTGAATGGAAAATTGAACTTTAGGAATACTATGAAAATAACAGGTAATATTGACAAAGTAGCTTGGACATTATTAGATAAAGGTACTTTTGTACTATTTGCTATTGCAGTAATTAAAATAATCATGAGTTCCATTTCTGTATCAGATTGGGGTGTCTTTAGTCAACTTATTTCTATTAATACTTTTATATTTGTAATTATTGATAGTTTGGCTCTCCAAAGTGTCATACAATATGGGCAAGATGAAAACAACGCCCCATTTGTAAATACAATTTCAGTAGGTATATTGCTGTCATTAGCTTTAGTAATTTCAATTCCTGCGAGCATATTTAAAGAAGAGATTGCTTGGATTATGCAAGAAGATAGATATATCACTATATTGTCTTTGCTGCCATTAATGATTTTCTCTATGATACCCAGATTTTTTAGCATCAAATTTCTATATAGAGATTTGGAATACAAAAAGCTATTTTTTACTAACTTAAGCTATTTTGGGGCTATCACCATTAGTATAGTTGCAATTAAAACATCTATTTTTTCTGATTTATCTGCAGTTTTTGATGATAATATATTGTTTGACATAGATTCGTTATTTGATATATATTTTTATTCAGCTTTGTTTAGTTCGCTCATTGGATATTTATTTACTTATAAAAGCTGGAAGTTTTCTTTGATAAAAAGTATCCCAATCAAGACAATACTTAATTTCAACACACCAATAGCAATAAGCTCGATATTACATTCAGTACCTAAACTATTAGATACATTAATTATACAATTTACATTAGGTGGAAATACCGGTGCTCAGGTTGCCGGAATTTATAGCGGAGCTAAGATATTGATGAGAGGTTTCGAAGATTTAACATCTGCCATATATGGTATTATTTATCCATTATCTCGCAAATATATAGCCAGAGGTGAACTTGACAATGCAAAAGTACTTATCACCAAAGCAATTTCATATATGTTTTTATTTTTTATCTTAATTTCCATAGTTTTATATACAGGTGTGCTCGATACTCTAATTAATGTTATACTCCCGGAAAAATATAAAATAGAATCTAATTTAATTGATATACTGACTTCTTTCAAAATATTAGTCATAGCAGGAATAGCATTGCCTTTCACAACTATTGCAGGACTAATAAATGCAGATGAAAAACCGATAGTAGTTGCTAAAATAACAGGGATATCTGTTACACTTTCATCTTTGTCATTCCTTATTTTAGGATACTTGGGCTTTACACAGTTAATTCCAATGGGGTTAGTTATGTTTTATGTTTCTATAGCCTTAAGTTATATCTTTTATGCAAGAAAATACTATGATATTCAGTTCAAAGAATATCTAAGAGCTTTGTATGATACATTTTACTTCATCAAAAATAAGAGCCATTTATAACAAATATTTATTATATTAGTCTCTAATTAAAAATCTAATGGAGACGATATGAAATATATATACACACTTATTTCTCTTATTTTTCTGCAAGTTAGTTTATTTGCCAGTTCGGGGTCAATTTTCCAATTTGACTCGAATGATTCCTTTGTTCTAAAACGAAGTGGTTTAGAATATTATCATAATCAAAGTGACGATGCACAAATAACAGAATCTATAATTTTAGATTCAAAAGAGTATAAGCTGACACTTGGAAAGAGTGATTTTGATATTTCAAATACTATATTCAAGACAAATCACAAATCAGAATTTCAATTTGAAGAGGCTTTTTTTTTAGAAGGATACATAGAAGATATCTCTAATTCTATCATTTCAATAACAATATTTGACGATAATGTATTTGGCTTTTTGGAGTTGGAAGATAATGTTTATGTAATCAATAAAATAGAAAAAGATAAATACAAGTTTATTAAAGTTGACGAAACACAAAATCCACTTAAAGAATTTTGTAATACTGATAATCTTGAAGAAAATCTAATTTTTGAAGAAGAAATATTAGACCTTTATAACTCTTCAGATTTTGATAAAGATAAAAATAATGATGATACCAAATTATCTTATAAACGAACTGTAAATGTAGCTTTAGATTGTGATCATGAATTTTACAATCTTCTTGGGAATGATAGCATTTATGTAGTTCAATATGCTTTAGGTTTATGGGCATCAGTTAACACTATTTATAATCGAGATGCAAATGTTCATATCGCAGTTCCATATATAAATGTTTGGACTATTCAAGATCCTTTTACTGCTTCCACTGCCAATTCACTTTTAACTCAGTTTAAAGAATATTGGAAGACAAATTCTCCATATAATAATAGATCTGTAGCATCATTATTATCAGGGCATGTTGGCCAAGGTGGATTAGCTTGGGTAGGTAAGCTTTGTAATGAGTTTTGGGGTTACTCATTTATGAGCTTATATGGCTCCTATTCTTATCCCAGTATGGATTACTATTGGGATTTGCATGTAACAACTCACGAATTAGGTCACAATATTGGTCTTATTCATACGCATAATTGCTCTTGGAACCCTCCAATAGATTCATGCTTTACACCTGAAAATGGAGACTGTTTTGTACAAACAGTTCCTACAGAAGGTACGATTATGAGTTATTGCCACTTAAAATCAGGAGCATCTATAAATTTGCATTTCCATGATCGCTGTATTCCGATTATTCAAGCTGCTATAAATCAAGCTTTATGCACTCCAAATACTGAGCCTCCTACTTTAGATATTCCTGAAGAGTATATAACTTGCAATAATTCATTATTGGAAATTGGAGGGGAAGCGATAGGTGGAACACCTCCATATACCTATGAATGGGTACAAGGAACATTTATACATACTTTTGATACCTGCTATACAATAGTTAATCCGCAGCAAACTAATCAATATATTTTAAGAGTTAGAGATGCTAATAATCTTGAAGCATTTGATTCAACTATAGTCAATGTGCTTGACGCACCTACAGCACAAATAAACGGACCAATTTCTGTATGTGAAAATTCATATAATGATTTTCATACTATTTTTAATCAAAACTATTCATATAAATGGTATATGGATGGAGCAGAAATGATTGATCCCGATACTTCAAACTATGTTAGAGTACGCTGGAGCGAAACAGGTATTAAACAAATCAAAGTAGTTGTTAGACAAAGAAATGGTATTTGTGTAGACTCTTCAGAAATAAAGGTTGAAGTTTTAGAAATGGGTATAGAGCCAATACAAGGAAATGATACAGTTTGCCAATATTCCAAACTTGTATACACTACTAATCCGAACTCAGATTTAATGTACTTTTGGAAAGCATTTGGCGCAAAGATCAAAATTCTAAATAACGACAACTGTACAATTCAATTTGATACCCTAGGTACTTCAACTCTAAGATTATTTGCAGAAAATGCAGTCACCGGCTGCATAGATTCGACTGAATTTGAAGTTGTAGTTCGTCCTCAGCCTATAGCGTTTATTGAAGTACAAGATACAGTATGTGAAAATTCAGAAGTGATAGTCACAACACCTATGCCGGAATATGAAGTACATAATACTTGGTCAGTTACTAATGGAGACGTAATACTTGAAAATGACTCTACTTTTATCTTTACTACTGAATCCGCAGGAATAATAACTATTGGTCTGAAATCTGAAAACAGTGATAACTCGTGCAGTGACAGCACAAATAAAACAATAGAGGTATTTAAACCTGAAGCTCCGGAAATATATGGCGTACCACAAGAGGTCTGCGTTAATGAAGAATTAATTTTAAGCACAGCTCCATTGGATGATTATAATTATGAATGGTCTGCAACTGCTGCAGAAATAATATCTCAAGAAGGTGAGAATTGTATACTGAAGTTCTTGGAATCCGGTTCACAAACAGTAATGATGATTATAGAGCATAAATCCTCAGGTTGTAAAGATACTTCTTATGCAACTATAGAAGTGTTACAAGGTCCTTCTGTGCCTGCAGTCGAAGGTTTATATACTGTTTGTAGGACTTCAACAAATCAATATAAAACAGTTCTAAATAATAAAGTTATTTACAAATGGTATGCTACAGGAGGAACTATAGTAGGCAAGGATAATGGTTTCTATGTAGATATTAAATGGAATGATGATAATCCAACCCTACTTTTAGAAATAGAGAGTCCTACAACAGGATGCAAATCAAATATCTCGTTTCCGATTTCATATCATAATGAGCCTAATTACAGAATAGATGGCAGTTTTTATGTCTGCGATTTTACTAAAGAATATAAGTATTCTATAGATAAAAATACTAATTTTGATTTAGATGTAAATATTACTGGAGGCTCTATTATAAGTCAAACCAACGATTCCTTCATCATAAAATGGGACGAAAATGCAAATGACTTATCTATAGACCTTGAATTTCTTGACAATGAGTATGGCTGTGTTTACAATTATTCTTATCCTTTAAGCTCAAACATAGAGGATGTTTACTATATAGAAGGGAATGACAGCATTTGCTATTTACAGGAAGCATACTTCACTTTGAATAATTTGAATGGAATTGCCAGCATTGATTGGTATTTCAATGATGATTATGTAGGTGACAATTTGAATCTTGAAATAACAACTGCTTCGGAGGGGATTTTACGAGCAGAACTAATTTTTAATAATGCTTGTAGTGCTACATTGCAAAAAGACATTTATATAGACAATAATTCCGGTAGCATAGATATTATTGGCCCTGTTAATTCTTGTATTGAATGTATAGAAGAGTATCAATTAATTACTTCTCCAAAACATTTCGATTATAAACTTTATGTTGAAGGGGGGGATATTTTAAAACAAAACGGTGATTATATACAAGTGAAATGGGGAGATACTGATGCAGGTGTAATACATGCAAAAGCAAGTTTCGACTCTAACCCATGCACAGCTGAGAATACTTTAGATGTTACTATAAATGCAATACCAGATTTAGAATTTGAAGTGTCTTATGAAAATTGTAAAAATGATACTATTATGTTATCAACTGGTCAATTGAATTATAATGTCGAATGGCAATCAAACGATATATATATTGATAAACCTAACAATCATAAAACATTTGCTATTTGTAATGCTTTAGGAGCTATAGATATAACACTTATTAAATATTTAGAAGATGATAGCTATAAAGATAGTATATCTATACCAATATTTGTTGCAGACAAGCCAGCTGTTCCTTCTATTTTAATAGAAAATACCAATATTGCCAGATCTTCGGATTGTCATACTGAAGACAATCAAATATGTGATATTCAATGGTATTTTGAAGATAAGCCCATTGAAAATGCTACTGATTTAACTCTAAAACTTACAAAGACCGGTAGTTATAAAGTAGAACATATTTCAGAATATATGTGTTCAACTTTCTCAGAGCCATACTATTATCAAAATACTGCAATAGAGGCTGAGAACAACACGAAAAACTTGTTTGTATTTCCTAATCCAAGTTCCGGATTCATATCCATTGTTTCGCCTGAGCTTATAGATAATATTGTGATTTATAACTCTTTGGGTGACAAAGTATTTGAAGCAAATAATAAGAATATAGCTTATAAACATAGCTTAGATTTACATTATTTATCCTCAGGTATTTACTATATTAGAATAAATCAAAGTAAGTTTCGAGAATCATTTATACTACAAAAATGACACTTTATAAAATAGACGACATTTCAGATTCGCGTGTAGATTTATTTAGAAATATTAAATCTACGCGCACTCTATTATTAGAGCAAGGTAAAACAGTTTGTGAGGGACTTATTCTTTTTGAACAAGCCATTCTTACAAAAGTCAGCATCGATTTCATATTAACTACTGAAGAGTTATTCAAACAACATAAAACTAGTATATCTCACAATACAGAAGTTTTTCTTGCAGACAAGGATATAATCAATAAGATTGCAGGATATAAGCTTAGAAAGCCCTTATTATTTGTATATAGATATTCTGCTTTGTCAATAAAGGAAATCTCCACTCAAAACAACATTTTGTTTCTAAACGGTGTCATAAATTTTGAAAACGTAGGATCTATTATTAGAAATGCGATAGCTTTTGGTTTCAATAATATTATTTATGACAGCAAAACTTGCACACCTTTTTATTCACGATCTATAGTGGTATCCAGAGGAAGTTTGTTTCATGCTAAGGTAGCCAAAGCTAATAATACGAGTAGTGAAACAATTCGATATTTCAAACAAATTGGTTATAAGATAATCTCTATTGAAATAAGTAAGAATTCAATACCTATAAACCTGTTTACTGAAAATCTAAATACAAAAGATAAACATATTTTCGTTTTTGGTTCTGAAGGTGAGGGAGTGGATTTAGATATTTTACAGTTATCAGATTATGTGGTGCATATCCCAATGGATTTGACTATAAATTCTATAAACGTTGCTGCTTCAAGTGCGATTATCTTATATATCTTGAGCAAAACTATTGATTTCAGTTAAAATTATAGCCAACTGTTCTTCTGACAGTCCTACTCTTTTTATATTTTCACCTAGTGTTCCCCAAATAGGAGCACCACATTTGATACATGCAATACCATATTTCATCAAAATTTCAATAGATTGTGGGACTAATTCTACTAAATCTTCAATATATATACTATCATCAATTTTAGTTGCCATCTTTTAGTCTCTTTTTACTTGGAATAGCAACAACAACCCCCGTAAAAGCACCATATAAAGTACTTATATACCAAGTAATGGGGCAAGTACCGGAATTACAGCCAATAAAATAGTAGTATGCATATCCTAAAGCAGCACCGGCTAACATGCCAAGCAGTATTTTTTGATAGGTTTTCATATTATTCCAAAAAGATAGAAGGGGAGACATTAAATCTCCCCAAAATTAAATATATTATTTTAGTCTTTTTCAACACCAAGCACATCTTTGATTGCTTGCTCGAAGCCTTCTTTTGGAAGAGCACCAACTGACATCTGAGGTTTGTCATTAACAGGTACAAATAAAACAGAAGGAATGGATCTGATTCCAAATATAGAAGCAAGTTCTTGTTCTTTTTCAGTATCTATTTTATAAACATCTACTTTGCCTTCATATTCATTTGATAATTCATCCAGTATGGGAGCAATCATTTTACAAGGGCCGCACCAGTCTGCATAAAAATCAATAATGCAAGGTTTATCGCCCGCAAATTCCCATTCTTTCTTATTTTCGTAATCAAATACTTTTGACATAAAAGTTTCTTTTGTCAAAAATTCCATCGTATCACCTTTAGTGTTTGTTAAATGTTCAGATATATAGACGCAAAAATACAATTATATTGCCAAGTAGCAATATTTATTTTCAACTTTTTTTTCGTAACTTTAAAAAACTTTTTTCGTATTTCTCTGTTATGAGATTTCATCATTATAAAGGTGTATTTATGTTTAATATTGTAAAAAGAGCAAAATTATTTTGCGCAGTTGCATTAGTTGGTACAGTTTTAACAACTGGCTGCACAGATAAAAAATTGAATTCTGCTCAAGACAACAATGCAATCGATCCTGCAAATATGGATCTAACTGTAAAACCTACAGAAGACTTTTACCAATATGTAAACGGTGCTTGGCTTAAAAATAATCCAATTCCGGAAGAAGAAAGCAGATGGTCTGCATTTAATGTGATTAACGAACAACTTAATGATAACTTGAAAATAGTTATGGAAGAAGCTGCAGCAAAAAGTGGCAAAAAAGGTACAGTTAATCAGCAAATTGGTGATTTCTATAAATCTGGTTTAGATGTTGAAAAAATCAATCAATTAGGTGCGACTCCAATCAAACCTTATTTCGAAATGATTGAAGCTGCAAAAACTTCTGATGATATTATCCCTACTATGGCAAAATTGCACATGATGGGTATTTCTTCCGGTTTCGGTGTATGGGCTATGCAGGATGAAAAAAATTCTGATAACGTAATTTTCCATTTACACCAATCAGGTCTGGGGCTTCCTGATAGAGATTATTACACAGAACAAAATGACAGATTTGAAAAAATCAGAACTGAATATGTAAAATTTATCAATACTTCTCTTAAACTTTTTGGTCATAACGACGCTGAAGCTGCGAAAATTGCAAAATCAATCATGGATTTTGAAACAAGATTAGCTAAAGCTTCTATGACAATGAATGAAAGAAGAGATCCTGCAAACACTTACAATGGATTTGAATTTGCTAAACTTAAATCTACTTATCCTAATATCAACTGGGATGCATATTTCGAGATCTTAGGAACAAACGTTACTGATTATATGAATGTTCGCCAACCTGGTTTTGTTAAAGAAATCAACGATATGGTTAAAGATACTAAAGTCGAAGATTGGCAAAATTATATGAAATGGAACATTGCTAGAGAATCAATGAGCTACTTGTCTGATGAATTTGTACAAGCAAGATTTGATTTCTATGGTAAAACTCTTTCCGGTACTCCTGAAATGAAACCAAGATGGAAAAGAGTTCTTAGCAATGTAAACGGTCTTTTAGGTGAAGCAGTTGGTAGAATTTATGTAGAAAAATATTTCCCTGCTGAAGCAAAAGAAAGAATGTTGAAATTAGTTGGTAATTTGAAATTAGCTTTCAAAGACAGAATCCAAAAATTGACTTGGATGTCTGAAGAAACTAAGAAAAATGCAATGGCTAAATTGGAAACAATGAATACTAAAATTGGTTACCCTGATAAATGGAAAGATTATTCTTCAATTGAAATCACTGATAACTATCTTCAAAACGTACTTAATGCTTCAAAATTTGCTGTAAAAGACAATATTGACGAAGCAGGTAAACCTGTTGATAGAGATGATTGGGGAATGACTCCACAAACAATTAATGCTTATTACAGCCCAACAATGAACGAAATCGTGTTCCCGGCTGCAATTCTTCAGCCTCCATTCTTCAGCTTAGAAGCTGATGATGCTGTTAACTACGGTGCAATTGGTGTTGTTATAGGTCATGAAATGACTCACGGATTTGATGATCAAGGTTGTAAATATAACTCTAAGGGTAATTTAGAAAACTGGTGGACTGATTCAGATGCACAGGCATTTGAAGATAAAACTTCAATTTTAGTTAATCAATATGCAGCTTTTATTCCTATCAATGATTTACACCTTGACGGTAAAATGACTTTAGGTGAAAACATTGCGGATAATGGTGGTTTAACACTTTCATTAGCAGCTTTCCAAAAAACTGATGAATGGAAAAACGACCAAAAAATCAAAGACTTCTCTCCATTGCAAAGATTCTTCCTTTCTTATGCACAAATTTGGAGAAATAACATCAGAGACGAAGAGTTGATGAAACGCATCAAAGAAGATGTACACTCTCCCGGCAAATACAGAGTAAACGGTGGTGTTGTAAACATCCCTGAATTCTATAAAGCATTTGATGTTAAAGATGGCGATAAAATGTATATCGCTCCTGAAGAACGCGCAGAAATCTGGTAATCAGTAAATTATAAAGAATGTTTTTATCCCTATTCAGTTCTACTGGGTAGGGATTTTTTGTATTGTCCGGCTTTTATGCGAGGGAGGTACTCCCGACTATACTTTTTAGAGGGAATAGTTTGGCAATATAATGGGAAAATGATTGATAATCTATGTTGCAATTACTTTATTACAAGTAGTCGGAGCGTGAGAAATCACGCTCCTCCGACTCAAATAAAAATGAAATAAACAATACAAAAATACTTTAGATTTTTGCTCCATTGCCTGTTACATGTTCTTTAATTGTAGCATCTTGCACAATTAAATTATACTTATAACCTGATCCAAAATCTACATCTTTATTCAATATACCTTCTATTACAATAACATCACCAACAGCAGCAGCATCTTTAGTAGTAATAGTTATATCGAAGTTATTTTTTTGTTTATCACCAGTACCATCTTGAATATGTATCCAATTTGTACTCAATATAGCTTCATTAAATTTAGTTACTTTACCTTTTAACTTAACTACTTTACCAACATAAGAATCAGGATTATCAAAAACATTAGCAATAGACACTGCACCTTCAGGGAGCTCAATTTGTATATCTGAATTAAAACCTGTTTGAGTATTTGGGTGTTTCATTTCGCCTTGCATTGCTTGAGTATTAGTATTTAAAGTTTTACTGATATCATTAACCAAGAATAACTCATCAAATACTTTATCTAATTCTTTAACTTCAAAATTCATTTGTTTTAGAGCATCTGTATAGTATAAAGTATCGCCAACTTTAACATCAATTGGGGATGTTGATATCCAGTATTTGCTATCTTTTTCGTTTACTTCCATAACCGAATATCTTGTCGCTGGAGTGGTCTG
The DNA here is from genome assembly GCA_963678775.2 of Kapaibacterium sp. (SeqCode). GTDB lineage: Bacteria > Bacteroidota > Ignavibacteria > Kapaibacteriales > UBA2268 > JBFHIJ01. The sequence continues at coordinate 533,737 of CAXXGR010000010.1, forward strand.
TGTAACGACAATCTGATGCACACCCTCAGGCACATTTTGTACTTGAGCTTTGTCGTTGCATGAAAACAGCATTGTAGCTGCTAAAGGCAAAAGATATATTTTCTTCATTTGAAATTCTCCTTGTTAATATAATTTTTTATATGACGTTTTTTGTAAAAGAATATTTAACTAAATTGATGCCGCAATTACCAAAGATACAATTGACATAAGTTTAATTAAGATGTTTAACGACGGACCTGAAGTATCTTTAAAAGGGTCACCTACAGTATCGCCTGTAACGGCAGCCTTATGAGGTTCTGAGCCTTTTTTATAATGTATATTATCAATTGTTATACCTTCTTCAAACATTTTCTTAGCGTTATCCCAAGCTCCACCTGCATTTGATTGGAATATTGCTAATAACACACCGGAAACAGTTACGCCAGCAAGCAAGCCTCCTAATGCTTCAGCTTTAAAGACAAAACCAATAAATACAGGTACTATAACAGCTAAGAGTCCAGGTAAAATCATTTCACGAATAGATGCTTTGGTAGATATTTCTACACATTTTGCATATTCTGCTTTTCCATCAGCTTTATGATATATTTCTAAATCAGAAGCATTCCATGAAGATAATTCTTTTCCTTCATTTTTCCTAAGGACTTCTAAGGCTTTTTTTAATTCAGGTATATTGGCAAATTGTCTTCTGACTTCTTGTATCATAGACATCGCAGCTCTACCAACGGCACCCATTGAAAGAGCAGAGAACACATATGGTAACATACCACCAATAAATAAACCAGCCATTACATTAGCTTTTGATATATCTATTGTTTGGATATGAGCTGCAGTCATAAAAGCACCAAATAAGGCCAATGCTGTAAGTGCTGCAGAGCCAATAGCAAATCCTTTTCCTATTGCAGCAGTTGAATTACCAACAGCATCAAGTTTATCTGTTATTTTTCTTACACTATGAGGTAGTTCTGCCATTTCAGCAATCCCGCCGGCATTGTCTGAGATAGGACCGTAAGCATCTACTGCTAATTGAATACCTGTAGTAGCAAGCATACCTACAGCCGCTATCGCTATACCATATAATCCAGCAAAATGAAAAGAGCCTACTATAGATAAAGCAATTAGTAAAATTGGAACAGCAGTAGACATCATGCCTGTTTCTAATCCTGCTATTATATTTGTTGCATGACCGGTAATAGATTTTTCTGCTATCATGCGAACAGGTTTTTTTCCTAATCCGGTATAATATTCTGTTATTAGACCAATTCCAACTCCTGCTATCAAACCAATAATGGTAGCAAAAAATATCCCTAAAGAAGTTATTTCATAAGTATTTCCATAAAGCGGGTCATCAAACATGAATTTTGAAGGCATAATCCACGTTATTAAAAAATAGGATACAATTATCATAAGTGCAGAAGCTAAAAAAGTTCCTTTATTTAACCCGTTTTGAGGATTTTCATTCTCTTTTACTTTTACAAAGAAGGTACCAAAAATGGATGCCAAAATGCCTGAAGAGGATAGAAAGAGTGGCAATAGAACAGCAGAAAGAGCTCCAAACACAGTTGTTTGCATTTCAGGAACAGAATAATATGCAGTGCCTAGTACCATCGTTGCTATAATAGATCCGACGTAAGACTCAAATAAATCAGCTCCCATACCTGCAACATCACCAACATTATCGCCGACATTATCAGCAATAGTAGCAGGGTTTAGAGGGTGGTCTTCAGGAATGCCAGCTTCTACTTTTCCTACAAGATCAGCACCTACATCAGCTGCTTTGGTATATATACCTCCTCCAACTCGAGCAAATAGTGCAATTGAAGAGGCTCCAAACGAAAAGCCAGTTACTACAGTGATTACTGTCTCTAAAGAGTTTTTGCTATCCAAACCTAAAGCGTCAAAATAGTTTGCATAAAGAATAAATAGAGTACTTAAACCCAATACTCCTAAACCAACAACTCCCATCCCCATAACAGAGCCACCTCTAAAAGCAACGTTTAGTGCTTTATTTAATGATGTTTGTGCTGCATTTGTAGTTCGCACATTAGCTTTAGTTGCTACTTTCATACCTATATAGCCAGCAAATGCTGAACAAACTGCTCCGGCAACAAACGAAATTGCTACAAACCAATGTGATTTATCTTGCAATGAACCTTGCAATCCAAGTAGAATTGCAATTAAAAAAACAAATAAGAAAAGTATTTTGTATTCTGACTTTAAAAAAGCCATAGCACCATCACTAATATATTTAGAGATTTGTGACATTTTTTCGGAGCCTTCTTGTTGAGAAGATACCCATTTGTAATTGAAAACAGTAAAAGCAAGCCCTAAAATACCTGCTATTGGAATTAAGTAGATTAAAGAGATCATAACATTATGCCGCATTGTTATAAAATATGTAATTAAGGAAACAAAGATAGATTAAAAGAGAATAATATACAAGTATAAATTATTGGTATTGTGAAAAAATAGTTGAGATGAAATATGATTCGCTTCAAATGTGGAAAAAGTTAGAATTATTTGCTAATATTTTAGTAAACTTAAACTCCCTTACATTAGTCTAAATAATGTGAGAATTTTTGTTCCATACTTAGTTGCAAGTTTTTATTAAAAAACAATAGAATTTGTTTTAAACATGATCAACTTTGTAAAATATATTCGCAAGATAAGGCATTAAATATGTTGAAAATTCCAAATAAACTTAAAAACGAAATTATAATATTTGAAAAGTATTTAAGCAGTACTGAAGTCTTTATCATTGCTGATAAAAATAGCCAAATTATATATAAAAATGTATTAGCTAATAAACTATTTACAACAAATCAGCTTGAAGATTTATTCAATGTAAATGCGGATGAGATTAATCGTGGGAATAAAGATAAATATCTACTTTTTAGACAGAATAAAATAACGTATAATACCAATATATTGGTGAAAGATGATAATACTTATACTGAATTAGTATTAGAAATATTTAGTAACAAAGATAATTATATTGTAGTCAAAGGTCAAGTAATAAATAAGAGTAAGCATAATACAAATAATTTATGGTATGTTCCTTTTGAAAAAATGGGTTATGTTCCTTTTGAATATGATTATAAACTAGAAAAATATTCCTATATAGGAAAGAATTCTAAGACGAAGTTAAAAATAGATAGTGATGTCTTTTCTAATAAACATGATAGTTTTGAATCTTATATTTCTGATGCTGATTTAATCCGTTATAAAGAATGGAAGCAACTAGTATTAAATGGAAGCAATGATTCTATTAATATAAAAATTTATTACAATTCTTCAGAAATTACCTTAAATATGCACGCTTATCTTTATACGAATACAGTAACAGATCAAAAAAGAATCCGAGGTGGCATGATAAATATCAGTAATGATATCCATACTTCCAATATTGCGACTGAATATCAAGCTATTCTTAATTCATTTTTAAAGAATTCTTCTCTTGGTATTATTATTTTTGA